>NZ_QJUJ01000001.1:0-1089105 GCF_004327275.1 Phytopseudomonas daroniae
CACCGGTAATGCGGCTACCGCCACCAAGCTGGTAACACCTCGTACCATCAACGGCGTCGCCTTCGACGGCAGCGCGAATATCACCATCGCGGATGGCACCAAAGAACCGAGCTATGCAGCGGGCACCGCGGCCCAATACTGGCGGGGCAACAAAACCTGGCGCGATTTCGCCACCGACGTTCGTGCCGCCGTGCTCACCGGGCTCAGCACAGCAACCGCGACAGCCGTTGCCGCCACGGACACAGTATTGGCAGCCCTCGGCAAGCTGCAGGCGCAGGTCACTGGCTTGTCCACCAGCAAGCTGAACGCCAATGCCAACGCCGTATCCGCCACCAAGCTACAGACGGCCCGTACTATCGGCGGCGTCGCCTTCGACGGCACCGCCAACATCAACCTGCCCGGCGTGAACGCGGCGGGTAATCAGAGCACCACCGGTAATGCGGCTACCGCCACCAAGCTGGTAACACCTCGTACCATCAACGGCGTCGCCTTCGACGGCAGCGCGAATATCACCATCGCGGATGGCACCAAAGAACCGAGCTATGCAGCGGGCACCACGGCCCAGTACCGCCGTGGCGACAAAACCTGGCGCGATTTCGCCACCGACGTTCGTGCCGCCGTGCTCACCGGGCTCAGCACAGCGACTGCGACAGCCGTTGCCGCTGCTGACACGGTGCTAGTTGCTATCGGCAAGTTGCAGGCACAAGTCGCCACCAAAGCCAACCTGGCCAGCCCGGCGTTCACCGGCACCCCCACAGTTCCGACTGCAGCAGTTGCAGCCAACAATACCCAGTCGGCCAACACTGCATGGGTCAAAGCCCGTATTGCCGAACTGCCGGCGTCCCCCAAAAACACCTGGGGCATTGTCGGCACAAGCGCCTGGTGGAAATGTGGAGACACGGGGGTCATCCGCCAGTTCGGCCTGGTTACAGAAGCCGCCGGCCCAACGGACTACCGCTCGTTTCCAATTGCATTTCCGAATGCCTGCCTGTCCTTGAATGCCACCCGCACAAGCGGCTGGAACACTGCGTCTGAGGGCACGTGCTCGCTGCTGGTCAGCAACTCGCAGTTCACCGTCCTTTCCGGCATATACAACGGAAACCAAATTTTCTGGGAGGCCACAGGCTACTGACCATGACAATCCTATTCAGTGCATCCACCACTGGTTTCTACGACACCCGCGTGCACGGCGAACGCACCCTGCTCATCGTCGACCCCAACTGGGTACCACCGCTCATCAGCGTCCTCCTGCAGCCCGGCGAATCCTTGCCCGATGGCTCATTCATCAATGAGACGGGTGAACCCATCAGCGTCGACGTGCCAGACGCAACCGCCACGCCGGCAATGCTAGAGGTGCCAAACGAGGCCTGCCTGCTCCCTGCAGACGCAGTCGAGATATCCGCTGAGCTCTACGCCGAGCAGTTCGCCGGTAATGCCACAGGCCAGCTGATCGTTGCAGACGCCAACGGCCGCCCCACCCTGGTAGATCCACCACCCCCGTCCACCGAACAGCTCGCCGCCAGCGTGCTCGCGAAACGCAGCAACCTGCTGCAGGGCGCCACCCAGGCCATTGCCCCATTGCAAGACGCCGTAGACCTGGGCGAATCCACCGCCGAGGAAGACGCCGCCCTCACCGCCTGGAAACGCTACCGCGTCGCCCTCAACCGCATCGAGCAGCAGCCAGGCTACCCGCACACCATCGAATGGCCCGCCAGCCCAACCGACACCACAACCTGACTTGCCCTGGGGAGGGATTGCCCTGCTTCGGCGGGGCTTTTTTATGCCTGCGCGTTGTAGCCACCGGCCCTACAACCCCCGCCGCTCGCACCGTTGCCGCGCGCGCGTCAGTCTCAGCACTGTCATTTCCCAACGCAGGCATCCACCATGGCCGATGAATTCCTACACGGCGTCCGAGTCCTCGAAATCAACGAAGGCACTCGCCCGATTCGCACCGTCTCCACCGCCGTCGTCGGCCTGGTCTGCACCGCAGAAGATGCCGACCCCGAAGCATTCCCGCTCGACACGCCCGTGCTGCTCACTAACGTGCAAGCCGCCATTGGCAATGCCGGTACCACCGGCACCCTGGCAGCCAGCCTGCAGGCCATCGCCGACCAGACCAAACCCGTCACCGTCGTGGTGCGTGTAGCCGAGGGCACCGGCGAAACCGATGAAGAAAAGGAAGCGGCCACCGTCTCCAACCTCATCGGCACCACCAACGCCGAAGGCAAATACACCGGCATGAAAGCCCTGCTGGCTGCCAAGGCAAAACTGGGCGTCACCCCGCGTATTCTCGGCGTGCCAGGCCTCGACAGCCTGCCCGTGGCCACCGCCCTGGTCAGCATCGCCAAGGATCTGCGAGCGTTTGCCTACGTCAGCGCCTGGGGCTGCAAATCCGTGTCCGAAGCCATCGCCTACCGCGACGGGTTCGGCGCCCGCGAAGTCATGGTCATCTGGCCGTCGTTCGAACGCTGGAGCACCACCGAAAACAAAACCGTGGTTGCCCCGGCCGTCGCCATCGCCCTCGGCCTGCGCGCCAAGCTCGACCAGGAACAGGGCTGGCACAAAACCCTCTCCAACGTCGCCGTCGACGGCGTAACCGGCATTTCGGCGGACGTGTTCTGGGATCTGCAAAACCCCGCCACCGACGCCAACCTGCTCAACGCCTCTGAGGTCACCACCCTCATCAACCACAGCGGCTACCGCTTCTGGGGCTCACGCACCTGCAGCGAAGATCCGCTGTTCGCCTTCGAGAACTACACCCGCACCGCCCAGGTGCTGGCCGACACCATGGCCGAGGGGCATTTCTGGGCGGTAGACAAGCCCCTGCACCCGTCCCTGGTGCGCGACATCATCGAAGGCATCAACGCCAAGTTCCGCGAGCTCAAAGCCGGTGGCTACATCATCGACGGCCAGTGCTGGTACGACCCCGAAGCCAACGACAAAGACACCCTCAAGGCCGGCAAGTTGTTCATCGACTACGACTACACCCCCGTGCCGCCGCTCGAGGATCTGACCCTGCGTCAGCGCATCACAGACCGCTACCTGGCCGACTTCGCCAGCCGCATCAACGCCTGACACCCGGCGCCCCTCACCCGAGGGGCAAGCCCACCGAACATAGGAGCGCGCCGACATGGCAATGCCTCGCAAACTGAAACAGATGAACCTCTTCAACGACGGCAACAGCTACCAGGGGCAGTGCGGCACCGTCACCCTGCCCAAGCTCACCCGCAAGCTTGAAGCCTGGCGCGGTGGCGGCATGGACGGCTCCGTAAAGGTCGACCTCGGCATGGGCGACGACGGCATCCAGATCGAATGGACCATCGGTGGCTATGACCTGATCGCCATTCGCCAATACGGCATCACCTCGGCCAGTGGCGTGCCGCTGCGCTGGGCCGGCGCCGCCCAGCGCGACGACACCGGCGAAGTCATGGCCATCGAAGTCGTTGTGCGCGGCCGTCACGAAGAAATCGACTTCGGCGAAGCCGCACCAGGTGAAGACACCGAGCAGAAGGTCGTCACCACCTGCAGCTACTACAAGCTGGTGGTCAACGGCCGCGAGGAGCTGGAAATCGACCTGCTCAACATGATCTTCCGCGTCGACGGCATTGATCGCTACGAAGAAATGCGCCGCGCCATCGGCCTGTAAACAATCCGCACACATCCCGCCGGTTCGCCGGCGGCACTTCCCCAGCAAAGGAGCAACCCCATGGCTACCCCCGAGAAAACCCCGACACCGAAAATTAGCGAAGCCGAAGCCGCACCAGCCAAAAATCCGAACGAAGAAATCGTCGAGCTCGATACCCCCATCGTCCGCGGCGAAACCACCATCACCACCGTCACCCTGCGCAAGCCCATGGCTGGCGAGCTGCGCGGTGTAGCCCTGGCCGACTTGGCCCAGGTCGACGTATTGGCCCTGCGCAAGGTGCTGCCACGCATCACCACCCCCGCGCTCACCGACCACGAAATCGGTCGGCTGGATCCGGCAGACCTGCTCGATCTGGGCGTCAAGGTGGCCAATTTTTTGTTGAAGAAAGCACAGCGGGCGGAGATCAACGCATCCCTCACCGCGTAGAAGACGCCATGGCCGACCTGGCCAGCGTCTTCCACTGGGCGCCCCAGGACATGGACGCCCTCACCGTTACAGAACTGATGGAATGGCGCGAACGCGCCCGCGCACGGAGTCAGGCGGATGGCCGCAAATAAGTTACAGCTCACCGTCCTGCTCTCCGCGCTCGATCGCGTCACCGCCCCGCTGAAAAAGATCCAGGGCGGCAGCATCGGCGCCGCCCGCGCACTGAAAGAAACCCGCGACCGCCTCAAAGAGCTCAACAGCCAGCAGAAGGACATCAGCGCCTGGCGCACCCAGCGCGCCGCTGCCAAACAAACCGAAGATGCCCTGCAGGCCAACCGCGAGCGCCTCAAATCGCTGTCCGCCCAGTTGGCTGCCACCTCGAACCCAACCCGTGCGCTAACCCGCGATTTTCAGCGCGCCGCACGCGAGGGCACGTTCCTCAAGAACAAACTCGGCGAACAGCAGCAACAGCTCCATGGCTTACGCGGCCAGCTCAATGCCGCCGGCATCAGCACCCGTAACCTCAGCAGCGGCGAACAGGCCCTGCGCTCGAAAATCACCGCCACCAATGCCGCCCTGCAGCAGCAAGAGGCCCGCCTCAAGCGCATCACCGCGCAGCAGCAACGCCTGGCCGGCGCAAAACAGGCCTACGGGCGCACACAGCAGTTATCCGCGAGCATGGCCGGCAGCGGTGCCGGCTCCCTGGCCATGGGGTATGGCCTTGGCCGCCCGCTGATGGCCACCCTCGGCAACGGCGTCGAGTTCGACACCACCATGGCCCGCGTGCAAGCCCTCACGCGCCTCGACAAGGGCTCAGCCGAGCTCGACATGCTGCGCAAACAGGCCCGCGACCTCGGCGCCACCACCCTGTTCACCAGCAGCCAGGTTGCCGAAGGTCAAGCCTTCCTGGGCATGGCTGGCTTCGACCCGCAGAAGATCAAGGCCGCCATGCCCGGCATTCTCGACATGGCCAAGGCCGGCAATATGGATCTGGGCGAAACCGCCGATATCGGTTCCAACATCCTTACAGGCATGAACTTGCAGGCCGATCAGATGGCCCGCGTCGCCGACGTCATCACAGCCGCGTTCACACGCTCCAACACCAGCATCAGCACGCTGGGCGAAACCATGAAATATGCCGCCCCTGGGGCCGCTCAATTCGGTATATCCCTCGAAACCACCGCAGCCATGGCCGCCAAACTCGGCGACGCCGGTATTCAGGGCTCCATGGGCGGTACCAGCATCCGCCGCATCCTGGGACGTTTGGCAGCACCCAACAAGGCCGCCCGCGAAGCATTGAAAAAGCTGGGCGCCGATGATGAAGAGCTGGCCGAACTCGGCGCCGCCAGTAAGGCGGTTAAGTCACTCGGCATCAACGTAACGGATGCCGCCGGCAACATGAGAGACGTGCCGTCCATTCTTAAAGAGATCTACGACCGCAGTCGCAATATGGGCGATATCGAGCGCGGCAGCCTCTGGAAAGCCATCGCCGGTGAAACCGGCTCCAACGCCATGGGTATCCTCGTCGACCAGGCCGGCACCGGTAACCTGCAGGAACTGATCGCCACGCTCCAGGCCAGCCAGGGCGAAGCCGCCAAGGTGGCCAGCACCATGGCCGACAACTTCTCGGGTGACTGGGATCAGCTCAAATCCGCATGGGCGGATCTGGGCATCGAGCTGTTCGAAGGCCAGAACAGCATGCTGCGCGAACTCGCCCAGAACATCACCGGCGTCATCCGCTCCATCGGCGGCTGGATCCGCGAAAACCCCAAGCTGGCCGGCCAGATCGTCAAAACCCTCGGCGGCATCGCCGCACTGGTTACGGTAATGGGCGGCCTCACCCTCGCTATGGCCAGCATCCTCGGCCCCATCGCCATGGTGCGCTACGCCTTCACCCTGTTCGGTATCAAAAGCCTGGGCATGCTCACGGCGTTCAAGGCCCTCGGTTCCGGCCTGCTCTGGCTCGGCAAGGCCGTGTTACCCATCGTAGGCCAAGCCCTGCTTTGGCTCGGCCGTCTGGCCATGGCCAACCCCATCGGCCTGCTCATCACCGTGCTCGCCGGTGGCGCCTACCTCATCTACAAAAACTGGGACGCCGTGAAGGGCTACTTCGGCAACCTCTGGGCTGAAATCACCACTGCATTCAGCGGCGGTATCGGCGGCGTTGCCGCCCTGTTGCTCAACTGGTCACCCATTGGCCTGTTCTACAAAGCCTTTGCCAGCGTACTGAGCTACTTCGGCATCGAGCTGCCCGGCAAATTCTCCGAGTTCGGCGGCATGCTCATCGACGGCCTTGTGGGCGGCATAACTGCCGGCCTGGGCAAGATCAAAGCCGCCATCACCGGCGCCGGCGGTGCAGCCATCGGCTGGTTTAAAGAGAAACTCGGCATCCACTCGCCGTCGCGGGTATTCGCCCAGTTGGGCGGCTTCACCATGGCCGGTCTCGGCCAAGGCCTGGCAGCGGGCGAAGGCAGCGTGCTCAAGCAAGTGGCCAGCACCGCCAAGCAACTCACCGCCGCCGGCGCCGCCACCCTGGGCATCGGCTTCGGCACACCCGCCATGGCCGATATGCAGCCCCTGCAGTTCGACCGCCGCCCACCGCTCACCGCCAGCACAGGCGGCAGCACCGTCATCCAGGGCGACACCTACCACATCAAAATCGAAGCCACACCCGGTACCGACACCGCCGAGCTGGAACGCATGTTCAAGCGCCTGCTGGCCGAGCACGAACGCAACAAGGCCCAGCGCCTGCGCAGCAGCCTGCGCGATCAGGAGTAAGCAGTAATGATGATGTCCCTTGGCATGTTCGTGTTCAGCCTGCACACCCTGGCCTATCAGGAGTTCCAGCGCCAAACCAATTGGCGCCACGGCAGCACCAGCCGCATCGGCACCAACCCGGCCCGGCAGTACTTGGGCCGGGGTGACGACACCATCACCCTGCCCGGCACCCTGCTGCCCGAGCTGGCCGGCACGCCCATCAGCCTCGACGTGATTCGCCAGATGGCAGACACCGGCAAAGCCTGGCCCCTGGTCGAAGGCACAGGCCGCATCTACGGCCTCTGGGTCATCGAGAGCGTCAGCGAAACCAAGTCCTACTTCTTCTCCAACGGCGCCGCCCGCCGCATCGAATTCAGCCTGGTGCTCAAGCGCGTGGACGATGGCCGCATCGACCTGCTCGGCAGCCTCACCGGCATAGCCGGCAACATTCTCAGGAGCGTGCTGTGATAGACCACGCTCTCACCTATGCCGGCGGCATCCTGCAGAACGCAGCGGACTCATACCGCGAGGCCGCCAGCTACCCACAGCCCATCTGCCGCGTAGTCGTCGACGGCCGCGACATCACCACTGCCATCGTCCAGCGCCTCATCAGCATCAACCTCACCGACAACCGGGGGCTGGAAGCCGACACGCTGGACATTCAATTGAGCGACCACGACGGTCTGCTCGCCATCCCCCCGCGCGGCGCCGTGGTGCGCCTCTGGCTCGGCTGGAGCGACACCGGCCTCACCGACAAAGGCACCTACACCGTCGACGAAACCGAGCACAGCGGCGCGCCGGACGTGCTCAATATCCGCGCCCGTAGCGCGGATCTGCGCGCAGGCCTCAAAACCAAGCGCGAACGCAGCTGGGATGCCGCCACACTGGGCGCAATCATCACCGCCCTCGCCACCGGCAATGGCCTGCAAGCCATAGTCGCCGGCGTGCTGGCCAGCATTCCCCTGGTGCACCTGGATCAGGCGAATGAATCGGACGCCAACCTGCTCACCCGCCTCGGCGAACAGCACGACGCCATCGCCACCGTAAAGGCCGGGCGCCTGCTGTTCATGCCCACCGGTGCGAGCACAACCGCCAGCGGCCTGGCTCTGCCGCATATCACCCTGACCAGGGAAGACGGCGACCAGCACCGCTTCCTCCAGGCAGACCGCAACGCCTACACCGGCGTGCGCGCCTATTACTACGAGCTCAACAGCGCCGCCAAGAAAGAGGCCATCGCCGGCGCCGGCGACAACCTCAAGGATCTGCGCCACAGCTACACCGACCAGGCCACTGCCATCAACGCCGCCCGGGCCGAGTGGTCACGCCTGCAGCGCGGTACCGCCACCCTCAGCTACCAGCTCGCCAAAGGCCGGCCGGATCTGACTCCCGAACTCACCTACTCCCTGGTGGGCGTCAAAGCCGAGATAGACGCCATCATCTGGCTCGGCGCCAACGTGCAACACAGCTTCACGTCCGAGGCCTACACCACCAGCCTCGAGCTGGAATCCAAACTGCCGGATGAAGACATCGCCGACCTGGCCGATACCGCCGCCGACTACACCGGCGTGCTGGCCTGGTACCGCGACGAGAAAACAGGGCAGCAGAAGAAGCTCACCAAGGGCGACCAGGCCAAGCCCAAGCGGCTCACGCACCTCTATTCGAGCAAATCCAGCGCACAGCGGGCGGTGGATCGAGAGTGGGGAAGAGTTCAGCAGGCAAGCACATAAAGACTTGTTAAATGCTTATATTTATACTTATAATCACCCCATAAGCAGAGGGGCGCCAATGAACACCATCAACTGGACACGCAAAGCGGTTAAGCAGCTCGGCAAGATCGCCAAGGCCGATCAGGTCAAGGTCTACGACGCCGCCCAGGCGCTGGCCAGCATGCCCAACGTCCAGAATGTGAAGGCTCTTGTGCGCCACCAGTACGGCTATCGGCTCCGGGTCGGTAACTACCGCGTCATGTTCGACTGGGACGGCGCGGTGCGGATCGTCAATATCGAAGAGGTGAAAAAGCGCGATGAACACACCTACTAGCGTACAGATCATCAACGGCGCAGACGGCGCGCCAGCGTTCGTCGTCATTCCCTACGCCGATTACGTCGCCAACCACCCCAAGGAAGACCTGGTGCCCAATGAAGTGGTGGGCTACATGGTCAAGGAGGGCTTGACTGCTGTCGGCGCCTGGCGCCGGCACCTTGGGCTGTCCCAGGCAGAGGTGGCAGAGCGCATCGGCATCAGCCAGTCTGCCTACGCCCAGCAGGAACAGGCGGAAAAACCTCGCAAGGCCACCCGCGAGAAAATCGCCAGTGCGTTTGGCATTGCCCCGCAACTGCTCGACCTATGAAAAACCCCGACACCAGGCCGGGGTTCGTCGTTATGCTTGAGGTGTTCGCGTGGCCATGGCCTCGATCGCACGGCGCATAAACACCTGCTCGCCCTCGTCCAGTTGCCGGTAGAAACGGATCAGCATTCGCTCGGTCGGCGTCAGTGGTACTACATCAGGCTGCGCAACCCCTGCCCCAGGTTGACTACTCACAGCCTCAATTCCTTCACTCATCTGCATGCTCCATGTTGTGCAGTGGAGCTCTGGAACATAACGGCCGAGTTTCGGTATTCCACAAATCGGCAAAATTAATCGAGCCACTCGTCGCCCACCAGCGTCGCCAGGCCGGTGTCACCCTCGCAGCCCTCGCCAGGTGCCCAGCGCAGGCTCGCATCCTTGTCCAGCGGGTACAGCCGCAAATGCCTGTCCAGGCACCCGGCCATGCTCCCGGGCGCCACGGCGTCTATGCGCAGGTCAGTCCAGCTCGTCACCTGGTATAGGTACGTCTGCGCCTCCAGGTCGGAGCCATCGGTATGGTGGAAAATGCTCGCCACCGCCTCGGTACATAGCTGCTGCTCGCGGTAGCAGCGAATCTCGACAGCGGAGCGCCCTGGTGGCTGGTACCCATCCTCTGTCACCCAACCGCCCATCACCACCAGTTGATCATCCAACCGATCGACCAAACGCTCGGGTATCAGCACATTGGGTACAGGGGGCGTGTCACCGTGGGTCAGCCATAGGGTCAGGCTGGCAGTGAGTCCTGCTGTGAGCAGGCAGGCGAAAAGCGTGGTGAGAGTCATAGGAAATCCCTTCCCAAAATGAAGGCCAATAAATAAATTTGCCAGCCTTTGTCTTTCCCTCGTTAGCTCTCAAATCAGATCATTTAACTTTCAGGCTCATGTACCCGATCACAGACAACTCACACAGATACATAATCATTACCTGCATAATAAGATTATTACAGCGCAAAGTGTAATCAGAATAAGAGATCACTTGCTCAGCACCATCTCCACTTTTCCTGTATCTAATTGACTGCATATTACCAGCAAGCCTAAACCAGCGATGATGCGAAGCATTGCGCAATGAATTATCATATTCATCGACAAGAAAACTTAATTCAGGCACAAATTTTACCGCATTAAATCTCGCACCCTTATCCGTCTTTCGATACTTTTCCAATGATATATTTTCTAGCATATCGAACGAACGCCCAGCCTCAATATTTTTTAGACCGACAAACAAGTCTAAGTGAGAGCCTATAATTTCGAAAGCATTCCCATAAAACATTTTTGTAGATTGAAATGCGTTGGCCGAGGCATGCGCATCAGGCTCACATTCCAAACCAAACCTCGCATAAAAAAGCGTCTGATCAAAATCATTATAAGACTCAAAATACTCCGACATAATAGACAGGTACTCGGACACCCTATCGATACTCAGCTTTGAAAATTCAGAAAGCCAAGCGTTAGCGGCATCTTGATTCTTTTCAACTACGCTAATAGCCCATTCGAGCAAAGTAAAAAACTTGCTACGCCGTTCTTTACCAACAAATGCGCCAACGAAATTAAGTAGTGCTCCTTCATAGTTAGTAAGGGGAAAACCAGTTGACTTTGAAAACTCACACAAATGGTGCGCTGTACGCTCCGAATTACCTTTCAGATTGAACCTGGCGGCTCTGCATAAATGAATCCAGGCTCGTGCTGCACCTGGAAATCCTTCAAACAATCCACCTACCTCCTCGCGCTCTTCGGGGGGAAGCATTAGCGGGCGAAATTTTGCCTGAGAAAAGAAATTCATTGCAGGGAAATATTTATCATCGCTTACTTTGTCTTTCGGAATCAAAAAGCCAACCGCTAAATTAACTACAACACATTTTTCAGTACGGGGAATTATTTCGCATGACTCATCATGAGCGAAACTAACAAACGGAGGATTTGAGAGGTCTAAGGTGACTGAAAGTGGCTGTTCACAGTTTGGGCAAGAAAACGTATGAGCCTGAGATTTCTCGTACCCAACTTGCACTCGCAACATTATAAATTGGTCACAAGCATTGCACTTAACATATTCCCGACTTATCACTGAATCTTCCTTGTTGTAGTTCAACCAATATCTGATTCTGGGAACTAGCTATTGCTTCCTATTTCATCGCCCTGCCTACTTCCCTAAAGCCCAGGCCCCATGGCCAACGAACTACATCCGGTACAGCGATCTACTTGTCGCCGTTCACCACGTAACGTCCTATGTGCTCAGCCCGGTAGCTCACCTGTCTTGATCAGTTGCTGTAGCTCAACCTCAGACATGATGAAAGAGCCAGATGCTCGAGCACTCTCAACCTTGGTTGGGCCTGCGTTATCACCGATACACAAAACCGCCAACGCTTTACCAGCGGTCTTCATTACTCGAAAGCCATGCTCTGCGGCTGTTTGCTCAAGCAAAGCACGCTGTGCTGCCTTGAACCCGGTGAACAGAATCTGGGGTCGCTTATCGAGCTCAGCCCGTGGGGCCGGTTCAGGGGCCGGTGGAGCTAAATCAAAAAGGAGCTGGTCTGCACCTTCAATGTATTCGAGCACTCGATCCTTTCGGAACGTGCGGGGTAAGGTATCGGTCTCGCTACGCCCCTGAATGTAACGGCTGTTCTCCGTCCACCGAGTCAGCGTCCAGATAGCCTCATTTCCTTTTGCATCCTTGTAGCGAAACTCAATCGGCAGCATCCAAGCGCCCTCCCTGTAATAACTACTTCTTCACCACGTCACGCCCGGCTCTCTCGGCCAGTGCTGCAACCATCGTCCTGGTGTAACCCTGCTCACCTTCCGGTAGCAGCCGGAAGTGGTCGAGCAGATCCGCCTCAGACGCACTGATGGCGTCTGCAGCCTCCGGCGTACGCTTGCCTGTCACCACATACAGCACATCGACACCCTTCTCGGCCACAGCAGCCAGGTATGAAGCATCGGGGCTGCGCTCGCCCTTCTCGTAGTTGAACTGAGATGTCTTGGCCACGCCGGCGATGGCGGCGAAGTCAGCCTGGTTGTAACCCAAGCGGACGCGCTCTTCTCTCAGCCTCTCACCGATATTCAACGAAACGACCCCTCAAGGCATTGACACTTCAACATTCGTTGAATAATCTGAGCCTGTAATCACTCGAAATCACACGAAATAGAACTATGGCCGACACCTACGCTCCTGAGCAAGCCTGCAAAGCCGCGCGCATTCGCCTTGAGCAGCAAGGCATTACTGTCAAGTCCTTCGCCGAGCAACACGACATCAACGTCTCTACCGTCTATGCGGTTCTGAACGGCCAGAAAAAATGCCTCCGGGGTGAAGCTCACCGAGCCGCTGTGCTGCTGGGTATCAAAGCCAGCGTGGTCGCAGAGTAATGGCCACGCCCCCACGCAAAAACCAGAACCGCGCCAACCCGGTTCTAGAGACCCGCCGCCAGGTCATGAGCGCGGTAATCACCGCCTTCCCGGGCGGCCGCGAGTCCGCAGCGGCCCGCCTCGGCCTGCCGCTCAAGAAGTTGGATAACCACCTCTACGAGAACGCCGGCAGCCAACCGCTGACCGACGCCCAGGTGCACCAGCTCGAGCAACAAACCGGCACCGCCTTTCTTCCGGACTACATCTGCAACCTCTACGGCGGCGTGTTCGTCGCCATGCCCGAGCGCGGTGAGCTGGACAACCTCGAGCTCTACGCCCGCTCCCTGAGCACCACCCACAAACGCGGCCTGGTGGATCAGTTGATCGCCCAGTCCCTGGACGATGGCGTGATCGATGAAGCCGAGGTGCAAGCCATCCTCGCCGCCCACCGCAAACACATAGCCGCCCGCCATAGCGAGGTGGCCGCAGTCATCGTGCTGCACAGCAAAGCCAGCGAATAACCGCCCGATCCTGGGGAACCCAGGGCAGGCACAGGAACCGATTTAGGCGCGGGATGCGTCGCCACTTAACCGGCCCAGCCGGTGCCGCGACTAGCGGCGGGGAGACAGCTTGAGCACGTACAAACTGGTATGCCCGGCATGCCGCGGCGGCATGCGCATCCGTACCAGCGTGGGGCAAACACCGTGTTTCCGCTCCACGTATTACCAGTGCCAGAACGTGGCCTGCGGCGCCACGTTCAGCGGCTCGGTAACCATCGATTACCAGCTCAGCCCGTCCGGCCTTGAACAGCCGTTGATGGTGCTGCCCGTCGCCCCGGCGATGGAACGCATGAAAGCCCTGCGCGACAACCGCACGGCCACGGATCAGCTCGACCTGCTGGAAGCACTGGAGGCCACCGCATGAACGATCAACCCGAAGCAATCGACGCCACCGACTACCGCACCCGCATGCAACGTTGCGCCCAGGCCTACATCGAGCAGCACCAGGCCGAGCACCTGAGCGGCGACCCGCAACTGTTAGAGCGCACCTGCCTGCACCTGGTGCATGCCCTGGCCGTGCCCTTGTTCATGGCCCCGCTCTTGGCGCAGCTGGCCATGAGTCAACACCCCCGATAACCCAAATCACCCCAGCCCACCCCGGTGGGTTTGGGCAAGTTGCGCCCGGAGCACACCATGCAAGCAGAAATCGCCATACAGATCGGCCTGCCCAAGCCCATCGCCGAGGCCTGGCTAGAGCGCCTGCGCAGTGAGCTGCGCCAGGGCTTTACCCAGCATTGGTACGACGACCGCTACCGCACCGTGCCCGAGGGCCTGCGTAGCGCTCGCATCCTCGACGACCACCCGGCCCTCGCCGGCCACAAACGCACCATCGGCGCGCTGAAAGCCGCCCTCTCTGCCAACGTATAAGGGCCACCCAGATGACCGACACCACGACCGTAGACCCGCTGGCGAACTGCCGGGCACTGGCCGCCAAACCCGCTTTCTCTCTGTTCGCCCTCAACCTCAGGTTTCTCGAGGAAGACGGCCAGCACCTCGAACTGGTGACCGCCAGTGCCGCACGCCTTCAAGGCATGGCAGACGCTTACAACGAAATGTTCCTGCTCCCCAATTCGCAGACCAGGGCCATCATCGACGAGCTGTCGGCCTATGTGCGGGAGCTGCAGGCGTGAGCATCATGAAAGAAAAACTCCGCGCAGAAGTGCTGCAACGCATCACGCGGGACTACGGCCTAAAGCGCGCAGGCGCCAATTACATGCGCAAGGGCAAGTGCCCGAAGTGCAAGAAGACCACCCTCTACACCTTCCATGACTCGCCCTGGATGCTCATTTGCGGGCGCCCCGAGGCGTGCAACCACCGCGTCCACATCAAGGATGTCTACAGCGACCTGTTCAACGACTGGAGCGAGCAGGCACCGGCTACCGCCGAGGATCCAACCGCCACCGCCCGCGCCTACCTGGAATTCGCCCGTGGCTTCCGCACCGAGCTGCTGGCCGGCTGGTACACCCAGGAAAACTACTGGGACAGCAAGCTCAAGATCGGCAGCGCCACCGTGCGCTTTCCCCTGGAAAAAGGGGGCTACTGGGAGCGTCTGATCGACCGCCCCGACCGCTTCGGCAAGATGAAGGCGCGCTTCCGCCCCACCAGCGAAGGCAACCCCGGCTACAAGGGCGTGTGGTGGTGCCCGCCTTCGCTGGATCTGCAAGAGGTCAACGAACTGTGGATCGTCGAAGGCATCTTCGACGCCACCGCCCTGATGCACCACGACATCGACGCCGTGTCGATGATGTCCAGCGCGCCCTTCCCGGATCAGTCCATCAAGGCTCTGGCCGAACGGCGCCGCGCCGCAGACAAGCGCCTGCCGCGCCTGGTCTTCGCCCTGGATAACGAACCGGTGGCACGGGCCAATACCCGCCGCTGGGTCAAACAGGCCCGCGAACTGGGCTTCACCTGCAGCGCAGCGATGATCCCCCAGCGCGACAAGAAGCTGGACTGGAACGACCTGCACCAGCGCTGGCAATTCATCGAAGGCGATGCCGACCGCGCCAAGCAGCGCGAGCAGGACATCAAGAACGCCCGCCATGAAGGCGACCTGCTGCTGGCCGAATCGCCCGAGGAAAAGGGCCTGCTCATGTACGACTGGGAGCCGCGCCGCGAATTCTCCTTTTCGTTCAAGAACCGCCTCTACTGGTTCAAATTCGACATCGAAAAATACGACCGCATCCTCACTGACCTGGGAACCTCCGAGCGCGAGGAAGACCAACTGCTCAACGACCGCGAGCGCCGCGACAAAGCCATGCGCCAATGCGGCGCCGTGGTGCGCATCGCCAACTGCTACATGCAGGCCCTCTACTGGATGCGCAACGAGCAGGTGGACGAATCCTGGTACTACTTCCGTATCGATCGCCCGGAAGGCCCCAGCGTCAAGAACACCTTCACACCGTCGCAACTGGCGTCAGCCCCGGAATTCAACAAGCGCCTGATGGGCATCGACGCCGGCGCCATGTTCACCGGTACCGGCCAGCAGTTGCAGCGCTTCCTCGAGCCCCAGCTCGAACGCCTGAAAACCGTGCGCACCATCGACTGGGTCGGCTACACCCGCGAGTACTCGGCCTATGTGTTCAATGACCTGGCTGTGCAGGACGGCAAGGTCTACAAGCTCAACAAGGAAGACTTCTTCGACCTGGCCGACCTGAGCATCAAGAGCCAGACCCATTCGCCCACGCTGCAGATCAACGCAGACCTGGACGGCTATGACGAAGCCTGGTTCGAAACCTTCTGGCAATGCTTTGGCGTGCGCGGCGTGGTGGTGCTGGCCTGGTGGCTGGGCTGCCTGTTCGCCGAGCAGATCCGCTCGCTGCACAAGTCCTACCTGTTCCTGGAACTGATCGGTGAAGCCGGCTCGGGTAAGTCGACCCTGATCGAATTTTGCTGGAAGCTCTGCGGCCGCCAGGAATACGAGGGCTTCGACCCAACCAAAGCCACTCCGGCCAGCCGGGCGCGCAACTTCGCCCAGGTGGCCAACCTGCCTGTGGTGCTGATCGAATCCGAGCGAGAGCAGCAGGAAGGCGCCCCAACCAAGCACTACGACTGGGACGAACTGAAAACCGCCTACAACGGCCGCAGCGTACGCAGCACCGGCGTGAAGAACAGCGGCAACGAAACCCGCGAGCCGCCGTTCCGCGCCGGCCTGCTGGTGGCACAGAACAACGCCATCAAAGCGTCAGAGCCCATCCTGCAGCGCCTGGGGCACGTCAACCTGACCCGCGAGCACCACACCCCCAAGACCAAGCTGATGGCCGAGCAGCTCGAGCGCATGGATGTCGAGAAAATCAGCGGCTTCATCCTCAAGGCGACAACCCGCGAGGCGGACATTCTCAAGCTGGTGGACGAGCACACCAGCCCCTACGAGCAGCAGCTGCTGGCCATGCCGAACATTCGCACCGTGCGAATCGCAAAGAACCACGCGCAGCTGCTTTCCCTGGTCGACGGCCTGCAGTTGGTGGTGCCGCTGAACGACGAGCGTGCCGCGCTTGTGCGCGACGAAATTGCCGGCATGGCCGAGCAGCGCCAGCACGCCATCAACGCCGACCACCCCACCGTGCGCGAGTTCTGGGATCTGTTCGCCTACCTCAACGGCATGCTGCCCGCCGGCGGGCTCGACCCAGACGGCATGCTCAACCACGCCCGTACCCCTGGCCTGATCGCCGTGAACCTCAACGAGTTCGTGGAAGTGGCCGCCAACAAGCGCCAGCAGATCCCGCAAATGAGCGAACTCAAGCGCCTGCTGAAAACCAGCAAGTCCCCCAAGTTCATCGACTCCAACCGCGCCGTCAACTCGGCCCGCGCGCTGGATGCCTTCGACAAACCCAAAACCGTGCGCTGCTGGGTTTTCCAGCAGGCATAACCCCGCCCAGGCGCTGCAACGCCAAGGCAAACAACCCCAAAGGAGAAGCACCATGCAAACCAACCCAACCCCCAAGTGGCTCGAGCTGTTCATCACCGCCTTCGGCGCCCAGGGCCTTGTCGCCCTGGCCTGGTGGGCCGGCGCCTACCACGCCGAGCGTATCCGTAACCTGCAGGGCACCTATCCCATCCTGCAGATCAATGGCGACGCCGGCAGTGGCAAATCCACGTTGGTCAGCAACCTGTGGAAGCTGTCTGGCGTCACCGAAAGCGAACTCATCAGCCCATGCAGCCACACGTTTGGCGCATTGCTGCTGCGCCTCGCCAAGGCTGTAAACGAGCCCGTGGTAATCGACGATGTTGCCAACCCCCATGAATCCGTCCGCTTCGACTGGGATTGCCTGAAGCAGTTCTACAGCTCAGACAACGTGCTGCGCAGTGGCCCGAGCGAACGGGTGAAATTCCGCGGTGCCTTGGTCATCGTCGGCACCGGCCCCAACATCCTGAAAACCCGCAGCGTAGAAGTGCAGCTCGAGCGTGCAGCACCGGTCGCCGAGCGCAGCGCCGCTGTACAGGCCCTGTACGACCTGCACATCACTGACTTGGCCGAGTTCCTCAACAAGGTGCAGGCCAACGCCGAAATGGCTGGGTTCTGCATGGGCCGCGCCGATGTCCTCGCGCTAACCCAGTCCGGGCTGCCCTTGACCGACCGTGACGCCCGCAACCACGCCCAGTTGCTCGGCATGCTCGACTTCATCGACGTGCTGTTCAACGTGCCCGCCGAAGCCCTCGCCGCCGCCGAGAGAAAGGTGCGTGAAATGGCCTGGCACACCGTCGGCCGTACCCGTGGCCCGATCGAGGATTAAGGCCATGAACGACGAATCCCCAACCAGCGTCATCGCCACCCTGATCGGCAGCGGCCTCGCCCTGCTGCTGCTCGCCGCCGCCGGCAACTTCGCCCCGGACGTGCTGCTGGCCATCACCCACTAACCCCCACGCCCAGGCGCTGCAACGCCTGGGCAACCCCAAAGGAGAAGCACCATGCCCGACTACCACTACAAATCAGACGCCCCGGCCACCGTGGCCATCGTTCAAGAGTTCTACCAGGCCAAAAACAAGCTGCACGAGCAGCTCGAAGCCCTGGGCAATCTGTTCGGCGGCAAAGTCGCACCCATGCACGACATCACCTCGCACTTTGCCGGCGGCGTGAAACTGAGCGCTGACCGCGCCCTCGACGTGCACTGGCGCCGGCCGGATGAATGGGGCTTTCGTACCCTCCGCAACAAAGCAGTACCGCCCAAGGGCATCCCCAAGGATGAACGCGCCTCCATCCGCGCCGAGCACGAACGCCTGCTGACCCTATGGCGAGACAACTGCCCACCGAGGCTGGACAGCCACGCCTACTGGAATCGCCTGACCATCAACACCGGCAACCTGCTGCTCTGTGGCGGCGTCATGTTCGAGCATCAGGGCATCGCCTACTTCCACCTGGGCTTCCAGATCGACAAGGCCAAGCACGAAGCCAATATCGCCGCCAACAAGCCAACAAGCGGCTGGATCGAAGGCGCTGTCGAGATCCTGCCCAGCCAGTACCAAACCGCCCGCCAGGCCAAGCTGGAGGCGCGCCAATGAACCAGGAAATCAAAAACCTCGAAATGCTGATGGCCTTCGAAGACTGGGCCAAGCCACGCGGCTACGACATGGCCCGCGCCGGCGAAGAATTCCAAAACCTCGAAACCCGCGCCGCCTGGCTCGGCTTCGAGGCCGCCCACAGCCCGGCCGGCTGCCGACCCTACGGCCAACAGCTCTACGCGGTAATCAAGAAGTCCAGCGAATACGCCCATCAGAGCGACAAGTTGTTTCCGGTGCGCGTGGGTACAGCGCCCTACGACAACTACATCGTGCACGGCGGCATCGGCGGCGTGTACCGCATGAAAGACGTGAATTTGTACGTGGTCGACGACGGCAAGCAATACCGCCTCAGCTGACACCGGCCAAGCCGGAAAAAGACGGCGCCGGGGGCTGCAACCCCCGACGCCAACCACCCCAAAGGAGAAGCACCATGCAAGTGAATCAACCCCAAGGCGGCGCCGCAGAGCCTACCACACCGCGCTATGACACCATCGTCATTCGCGGCGCCACCGGCAAGAACGTCCCCCGTGAAGTCGATGGCGGTGAGGTAGTCAGCTGGGCCGTCGGCCACAAACTGGCGGCACTCGACGCCCTGGAAGAATTCGTCGACGACATGGCCAGCGGCAACTGCAACATTCCCTCGCCCCTGACCGCCCAGGCCAGCTCCGCGCTTGACCTGATGCACCGCCGCGAAGCACTGGGCTGGGACGCCGACGAACCCAGCGAAGCCGCCCCGCTCGACTGGAAATCCGCCGTAGCCCGCGCCAAAGCCACCGCCCGCAAAGTGTTCGGCGAAACCAACGACGACGCCATGCAGGCCATCGAATACCTCACCGCCCTGCTTCTGGTGGATGCGCCGGCAGATCCTACGCAACAGTGGATTCCGGTTACCCATAGGCTCCCAGAGTGCCGCCATGAATGCACGACCGACCACTTGATGGTCTCGGACTCTGTTCTGGTCACGGACGATTCATCTCTGCAAAACCTTGGCATGGCTCACCTGAAAGACACCGGCGAATGGACGGTCTACGAGGGCGAACACGACTTCATGAACCCGGAGAACATCACCCACTGGATGCCCATGCCTTCGAGCCCCCGCAAGCAAGCGCAAGGCGGTGCCCAATGAAAACCCCAGCCGAAGTCGGCCAGATGGCCGAAACCTTCATCACCACCTACGTCATCACCGCCGAATGCCAGACCGCAGAAGATCTGCGCAAAGCCTGCGAACTGCTGATCAGCAAGGCCGCCCGTGCCATCGAGAAATACAACGGCAACCCAGTAGCCGTCGACGTACTCAGCCGCTCCATGACCTATGTCGCCACCAACCCGATGCGCCTTGGGGGTGCGCAATGACCCAAGCCCGCATCCGTCCGCCACTCGCCGGCGCCCGCCTGGACATGCCCAGCATCTGCGACATCTGCGGCCAGCCCCGCTCCACCCGCAAACACGCCAAGTGCAGCCGTATCCGCCAGAAAACCAAGTCCGCGCAGTGGGAAGCCTTCATGGCCGAAAAGGCCGCCAAACAAGCACAGAAGGGGCGCCGCTATGCTCGTTAAACGTACCTACAAGCATTTCGGGTTTTGCTGCGGCCTGGGTTCCGGCGCCGCCGGCTTCAATGACAGCGCCCTGCAAATCGCCAACATGCTCGGCAACTGGCGTTGCATCGGTGGCGTCGATATCGATCGCGCAGGCCTGGCAGATTTCGAGGAGTTCACCGGCACCAAGGGCACCATGCTCGATCTGTTCACCCGCGAGCAGTACATCGCTTTTCATGGTGTGGAACCTGCGGCCGGCTGGAAAGAGGCCACCCTCGACGATGTCCGCCGTGCCGCCAACAACGAAGATCCCGACGCGGTCTTCATCAGTAGCCCATGCAAAGGCGCGTCTGGCCTGCTGCCTGAGTCCATGAGCGTCACCCCAAAATACATGGCGCTCAACGAGCTGACCCTCAGGTGTGTCTGGCTGATGCTGGAAGCCTGGCAGCACAACCCGGTCAAGCTGATCGTTTTCGAGAACGTCCCGCGATTGGCGTCCCGTGGCCGTTACCTGCTCGACCAGATCGTCAAACTGTTCCGCCACTACGGCTACGCCGTGGAAGAAACCGTCCACGACTGCGGCAAGATCGCCGAACTGGCACAGAGCCGCCCACGCTTCCTGCTGGTGGCTCGCCACGTCGAGCGCGTGCCAGCCTTCCTTTACCAGCCACAAACACACAACCTGCGCGGCGTCGGCGAAATCCTCGGCCGCATGCCAATGCCTGGCGACCTTGACCTTGCTGGCCCGATGCACCGCGTGCCTGCACTGCACTGGAAAACCTGGGTACGCCTCGCCCTGGTCGAACCGGGTAAGGATTGGCGCTCGCTCAACCGCCTCACCATTGAGGATGGCTACTTGCGCGACCTGATCATCGTGCCGGAGTACCACCACGGATACCTGGGCGTACACGGTTGGAACGATGCCACCGGCACCATCGCCGGGGCCAACGGGCCAACCAACGGTGCTTTCTCTGTCGCCGACCCTCGCCCCGTCAGCAAAGCGGAATACTCCCAGTTCGGCGTCATTCCGTGGGATCGCCATTCGGGTGTGGTGACAGGCCAGCGCAGCCCCGGGCAAGGCCCGTTCAGCGTGGCCGACCCTCGCCCGGACTGGAATCGCCATTCTGGCAATTTCCGGGTCGTGCCATACAACCGACACGCCGGCACTATCATCGCCGGAGGCAAGGGCGTGCAAGGTGGCTGGCAGTCAGTGGCTGACCCGCGGGTGCTCAATCGCGAGAAGGGCGACGCTTATCTTACTGGCGGGCACTACGGCGTAGTCGACTGGGAGAAATCGGCCGGCGCCGTGTCCGCTAGCGCACGTCACGACAATGGCCGCTGGTCGGTAGCCGACACCCGCATGCCGGCAGCTAATGACCGCCTGGCCTGCGTCATCCGTAGCCCGCACAACACTTGGAATCGGCCGTTTACCACCTTGGAACTGGCCGCCCTGCAATCCATGTTCGATCCCGAGGACATCTGGCAACCGAACGACCAAAGCGGTGCCCTGGAGCTAGTCGGCAAGCAATTCATCCTGCACGGCAACAACGACGGTGCATGGCGCGAACGCATCGGCAACGCCGTGCCCCGAAAGGCCGGCAAAGCCATTGCCGACGTGATGCTCAGCACCCTGATGCTTTCCGAAATGGGCGAAACATTCACCCTCAACAGCATGCCGGTCTGGTGCCGCCCACTGGCAATGGCCATCAGCATGAGCCGTGTGCATCAGGAGGCTCGCTAATGGGCTACTTAAACCCCCTTCTGAAACTTCCAGCAGGCAAAGCCCTGATGAGCCTTCCAGCAGAGGACAGGGCGCGGATTGAAGCGGTATGCCGCGAGCTGCGCGACCAGGCGAATACAGAGGCTGAGAGCGCCTGGCGGCGCCGTAAAGGCCCCATGGCCGCCTACTGGCGCGCTGTTTCGACTTACGCCCGCCACTTGGCCCATGCGCTTTCCAAGGGTGACCACCATGAGTGACCTCTTTTATCTGCAGGACAGCCGCAGCAACGTCGGCAGCCGCGCCATGTTCTGGTGCGAAGGCGGCGGCTACACCTCGAACCTCGACAAAGCCGAGCAGTTCACCCGTGAAGCGGCGGTCAAGCAGTACGAGAACCGCGAAACCGACCTGCCCTGGCCGGTCGACTACGTCCGCGCCCTGGCTGAGGTTGGCGTCGATCATCAGTACCTGGACGATGCACAGGCCCAGGTGTTTGACCTGGCCGATGACCAGATCTACGTGGCATTCGAATGCTTGTGGGACGGCAACGACCTGTACTGGATCTGCCAGCACGGTTCCAGCAGCTCTAACCTGGCTATGGCAGGCACCTGGTCAGCGGTTGAGGCGGAAGAAATACGCGCTAAGCAGTACCAGGTCTGGCCAAAGCGCTACATCGACCAGCACAGCCGGCCGGTAGTGCAGGCCCACATGCTCGAGCACAAAAAGGCGCTGCGCGAAGTTCGCCTCAAGCTGCCCAAGATCAAACGCCAGCGCTTTCGCCGTGACACCGTCAATTGTCAAGACTGCGGCCGCTTCCTGAGCGAACGCCAACGCTTCCAGGACTGCCACAACTGCGGCGCGAGTAACGCGCCATGACCGCCTATCGTCCGCTTCTTCGCTACCACGGCGGCAAATGGAAGCTTGCCCCTTGGATCATCAGCCACATGGCTGACCACCGCACCTATGTTGAGCCATTCGGCGGCGGCGGTTCCGTCCTGCTCCGCAAGCCACGCGCCTACGCCGAGGTCTACAACGACCTCGACGGCGATATTGTCAACCTGTTCAGAGTGGCACGGGATCATGGCAGCGAACTGCAGCGCATGTTGTACCTCACTCCCTTCGCACGAAGCGAGTTCGAAATCAGCTATGGGGAAGTGCCGGATACTCTGGAGCGCGCCCGACGCATGATCGTGCGTTCGCTCCAAGGCTTCGGGAGCGCTGCCGCGAGCGGCGAGCGAACTGGGTTCCGTGCTTCATCGTCTAGGTCAGGCACATCACCTGGTGTCGATTGGCGCAACTATCCAGCGGCGCTAGAAGCCATCATCGACCGGCTACAAGGCGTAATCATCGAAAACCGGGACGCCCTGGAAGTAATGGCGCACCACGACAGACCAACCACCCTGCATTACGTCGACCCGCCTTATGTCCATTCGACCCGTAGCGCGAAGGTTCGGCACAACGATACCGGGAAAAGCTACCGGCATGAGCTGAGTGACGATCAGCACCGGAGGCTTTCCGCTTTCCTACACGGGTTGGCTGGCATGGTCATCGTTTCAGGCTATCCATGCCCCCTATATGAGGAACTGTTCGAGGACTGGCACTGCATCGACCGGATTGCACATGCAGACGGTGCGCGCGAGCGGGTCGAGTGCTTGTGGCTCAATCCGGCTGCCTATCAGGGCATCGCACAGCACGACATTTTCAGGAGGTCGATGCCATGAGCCGTGTCCTGTTCATCACCGGCGGACGCCGCTGCGGCAAACGCCTCTGGCCACTGTTCCTGTACGCCAAGGAATTCGGCTGGACAGTCGCAAAGACCAACGGTGGCCACCTGCGCATCACCAAGCCAGGCAGGCCGATCATCCACACTAGCAGCACGCCGAGCGATCGGCGCGCTGTACACAATGCCCTGGCCATGCTGGTCAGGGCTGATCGGGCTGCGGGGGCTGGCAATGGCTGAAGCGCTGGACAGATTTCTGCGCGAAGCCGAAGTGCTGGAAGCAACCAGCCTGGCGCGCTCGACACTGTGGCGAGAGGTGAAGGCCGAGCGGTTCCCCCGGCCAGTACCGATCACAGCTGGGCGTGTCGGCTGGCGAGCCTCCGAGGTCGCCAGTTGGCAACAGAATCCCACTCAATGGAAACCCCTGGGGGCCGCGTAAGCGGCCCTCAGCCTTTCTGAGTGATGACGTTCTTATCCAACCAGGTCGCCCAGCGGGTAAGCCCCGCTTTCTTCTCTTTGAAGTAGTCGTAGCGATCATAGTGCTTCGACCCTACATCATTGAATGCACGCCCCTGGATGCGATCCCGTAGCGGCTTGTCCAGCCCGGCGGCGCCCATCAGCGTGGTGCAGGTTCGGCGGATATCGCGCAGGGTAAACGGCCCGTTGAACAACTTTTCATGGCGGCCGTACAGCGCCGTCACGGCTCGCGAAAGGGACTGGGCCTGCAGTGACTGGCCAGCCTTCTTGCCCTGGAACGGGTAGACGCTGTCTTTGCTGATTGCGTCCATCTCACTCAAACAGTGCTTGGCCAACTTGTTGAGCGGCACCACATGCACGCTGCGCTCGCCAGCGCCGGCCTTGGGGTTGCGGATGATCATATGGTCGCGCTGGTAGAGCGTTCGATCAGAACGCAGCAACTGTTCCGGCCGCTGGCCACCCGTGGCGATCAGGAACTTGAGCAGCTCGGCGGTAGTAAGGGTCAGGTGCTCAGGCAACAGGTTCCAGAGGATCGAGAGTTCGGCCACAGAGAGATTCCGCTCGCCAGGTGCCTCCCAATCCGATTGCACCGGGATCGACGCCACTGGGTTGGACAGCAGGCCGAATTTCACCTTGTTCACATGGAAATTGCGCGGGTTGAATTCCTCCTGCAGGGCGTGCTGGAACGCCGCATGCAGTCGCGAGCGCACCCGGTTACAGGCCGTCGTAATGCCGTCGTTGATCATCATGGTGATGATGTCGCGGATATCGCCGGGGGTGGTCATAGCCGCCGGGCGCTTGGCCAGGTGTGGGCACGGCTCGAGCACGTAATGCTTGAACGACCATTCGACGTGCCCGGCCGTGCTGGCACCTTCCGCTTTCAGCTTGGCCACGTAGGTATCCAGCACATCCTTGAAGGTGCCGGCCTCGATGACCACTTCTTTCTGCTGACGGCACTGGTCGCGCGCCTCGGTCAGGCTCATCGCCGGCCAGTTGCCCAGCTTGGCCTTCACCTTGCGATTACCCTGTCGGCGCTGAAAATAGAACTCTTTGGTGCCATTGGGGCGCACGCGCAGCAGCAACACACCCTCCCCTCTCGCTGTACGGCCGTCGCTGACAGTGAATTCCTTCTCTTCGGGCTTGAACGCCCGGATCTGTTTTTCGGTGAGCACTGGCAATCCATCCTGGGGGCCGTTTCTGGGGGCCGTTCGCCGAAATCAAGATGGGACACACCGGGACAACCCCGGATCACCCACCCCGCGAAAAGCCGCGATTCTACTGGCCTCAAGGGGCATCTGTGTACCACCTTGCACATCATGGGATTCCACGCTGTTGAGCTTCCCAAGCTCATGACGAGGGTTCGATTCCCTTAGCCCGCTCCAGATCAGAAAAACTAAAGCCCTGTTTTACAGGGCTTTTTTGTGGGCGACGTTCAGAGGTGTCGAAGAAGTGTCGAAATCTAGGCGGACAGCGCCTGGATGACATGCTTGGGGTCGTTGTGAATCGCCCGCAGTAGTGCCTTGGCCGGGCCGACGTCCCTGCTCACAGTTACTCAGGGTTCCCCGATCATGGCTGCGAACTTGGCTTGAGCGAGGCGAGTGGCCTTGCAGATATCTTTCACCTTCAGGGGCATCCACGGAAAACTCCCACGAAGGCTGGCGTAGTGAATCTCGTCCATCTATTGAATGCTTTCCAGTAGGTCGTCGAACTTGCTCATGGATTACCTCTACCGCTCGATAATTTGTTTGAGCACCTTGCGCTCATCCGCTGCGCGATCAGCGCGTAGCAAAGGCGGCAACAATGAGCAGGCAGAAAATTCCGACGTTGAACTTTGGCTCCCAGTACTCCATGAACAGGAAGGTGATTGCGAGCCATCCAAGTGCTGTTGCGACAGACAGGATCAGCACGGGAGTTTCGCTGAGGAGATGCATGGCTCGCCACGCCAGGAACAGCCCAAGCAACCCGAAGGCAACCTGTCCCAATGAAAAGGCGGCGTTCAGCCCGTAGTACAGGGTCGTCTCCAGACCGGGTTCGCGTTTGCCTCGTAGGTACTGGGACACCACGTCAACGATAAAGTGAAGTGATCCAGTCAGGGTGAGCCAGCCGTAGGCCGTATAAACGATGTATTGGTGCATGGTTAAGTTCGCCTGTAGATCGGAGATAGCCTGCGGGCCTGGTCACGTTGCGCAGACGAAAGCGCCGGGTCGATACCGACCAGCGTCGTGCAGGCCACCAGGCCATGCACCACGGTGCCTCGCTTCTCCTAGATTGCCTTGGGTTGAACGGGTACAGCTTCCGAAGAGGACAGGCTTGGAATCACATTGGCGGGTGCCATCCTCATTCGGTGTGCGAGATCGATGGTTGGTGCCCGCGCCAGAATGGGCTGCCAGATCGTTTGCCACTGCATGAGCGCTGCGCCGTCACCCTCGAAAATCAGGTCGAAGAACGCCAAGGCGAGATCTGCAGTGGCCACCTTCACCTTGGCGTTGAGTGACAGGCCGCCGGTGAATGGACGATCAGTGAACATGCTGTGGGAGCCACCATGGAAAACGGCAAGCAGCTTGTGCGGATTGGCAATCGCATCGAAGATGGCCAGTCGATCCTCCACGCCCGAGCGATAGCCCGGAATCTCGATCACGTCGTCGGTCGAGGTCACATGGATGGTCGGAATCGATACTTTGCTCAGCACTGCCGCCACATCGGGTTCGCCATAGAACGGCGGCGAGGAGATAACAACCGCCGCAGAGAAGCGAGAATCCAGGCAGTCGATGATCTGGCCGTCTCTCACGACTTGCGCGCCGACCGTGAGCAGCGTGGTGTTCGCGCCATACGAGTGGCCCGCCGCGACGAGGCGCTGGCGGTTCACCGCCGCACCACGGCTGCCAGTTTCGTCCGAGAGCATTCGGTCGAGCGCGAAGCGCACATCGGCGGCACGTGCGATGGCCTCCTTCTCTTGAGCCGCGGCCTGCAGACGGCCAACCACGCCGAACGGATTTCCCCGCCAAAGTGCCGCATCGCTACCGACATGCTGGACGTGCAGACTAGCGATGCCCTGGGTTGACCAGTGTTTTCCGAGGTAGCTGTAACCTTGCCGCGAACCACCGATGCCATGCGAGAACACTACCAATGGCACCGACATTTCGGGCGTCGCGACCTTTGGCCAGTACAAGCGCGCAGGCACCGGGCGCGAACGAGCGTGATCGACCCAGTCGAAATCAGTCACCAGGTAGGGCGGCTCTGCGTACTGTGCTCTCGCAATCGTGGACGGGGCCAACGCAGCCAACAGCAGCATGGTATTCACTTGCCGGCGGCTCATGTTCAAGGGCGGCGAAACTGGAGTGATGGGGTCAGCTTTCAGTGCAGTCATCGAGTAATAACCGGTCGGAGGATCAATGGGGATTTATTCTGCGGATGGCAGCGACGCAGGATTCCGCTCTTCACCCGAAAAGAAGAACACTCCGGTCAGCCGTTCCGACTCGACCCAAAGCTTTGCCGCGGCATCGCTGTCCAGTGCCTGCGCAGGCACTTTCGCGAGCGTGGGATAGCCTCGCGTTTCGCCAAGCTTGTCGGGCCCGTAGTAGGCACCACCTTGCGCCTGCGGCGAAGTTGCGGCATAGAGCGTCGGCAACGCACCCTGCGCGGCTGGCTGGAACAGGAACCACAAGAAACGACGGGCGATGCCCGCGGCGCTCCCTGCGCCTGCACCATTGGGCAACAGGTCGGTACGCGACACGCCCGGATGGGCAGCGATGCTCTGGATACCCCAGCCCGCCGCATCGCTGCGGCGTTGCAATTCGAGGGCGAACATCAGGCAGGCCAGTTTCGATTGGCTGTAGGCGACCATCGACTTGTAGTCGCGCTCGAACTGCAGATCGTCGAAGTGGATCGCACCCTGTGGGGCAGCGATGCTTGAGAGACTGACAACGCGGGGGTTTTCACCTTTGCGCAACAGCGGCAGCAATTGGGCGGTCAAGGCGAAGTGGCCCAGGTAGTTCGTACCGAACTGCAGCTCGAATCCGTCGGCGGTCACCTGCCGTTGCGGGGGCATCATCACTCCCGCGTTGTTGATCAGCAGATCGAGGCCATTGATCGAGGAGTACAGGCCCTCGCAGAATGCCTCCACGGAATCGAGGCTGGCGAGATCCAGCGCTCCGAACCTTACATTGGCGCCCGGAACGCTTTGGCGGATCTGGTTGACGGCGGCCATCCCTTTCGACTGGCTCCGGCCTGCGATGATGACGTTGGCACCGGCACGGGCCAGCGCCAACGCGTCTTCAAACCCAAGACCGCCAGTTCCAGTGACGACCACCGTGCGGCCATGTTGAGGGGGAATATCGGAAGCTGCCCAGTTAGCCATGGTCTTTGCCTTGCATGGGAAAGGAAGGTAATCTAGGTGCATAAATAAATGCACTAAGTGCAGACATTAGTGCACCGAGTGCAAATACGCAATAGGCCATCCAGAAATGTCGGAAATCCCTTCCCGCGCGGGCATTGCGCCCACAGAAGGCTTGCGGGAACGCAAGCGCCGCGAAACCCAGCAGCGCATCGCCGAGGTCGGCCAGCGCCTGTTCCTCAGCCAGGGTTACGACAGCACGACGCTGGACGCGATCGCGGCAGAAGCCGGCATCTCGCGCCGCACCTTTTTCTCGTACTTCAAGTCGAAGGACGACATCATCTTTTTCTGGCTGGAGGCCGATAGGGCCAGTCTGCTTGCCAGCCTGCTGAAGACATCGCCCGATGTGCCGCCACTCGATGCGGTTCGCGATGCGATGGTGAAGCACATTGCGCGCTACACGACCGAGCAGATGATCGCCGTCGACAATCTCATGCTGTCGAGCGAATCGCTGCTTGCGCGCAAGCAGGCGCACTATGCGGAACAGGAACAGTCGCTATTCAATGCACTATGCGAGGTCTGGCGGCAGCCCGAGCGCCGTGCGGCGCTGAGGATGGTGGCCATGGTGTCCATCGGTGCGATGAGAGTCGCGCTTTCGGCATGGAGGGAGCAAACCGGCCAGCGAAAGCCTGCGGCCAAGTTCCTGCGGGACGCCTTCGACAGCCTGAAATCCGAACTTTGACGGTGCGCCGCCTCCGAAGCTGGCGGTCTGCTTCCCACTGCTTGCGCCCGGCATAGTCCGGCTTGTCGCAGCGACCATAGGCACTAGGACAAAGCATGGACAATTCGGTTAGCGGTGGAGTGAAGTTCATTTTGCGTATCGAGGGCCTGTGCGTGCTGGCATTCAGCCTGTTTGCCTATGCACAGTTCGGGATCGGCTGGGGAATGTTCGCCTTGCTGTTTCTGGCGCCCGATCTTTCCTTCCTTGGCTATTTGGCAGGGCCGAAAGCAGGCGCCGCGCTGTACAACGCTGCTCACTCGTACATTGGCTCGCTGCTGCTTCTTGGGGCTGGCATTGCCTTTGACGCACCTACCATGTTGGCCCTCGGCATCATCTGGGCGGCACATATAGGTTTTGATCGTGCATTGGGGTACGGCCTCAAGTACTCAGCGGGGTTTCGCTTCACACACTTGGGTGCCATTGGTCGCTCGTCTGATCGAGCCTAGCAATTCAAGCCGACGCCGCTTCGCGGCGCGGCTTAATTCAGTCGTTCAATGCGAGAGTCGGTAGGACGTTGGCGGATAGGTCATCGAGGTTCGGGAACGTCGACTCTGGCCCCTTTTCCGCTGGTTACGCCGGGATGTCGAACCCGCACGAACTCTGCACTCACTCGTCCTCCATCCGGGCGAGTGAACGTTTCGTACATACGATCATCCTCGACCCTCAGTTGCAGTTCCCGCCCGGTTCGAACTGCGCCCACCCAGTTGGGGAACGTGGCGCCCTCGACGCGGTTGCCGGTGAAGCGGCCGTGCTCGTCCACGGTGTAGGTACCGAAGAACCCGATGCTCGACGCCATGGCGCGCCTGTTTTCGTCGTCGGTGCCGCCACCCCGCGCATTCGACTCGAAACGTTGGGTGTCGCCATTGGTCAGCACTTCGACGAAATGCATGTCAGTGGTGAAGACGAGCATGCCTTCGGGGTTCTCTCCATAAGGTCGTTCGATCTTGCCATCGGTCTCCAATGTGGCAGAGACCATGCGCCACGTGCCGGCAACCTGGTTGGGTACGGCAGGAGACGGCACAAGCTCGCTGGCCCCGATGGCGATGGAGGCCGCAAGGAGAAGCGCGAGCGACCACTTCATAGCCTGTCCGCCGTCAGCGTCAGCGACTTCTGCACCACCAGATCGTCCAGACGGGCGGTCAATACACGATGGATGTTCTCGAACGCCGTGCTGCCCAGCGCGATCCGGCGCCGCGGCTGCGCCGAATCCGCCACCTGGATCATCGCATCGACCGTGCGCTCGGCATCGCCCTTGATATCGAATGCGCCGCTGGATATGGCGCGCCGCACATCGCCGGCCGGCGTCGCGTCGTAGGCCTCCAACGGGGCGGCGTGATCCAGGCCACCAGCGAACCCGGTCACGGTCGGCCCCGGCTCGGCGATCACGATGTCGATGCCGAACGGCGCCACCTCCTGGGCAACCGCATCGAGGAAGCCCTCGATGCCCCATTTGGTCGCGTGGTAGAGACTGAAATTGGGATAGGCCACTTGTCCGCCTTCGGAGGAGACCTGCATGATTCGGCCGCCTCCCTGCTTGCGCAGGTGGGGCAACACGGCACGTACGAGTTGGATCGACGCGATCAGATTGGTGGCGATCTGACGCTCTATCTGCGCATCGGTGACCTCCTCTGCGGCGCCGAACAGCCCGTAACCGGCATTGCTGACCACCGTATCTATTCGGCCAAAGGTTGCGAAGGCGGCATCCACTTCCCGCCGCAGTGCGGCCGTGTCGGTGAGATCGAAGCGCGCGATGTGCAGCCTCTCGCCCGCCGTTCGCCGGAGCGCCTCGAACGGCGCAATACGTCGCCCGCACGCGACCACCCGATCGCCCCGCTCCAGCAACTTCGTGGTCATGACCAGCCCAAGGCCGGATGATGCGCCTGTGATCAACCATGTTTTCATCGGGAACCTCCTGTGGGGTTTGCACAGATGGTAGGAGCCCGAACGGCGTATGATAAGCCGTACCAATTCGAACAAGCTGGTGAAAAGTATTCACTAATGGCCAACGTCAGCCTCTCCGACCTGAAAGCATTCGCCCATGTGGCACGGCACCGCGGCTTCCAGAAGGCCGCCGACGTGCTTGGCGTATCGCGGTCATCCCTCAGCCATGCCTTGAAAGGGCTCGAACGCCATCTCGGTGTCCGCCTCCTGCACCGAACCACCCGCAGTGTTGCGCTGACGGAGGCCGGCGAGCAGTTGCTGCAGCGGCTGGCCCCCCTGTTGCGAGAACTGGATGACGTACTGGATGCGGTCAGCCACGGCCAGGACGAACTGGTCGGCACACTGCGCATCAACGCCAACAAGGGCGGCGCGCGCTGGTTGCTCAAGCACGCCATCCCGACATTCCAGCAGCGTCACCCGCGCGTGGTTCTGGAGCTGGTCACCGAAGGGCAACTGGTGGACATCGTGGGTGAAGGTTTCGATGCCGGTGTGCGTCTGGCCGAATCGGTACCAAAAGATATGGTGGCCGTCCCCTTCGGCAGCGACATTCGCTTCGTTGCGGTGGCGTCGCCAGGCTACGTCGAGGCGTTCGGAGTGCCGGCCACACCTGCCGACCTGATGTCCCATCGCTGCATTCGCCAAAGGCTGCCCAGCGGAAAGCGCTATCGATGGGAGTTCGAGAAGGGCACGCAGCAGCTGGCACTGGACGTCCCCGGCACGCTGAGCCTGGACGACAACGATCTGATGGTCGAGGCGGCTTCCGATGGCCTGGGCATTGCCTTCGTACCGGAACCTTTCGCTCGCCCAGCCCTGGATAGCGGTACGCTGAGCCTGCTGCTTGAAGACTGGACTCCGGCGTCACCGGGTCTGTGCCTCTACTACGCCAGCTATCGCCATGTGCCTGCGCCGCTGAAAGCATTCATCGCGGTGGTTCGTGAGTCGACACAGGCTCAGGACTCTCCCTGACCACCGAAAGCATTCGAGCGGGCCTGACTGGAGCAATTGAGACTGGCGGCTCGGTCAATCGGAGCGGGTGTCGGGCGCCGTCGTCGACGAAACGTTCAAGGATGTCGCCCCCTGTTCTGGCTCTGTCCGCCGAACCCGCGAACCGCAATCGCCATGACGGCCTACGTGGACTTCGCGGTTAGCACCGGATACAGCTACGCAGGACGCCGATCATGGCCGCGAATTTGACTTCAATCAGGCCAGTGACCTTGCGGATATCTTTCACCCGCAGCGTGGTGATCTTTCTTAATCCGTGGAAGGCAGGTTCAAACGCTTGAGCCGAGATGCCAGGGTAGTCGGCTTAATTCCCAGTAATGTCGCCGCGCCTTTCTCGCCAAACAATCGACCACCGGTAGCCTTGAGCGCAGCCCGCAAATTGTCGATCTCCAGTTGACGCATCTGTACTTCGGTCATGACCCGTGCAGCGCACTGCCCAGGTGTCACTTCAATTGCCGATGTCGGCATAGGCCTGCCGTCAGGTAGATCGATATGCAGGTCGGGGCCCTGGCTGGTGATCAACGCGCGCTCGATCACGTTCTGCAGTTCGCGGATATTGCCCGGCCAGTCATAACGCTGCAGCCGTTCAATGTCACTTTTACGCAGGCGCCGGCCCGGCATGTTCAGGCGCTGCCCAACCTGCATCAGGAAGTGCGTCGCCAACTGCGCAATGTCCATGCGGCGTTCACGCAACGCTGGTGAGTGGATGGGAAAAACGTTGAGCCGAAAATACAGGTCTTCGCGAAAGCGCTTGGCCTCCGCTTCCGCGCGTAAGTCGCGGTTGGTTGCGGCGACGATGCGTACATCGACGCGCCGCGTGCGCTCTTCGCCTACCCGCTCGAACTGGCCTTCCTGCAACACACGCAACAGTTTGCTCTGCAGTTCCAGAGGAATCTCGCCGATCTCATCGAGAAAAAGCGTGCCGCCATCGGCCAGTTCGAAACGGCCGACCCGATCGCGCAGGGCGCCGGTGAAGGCGCCGCGCACATGGCCAAAGAATTCGCTCTCGAACAGTTCCGCCGGAATGGCCGCGCAGTTCACCCGGATCAGCGGCTGGGTATTACGCTTGCTGGCTTGGTGAATGGCCCGGGCGATCAGCTCCTTGCCGGTGCCGGATTCGCCGTGGATCAACACGCTGGCGTCGGTTGGAGCGACCACATCGATCTGCTTGACGATCTTCAGGATCGGCTCGCTCTGCCCGACGATTTCGCGATAGCTGTGCTGGATCTGGATTTCTTCCTGCAGGTAGGCGTTCTGTTGTTCCAGGCGCTGCTTGAGTTCCTGCAGCTCCTCTAAAGCATTGTGCAGACGCTGCTGAGTACTGAGTCGCTCGGTGATATCGCGAAATACCACGACGGAGCCAACGATGCGCCCATCGGCGATGACCGGCGTGCTGGTGAATTCCACCGGAAACATACTGCCATCACGCCGCCAGAACACCTCCTGACGCCCCTCGTGAATCAGGCCGTCGTGCACCGCCTTGTAGATCGGGCAGTCCTCCACCGGGTAGTGGCTACCATCGGCGTGGCTGTGGTGATGAATGCGGTGGATGTTCTTGCCGAGCATCTCACCCGCATCCCAACCGAGCATGCGCGCTGCCGCCGGGTTGACGTAGGTCGCCAGGCCTTCGCTATCGATACTGTAGATCCCGTCGCCCACCGCGCTGAGCAGCAACTGGGTATCGCGTTCGGTTTCCTGGAACAGGTTGAGGATATTGCTCCACTCGATCAAACCACCACGCATCGTGCGTTCGGTGCTGGCCTGATCGAGCAGGTAACGCTGCGTGCTGCGCTCGCGAAGCACTAGGATCAGGTACTGCACACCCTTGAGTTTGAGGCTGGTGGCGGAGATTTCCAGTTCGATGCGCTCGCCGCTCTTGCACGCACCGCTGAGCTCATCGCTCCACCCTTTGCCTTCCTCCAGCACAGCCTGGGTAAACACGATCAGGTCGGGCAATTGGTGGCCGAATAGCCGCGTCACCGTGAGTTCGAGCATTTCCTGGCGTGGATAGCCGAACAGTTTGCAGGCGGCGATATTGAGGTCGACAACGCGGTTGGCCATCGGATCGAACTGTACGATCGCCTCGCCGCAGTGCTCGAACACCATATGGCGCGAGGCATAGGCCATGTCAGCCCAGCCAGCAAGGTAATCGGGTTCCAGGCTACTCATGGCATTACGAGACCTCGTGATAACACCTACGATTTTTCGTAGTTATACGAGATTGCGTTATAGACGCAAAGGCTCAGATTTGCTGTAAAAAACCGGATCACACAATCAAGTAACTGATATTAAAGTAAAAATAAATACCCTAAAAAACCTGGCACGGCCTTCGCTCTAGCACTTGCAACCGCAGCCTTCGCTGCTGTCCTGCAAAGCCCATGAGAGGAGAAGCATCATGCCTAGCGTCGATATCGCCCACTACAAGGACGGCGACTTCCTGGTCAACTACGAAGAGAAAGTCTTCGAGGACGTCAAAGCCGAACCGGGCGAGAAGGTTCTGATCACCTTCCACACCATCGCCTTCGAAGGCTCCATCGGCCTGGTCAACATGCTCCAGGCCAAGCGCCTGCTGCGCAAAGGCTTCGAGACCAAGGTGCTGCTCTACGGGCCGGGCGTGCAGTTGGGCGTGCAACGCGGCTTTCCCACCCTCGGCGCCGAAGCCTTCCCCGGGCACCTGGCCGTCAACAACCAGATCAAGGCGTTCATGGAGGAAGGCGGCGAAGTCTACGCCTGCCGCTTTGCCCTGCAGGCTTTGTATGGGCAGACCGAGAAAGCCCTGATTGAAGGAATCCGCGCCATCAACCCGCTGGACGTCATGGATCTGCGTCTGCTCATGCGCCGCGAGGGCGCGATGATCATCGATACCTGGACGGCGTAAGGCACCCGCATCTGTAGGAACGGGTCGCCCTGGCCCACTCCTACGGCATGCAGACAACATTCGACGATTGCATAGACGAGGATCCCAGCATGCCCATCATCCGCGCCGCCGCCGTGCAGCTGTCGCCCGTGCTCTACAGCCGTGATGGCACCATCGAAAAGATCGTGCGCACGATCCGCCAGCTCGGTCGCGAAGGCGTGCAGTTCGCCGTCTTTCCGGAAACCGTGGTGCCCTATTACCCCTATTTCTCCTTCGTCCAGCCGCCGTTCCAGATGGGCAAGGAACACCTCAGGCTGCTCGACGAATCGGTGACCGTACCCTCGGCCGCCACCGCAGTCATCGGAGAAGCCTGCCGCGAAACCGGCATGGTCGTCAGCCTCGGCGTCAACGAGCGCGACGGTGGCACCATCTACAATGCACAGTTGCTGTTCGATGCCGACGGCAGCCTGATCCAACACCGTCGCAAGATCACCCCGACCTACCACGAACGCATGGTCTGGGGTCAGGGCGATGGCTCCGGGTTACGAGCCGTGGACAGCGCCGTCGGACGTATCGGCTCGCTGGCCTGCTGGGAGCACTACAACCCGCTAGCACGTTATGCGCTGATGGCAGACGGCGAGCAGATCCACGCGGCTATGTTCCCCGGCTCGCTGGTCGGCGAGATCTTCGCCGACCAGATGGAAGTCACCATCCGTCACCATGCCCTGGAATCCGGCTGCTTCGTGGTCAACGCCACAGCCTGGCTGGAGCCCGAACAACAGCAACGCATCATGGCCGATACCGGCTGCGCCCTCGGGCCGATTTCCGGCGGCTGCTTCAGCGCTATTGTCTCACCGGAAGGCAAGCTGCTCGGCGAATCGCTGCGCAGCGGTGAAGGCACGGTAATCGCCGACCTCGACCTGGCACTGATCGACAAGCGCAAACGGATGATGGATTCGGTCGGCCACTACAGTCGCCCGGAACTGCTCAGCCTGCTGATCGACCGCACGCCGACCACCCACGTCCACGAGCGCGCGGCCACTCAGCCTGCTCCGGCCGTCGAGGAACTCGATCATGCCAGTGCCTGAACGCATTCACGCCGTCCAACTGCCCGTCATCGACCTGCTCGCCGAGTTGCAATGCCACGGCGTGCGCTGGCAGGAAACCAGCACCGGGCTCGCGCGCAAGGGCGGTGCCGGGCCATCGGATCACAAGGCCCTGACCCTCGGCGCGCACACTGCGATGGTACCCATGCTTAATCAGGCCTCGCTGAATTCGCCCTACCTGGCGCAACCCTCGGCCAACGGTGAACTGGCATTGATCTACCGTGACGGCCAACAGGTCGGGCAGGTCGAGGTGCCCGGCGTGCCGAACTTCTACGCCCGCAGCACCACAGACGGCACGCCCTACTGGAAGATCGCCACCCTGCACAGCAAGAACGTACTCGCCACCACTCTCCTGCAGCACTGCATCCGCATGAACGACGCCGCCAGTGCCTGCCAGTTCTGCGCCATCGGCCAGTCCCTGGCGAGTGGCAAGACCATCGCACGCAAACGGCCAGCACAGCTCGCCGAAGTCGCCAAGGCGGCGGTCGAGCTCGATGGCGTCAAGCACATGGTGATGACCACCGGCACACCACAGACGCCCGACCGAGGCGCGGCGATCCTCTGTGAGTCGGCTGCAGCGGTGACTGCCGCAGTCGACCTGCCAATCCAGGCGCAATGCGAGCCACCGGACGATGACGCCTGGTTCCAGCGTCTCAGGGACAGCGGTGTGGTCTCCCTCGGCATGCACCTGGAAGCGGTTACCGATGCGGTGCGCGCTCGCATCATGCCGGGCAAGGCCGAGGTGCCGCTGTCGCGCTATTTTTCCGCCTTCGAAGCCTCAGTGAAGGTCTTCGGTCACGGCCAGGTCAGCACTTATATCCTCGCTGGCCTGGGCGACAGTGCAGACGCCATCGCCGCCATGAGCGAACGACTCGCAGCGCTCGGCGTGTATCCCTTCGTCGTGCCCTTCGTGCCCATTGATGGCACCCCGCTGGCCCATCATCCGAAACCCGACAGTGCCTTCATGCAGGGCCTCTATCCGCGTATCGGCGCCAGCCTGCGCCGCCACGGCCTGCATTCGGAAAAGATCAACGCCGGCTGCGCCAAGTGTGGTGCCTGCTCGGCCCTGAAGAATCACGAGTAACAGGAGCACGACCATGGCCGAACACGCCTTCGCCCTGAGTGATGACACCTTCCGCGACTTCCTGACCGGCGATCTGCTGGTCAAACCGGCCAGCGAGTCCTGGGAAAAACGCGATTACTTCGCCCTGCGCCGCGCGGTGTTCTCCGACGAGCAGAACCTGCTGCCTCAGGACAAGGACAGCCACGACTTCCAGGCCATCCCCATCGTCGCCGTCGCCCACAATTGCGGCATGGCCGATCAGGTGATCGGTGCGGTACGCATCTACGAGCCGGAGCCAGGCCTGTGGTACGGCGGGCGACTGTGCGTGGCCCGCGCCTATCGTCGCCATGGACTGATCGGCACGGCGCTGGTCAACGAGGCGGTGTCGCGGGCCATCGAGCTCGGCTGCCAGCGCTTTCTCGCCACCGTGCAGCGAGCCAACGAAAGCTACTTCCACAGCCTGCACTGGCAAACCCTGGAACACATCGACCTGCTCGGCCAGCCCCATGCGCTGATGCAAGCGCAACTCAACAGCTATCCGTTCATGCCGCGCCAGGCCTCGCTCATGCCGCTCAAGGCGCGCCGTCATGGCTAGCCCGCTGCGCATCAGCGCACCATCTGCGCTGGACGAACTCCTCGACATGCTGCGCGACACCCCGGCCATGCGCGCCAAGCAGGACATTCAGCGCCCCGCCCGACAGGCCGTGGATCCGACGCAGGCAAGCCGACGCCTGCCGACCGAACGGGACACACTGTATGCCCTGCCCGGCGACGACACCGCGGCCATTCGCGTCGGCGACCGTTACCAGTTGCTGGCCATCGAAGGCATGTTGCCGGCCTTCGTCGAGAGCGCGCCGTGGTTCGCCGGCTGGTCCGCAGTGATGGCCAACGTCAGCGACATCACCGCCATGGGCGGACGGGCCTGTGCAGTGGTCAACGCTTACTGGCACCACGATGCCGAAGCCTCCGACGAGGTACTGGCCGGCATCCGAGCCGCCTGCGACGCCTACGGCCTGATCCTCGCCGGCGGTCACACCAGCCAGGCGCCCGGCCATACCGCCAACCTGGCGGTAGCCATCACCGGTATCGCCAAGCGCCTGCTGTCGACCCTGCATGTCACGCCCGGCCAGGTGCTGGCCATGGCGGTCGATCTGGATGGCCGCTGGCACGCCGGTGCGCCCTACTGGAAGGCCTTCGAGAACGAACCCGGCGAACGCCTGCGGGAAAAGCTCGAAGTCATCCCGCGCCTGGCCGAAGCCGGCCTGCTGCTGGCTGCCAAGGACATCAGCAACGCCGGCCTGCTCGGCACCCTGCTGATGCTGCTGGAACCCACCGGCAGCGGCGCCGAGCTCGACCTCGACGCCCTGCCGCGCCCGGCCGACGGCGACCTGCCACGCTGGCTGCTGGCCTTTCCCAGCTACGGCTTCCTGCTGACCCTGGACGAGCTCGACTGGGCAGATGTGCAGACCGCCTTCGCCTTCCAGGGCCTGCGTTGCGAACGAATCGGCCGCATCACCGACAACGCCCGCCTGAACGTCAGCCTGGGCAACGAACAGGCCGAATTCTGGAACCTCGGTGCTCAGCCTTTCACCGGTTTCACCTACCCCCCTCTCTCGTCCTCCAAGGAGCCCTGAAATGCCCGCCGTAAACTTCAAGGTACGCTGGCCCGACGGCCAGGAAAGCCCCGGTTACTCGCCCTCTACGGTCATCTACGAGCACCTGCACAGCGGTACCCCCTATGCCCTGGAGGACTTCATTCAGCGCTTGGAAAACGCCCTGAATTCCGCCTCCGAACGGGTCAGGGAGGTGAAAGGCTTCTACTGCAGCTCGGCCATGGACACCCTCACCTCACTCAAGAACCACGCCAGCCGCTATGAAGCCGGCACTCACGTGCAAATCCTTGAGATGGAAACCGCTCATGCGGGCCGAGTAACCAGCGACTGGAGTTCGCTCTGAGAGTCAACCGCCTTTCCCTTCCAAAACAACAGCGTCAAGGGCTCGACTACCTGCGCCGCTCAACCTGAACACAGGCACTGCCCTGCAACCGCCAACACGAGGCACCCATCATGACCCTGCTCAAATCCATCCACCCTGAACACCACAGCGTCATCGTCGTTGGCGGCGGCCAGGCGGGTCTATCGGCCAGCTATTACCTGCAACAACAGGGCATCGATCATCTACTGCTGGAAAAACACGACCTCACCCATGCATGGCGTACCCAGCGCTGGGACGCCTTCAGCCTGGTCACACCGAACTGGCAGTGCGCCCTGCCCGGCTATCCCTACGCGGGTAACGATCCGCACGGGTTCATGAAACGCGACGAGATCATCGCCTACCTCGACGGCTTCATCGATGCGGTAAAGGCTCCGGCACGTACCGGTGTATGCGTGCAGCGCGTCAGTCCTCGCGCTCAGGGCGGCTATACAATGCAGACATCGGTGGGCGAGTTCAGCGCCGATCAGGTAATTATCGCTTCCGGCGGTTACCACACGCCGATCATTCCTCGGCTGGCCGAGCGCTTACCGAGCGGCATCAGCCAGATCCACTCGGAGCAGTACCGCAACCCGCAGCAACTTCCAGCCGGCAACGTGCTAGTCGTCGGTTCGGGGCAATCTGGATCGCAGATCGCCGAAGACCTACACCTGGCCGGTAGAAAGGTCTATCTCGCCGTAGGTGATGCGCCACGCTGCGCACGCTTCTATCGCGGTCGCGACGTGGTCGACTGGCTGGCCGATATGGGTTACTACGACATTGGCGTTGACCAGCACCCGCTGCGCGAAGGCGTCCGTGATAATACCAACCACTACGTCACCGGCCGCGACGGCGGACGCGATATCGACCTGCGCCAGTTCGCCCGCGAGGGCATGGAGCTGTTCGGTCTGTTGAGCGCACTGGAGGATGATGTACTGATCTTCCGACCCGACCTCGCCGCCAAGCTCGATGCCGCCGATGCGGTGTACAACCGGATCAACGCCAGCATCGACAAATACATCGAGGAAAACGCTGTCTCCGCGCCACCTGGCAGCATGTACCAACCGGTATGGCAGCCAACGCAGGAGCGCGAGCGACTCGATCTGCGAACGGCCGGCATCAGCGTCATCATCTGGTGTATCGGCTTCGCACCGGACTTCACCTATGTCGATGCGGGTGTATTCAACGGCCGCGGTCACCCCGTGCATAAACGCGGCATCACAGCCCTGTCCGGCCTGTACTTTCTAGGTCTTCCATGGCTGCACACCTGGGGCTCGGGGCGTTTTTCAGGCGTTGCGCGCGACGCGGAGTATTTAGTACAGCGACTCGGTGAAGGTTTAGACACCTGTACACACAAGCGTGGTAACGCACATCAACGTTGCAATAATCAGGCGTGACCACACCGAGCGAGCAGGGGCATAGTCGCTATCCGCAGAGCACGGCGAGGCTGGGCTGAATCACCACGCCGCGCACAACCGCGGCTAGCGGTTCAGCCCCAATCAGCCGTTATTTGAGCTGGCCAAGCAAGGCTTTGGCGACACCTTCCGAACTGGCAGGGTTCTGGCCGGTGATCAGCTTGCCGTCCTCGATCACGAAGGGTGCCCAATCCGGGCCTTTTTCATACGTGCCGCCGAGCTTCTGGAATTCATCTTCGATCAGGAACGGTACGACGTTGGTCAGCTCTACCGCAGCTTCTTCGCCGTTGCTGAAACCGGTTACGCGGCGGCCCTTGATCAGCGAAGAGCCGTCAACTGCCTTGACGTGACGCAGCACGCCAGGGGCATGACAGACGAAGCCGATGGGTTTGCCGGCGCGCTCGAAGGCTTCGATCAGGCTGATCGACACGCTCGATTCGGCCAGATCCCACAGCGGGCCGTGACCGCCAGGGTAAAACACGGTGTCGAAGTCCTGCTGGTTGACCGACTCCAGCTTGACGGTGCTGGCCAAGTGTTTTTGCGCCTGTGGGTCAGCCTTGAAGCGCTGGGTCAGCTCGGTCTGGAATTCCGGCTGATCGCTTTTGGGATCCAATGGCGGTTGACCACCGGCTGGCGAAGCCAAGACCACTTCGGCACCGGCATCCTTGAACAGGTAATAAGGGGCTGCGAACTCTTCGAGCCAGAAGCCGGTTTTAGCGCCCGTGTTGCCCAACTGATCGTGGGAGGTCAGAACCATCAATACTTTCATCGTGAATTCCTTCTTGTGGCAGTAGGGTTCTGGGTTAGTGGCCTAAAAAGACATCGAGTGCCCGGTTTTTCTATGGCGCAGCCGGAGAGTCTCAAACGTAAAGTAAAGCACCCGCTCAATGCAGGTGCTTTCTTGCTTGCAGCACAATAGTGGCTGCGCTACCTACACCATTCGCCCCGGAATCAGGGCTCTTACAATAGATAATGACGATATTCGTAATCGCGTCACCATCCACGCAGTCAGCGAACAGGCTACAAACAAAAACACCGGCATTGGCCTAATGCCAGTCAGTTAAGGCATTGACTCCGAGGCTGCGGTAATAGAAACAGGCTCCTGGATTTCCATGAGCCTGTTTTTTATGTCCATCCAGCAAGCACTCCGGCAGACCGCCGAGCTCAATCCAGCCTCCTTCGAGCGGTTTTCGCAACTGATTGATCCGTTATGGATCGAGGAGGCCTTGAGGCTGACCGGAACGATTTCGCTTCGCCGTCGTCGCCTGCCGGCTGAGCGCATTGTGTGGCTGGTCGTGGGGATGGCCTTGTTCAAGAACGAACCCATCTGGCTGATCGTGCAGCAACTGGGCCTATCCGATGGACAGGGGTTGGCTCCTGCACCCAGTGCAGTGGTGCAGGCGCGGCAGCGCTTGGGCGAGGCCCCGTTGGAGGCCTTGTTCGAGCAATTGGCGCAAGCCTGGCTGGCGACCGAGCCTCCCGCCTGCGCCCGTTTTCATGGGCTACGCAGTTTTGCCGTGGATGGCGTGGTCTGGTCGATGCCGGATACACCGGAGAATCGCGAGGCCTTCTCCAGCGGAAAGAACCAGCACGGTGTCAGTAACTGGCCCCAGGCCCGTGGGGTCTGCCTCATGGACACCTATAGCCACCTGATCCGCGCCGCACGCTTCGGCAGCTTTGCGGTGGGGGAACTCAGTTTCGCCCGGGAGTTGGCGCAGGCGGTGGGTGACCATTCGCTGACCATTTTTGATCGTGCCTACTACTCAGCCACCTTCCTTCTTGATTGGCAAAGGCAAGGCATCGAACGTCACTGGTTGATGCGTGCCAAATCAACACTGCGCCATGACATCGTAAAGACCTTTGGGCCGGGTGACTGGCTGGTACGTCTGCCGGTCTCGCCTCAGGCCCGTCGACAGCAACCCCAGCTCCCCGAGTACTGGCAGGCCCGTTTGATTGAGCGCAGGGTCGATGGTAAGCCCAGGCGCTACCTGAGTTCGCTCTGTGATCCGCACCGCTACCCGGCCGACCAGGTGGCGGCTCACTATCGCGAGCGCTGGGAGATCGAACTGGGTTACCGCGAGATCAAGCAAGGCCTGCAAGATGGCGGATTGCTGCGCAGCAAACTCCCTGAACTCGCTCGGCAGGAGTTATGGGGAACCTTGCTGGCCTACAACCTGATCCGCCAGGAAATGCACCTGATGGCCGAGGAGCTGGAAATACCCCCACAACGCCTGAGCTTCCAGTGGCTGGCCATCGCGGGGGCTCTGCGTTATTGCCCCACGCAAACACCGGCGACTATCCCCCAACGGCTGGCAGAGCTGAGAATCCAGGCCCGTCACTTCGTCCTGCCACCCAGGCGAGAACGGCACTATCCCCGCGTCGTGAAACCTAAACCGATCAAGTACCCCAAAAAGAAAAATGCCAGTCAGCTTAACTGACTGGCATTAGGCATTGGCCGGTGTTTTTGCTGCTCTCCTTCACTCGCCTTAGCGCTTGTCCTTGCGCTTCTTGTCGGCTTTCTTGTGGTGGCTCATCAGACGGCGCTTCTTGTTCACCTGGCGATCGGTGAGGGTGTTCTTGTTGCCCTCGTAAGGGTTCTCACCGCCCTTGAACTCGATGCGGATCGGCGTACCAACCAGCTTGAGCACACGCCGGTAGGTATTTTCCAGGTAGCGGATATAGGACTTGGGCACCGCATCGACCTGGTTGCCGTGGATCACGATCAGCGGCGGGTTGGCACCACCCAGGTGGGCGTAGCGCAACTTGATCCGGCGGTTGTTGACCATGGGTGGCGCGTGCTCGCGCACGGCGTCTTCGAGGATCTGCGTCAGGCGGTTGGTCGGCCAGCGGGTGATGGCCGACTGGAACGAAGCCTGCACCGACTTGTACAGATGACCGACACCGGTGCCATGCAGCGCCGAGATGAAGTGGATATCGGCGAAGTCGACGAAGAACAACCGGCGTTGCAGCTCGGTCTTCACGTAATCGCGCTCGCTGGGCTCCATGCCGTCCCACTTGTTCAGGGCAATGACCAGGGCACGGCCACTCTCCAGCACGAAGCCGAGCAGGTTGAGGTCGTGGTCGACCACGCCTTCGCGGGCGTCCATGACAAACACCACCACGTTGGAATCCTGAATGGCCTGCAACGTCTTGACCACCGAGAACTTTTCCACCGCCTCGAAGATCTTGCCGCGCCGGCGCACGCCAGCGGTGTCGATCAGGGTGTACTTCTCTTCATCCCGCTCGAAGGGGATGTAGATGCTGTCGCGGGTGGTGCCGGCCTGATCGTAGACGATGACCCGGTCTTCACCGAGCATGCGGTTGACCAGGGTCGACTTGCCGACGTTGGGGCGGCCGATGATCGCCAGCTTGATGCCGTCCTTCTCGCTCGGACCAGGAATGCGCTTGGCTTCCTCGCCTTCGGCGACGACCTCCGGCTCTTCGCCCTCCTCAGGCTCGCCAGCATCCTTGGGAAAGCTGCCCAGGGCCGCTTCGAGCATCTGGGTGATACCACGACCATGGGCACCGGCGATGGCCAGGGCTTCGCCCATGCCCAGCGGGGCGAATTCGGCGCGGGCCAGATCCGGGTCGAGGTTGTCGACCTTGTTGACCACCAGGAAGCTGCGCTTGTTGCGCTTGCGCAGGTGCTCGCCAATCATCTGGTCGGAGGCGGACAGCCCGGCACGGGCGTCGACCAGGAACAACACGGCATCGGCTTCTTCGATGGCCTGCAGGGACTGCTCGGCCATCTTCGCGTCGATGCCTTCTTCGTCACCGGAGATACCACCGGTGTCGATCACGATATAGGTACGCCCCTGCCATTTGGCCTCGCCGTACTGGCGGTCGCGGGTCAGACCGGAAAGGTCACCGACGATCGCGTCGCGGGTGCGGGTCAGGCGGTTGAACAGGGTGGATTTGCCGACGTTCGGCCGACCCACCAGGGCAATTACGGGAACCATTCGGCTCTCCACTTCGTTATTTCAGAAAATACAAAAGCCGCTGCACAGGCAGCGGCCACAAATCTTGCGCTATCTGCCCCACTCGCCCGGCTAAACCAAGCGAGCGGGACACGGGCTCACTTGATGGTCAAGGCCACCAGTTTGCCGCCGTTGCCGAAGGCGTACAGCCAGTCGCCGACGACCAGCGGACGGGCACGCAGGCCGTCGCTGTCGATACGGATGCGGCCGACGAAACGGCCATCGACCTGGCTGATCAGGTGCAGGTAGCCTTCCAGATCGCCGAACGCGACATAGCTGGAGAACACCTGCGGCGCCGACAGCTGGCGACGGGCCAGGGCATCGTTGCTCCACAGGGCCGAAGCCGAGCGCTCGTCGATGCTTTCCACGGTGCCGCTGGCCAGGGTCACGTAAACGTTACCGAAACCTTGAGCCACACTCATGGAGCTGGATGCTTCGCGCTGCCACAGCACACGGCCGCTTTCCAGATCGAGGGCAGCAACGCGCCCCTGGTAGGTCACCACGTACAGCTGGCCACCGGAAAGCAGCAGGCCACCGTCGATGTCGACGATGCGATCCAGCTCGGAACGGCCTTGCGGGATGGCGACGCGCTGTTCCCACACCGGGATGCCACGCTGGGCGTCCAGGGCGATGACCTTGCCGCTGGACAGGCCGGCGATGGCCAACTGGTTGGTCAGCAGCGGGCTGCCAGTGCCACGCAGGGTCAGGACTGCCGGGGTGTTCTCGAAAATCCAGCGCTGCTGGCCACTGTATGCGTCCAGAGCGACCAGGGTGTCATCCTGAGTCTGTACCAACACGGTGTCGCTGTTGATGGCCGGAGCCGACAGCACTTCGCTCGGTACCTTGGCGCGCCATTTTTCTTCACCGCTGGACGAATCCAGGGCGATCACTTCACCCTTGAGAGTGCCGACCACGACCATCCCGTAGCCAGCTGCCACGGCACCGGAAATCGGCACATCCAGTTCCTTCTTCCAGGACACTTTGCCGGTGGTGCGCTCCATGGACATGATCAGGCCTTCGACGTCGGCGGCGAAGATCTGCTCGCCATCGACCACAGGCTCGAGCATGTTGTAGATGTCGCCCTGACCGTTGCCGATCGAACGGCTCCACTCTTTCTGCAGCTTCACTTCCTCTTTGAACTTGGGAAGCTCGGCAGGTGGCAGTTCTTTCTTGCTGTTGCTGCTGCAACCGACGACCAGAACGGCCAGGGCCAGCAGTGCGGCATTCTTCCAACGCATCACGTCATGCATCCCCTTTGGCCAGGTCGTCGATCTTCATCTGCAGACCACCAACGGCAGCCTCTTCAGACAGCGCACCCTTGGCCTTCACATAGGCAGCGTGGGCATCGTCGGTACGGCCCAGCTTCACCAACAGATCGCCCTTGAGCTCTTCGCGACTGGCCAGGTAAGCCTGGTCGGCGTCGCCATCGAGCAGTTTCAGGGCTTCGTCGGCTTTGTCCTGAGCGGCCAGCACGCGGGCCAGACGCTGACGAGCGAGCTCACCGAGCGTCTCATTGGCGGGCTTGTCGACCACGCTGCGCAGTTCGCTGGCTGCGTCGTCCAGCTTGCCGGCCTCGACCGCGACCTTGGCCACGAACAGGCTGCCGTACTGAGCGTACTGAGTACCGCCGAAATCACTCTTCAGCTGACCAGCCAGAGCCGCTACCTTGGCGGCATCAGGCTGACCGCTCGGGGTCAGAGCCGACTCCAGCAGTTGCTGGTAGACCACCGAAGCGCCCTGAGCCTGATTGCTCTGGTACTTCTGCCAGGCCTGCCAGCCGAATACCACGATCAGCGCCAAAGCACCGCCAGCTACCAGCGGCTTACCATTACGCTGCCACCAGTCCTTCAGGCCGGCCAGTTCATCATCATCGCTATTCAACGCCACCCCAATACTCCTTAATCGCTAAATCGCTCAAGCCTGCTTGGTGCAGGACGCCAGATGCTCGGCCAGGGCCGACCAGGCAATGTTTTGCTGTTCGCTGTCGTCGCGCAAAGGTTTGCAACCTACCACGCGAGCAGCCAGTTCGTCCTCACCCAGAATCAATGCATAGGTGGCGCCGCTCTTGTCGGCCTTCTTGAACTGGCTCTTGAAGCTACCGCTGCCGGCATTGACCAGCAGGCGCAGCCCCGGAACTTCGTTACGCAGATTCTCCGCCAGGGCCAACGCCGCCAGCTCGGCCGGCTCGCCAAAGGCGCAGATAAAGGCATCGGCCGGGCGGTTCAGCTCAGCCGGCACACGCTGCAGGGTTTCCAGCAGCAACACCAGACGCTCGACACCCATGGCGAAGCCAACACCCGGCGTCGGTTTGCCGCCGAACTGGGTGATCAGGCCATCGTAACGGCCACCGGCACACACGGTGCCCTGGGAACCGAGCTTGTCGGTGACCCACTCGAACACGGTACGGCCGTAGTAATCCAGGCCACGTACCAGCTTGGGGTTGATCTCGTAGGCGATGCCGACCGCATCGAGACGCGCCTTGAGGCCCTCGAAATGCGCGCGAGACTCTTCGTCCAGATAGTCGTGCAGGGTCGGCGCATCGGCGAGCAGTGCCTGAGTACTGGCCACCTTGCTGTCGAGAATGCGCAGCGGATTGGTGGTCAGGCGACGCTGGCTGTCTTCGTCGAGCTGATCGAAGCGCTCCTGCAGGTAGGCCACCAACGCATCGCGATACACCGCGCGGGCTTCGCTGGAACCCAGGCTGTTGAGCTGCAGGGTCACCGCATCGCTCAGACCCAATTGCTTCCACAGGCGCCAGGTCAGGGTGATCAGCTCGGCATCGATGTCCGGCCCAGGCAGGTTGAAGACTTCGACACCGATCTGGTGGAACTGCCGATAGCGGCCCTTCTGCGGCTTCTCGTAGCGGAACATCGGGCCCGCGTACCACAGCTTCTGCACCTGGCCGCCGCCGGTCATGCCATGCTCGAGTACGGCACGCACGCAACCGGCAGTGCCTTCGGGGCGCAAAGTCAGGGATTCGTCGTTGCGGTCAAGGAAGGTGTACATCTCCTTGTCGACCACGTCGGTGCCTTCGCCGATACCACGGGCGAACAGCTCGGTGAACTCGAGGATCGGCAGACGCATTTCCTGGTAGCCGTAGCTGTCGAGCAGCGCTGCCAGGGTGGTTTCCAGGTAACGCCAGGCCGGGGTCTGCTGCGGCAGGATATCGTTCATGCCACGAATGGCTTGCAGGGACTTGCTCAATTGTTTTCCTTAGGCACGGATCAGCCGCGCACGATCACGGCCGCGTCGGCTGCGACCTTCTCGGCCGCCTTTGTGCGGATCAGCCGTTCCAGCTCATCCACCAGGTTGGTGTTGGTCAGTTTCGAGACGGGCTTGCCGTCGATGTAGACCAGATTGTTCGGGCTGCCGCCAGTGAGACCGATATGCGCCTCCTTGGCTTCGCCCGGGCCGTTGACCACGCAGCCGATCACCGCGACGTCCAGCGGCACCAGCAGGTCTTCGACGCGGGTTTCCAGCTCGTTCATGGTCTTGACCACGTCGAAGTTCTGGCGCGAGCAGCTTGGGCAGGCGATGAAGTTGATGCCCCGCGAACGCAAACGCAGCGACTTGAGAATATCGAAGCCGACCTTGATCTCTTCCACCGGATCGGCAGCCAGAGAGATGCGAATGGTGTCGCCGATGCCATCGGCCAGCAGCATGCCCAGGCCGACGGAGGACTTCACGGTGCCCGAACGCAGGCCACCGGCTTCGGTGATGCCCAGGTGCAGCGGTTGCTCGATCTGCTTGGCCAGCAGGCGATAGGCCTCGACGGCCATGAACACGTCGGAGGCCTTTACGCTGACTTTGAAGTCCGGGAAATTCAGGCGATCCAGGTGCTCCACGTGACGCAGCGCGGACTCAACCAGGGCGGCCGGGGTCGGTTCACCGTATTTCTTCTGCAGATCCTTTTCCAGCGAACCGGCATTCACGCCGATGCGGATCGGGATGCCCTTGTCGCGAGCGGCCTCGACCACCGCCTTGACCCGGTCTTCACGACCGATGTTACCGGGGTTGATACGCAGGCAATCGACGCCCAGTTCGGCCACGCGCAGGGCGATCTGGTAATCGAAGTGAATGTCCGCCACCAGCGGCAGATTGACCTGCTGCTTGATTCGGCCAAAGGCTTCGGCAGCGTCCATGTCCGGCACGGAAACCCGCACGATGTCGGCACCCGCCGCTTCAAGACGACGAATCTGCTCGACGGTCGCGGCGACATCGTTGGTATCGGTGTTGGTCATGCTCTGCACGGCGATGGGCGCATCGCCCCCTACCGGTACCGAGCCGACCCAGATCTTGCGGGACAGCCGGCGCTTGATCGGCGATTCACCGTGCATATTACTGCCCACCCAACTTGAAGCGTGCGGTCTCACCAGAGATGTGCGGCGTCACGTCCACGGCTGCGCCGTTATAGGCCACCTGAGCGCCACGGGCAAACCCCAGACGCAGTTCCAGCGGCGCCTGGGCGCGCACATCGAGACTCTCACCGGAACGTTTCAGGCCACTGGCGACGATCTTGCCATTGGCATCGGTCACCTGAATCCAGCAGTCGGCGACGAACGTCAGACTCAACAGGCCTTCACCAGCAGCGACCGGCGCTTGAGGCTGAGGGGCAGCAGCCGGTGCAGGCGCTTCAGCAGCCGGCGCGGCAGGAGTCGTCGCTGGTGTACCCGGTGCGGCTGGGGCCTGAGTGGGGTCGGCCGGCGCGGCCTGAGCAGGAGGGTTCTGCTCCAGCAGCTCACTGGCAGTGGCCTCAGGGGTAGTGTCCGCGGCATCGCCCAGCGGCTCGACAGGAACACTTGGCAGCGGCAATTCGGTACCTTGATTCTGCGCTTCGGCAACGGCCTGATCTTCCGGCTCGTCGAGTGGGTGGATCTGCGTATTGCCGTCGGCGCCATCGACTTCGACATGGCCCAGGCCAACATTCTTCAGATCATCGAGTTGCCAACCCTGATCCTGCCACCAGTAGAAACAGGCGCCGCCCACACCGAGCAGCAACAGGAAGCTGACCAGGCGCAGGATGCTCTGCGAGTAACGCGTCGGCTCTTCGATACGACCCAGGGCATGCACGCTGCTGCCAGTGGCATTGCTGCCGGTGAACTGATCGAAATCGGCGACCAGCGGTGCCTGATCCAGGCCGAGCAGTTTTGCATAGGCGCGGATATAGCCGCGGGCGAAGGTATTGCCCGGCAGCTTATCGAATTCACCGGCCTCCAGCTGGGCCAGGCGCATAGGCGTGAGGTTGAGCTGAGCCGCGACTTCCGCGACCGACCAGCCCCTGCTCTCACGCGCCGCACGCAGCGCTTCACCAGGATTGACGTGATGAGCTGCTGCAACTTCAGGTTGGGCCGCTTTCATCTTTGCTCCGACAGATATTGCTGATATTCCGGCGTACCGGGATAAAGACGTTTCAACTGCAAGCCGATGCTGGCGGCGCGGTCACGATCCTCAAAGATCGTGGCCAGTCGGGCCCCCAACAACAGGCTGCGGGAATTCTGCTCGGCAATGGCGCTGTAGCTTTCGTAGTAGCTACGCGCCGGGACGTACTCTTTGTCTTCGTAAGAAAGGTTCGCCATTTCCAGCAGCGCCCGCGGCTGACGGCTGTTGAGGCGCAGCGAACGTTCGAAATAGGCTTTGGCCTCGTCGCGCTGCTTGAGCATCATCGCGGTCATGCCAAGATTCTCGAACACCCGGGCACGCTCTGGATAGAGGCTGTCCTCGGCGGCGAGGCTGTAGCGCTGCAGGGCTTCCTTGTAACGCTTCTGTTCGAACAGAAAACCCGCGTAATTGTTCAGCAGGCGTGCATCCCTGGAATTACCCGACAGCGACTTGCGAAAGTGCTCGTCGGCCAATTCCGGCTCCATCTCGCGCTGGAATACCAACGCCAGTACCGCGTGGGCATCGGCGCCCGACGGATTGATGTTCAGCGCGTTCTTCAACGGCACCTTGGCCGGCCCCGTTTCACCCTGCTGCAAATAGCCGATACCGAGCTGGACGAATGAATCGTAAGCCTTCTTGCGGCCCTCGGCGGTTTTCATCGGGTCGACATCACCGGTGGAAACGCAAGCGCTGAGCAGACTTGCACTGAGCAGAAACAACAAGGAACGCAGCACGGTCATGGACATCCTCTCAGGTACGACTGGCAGTGGGACGCGGAGAGTCCGCCTCGCCGCTCAACTGACGCACGGCGATGTAGCGTTCACTGCGGCGGGTACGATCCATGACTTGGCCAACCAGTTGCCCACACGCCGCGTCGATATCTTCGCCACGGGTCGTGCGCACCGTGACGTTATGTCCGGCTTTTTGCAACAGTTCCTGGAAACGACGAATGGCGTTGTTGCTTGGACGCTCGTAACCCGAATGGGGGAACGGGTTGAACGGAATCAGGTTGATCTTGCAGGGTACATCCGCCAACAGCGCGACCATCTGTTCGGCGTGCTCGAGTTTATCGTTCACATCCTTGAGCAGGGTGTACTCGATTGTCAGCACACGTTTCTCGCCCAGGCGGGAAATGTAACGTTTGCAGGCAGCCAGCAGCATGTCCAGCGGGTATTTCTTGTTGATCGGCACCAACTGGCTGCGCAGCTCGTCGTTCGGCGCGTGCAGCGACAACGCCAGGGACACGTCGATGACCTCGGCCAGCTTGTCGATCATCGGCACCACACCGGAAGTGGACAACGTCACCTTGCGCTTGGAGATGCCGTAACCGAGGTCATCCATCATGATCTTCATGGCGGCGACCACGTTGTCGAAATTCAGCAGCGGCTCGCCCATGCCCATCATCACCACGTTGGTGATCGCGCGGTCGATCTTCGCTGGCACACTGCCGAACGACTTGTTGGCGACCCATACCTGGCCGATGATTTCGGCACTGGTCAGGTCACTGTTGAAACCTTGCTTGCCCGTGGAGCAGAAGCTGCAGTCCAGGGCACAGCCGGCTTGCGAGGAAACACACAGGGTGCCACGCCCGCCCTGGGGGATGTACACGGTTTCCACGCAACTGCCCGACGCCACACGCACTACCCACTTGCGCGTGCCATCGGAGGAAATATCTTCGCTGACCACTTCTGGCCCGCGAATATAGGCAGCAGCCTTGAGCTTTTCGCGCAAGACCTTGCCAACGTTGGTCATGGCGTCGAAATCATCGACGCCAAAGTGGTGAATCCACTTCATGACCTGACCGGCACGGAAGCGTTTTTCCCCGATATTGTCGAAGAATTGCTCCATTTCCGGCTGGGTCAGGCCCAGCAGGTTGATTTTGCCGTTTGTGTCGGTCATGGCGTATTCACCCTCGCACGCTTCGCCTTAGCGAATGCGGGCGTTTACCTCGGTAGCGGAGAAGAAGTAAGCGATTTCGCGCGCAGCGGAAGCTTCGGAGTCCGAACCGTGAACGGCGTTCTCGTCGATGGAAACGGCGAAGTCGGCACGGATGGTGCCGGCAGCGGCTTCTTTCGGGTTGGTAGCGCCCATCAGCTCACGGTTCTTGGCGATGGCGTTTTCGCCTTCCAGAACCTGGACGATGACCGGACCGGAGGTCATGAATGCGACCAGATCCTTGAAGAAGCCACGCTCGCTGTGCTCGGCGTAGAAGCCAGCGGCCTCGCGCTCGGACAGTTGCAACTGCTTGGAAGCGACGATGCGCAGGCCCGCTTTTTCGAAACGAGTGGTGATCTCGCCGATAACGTTTTTAGCAACGGCATCAGGCTTGATGATGGAGAAAGTACGTTGAACAGCCATGTGACACTCCAGAAACAATAGATTTAAAGCCAAAAATTAAACCCGCGAATTATACGCGGGTTCCATTCAAAAACATAACAGCGGCCCTTGGCGGCAATCGGCTCGCTGCAGCCGAGGCGGCAAGACCGCCCCAGCGCCTCACTGCGTCTCTTCGATCCAGGCAGCCTGAATGGCTTCGAGCACCTTTTCGCCGCCGCGTTGCGGGTCGTCGGAAAAGTCCGGCAGCTCTACCACCCAGCGATGCAGCTGGACGAAATTCACGTAACGAGGGTCGACATCCGCTTTGCTGTCGGCAAGCTGGATGGCGATTTCAAGAACATCGACCCATTTCAGGCTCATGCTGAGGCTCCCTGATCAGTGCGGCGCTTCGGCGGCGTGGTTGAGCGAATACTTGGGGATTTCGACGGTTATGTCTTCTTCACCAACGATAGCCTGACAGGCGAGACGCGACTGAGCTTCCAGCCCCCAGGCCTTGTCGAGGTAGTCCTCTTCGAGCTCGTCGGCTTCGTTCAGCGAATCGAACCCCTCGCGCACGATGCAATGGCAGGTAGTACAGGCACACACGCCGCCACAGGCGCTCTCCATCTCGATATGGTGCTCGTGGGCCAGCTCCAGGATGGAAGTACCAGGCTGAGCCTCCACCACCAGCCCTTCCGGGCAGAATTTCTCGTGGGGCAGAAAAATTACCTGAGGCATCAGTTATTCCTCGATCTCATTCAGGTTGCGCCCGGCCAGCGCGGCTTTTACCGTCGAATCCATGCGGCGGGCTGCAAAAGCATCGGTCACTTGCGACAGACGCTTGGTCTGCTGCTCGATGGCCACGCCATCGGTGCCAGTCAACAAATCACGTAGTTCCTGCATCTGCAGGTCGATCACCATGCGCTCTTCGGCATCCAGCAGACGTTCGCCATCGACCTGCAAGGCAGCCTCGACCGCCTCGAGCAGACGCTGCGCATCGACCTGCTGCTCGCGCAAGGCGCGGGCGGCCTTGTCACCACCGGCGTGCTGGAAGGAATCCTTCAGCATGCGCGCCACCTCACCATCGGTAAGGCCATAGGACGGTTTGACCTGAATACTGGCTTCGACGCCCGAAGCCAGCTCGCGGGCACTTACGCTGAGCAGACCATCGGCGTCCACCTGGAAGGTCACCCGGATCTTCGCCGCGCCGGCCACCATCGGCGGAATACCGCGTAGCTCGAAACGCGCCAGGGAACGGCAATCGCTGATCAGCTCGCGCTCGCCCTGCAGCACATGGATCATCATGGCGCTCTGGCCATCTTTGTAAGTCGTGAATTCCTGTGCACGAGCCACGGGAATCGTGGTGTTGCGCGGAATCACCTTTTCCATCAGCCCGCCCATGGTTTCCAGCCCCAGGGACAGCGGGATGACGTCCAGCAGCAGCAATTCCTCACCATCTGCACGGCGGTTGCCGGCCAGGGCATCGGCCTGGATCGCCGCGCCGATGGCGACCACCTGATCCGGGTCGATATCGGTCAGCGGCTGGCGGCCGAACAGCTCGCCGACCGCCTCACGCACACGCGGTACACGGGTCGAACCACCGACCATGACCACGGCTCCGACGTCTTCGACTTCGATACCCGAATCGCGTACGGCGCGGCGGCAGGCTTTCAGGCTGCGCGCCACCATCGGCTCGATCAGCGCCTGGAAATCGGCGCGGGACAATACATCGCGCCACTGGCCGTGCACGACCTCGACGCTCTCGGCATCGGTCAGTGCCTCCTTGGCGGAGCAGGCGGTCTGCAGCAGGCTGCGCTGGGCACCCGGCTCGATATCGGCGGACAGGCCAGCCTGCTCGACGATCCAGCCAGCGATGGCGTGGTCGAAATCATCACCGCCCAGGGCACTGTCGCCACCGGTAGCCAGCACCTCGAATACACCACCGGTCAGACGCAGGATGGAAATATCGAAGGTACCGCCGCCCAGGTCGTAGATCGCCACCACGCCTTCGGCGTTCTGGTCGAGGCCATAGGCGACCGCGGCAGCGGTGGGTTCGTTGAGTAGACGCAGCACGCCCAGGCCGGCCAGACGCGCTGCGTCCTTGGTGGCCTGGCGCTGGGAGTCGTCGAAATAGGCCGGCACGGTAATCACCGCCCCTACCAGCTCGCCACCCAGGGTCGACTCGGCGCGCTGGCGCAACACCCTGAGGATTTCAGCGGACACTTCCACAGGGCTTTTCAGACCCTGCACGGTGTCGATGAACGGCATGTGCGACTCGCCGGCGACGAAGCGGTAAGGCAGTTGCTCACCCAATTGCTTCACATCGGCAAGGCCGCGCCCCATCAAGCGCTTGACCGACAGGATGCTGTTGAAGGGGTCGCTCGCGGCGTCGCGACGGGCCGCTTCTCCGACCTCGACGCGATCGGCGTGATAACGCACGGCCGAGGGCAGAATCAGGCGCCCTTCACTGTCCGGCAGCGGTTCGCTGACGCCGCTGCGCACGGCAGCGACCAAGGAATTGGTGGTGCCCAGGTCGATCCCGACAGCCAGACGACGCTGGTGTGGTTGTGGGCTCTGTCCGGGCTCAGCAATCTGCAATAAAGCCATAGGTAATCGGTGCTTATCTGGGTATCAGGCACGGCCACGGCAGCCGTACGTGCATTAATCGTCGAGGCGCTCTTCCAACTGGCGCACCTCGTGGGAAAGCTTGTCGAGGAACTGCATGCGGCGCATCAGGCGTTCGGCCTCTTCTCGGCGCGCATCGTCCTCCCAGGCATCGGCGAAGCTATCGTTCAGGTCTTGCTTGGCTGTCTTCAAACGCCCCTTGAACGCCGCAACACCCGCCAGGTCAGCATCGTCCTGCAGCTCTTCGAGCTCTTCACGCCACTGCATCTGCTGCATCAGGAAGTCAGGATCCTGCACGGTGACTTCCAGCGGCAACTCGGGCCCGCGCATCGCCAGCAGATAGCGGGCACGCTGCGAATCGCTTTTGAGCGTGCTATAGGCCTCGTTGAGGCTCGCCGAACGCTCCAGCGCCAGACGCTGTTCACGCTCGGAAGCATCAGCGAAACGGTCAGGGTGCACGCCACGAGCCAACTCGCGATAACGGGTCGCGAGCTGATCGAGATCCAGACGGAAGCTCGGCTGCAGCTCGAACAGGGCGAAGTGACAAGGGCCGGAGCTGCTCATCAGATGTTGAAGCTTTCGCCGCAGCCACACTCGCCACGGACATTCGGGTTGTTGAACTTGAAGCCTTCGTTCAACCCTTCCTTGACGAAGTCCAGCTCGGTGCCGTCGAGATAGACCAGGCTCTTGGGATCGATGATCACCTTGACGCCATGGCTCTCGAACACCTGATCCTCGCCGGCGGTTTCGTCGACGAACTCCAGCACGTAAGCCAGGCCGGAACAGCCTGTGGTGCGCACACCCAGGCGGATACCCTCACCCCTTCCACGGCCGTCGAGCGAACGACGAATATGCTGGGCAGCGGCTTGAGTCATGCTGATGGCCATCGACAAACCTCCTTAGAGCAAACCTTTCTTCTGCTTGTAATCGCGCACGGCAGCCTTGATGGCGTCCTCGGCGAGTACCGAACAGTGAATCTTCACGGGCGGCAGCGCCAGCTCTTCGGCGAGCTGGGTGTTCTTGATGGTCTCTGCCTCATCCAGTGTCTTGCCCTTCATCCACTCTGTGGCCAGGGAACTGGAGGCGATGGCGGAGCCACAGCCGTAGGTCTTGAACTTGGCGTCTTCGATCACGCCCTGCTCGTTGACCTTGATCTGCAGACGCATCACGTCGCCGCAGGCCGGCGCGCCGACCATGCCGGTGCCGACGTCAGGATCTTCCGCGTTCATCTTGCCGACGTTGCGCGGGTTCTCGTAGTGGTCGATGACCTTTTCGCTGTAAGCCATGTTATCAATCCTCTTTCATCAGGCGCCGCTCACTGGCAGCTTTTAGTGTGCTGCCCATTCCACCTTGGAAATGTCGACACCTTCTTTGAACATATCCCAGAGCGGCGACAGTTCGCGCAGCTTGGTGACTGCCTCGCGTACTTTCTCCGCGGCGTAGTCGACTTCTTCTTCGGTGGTGAAGCGGCCGAAGGTGAAGCGAATCGAGCTGTGTGCCAGTTCGTCGTTGCGGCCCAGGGCGCGCAGCACGTAGGAAGGCTCCAGAGAGGCCGAGGTACAGGCCGAACCGGACGAGACCGCCAGATCCTTGAGGGCCATGATCAGCGACTCGCCTTCGACGTAGTTGAAGCTGAGATTCAGGTTGTGCGGCACACGGGCAGTCATGCTGCCATTGATGTACAGCTCCTCCAGACCGTCGACGTGTTTGAAGAAGCGGTCACGCAGGGCCAGTACCTTGGCGTTCTCTGCGGCCATTTCTTCCTTGGCGATGCGGAAGGCTTCACCCATGCCGACACACTGATGGGTCGCCAGGGTACCGGAACGCATGCCGCGCTCGTGGCCGCCACCGTGGGTCTGGGCTTCCAGGCGTACACGCGGCTTGCGGCGTACGTACAGGGCGCCGACGCCTTTCGGGCCATAGGTCTTGTGCGCCGAGAAGGACATCAGGTCGACCTTGAGATTTTGCAGGTCGATCTCCACCTTGCCGGTCGACTGAGCGGCATCGACATGGAAGAACACGCCACGAGCACGCAGCAATTCGCCGATCGCGGCGATATCGTTGACGGTGCCGATTTCGTTGTTGACGTGCATGATCGACACCAGAATGGTGTCTTCACGCAGTGCCGCCTCGACCATGGCCGGGGTGATCAGGCCGTCTTCACCGGGCTCGATATAGGTGACTTCGAAGCCTTCACGCTCAAGCTGACGCATGGTGTCGAGCACCGCTTTGTGCTCGATCTTCGAGGTGATCAGATGCTTGCCCTTGCTTGCGTAGAAGCTGGCGATGCCCTTGATGGCGAGGTTGTCGGATTCGGTGGCACCGGACGTCCAGACAATCTCGCGCGGGTCGGCATTGACCAGCTCGGCGACCTGGCGGCGGGCGTTCTCCACGGCTTCTTCGGCCTTCCAGCCAAACACGTGGGAGCGCGAAGCCGGGTTGCCGAAGTTGCCTTCGTTGGTCAGGCATTCGATCATTTTTTGCGCAACGCGTGGATCGACCGGCGTTGTCGCGGAGTAGTCCATGTAGATCGGCAATTTCATTCAGGTATCTCCTAATCAGGTATCAGGCCGGCGCCTTGCGTGCTCAATCGACGGTGGACGCTTCAATCTTATCCAGAAGGTGTGCCCTGCCATTATTATTGCAGCGACGCTGATCCTGGCGCTGGGCAACTTCCTGCACCTCACGGCGCGTGACCAGATCGGCCAGACTGATGCCGCTGAGGAACTCGTGGATCTGCTGGCTCAGATCGCACCACAAATGGTGGGTCAGGCAGATATCGCCGGAGTGACAACCGCCCTGCCCCTGGCAACGGGTGGCATCGACGGATTCGTTGACCGCGTCGATCACTTCGGCGACCTGGATACCCTGCATGTTGCGCGACAGTTGATAACCACCACCCGGGCCACGCACGCTGGAAACCAGACTCCCACGACGGAGCTTGGCGAACAGCTGCTCGAGGTAGGAGAGAGAAATACCCTGGCGCTCGGAGATATCGGCGAGGGATACCGGCCCGTTCTGCGCATGCAGCGCCAGATCGAGCATGGCAGTAACGGCGTATCGGCCTTTGGTAGTCAGTCGCATGAAGGGTTACCAAGGAATCACAATGTGCCGCAATTATCCTATTCCCGAGTATTTAAGTCAACTATAAGACCCACTAGAACACTCGGGATTAGACGCCTTGCCCGCTTCAAGCGGCGGCGGATCATAGCAAAGCCACGCCCGCCACGCATCAAGCGGCCGGCTTGTCGCCCTGCTCCTTGCAGACACCATCGAAGTCTTCGTCACGCAGCTCGGGCAACTCCTTGGCACGGTAATCGCTGCCCAATGCACCGAGCGCGTCACACATACCCTCCAGGCGATTGTCGACCGCATGCAGGTGATCGAGCAGCTGCGCGATAGCCCGCGCCACCGGATCCGGCATGTCCTGGCTGACGCCATAGGCATCGAACCCCAGCTTGTCGGCCATGGCCCGACGCTGCGCCTCGAGCCCATCTTCATCCTTGACGATGACCTTCGCTGGAATACCGACCGCCGTAGCCCCAGCCGGCACCGCCCTGGTGACCACCGCATTGGAGCCGATCTTGGCGCCCGCACCCACAGTGAACGGACCGAGCACCTTGGCGCCAGCGCCCACCACCACACCATCCTCGAGCGTCGGATGGCGCTTGCCCTTGTTCCAACTGGTGCCACCCAGGGTCACCCCCTGATAGAGCGTGACGTCGTCACCGATCTCAGCGGTCTCACCGATGACGATGCCCATGCCGTGATCGATGAAAAAGCGTCGGCCGATCACCGCCCCCGGATGAATTTCGATACCCGTCAACCAGCGACTGAAGTTCGACACGCTACGCGCCAGCCACTTCCAGCCGGACACCCACAACCCGTGCGCCGCCCGATGCAGCCACACCGCATGCAACCCCGGGTAACAGGTAACCACTTCGAACGCGTTGCGCGCCGCCGGATCACGATGAAAAACACCCTGGATATCTTCCCGCATGCGCTCAAACATCACTCTTTCCCCGCTTATGGTGCTCGCCGCGCGCCGCCTTGAGCGTTTCGGTCAACACGCCGCGCAAGATATTCATTTCCAGCTTGGTCACCGCACTGCGTCCATACAGACGACGCAGGCGACTCATCAAGTGACGCGGATTGACCGGGTCGAGAAACCCGATCTCCACCAGCGACTTTTCGAGATGCCCGTAGAAGGATTCCATCTCGTCAGCGGTCACCGGCTGCTCGCCCTCGTCAGCGACAACGTCCTGTCGAGGCGCCACGAGCGGAGCATTTTCCAGCGCCAGGGCCGCCATGCGCGCCTCGTACGTCAGCACCTGCACGGCAGCCGCCAGGTTCAGCGAACTGAATGCCGGGTCGGACGGAATGTGCACATGGAAATGACAGCGCTGCAGCTCTTCATTGGTCAGGCCGGCGTGCTCACGCCCGAACACCAGCGCCACCTCTCCACCGGCAGCAGCTTTGTCCACAACCGCTACGCCACACTCGCGCGGATCGATCAGCGGCCAGGGAATACGTCGCTCACGGGCACTGGTGCCGAACACCAGACTGCAACCGACCAGCGCATCCTCGAGACACGAAACCACCTCAGCAGCATCGAGAATGTCGGCCGCACCCGAGGCTCGCGCCACAGCTTCCTCACTCGGAAACTGGCGCGGCGCCACCAGCACCAGCCGCGACAATCCCATGTTTTTCATGGCGCGAGCCGCCCCGCCGATATTGCCGGGATGACTGGTGTTGACCAGTACCACTCGAATGTTCTGCAGCAAGAGAGACGCCCGCGTCGGATAAATAAGGTGACAAATCTTACAGAAGCCCCCCGCTTTATGCCACGCAGGACACGGACGGCACTTCAAGCGATGTACTTTTCTGCTAGAATGGCCGGCTTTATTACGACCCCAGGTGAACTTCCATGCAGCCCATGCTGAATATCGCGCTGCGCGCAGCCCGTAGCGCCGGTGAAATGATCTTCCGCTCAATCGAACGCCTGGACGTCATCTCCGTAGATGAAAAGGACGCCAAGGACTACGTCACCGAGATCGACCGCTCTGCCGAGCTGATGATCGTCCAGGCTTTGCGCAAGGCCTACCCGACCCACAGCTTCCTCGGCGAAGAGGGCGGCCTGCTCGAAGGCAGCGGTGAAGGCGCCGACTATCAGTGGATCATCGACCCACTGGATGGCACCACCAACTTCATCCGCGGCGTCCCGCACTTCGCCGTAAGCGTGGCCTGCAAATACCGCGGCCGCCTGGAACACGCAGTGATCATCGACCCGGTTCGCCAGGAAGAATTCACCGCCAGCCGTGGCCGTGGCGCCGCTCTGAACGGCCGCCGCCTGCGCGTGAGCAACCGCAAGAGCCTGGAAGGCGCCCTGCTGGGTACCGGCTTCCCGTTCCGCGACAGCCAACTGGACAACCTGGAAAACTACCTGGGCATGTTCCGCAGCCTGGTCGGCCAGACTGCAGGCGTGCGCCGCGCCGGCGCCGCCAGCCTGGATCTGGCCTATGTAGCCGCAGGTCGCTTCGATGCGTTCTGGGAATTCGGCCTCTCCGAGTGGGACATGGCGGCAGGCGCCCTGCTGATCCAGGAAGCGGGCGGTCTGGTCAGCGACTTCAGCGGCGGCCATGAATTCCTTGAGAAAGGTCAGATCGTCGCTGGCAACACCAAATGCTTCAAGGCTGTGCTGACCGCGATCCAGCCGCACCTCTCGGCGTCGCTCAAACGCTAGGAGCAGTTTTAAGCTACAAGCCACAAGCTTCAAGCAAGGCACTGCCCCGACCCGCCTGAAGCATGTAGCCAATAGCGTAATCCATTAAAAAGGCGCTCCGAAGAGCGCCTTTTTTCCACCCAGCCAGCGATGGCTGTTTGTTTACTCAGCGGAATCGGCCAGCACCAGCTTGCCTTCACGCACCGGGATCTGGTGACCCGGCTCACGATCCATACGCACCTGACCGACCTTGCCGTCCAGATCGTATTTCACGTCGTAGCCGACGATCTTCTCGCTGGTGTCGGTGACGGTGTTGCAGCGGGTCTCGGTGGTGGTATAAGTGTCGCGGTTCTGCATGCCTTCCTGCACCTTGTTACCGGCATAACCACCGCCGACCGCACCTGCCACGGTAGCGATCTTCTTACCGTTGCCACCACCCACCTGGTTACCCAGCAGGCCACCGACTACGGCACCGATAGCGGTACCCGCCAGCTGATGCTGATCCTTGACCGCACGCTGACGCGTCACGGCCACATCCTTGCATTCTTCACGCGGCGTCTTGATGGTTTCAGTCACCGGTTTGACCGCCAGAACCTCGGCATATTGAGGCCCGCCGCCGACCAAACTGTAGGTCGCGACAGCACCACCTGCAGTGACACCAACAGCACCCAACACAGCTCCAACCAACAACGACTTGTTCATGTGAACTCCTGATCACAACCGCAGCGCTCTTGCTGCTTTACTCCCTGCCTTGGAAACGAAAAACGGGCGACAAGTTCCCTTGCTGCCCGCTTTTGTCCGCCGTAATCGAGTTGCGCGTCACACCTCAGGGGCGCTCGTCGACGCCATCGGCATTGACTACCGGAGGGATCAGATCCTCGGAAGTCAGCTTCAGCCAGATCAGCACCGGGGCACTGATATAGACCGAGGAATAAGTACCGACCACCACACCGATCAGCAGCGTCAGGGCGAAGCCACCGAGGCTGTCACCACCGAATACCAGCAGCGCGACCAGCGCCATGGCAGTCGATGTCGACGTCGCGACGGTACGCAGCAGGGTCTGAGTTACCGACACGTCGATGTTCTCGATGATCTCGGCCTTGCGCAGCACCCGGAAGTTCTCGCGGACACGGTCGTAGATGATGATGGTGTCGTTGAGCGAATAGCCGATCATAGCCAGTACGGCAGCCAGCACCGTCAGATCGAACGGCACCTGGAAGAACGCCAGGATGCCAAGGGTAACGATCACGTCGTGAGCCAGCGAGGCCACGGCACCGACACCGAACTTCCACTGGAAGCGGAAAGCCAGGTACAGCAGGATGCCGCCAAGCGCCAGAAGCATGGCCAGGCCGCCCTGATCGCGCAGCTCTTCACCCACCTGCGGGCCGACGAACTCGACGCGCTTGACCTCGAAGGCAGTATCGACGTCGATCTTGCGCAACGCAGCAGCCACCTCGTTACCGAGATCCGCCGAATCACCAGCCAGACGCACCAGCACATCGGTGGTGGAGCCGAAGCTCTGCACGACAGCGTCCTGGTAGCCGGCCTGGCCCAGCTCGCGCTTGATCAGCTCCAGGTCGGCCGGCTGCTCGTAAGTCAGCTCGATCAGCGTACCACCAGTGAAATCCAGGCCGAAGTTGAGGCCATGCTTGAACAGGCTACCGAGGCCGATAAGGCTGATAACCACAGTGATGGCGAACGCAATATTGCGTATCGCCATGAACGGAATGCGCGATGGAAATCTCATAGCCTCACCTCAAATCCACAGTTTCTTGAAGTTACGGCCACCGAAGATCAGGTTGACCATCCCTCGGGTGAACATGATCGCGGTGAACATCGAGGTGATGATCCCGATCGAGAGTGTCACGGCGAAGCCCTTGATCGGCCCGGTACCCAGCCCGAACAGGATCGCCCCCACCAGCAGCGTAGTCAGGTTACTGTCGATGATCGCCGTATAGGCGCGGTCGAAACCTTCGTGGATCGCCCGCTGCACCGACAGGCCGTTGTTCAGTTCCTCGCGTATCCGCGAGTAGATGAGTACGTTGGCGTCCACCGCCATGCCCAGGGTCAGCACGATACCGGCGATACCCGGCAGGGTAAGCGTTGCGCCGATGACCGACATCAGGCCGACCAGCAGCACCAGGTTGAAGGCCAGCGCCACGGTCGCCAACACCCCGAAGAAACGGTAGATGGCAATCATGAACAGCGACACGAAGATCATTGCCCACTCGGTGGACTCGATCCCTTTGGTGATGTTCTCGGCACCCAGGCTCGGGCCGATGGTGCGCTCTTCGGCGAAGTACATCGGCGCCGCCAAACCACCGGCACGCAGCAGCAGGGCCAGCTCGGAAGATTCGCCCTGGCCGTTCAGGCCGGTGATACGGAACTGGCTGCCCAGCGGCGACTGGATGGTCGCCAGACTGATGATCTGCTTCTCTTCCTTGAAAGAGTCGACCTGCACTTCCTGCTCGACGCCGTCGACCATCTGTTTCACGTAACGGGTCTGCGGGCGCTGCTCGATGAAGATCACCGCCATGCTGCGCCCGACATTGCTGCGGGTCGCGCGGTTCATCAGATCACCGCCGTGGCCATCCAGACGGATGTTCACCTGCGGCCGGCCATTCTCGTCGAAACTGGCCTGGGCGTCGGTCACCTGGTCACCGGTGATGATCAGCTCACGCTCGAGCTGAACGGGCGGACGACCTTCCTCGCGGAAGCCGAACTGCTCGGTGGTGCCACGCGGCGCATTGGGGTCGGCCGCCAGGCGGAATTCCAGGTTGGCGGTCTTGCCGAGAATACGCTTGGCTTCGGCGGTGTCCTGCACGCCCGGCAGCTCGACCACGATACGGTTGGCGCCCTGGCGCTGTACCAGCGGCTCAGCGACACCCAGTTCGTTGACCCGGTTACGCACGGTGGTCAGGTTCTGGCGGATCGAGTACTCGCGAATCTCGGCAATCTTGGCTGCCGTCATGGTCACGCGCAGCACTTGTTGGCCGCCGCGCTCCTGGGCATTCAATTCGAAATCGTTGAAATCCTTGCGGATCAGTTGCTGGGCTTTTTCCAGGGTCGCGCTGTCAGCGAAGCCCAACTGGATGGCACCGCCCTGCTGCGGCATACTGCGATAACGCACACGCTCCTTGCGCAGCAAGCTCTTGAGCTCACCTTCATAGACCTGGCGACGCACGTCCAGGGCTTTATCCATATCGACTTCGAGCAGGAAGTGCACACCACCCGACAGGTCGAGGCCGAGCTTCATCGGGCTCGCACCGAGACTGCGCAGCCAGTCGGGGGTAGTCTGCGCCAGGTTCAGGGCGACGACATAGTTGTCGCCGAGTGCCTTGCGCACGATGTCCTTGGCCGGCAGCTGGTCGCTCTGCTTGGTCAGACGCAGCAGGCCGTTACGGCCCTGCTCGCCAACGCTCGATGCCTTGACCTCGATACCCGCATCGTTCAGCGCCTTGCTGACACGGTCGAGATCGGCTTGCGCTATGGTCTGCGCCGAGCTGGCCCCACTGACCTGGATAGCCGGGTCATCGGGGTAGAGATTGGGTGCGGAATAAACCAGGCTGACAGCCAGTACGGCCATGATCAGCAGGTATTTCCACAGAGGGTATTTGTTGAGCATGAATGACGCCGCCCGCTTATGACGCGGGGCGCAATCTGCGCCCCGCGGGATGGAAAAACTGAAACAGAAGACTTAGATGGCTTTCAGCGTGCCCTTGGGCAGGGTTGCCGCAACGGCTGCTTTCTGGATCTTCAGCTCGACGGTGTCGGACACTTCGATCACCACGAAATCGTCGCTGACCTTGGAAACCTTGCCGGCGATACCACCGGAGGTCACGACTTCGTCACCCTTTTGCAGGTTGCCGAGCAGGTTCTTGTGCTCTTTGGCGCGTTTGGCCTGGGGGCGCCAGATCATCAGGTAGAAGATGACCAGGAAGCCGACCAGGAAGATCCACTCGAAACCGGAACCAGCCGGGCCGGCAGCACCAGCATCAGCGTAGGCAGCGGGAATAAAAAAGCTCATTTGACACTCCTGTTGAAAGATCTTTTAGCCATCGAATCATCAATCCAGCGGCGGCGTTGGCAGACCGCGCCGGGTGTAGAAGGCATCGACAAAGGCGGCCAATGTACCTTGTTGAATTGCCTCGCGCAAACCAGCCATAAGGCGCTGGTAATGACGCAAGTTGTGGATTGTATTCAACATGCTGCCGAGCATTTCGCCGCACTTATCCAAATGGTGCAGATAGGCGCGCGAGAAGTGTTTGCAGGTGTAACAGTCGCAGGTCGGATCCAGCGGCGAGTCATCGTGACGGTGAAACGCATTGCGGATCTTCAGCACGCCGGTGTCGATGAACAGGTGGCCGTTGCGCGCATTGCGGGTCGGCATCACGCAGTCGAACATATCCACGCCACGGCGCACGCCTTCGACCAGGTCTTCCGGCTTGCCGACGCCCATCAGGTAACGCGGCTTGTCGCTCGGCATTTGCCCCGGCAGATAATCCAGCACCTTGATCATCTCTTCCTTCGGCTCGCCGACCGACAGGCCACCGATGGCCAGGCCGTCGAAATCCAGTTCGCTCAGACCTTCCAGCGAGCGCATGCGCAAGGATTCGTGCATACCACCCTGGACGATACCGAACAGCGCCGCCGTGCTATCACCGTGGGCGACCTTGGAGCGCTTGGCCCAGCGCAGCGACAGTTCCATGGAGGTCTTGGCCACGTCGAACTCGGCGGGATACGGCGTGCATTCGTCGAAGATCATCACGATGTCCGAACCCAGATCGCGCTGCACCTGCATCGATTCTTCCGGCCCCATGAACACCTTGGAACCATCGACCGGCGAGGCGAAGGTCACGCCCTCCTCCTTGATCTTGCGCATCGCACCCAGACTGAACACCTGAAAGCCGCCAGAGTCGGTGAGGATCGGCCCCTGCCACTGCATGAAGTCATGCAGGTCGCCATGGCGCTTGATGACTTCGGTACCAGGGCGCAGCCACAGATGAAAGGTGTTGCCGAGAATGATCTGTGCGCCGATGGCTTCGATATCGCGCGGCAACATGCCTTTTACCGTGCCGTAGGTGCCCACTGGCATGAAGGCCGGCGTCTCGACCACGCCACGGGGGAAAGTCAGGCGCCCACGGCGGGCCTTGCCATCGGCGGCCAGCAATTCGAAGGACATGCGGCAGCTGCGTGTCATAGGTGTTCCTCGGGCCCGCGCGGTGCGGGATTGCGGGTGATGAACATGGCATCACCGTAACTGAAGAAGCGATATCCCTCGGCCACCGCCTGAGCGTAGGCAGCCATGGTTTCCGCATAGCCGGCGAAGGCCGACACCAGCATCAGCAGGGTCGACTCGGGCAAATGGAAGTTGGTCACCAGGGCATCGACCACATGCAGCGGCCGGCCGGGATAAATGAAGATATCGGTGTCGCCACTGAACGGACGCAACTCACCGCCCTGCGCCGCACTTTCCAGCGCGCGCACGCTGGTGGTACCAACCGCGACCACTCGCCCGCCGCGCGCCCGGCAGGCAGCCACGGCGTCGACTACGGCGGCGTCCACCTGCAGCCACTCGCTGTGCATCACGTGGTCTTCGATACGCTCGACGCGCACAGGCTGGAAGGTGCCAGCACCGACGTGCAAGGTGACGAAGGCCGACTCGACGCCTTTCTCGGCGATGGCGGCCAGGAGCTCGCGATCGAAATGCAAACCGGCCGTGGGCGCGGCTACCGCACCGGCGTGCTGGGCATACACGGTCTGGTAGCGCTCGCGATCCGAGGCTTCATCGGCTCGGTCTATATAAGGAGGCAACGGCATGTGCCCAACGCGCTCGAGCAGCGGCAGCACCGCCTCATCGAAACGCAGCTCGAACAGTGCATCGTGGCGCGCCACCATCTGTGCCTGGGCACCACCATCGATAAGGATCATCGAACCCGGCTTGGGCGATTTGCTGGCACGCACATGAGCCAGCACCCGGTGCTGGTCGAGCACACGCTCGACCAGCACCTCGAGCTTGCCGCCCGAGGCCTTCTGACCAAACAGCCGCGCCGGAATAACCCGGGTGTTGTTGAACACCATCAGATCGCCCGGACGCAGGTACTCGAGCAGATCGGCAAATTGCCGATGAGCGAGCGCACCACTGATGCCATCGAGAATCAACAGGCGGCTGGCACGGCGTTCGGCAAGGGGGTGGCGGGCGATCTGCTCATCAGGCAAATCGAAATGAAAGTCGGCAACGCGCATGGTGGAAAGGTGTCGTCTTGCAGGGCGGAGCAGCTTACCGGAATTCCCTCACGGTGACCACGCAAGTGCATTGACCAATGGCATCTTGCTCCCTATACTGCGCCGCCATTGTGCCCCGGTGGCGGAACCGGTAGACGCGGCGGATTCAAAATCCGTTTTCGAAAGAAGTGGGAGTTCGAGTCTCCCCCGGGGCACCATATATCCTTCAACTGTTACCTACTTGTGACAGTTCGCACCAAAGCTGTGCTGCACGACTCCTGTTCGCGCAATCAATTAGCCATTATAAAAAACCAACTTGGAAGCCGCTTGAAAGCCTCACGAATCCTACGTGGGATTATGCGTGCCCAAGGGGTTGGCATTTGCTCCAGAGTTAGCGTAGAGTTCATTCACTGTGTTTGCATGGGTCGCCGAGAATCGTGACCTGATGCAGTAGATCGCCCTAGATCCGCTACATCCCGTTCGACTTCCATCACTCCTTGCAACCAGTCTTCAGTCCTCTATATATGGAGGCTGTCATCAACTCTAGTTCCAAGGAAAAGAGACATGTCGAATCGTCAGAACGGTACCGTCAAGTGGTTTAACGACGAGAAAGGTTTTGGTTTTATCACTCCAGAAAGCGGTCCGGATCTGTTCGTACACTTCCGCGCCATCGAAGGTAACGGCTTCAAGAGCCTGAAAGAAGGCCAGAAAGTTAGCTTCGTTGCTGTACAAGGTCAAAAAGGCCTGCAGGCTGACCAGGTTCAAGTCCAGGAATAAGCCGCTGCTTGAAAAACCCCTGATGCATATCAGGGGTTTTTTTATGCCTGCAAATTAGTATCGTCGATCATCCGGCCCTCACCACGAGCCCTTCATGCCGAAACATGCGCTGCGCCCGCAAGGCACCTTCCCCACAGCCGGCCTGGGCCGTCGCTTGGCTGCCGTGCTGTATGACAGCTTCCTGTGTGTCGCCCTGCTGATCGTCGTCACCTTTCTCTACAAGCTGATTCAGATGGGGATCTACGGCGAAGCCCAACTGCGCCAATGGTCGGAAGCTGGAGCCCTGGATGGCGACCCACTGCTTTCTACCCTATTGCTGCTCAGCCTGTTCGGCTTCTTCGCCAAGTTCTGGACACACAACGGCCAGACACTCGGCATGCAGGTCTGGGGCATACGCGTACAGAATGCGGACGGCACAGCGATCAGTGTCTGGCAGGCATTGCTGCGCTTTCTGGTCGCGATCCTTTCGTGGCTAACCCTGGGGCTGGGCTACCTGTGGATAGTGTTCGACAAACAGAAACGCAGCTGGCACGACCTCTATTCAGACAGCCTTGTCGTACGACTTCCGAAGAACGCATATCGCAAGTAGCCCGCACATTGCCAAGCGGCAACGCGGCTTGCGCTGAAACGTCAACAGCCCCAGCCTGAAGGGAATGATCAGAGAGTGGCGCAGCGTCCTCTCCCGCCAGGCGAGAGAAGACGCGATCGATCAGCCTGCTCGGCGCAATAGCCAGAAGCCCGCTATCGCACAGATACCCGCCGGGATCAGCACCGCGAACAACGGCGAGAAACCGAACACCAGGCTCGAAGGGCCGAGCAGATCCTGGGCGATACGGAACACGAAGCCCACCAGCACACCGGTGAACACGCGCTGCCCTAGGGTGACCGAGCGCAGCGGCCCGAAGATGAAGGAAATGGCCATCAGCACCAGCGCCGCAGTGACCAGCGGCTGCAACACCTTCGTCCAGAACGCCAGCCAGTACTGACCGTTGTTCAATCCCTGCTCTTTCAGATAATGGATGTAGCGCCACAGACCACTGACCGACAGCGCCTCGGGCTCCAGCACCACGGTACCGAGCAATTGCGGATTGAGCTCGATATCCCAGCGCTCACTCGGCACCGTGACCACCTCGGTGTTGCGCTCATGGAATCTGGTGGTAACCACATCTTCCAGTTGCCAATAGGTGCCCTCGTAAGTGGCGCGACGGGCGAAGCTGGACGACTCCATACGGCGTTGATCATCGAAGCGATAACGCGTCACTCCAAACAGCACTCCACCGGGCTGCACAGCGTTGATGTGCACGAATTCATGCCCCTGACGGTGCCACATGCCACGCTTGGCGGTCTGCGCCTCGCCACCGCCCTGCGCCATGGCACGGCCCGCCTGGGCCTGGTTCTCACTCCAGGGTGCAAGGTATTCACCGATCAGAATGCCGACGAGCATCAGCACCAGCATCGGCTTCATCACGCCCCAGACGATGCGCCCGATGGACACACCGGCAGCACGCATGATGGTCAGCTCGCTATTGCTGGCCAAGGTACCCAGGCCGATCAAACAACCCACCAGCGCCGCCATGGGCAGCATGTCGTAGATGCGCCGTGGCGCGGTGAGGAACACGTACCACAGGGCATCGCCCAGGCCGTAGCTGCCTTCTATATCACCCAGCTCGTCGATGAAGGCGAACAGCAGGGCCAACCCGACGATGATGCCGAGAACAGCCAGGATGGCGAACAGCACCTGAGTGCCAATGTAACGATCCAGCTTAACCACGAGCGATCTCCCGCACCATACGACGGCTTGCCAGCTTCAGACGTAGCGGCTCCCAATACAGCAGCGCCAGACCGATCAGCAGGAACAGCAGGTGCACGCCCCACAAGCCCACTGCCGGCGGGATACGGCCCTTGTCCAGCGCGCTGCGCGCCGCGACCAACAGCCCCAGGTAGGTCATGTACAACAGAATCGCCGGCAACAGCTTGAGGAAACGTCCCTGACGCGGATTGACTCGTGAAAGCGGTACCGCCATCAAGGTGACAATGAACACCAGTAGCGGAATGGACAGACGCCATTGCAGCTCCGACTGCAGGCGCGGCTCATCACTGCCGAACAATTGCGACGTCGGAATGGCTTCTCGCTCACTGATGTCAGCGGCCACCGATGGCTTGGGCAGCAGCACGCCATAGGTGTCGTACTGCACTACGCGGTAATCCGCCTGGCCGGGGCTGCCGTCATAGCGATAGCCGTTTTCCAGAATCAGATAGCGACTGCCGTCGGCCTGTACTTCCTGGCGGCCGCTCTCGGCCACCAGTACGGTAATGCCGCGCTCCTTGTCGCCCGCACGGGACAAGCGCTTGTCGGAGATGAAGATGCCACCCAGCTCGGTGCGATCCTCCGACAACTCCTGCGTGTAAGTGACCCGGGAACCGTTACGCATGGACTGGAAGCGGCCGGGCACCAGGGTGTCGAACTCGGTCAGCGCATCCTGCTCGTTGAAAATTTTCGCGACCTGAGAAACGCCCTGAGGCGCCAGGCCCATGCTCAACCAGGCGACCAGCAGCGCCACCACGGTCGCCGGAGCCAGGCTGTAAAGGAACAGTCGCTGCTGACTCATGCCGGTCGCAGACAGCACAGTCATCTCACTGTCCAGGTACAGACGCCCATAGGCCAGCAGGAAACCCAGAAACAGCCCCAGCGGCAGGATCAGTTGCAGGAAGCCGGGCAGACGAAAGCCCATGATCAGAAACAGCACGCCCGGATCGAGTACCCCTTGGGCCGCCTGGGCCAGGTACTTGATGAAGCGGCCGCTCATGATGATCACCAGCAGCACGGCACTGACCGCACTCAAGGTAACCAGAACCTCTCGGGACAAATATCGGAAGACGATCAAACAGACACTCCAGGGTTGTCAGGCTCAGGCGGCTGTGCTCAAACTAACCGCACTGCATGGCGGTACGCCTACTTGGAGCCTGTTCAAAGTCTCGCGAGCTAGAGCCATGCTGCGCAGCAGACTTTAAATAGGTTCTTAGCGAACCAGCCGAAAAAATTGTCGTTATTATCCTGCATTCGCGACTCGTTGTCTTGGGGACACCACGCATGGAATTTATTGTCAAAAGCGCTCGCCCGGAAACACTGAAAACCGCCACCCTGGTCATTCCCGTCGGCGAAGGTGGAATCCTCGGCACCACTGCCAAAGCGGTGGACGTTGCCAGCGGCGGGGCCATCAGTGCTCTGCTCAAGCGTGGCGACCTGGCCGGCAAGCCCGGCCAGACCCTGCTGGCCCACAGCCTGCCCAATCTCAAGGCCGAGCGTGTGCTGTTGGTCGGCACCGGCAAAGACGCCGAACTCTCTGACCGCCAACTGCGCAAATTGATCGCAGCGGTTTATGGCGTGCTGAAGAACCTCGGCGGCAGTGATGCCCTGCTCGCCCTGCAGGATGTCCAGGTGAAGAACCGCGACGCCTACGGCAAGGCCCGCCTGCTGGTGGAAAGCCTGGCCGATGCCGGCTACCAGTTCGACCGCTTCAAGAGCCAGAAGGCCACGCCTGGTGCCCTGAAGAAAATCATCCTGAGCACCGACAAGGCCAGCGTCGCCGACGTCGAACGCGCCACCACGCAGGCTCGCGCCATCAGTATCGGTATGGCGCTGACCAAGGATCTGGGCAACCTGCCGCCAAACATCTGCCACCCCAGCTACCTGGCCGAGCAGGCCAAGGAACTGGCCAAGGCGCACAAGAACCTCAAGGTCGAGATCCTCGACGAGAAGAAGCTGCAAGCGCTTGGCGCCGGCGCCTTCCTTGCCGTGGCCCAGGGCAGCGATCAGCCGCCACGGATGATCGTGCTCAATTATCAGGGCGCGAAGAAGACCGACAAGCCTTTTGTACTCGTCGGTAAGGGCATCACCTTCGATACCGGCGGCATCAGCATCAAACCGGCCGCCAGCATGGATGAGATGAAGTACGACATGTGCGGCGCTGCCAGCGTGTTCGGCACCCTGCGCGCCGTGCTGGAAATGCAGTTGCCGATCAACCTGGTGTGCCTGTTCGCCTGTGCCGAGAACATGCCCAGCGGCGGCGCGACCCGCCCTGGCGACATCGTCACCACCATGAGCGGGCAGACCGTGGAAATCCTCAACACCGACGCCGAAGGCCGCCTGGTGCTGTGCGACACCCTGACCTACGCCGAGCGCTTCAAGCCGCAGGCGGTGATCGATATCGCTACCCTCACCGGTGCCTGCATCGTCGCTCTGGGCAGCAATGTGTCCGGACTGATGGGCAACGATGACGACCTGGTCGGCGAGATTCTCGCCGCTGGCCGCCATGCCGACGACCGCGCCTGGCAACTGCCTCTGTACGACGAATACCAGGAGCAGCTTGATAGCCCATTCGCCGACATCGCCAACATCGGCGGCCCCAAGGCCGGCACCATCACCGCGGGCTGCTTCCTGTCGCGCTTCGCCAAGAGCTATCGCTGGGCCCACCTGGACATCGCCGGCACGGCCTGGATCAGCGGCGGCAAGGACAAGGGCGCCACTGGCCGTCCGGTGCCCCTGCTGACCCAGTACCTGCTCGACCGTGTGCCGCAGGAGCAGCGCTGATATCAGCCCGAGGCAGCGCGCCGCCTAGTGGCGCGCTGCCAGATGGCTGTCTGCGGATACCTTCATGCCCCGAATAGAATTCTACGTACTGTCGTCGAGCACCACGGCCGAGCGCCTGCGCGCAGCCTGTCAGCTCGCCGGCAAAGCCTGGCGTCATGGTCTGCCGGTGTTTCTGCGCGGCAGCGACGCAGCGCAATGCAGTGAACTCGACGAGTTGCTGTGGCGGGCTCGCCAGGAAAGCTTCATCCCCCATGACCTGCATCAGGATGACCCGCAATCGCCAATCGTGATCGGCCTGGACGAAGTGCCCGAGGCGACCCAGGGCGTGCTGATCAACCTTGGTAGCACACTCAGCCCGCATATCGAGCACTTCAGCCGGGTGATCGAGATCGTCAACCAGGAACCCGACCTGCTGACCGCCTGCCGGGAGAATTTCCGCAGCTACCGTCAACGGGGCTATGATCCCAAACGTGTCGAACTGTAAATGCTCCCCATGGACAACCTGAACCCACCGCAAAAACCCGGCGCCCTGCTGAACGATCTCGAGTCGATCCGCGAGCTGCTGGATGACGATCTCGATCCGCCGCTGCTGACCGAGAAACTCGATCCGAACGACATCCCGCTGCTCTCGGACGTGGTACCTGCTCCTGACCCCGTATTCAGCCCGCAGCCATCCCCCACGAGCAACCCCGGCACCGGCATGGCATCCGAAGACGAGTTGCGCCAGACGGTGCAGCGCGCCATTGGCCGGGATAACGAGATCAACCGCCTCGACAGCGAACTGCGCGCCGCCGCTCAGTTACTGCTGCAAGATGTGATCGACGATTTCGCACCGCAGATCGAAGCCGAACTCAAGCGCCGCCTGCAGGCGCGCCTGAACCGCTTGCTGCCACCGCGCCGCTGATACAACCAAGCCGCCCCGGCCTGGAGAACCATACCCTCCTCTACCCGACCGGTAGCTTCCAGAGAGCGGAGGAAAACTGCACGGCGGTTCGTTATACTGCTCGGCTTTTCCGATCAGACGCCAGAAGGGTCCCGCCGCGCATGGACAAGACCTACCAGCCCCACGCCATCGAAACCGCGCTGTACGAGAACTGGGAGGCGAAGGGCTACTTCGCGCCCCAGGGTTCCGGTGAGCCTTACACCATCATGATCCCGCCGCCGAACGTGACCGGCAGCCTGCACATGGGCCATGGCTTCAACAACGCGATCATGGATGCCCTGATCCGTTTCCGCCGCATGCAGGGTCGCAACACCCTGTGGCAGCCGGGCACCGATCACGCCGGCATCGCGACGCAGATGGTGGTGGAACGCCAACTGGGCGCTCAGGGTATCGATCGTCATGACCTCGGCCGGGAGAAATTCCTCGACAAGGTCTGGGACTGGAAAGCCGAGTCCGGTGGCAACATCACCCGACAGATCCGCCGCCTGGGCTCCTCGGTGGACTGGTCGCGCGAGCGCTTCACCATGGACGACGGCCTGTCCGAAGCGGTCAAGGAAGCCTTCGTGCGCCTGCATGAGGACGGCCTGATCTACCGCGGCAAACGGCTGGTCAACTGGGACACCAAGTTCCACACCGCCATCTCCGACCTGGAAGTGGAAAGCCACGACGAGAAAGGCCACCTGTGGAACCTGCGCTATCCATTGGCCGACGGCCAAAAGACCGCCGAAGGAGCCGATTACCTGATCGTCGCCACCACGCGCCCGGAAACCATGCTGGGTGACGCCGCCGTCGCCGTGAACCCGGAAGACGAACGCTACAAGGCTCTGATCGGCCACTACGTCGAACTGCCGCTGGTTGGTCGCCGCATCCCGATCATCGCCGACGACTACTGCGACCCGGAATTCGGCACCGGCTGCGTGAAGATCACCCCGGCCCACGACTTCAACGACTACGAAGTCGGCAAACGCCACAACCTGCCACTGATCAACATCTTCGACCAGGACGCCGCCGTGCTGCCCGGTGCGCAGATCTTCAATATCGACGGCAGCGTCAACGCCCTGCTCGATGCCAGCCTGCCCGCCGAATACGCCGGCCTGGATCGCTTCGAAGCACGCAAGCAGATCGTCGCCGCCTTCGATGCCCTCGGCCTGCTGGAAAAGATCGACGACCACGCATTGAAAGTGCCGAAGGGCGACCGTTCCGGCACCATCATCGAGCCGTGGCTGACCGATCAGTGGTACGTATCCACCAAGCCGCTGGCGGAAAAAGCCATCGCGGTGGTCGAAAGCGGCGAAATCCAGTTCGTGCCCAAGCAGTACGAGAACATGTACTTCAGCTGGATGCGCGATATCCAGGACTGGTGCATCAGCCGTCAGCTGTGGTGGGGCCACCGCATTCCGGCCTGGTACGACCAGGCGGGCAACGTCTTTGTGGGCCGTGACGAAGCGGAAGTACGCGCCAAGCACAACCTGGGCGACATCCCGCTGCGCCAGGACGACGACGTACTGGATACCTGGTTCAGCTCTGGCCTGTGGACCTTCTCCACCCTCGGCTGGCCCGAGCAGACCGAGGCACTGAAGACCTTCCACCCCACCGACGTGCTGGTTACCGGTTTCGACATCATCTTCTTCTGGGTTGCCCGGATGATCATGCTGTCCACCCACCTGACCGGGCAGATCCCGTTCAAGACCGTCTACGTGCACGGTCTGGTGCGCGACGGCCAGGGCCAGAAGATGTCCAAGTCCAAGGGCAACGTGCTCGACCCGCTGGATATCGTCGATGGCATCGACCTCGAGACCCTGCTGGCCAAACGCACCAGCGGCATGATGCAGCCCAAGCTCGCCGAGAAGATCGCCAAGCAGACCAAGGCCGAATTCCCGGAAGGCATCGCCAGCTACGGCACCGACGCCCTGCGTTTCACCTTCTGTTCGCTGGCCACCACCGGCCGTGACGTGAAGTTCGACATGGGCCGCGTCGAGGGCTACCGCAACTTCTGCAACAAGCTGTGGAACGCCGCCAACTTCGTCATCGAGAACACCGATGGCCAGGACACCGGCATCAATGGCGAGGCTGCAGCCGGCGCTCCGGTCGATCTGTCACCGGTCGATCGCTGGATCATCTCCGCGCTGCAGCGTTGCGAGCAGGACGTCACCCGTCATCTCGACGCCTTCCGCTTCGACCTGGCCACCCAGGCCCTCTACGAATTCGTCTGGGACGAGTACTGCGCCTGGTACCTGGAGCTGGTCAAGCCGGTACTGTGGGACGCTGTACAGGGAGGTACGAGTGCCGCTGAAGGCAGGACGCCGGAAGCGGCCGAGAACGCACATAAACTGGCACGCCAGCGCGGCACCCGCCGCACCCTGGTGCGCGTGCTGGAAGTGATCCTGCGCCTGGCTCACCCGTTCATGCCGTTCATAACCGAAGAGATCTGGCAGCGCATCAAGAGCCAGGCCGGCGTCAGCGGCGAAACATTGATGCTGCAGCCGTGGCCGGTGGCCAATGAAAGCCGCATCGACGCGGCTGCCGAAGGCGACATCGAGTGGGTCAAGCAGTTGATGCTCGGCGTACGCCAGATCCGTGGCGAGATGAAGATCTCCATGGCCAAGCGCATCGACGTCATCCTCGCCAACGCCAATGCCGAAGACCTGCGCCGCCTGAACGACAACGCCCCGCTGCTCAACAAACTGGCCAAGTTCGAATCGGTGAAGGTACTGGCATCTGGTGAAGAAGCACCGATGTCCGCCACCGCCCTGGTCGGCGACATGCAGGTACTGGTGCCGATGGCCGGGCTGATCGACAAGGAAGCCGAACTGGCGCGCCTGGACAAGGAAATCCAGCGCCTGGAAGGTGAAGCCAAACGAGTCGGCGGCAAGCTGGCCAACGAGGGTTTCGTTGCCAAGGCTCCAGCTGAAGTACTGGAGAAGGAACGCGTCAAGCTGGCCGAGGCCGAACAGGCGTTGGCCAATCTGGTCGAGCAGCGCGGCAAGATCGCCAGCCTCTGATCGCTGCACTCGATAAACGGCCTGTCGTGGTGAACGCCCGACAGGCCGTTTTCGTTTGCGCCGAGGCTCTCCTGGCAGTTGGTGTCACCGTCGCTCAGGCAGTATCCTCGGGCCTCCTCACTCGAGCGGGCTTTTTCAAATGGATGTGAGCAAGACCAAGACCAGCTTCTACCGCCGCCTCTACGTCGCCTGGCTGATCGACAGCGGCAGCGCCGACAGCGTGCCGGCGTTGATGACCGCCACCGGCATGCCCCGACGCACTGCCCAGGACACCCTGACAGCGCTGGAAGAACTGGATATCCGCTGCGAATTCCAGCAGCAGGAAGGCGAACGCAACAACGCCGGCCATTATGTGATCCGCGACTGGGGCGCCATCGACAAACGCTGGATCGCCGCCAACCTGCAGCAGATCAAGAGCGTGCTCGGCTATCCCTGAAACACGGCCCGGCAAGGAGCCAGAATGACCCTCGACCTGCTTATGGTGCTCGGCCTGCTGTTTGCGGCGGTAGTGCTGTTCGTCCTCGACAAACCGCGCATGGACGTGGTCGCGCTGATGATCATCGTCGCCCTGCCGTTGATGGGCGTACTCAGCATCCAGGAAACCCTGGCCGGTTTCAGCGACCCCAGCGTGATCCTTATCGCCGCGTTATTCGTGATCGGTGAGGGCCTGGTGCGCACCGGCATCGCCTACCGCCTGGGTGACTGGCTGGTGGCCAAGGCCGGCAGCAGCGAAACACGTCTGCTGATCCTGCTGATGGTGGCGGTGGCCGGTCTCGGCTCGGTGATGAGTTCGACCGGCGTGGTGGCGATCTTCATCCCCGTGGTGCTCGGTGTGGCGGCGCGCCTGAAGATTGCACCGGGCCGACTGATGATGCCGCTGGCGTTCGCCGGCCTGATCAGCGGCATGCTGACCCTGGTGGCCACGCCGCCGAACATGGTGGTGCATAGCGAACTGCTGCGCGCTGGTCTGCCGGGCTTCGACTTCTTCAGCTTCACCCCCATCGGCCTGACCGTGCTGGTGCTTGGCGTACTCTACATGCTCGCCACACGTCGCTGGTTGCAGCGTGACGTCGATGGCGATGGGTCTGCGCCGCCGCGGCTGACCCTGACCGATCTGGCGCGCACCTATCGCCTGAGCGAACGCGAACGTCGCCTGCGGGTGCGGGCCGACTCGCCCCTGGCCAATCAGGCACTGGACGAACTGCAGCTGCGCTCGCAGTACGGTATCAACGTGATTGCCGTGGAGCGCCAGCGACAGTTTCGCACCCTGCTGCTGATGGCCACCGGCAACACCCAGTTGCAAGCCGGCGATGTGCTGCTGGTCGACCTGGCCAGCCCGGCCATCGCCCTGCTCGGCGCCTATCAGGAGCTGGGCCTGGAGGCACTGCCACTGCGCAACTCCTACTACAGCGTGCATTCCCACGAACTGGGGTTGGCTGAGGTGGCGTTGCCGCCGGAATCCCAGTTGCCGGGCAAGACCGTCCAGGAACTGGGCCTGCGCAGCCGCTACAAACTCAACCTGGTCGGCCTGCGCCGCCATGGCCAGGCGCTGGAAGGCCTGCTGGTGGACGAAAAACTGACCCACGCCGACACCTTGCTGGTGGCCGGTAGCTGGAAGCAGATCCATCACCTGCAAAGCCTCAATCGTGACTTTCTGGTGCTCAGCCTGCCCGCTGAAGTCGATGAAGTGGCACCCGCCGCACGCAAGGCGCCCTATGCCTTGTTGAGCCTGGTGGTGATGGTTGGTCTGATGATCAGCGGCCTGGTGCCCAACGTCATGGCTGCGTTGATCGGCTGCCTGCTGATGGGCGCCTTCCGCTGCATCGACATGGCCAGCGCCTACCGATCGATCCACTGGCCGAGCCTGATCCTCATCGTCGGCATGCTGCCCTTCGCCCTGGCCCTGCAGAAAACCGGCGGGATCGACCTGGCGGTCAACGGCCTGGTCGGAGCACTCGGCGAGGCAGGGCCACGGGTGATCCTGGCCAGCCTGTTCGCCGTCACCGCGCTGATCGGCCTGTTCATCTCCAATACCGCGACGGCGGTGCTGATGGCTCCCGTGGCCATCGCCACCGCTCAGGCGCTGGGCGCATCACCCGTGCCTTTCGCGATGACCGTCGCCCTGGCGGCCTCGGCTGCGTTCATGACGCCGATTTCATCGCCGGTGAATACCCTGGTGCTGGGGCCGGGCCAATACCGTTTCGGTGACTTCGTGCGTATCGGTGTACCGTTCACCATTCTGGTGATGATCGTCAGCGTGGTGATGGTGCCCTGGATCTTCCCGCTTTAGCTCACGGCAAGGACAGCGGCGGGATAAAGTCGAAAGAAGCCATAAGCTGCAAGCTTCAAGCAACAAGTTAAAAGCAGCTCGGAGCGCTCTATTGCTCTTGCTTCTGTCTTGCAGCTTGAAGCTTGCGGCTTGCAGCTCAATGACCGCTATTCCCTTGAAACCGCCCGCTACGCCGCGCGGAAGAAACGCCGTTTGGCTCGGCTCAGCCAACCCTCTTCGGTCTTGTCGGCGGCCAGGCGGCGCAGGTTTTCGGTGACGGCCGCCACGTAGTTCTGGTCGTCGTTGCGAATATGGCCGAACAGCCAGCGCCCGAGCAGGCTGCGCAGTTCGTCGGAGACGTCTTCGCCCTGTTTGAATCGCGTGCGGTAGTCGTCGACCCGCCTGATGAAAATCTCGTGCACCCGCTTGTGGGCCTTGGTGAAGACATAACCGGCTTCCTCGAGCATCGCCTCCTCGAAGGCGAAGTGCGAGGTGGTGTAATCGACCAGCTCCTCGATCACCAGCGCCACACCCTCGCGCGCGCCATTCTGCTGAGCGACATACAGCTCATTGATCATGTCGACGATGCGCCGGTGCTGGCCGTCGATCACCGCGATTCCGGTGTTCAGATCATCACTCCAACTGAGATAGGCCATGTCCGGCCTCCCTGTCATTCCCCTAGATGGAGCCAGTCTAGGGCTGGTCAGGCGGCAGACCGTTGACCTGGGTCAGTGCGCATCCGAACGCCAGCAGGTGGGCGGCAGCTGTTTTCCGATGCATCTCCGAAAAGCCGGCAAGCACAGCGCTATGAGCTGTGGGAAAATGCGCGGCCGCCCCTCTGTGTGATCCGTCAGCATGCCCGCCAAACGTCCGCCGAAACCGCCCGCCTCGTCGCCTGACAAGGGTCAGTTGCATCCTCGCAATCGTCATCAGGGGCGCTACGATTTTCCGGTGTTGATCAAGACCAGCCCGGAACTGGCGGCGTTCGTCATCATCAATCCATACGGCAAGGAGAGCATCGACTTCGCCAACCCGGCGGCGGTCAAGGTGTTCAACCGCGCCCTGCTCAAGCAGTTCTACGGCATCGCGCACTGGGACATTCCGGCGGATTACCTGTGCCCGCCTATCCCCGGGCGCGCCGACTATCTGCATTACCTGGCCGATCTGCTGGCTACCGACAACGCCGGTGAGATTCCCAGAGGTGCGGCGGTACGGGCGCTGGATATCGGCGTGGGCGCCAACTGCATCTACCCGCTGCTTGGCAACCGCGAATACGGCTGGCGTTTCGTGGGGGCGGATATCGCGCCTCAGGCCATCGCGTCGGCGAAGACCATCGTGCAGTCGAATCCTGGCCTGAACGAACAGATCGAACTGCGCCTGCAGCAGGATGCCGGGCATATTTTCAATGGCTTGCTACAACCTGAAGAACGCTTCGAGCTGACCCTGTGCAACCCGCCCTTCCACGCCTCGGCAGACGAAGCCGCCAGTGGCAGCAAACGCAAATGGCGTAACCTTGGCAAGCTCGACCCCAAGCGCAAACTGCCGGTGCTGAATTTCGGCGGCCAGGCGGCAGAACTGTGGTGCCCCGGTGGCGAGGCGGCGTTCGTCGCGCGGTTGATTCGCGAAAGCGCCGAGCACGGCGAGCAGGTGCTGTGGTTCAGCACGCTGATCTCCAAATCCGGCAACCTGCCTGGCGTGTACGCCACGCTGAAGAAAGTCGGCGCCGTGGAGACACGTACCGTGGAAATGAGTCAGGGCCAGAAGCAGAGCCGCTTCGTGGCCTGGACATTTCTCGATGCCGATCAGCGCCAGCGCTGGCTGCACGGGCGCTGAAGAGACTATCTGGCGGCCCGCGGCTCTCGCACGATCAAGGTATCGCATGGTACCCACTGCAGCAATTCGCTGGCCGCGCTGCCAAGCAGCACATTCATCAGCCCGCTGCGACCATGGGTGCCCATCACCACCAGATCCACACCATGTTCACGCACGTAGCGGCTCAATGAAACGCCCAGCGAGCCCTGCTCGATGATGATGCGGGTTCGCTTGCGCAAGTCTTCCGGCAGATCGCTGGCGGCGAGAAAGGCAGCATAGTCACCCTCCTCGATGTGCCGGCGTGTTTCACCGTCGATCACTCGCTCCAGGCGGTCGGACATGGGCGCCTCGGTGACGTGATAGAGCACCAGTTCGCGATCCGGAAAATAGCGGGCGGCAGCATGCAGCGCATGCCGTGACGAGTCGGAAAAGTCGGTGGCGATGAGGATACGCTCATAGCGTCCACGCGGCCGCTGACGCACCACCAGCAAAGGCTGCGGCAGTTGCCGGGTCAGCGACTCGACCGTGGAACCGAGCAGCAGGCGGCCCCATAGTTCGTTGCTGGCAACGCCGGTCACCACCAGCGCGCTACCGGTTTCCCGCGCGGCCTTGACGATGGCCTGTACGGGCTCGCCGCGCTCGATACGCAGCCGCACACGTACGTCGAGACCGGACAGATCATCCTGCAGTTGCTGCTCGGCGAAGCGTGACAGGTCGGTATCGTCCTGCGCACCGACCCAGCCGAGCACCAGATCCGGCGCCTGGGCCGTTTCCAGCACGTTGACGCCCACCAGCATGGCCTGCCATTCACTGGCCAATTGCGCAGCGCGATCCAGGGCACGGTCGCAACGCACGCTCAGATCCGTAGCCAGCAGTATGCTGACGGGTGTTCCACCAGCCCAGGGTTGCTCGCTCATTTTGCCCCCTTGATATCCCTATTAAACGTGAGCCTAAGACCCTAACAATTCCCCTCGACGTGCGACACCGGCAAATCGTAAGCAAACGCGAGTCAGGCTCGGGAACGGCGCAGCAACATCGACGCCAGCGTGGCCAACCATAGCAGCGACACCCCATAGTTGAGGCGCTGATAGAGACCAAAACCATGACCGCTCTCCAGGGCGCCGGCCATCAATGGCAGGGCGCCAACCGCCACCAGGGTGCATAACAGAGAGAACCAGGAGAACGTCCACGAACCGAGCAGACGTCGGCCCAGATAGGCCCATAGCGCGCTGGCGATCAGCAAACTGAATGCCATGAGCAACCCCGCCAGGTTGTGCAGATTCTGGCTGGTCGACGGGCTATCTGAAGCGCAACCAGGGTCGCAGGTAAAGTAGCCGGTGCCGTAACTACCCAGGCCATGGAGGATGATCAGCACACCACTGAGCCGCGCCCAGAGGTTGTCGAAGCTCAGCAGCACGGTAACGCCGAACAGCATGAACAACGCGCCCAGCGGGTAGTTATTGATCAACGGCGAGATGTACCGGGTCGGGGCCCCTTCGGCACCGAGCAGGCTCATGGCGTGATCGAAATGGCTGTAACCAGGATAAAGCGCGCCGACGAGGGTCACGCCAAGCGCCAACCACAGCGGCGTGACAAGACCAGCCAGATAACCGAGGGTGAGCGTCTTGCTCGATTGCATGCGAATGTCCTTTTACGCCAGTGAGATACCTGACATTGACGCGCCTGATCCTGGGCTGGGCACACCGGCCCTGTCACGCCTGTCGACTGCGACGCGAGAACTGCAGCCTGATGGTTCTTTTTCGTCCATAATCGCCGCCCTCGAAAAGCTGCCGGGTGACCTCCGGCCCTGAAAGGTAGACTCCACATGCTGCGCATCACCGAACTGAAACTGCCCCTCGACCATGCGGACGACGCACTCCGCCCTGCTCTGCTCGAGCGCCTGGGTATCGAAGACAGCGAACTGCTCGAGTTCAACGTGTTCAAGCGCAGCTACGATGCACGCAAGAAGTTCGGGGACATGCCGTTCATCTACACCCTCGACTTCAGTGTGCGCGACGAAGCGGCGCTGCTGGCACGCCTGAGCAACGACCGTAATCTTGGCATCGCGCCAGACCTGCGCTACAAGCCGCTGAACATTCCCGCAGAACAGCAACCGGAACAGCGTCCGCTGGTGATCGGCTTCGGCCCTTGTGGCATCTTCGCCGCGTTGCTGCTGGCGCAGATGGGCCTCAAGCCGATCGTGCTCGAGCGTGGCAAGGAAGTGCGCCAACGCACCAAGGACACCTGGGGCCTGTGGCGCAAGAAGGTGCTCGACCCCGAGTCCAACGTGCAGTTCGGCGAGGGCGGCGCGGGCACCTTTTCCGACGGCAAACTGTACAGCCAGATCAAGGATCCCAACCATTACGGCCGCAAGGTGCTGGAAGAATTCGTCAAAGCTGGCGCGCCAGAGGAAATCCTCTACGTCAGCAAACCGCACATTGGCACTTTCCGCCTGACGGGCGTGGTCGCCACCATGCGTGAGGAGATCAAGGCCCTGGGCGGTGAAGTACGCTTCCAGCAGCGCGTCAGCGACGTACTGATCGAGGACGGCCAACTGCTCGGCGTAGAACTGGAGAACGGCGAGCAGATCCACAGCCGCCACGTCATCCTGGCTCTCGGTCACAGCTCCCGCGACACCTTCCGTGCGCTGCACAAGCGCGGCGTATTCATGGAAGCCAAACCCTTCTCGGTGGGCTTCCGTATCGAACACCCTCAATCGCTGATCGATCGTGCCCGTCTCGGCAAATACGCCGGCCATCCGAAGCTTGGCGCCGCCGACTACAAACTGGTGCACCACGCCAAGAACGGCCGCTCGGTGTACAGCTTCTGCATGTGCCCGGGCGGCACCGTGGTCGCCGCCACCAGCGAGCCGCATCGAGTGGTGACCAACGGCATGAGCCAGTACTCGCGCAACGAGCGCAATGCCAATGCCGGCATCGTCGTCGGCATTACCCCGGAGCAGGACTATCCCGGTGGCCCGCTGGCTGGTGTCGAGCTACAGGAACGCCTGGAGTCCCACGCCTATGTACTCGGTGGCAGCAGCTACGAAGCGCCGGGCCAACTGGTGGGCGACTTCATCGCCGGCAAGCCGAGCACGGCACTGGGCAGTGTCGAGCCGTCCTACAAACCGGGAATCAAACTGGGGGATCTGGCACCGGCCCTGCCGGACTTCGCCATCGAGGCGATCCGTGAGGCACTGCCGGCATTCGGCAAGCAGATCAAGAGCTTCGACCTGCACGATGCGGTACTGACCGGCATCGAAACCCGCACGTCCTCGCCGTTGCGGATCACCCGCGGTGAAGACCTGCAGAGCCTCAACGTGCGTGGCCTGTTCCCCGCCGGCGAAGGCGCTGGTTACGCCGGTGGCATCCTCTCCGCCGGTGTCGATGGCATCCGCGTCGCCGAAGGCCTGGCGCGGGCGCTATTGGCCGACTAAGCCGACTGCCAACGACATAGAGTGGTGCGCCGTGACCCATTGGGCCGGCGCTCGCCGTCATCAACGGTGCTGATCTCGACGAACCCGGCCTTGCGCATCATGCCGGCCGAGGCCGCGTTCTCTTCGTGACGATCGATATAAATGTCCATGATGCCTTCGCTGCGGATATCCGCCACCACCTGGCGCAGTAGCGCGGAACCCAGCCCCCGTCCCGCCATGTCGCGGTGGGTCACGGCCTCGCAGATATAGGCATGTTCGTCATCGCATCTGCTCAGGGGCTGGTGCTCGTGAAACCAGGTGGTGCGCACATGGCTGACGAACCCCAGCAATCCAGCCTCTCCCTCAGCCAGCAAAGCGCGTGTACTGCCATCGGCGATGCCCTGCAGATGGGCAGTCACCTCTGCGCGCGGCAGATGATTCCAGGGGTTGGGGCCGTGCTCGAAGATCAGCGCACAGAGCGCTTCGATGTCCGCGGCGGTCGCCGCACGTTGTTGCCACTGCATCTGCCGGGCCTCGCTCAGGAAGGTTGCGGATGCAGTCTATGGGCTGCGCAGCACCGCCGACAGGAACAGCCAGGCGCCAAACGACCAGCCCAGTTCAGGATTCCCAGGGCCGACCGCGGGTACGGCTCACCAACTTGACCTTCTGCTGCATCGCCGCCTTGGCGAGCATGTGGGCACTGACCGGGGCGGTGATGAACAGGAACAGGGTGATCAGCAGTTCGTGGAGGCTCAGCCCTTCTTCGTGACTGCCGAAGAAGATCATCGACGCCATGACCATGCTGCCTACGCCCAGGGTGGTGGCCTTGGTCGGGCCGTGCAAACGGGTGAAGAAGTCCGGCAGGCGGTACAGACCGATGGCGCCGATCAGGGCGAAAGAGCAGCCGGTGATCAGAAAAAACGCCACCAGTACTTCGATCCAAAATGGCATGGCAATACCCTCCTCAGTCGATGATTTCGCCGTGCAGCAGGTGCTTGCCCACCGCCACGGTACCGACGAACCCCATGACGGCGATCAGCAGCGCCGCCTCGAAAAACAGATCCGACTCGAGCCAGATACCGAACACCACAATCAACGCCAGGGCGTTGATGTACAGCGTATCCAGGGCCAGTACCCGATCCGGCATATCCGGGCCGCGCACCAGGCGGATCACGTTGAGCGCTACGGCGACGCCCATCAGCGCCATGCACAGGGGAATTACGTAGACGAGCATTCGAAAATCTCCATCAGCGGGGCTTCGTAGCGTGACTTGACCTCGGCGATCAGTGCCTCGCCATCAGCCACGTCCAGGCCGTGTAGCAGCAGGGTTTTATGATCGCTACTGAGACCGGATGACACGGTTCCCGGGGTCAGCGACACGATGCAGGCGAGTACCGAAAGCATGAATTCGTTCTCGATGGCCATGGGTACCTCGACGAATGCCGGCCGCAACCTGCTGGTCGGACCCAGCACCAATCGCGCCACATGCAGGTTGGCGATAACGATGTCCCAGAGCACCATCAGCATGTAGCGGCACAGCAGCAAAGGCCGACGCAGGCGTGGCACGTCAAGCATGAAACCACGGCACAGCAGGGCGATGCCCCAGCCGAGAAAAGCGCCCAGCAACAGATGACCAACGCTCGGTGCGTTGACCAGCAAAAGCCAGATCACCGTGAGCAGCACGGTGAGCATGGGATGGGGCAACCATCGGGATAGGCTCATGCATCACCTCCACGCACGATCTGCAGATAGCTATCGACATCCAGCAATTGCTGGGCGACGGCCTGGACGTACTCATGGATCGGCTGAGCAGCGATCACCAGCAGCGGCCCGCCAGCCAGCAGGCAGATGGCAGCCAGAGCGCGAATCCGGTCGAACTCGGCGGCCGGCGCCGGCTCACCGGTGCAGCGCCAGAACAGGGTGCTGCCAGCACGTACCAGGGCGATCACCACCCCCAGACCGCCGCACAGCACCACCGGCCATAGCACCAGCGCCTGCGTGCCGGTTTCCACCGAACGCAGCAGCATCAACTTGCCCAGAAACCCCGAGAACGGCGGTAAGCCGGCAACGGAAATGGCACCGATGAAGAACAACCCGCCGAGCAATTTCGGCTGTAGCAATTGCGGCCCCTTGCGCAGCCGCAAGCCAATATCGCCGCGCTGACGCGCCAGCAGGTCGGCGAGCAGGAACAGCCCGCCACACACCCAGGTGCTGTGCACCAGGTAGTAAAGCGCGGCACTCAGACTCTGCGCGGTACCGAGGGCTACGCCCGCCAGCAACGTACCAACCGAGACGATCACCAGATAACCGATCAGCCGGCCCAGGCTACGTGCAGCCAGGGCGCCAATCACACCGACTGCCAGGGTCAGTGCCGCCAGCGGCCACAACAGGTAGTCGATCAGATGGGCCAGCTCGCCTGCCTCGCTGCCGAAGACCAGGGTGAAAACGCGGATCACCGCATACAGCCCGACCTTGGTCATGATGGCGAATAGTGCGGCCACCGGTGCCGTGGCTGCCGCGTAGGCGTTGGGTAACCAGAAGTACAGCGGCAGGATCGCGCCTTTAAGGCCGAACACGATCAGCAGCAGGTATCCAGCAGCGGCGATCAGCGGCAGGCGATCGGCATCAGCCTCGGAAACTTTCAACGCCAGGTCGGCGATGTTCAGGGTGCCAAGAAGGCCGTAAAGAATGCCCACACCGATCAGGAAGAACGACGAGGCCACCAGGTTGAGCACCACGTAGTGCATGCCCGCCTTGATCCGCTTCGGGCCACCGCCATAGACCAGCAGCGAGTACGAGGCGATCAGCAGGATCTCGAAGAACACGAACAGGTTGAACAGATCGCCGGTAAGAAACGCACCGTTGATGCCGAGCAGCTGGAATTGCATCAGGGCGTGGAAGTTCGGCCCGCGCTCGTCGTCGCCGCGCACCGCATAGAGCATGGCGAAGCTTGCCAGCACGGCAGTCACCAGCAACATCAGCGCAGCCAGGCGATCGAGCAGCAGCACGATACCGAATGGTGCCTGCCAGTTGCCCAGGGCATACACCTGCAACACACCGGAATCCGCCTGCAGCACCAGCCAGGCGCTCAACGGCAGCAGTGCCCAGGTAGCCAGCAGGGAAATCCAGCGCTTGGCGCTCAGCGATAACTGCGAGCGAATCAGCAGCAGGCTGCCGGTAAACAGGGGTATCAGGATCGGCAGGATCAACGCGTGATTCATCAGCGCGGCTCCTCGCCATCGACATGGTCGGTTCGCAAGTCACCCAGCGCCCGCAGCGACAGCACCACGACGAAGGCCGTCATGGCGAAGCCGATGACGATGGCGGTGAGCACCAGTGCCTGGGGAATCGGATCACCGTACTCGGCGCTCTTGCCGATCACCGCCGGTACGCCGGTGCCCAGACGGCCCATGGCGAACAGGAACAGGTTGACCCCGTAGGAAATCAGGGTAAGCCCCATCACCACGGGATAAATGCGAGCTCGCATCAGCAGGTACACACCGCTGGCAGTCAGCACACCCAGCGTAATCGCGAATAGTGCTTCCATCAGAGTACCTCCTTGCTCGATTCGTCCTGACTGACGTGGCCGATGTTGGACAGGATCAACAGCGTGGAACCGACTACTGCCAGGTACACACCCAGGTCGAAGAACAGCGCGGTAGCCAGCTCGAACTCACCGATCAGCGGCAGGTGGAAATGGTCGAAGGCCGACGTCAGGAACGGCGCACCAAAGGTCATGCTGCCGAGGCCAGTGAGCCCGGCGATCATCACGCCGAGTCCGGCGATGCTGTGGAAACTCCAGGGCATACGCCGCTGCGTCCATTCGACCCCATGAGCCACGTATTGCAGGATCAGGGCAATGGCGGTGATCAGGCCGGCAATGAAGCCGCCGCCTGGCAGGTTGTGCCCGCGCAGGAAGATGAAAGCCGACACCAGCAGCGCCATCGGCAGCAGCACCCGTGCAATGTTGTCGAGGATCATCGGGTGGCTGTCGCGCGACCAGGGTTTGCCGTTCGGGTCGGTGAGCGGGTGCGGCAGATGCAGCCCGGCGAGCAAGCCGTAGATACCTACCGCTGCGATCGCCAGCACGCTGATTTCTCCCAGGGTATCGAAGCCGCGAAAATCGACCAGAATCACGTTGACCACATTGGTACCACCGCCACCACTGACGCTGTTCTCGAGGAAGAACGAGGCGATGCTGTCGTAGGGGCGGGTCATGACCGCGTAGGCCAGCAGCGAGACGGCGATACCGCAACCGCCAGCCAACAGGACATCACGCAGGCCGCGCAGGCTGCTCGACTCCATCGGCGTGCGATCCGGCATGAAGAACAGCGCCAGCACCAGCAGGATGATGGTCACCACCTCGACCGACAGCTGGGTCAGGGCCAGATCCGGCGCGGAATAGCGAGCGAACGCCAGCGCCACCATCAGCCCGGCGCAGCTCAGTGTCATCAGCGCCTTGAGGCGGTTGCGGTGGAACACCACCGTGAGCACGGCCATCACGCACAGCACCAGCATACCGAGCACGGTGATGCCATCGAGCGGCGACAGCGGCACGTTGCCGCCCAGCGAATCCATCGACGACAGCGCAATGGTGATCAGCACCAGGGCGCTGACCAGCAGCAGTGCCACGTAACGCTGCTGGGAGCCGCTTTCGAGCAGCCTGGTGATCCAGCGAGCGCTCTTCACCAAACGGCTGTTGAGCAGCTCGAACATCTCCTTGGCATCCACCTCCGGCATGCCGTTATACCAGCGGAACAGCGGCTCGCGGCAGGCATAGACGATGATCCCGCCGACCAGGGCGATCACGCTCATGCCCAACGGCAGGTTGAAACCGTGCCAGATCGACAGGCTGTAATAAGGCACCTCACCACCCAGCGTCGCCGAGGCCGCCGAGGCCAGCAGCGGCGCCACGGTGTAGGCCGGCAACATGCCCACCAGCAGGCAGAGGAAGACCAGAACTTCCACCGGAATCTTCATGTAGCGCGGCGGCTCATGAGGCGGATACTTGGGCAGATCCTTCGGCTCGCCGTTGAAGAACACGTCGTGGATGAAACGCAGCGAATAGGCGACCGAGAACACCCCGGCCAGTGTGGCGGCCGCGGGAATCATCCAGCTGAAGATACCGAGCAGATTCTGATTGAGCGTCTCGGTGAAGAACATTTCCTTGCTCAGGAAGCCGTTCAGCAGCGGCACCCCGGCCATCGCCGACGCCGCCACCATGGCCAGTACGGCGGTGTGCGGCATGTACTTCCAGAGCCCGGCGATACGCCGCATGTCGCGGCTACCGGTTTCATGGTCGATGATGCCGGCGGCCATGAACAGCGAGGCCTTGAACGTCGCATGGTTGATGATGTGGAACACCGCTGCGACCGAGGACAGATCGGTATTCAGGCCGAACAGCAGGGTAATCAGCCCGAGGTGGCTGATGGTCGAGTAGGCCAGCAACCCCTTGAGGTCGTGCTGGAACAACGCCATGCCGGCACCGAACAACAGGGTCGCCATACCGGTCATGCTGACCAGATAGAACCACCACTCGGTACCCGCCAACGCCGGGTAAAAGCGCGCCAGCAGGAACACGCCGGCTTTGACCATGGTCGCCGAATGCAGATAGGCCGACACCGGCGTAGGCGCCGACATGGCCTGGGGCAACCAGAAATGAAAGGGGAATTGCGCAGACTTGGTGAAGACACCCAGCAGGATCAGGATCAGGGTAATCGGGTACAGGGCGTGACTACGGATCACATCGCCAGCCACCAGCACCTGGCTCAGCTCGAAACTGCCGACGATGTTGCCGAGCAGCAGAATTCCCGCCAGCAGCGCCAGGCCACCACCGCCGGTGACGGTCAGTGCCATGCGCGATCCGCGACGCGCATCCGAGCTGCCGCTCCAGAAGCCGATCAGCAGGAACGACGACAGGCTGGTCAGCTCCCAGAACACCAGCATCAGCAGCATGTTTTCCGAGAGCACCACGCCCAGCATGGCCCCCATGAACAACAGCAGGTAGGCGAAGAAACGCCCCATCGGCTCCTGCTTGCTCAGGTAATAGCGGGCGTAGAGGATCACCAGCAAGCCAATGCCGAGGATCATCAAGGCGAACAGGAAACCGAGCCCGTCCAGGCGCAGGCTCAGATCCAGGCCGAGATCCGACAGCCACGGATAGCGGACGATCTGCACCTCGCCAGCGAACACCGCTGGCTGCTGCAGCCACAACAGGATCAGCGCAGCCGCCGGCCCCAGCGCAGCCGCCAGCGCACAGAGCGAGCGCCCCATGCGGTCAGCCAGCAACGGCAGAAAGATGCCTAGAAATGGTAAGGCGATGATCAGCGCAAGCGCCATACACTAAACCCCTTGTACAAGCCCGTCATGCAGCCAGACGGCCAGTTAGTGTGTGCCAGAATACCGGGTGCGTAGCGCCCGGCCGATCCCTGCGATGGTGTGCGTGATGCCAACCCGGCAGGCGGAAAAACCACCTGTAGCAGCCCGACTCGGAGCATGTCGAGTCAGTTTCGATCAAGTATCCGCATATCTTGCGGTCGCTCTAACTGACTGGCGAATACCCCAGGCGTTCGACTTGTTTTTCTGGTCGTAGACCTTGGGGCGTTCTGAGCGAGAAGCACCCTCGATTATGCTTAACTATCGACTGCGCGTCATGGATAGAATTATTACTAAAACTATCTCCAACTCATCTCCTGCAAACAAAACCGAGCGCTCTAGGCTGGCCTTCACAGCGAATCACAGCCATGAAAAAGGCCGGGGCAGCAAGCTGATCCGGCCTTCGTACAGCAACACAAACAGAGCTCCGGGCGCTGTCAGCGGAGCATCAGTGAGTCACACGGCTGGTACCGTTGACGGTCATGATGCGCACCCGCTCACCGACGCGAAAGACCTGATTTTCCTCTACAGCCTGCACATAGGCACGCATGCTGCCGTCATCTTCACGCACGGTGATTTCAACGCCTTGAGTCCGCGTGATGCCTTCCTCGGCTGCAGCGCCCAGCAAACCACCGGCTACCGCACCGATCACCGCCGCCACGGCCGAGCCACGACCGCCACCGACACCACTACCCGCTACACCGCCGATCACCGCACCAGCACCGCCACCGATTGGTGTCTTGGTACCTTCGATCTTCACCGGACGCAGGGATTCGATGGTGCCCATGCGCACGGTCTGCACGGCACGCGCTTCATCGCGCGAATAGCTGTCGCCGGTCAGGCTCGATGCACAGCCGCCGAGGGTGAGAGTCGCTGCGGCAAACAGGACAACGAAAATACCAGGTTTATGCATGACGATTCTCCAGACTGGACTGATAACGCTATGACAGCACGGTCGCCAGGAAGCTCACTGTGATTGCCGATAAATTACGGCACTCGTTCAGCAGCGGTACAGGGGGGCGACACAGCCAACATCCTCATTCGCTGCAGTATAGACAGCGGCCAGTCATCATTGTCACCGCCCTGACACAGTGCATACAAGGCCCAAGCGCACAGTATCGAGCCATGCGCAAGATCACCTTGCGGCGCCGCGATCAGTTGCGTGCAGCCTGCGCCAGGCGCCAGAATCTGGCGAGGTCGGCAGCACGCGCTTCCAGCTCCTGCGCCGCATGCGTGCAGGCATGCTCCAGGCTGATCGGCCCGGGAGCCAGGCTGAAAGAGGCTTCGATACCGGCCTCGCGCACCTGCTGATATCCCTCGCCGAGGCTACCGGCCAGGGCAATCACCGGAACGCCTTGAACCTGTGCCACCCGAGCTACGCCGACCGGGGTTTTGCCATGCAGGCTCTGGGCATCCAGCCGCCCTTCCCCGGTGATCACCAGATCGGCGCCAGTGACCGCCTCCGCGAGCCCGGACAACTCGGCGACCAGCTCGATACCCGGACGAAAGCGGGCGCCGAAAAAGGCCTTGGCCGCAAAGCCCAGCCCGCCAGCAGCACCAACCCCGGGAAAGGTGCTGAAGTCTTCGCCCAGTGCTTCGCCGACCACTTCGGCCAGACGCGCAAGCGCGGCGTCCAGTTCCTTGACCTGCTCCGGGCTGGCGCCCTTCTGCGGGCCGAAGATCGCCGAGGCGCCACGCGGTCCACACAAGGGATTATCGACATCCGCGGCTACCTCGACCTGCACGTCTTGCAGGCGCGTATCGAGCCCCTCCAGGTCGACCTTGTGCAGCGCGGCCAAGGCAGCGCCACCGGGGCGCAATTCATTACCATCAACATCGAGAAAACGCGCGCCCAGGGCCTGCAGCAGACCGCAGCCACCATCGTTGGTAGCACTGCCACCGAGCCCTAGAATGATCCGCGTGGAACCGGCATCCAGCGCCGCCCGAATCAACTCTCCGGTGCCGTAACTGCTGGTCACCCGGGCATCACGCTGCGCGCTCGGCACCCAGTGCAGACCGCTGGCTGCCGCCATCTCGATTACTGCAGTGCCATCGCCCAACCAGCCCCAGTGGGCCTGTACCGGCGTAGCCAAGGGGCCTTGCACACTCAGTTCACGACGCTCACCGCCAGTCGCCGCGAGCACGGCATCCACCGTGCCCTCGCCGCCGTCGGCCATGGGGCACAACGCGATCTCGGCATCCGGGTAAACGGCGAGCCAGCCGCGGGCAATCGCCTGGGCAACGTCGGGCGCACTCAGGCTCTCCTTGAACGAATCAGGAGCGATGACGATTTTCATGGAAAGACCTCGATAGCAGCGGGACGCCACGAAGGCGTCCCGTAATACGGCGGATTACAGCAGCACCAGACTCAGCAGCCACACGGTGGTGATACCGACCAAGCCCTGGATCAGGGTGGCCATGGTCTGCGCACGGTAAGCAACGGCTACCGGCATGCGGCTGAACTGGGTAACCACCCAGAAGAAACTGTCGTTGGCGTGGGATACGGTCATACCACCGGCACCGATGGCCATCACGGTCAGTACGCGCCCCATCTCGCTATCCAACCCTAATTGGCCCAGGAGTGGCGCAACCATCGCCGAGGTGGTGACCAACGCAACAGTGGTGGAACCTTGGGCCGTTTTCAGAGCAGCAGCTACCAGAAACGGCATAAACAACCCAACGCCCAGTGCCGACAGGGTCGTACCCAGGTAGTTGCCCAGAGGGGTCGCACTGAGCACTGCACCGAATGCACCACCAGCACCAGTGATCAAAATGATAGGCGCGGCGGAGACGATGCCCTCGGAAACGCGGTCATGTAGATTCTGCCGCTTGCCTTTGCCCTTGAGCAGGGTACAGGCCAGCACCAGGCCCACCAGCAACGCCATGACTGGATGCCCCAGAAAGCCCAATACGCTGAGCAGTGCACCGTCACCCAGGGGCTTACTCGGGAATACGGCGATGGAACCCAGGCAGATCAGCAGAATCGGCACGAAAATAGGTGCAAAGGCCTGTGTGGCGCTCGGCAGCGTGCCGTATTTGGCCCTGAGGGTTGCGAAATCTTCATCTGCCGGCAGTGGCGTACCGTTATCTTCAAGGACGATGTCCTTGCCGATGAAGCGGTTGGCCCAGAACATACCAGCCAATGCCGTGACCAGCGCGACAACCAGGCCCACTGCGATCACCAGCCCCAGACTCGAACCCAACCCGAGGTTGCCAGCGGCGGCGATCGGCCCAGGGGTTGGCGGGACAAAGGTGTGGGTGGCATACAGACCCGTAGCCAGCGCCACACTCATGGCCACCACCGACACTTTCATGCGCGCGGCCAATGCATTTTTCAGCGAGTTGAGGATGACATAACCGGAGTCGCAGAACACCGGAATAGATACCAGGTAGCCAATGATCGACATAGTCAGCGTAGGAAAGCGCTCACCGAGCAGCTTGATCACGGTCTCCGCCATGGTGATGGCGGCACCACTGCGCTCGAGAATCACACCGATGATGGTACCGAGCACGATCACGATACCGATGTTGCCCAGGATGCCGCCAAAGCCGGTGGCGATGGTCTTGAGAATGTCCTGATGGGGCAGTTGGTAGGCAAAACCAGCGATCAGGGCAGCAGCTAATAATGCGAGAAAGGGGTGCAACTTGAGACGGGTGGTCGAGAGCACGATGAACGCGATCAATGCGACCAGGATCAGAACCAGAGCCATGCCGGTGTCCTCATTGTTGTTATGGTGGGTGCCACTGCTGCGCATTGTCACTCAGCGGCATGCGATGACACCCTGTTCACTCGCACAACCAACAGCGCAAACCACACGGCAGTTACTGTGCAAGCGCAACATGGGGATAGTTATCCGTTTGGCTCTATCAGCCCCAACCCCAGAGAAAGCTGCACTCGGCGATCCAGACGCGTCAGCTCCACACCGCTGAGTTCGGCGATGCGTTCCAGACGATAGCGCAAGGTATTGCGGTGAATGCCCAGGGCCGCGGCACAGCTCTGCACCTGACCGTCATGGGCACACCAGGCTTCCAGGGTTTCCCGCAGCACACCGTTGCCGTCCTGGGCCAGCACCTGCTTCAGCGGTGCCAGCCAGCCTTGCAGCAACCAGCTGTTACGCTGAGCGTAGAGCAAGGTCGGCAGGCGATGCTCCTCCAGCGACACCAGGCGCTGCGATGGGTAGCTCGCCCGTGCGAAGGCCTGCAGATCGCGTAACGCCAGGCAGGCCTGACGCAATTGCCCGAGAGACTGTACCGGATCGCTGACCAGCAAGCGGGCCACACCCCAGCCGCGCTCATCCGCACTTTCCAGCCAGTGGGCATCACCACGGCCTGCAGTCAGCGGCCTGCACCAGAGCAGCTCGCGCATGCCCAGTGGCGCACACAGGTGCTCGCTCTTGCCAGTCAAGACGCCGAGCAGACGCGCCTGCTGCGCCAGCGGCTCGCCCTGCTCCTGCAATTCCAGCAGACACACCTGACGTGGCCAGGCGAGCGCCAGGCCTTGGCGCTCGGCATCCGCCGCCAGCGTGCTAAGTGCAACCGCAGGGTCGAACAACTGGCGCAGCCAGGCGTCCAGCTGATGCCGCTGCCAATGCCGCTCGGCTTGCAACTGGCGCTGTTCGACCAGCATTTCCGCTGCCATGCGCACCAGCTCGGCATAGGGACGCACCACCTCGGGCGCACCGGTAATACCCAGCACACCGATCAGGTCGTCGTCATGCAACAACGGCAGGTTGACCCCGGGGCGCACGCCACGCAGACAGGTCGCGGCCTGCTCGTCGATTTCCACCACGCGGCGGTTGGCCAGCACCAGTTGCGCGCCTTCATGACGGGTATGCAGGCGCGCCGGATCGCCGCTGCCGATGATCATGCCCTGGGCGTCCATCACGTTGATGTTATACGGCAGAATGGCCATGGCTCGATCAACGATGTGCTGGGCCAGGGTGGAGTCGAGTTCGAGCATTGCGCGGCCTCCGGAAAGGAAGCCGCCATTGTAGGCAGAATGAAGGAGGCGGCGACATGCCATGCGCCGCATCGGCGGCGAGGCATGCGGGCGACTCAGGGTGCCAGGCGCTGACGCAACCAGGCCTCGTCAGCGCGGCGATAATCGAGGCGATCGTGCAGGCGGCTGGAACGGCCTTGCCAGAACTCGATGCGCTCGGGTAGCAGACGATAACCGCCCCAATGCGGTGGACACTCGGGCGCGTGGTCGGCAAAACGCCGTTCGGTCTGTGCCAGCAGTCCTTCCAGCTCGCCGCGATCACGGATCACCCGGCTCTGTGGCGAGGCCCAGGCCCCCAGGCGACTGCCCAGCGGGCGTACCTGGAAGTAGGCATCGGACTCGGCCACTGAAACCCGCTCCACTCGCCCCTCGATGCGCACCTGGCGCTCGAGGGTCGGCCAGAAGAAAGTCATCGCCGCGAAGGGATTGGCCTGCAGCTGCTCGCCTTTGGCGCTCTGATAATTGCTGAAGAAGGTGAAACCCTGTTCATCCAGCCCCTTGAGCAGCAGCACACGGCAGTGCGGACGACCATCGGCATCGACGGTCGCCAGGCTCATGGCGTTGGGCTCTACGGGAAGTTGCTCGGTTTTCACCGCATCGGCGAACCAGCGTCTGAACAGGGCGAAAGGCTCCAGCGGAGCCTGATCCTCGCTCAACCCGTCACGGGTGTAGTCACGGCGCATATCGGCCAGGGTCTGGGTCATGAGAGTGCTCTCGGAGGCGACAAAGACCCTAGCTTAACGGCGTAGCTCTTATTTGGCTTGATCTGCGGCAACCACTTTCTTGGCGTCGGCCAGTTTGGTAGCACCCTTGCCAACAGGCTTGTCGGCGACGGCAACAGCGCTGGCCTCTACGGCGGCAGCCGGGGCTGGCTGGCTATATTGGGCGATCAGCGCCCTCAGGGTGTCCTGACGGGTCAGCATGATTTCCACCCGGCGATTCAGCTCACGGCCATTGGCACTGTCGTTGGCGGCGCGCGGCATATCCGGGCCCATGCCCTTGACCAGCAGGCGATCCTGCTTGAGGCCGCTGAGGCGGAAGATGGCGGTAAAAGCGCGGGCTCGCTCGTGGCTCAGCTCGCGATTGGTTTCCAGTGCGCCGCTGCTGTCCGCATGACCCAATACCAGAACACCGACCTTGTTGTCTTTTTCCAGCACCTTGGCAACGCGGGTGATCGGACCGAGGGTGACCGGTAACAACATGCTCGGACGATCCGGGTTGAACGAACCCTTGACCGGCGCAGTGACGATCAGCAGGTTCTCGCGACGCTCCATTTCGAAATTGCTGTCCTTGATCGCCTCACGCAGCAGCGGCTCGTATTCATCCAACCAGGCCTGGGTAACCTCCGGCGGCGGCATCAACGCCGAATTGGGGTCTTCCTTCTTCTCGAACAGGGAGCAACCTGTCAACAGTACGCAAAGCGCCAGTGCGCAAGTCTTCTTGTAGGAAAGCATCGGTCATCCACATCTAATCGGTCGAAGTCACCCGGGTAACCCGGAGTCAGAAGCAAAGAATCCGCTCACCACCTGCTGCGTGAAAAACAGGCTCTAAAACCATACTGCGCAATAGTTTAGCCGCGATTCTTAAAAACACTCGCATAAGATACCTGCAAGTTTCTGTGCCCGCGGATCCATTAAGACGAACGGCCCCAGGTTATTCGTAACGAAACCCACGGCCACGTCACGCTGCGGGTCGGCAAAACCGGTGGAACCTCCCGCACCGGGGTGGCCAAAGGCCCCCGGCCCCATGCCGTAAGTGGCATTGGCCACGGCAGGCTGATCGAGCATGCAGCCGAGGCCGAAACGCGTCGAGGTCAATAGCGTCCTGTCCTCACCGACACTGTGCTCACGGGTGAGTTCAGCCAGCAGCTCGCTGTCGAGCAGGCTACCATCGAGCAAGCCGCTGTAGAAACCGGCAAGGCTGCGGGCATTTCCATGGCCATTGGCGGCAGGCTGCTGCATGCGTCGCCACTCAGGCTTGTTGGTGCTGGTCATGATCGAAGGCGGATTGGCGAACGCTCGGGTGGTCAGGGCCTGGGCGTCACTCATCATGGTCTTGAGCAGGCGCTGGGCCGCCGCATCGCCAACATTGCCCTTGCCACGACTGATGGTCGCCACACGGTGGAATTCTGCATCGTCAAGGCCGACATGGAAATCCAACCCCAGTGGTTTGGCGGTGCGTGCAACTATCGATTCACCCGGGCCACGACCCTCGATGCGCCGTAGCAACTCGCCAACCAGCCAGCCGAAGGTGATCGGCGCATAGCCATGCCCATCGCCGAGCGCCCACCAGGGTGCCTCTGCCGCCAGCGCGGTGGTCATGGTCTGCCAGTCATAGAGGGCTTCGGCCGGCAAGCTCTCACGTATCGCCGGCAGACCAGCCTGGTGGCTGAGCAGATGGCGCAAAGTGATGCGCTCCTTGCCCGCTGCTGCGAACTCCGGCCAGTAGCGAGCCACGGGCGCATCCAGCTCCAGCTTACCCTCTGCTACCAGTTGCAACGCCGTGACGGCGGTGAAGGGCTTGGTGCAGGAAAACAGGTTGAGGATGGTATCGCTGTGCCAGGCCTGCTGGCCGTCCTTGTCGGCGATACCGGCCCAGATATCCACCACGGTTTCGCCGCCGACCTGCACGCAGAGCGCAGCACCGCGCTCCTGGGGATCGTCGAAGAGTGCGGCAAAGGCGTCTTTCACCGCTTCGAACTTGAGGTCGAAGTAACCCTGAATCTGCACAAGCTGCTCCTGCGAGGGAGACGCCAGACGCTGCTGGCGCTCGATGGTTAAGGTTTTGCCGCTGCGGCTGGTTCAAGCTCGGCTGCAGCGTCTTTGCCCGGCACTGCCTCGGGCTGCGGTTCCTTGGCTGCCTCCTTGAGCAGCAGAGGCGGCACGCTCAGGTTGGCCTTACGCACCGCTTTGACGAAAGCGTCCCACGGTCTGTCGGTGATCGCCACCAGCCCCAGGTGACCGTTCTCGCCATCGAGCAGGCGCCCGGTTACCGGCTGATCGAGGTACTGGAACCAGTGCACACCGACGATCTGCGGCTCTTCCAGAGCCTTTGCCAGGAAGTGCGCATAGGCCGGGCCGCGCTCTTCTTCCTTGTACACCTCGGCCACGCCCCCCCAGAACGGGCCGCGATCACGGGAGCCGAAATGGAACTCGGTGACCAACAGTGGCTTGTCCAGCTTGCGCAGGGCTTCGAAATCGTAACCGTGCTGCGGTTCACGGGTGTAGAAGTTGAAGCTCAGCACGTCGCAATACTCGGCGCAGGCTTCCACCGCCTCGGGAATGCTGGCGGAGAAACGACCACCGAGCAGCAGATGGTTCGGCGTGTGCCAGTCGAGAGAATCGGCGATGGTCTTGAAATAGGTATCGGCGAACAGACGCAGGAAACGCTTCATATCGCTTTCGATGGCCGGGTAAGCCGGGTTGATCGGCGGTGCCTGGAAGCCCGGATCCTCCATCAGTTCCCAGGCTTCCAGCTCGATGCCCCAGGCCTTGGACAGACCTTCCTGGTTGCGGTACTTGTCGCGCAATTGCTTGAGGAAAGCGCGTTTGGCCGGCACGTCGGTGGTCAGTCGCAGGGTCGCGTAGGCCAGGGTGTAGCGCGACAGCGGGTCTTCAGCCGGGCCGGCCCAGGCCAGTTCGTTGTCGGCGTAGTAGCCGATCACCCACGGATCGTCACGATGATCGCGGGTCGCGATGGCAATGGCGCGCTCGGCGGCCATGGCGAAACGCGGATCGAAGGGGTCGGGCATACCGCCCCACCAGTCGATGCCAGTGCTGATGGTGGCGTAGTCACCATGAATGGACAGCGGAATGCTGTAAGGCATGCGTTTGTCGACGGCGAAATCGCTTTCGCTCCAGTTACCCAGAGTATTGAAACCCCAGGCCTGTAGGCGATCTTGCGCACGATCGCGCCATACTTGCGGCTCCTGGGAGCCGTAGGTGCGCTGCAGGTTGGCACTGTAGAAGTCATACCAGCGGCCACTGGCGAAGGCGCGGCCGCGGTTGGCGCCGGTGTCGGCCTGGTTGTCGCTGCTGCCGTAGAAAGCAGCCAGCGGTTCACCCTCGACGGGCAGCGCACTGAACATCTTCTCACGGCCTTCGATATAGGTCTGGCTCTGCGCACCGGTCACGGTGTTCACACCCAGAGAATAGAAGGGGTTGCCCTCAGGGGTGATCAGGAACCAGCGCCCTGCCCGCTTTTCGGTACGGAAAAAGCCACTGGCCTCGAAGGACGAGCCACCGATCCAGCCGCCGTAATTGTCCTGCTTGGGCCGTTCGGCCTGCCAGGCGTGCAGTTGCTTGTCTTCCTGGGCAACGCCGTGGCGTAGCTGCTCATCGTTCTTGACCTTACCCGGCCAATCGCGGCGGGTGAACTGGCCATAGGTATCGACGATGCCACGGTAGGCTTCTTCCAGATCGGCGCTGCCACGCACACCGAAGCGCCCCAGCAGCAGATGCTGAGCGGCTTGAGGGTTGGGAATCGAGAGCGTCACGGCAGTGACGTCAAGCGGATCGACCTCACCGTTCACGGTTTCCGCCAACAGCAGCAGGCGGCCGTCGTAACGCCAGGGCATCACGGCCCCGGCACGCATGCCCTGGGCACGCGGCGAAGTGGCGCCCAGCGGCACCAGCAGCGTCTGCGCGGGCCCGGCTGGCAGTGCGACCTGGGTAGTCAGGCGTTTGCCGTCAGCACTTTCGATGGTCACATCGACGGTCAGCGCCCAGTCCATGGCATTCTGCACGCGCAGGCTCATGGCGCTCGACGCCGACCAGTCCCAGCTACCGCTCTGCGGCTTCAGGCGCAAGATCGGGCGTTCGCCCGGACTGAAGGTGGCGCGGCGCAGGATTTCGCCCTGCGCGGCACTTTCCGCCGTGACGCTAGGCAGGTAGGCGCCATCGCCAGTAATCTGCACGGCATCCAGCGGTCGCACGAAGTTGAACAGTTCCTGGCGATCCGCGGCACTGCCCATGGCGGGCAGACCGAGCAACGCGACCAGCGCCAGGCGCCCCATTGCCAGAGAGTGTCGAAGACGGGCTGCAGCGATGCACAATGACAGTGCTTTGGAAACCAGCCCCTCGGTGGATGCGTGCGCGTCGCATTGCCCCGAACGGTCGGCCGACAGCAGCCAGGTGTTGACCTTCAAGGCCCCTTCTCCCCGCAATTCGACGAATATGAATGGCCCGCAACAGTCCCGTCACGCGCCCTTTGCCACGCATCACGCGCGAAGCCGCAATAGTGCGCCAGATGGGGGCTCGACCGCAAAGCCCGCATGTCGTTTAAGGAGCGCTTCGACGCCTGTTGTCAACGCAGCGGAACCGGGGTCTGAAGGCTCGCAGAACGGCGCTCAGGAGATTTCCCGGCGAAACGGTGGCAGCGCATTGAGAATCGCCTTGCCGTAACGCTGGGTAACCACCCGCCGATCCAGCAGGGTGATGGTGCCGCGATCCGCTTCGGTGCGCAGCAGACGCCCGCACGCCTGAACCAGGCGCAGCGAGGCGTCAGGCACGGAGATCTCCATGAACGGATTGCCGCCACGGGCTTCGATCCACTCTGCCAGGGCGGCCTCTACGGGGTCATCCGGTACGGCGAAGGGAATCTTGGCGATCACCACGTGCTCGCAGTAGGCGCCAGGCAGGTCGACACCCTCGGCGAAACTGGCAAGGCCGAACAACACGCTTTCCTCGCCACTGTCGACCCGTGCCTTGTGCTTGTTGAGGGTTTCCTGCTTGGACAGATTGCCCTGGATGAACACCCGCTTGCGCCAGTCGCGCTCCAGGCCATCGAACACGTCCTGCATCTGCCGGCGCGAAGAAAACAGCACCAGCGTGCCCCGCGACCCCTGCACCAGCCCCGGCAACTCGCGAATGATCGCCGCAGTGTGCTCAGCGGCGTTGCGTGGGTCGGCCTTCAGATCCGGCACCCGCAACACGCCGGCGTCGGCATGATGGAAGGGGCTCGGCACTACCGCAGTAACGGCCACCTTCGGCAGCCCGGCACGCATACGGTAGCGGTCGAAGGTTCCCAGGGCGGTCAGCGTCGCCGAAGTCACCAGGGCACCATAGGCCACGTTCCACAAATTGCGCCGCAGGGTCTCGGCGGCGAGAATCGGGCTGGCATTGACCTCGATATCGAACAACGCGCCACTCTCGGCAAGAGTCAGCCAGCGCGCCATCGGCGGGCTGTCTTCCGGGTCTTCGCTGGTAAAGGCCAGCCACAGTTCCCAGGTGCCCTGAGCCCGCGCCAGCAGACTGCCGAACAGCGGGTACCACTCTTCGGCCTGATGGCTGGCGATGCCGATACTGGTCTCACCGTCCATGGCTTCCTTGAGCTTTTCGGTCACACCGGTGAACAGATCGGTGAGTTTGGAAAAGCCCTTCTTGAGTTCCAGCCCCAGCTCGATCAGATGCTCGGGTACCACGCCACCGATAAAACGATGGCGCGGTCGCTCGCGGCCCTCCATGTCCTCGCCCGGTTTGAAGTCGGCAACCTGCTCACAGGCGCTGAACATGAACTGCTGATGGGTCTTGAGCTCGCGCGCCAGCTCCGGCACCTGCTCGATCAGCCGACCGAGATCGCCAGGCAGGGGATGCTGGGCCAGAAGCTTGCTAAGGTTCTTGGCGATCTGCTCCAGCCAGTCGGCGGTGGAGCGCAGCCGGGTGAAGTGGGCGAAATGGCCGATGGCCTTGTCCGGCAGATGGTGGCCTTCGTCGAACACATAAAGTGTGTCGCGCGGATCGGGCAGCACCGCGCCGCCGCCAAGGGCGAGATCCGCCAGCACCATATCGTGGTTGGTGACGATCACGTCGACCTTGCCCATGCCTTCACGCGCCTTGTAGAAGGCGCACTGTCCAAAGTTCGGGCAGTGCCGGCTGGTGCACTGGCTGTGATCGGTGGTCAGTTGCGCCCAGCGGCTGTCTTCCAGTTCCTGGGGCCAGCTGTCACGGTCACCGTCCCATTTATTACCGGCGAGTTTCTCGATCATGCTGGTGAAGAGCTTCTGTCCCTCCTCGTCCACGTCGATACGAAAGCCTTCTTCCTCGAACAACTGAGCGGTGGAACTCTGCGCCTGACCTTCCTGCAACAGCACGTCAAGCTTGGACAGACACATGTAGCGCCCGCGGCCCTTGGCCAGCGCGAAGCTGAAACTGAGGCCACTATTGCGCATCAGATCCGGCAAATCCTTGTGCACGATCTGCTCTTGCAGGGCCACGGTGGCCGTGGCGATCACCAGGCGCTTACCCGCCGCCTTGGCGATAGGGATGGCCGCCATGCTGTAAGCCACCGTCTTGCCGGTACCGGTGCCAGCCTCCACCGCAACCACAGCAGGTTCGCCCAGGCGGCGCTCCTCGTCGTCGGTCTTGATGGTACCAAGCACCTTGGCTATTTCAGCGATCATCAGGCGCTGCCCATAGCGCGGCTTGAGCCCCTTGGACTCGAGAAAACGGGAATAGGCGCCCTGGATCTGGGATTTGAGTTCGGTACTGAGCATGAAGAACTTAGGCTAAAAAGGCTGGATATATTTTCAGTGTTTGCAAACGGCCGCTATCATAACGCGCCAATCGCCTGCGCGCTGACTCGCTTGCCGAAACCGGATGAAGAGCAGCGCCTGGCCAGACTTTCTGAAACCTGATCAGCGCATTGCGCAGCCGTGAGGACGGCGAAGAAATGGAGTTCACGAACCGGCTCGTCCCGCCGGGGAGGCACAGGTGTGCACCAACCAACGCAGCATGATCAGGTCTGTAACCGGAGTGTGTGAATGCAACCTTATTCCCTCGTCTACACCCTGCACCTGCTCGCCGCGCTGATCTGGGTCGGCGGCATGTTCTTCGCCTGGATGGTGCTGCGGCCTGCGGCAACGAGCACGCTGCAGGCCCCTGAACGGCTGACGCTGTGGCTGGACGTGTTTCGCCGCTTCTTTGTCTGGGTGTGGGTCGCCGTTCTGCTGCTGCCGATCAGCGGGGTCGGCATGCTACATATGGGCTTCAGCGGGTTCGATGGCGCACCGCGCTACGTGCACGTGATGATGGCTCTGTACCTGGCGATGCTGGCGCTGTTCCTGCGCATCCAGGCCTTGCAGCTACCGGCTTTGCGCCGCGCTGTGGACGCTCAGGACTGGCCGGCCGGAGGCGCCGTGCTGGGCCATATCCGCCGGCTGGTCGCAATCAACCTGTTGCTGGGGCTGGCGGTAGTGGCGATCGCGGCAGCCCGCCCCAGTCTCTAGAATCAGAAACGCACCACGTCCAGCCGCCCGTCATGCCCGGCCACACCGGGTTGCCCGGCCAGGCCGGGCTGGCCATCGCGAGCACCGCTGGTGCTGTAGATCCAGCAGCCCTTGCTCGCGCCACCAGAACCCGCACTACCAGCGGCGCCGGCCGGGCCGCCCGCACCGCCTTCGAGCCGGGTCTGCAAACGGTCGACGGGGAAATCCGCCGGGACTTCCAGGCGCACCTGGCCACCCGGCGCACCAGGATGACCATCGGTGCCGTTCTGACCATCATGGCCTGCGCTGGCCTGACCCCAGGCGCAACCAGCGCTTTTGCCGTCGGCGCCGTCCAGCCCGGCATAGCCAGGAGCGCCACGACCACCGCGGGCATCGAGCAGCCACTGATCGGTCGTCACCGCCTGCAGGCGGATGACCAGCGTGCGCCCGGGTATCGCCGCACGCTGCGCAGTACCCGGTGCGCCCGGTGCACTGATCTGCGCGCCGGAAGCGATCTCGCCGGAGCCAATGTCCAGATGCAGGCTTTCGTTGGACGGTGCGATGGCGATCTGCGCGTTATGCCCCAGGTACAGCTCGTCAATGCGTAACTCGCTCACACCCACGGGAATCAGCAAGGTGCCGTTATCGGCAACCGCCAGACGATTCAGTTGCAGCACGCTACCCTGCGCAGGCAGACGCATGAAATGATGGGAGTCGACTTCAATGATTGCCTCGGCCACCGCCAGCAAGGGGCAACACAACGCAGCCAGCAGTATCAGCTTACGCATGTGCGACCTCCTCGACGTTCACCTGCCGAGGCGCCGCGACAGCGTCTGGGAGTGTCCAGATATGGAAAATGCCAAAGGCCAGAACCTGAGCCCGTGCGACAGCAGATCGAGGCTGCGCGCGAAGAACACCGTTGAACAGCGCCAGTTCGACGAGATGCAGCGCCAGCACGGCAACGCCAGCGAGCATCAGCAACTGGTCGAAAGGGTGAGCGTATGGGTTGATCAGATTGGCAAGCACGACGCACCAGAACAGTGTCGCCAGCAGTTTGCCCAGTCCCGCGATAGTCTTCATTCCCCGCCCCGACCACTTATGATTTTGCGGCACATTACTGCGTTTGCGGGTTGGGAAACCAGAGGGTGGAACGAAAACGATGCCCATTGCGTGACACCGTGCTCCTGACCGGCGCTGGGCCGGCCAGGATTCTCACGAACTTCGAGGCTGGCTTATGGCCGAGCTTCGACTTCCGCTTCCACGCGACGGTTGATCGCACGGCCTTCTTCAGTGGCGTTGTCGGCAACCGGACGGCTCTCACCATAGCCGACTGCGTTCACGCGGGTATCGCCGACACCGTACTGGTTGACCAGGACTTCACGCACGGCATTCGCGCGGCGCTCGGACAGGGCCTGGTTGTAGGCATCAGTACCAACGGAGTCGGTATGGCCTTCAACCACGGTAGTGGTCTGCGGGTACTGTTTCATGAAATCGGCCAGGCTCTGGATATCACCGTAGCTTTCCTGCTTGACCTGGGACTTGTCGAAGTCGAATTTCACATCGAGTTCGACACGCACCGCTTCGGCGACCGGCTCAGGAGCGACCGGCTCTTCAACGATGGTTTCTTCGACCAACACCAGCTCTTCCTGACCGTCGGCGCCGTGTACCCAGCAGTAGGCGGCAGCAAAGCCCGCGCCGATTACCGCACCGCCACCGGCCCAAGCCGAGCTTTCGATGGCACCTAGCGCAGCACCACCGACGCCACCTACCGCGGCACAGGTTGGCCAGTCGGATTTCTGGACACCAGCACACCCCGTCAGAAAGGTGGACGCAATGATCAGGGGTACCGCTTTCCTTGTAATACTCATATGCAAGTCTCCTAATGGGAATCGGCGCAAAAACCGACACTCTGGATTAAAGACGCCCGTTTTAAAATCTGCCAGACAGCTTTACGACAGCCGAGCAGAACGAACAGTTCTAGTTGATTGCATCCGTGCGCGGTAGTCTTTTGTGATTCCTTCGAGGTTTTCGATGAGCCACATCACTTCTAGCCGTACGCCACAACAATCGTTGGCAGCTCTACTTCAACGTTATGCACCCAAACGCCTGCTGTTGATCGGCGAAAGCGAGCAGCCTGCGATAAATGCCTTTCGACAGGCACATCCACAGAGCCTGATCGCCCATGCCGCCACGGGCAACCTGCCGCCAGAGCTGGCCGGGCAACGTTTCGATCTCGCCATCGTGGTCGATTGCCTGGAGCACATGCCCAAACGCGATGGCCTACAATTGCTCGGTGGCATACGCAATTTGAATGCCAGCCGCATGGCCGTGCTGGTCGATCTGCAGGCCAGTGGCTGGAAAGACACCGACTTCTTCGCTCTCGCCCTGCACGTCAGCGAGCGCTTCGCACGGGATGAGCAGGTACTCAGCCTGTTCACCTACGATCTGCTGGAATACAAACAGGCCCCCGACTGGCTGAACGCCAAGTTCTGGGCCAATCCGGAAAACTTCGGCAAATACTGGTGGTAAGGATGGCAACCGAAGCCTCGCAGACTGGCTGCCCTTGCGGCAGCGGCGACTCCCTGCCGGACTGCTGCGGCCGTTATCACGACGGCACGCCGGCCCCCTGCGCCCAGAGCCTGATGCGCTCGCGTTACAGCGCTTATGTACTCGGCAACATCGATTATCTGCTGGCGACCTCGCTGCCGGCGCAGCAGGCGAAGCTGGATGTCGAAGGCATCCGCGCCTGGAGCCTGCAGAGCACCTGGCTGGGCCTCGAGGTCGAGCACTCCGAATTGCTAGGTGGCCAGCCCGAACATGCGCGAGTCACCTTCATCGCCCGCTGGCATGACGAAGCCGGCGAGCACAGCCACCGCGAGTGCTCCGCTTTCGTGCAGAACCAGGGTCGCTGGTATTTCATCGACCCTACGGTGGGCCTGCAGGCCGGGCGCAACGATCCCTGCCCTTGTGCCAGCGGCCAGAAGTTCAAGAAGTGCTGCGCCGGCTATCTATAAGCGGACGGCTGACCTTACACCAGCTTGAGATGCGAGGTATCGGGAGCCGGTGCGGCAGGCCGAGCCTTCACCTGGCCCATGTCGCTGCCCACCGGGGCCAGGCTGAACTGCGACAGATCCAGTGCAGGCTCGGGCGCTTGGGGCGCGGTATCCTGTAGATCTTCGCCCAGCGCAGCGACACCGAAATCCGGTGCATCGACATCGGCGAAGGCCGCCATGTACTCGTCACGCGGCGCCACCTGCAGGCGACCTTGGGGCTGACTGGCAGCCTGGCTGACGGGTTCGGCAGGTGGTGGCGCCAGTTCGATCTCTTCGATGATTTCCGGCTCCGTGTCGACCACCTCGACACGTGCCCCGGCGCGCTCCAGGGTGCTGCGGTACTTCTCGGCAGCGGCCTCGTCCAGATTGTTCTTGATCACCACACGACGCCCGGAAAACAACTGGGCGATCCGCTGGGCATCTGCCTGGAACAGCTTGGCCAGATTGGCCTGCACCGTTTCCAACTGAGCGCCGGGCACCAGCTCACCGGAAAATGCGATTTCATATCGAGCCATCACCACGCTCCTTTTCGTCATCTCGTATCGCCATTTTGGCCACAGCAATAAAACCTAAATGCATGCAGGCCAGTATGACGCAGCTTTTTGCGAGCACACGAGAGTTCGTCGGCATTTCCTCGCAGCAAAAGGGCTTGCGATGAAATGACAACTAGGCCCTAGGGCAGCAAAGCCGTCTCTTGTTACACTGAGGCCTCGAACGGAGTATGAAATGTTTTCTCAGGCGCAAATGATAAGAACTCTTAGCCTAACGGTATTTCTTGGCCTGTACTCGGCATTGAGCGGTTGCTCGACCTGGCTTTCGGACAATTTCGAAGATCCCGATGTCCGCCTCGTGGATGTCAACGTGGTGCGGGCCAAACTGCTGGAGCAGCGCTTCGTCCTGCGCTTTCGTATCGACAATCCCAACAACGTCAGCCTGCCCGTGCGTGGTCTCAACTACGTGGTGCATCTCAATGACGTGAAGCTGGCCGAGGGTGAGTCGGAAGTCTGGTTCACCGTGCCCGCCAATGGTCATATCGAATTCGACGTTCCCGTGCGTACCAACCTGTGGCGCCACGTTCGTCAGGTGGTCAAATTGCTGGAACAGCCGGATCAGCCCATCAGCTACCGCCTGCAGGGCGAAGTGAAAACCGGATTATTCTTCGGTCGCCGCGTGCACATGGCACGCAATGGCGAGATAATTCCCGGTGAATATCTTCCGGAGTAACCTCGCATGACCCAGCAACCCCATGTCCATGGCCCCGACTGCAACCACGATCATGAACATGATCATGGCCACGACCATCACGGCCATGTGCACGGCCCGCATTGCAACCACGCACCTCAGGAGCCGGTACGCAACACCCTGAAGGACATTGGTCGCAACGACCCTTGCCCGTGCGGTAGCGAGAAGAAATTCAAGAAGTGCCATGGAGCCTGATCACCTGCTGATCCTGCTCGCGACCCTCACTGTCGTCGCCCTGGCTCTGTACGCCGCCCATCTGTGGCGTCAGGTCTGGGCCAGGCAGCGTCGGCAGGCCGAGGCTCGCCATGCGCAGCGCCAGCGTCTGCACGACGATTTACGGGTATTGGCCAGCTGTCTGCTCGACGGTCAGGTGCCACTGATCGAAGGCGCGATCCGCATCAAGGTACTGCTCGACAACTACGACAGTGGGTTGAGCCTTACTCCTCAGACCCAGATTTTTCAGCAGTTGTACCAAGCGACCGCTCACGTGCCCACCCATGCCGACTGGAAAGCCCTGAGCCGGGCCGAACGCCGCCAGCACGAGGAGCGGTTCACCGAGCTGACCCAGGCCCACGACCGGCAGGCCCGAGAGGCTGCTCGCTGGCTGCTCGACGAAGGACTGGCCACCCGGCCATAGGCCCTGCGTCGTCCCATTTGCCGCGCCACTTGCCAGGCGCCATGCCGCTCTCTACCTTTAGCGCCATTCGCGCCCGGGCACTCGCCCACCACCGCCATTTTCCGCTAGGAGTCCGCCGCATGCTGCCGCGCGCTTTCCGTTCTCTCGCTACCCTGAGCCTCGCTGGCATCGTGACCGGCATGGTTGCACTGAGCGGTTGCCAGTCCCTGCTCGACAGCCGTTACCGCGATAGCGTGCATCCGGATCATGGCTCCTTCCGCGTCCAGGGGCTGGCGCAGACCGCCTCGGTACGCCGCAACCCGCTGGGTATGCCGCTGATCGAAACCCATACCTTTCACGATGCCCTGTTCACCTTGGGCTACGTGCACGCCAGCGACCGCCTCAGCCAGATGGTCAGCCTGCGCCTGATGGCAGAGGGACGCCTGGCGGAAATGGCCGGCCCGGGCGTGCTGGAAATGGACAGGTTCATGCGTGCCGTGAATCTCAAGAAAAGCGCCGAGGTACTCTACAAGAATGCCTCGCCGCGGATGAAGGCGTTCTTCGAGGTCTACGCCCGTGGCGTCAACGCCTACCTGTTCCGCTACCGCGACAAGCTGCCGATGGATCTGGCCGAGGCCGGCTACCGCCCGCCTTACTGGAAGCCCGAAGACTCGGTACTGATCTTCTGCCTGCTCAACTTCGGCCTGTCGGTGAACCTGCAGGAAGAGATCGCGGCACTGACCCTGACCCAGAAAGTCGGTGCCGACAAACTGGCCTGGCTGCTACCTACCTACCCGGACGAGCCGTTGCCGTTCGAGGAAGCCGAAAAGCTCAAGGGCCTGGCGCTGGACGGGCGCATTCCCGGCCTGCAGGCGCTCAATGCCGCCACCGCGCAGGTGTCCGAGCGGCACATGCTCGGCGTCGCCGCCTCGAACAACTGGGCTATCGCTCCCTCGCGCAGCCGCAGCGGTAAGAGCCTGCTGGCCAACGACACCCATCTGCCGATCGCACTGCCCTCGGTATGGAGCTTCGTGCAGATTCGCGCGCCGAAATTCCAGGCCTCAGGGGTAACGGTCGCCGGCATGCCCGCGGTGGTTGCCGGCTTCAACGGCAAACTGGCCTGGGGCATGACCATGGTCATGGGCGACAACCAGGATCTGTTCCTCGAGCAGGTCAAACGCGAAGGCAATCGCCTGCTGTATCTCGCCGACGGCAAATGGCAGCCGACCCAGGAGCGACAGGAAACCTTCTTCATCAAGGGCCAGAAACCGATTCGCGAGACGGTCTACGAAACCCGTCACGGCCCGCTGCTCAACAGCGTACTGGGCGAGCGCAAGCACCCGCTGCAACCGCTCCAGCTGCAAAGCGGCTACGGCCTGGCGCTGCAGACCACCCAGTTCGAGGACGACGCCAGCCTGGACGCCTTCTTCGACCTGTCCCGCGCACAGTCGGTGGAGCAGGCCTTCGAGGCAGCCCGGGAAATCCGCGCCATGCCGCTGAACCTGGTGTTCGCCGACGCCGAACATATCGGCTGGCAGGTCACCGGGCGCTTCCCCAATCGCCGCGGCGGCCAGGGCCTGGTGCCGTCACCAGGCTGGGACAGCCGCTATGAGTGGGATGGCTTCGCCGACCCGATGCTCCACCCCTACGATCAGGATCCCCAGCAGGGCTGGCTGGGCAGTGCCAACCAGCGCAGTGTGCCGCGTGGTTACGGTATGCAGTTGTCCAACTCCTGGTACGCCCCGGAGCGCTACGAGCGCCTGGCGCAGTTAGCCGGCAGTGGCCGCCATGACACGCAAAGCATGATTGCCATGCAGTACGACCAGACCTCGCCCTTCGTCGCCAAGCTGCAGAGCATGTTCGAAGCCCAGAACATAGCCGAACCGCTGCGCCAGGCCATCGACCGCCTGCCCGAGGCGCAACGCGGCAAGGCGCGTGAAGCCCTGAGCCGGCTGATGGCCTTCGACGGCAAGCTCTCCGCGGCCTCGACGGACGCAGCGGTGTATGGCGCCTTTCTGCACGAGAGCGCGCGGCAGATCTTCCTCGACGAGCTCGGCCCGGACACCTCACAGGCCTGGAAAGCCCTGGTGGACACAGCCAACCTCTCTTATTCGGCCCAGGCCGATCATCTGCTCGGCCGCGACGACAGCCCATTCTGGGACGACGTGCGCACCCCGCAGAAGGAAGACAAGCCGACGATTCTAGCCCGCAGCCTGGCGGCCAGCATCGAGCTGCTCGAACAACGCCTGGGCAGTGAACGCGCCGCCTGGCAGTGGGGCAAGCTGCACACCTACGAGTGGCTAAGCGGCAGCACGCAGATGGCGCCCTACCTGAGCGTCGGCCAACGTGCCAGCATCGGCTCGCTGAAGGGCTATCTGGATCGTGGCCCCTACCCGGCCGGTGGCGACCACAGTACGCTGAACGTCTCGGCCTACAACTGGGGCCAGGACTTCGATACCTGGCTGATACCGAGCATGCGGGTGATCGTCGACTTCGGCCGCGAAGAACCGATGATCGGCCTGAATAGCTCCGGGCAATCCGGCAACCCGGCCAGCCCGCACTATGCCGACGGCATCGATGCCTGGCGCCGCGCCCAGTACCTGAGCTTTCCGGTGCAACAGCAGAATCTGGAGAAAACCTACGGCAGCAAACGCCTGCTGCTGACACCCTGACGCACAACCCAGGGGCGCAACGCACCAACAAGGCGCAGACATACCGCTCACCACAGGGTGGATCAGGCGCAGCCATCGGTGCATCGAACGACACGATGCCGGCTGCGCCCTAGCCCACCACAAGACAGCCCATGGCAAGGCCGTGCAGGGTTACAGCAACGCGAACCCTGATTCACTGGGTCATTTCCTGCCGCCCTCTCCAATCTGCCCGGCCATTCTCGAGCAATTGGCACACTCCCTGCTCATGCCCTTGCAGACATAGAGCACGCCGTCAGACGGCAAGGCTCCCCGAAACGAATCGGGATCGGACAAAGGCGTCCTTGCACTCACGGTGCAGGACGCCTTTTTTGTGTGCTCACGATTCATTCAGAGCCACGGAGGTAGCGGATGAAACGATTGAAGCTGGTGATGATCGGCAACGGCATGGCCGGCGTACGCACGCTGGAAGAGCTGCTCAAGATCGCCCCGGATCTCTACGACATCACCGTATTCGGCGCCGAGCCCCATCCCAACTACAACCGCATCCTGCTCTCACCGGTGCTGGCGGGCGAGCAGACCTTCGATGACATCGTGCTCAACGAGCTGAGCTGGTACACCGAGCACGGCATTCACCTGCTGCTGGGCCGCAAGGTGGTGGAGATCGACCGTATCCACCGCCGGGTGATCGCCGATGATGGCAGCAGCGCCGACTATGACCGCCTGCTGATCGCCACCGGCTCGCGGCCGTTCATCCTGCCGATACCGGGTAATGGGCTGGAAGGCGTGATCGGCTACCGCGATATCGCCGACACCCGCTGCATGCTCGACAGCGCCAACCTGCACCGCCGTGCAGTAGTCATCGGCGGTGGCCTGCTCGGCCTGGAGGCGGCCCACGGCCTCAAGCTGCGCGGCATGGACGTAAGCGTGGTGCACAACGGCGCCACTCTGCTGGAACGCCAGCTCGACGAGCGCGCCGGTGGCTTGCTGCAAAACGCTCTGCAGCGACGCGGCCTGCACTTCGCCCTCGGCAAGCAGACCGCCGAGCTGATCGGCACCGACGCCGGACGGGTCAGCGCCGTACGCTTCAGCGATGGCGAGCAACTGCCCGCCGACCTGGTGGTGATGGCCGCCGGCATTCGCCCCAACATCGAACTGGCGCAGCGTGCAGGCCTGCCCTGCGCCCGCGGCATCCTGGTCAACGACACGCTGCAGAGCTTCGACCCACGGGTGTACGCCGTGGGCGAATGCGTCAGCCACCGCGGTATCGCCTACGGCCTGGTGGCGCCACTGTTCGAACAGGCACGGGTATGTGCCAGCCACCTGGCCATGCAGGGATTTCGCCGTTACCTCGGCTCGCTGACCTCCACCAAGCTCAAGGTCACCGGTATCGACCTGTTCTCCGCGGGCGACTTCGCTGGCGGCCCAGGGACGCAGAGCATCACTCTCGACGACCCCATCACTGGCAGCTATCGCAAGCTGGTGCTGAAGAACGACGTGCTGGTCGGTGCCTGCCTGTATGGCGATACCGCCGATGCCGCCTGGTACTGGCGGCTGATCCGCGAGGGGTGCAAGGTGACGGATATCCGCGATGCGCTGATGTTCGGCGAAGACGCAGTGAACAGCCTGTCCCCCGCCTGCGCCGCGGAACCGACTCTCCTGCAAGGAGCGGCCTGATGGGCGCTCGACAATCCGGCGGCGCGACGCACACCACCGCATCGACCTGCTGCTACTGCGGCGTAGGCTGCGGCGTGCTGATCGAGCACGACGACGAGCGCATTCTCGGCGTCAGCGGCGATCCCGCGCACCCGGCGAACTTCGGCAAACTGTGCAGCAAGGGTGCCTCACTGCACCTGACCGGCGATCTCGCCGCCCGTGCCCTGTACCCCGAACTGCGCCTCGGCAAAGGGCTGGGCCGCACCCGCACGGACTGGGACACGGCCCTGGATCATGCTGCCGACGTGTTCGCCCGCACCCTCCGCGAGCATGGCCCGGACAGCGTCGCGTTCTACATTTCCGGGCAGTTACTGACCGAGGATTACTACGCCTTCAACAAGCTGGCCCGCGCCCTGGTCGGTACCAACAATATCGACAGCAATTCGCGCCTGTGCATGTCCTCGGCGGTGGTCGGCTACAAGCGCAGCCTGGGCGCCGACGCGCCGCCCTGCTCGTACGAAGACATCGAGCAGGCCGACACCCTGCTGATCATCGGCAGCAACATGGCCTACGCCCACCCGATCCTGTTTCGCCGTCTGGAAGCGGCCAAGGCATGCAATCCGCAGATGAAGGTCATCGTCGTCGACCCACGGCGCACCGACACCTGCGACCTCGCCGATCTGCACCTGGCCATTGCGCCCGGTAGTGATGTGGCACTGCTGCACGGCGTCTTGCACCTGCTGCTGGAGCAAGGCCGCATCGACCGCACCTTCATCGAGACGCACACCGAAGGTTTCGAGGCGCTGCAAGCGTTGGTCGCGGATTACGAGCCCGCGCGCGTCGCCCAACTCTGCACAATCAGCGAAGCGGACTTGCGCCGCTGCGCGGAGTGGATCGGCAGTTCGCCGCGTTTTCTGTCGCTGTGGTGCATGGGCGTCAATCAGTCCACCGCCGGCACCGCGAAGAATTGCGCGTTGATCAACCTGCACCTGGCCACCGGGCAGATCGGCAAGATCGGCAGCGGGCCCTTTTCCCTCACTGGCCAGCCGAATGCCATGGGCGGCCGGGAAACCGGCAGCCTGTCCAACCTGCTGCCCGGTCACCGTGAGGTCGCCAACCCCGAACACCGCGCCGAAGTCGCGGCTTACTGGGGCGTCGACGCGCTGCTGGAAACGCCTGGGCTCAGCGCCATCGAACTGTTCGAAGCCGTGGGCAGCGGCAAGATCAAGGCGCTGTGGATCGCCTGCACCAACCCGGCCCAGTCCATGCCGGATCAGCACAGGATTCATCAGGCCCTGAGCGACTGCCCTTTCGTGATGGTACAGGAAGCCTTTTTCACCACCGAAACCTGCCGATATGCCGACCTGCTGATACCCGCCGCCAGTTGGGGCGAGAAGGAAGGCACGGTGACCAACTCCGAGCGCCGCATCAGTCGCGTGCGCCGCGCGGTGCCCGCACCTGGCGAGGCGCGAGCCGACTGGTCGATCACCTGCGATTTTGCCCGCCGCCTGGAAACCCGTCTGCCGGGTGCGCCATCGGGACATTTCGCCTTCGAAAATCCCGAGCAACTGTTCGAGGAATACAAGGTTCTGACTCGCGGGCGAGACCTGGATCTCTGCGGCCTGGGCTACGCACTGCTGGAAGCGCGCGGCCCGCAGCAGTGGCCCTTTCCCGAAGGTGCGCAAAACGGTACGCCACGCCTGTACGGCGATGGGCGCTTTGCGAGCACCAACGGTCGCGCGCGCTTTATCGCCGAGGCTTACCAACCGGCCAGGGAGCAGCGCGACAAGCGCTATCCGCTGACCCTCAATACCGGTCGCCTGCGCGATCAGTGGCACGGCATGAGCCGTACCGGCACTGCGGCACGGCTGTTCGCCCACGCCGAAGAACCACTGCTCGGCCTGCACCCGCAGGACATGGCGCAGCGGCACCTGCAGGATGGCCAACTGGTCGAGGTGCACAGCCGCCGTGGCGCGCTGGTCGTACGCGTGCAGGCCGACAGCAGCCTGCAGCAGGGCCAGGCCTTTCTGCCCATGCACTGGGGTGACCGCTTTCTCAAGGGTCTCGGCATCAACGCCCTGACCTTGCCGGCGTTCGACCCGCTGTCGAAACAGCCGGAGCTCAAACACGCCGGGATAGACGTACAGCCCGTCGACCTGCCCTGGACATTCCACGCCCTGATCGAAGGTGATGTTCAGCAACGCCTGGAAGCCCTGCGCCCGCTGTGCGAGACCTTCGCCTACGCCAGCTTCGGCCTCGCCGGTCGCGAGACCTCGGCACTGGTGATGCGTGCCGCCCACCATCACGCACCCGATGCGGCGTTGCTCGAACAGCTTCACGAAAAACTGGGCCTGACCGAAGGGCCGGTGATCCGCTACGACGACCCTCATGATGGCCCAGGCTGCTTACCCATCCACAAGCGTGTGCGTATCGACGGGAGCCGCCTGACGGGCTTCTGCCTGAGCGGCGAGACCCGCGCTCGCGGCTGGCTGCGTGACCTCTGGCAAAACCAGACCTCACTGGATGACGACAGCGGCCGGGCCCTGCGCCGCTGGCTGCTGGCGCCGGTGGAGAGCCCGCCCGGCCAGGCTCGTCAGCACACCGGCAAGACCCTGTGCACCTGCATGAACGTCAGCGAGGCCGCGGTGCGCGAGGGTATCGAGCGCGGCTGCGACCTCATCGCGCTCAAACAGAATCTCGGCTGCGGCACCCAGTGCGGCTCCTGCGTACCGGAAATCAAGCGTCTGCTGGCGCTACAGACCATCGAAGCCTAGCGAAGACTGGGTTGAACCTAGATAAAAGGAATACCGTGATGAACCCAAGCGTATGGCTGATCGGCGCCGGCCCCGGCGACCCGGAACTGCTCACTCTCAAGGCGGTGCGTGCCCTCGGCCTGGCCGATGTGGTGCTGATCGACGATCTGGTCAACCCGCAGGTTTTGCAGCATTGCCCCGGCGCGCGGGTGATCCGCGTCGGCAAACGCGGGGGCTGTCGTTCGACACCCCAGGCGTTCATCCATCGCCTGATGCTGCGCTATGCCCGCCAGGGCAAGGTGGTCGCGCGCCTCAAGGGCGGCGACCCGTGCATCTTCGGCCGCGGTGGCGAAGAGGCCGACTGGCTGGCCGCCCGCGGCGTGCACTGCGAGATCGTCAACGGCATCACCGCCGGCCTGGCCGCGGCGACCCGCTGCGGCATCTCCCTGACCCTGCGCGGTGTCGCCCGCGGCGTCACTCTGGTAACCGCACACACCCAGGATGGCAGCTCGCCGAACTGGCAGGCACTGGCCGACAGCGGTACGACGCTGGTGGTGTACATGGGCATCGCCACTCTGACCGATACCCGCCAGCACCTGCTCGATGCCGGTATGGCGGCGCACACCGCTGTGGCGATGATCGATAACGCCTCGCTGCCGGATCAACGCGAATGCCGCAGCACGCTGCTGGAAATGGTCGATGCCGCCCTGGCATTCAAGCTGAAAAGCCCAGCCATTCTGGTGATCGGCGATGTGGTCGGCACTGCTATCGAGGCTGCCAGAGAACTCGAGATGCGCAGCGCCTGAGGACAGACCCTAAGCAACTGGACTGCTATTTGCACTGTTTTAGTTCAACCGTACTGCCTGAAAGACTGCCCCCATGCCTGATACCGCCATGCCTGCCACCCTGCGCTTCATGCTCGCTGCCCGCCGCTGCGAGCTGCAGGGCCTGGAGAGCCTGTCCTTCACCTGCCAACTGGTGACCCGCATCAGTCAACTGGTTCACCAGCTGCAAAAAGAAAGGGGCTACTCCAACATCTATCTCGGCAACCAGGCGAGCCATTACCTGCACCAACTTGACGCACACAGTGCCGAGTCAGCCGCCGTGGAGCGTCAGGTACACGAGTGCTTCATGGCCATGGATACCGCCCAGGCCAATGCCGCGGATCGCGCCCGCCTGTTCAACCGCATCGCCTACGTGCTGCATGGCCTGGACGAGTTGCCTGGCCTGCGCCGACGCATCCGTGAACTGGAGCCTGCTCCACGTCAGGCGACCCAGGCCTTCACCCGATTGATCGGCGGGCTGCTGGCCGTGGTTTTCGAAGCCGCCGATACCGCTGTCGACCCGAGCATCACCCGGCTGCTGGTGGCCATGTTCAACTTCATGCAGGGCAAGGAGCTGGCCGGTCAGGAGCGCGCTGCCGGCGTCGAAGGGTTCTCGCACGGGCATTTCGATGGCGAGTTGCAGGAACGCCTGCAGCATCTCGAAGAAGGCCAGGAACGTTGCTTCGATGTGTTCAGCGAGTTCGCCGATGGTGAGGCGGTCGCCCTGTGGCAGCAGATCCACAGTAGCGATACCGTCGCCCAGGTGATCAGCCTGCGCCGCATCGCCAAGCGCACGTCGGCCAACGCCACGGTGGATCCAGGCCTGTGTGAGCTGTGGTTCGAGCTCAACACCCGACGTATCGACGCCATGAAGGAGGTGGAAAACCATCTCGCCACGCGCCTGCTGGAACATTGTCGCAGCAGCATCGCCGAAGCCCATGCCGACCTCGACAACCATCGCACCCTGCTGGGGCGCCTGGCGCAGATGGATGTCGGAAGCGATCAGGCGCTGCTGTTCAGCGTGCACAGCAGCACCCTGGACAGCGCGCCTCAGGATTCGGTGGGCAACCACCTGGCGCGTTCGGTGCTCGACCTGCTGCACGAGCAGAACCAGCGCCTGCAGCGGGTCAGCGATGAGCTCAAGGAAACCCGCGAAACGCTCAACGAGCGCAAGCTGATCGAGCGGGCCAAGAAACTGCTGATGAACGACTACCGGCTCAGCGAAGAAGATGCCTACGCACGCCTTCGCCAATCCGCCATGGAGCGCAGCATGCGCCTGGTCGATGTCGCTCAGAGCCTGCTCGCCTTCGCCGCACGCAAGAGCCAGAACACTCCACATAGCGACAGGGGCAAGCGTGCCTGAGGATGCCCAGGCATAGCGTTGCCACCGGCACTCTGGCGGCCATGCACCTGCGCCGCGCACGGCAAGCGGCAGACGCCCCGCTGCTGTGCGGCGCCAGCGGCCTAGTCAATCCAGCACAGAGTCGACGGAATTGCTCAGCACAGGCTGAAAAGCTTTCCCGTTCAATCAGTTAGCTCCCGCACATCGAATTTCCCAGGCCAGTTGCCAGACAGCCAGACCAGGCGCTCCTGCTACTGGCATGCAACCTGCTAAGTCCGTAGCGAGGAGGCAGGCTCTGTCCCTTCACAATCCGAATCCTGGACAACGGCGTCCACCCTTGTTGCAGCCCGAGCGCTGCCATGAGAGTGACGCCGTTTTTTTATGCGTGCCTTTTGGGGAAAACGATATGGACGACAAGCCACGTACATTGCAGAACGTCGACGACAGCGCCAGTCAGCCGCGTCGTACCTTTCTCAAGCAGTCCATGGGCCTGCTCGGGGGCAGCGCATTGATGAGCCTGCTGCCAGCGGGCCTGAGCAGCGCGGTATGGGCTGCGGGCAGCGATGATCTGGAAACCACCAAGGCCAAGCTCGGTTTCATCGCCCTGACCGATGCCGCGCCACTGTTCGTGGCCGATGAACTGGGCCTGTTCGCCAAGCACGGCATGACCGGTGTCGAGGTGCTCAAACAGTCGTCCTGGGGCACCACCCGCGACAACCTGGTGCTCGGCGCCGGCAGTGGCGGCATCGACGGCGCCCACATCCTCACGCCGATGCCCTACCTGATGGCCGCCGGCAAGATCACCACCAACAACACGCCGTTGCCAATGTACCTGCTGGCACGCCTGAACCTCAACGGCCAGGGCATATCCATCAGCAAGGAATATCAGGATCTCAAGCTCGGCACCGACGCCAGCGCCTTCAAACAGGCCGTCGCCGCCAAGCAGGCCAAGGGCCAGAAGATCGCCGCGGCGATGACTTTCCCGGGCGGTACCCACGACCTGTGGCTGCGCTACTGGATGGCGGCCGGTGGCATCGAGCCGAACAAGGATCTGCCGACGGTGGTCATCCCACCACCACAGATGGTCGCCAACATGAAGGTTGGCAGCATGGACGCCTTCTGCGTCGGTGAGCCGTGGAACGCGCAACTGGTCAACCAGGGCATTGGCTACAGCGCGGTGACCACCGGTGAGCTGTGGGCCAACCACCCGGAAAAGGCCCTGTCGCTGCGAGCCGATTATGTCGATGCCAACCCCAACGCGACCCGCGCGCTGCTCAAGGCGGTGATGGAAGCGCAGATGTTCTGCGAAGCGGCGGAGAACAAGGAACAGGTCGCCGAGATCTGCGCCAAGCGCCGCTGGATCGGCGCTCCCGCCAAGGATCTATTGGCACGTCTGCAAGGCAACATCGATTACGGCAACGGCCGCGTCGTGGAAAACAGCCCGCACCTGATGCGCTTCTGGAGCGAGTTCGCGTCCTACCCCTTCCAGAGCCACGACCTGTGGTTCCTGACCGAAAACAAACGCTGGGGCTACCTGCCGAACGACTTCGACAGCCAGGCGCTGATCGACACCGTCAATCGCGAAGACATCTGGCGCCAGGCCGCCGCCGAGCTCGCGGTGCCTGCCGAGCAGATTCCGCAATCGAAATCGCGTGGCCTCGAGACCTTCTTCGACGGCAAGACCTTCGACCCGCAGAACCCGCAAGCCTATCTCGACAGCCTGCTCCTGAAGGCCTAACCGGAGAAACGCCCATGAATGCGCCCGTCAAATCGCTGGCCCTGCCGGCCGGCGTCACCGCTCCAAGCTGGCTGAAGCGTCTGTCGAACACGCTGCTGCAGTCGGTGCTGCCGCCACTGGTGATCACCGCAGCACTGCTGCTGATCTGGCAACTGCTGTGCAGCGGCCCCAACGCCTCGCTGCCGCCTCCCAGCCAGGTCATCGAAGACACCTGGGAACTGATCGTCAACCCGTTCTATGACAACGGCGGCACCGACGTCGGTATGGCCTGGCAACTGCTCGCCAGCCTCGAGCGCGTGGCCTACGGCTATGCCCTGGCGGTGGTGGTCGGCGTGGCCCTGGGGGTTCTGGTCGGCCAGTCGACCTGGGCGATGCGCGGTCTCGATCCGCTGTTCCAGATCCTGCGTACCGTGCCGCCGCTGGCCTGGTTGCCACTGTCCCTGGCCGGCTTCAAGGACAGCCACCCGTCGGCACTGTTCGTGATCTTCATCACCGCCATCTGGCCGATCATCATCAATACCTCGGTGGGTATCCGCAATATCCCCGAGGACTACCGCAACGTCGCCAAGGTGCTGCGCCTCAACGGCGTGGAGTACTTCCACAAGATCATGCTGCCAGCCGCTGCGCCCTACATCTTCTCCGGGCTGCGCATCGGCGTGGGGCTGTCCTGGCTGGCGATCATCGCCGCGGAGATGTTGATCGGTGGCGTCGGTATCGGCTTCTTCATCTGGGATGCGTGGAACGCCTCGCGTATCAGCGACATCATTCTCGCCCTGGTCTACGTCGGCGTGGTCGGCTTCCTGCTCGACCGTCTGGTGCTGTTCGTCGGCAATCGCATCACCCGCGGCACATCGGCCTGAGGAGTACGGATATGAGCAAGCATTACCTGAGCATCGAGCATGTGGAAAAGTACTTCGAGCGTGACGGCGTCAGCTCCCACGTACTGAACCAGATCAACCTCAACGTCGACCGTGGCGAATACATCTCCATCATCGGCCACTCCGGCTGCGGCAAATCGACGGTGCTGAACATCGTCGCCGGCCTGACCGACTCCAGCAGTGGCGCGGTGATCCTCGACGGCCGGGAAGTTCGCGGCCCCGGCCCGGATCGCAGCCTGGTGTTCCAGAACCATTCGCTGCTGCCCTGGCTGACGGTGCAGGAAAACGTCGCGCTGGCCGTGGACAAGGTGTTCAAGCGTACCAAGAGCAAGGCCGAGCGCCGCGACTGGACGCTGCATCACCTGGAGTTGGTGAGCATGGGCCACGCGCTGCACAAGCGGCCCAATGAAATTTCCGGCGGCATGAAGCAGCGCGTCGGCATCGCCCGCGCGCTGGCCATGGAACCCAAGGTATTGCTGCTCGACGAACCCTTCGGCGCCCTCGACGCCCTGACCCGCGCCCACTTGCAGGACGAGGTGATGCGCATCCAGAGCGAGCTGCACAACACGGTGATGATGATCACCCACGACGTCGATGAAGCCGTGCTGCTCTCCGATCGCATCGTGATGATGACCAACGGCCCTTCGGCGACCATTGGCGAGATTCTCACCATCGATCTGCCGCGACCCCGTGACCGCATCGCCCTGGCCGACGACCCGCGCTACAACCAGTATCGCCACGCGGTACTGAGCTTCCTGCACGAGAAACAGCGCAAGGTCGAACCTCTGGGGGCGCGCCGCAGTGCCGCCGTTGCAGAACCGGCCAGCAAAGAGCGCGCCCGAGCCTGAAGCTCAGTCGCGGGCGATACCCGTGACGGTAATGCCGAAGCGCTCCTCCAGGCGCACCGCGGGGGTCTGCTCTTCGCGGGGCTGCTCCTTCGGTTCGAGGCGCTCCAGGTTCTCTTCGGCCCATTCCAGCAACCAGATCACGGCCTGCTCCAGGCTCGGTTTCTCGCTCGATTTGACCTTCAGGACTTCGGCCGCCTCGTCTCTGCTGTAGGCGATGTTCCATTGACTCATAGCGTGTCTCCAGCGGGTGGCTTTGCGGCTGGCACGCAAACATGCGCGCCGTACGTAACCATGTAGACCAGCCGTCCGTGAACAGTTCGCCCTATAAATCCAGGGAACTTCGTTCGGCACCACCACTCAGAAACCAGGCATCGATTGATTTCTCCGGGCGCTCAAGGCGCCCATTTTTTTGCCTGCGATTTGCCTTCACATCCCTGCCCCCGAGAAATCTCGGCCACAAAAAATGGCCGGGAGCCATTTTTGACGTCGCTTGCGATGGCCCGCAGGGTGGCTGCCAGGGAAGGCTGGCCACAAAAAAGCCGGGAAAACCCGGCTTTTCGAAGCGTCCCGAAAGACCACATCAGGCCTTGGGCAGCGTCACACCTCGCTGGCCCTGGTACTTGCCACCACGATCCTTGTACGACACCTCACAAGCCTCGTCGGACTCGAGGAACAGCATCTGCGCCACGCCCTCGTTGGCGTAGATCTTCGCCGGTAGCGTGGTGGTGTTGGAGAACTCGAGCGTCACATGCCCTTCCCACTCAGGTTCCAGCGGCGTGACATTGACGATGATGCCGCAGCGCGCATAGGTGCTCTTGCCCAGGCAGATGGTCAACACGTTGCGCGGAATGCGGAAGAACTCCACGGTGCGCGCCAGGGCGAAGGAGTTCGGCGGGATGATGCACACGTCACTCTTGATATCGACGAAGCTCTTCTCGTCGAAATTCTTCGGGTCGACGGTAGCCGAGTTGATATTGGTGAAGACCTTGAATTCGTCGGCGCAGCGCACATCGTAGCCGTAGCTCGACACCCCATAGGAGATCAGTTGCTGACCGCCTTCGTTGCGCACCTGGCGCTCGACGAAAGGCTCGATCATGCCGTGTTCCTGGGCCATGCGGCGAATCCACTTGTCCGATTTAATGCTCATGGCGGGGCCGTCCTGAAAGGTCTGTGCGGTGAAAAAGTGAGCGCATCTTACCGGGCCGAGCGGCAGGGTTCAAAGCCTCTCGACAGGCCGCCTGAACGAGGAACCGTCGGGAAGAATGCAAGGAAATCGCAGAAAGACTTACAGACCATTCGCACTTAGCGAAAAAAGCGGGTATGGTGACCCCACTGTGCTGCATGTGTCACCGCGAATCGCTACATGATGCCTAGATTTCGATCCAAACATCGTCCGACTCCTAGTACTCGTTGCACTCAGTCCCGGCCTGGTTTTATCCAGGGCTGTTATTTATTTAGATATTAGGAGACATCACATGTCCAATCGTCAGAATGGCACCGTTAAGTGGTTCAACGATGAGAAAGGCTACGGCTTCATCACTCCGCAATCCGGTGACGACCTGTTCGTACACTTCAAAGCTATCCAGAGCGATGGCTTCAAGAGCCTGAAAGAAGGCCAGCAAGTTTCCTTCGTGGCCACCCGTGGTCAGAAAGGCATGCAAGCTGAGGAAGTTCAGGTTATCTAACCTGCTCTTTCTATAAAAAACCCCGCTTCGGCGGGGTTTTTTTATGCCTGCCATCCATGTCAGCCCCCCTTCGGGCCGTCGCGAGCGACGTTAAAAATTGCTCTCGGAATTCAATTCACGTCGCGCGCCCGCCAGGCGGACGCGCAACGGCGATCAATCGTCAGCGATGACGATGGTCGGCACGGCCTGCGCAGCCGCCGCGCTCGAGGCGATGCGTGCCCCGACCTGCCGGGCCACCTGCTGATAGAGCATGGCGATCTGGCTTTCCGGATCGGCGATGGTCGTCGGCTTGCCACCGTCGGCCTGCATGCGGATGGCCATGGACAGCGGCATCGAAGCCAGCAGCTCGACACCGAACTGGGCAGCCAGCTTCTCGCCGCCGCCCTCACCGAACAGATGCTCGGCATGACCGCAGTTGGAGCAGATGTGCACGGCCATGTTCTCCACCACACCCAGCACCGGAATGTTCACCTTGCGGAACATCTCCACGCCCTTGCGGGCGTCGAGCAGGGCCAGATCCTGCGGAGTGGTGACGATGACCGCGCCCGCCACCGGGACTTTCTGCGCCAGAGTCAGGTGGATATCGCCCGTGCCGGGTGGCATGTCGATAATCAGATAGTCGAGGTCATCCCAGGCGGTCTGGGTGACCAGTTGCAGCAGCGCCCCGGATACCATCGGCCCCCGCCATACCACCGGCGTGTTGTCATCGGTGAGGAAGGCCATGGACATCACCTGTACGCCATGGGCCTCGAGCGGTACGAACCACTTCTGCTCACGCACCTGAGGCCGTGTGCCTTCAAGGATGCCGAACATGATGCCCTGGCTGGGGCCATAGATATCGGCATCGAGAATACCCACCCGAGCGCCTTCACGGGCCAAAGCCAGGGCCAGGTTGGCAGCGGTGGTCGACTTGCCTACTCCGCCCTTGCCGGACGCCACGGCAATCACGTTCTTGACGTTGGCCAGGGCCGGCACCTGAGCCTGGGCCTTGTGCGCGGCAATCACGCAGTTCACCTCTACGCTGGCGCTGCGTACGCCCTCGATATTCTCGATAGCCAGTTGCAGCAGTTGCGCCCACCCCTGCTTGAACAGGGCGGCAGCGTAGCCCAGCTCCAGCTTGACGCTGACCTGGCCGTCCTGCACGTCGATGGCCCGCACACAGCCGGCGCTTAGCGGATCCTGGTCGAGATGGGGATCGGTGTACTGGCGCAATACGGCTTCGACCGCAGCGCGGATATCAGCGCTCATGCTTGGCTCCGGAGATGGCAGGAAAGGCGTCTATCCTACCCGAGCCACAGCCTGGATGCAGACCGGCTGGCGAACCGAATGGGATCGCCAGCCGGCAAAGGCTCACTGCACGGGCTGGCCCGGCAACTGCTTGAGATTCACCTCGACGCGACGGTTCTGCGCACGACCGTCGGCGGTGGCATTGTCGGCAATCGGCTGATCCGGGCCGGCACCACGGCTGGACAGGCGCGTGCCGTCGATGCCCTGGGCAGTCAGGTAGCTCGTCACGCTCTGCGCGCGGCGCAGGGACAGCGCCATGTTGTGCTGGCGCGAGCCCGTGCTGTCGGTGTAACCGACGATCTCGATGCTGTTGTTCTGGAACTGCTGGAACGAGGTCGCCAGGTTATTCAGCGGCGCGTAGAAACTCGGGGCGATATCCGCGGAATCCGTGGCGAAGGTGATATTGCCCGGCATGATCAGCTTGATGTCGTCACCCTGACGCTGCACCTCCACACCGGTACCTTCCATGCTGCGACGCAGCTCGGCTTCCTGACGATCGGCGTAATAGCCATAGCCGGCGCCCGCAGCACCGGCAAGCACGGCACCGATGGCGGCGCCCTTGCCGCGGTCATCATGATTGACCGCCGCACCTACCGCCGCACCGGCGAGCGCCGCCAGGCCGCCATAGGTCGCAGTGCGGTGGCCGCCGCCACTGGCTGCTCCACCCCCGGCATTGTCATAAGGGTTGTTCGAGGCACAGCCAACCAACAGGGCCAGAGCGGTGGCACAGGCGAGCGGACGTAAAACTGCAGGCATGGTTCATCTCCTTGCTGGAGCGGAAGGTTCTCGTTGGAACCCGCTTGCGCCTCTAAATTCAAGTCGATGTCAGCGCTATTTGCCCGCTGGCCGGAACGCGCTCGGTTACTTTATAGTGACCGACCTCCCTTCACCCGATGACAGCCTGACAATGTCCCAAGCTCGCCAGATTCTCGTTACCAGCGCCCTGCCCTACGCCAACGGTTCGATCCACCTTGGCCACATGCTCGAGTACATCCAGACCGACATGTGGGTGCGCTACCAGAAACTGCGCGGCAACCAGTGCATCTACGTCTGCGCGGACGATGCCCACGGCTCGGCCATCATGCTGCGTGCGGAAAAGGAAGGCATCACCGCCGAACAGCTGATCGACGGCGTCAAGGCCGAGCACAGCGGTGACTTCGCCGACTTCCTGGTGGAGTTCGACAACTTCCACTCCACCCACTCGCCGGAAAACCGCGAGCTGTCGGAATCGATCTACAAGGCACTGCGCGACAATGGCCATATCGCCACCCGCTCGGTGACCCAATATTTCGACCCGGAAAAAGGCATGTTCCTGGCCGACCGTTTCATCAAGGGCACCTGTCCGAAATGCGCGACGCCCGACCAGTACGGCGACAACTGCGAAAAATGCGGTGCCACCTACGAGCCCACCGAACTGAAAGACCCGCGCTCGGCTATTTCCGGTGCGGTGCCGGTGCTCAAGGACTCCAAGCATTTCTTCTTCAAGCTGCCGCAGTTCCAGGACATGCTGCAGAAATGGACGCGTAGCGGCACCCTGCAGGAATCGGTCGCCAACAAGCTCGCCGAATGGCTCGATGGCGGCCTGCACGAGTGGGACATCAGCCGTGACGCGCCCTACTTCGGCTTCGAGATTCCCGACGAGCCGGGCAAGTATTTCTACGTCTGGCTGGATGCGCCGATCGGCTACATGGCCAGCTTCAAGAACCTCTGTGCGCGCCGCCCGGAACTGGATTTCGACGCGTTCTGGAAGCAGGACTCCAGCGCCGAGGTGTATCACTTCATCGGCAAGGACATCGTCAACTTCCACGCCCTATTCTGGCCTGCCATGCTCGAAGGTGCCGGCTACCGCAAACCGACCGGCATCAACGTGCACGGTTACCTGACCGTGAACGGGCAAAAGATGTCCAAGTCGCGCGGCACCTTCATCAAAGCGCGCACTTATCTGGATCACCTCAACCCGGAATACCTGCGCTACTACTACGCGGCCAAGCTCGGCCGCGGCGTCGATGACCTCGATCTGAACCTCGAGGACTTCATCCAGAAGGTCAATTCGGATCTGGTCGGCAAGGTGGTCAACATCGCCAGCCGTTGCGCCGGCTTCATCCATAAGGGCAATGCCGGGGTACTGGTGGCGGCCGATCCCGAGCCGGAACTGTGGAATGCCTTCCAGAGCGCCGCACCGAGCATCGCCGAAGCCTACGAGAGCCGCGACTTCGCTCGTGCCATGCGGGAAATCATGGCCCTGGCCGACCGTGCCAACGCCTGGATCGCCGACAAGGCGCCCTGGTCGCTGGCCAAGCAGGAAGGCAAGGCCGACGAGGTGCAGGCGATCTGCTCCCTGGGCGTCAACCTGTTCCGTCAACTGGTGATCTTCCTCAAGCCGGTACTGCCGCACCTGGCCCGCGACGCCGAGGCTTTCCTCAACGTCGCACCGCTGGCATGGGATGATCTGGCCACGCCGCTGGCCGACCATCAACTCAACCCGTTCACCCCGCTGCTCAGCCGCATCGAACCGGCCAAGGTCGAAGCCATGGTCGAAGCCTCCAAGGAAGACCTGGCCGCTGCCGACGCCCCCCGAGGCAATGGGGAGCTGAAGAAGGATCCGCTGGCAGCCGAAATCGCTTTCGACGCCTTCGCAGCAGTCGACCTGCGCATCGCGCTGATCGAGAAATGCGAGTTCGTCGAGGGCGCCGACAAGCTGCTACGCCTGAGCCTGGATATCGGTGACGAGAAGCGCAGCGTGTTTTCCGGCATCAAGAGCGCCTATCCAGACCCAAGCAAACTGGAAGGCCGCCTGACGCTGTACGTGGCCAACCTGGCAGCGCGCAAGATGAAGTTCGGTGTGTCGGAAGGCATGGTGCTGGCTGCTGGCCCCGGCGGCGAAGAAATCTACCTGCTCAGCCCGGACAGCGGCGCCAAGCCGGGCCAACGGGTCAAGTAAAAGCCGCCCCGACGCTCGCCAGCGTCGGGTTTTGGTGATCCGGGGCGTTAGCGGTATGGCGTAGGGTGGACGACGCTTTACCTACGCGGCCCGATCCGTCCACCGCCCTGCGATCGCAATGGTGGATGAGAAGAGCGTCATCCACCCTACACCTGCTTCCGGCTTTTTGCTGCCGCACATACGCGCTGGCAAGCGATGTGCGACAGATCGTGAACTGTTTCTGAGGTGCAAGGATGCTTTTCTCTAAATCCCGTTTTCTCACCACCGCTCTAGCCCTGCTGACACTGGTCGGCTGCTCGCCGTCCGGCGAAAACCAGTCGCCCGCAGGTGCAGCGCTGCTCGGCGAAACGGCGCAACGAGGCGCGTTCCTCGCCTACGAACACAGCGTGGGTATTCGCCTGCCTGTCGAGCAGGTCGAACCGCGCCTGGCGGCCGTGCGTGAAGCCTGCAGCAGCCAGCGTTTCGGCCAGTGCGACCTGCTGGCCATCGAGCAGAGCCAGGGTCACTACCAGGCGGCGAGCATTACCGTGCGCATTGCCCCGGCCGGTGCAGTACCAGGCCCGCGGCGACCTGAGCGTCAGCGACATGCTCGCCCTGGCCCGCGAACTGGCCGAGGTCGAGGTACAACTGTCGGGCGCAGCACAGCAATCGGCCCAGCAGCAACGTCGCCTCACGACCAATCTGCTGACCCTCAGTTTCAGTACCGAGGGCGAACCGATCGGGCGCCTGGCACGTATCGGCGAAGCCGCTGGCGGCATGCTCGACAACGCCACCGAGGGCGCCACCGAAGCCCTCAAACTGCTCGGTTACGGCATTCCCTTCGTGATCATCCTGTTTCCACTTGCCCTGCTGATCCGCTGGCTGTGGCGCAAGGCCAGCCGCGCCCGCAACGGCGCTTGAGTCCGCACTGGCGTGACCGTGCCGCTGTACCGGGCGCGGCACATGCCGGATAATGCACGGCTAACGCTTCAGCCAGACCTGCAACACCGATGATCGAATCTCGCGACTTCCCATGCATGCGCTCTCACGGGCCGACGCCGTGTGAGCAACGCTGCGTGCTTCGACCATGAGCAACGCCCTGCGTATCGCCGCCATCGATGCCCTGCTACCGCAGACGCAGTGCGGCAAATGTGGCCACCCAGGCTGTCAGCCCTATGCCGAGGGGATCGCTGCCGGCGAAGCGATCAACAAGTGTCCGCCAGGCGGCACGGCCACCATCCATGCGCTAGCCGATTTGCTGCAGGTTCCGGAACTGCCACTGGCATTACCGGCGACACCCGCGCAGATTGCGGTGATCCGCGAGGCCGAGTGCATCGGCTGTACCAAATGCATCCAGGCCTGCCCGGTGGACGCCATCGTCGGCGCCGCCAAGCTGATGCACACGGTAATCACCGACGAATGCAGTGGCTGTGAACTGTGCATTGCGCCCTGCCCGGTGGATTGCATCGACCTGATTACCCTCGCTGCGCCACAAGCGACGATCCAGCGCGAGCGTGCCGACCAGTTCCGCGCTCGCCATCAGGCACGTCTCTCCCGCCTGGCCCGCGAAGATGCACGCCGCCGCGCCGCGCGTACCACAACGGTCGCGCGCCCCAGGCCGGAAACAGTCGCTACCAGCACCGCCACCGATGACGATCAGGCCGCGCGACTCAAGCGTCTGAAGATCGAAGCGGCCATGGCCAAGGTCGCCTACGAGAAAATCCGCAAACAGGTCGCCATGCACCCCGACTCACCGTTCGCGGCACAATTGGATGCCTTGCAAAGCGCCAGCGAACGGGCCGCCGCCGCACTGCAGGCCGCCCAGAACGAGATGCCATCAACGGTTACCGCCTCGGCGGCCACCGACGAGGGCGCATTGAAACGGGCGAAGATCGATGCGGCGATGAGCCGGGCGCAGCTGCAGAAGGCGCTGAAGGCCTTTGGCGAAGCGCCCGATGAACCTCAGAGGCAGCAACTCGATACGCTGCGCCAGGCAGCCGACAAAGCGCAGCGACGGCTGGCCGAGCTACTGCCAGATACCGCCGGCGAAGCGCCCAGCGCTGGAGAGCAGGCGCTGAAACAGGCCAAGATCGAAGTCGCCAGCCGCCGCGCAGCGCTGCAATCCGGCGAGCGACGGGGCGTCGATGACGCCATGCTGAGTATCCTGCGCGCAGACTACGCAGCGGCTCAACAGGCGCTGCACGACGCCGAGCAGCAATGCGGCAAACCCGCACCGCAGCGGGTATTGGTCGACAGGCCTGGGGTGAGCGCCGAACTGCGCCAACTGAAAACCGACCTGGCCTATGCCCGCGCCGACCTGAGCAAGCTGCAACGCAACGCACACACTGACGAACACACCCTGAATGCCGCACTCGAACGCCTTGCCACCGCCGAACGCCGGCTGCAAGCGCATACCAGCGCCACCTAGAGCGCACCGACTACCGTGAACAACCCTGACGATGAACGCAGCCAAACGCCTTGAAATCTTCCGCCGCCTGCATGAAGACAATCCTGAGCCCAAGACCGAACTGGCCTACAGCACCCCCTTCGAGCTGTTGATCGCAGTGATTCTGTCCGCTCAGGCCACCGACGTTGGCGTCAACAAGGCCACCGCCAAACTCTATCCGGTGGCCAATACCCCGGAAGCCATCCTGGCACTTGGCGTCGAAGGGCTCAGCGAATACATCAAGACCATCGGCCTGTACAACAGCAAGGCCAGGAACGTCATCGAAACCTGCCGCATCCTCGTCGAGCAACACGGCAGCCAGGTGCCGGAAACCCGCGAAGCCCTGGAAGCCCTGCCCGGTGTCGGTCGCAAGACCGCCAACGTGGTGCTCAATACTGCCTTTCGTCAGTTGACCATGGCGGTGGACACGCACATTTTCCGGGTCAGCAATCGCACCGGCATCGCCCCAGGCAAGAACGTGGTGGAGGTGGAGAAGAAACTATTGAAGTTCGTACCCAGGGATTTTCTCCTCGACGCTCACCACTGGTTGATCCTGCATGGCCGCTATGTATGCCAGGCGCGCAAGCCGCGCTGCGGCAGTTGCCGGATCGAAGACCTGTGCGAATACAAACTGAAGACCTCTGACGATTGAGGCTTCATATACTTCCTGCATCAGTCGATTGAAAAAATCTTTTTTACTCGCCTGACGTTTGCCCTTATAAGGTCGGCAAATGGCCCCTGTAGCCGGGAGTAAAGCGAATGAGCAACGGCAAAGAAGACCTGGAACTGGAAGACGACTTCGTCAGCGACGACGCGGACAATAGCGAAGCCCCCGTGGAAGTGGCGAAAACCAACCTGACCAAGCGTCGCATCATCGACAATTTTCTCGAGGAGCGACGCCTGCACAAGCAGTTGGCCGAATACGACTTCGACCTGTAAGACGACGCCCTCGTCGGAGCAGGATGAAAGGATGCCCGTATCAGTCGATACGGGCATCGTCGTTCAGAGCATTGGCCTGAAGTTCAGCGGTCAAAGGCCATCCAGATAGCGCTCCACATCCAGCGCCGCCATGCAGCCGGCGCCCGCCGAGGTAATGGCCTGGCGATAGACGCTGTCCGCCACGTCGCCTGCGGCAAACACACCCGCAATGTTGGTCGCGGTGACATTACCGTCACGCCCACCATTGACCTGCAGATAACCATCCTTGAGAGCCAACTGCCCTTCGAAGAGCGCAGTGTTCGGGGTATGTCCGATGGCCACGAACACACCATCGACCTGCAGGTCTCGCGTAGCGCCATCATGCTCGCGCAGGCGTACACCGGTAACGCCTGACGCATCACCCAGCACCTCATCGACCTCGGCATTCAGTGCCAATACGATGCGCCCCTCGGCCACCCGGGCCTGCAGCTTGTTCTGCAGGATTTTTTCTGCCCGGAAGACGTTGCGCCGGTGGATCAGCGTCACCCGACTGGCAATATTGGCCAGATACAGAGCCTCCTCCACGGCCGTATTGCCGCCACCAACTACCGCTACTTCACGATTACGATAGAAGAAGCCGTCACAGGTGGCACAGGCCGACACACCCTTGCCCATGAACGCCTCTTCACTCGGCAGCCCCAGATAACGGGCGCTGGCACCGGTGGCGATGATCAATGCATCGCAAGTGTAGGAAACGCTGTCGCCAACCAGAGTGAACGGCCGTGCAGCGAGATCCACCGCCTGGATATGGTCGTAGACGATCTCGGTCTCGAAACGTTCGGCGTGGGCCTGCATGCGCTGCATCAGTTCCGGCCCGGTCAGGCCGTGAGCGTCGCCGGGCCAGTTGTCCACCTCGGTGGTGGTGGTCAGTTGGCCGCCGGCCTGCAGCCCGGTGATCAGCAATGGTTCGAGATTGGCGCGCGCGGCATAGACCGCCGCGCTGTAGCCGGCCGGGCCGGATCCGAGAATGATCACGCGAGCGTGGCGTGCACTGGACATCAGAGACTCCTCACAGCAAAGCTGCCGAAGAAAAAAAGGAGCCCTCCGAAACCGGAAGGTCTGACGGAACGGCTCCAAAAGGGACGCCGAAAGACTAAGGCGCATCCCGTACATGATGGAAATGCGCTTTGCCAATCCCGCGTATAGCCCGGGTCTATGACGCCACCGGTAACGCGCCCGCGCTTTCGCCAGGCCTGCAAAATGGTTAAGGTCGCGCGACGTTCACTTTCTGGAGACACCTTCATGCGCGCCCCCGTGCTGTCCGGCCCGCAATACCTCAGTGAGGGCCTGAAGCTGGTATTGAGCCCCGGCCTGCGGCTGTTCGTGTTGCTGCCCCTGGCGATCAACCTGATCCTGTTCAGCCTGCTGATCGGCTTCGCCGTGCAACAGTTCAGCAGTTGGGTCGACACCTTCATGCCGAACCTGCCGAGCTGGCTGAGCTTCCTGCAGTACATCCTCTGGCCACTGTTCGTGGTGCTGGTGGTGCTGATGGTGTTCTTCACCTTCACCATGCTGGCCAATATCGTCGCCGCGCCGTTCAACGGTTTTCTCGCCGAGAAGGTCGAGGTAGTGGTACGCGGCGAAGATAATTTCCCGCCTTTCAGTTGGGGCGAGCTGATGGCCATGGTGCCGCGCACCCTCGGCCGCGAGGCGCGCAAGCTGGCTTACTTCCTGCCGCGGGCACTGGGCCTGCTGATCCTTTCCTTCATTCCGGTGGTCAACCTGGTCGCAGCGCCGTTGTGGCTGCTGTTCGGCGTATGGATGATGGCAATCCAGTACATCGACTATCCCGCCGACAACAACAAGGTGAGCTGGCAGGACATGCTCGCCTGGCTGCGCGAGAAACGCTGGCAGTCTCTGGGCTTCGGCGGCATCACCTATGCCGTGTTGCTGATTCCCTTCGTCAATATCCTGATGATGCCGGCAGCCGTAGCGGGCGCGACCCTGTTCTGGGTACGTGAAGGCGGCGTCAGCGACGGCTCGCGCGCTGTCACGCAAACGCCACGCTGATGTCACAAACGCTACATGGCGGCAGCCCAGACTGCTGTCATGAGCACTCCCCCGCTATTCATCGCCCTGGTCAGCGAGACCTTCAGCCCGGAAATCAACGGCGTGGCCAATACCCTCGGCCACCTGGTTACCGGGCTGCGCGCGCGCGGTCATCGCCTGCAATTGATTCGCCCCAGACAGATCGCCGACGCTCCTGCGGCCAATGATGACGATCTGTTGCTCACTCGCGGCTGGCCGCTGCCCGGTTACCGCGGCCTGCAATGGGGCCAGTCGGCGCGCCACAAGCTGCTGCGTCTGTGGCGCAGGCAACGCCCTGACGTACTCTACATCGCGACCGAAGGACCACTGGGCCTGTCTGCCCTGAGAGCGGCCCGGCGCCTGCGCATCCCGGTGATCAGCGGCTTTCACACCAACTTCCAGCAGTACACCGGGCACTACGGCATCACCTTGCTGACACGCCTGCTGACCAACTACCTGCGCTGGTTCCACAACGCCTCGCGCATGACCCTGGTACCCAGCCTCAGCCAGCGTTGCGAGTTGCAACGCCGCGGTTTCGAGCGCCTGGAATTGCTCGCCCGTGGCGTCGATGCCCAACTGTTCAATCCCGCACGGCGCAACGACGAACTGCGCCGCAGTTGGGGGCTGGGCGAGCAGGATATCGCTGTATTGCATGTCGGCCGCCTGGCCCCGGAGAAGAACCTGGACTTGCTGGTCAGCACTTTCGAGGCCCTGCAGAAACAACGCACGGCGCAGCGGCTCAGGCTGATCGTGGTCGGTGACGGCCCGCAGCGCGAAAACCTGCAGCAGCAACTCCCAGATGCCTTGTTCTGCGGTATACAACGCGGCGAAACGTTGGCCGAGCATTACGCCAGCGGCGATCTGTTTCTATTCCCCAGTCTCTCGGAAACCTTCGGCAACGTGCTGCTCGAAGCCATGGCCGCGGGCCTTGGCGTGGTCGCCTTCGACCAGGCGGCAGCCGCTCAGCACGTCGAGCACGGGCACAACGGCATGCTGGCCAGCGTCGACGATGAACAGAGCTTTATCGACGCCGCCCACTGGCTCCTCGAGAACCGGGAAAACCTGCGCCGCATGCGCCTGAATGCGCGCCGGCACGCGGCCAGGCAGAACTGGTCGGCAATCATCGAACAGTTCGAAAACCACCTGCACGGCGCCATGCTCGGCAGCGATACACAGACCGCCGGGTGTGCCTCGCTGGCTATCGAAACCAAGCGGGCAAGGGGGGAAAGGGCGGTCTGATCGGTCAGGCCAGTGCTTTCTCGATGGCCTGGATCAAGGCAGGATCATCCGGTGCGGTGCGCGGCGAGAAACGCGCCAGCACACGACCGTCCTGGCCGACCAGAAACTTCTCGAAGTTCCAGGTGATATCGCCTGGAAACTCCGCACCTTCACCCACCAGCAGACGATACAACGGGTGGCGGCCACTGCCGTTGACCTCGAGCTTGCTGCTCAGCGGAAAGCTTACGCCGTAGTTCAGGCTGCAGAACTGGGCGATCGCCGATTCGCTGTCCGGCTCCTGGCCGGCGAACTGGTTGCACGGCACGCCAAGCACGCTGAAACCCTGGGCGGCGTACACTTGCTGCAAACGCTCCAGCCCCGCATATTGCGGTGTGAGCCCGCATTTGGAAGCGACATTGACCACCAGCACGACCTTGCCCTTGAGCGGAGCCAGAGGCAGCTCCTGGCCGTCCAGTGCGTGCAGTGTCAAGTCGTGAAAAGCGCTCATGGTGTGCTCCGGGCAACGCGAAAACGAGTGAAGAAGGGACAAAAAAGGCGCCTGAAAAGGCGCCCTTCTAGTGACTGCAGCTTAGCAGTCACGGATGACCAGCGGCCAGCAGCGAAGGATCGACTGCCGACATACGGATCAGTGGTGGTGGCCACCTTCGCCATGCACGTGACCGTGGGCGACTTCTTCAGCGCTGGCATCGCGCACGTCGACAACCTTGACCGCGAAGGTCAGACGCTGGCCGGCCAGCGGGTGGTTGCCGTCGACGATCACGTCGTCGCCATCCAGCTCGCGAATGGTGACGATCTGCATGCCGCCGTCCGGGCCGGAGGCATGGAACTGCATGCCGACTTCCAGCTCGTCGACGCCTTCGAACATCGAACGGTTCAGGGTGGCGACCAGCTCAGCGCTGTATTCGCCGTAGGCCTCTTCCGGCTCGACGGAGACGTTGACTTCGTCGCCAGCCTGCTTGCCGACCAGAGCCTTCTCGAGACCGACGATGATGTTGCCAGCGCCGTGCAGGTAAACCAGCGGCGCGCCGCCAGCGGAACTATCGATCACCTCACCGGCATCGTTGGTCAGGGTATAGTCGATGGAAACGGCCTTGTTGGCGGCGATTTGCATGGGGGCGAACCTTTTGCTCGAGGAAAATGAACGTGAGAGTGTAACCAAGGGTGGATGCGAAAGCGACCCAACCCCTGACGGGCGGGCCGCATCGGGCATTACCGTGGTCGGTTTTGAGCAAGATCATGACGGTCACTGGGTGGCTGTCTTATCTTGTGGCCATACTCAACACCTGCGCCACCAGCCACCCTGGCAGAATCGCGCCTGGGTGCTCGATACCACGCAACGGCGCGCGCATATCGGCACCAACTTCACCTGTGGCTGGTGTGTCGCAGCTCTAGCCGAAACGTCAACAGCCCCTAAGGATCTTTGAATGCCCGCACGCAATATTCTGGTGATCAACTGCGGCAGTTCCTCCATCAAATTCGCGCTGGTCGATCCGGATCAGGCTCAGTTCGCCATCAGCGGCCTGGCTGAACGCCTCGGCAGCGCGGACGCCGCCCTGCACTGGCAGCGAGATGGCATCAAGCACACCCAGGCGATACCCGGAGACGACCACCGCGCAGCTCTCGCTCACCTGCTACAGCGGGTGCAGGAAACCACCGGCGGCCATCTGCATGGCATCGGCCATCGCGTGGTACATGGCGGCGAGCACTTCACCAGCGCTCAGCGCCTGGACGATGAGGTGATCGCGGCGATCCGTGCCGTCGCGCCCCTGGCACCGTTACATAACCCGGCGGGGTTGCTGGGCATCGAAGCGGCTCTGGCGCTGTACCCGCAACTGCCGCAGGTAGCGGTGTTCGACACCGCCTTTCATCAGAGCATGCCCGAGCATGCCTTCCGCTACGCGGTGCCGGAACAGCTGTACCGCGACCACGGCGTGCGGCGCTACGGTTTCCACGGCACCAGCCACCGCTTCGTCAGCGCCCGCGCCGCGGAGATCACCGGCCTGGCCGTCGACGATAGCGCCTGGCTGGTCGCCCACCTGGGCAATGGCTGCTCGACCTGCGCCGTGGTCAACGGCCAGAGCCGCGACACCAGCATGGGCCTGACGCCCCTGGAGGGCCTGGTGATGGGTACCCGCAGCGGTGATGTCGACCCCAACCTGCACAGCCATCTTTCGCGCACCCTGGGCTGGAGCCTGGAGCAGATCGACCGCATGCTTAACCACGATAGCGGCCTGCTTGGCTTGTCCGGCCTGTCCAACGACATGCGCAGCCTGGAACAGGCCCGCGATGAAGGGCATGCTGGCGCCACCCTGGCCATCGAGGTGTTCTGCTACCGCCTGGCCAAATCCCTGGCCGCCATGAGCTGCGCCTTGCCGCGTCTGGATGGGCTGATCTTCACCGGTGGCATCGGCGAAAACTCGCCACTGATCCGCAGCAAGACGGTCGCCCACCTGGGTCTGCTCGGCCTGCAACTGGACGAAGCCGCCAACGAGCGTTGCCTGCGTGGCGTCAGCGGCCCGATCCACGCACAGAACCATACTCGGGTGCTGGTGGTGCCCACCAATGAAGAGCGACAGATCGCCCTCGACACACTGGCGCTGCTCGACTGACACGGAGAACCCCATGCACACCTTCTTCATTTCCCCGACCGGCTTCGGCGTCGGCCTCACCTCCATCAGCCTGGGCCTGGTCGGCGCACTGGAGCGTGCCGGCCTCAAGGTCGGTTTCTTCAAGCCCATCGCCCAGCCGCATCAGGGCGATGCCGGCCCGGAGCGCTCCAGCGAGCTGGTCGCCCGTACCCACGGCTTGCATTCCCCCAAGCCGCTGGCCCTGGCCCATGTCGAGCGACGCCTTGGCGATGGCGACCTGGACGAACTGCTCGAGGAAATCATCAGCCTCTATCAGGAGGCCGCCAGGGACAAGGACGTGGTGATAGTCGAAGGCATGGTGCCGACGCGCCAGGCCAGTTACGCCGCGCGGGTCAACCTCCACCTGGCCAAGAGCCTGGACGCCGACGTGATCCTGGTTTCCGCGCCGGAGCAGGAAAGCCTCAGCGAGCTGTGCGACCGTGTGGAAATCCAGGCCCAGCAGTTCGGCGGGCCGAAGGATCCCAAGGTGCTTGGGGTGATCCTCAACAAGATCCGCAGTGACGACGGCCTCGACGCCTTCGCCGCGCGCCTGCGCGAACACTCCTCGCTGCTGCGTCACCCGGACTTTCGCCTGCTCGGCTGCATTCCCTGGCTCGATGAACTGAACGCGCCGCGTACCCGTGATATCGCCGAACTGCTCGGTGCCCGTGTGCTCAACGCCGGTGACTACGAACAGCGACGCATGCTGAAGATCGTGCTCTGTGCCCGTGCGGTGGCCAACACCGTGCAGTTGCTCAAGCCCGGTACGCTGGTGGTGACGCCTGGCGACCGCGACGACATCATCCTCGCCGCCAGCCTGGCCGCCATGAACGGCATGCCGCTTGCCGGCCTGCTGCTGTGCAGCGATTTCGCCCCCGACCCACGCATCATGGAACTGTGCCGCGGAGCTCTGCAAAGCGGCCTGCCGGTGATGACCGTGAGCACCGGCTCCTACGACACCGCCACCAACCTGAACCGCCTGAACAAGGAAATTCCGGTGGACGACAAGGAGCGCGCCGAGAAGGTCGCCGACTTCGTCGCCAGCCACCTCGACCACGACTGGCTCGCCGCCCGTTGCGGCAGCCCGCGTGAGCTGCGCCTGTCGCCTCCGGCATTCCGCTATCAACTGGTGCAGCAAGCCAAGGCGGCGAACAAGCGCATCGTCCTGCCCGAAGGCGCCGAGCCGCGCACCGTGCAGGCTGCCGCCATCTGCCAGGCGCGCGGTATCGCCCGCTGCGTGCTGCTGGCCAAACCTGAAGAGGTTCATGCCGTGGCTCAGGCCCAGGGCATCGAGCTGCCGCCAGGCCTGGAGATTCTCGACCCGGATCTGATCCGCGAGCGCTACGTCGAGCCCATGGTCGAGCTGCGCAAGGGCAAGGGCCTCAACGCGCCCATGGCCAGCGCCCAGCTGGAAGATACCGTGGTGCTGGGCACCATGATGCTGGCCCTGGATGAAGTCGACGGCCTGGTGTCCGGTGCCGTGCATACCACCGCCAACACCATCCGCCCGGCGCTGCAGTTGATCAAGACCGCACCGGGCTACAACCTGGTGTCCTCGGTGTTCTTCATGCTGCTGCCGGATCAGGTACTGGTCTACGGTGATTGCGCGGTCAACCCGGATCCAAATGCCGAACAACTGGCCGAGATCGCTCTGCAGAGCGCCAACTCGGCACAGGCTTTTGGTATCCCTCCACGCGTGGCCATGCTCAGCTATTCCACCGGCGACTCCGGCAGTGGCGAGGAAGTGGAGAAAGTGCGCGAGGCGACCCGTCTGGCACGCCTGGCCAATCCGGATCTGCTCCTCGACGGGCCCTTGCAGTACGACGCCGCCGCCATCGAAAGCGTTGGCCGGCAAAAGGCCCCCAACAGCCCGGTGGCCGGGCGTGCCACGGTGTTCATATTCCCTGACCTGAATACCGGCAACACCACCTACAAGGCGGTACAGCGCAGCGCCGACTGCATCAGTGTCGGCCCCATGCTGCAGGGCCTGCGCAAGCCGGTGAACGATCTGTCGCGCGGCGCTCTGGTCGACGATATCGTCTTCACCATCGCGCTCACCGCCATTCAGGCCGCCAACATGCACCAGTGAGGGCCAGCCAATTCGAACGCGGAGCACTGAGGCTCGCGTTCGGATCGGCTTGCAGTTCCATCGCCAATCGTTAACCTGTGCGCCAACCGCCCCGACGCCATGCTCGAGGCCCTAACCTGCATGAGGTTCGCACGTCCATGCTGCATTTTCTGCCTGCCCCATTGCTCGGCCTGCTGGGCACTTTCCTGTTGGCTCTCAATACACTGTTCTGGTGCTGGCCGCTGTTTGCCGTAACGCTGCTGCGCATCGTCCTGCCGCTGCCTGTGGTGCAGCTTGGTTGCGATCGGCTGATGACCTTCATCCACGAAGGCTGGATCAGCTGCAACAAGGTCTGGATGCAGCTTCTGAGCAACACCCGCTGGCAGATCGAAGGGACGCAGGGCTTCGACTACCAGCACTCCTACCTGGTGACCAGTAACCACCAGAGTTGGGTGGACATCCTGGTACTGCAGTACCTGTTCAACCGACGCATCCGCCCGCTGAAGTTCTTCCTCAAGCAGGAGCTGATCTGGGTACCGGTAATAGGGCTGTGCTGGTGGGCACTGGGTTTCCCCTTCATGAAGCGCTATTCCAAGGAATACCTGGCCAGGCACCCGGAGAAAAAGGGCAAGGATCTGCAGACCACACGGCGAACCTGCGACAAGTTCCGGCACAACCCGGTGGGCATCTTCAACTTCGTCGAAGGCACGCGTTTCACCCCGGCCAAACACCAGGAACAGCAGTCGCCCTACCGGTATCTGCTCAAGCCCAAGGCGGGTGGTATCGCCTTCGTACTCGACGCCATGGGTGAACAACTGCACGGCATCATCAATGTCACGCTGCATTATCCTCAGGGCAGCCCGGGGTTCTGGGCGCTACTCAGCGGCCAGTTGGAGGAAGTGGTGGTGGTCATCGAACAGTTACCGATTCCGACGCACTTCATCGGCCGCGCCTACGATCAGGACGAGGCCTACCGCAAAGAATTCCAGCAATGGATCAACGCGCTCTGGCAGGCCAAGGATAGCCAGTTGACACGGCTGCATCAGCAGCACCCATGAACCCTCAGCTCACCGGCTGCAGCTCGGCGCCGTAAAAGCGGAACTGCCGCCGCCCACCACGCTTGGCCGCGTACATGGCGGTATCGGCGGCGCGCAGCACCTCTTCGGTGGTCTTGCCATCGGCTGGCACGCAAGCGATGCCGATGCTCACCCCCAGGCTGAACGACCGACCCTGAGTGCCCTGCTCGCTGGATACCTGATCGATCAGTTTTTCCGCCACGGCCGCGGCATCCTCCGGGCTACTCAGGCTGTCGAGGATCACCGTGAATTCGTCGCCACCTATCCGCGCCAGACGGTCGTACGGCCTGAGGCAGGCCTTGAGCTGCATGCTGACCCAACGCAACGCCTCATCGCCCATCTCGTGGCCCAGGGTGTCGTTGATGTATTTGAAGCCATCCAGATCGAGATAAAGCAAGGCAGCTTTCTGGCCTGTGCGCTCGTTACGCGAGATCGAAGCTTGCAGCTCCTGGAGGAAGCCCCGTCGGTTGAGCAGCCCGGTCAACGCATCGGTGATCGCCAGCGACTCGAGCTGACGATGCAGGCCGCGAACCACCGACATGTCCAGCGCCAGCAGAATCATCGCGTTCTGGTCATCCGGCAAGGGCGAGCAGGACAACGCCACGGGTACGCTATGGCCATCCCGAGTGCGCAGGTTGGCGTCGTGCAGGCGTAGATCCTCTCTGCGTTGCCAATGCTGGTAGAAGGTCGACGTCTGCCAGCATTCCTCGCACGGGGTGTCGACCCAGGCCAACAACTCGCTACCCGCGAGTTCATCATTTGTGCAACCGAGCATCCGGGTGATCGCCGGATTGGCAAAACGGATGCGACCATCCTCCCCCACCACCATGATGCCTTCGGCGGTGTTTTCCACAATCGAAGCGTTGAAAGCGCGCTCGCGCTCCAGTTGCTGGCTCAGACGCAACAGGCCTCTGCGATACTGCTCATGCTCGAGCAGCGCCCGCACCTTGTGCAGCAGGATCGCCGGCTGCACCGGCTTGGAAATGAAATCCACCGCACCCGCGCCGTAGCCCTGACTCAGAACATCATCGGTCTGAATCATCCCGGAGATGAAGATGATGGGCGTGAAGCGCATGCGCGGGTCATCGCGCATGCGTCGCGCCACCTCGAAACCGTCCATGCGGGGCATCTGCACATCGAGCAGCACCAGACCCACATTCCCTTGCGCCAGGAATTCGAGCGCCTTGGCGCCGGAGTCGACACAGTGCACCGGCCGGTCGATCACCTCCAGCAGCTCCTGCATACCCTCGAGATTGTCCCAGAGGTCATCGACGACGAGGATTTCCAGCGCCTCATCCTGATCCAGCATCACACCTACCTCCATGCCCATGACTGCGATCCAACGTGGTTGTCAACGCCTGACAGGCGTCGAAAACGATCCTATGGGTTCGACCATTGCTTCACACAGTCTAGGGTCTGTTGCATAGCCACGCGTTGGAAGCACAATCGCAGGCATGAAAAACCCCGCCTGAGCGGGGTTTCGGATACACCGGCAATCCTTACAGCGGACGCAGGTTGATCTCTACGCGACGGTTCTGTGCACGGCCAGCTTCGCTGGCATTGCTGGCAATCGGCTGATTCGGGCCAGCGCCGTAGGCAGAGATACGCGACGATGCGACGCCATTGGCCGCCAGATAGGAGGCAACGCTCTGGGCACGACGATTGGACAGGTTCTGATTCAGATCGGCCGAACCGGTGCTGTCGGTATGGCCGACGATGCTCACACCGTTCTTGTCGAACTCCTTGAAGGTCAGCACCAGGGAGTTCAGTGTCGGGTAGAAGCTGCTGGAAATGTCCGCCGAGTTGCTGGCGAAGGTGATATTGCCCGGCATGATCAGGGTCAGGTCGTTGCCATTGCGCTGCACCTGAACACCCGTGCCCTGCAGTTGCTGACGCAGCTTGGCTTCCTGGGTATCGACATAGTAACCATAGCCGCCACCCGCGGCGCCGCCTACGGCTGCACCGATCAAGGCACCTTTGGTGCGATCCTTCTTGCTCGAGGTAGCCGCGCCTATCGCTGCGCCGGCCAGGGCGCCAACACCACCGTAAACCCCGGCCTTGCCGGCCTGGCTCTCGCCGGTATAGGGGTTGGCCGTACAGCCGGACAGAACGGCCAATACAGCGATCGCGGCCATCAGAGAGCGGCACTTATTCATGAATGATTCCCTTGTGTTGTGTAATGACAGGATTTATCCGCGGCTTCGAGCCGGCAAACAGGGCCAAGTTCCCGGCCAAGCCTAACAACCGCAAAGAAGAAAATCTGTAAGCACTTGTTTTTCAAGCTCTCACGAATGGATTTTCGCGCATCTCATCACCTAATAGCGTATCCGCACCATGACCGGTCACCACAGTGGCGTCTTCATCCAGGCGGTACAGTCGCTGCTTGATGGAACGCTCGATGGTGGCATAGTCGCCGCCCCACAGATCGGTACGCCCGATGCCTCGCCGGAACAGCGTATCGCCGGCAATCAGCAATTTCGCTTCGGGGAACCAGAAACTCATCGAGCCTGGCGTATGCCCTGGTGTGTGCAGCGCCACCCCACAACCGCAGGCGAGCGCCTCATCATCGGCCAGCCACTGATCCGGAGCCGGAACAGGCGTATAAGGCACGCCGAACATCTGGCACTGCATCTCCAGGTTGTCCCAGAGAAACTGGTCGTCTTTGTGCAAGTGCAGCGTCGCCCCGGTTTTCTCCTTCATCTGCCCGGACGCGAGAAAGTGATCGAGGTGAGCATGAGTGTGAATGATGCTCACCACTTTCAGGCCCAATACCTCCAGACGCGCCATGATCAACTCCGGATTGCCACCCGGATCGACCACGATGGCCTTACCGGTCAATGGATCGCCGATGATGGTGCAGTTGCACTGCAAGGGGCCGACGGGGAAGGTTTCGCGGATCAGAGTGGGCTGTGAGGGTGGCATAGGTGTTCCTGTAAAGCTGATGGCAGACCGGGCACAGATTCTAGCCGCAAAGATGCTGACGACGGAGCGTCACGCTTCTACCAGGCGCAATCATGGGCTCAACAGCCCCAGCACCTGGGCGCGTGCCACTGCCTCGGTGCGGCGCTGCACGTTCAGCTTGCCGTTGATATGACGCGCGTGGGTTTTCACCGTATGCAGGGAAATGAACAGGCGCTCGCTGATCTGCTGATTGGAACAGCCTTGGGCGATCAGCTGCAGCACCGCCAACTCTCGCGTACTTAGCCCTTCGTTGCTGGCCCCAGGGAACACCAGCGCGGCGGGCAAGTGTTCGAGCAGTGACAGGCACAACGGACAGCTCGGGTACTCGCGTAAGCGTTCGCCCAGCCATTGTGGCTCCTGCTGCAGCAGTTCGCGAAACGGCAGTAGCGCACCGCCCGCCAGGGCTTGCACACAGCCACGCAGGACTGCGCGAGCTTCCTGTTCGCGGCCGGCGCGCCGCAGCAGCAGGATCATCCGTACTCGCGCCGTCGTCCCCGGCAGGCTGTCGAAACCTGTTTTCGTCAGTTCTGAAAAAAGCTGCTCGGCATCCTCGGGATGGCCTTGGGCATCTGCCAACATGCCCTGTAACAAGGCGATATACAGGTGCAACTGAGGCTGAAATTCCGGCGCTGCCGCGGCCTGTTCTCCACGATAGGTTTCTGCCAGGCGTTGCAACCAGACCGCCGCCAGCTCGCTCTGCCCTTGAAGCAGCCAGAGTTCGCATTTGCTCAGGGTGATGATCGCCAGGTGATAAACCGCCGGCACGTCCCATATGTGCATCAGCCGCTCGGCTTCAGCCAGCTCGGCGAACGCCTCGGCGAAACGGCCTTCGCGGCCTTCGAGCGCAGCCAGGCAGCAATGCCCGAGCAGCAGGCCGAGATCACGACACGCCCGAGCCTCGGTGATGCCGGCTCGCAAATGCTCACGAGCAAGGTGCGGCTGCAGCCGCAAGGTCAGCAGATACCCGCGATACAACTGCAAGCGGGCTCTGGCGACATAGGCAGTGCCTGGCAAATCGCTCAGCCGCTCCAGGCCGATCTCGACCTCGCCAAGCGCCCGCGACACTTCACTGCGGGCCTGCAGGCTGCGTGCACGATCGTAATGCACCAAAGCTTCGAACAGCGGATTGCCGGCTCGTTGCGCCAGTTCCAGTGCGTTGCGATTGATCGCACGGGCCTGCCAGATATCGTTCTGGGTAATGGCCAGATTACCGAGGGCTGACAGGCACAACAGCCGTTGGCCATAGCGCTCCTGCGGCAGATCCTGCAACGCCGCCTCACAGTATCCCAGTGCTGTCTCACGATCACCACGACCGCGGGCGATCACCCCGCTCAGCGCCAGCCATTGCGCCATCAGGTTACGCTGCTGTTCGGCGTTCGGCGCAGGCAGGAAGCGGCACAACTGCCCAAGCAAGTCCTCGGCAGCATCCAACTGGCAGGCCAGCACCAGCGCCCAGCCATACAGCACGATCAGACGTGGCGTGCTGACCAGCAGGCAGTCCGGCAGGTTGCTCTTCCAGCGTAGCAAGGTGGCGAAACTCTGTTCGCCGAGCAACTGCTCCTCGGACAGGTTCTGAACCAACTGCGCGGCAACTCCCGGCTGCCCGGATCGCAGTGCGTGTTCCACCGCTTCGCCAATCAAACCCTGGACAGCGAACCAGTTGCTGGCACGTAAATGGCGAATCCTGGTCATCGCCGGATCCGACCGGGCACGCAATAGATCGGAAAACAGGTGGTGATAACGAAACCAGCGGCCCTGACTGTCGAGGGGTACGAGAAAGACTTGATAGGTCTGCAGATGGCGCAGGATGCCGGCACTGTCATGTGCATCGCGTAGCTCATCGCAGAGCTCGGCGCAGATGCGCTCCTGCCCTGCCGTTTCGTAGAGGAACGTCTGCACCGGCGGTGGCTGACGGCCTATCACCTCTTCGAGCAGATAATCGCGAATCAAACCCTGGGCGCCATGCAAGCGCGCCTGTCCACGAGCCTTGTCGCCGCCCTCCTCAGCCGCCAGCAACCACAGGCGCAGCCCAGCCACCCAGCCTTCGCTGCGCTGGCGCAACTCTGCCAGTTCGACGGCGGGCAGACTGACACCCTGCTCGCGCAGCAGGGTCTCGACCTCGTGCTCGTCGAGGCGCAGATCCTGCTCCTGCAGCTCCAGCAATTGCCGTGACAGACGCAGGCGAGCCAGATGCCATTCGGGGCGCTGCCGGCTGGTCACCAGGATCACCAAACCAGCCGGCAGATGGTTGAGCAGAAACTGCAAGCAACCGTCCAGTACCGCCCCCTGAGCCAGGTGGTAATCATCGAGTACCACGAGCAGTGGTTTGCTGGTGTCGAGACGCTCGGCCAGCTCATCGAGCAGACCGTCAAGCCAGGTCTCGAAAGCGAACGGTTGATGCCGCTGACGCAGTTTGAGCACGCTAGCCGCCTCGCCCGCCAAACCGGGATAGCAGGACTGCAGCCCGGCCAACAGACGTTCGAGAAATCGACCTGGATCGCTATCACGACTGGCCAAGCCCAGCCACAGGCTTTGCCAGTTCGCAGGCAACAGCTCGCAGAACTCGATGGCCAGCGAACTCTTGCCAAACCCTGCCGGTGCATCAACCAACAGCAGGCGCCCACCCAATCCTTGCCGCAGCCGCTCGCACAAGCGTGGCCGCGATATATAGCCCAGAGGCAAGGGCGGCCGAAAGAAATGCCCGCCACCCTCGACGGGTACGACGAAGGGGGCAGAACGCAGCGAAGGGGACAGATCGTTCATTGCCAGGATCTTATAGGGCGCGGCGAATTGGGCAGATAAGCCTGGAGCCTAGTCCGTAACCTGACGCTTTAGAAGCCTTTATAAATGCACTGGATGATTCAGGATGCGTCCGGCTTACATAACCCAGGCCTGGCCCGCCGGATGGGCTCGGCAGGCACAGTGAACATGCCAGAACATCTCCAACGGACAAGAAAAAGCCGACCCTGAGGCCGGCTTTTCTGTCACTCGTTTCGATCAACGAACGCCGGACTGGCGCAGGGCTGCCGGGGTGTAATCGCTTTCCTTGGCCGGATAATCGAACTCGTAGGCACGCTTCTCTTCGTTCTTCAGGCCCAGGGCCAGGTAACGCCCGGAGAGCAGATCGTGGATCGACTCAACGCTGTACCACGGTACCTGCTTGTCGTAGTAGTACAGAGCATGGGACTCGGCCACGCGCCACAGGGTACCGCGACCGTCATAGTGGTCGATGGCAGCGGCCTGCCAGGTATCCTCGTCGATATAGAAATCGCGCTTGGCATAGATGTGACGCTCGCCCTGCTTGAGGGTGGCCGTCACGTGCCAGACGCGGTGCAGCTCATAACGCGTCAGATCAGGGTTCAAGTGCCCGGCCTTGACGATGTCGGCGTACTTCAGCTTCGGCGAGTCGAGACGGTAGCTGTTGTAAGGAATGTAGATTTCCTTCTTGCCCAGCAACTGCCAGTCATAGCGATCCGGCGAGCCGTTGTACATGTCCAGGTTGTCCGAGGTACGCAGGCCGTCGGCCGCAGTACCCGGGCCGTCATAGGACACCTGTGGCGCACGGCGCACGCGGCGCTGACCGGCGTTGTAGAGCCACGCCATACGCGGCTCCTTCACCTGATCGATCGTCTCGTGCACCAGCAGTACGTTACCGGCCAGGCGCGAAGGCGCCGTCACCCGCTGCTTGAAGTAGAACAGGATATTGCTTGGCTTGCTGGTATCGACACCTGGCATCATCGAGCGGAAGGCGAACTCTTCCTGCAGGCTGACCGGGCTGAACGATCCATTGGCCTGTGGCGTTACCTGCACAACGTTGCGTCGCACGCTGCCGCCCCGATAACGGGTGATGTGGTTCCAGATCGCTTCCAGACCATCCTTCGGAATCGGGAACGGGTTGGCCAGTTCGAAGTTCTCCAGACCGGTACCGCCCGGCAACAACTTGGTGTTGACCGCATTGTTCCTGGTCGCGGCGATGATGTTGTCCGGAACGGTAGCCGTCCGATGGGTCGGGAACACCGGCATCCGGTAGGTTTCCGGATAGCGCTTGAACATCGCGTACTGGCCCGGCGTGAGCTTGTCTTTGTACTGCTCGACGTTCTGCGCGGTGATGGTGAACAGTGGTTTCTCGTTGGGGAACGGGTCAGCCAGGAAACCACCGCCGTCGACGGCAGCAGCATTGACCGGCAGCCCACCGGTCCAGGCCGGAATGCTGCCATCGGCGTTACCGGCTTTTTCCGCGCCGAGCGGCGTCAGCGTGTCACCCAGCTTGGCTGCCTCGTCAGGAGACACCGCCGCCATCACGCCACAGGCCAGCAGCGACAAAGTCAGAGCGCCGGTCTGCAACAGTCTTTTTGTTGTTTTCATAAATGCGTTTTCCTATGAATACGGGCGCTTAGAAACTCATGCCGAAGCTGAGTGCGACAAAGTCACGGTCTTTCTGCACGTTGTATTTGCCACCAAAGAAGTTGGTATAGGCCAAACTGGCGGTATACGTGTTCTGATACTCAGCATCCAATCCCAAACTGACGGCCTTGCGGCCTTCCTCGAAGTTGGAGCCTGGGCCTGGGGAATAACCTTTCACATCATGAGACCAAGCCACGTTCGGCTTGAGGTTTACCCCAGCGAATGCATCGTTGTAATCCCAAATTGCACGCATGCGGTAACCCCACGAATCCGTGGTGGTATAGCCATCATTCTCGCAATAGCGGCTGAGGTTTCGCGCATCCCCACCAGCGCCAATAGTGCTGGCATTCAGCGACTGGCATCGCCCGCCAGCCAGAGGGCCCGGACCGAACACAGGATCACGCCCGTAACGGATATCAGAGACACTCTCAAGCCCACCAACGTGAGTCCAACCGACCTCCCCGACTAAAGTCATGCGGGCCGCGCCCATGACTTGGTCAAAAAAGTGGGTGAACGTAGTTTGCAGCTGCGTTATTTCTTTGCGCCGATACCCGTGGCTGTCTTCACCTGCAGTCGCCTGAATTGGTGAAACGCTAGGGTCAATCAGCGTCAAGCCACCATACAGGATGTCGGTCGAGTTAATTTGTACTGGCGCGTTGGGGCGATAGCTGATTTCACCACTCCAGGCGGTTCCAGTGGGCAATGTGGTGGAGAAGCTCAGACCGTAAAGGCGAATATCTTCAGGATACTCAATAAAGTAATTGCTATTACCCGCCACCACGGACGAGGCGAAGCCCGTTAGCAAGGTTGAAATACAGGTAGGATCTCCGCCACAGGCTGAAACTGCAGCGTTGAAGGCAGGCGATCCGGGAGCTGTAAGGGTAGGAATCGCGCCGATAACTGCAGAACTGGTAGCGCCACCGCTGAATATTGGTGCTCGGCTGTGATAGTTCATGAAGTATGCGCCGAACTCAGTATCTAGCTCCTGTGCGTACCAACGCAAAGCCAGGCCAAACTGCCCACTGTCGCGAGCATCCCGATCAGCACTCCGAGGTACAATCACCCCCTCTGAAGTCGTGTTGTAAGCGAACGGCCCTGCTGCTGCGGCGAAGGGAGCTAACGCCGGGTTTAGTACAGCGAGATTACCGTCACAACCATCGGCATATACATCCGGCTGAGAGAAGAACGTGCCGCAGTTATCGACGACCGTCTGATCCCACTCCAACTGATAGAAAAACTCGGCAGAAAGATTATCGGTCAGGCTTTGCGATACGTAGAACATATTGACCGGGATCAGCCCTTCTTTGACCTCGGCACCGGGACGACGGAACGCGGCAACGTCTACTGGGTTAATCGCATTGATGCTGTTTTGGATGAAAGTACTTTCGCCCCAGCTAACGACCTGCTTGCCTAAACGTACGGTACCTGGCTGATCCGCGATGCTGTAATTATGATAAACAAACGCATCCAGCAACTCGGCACCTGAAGATTTGGCACCCTCCTTGCGATTGGAGTCACTAATAGCTTTGAACTCGCGACTCTCGTCTTTGAGCTCAAAGTCGTACCAATATTTTCCACGTACAAAAACGCCAGTATCCCCATACTTGAGTTCGAGATCATGGATACCTTTAAAGATCTTCGAGAACGTTTCACCGCGTTTGAAGTTCAACCGACCATCATCAGTGGTTTGCGAAAGCCCGTAGCCTCCGTTGTTGATACCGATGAGATTTCTGTCAGCCTTGGAAGTCGACCAACTGGCCCCCACGGACAACGACGAATCGAATTGCCCTTCGATCTCCCCGATATTGAAATTGACGGCGAATGCCGGGCTGGCAAGAGTTGATGCGAGGCTGACGGCCAGCGGCAGTTTTGCCAGACGCCAGAACGGCCTTGTTGTGATGGTCATCGACGCTACTCCATTTGTTTTTGTTATGGCTGATTGACTATAGCCAGCGAGCCTTGCCAGTGGATCACTCGAAAGAGTGATTTGCAGTGCCCGAGACACTCTGGCTCGCTGGTTTCGACGGATCAGTCCCATCCGTGACAAGCCAAGAATGGCCTGAACCCAGCAATTAGCAAGCCAAACGCTTGTTTGACTGATCAGTCACATTTTCGGCGTTGAAATTCGTGCCTCACAGGGTCGACAGAAACCCACTTCCTGCCGCCTGCCACTGCACGATGTCGGCGCGAATGCGCTTTTTGTCCAGCTTACCCACACTGGTCTTGGGAACTTCGGTAACAAGAGCGATTTGAGTGGGAATGGCCCACTTGTTGATGTGCCCCTGCTCGACGAATGGTTTGAGGTGTTCCTTGAGTATTCTGGCGTCCAGCGCTTGCCCTTCCTGTGCGACCACCAGGGCGAACGGACGCTCGCCCCACTGCGGATCTGCCACGCCAACCACTGCCACTTCGCGCACCGCAGGGTGACGACTGATCAGGTCTTCCAGTTCCAGCGAGGAAATCCACTCGCCGCCGGTCTTGATCACATCCTTGATGCGGTCACGAATGTCGATGAAGCCCATGCCGTCCAGGGTCGCCACATCGCCGGTGTGCATCCAGCCGTGTGCCCATAGCTCCTCGCTCTTTTCCGGCTCGCGGTAATAGCCCTGGGTCAACCAGGGAGATCGCAGCACCAGCTCGCCCTGGGTTTCGCCATCTGCCGGCAGTCGATTGCCGTCGGCATCCATGATCGCCGCTTCCACCAATGGCACCGGGATACCCGCCTTGATGCGATAGGTAATGCGCTCGTCCTCACTGCCGGCGAGCAGTTCGTCGTTGAGGTAGGCGCAGGAAATCAGCGGGCAGGTTTCCGACATGCCGTAAGCCGCCGTCAACTGGATACCTCGGATCTTGGCGGCGTCGTACACGGAGCGATTGAGGGCGCTGCCTCCGATGATGATCTTCAGCCCTTTGAAGTCGTGCCCCTGGGCGCCAGGGGCGTTGAGCAGCATTTGCAGGATGGTCGGCACGCAGTGAGAGAACGTCACCTGCTCATCCTTGATCAGTTTGCAGAGCATCTCCGGCTCGTAACGGCCGGGGTAGACCTGTTTGATGCCCAGTAAGGTAGCGACATAGGGCACGCCCCAGGCATGCACGTGGAACATCGGGGTGATCGGCATGTACACGTCATCGCTACCCATCAGGCGGATGCTGTCCAGGCCACCGACGGTACAGGCCAAGGACAGGGTGTGCAGCACCAGTTGGCGATGGGTGAAGTACACGCCCTTGGGATTGCCAGTGGTTCCCGTGGTGTAGAAAGTGGTGGCGACGGAATTCTCGTCGAAGTCGGCGAAATCGTACTCCGGTCTGGCCGCTGCCAGCAGTTGTTCGTACTCGCCAACCAAGCCAGGAAGCTCTGCGCTGGCGCTATCGCCATCGCTCAACAGCAGCGTGCCGGTGACGGTAGTGAGCTGTCCGGCGATGCCCTGGTAGAGCGCCACGAAATCACTGTTGACCAGCACGAAGCGGTCTTCGGCATGGTTCATGGTGTAGAGAATCTGCTCGGGCGACAGGCGAATGTTGACGGTATGCAGCACGGCACCCAGCATCGGCACCGCGAACATGCACTCCAGATAGCGATGGCTGTCCCAATCCATCACCGCCACCGTATCTCCGGCCTTGACCCCTGCCTGACTAAGCACATTGGCCAGGCGCGCCACCCGCTCGTTGAAGGTCGCGTAGCTGTAGCGCAGCGTATCTCGATAGACGATTTCGCGGGTTTTCTCATAGCGACTGCCGGACAACAGCAGGTGTTTGATGAGCAACGGGTACTGATGGGCATTGGCGGCGGGAGGAATGATGCGGGTCTGCAGCATGGGCTCACCTGTTCTGGGCTATTGTTGAAGGCGACGATATGACGCGGAACCTGAATGTGTCTTGGCACCTTGGCCGACAGTAGCGCGAGCACGCGCTCGCTCAATCAGCCGAAAGGATGATTTTGCCGTCTTCCCGGTGCCACGATGGCCGTTTCGCCAACTCCAACAAGAACGAGGTAAAGCATGTCAGACATAGTCATCGTCAGTGGCGCACGCACGCCCATGGGTGGTTTCCAGGGCAGCCTGTCGGCTGTCAGCGCCGTGGAACTGGGTGCCACTGCAATCCGTGCGGCGATAGCCAAAGTCGGCATCGAGCCGGCCGATGTGCAGGAAGTGATCATGGGCTGCGTACTGCCCGCGGGCCTCAAACAGGGCCCGGCACGTCAGGCATCATTGGCCGCAGGCCTGCCCAGCGCCACGGGCTGCACCACTATCAACAAACTCTGCGGATCGGGCATGAAAGCCGTGATGCTGGCTCACGATCTGATCAAGGCCGGCAGCAACGAGGTGATGATCGCCGGCGGAATGGAAAGCATGTCCAACGCCCCGTACCTCCTGCAGAAGGCGCGCAGCGGCCTGCGTATGGGCCACGGCGAGGTCAAGGATCACATGTTCTTCGATGGCCTGGAAGATGCCCGCACGGGCCGCCTGATGGGCTCCTTCGCACAGGAGACGGCGGATCGCTATGGCATCACCCGCGAAGCGATGGATGCCTACGCCATCGAGTCGCTGCGGCGCGCGCAGCACGCCATGGCTTCAGGTTTGCTGGCCGACGAGATCGTTCCCGTCACACTGACGACCCGCCAGGGCGACGTGCAGGTAAGCGAGGACGAGCAGCCGCTGAGTGCCAGGATCGACCGTATTCCAGACCTGAAACCGGCCTTCAGCAAGGACGGCAGCATTACTGCGGCCAACGCCAGTTCCATCTCCGACGGCGCCAGCGCGCTGCTGTTGATGAGCGCCGAGCAAGCCAGAGCGCGCGGCCTGAAACCACTGGCCCGGATCGTTGCACACGCGACGCAGAGCCAGGATCCCAGTGAGTTCACCCTCGCCCCGATCGGTGCCATCGGCAACCTGCTGCGTAAGGTCGGCTGGCACAAGGACGAGGTCGACCTGTTCGAAATCAACGAGGCGTTCGCCATGGTCAGCATGCTGGCCATCCGCGAACACGGCCTCGATCATGCCAAGGTGAACATCTATGGCGGGGCCTGTGCACAAGGTCATCCAGTGGGTTCGACCGGCTCGCGGATCATCATCACGCTGATCAACGCGCTGCGCCAGACCGGTGGCAAGCGCGGCATCGCCTCGCTGTGCATTGGCGGCGGCGAGGCGACGGCAATCGCCGTGGAAGTCCTGTAACCCTCAGTGAAGGAGGAGCGCCAAGGCGTTCCTCACTTCAGTTCGGTGAAGGCCAGCTTGATACCCAAGCCAACCAGTACCGCGCCCATCAGGCGATCGAACCAATGGCCCATGCGCACAAAGCCATTGCGCACTCGCTGTTGGCTGAACAGCATCGCCACCAGGCAGAACCACAGAGCGGTGGCCACAGCCAGGTAGATGCCGTAACCGCCCTGCACGACCAGCGGGGTGTGCGGGTTGATCACCACGGTGAATAGCGACAGGAAGAACAGCGTCGCCTTGGGGTTCAGGCCATTGGTGACGAAACCGGTGACGAACGCCCCGCGAGACGTACGTGCTGCCACTGGGGCCTGGCTTTGCAACGCATCAGGTGCCGCCGGCTTGGCGCGCAGCGCCTTGAAGCCTATGTACAAAAGGTAGGCCGCGGCCAGCCACTTCAAGGCATTGAACAGCACGATGGACTGGGAAACGATCAGGCCGATACCCAGCAGCGAATACGTCACGTGAACGAAGATCCCCATACCCACGCCGAGTGCGCAGAACACACCTGTGCGGCGACCGTGCGCCACGCTTTCCCGCACCACGATGGCGAAATCCGGCCCAGGGCTGGCCACCGCCAGCAGATGAATCAGGGCGACGGTGAAAAATTCCATCCAGTACATAGCGGCTCCGCATCGGACAATTGGGTTGGATAAGCGCTTTACGATTTCGCGAACCCGTGGCATCTGGGGCCTCGCCCCTGACGGACACGCAACCGGCAAATGGCACGGGTTCTGATAGGCTGCACTTTACTTTCCAACAAGACAGCCAGAAAGGTACAGCTGATGAGCAAAACCGGCCGCGCAGTATTTCTCGACTACCGTTCCCTCGACCTCGGCGACCTGGACATGACCCCGTTGCGTGATCAGTTCGCGGAGTTGGTGCTGCACGCCCAGAGCACGCCCCAACAGATCATCGAACGCTTGCAGGGTGCCAGCGTGGTCATCAGCAACAAGGCAGTGATTGATGCATCGGTCTTCGCCGCCTGTCCTGATCTCCAGCTGGTACTGGTGGCAGCCACCGGCACCAACAACGTCGACCTCGATGCCGCTCGGGCCCATGGCGTCGCCGTTTGCAACTGTCAGGGCTACGGTACGCCATCCGTGGCGCAGCACACCCTGACGCTACTGCTCGCCCTGGCCACCAGCTTGCCGGATTACCAGCGTGATATCCGCGCCGGCCACTGGCAGCAATCGCCGATGTTCTGCCTGCTCGACCATCCTATAGTCGAGCTCGAAGGCAAGACCCTGGGCATGCTTGGCCACGGCGAGCTCGGTGGCGCCGTAGCACGTCTCGCCGAGGCTTTCGGTATGCGCGTGCTTTATGGGCAATTACCAGGTCGCCCGACACGGGCCGATCGCCTGCCTCTGGATGAGCTGCTGCCGCAGGTCGATGCACTGACTCTGCACTGCCCGCTGACCGAGCAGACCCGCAATCTGATTACCGCCCGTGAGCTGGATCTGCTCAAACCCGGCGCCTTCGTGATCAATACCGCACGCGGTGGCCTGATCGACGAACAAGCGCTGGCCGACGCCCTGCGCGCCGGCAAACTCGGTGGAGCAGCTACCGACGTGCTGACTCAGGAACCTCCCAGGGATGGCAACCCACTGCTGGCCGGCGACATCCCTCGCCTGATCGTCACGCCCCACAGCGCCTGGGGCAGCCGCGAGGCGCGCCAGCGGATTGTCGGGCAACTGGCCGAGAACGCGGCAGGTTTTCTGTCTGGCCAAGCAAAACGGCAAGTGAACTGAAGGCTGCCCGCTTCGCTTGTAGCGTTAGGCTTGCAGCTTGAAGCTGGCCCCCCTACCCTTCGCGCTTTTGCCGGGGGAGATCTCATGGATCCGCGAAGTGAAGTGCTGCTGCGTCAGGCCGAGTTGTTCCACGGCCCGATACTGCTCGCGGGACTGCCGGCCGATGATCTGCTCGGGCAACTGCCGGAGGCACTTGGCTGGGGCTGGCATGCTGGCGACCATGACCGACTCGAGGCGCGCTTCGCCGAACGCAGTACCTTTGGGGTTACCCCGCCGCAAACTGCCTTCGATTCCGCCGTGCTCTTCCTGCCCAAATCCCGTGAGTTGACGGGTTACCTGCTGGACGCCCTCGCCGCTCGTCTGCCTGGCGGTGTGCTCTACCTGGTCGGCGAAAAACGCGCCGGCGTCGAGCGTGCAGCCAAGCAGATGGCTGCTTACGGCACACCGCGCAAACTCGACAGCGCGCGCCACTGCCAGCTGTGGCAAGTGCGCGTGGAACAGGCGCCCGGCACACCTGATCTCTCCACCCTGGCACAGCACTACCAGTTGCAACTCGATGACGGCCCGCTCGAGGTGATCACCCTTCCCGGCGTGTTCAGCCACGGGCGACTGGATGTCGGCAGCGCCCTGCTACTCGAACACCTGAACGAGCTGCCGGGCGGTCACTTATTGGATTTCGGCTGTGGCGCCGGCGTGCTCGGCGCGGTGCTCAAGCGCCGTTATCCAGACAGCCACGTCACCCTGCTGGACGTCGATGCGTTTGCCGTCGCCAGCAGCCGCCTGACCCTGGCAGCGAACGGTCTGGAGGCCGATGTCATCAGCGGTGATGGCATCGCTGCGGCGCCCTCCGAGCTAAGCGCCATCCTCAGCAACCCACCCTTCCACCAGGGTGTGCACACCCATTATCAGGCCAGCGAAGACCTGCTACGCCAGGCGGCCAAGCATCTGCGGAGCGGCGGTCAGATCCGCCTGGTGGCCAACCGTTTCCTCAAGTATCCACCGCTGATCGAGCAACACATCGGCACCTGTCGCACCCTGGCCGACGCCGATGGTTTTCGCATCTACCAGGCCGTCAGCCGCTGAATCTTCGGGGCTGCGGCACAGCGGCGCAGCCCTTGCCCAAAGCGCCCCACTTGGGCAGAATGCGCGCGTCCTAGGGGAGTAGTCTCCCGTGAGCGCCAGCTCGCCCGGCATGCATCAACATACTTGGTCAGCTGACCATGGTGCATGCGACCCAAGATCCGCCAAGACGGATCTGCGCAACTCGGCCACAGCAAGCACGAGTGCCGCGCAGGGTTTGACAAGACCTATGACACGAACACCTTACCCGGGGCGGGAAGGCTGTACGTGTCATAGCCGTGTCTACCCGCCCCTTTAGGAAATCTGATGTTGGAATCTCTTTTCGTTCCCACCCTGATCGTTGCCCTGGCGGAAATCGGCGACAAGACGCAGCTGCTCGCGTTGCTGTTGGCGGCGCGTTTTCGCAGGCCGTGGCCGATCATCTGGGGCATGGTGGTCGCCACCCTGGCCAATCATCTGGTCGCCGGCGCGGTCGGTAACTGGGTCGCGGGCCTGCTCTCGCCGGCATTGCTCAGCTGGATACTCGCCGCCTCGTTCATCGCCGTGGCGTTGTGGACGCTGATTCCAGACAAACTCGACGATGACGAAAGTTCCAAGCTGAAACGCTACGGGCCGTTCCTGACCACCCTGATCGCCTTTTTCCTCGCCGAGATGGGCGACAAGACCCAAGTGGCGACAGTGATGCTCGCCGCCCAGTACCCGCACTTCATCATGGTGGTGATCGGCACCACCCTGGGCATGCTGATCGCCAACGTGCCGGTGGTACTGGCCGGTAACTTCGCAGCGGATCGCCTGCCTCTCACCCTGATCCGCCGATTGGCCGCCACCGCCTTCGCGGCCCTGGCGCTCTATGCGGCCTACCAGGCGCTGCTGTTGAGTGGACTGATCGGTAGATGATCGCTCCGTACAGGCTCTAGCTCGGGCGGCGACGTAAATAGCCGTTCTCGGCGAACCACTGAATGCTGCGCTGCAGGGTGTCGTCCACCGACTGACGGGCAACGAAGCCCAGCTCCTCCCGGGCCTTGCGCCCACTGAGGAACTGGCTCCCGGACATCAGTGCGATGGCCGTCTCATCCAGCCACGGCCAGGCACCGGTCAAACGGTGACGCAGCCTTCCCCAGGCCACCAGGCCGTTAGCCTTGTTCAGTGACAACTCTGTCGGCGCAGCTACGCCAAGCCGCTCAGCGATACGGCTGACCAGATCCGCCATCTGGATGTTCTCGCCACAGATCAGGTAACGCTCGCCCACGCGGCCATGCTCGAGGGCCAGCAGCAAACCACGTCCCGCCTCACCGGCATCGATCAGATTGCGTTCGCCCGGCACGTAACCGCGCATTTCACCACTGTCGATGGCAGTGATAAGCCGACCACTGCTTGGCCCGGCATCCAGCTCGCCAAGGCACAGGCCGGGAATCGCGATCACCACCGGCAGGCCGGCGCGCGCCTGCTCACGGGCCTGCTGATCCAGCGCCCATTTCGACAGGAGGTAAGCATTGCGCGAGCGCGGCATCTCGTCGTAGAACAGCCCCTCATGCCCGGGCTGGCCCTGGGGATGCCGTGGCAGGGCGATCGCCGAGCCGACGTAAACGATGCGCGTCACCTCAGCCGCCTGGCAGGCATTGTAGAAATGCTGGGTCTGGTCGAGCGCACTGGCGACCTCGTCCTGCCAGTGCCGAGGCCGCTGCGGGTAGTACCCGGCGCAGAAGATGACGCCATCGACACCTTGCAGGGCTCGGGTCAGGGCGCGCTGGTCGAGCAGCTCAGCGGCCCGGCATTCGGCACCAAGATAAGCCAGGCGCTCGATGCGCGAAGACAGCCTGTGAATCAGCACCAGCTGATGCCCGGCAGCCTTGACCGCACGAGCCGCGTGATGCCCGAGCAGGCCCGGTGCACCGACGACGGCGATTTTCACGAAAGGCTCCCAGGCATCCGGGAGAATCCCAACGGATGGGGCTCGAACGTAACGGCTAGGTCACTTCTTCGCTTGCTCATACAACGGCATCACTTTCGGAATGGCTGCCTGTAGCGAGGCGATGCGACTCGACGACGAAGGGTGAGTGCTCATGAACTCGGGCGGTGCGCCCTCACTGGCCTTGGCCATTTTCTCCCACAGCGAAACCGCCGCATTGGGGTTGAACCCGCCACGCGCCGACAACTCCAGACCGATCAGATCGGCTTCGTTCTCGTTGCTGCGGCTGTTGGGCAGGGTCATACCATAGTTCACCGCAGCATCGGCCAGGGCCATCTTGTCCGGCGTCACGCCCAGCAGCGCGGCAGCGCCCTGCTTGGCCAGGTTCACGCCATAGGCCTTGGACATCGCTTCGCGACCATGCTCGCGCAGGGCATGGGCGATTTCATGGCCCATCACCGCGGCGATCTCGTCATCGGTGAGTTTCAGCTTCTGAATGATGCCGGTGTAGAAAATGATCTTGCCGCCGGGGCCACAGTTTGCATTCAGCTCAGGGCTGTCGATCAGATTGACTTCCCACTGCCACTGCGCGGCATCGGGCCGAAACAATGGTGCCTGCTTGATCAGGCGGTCGGCGATGCGTTGCAGGCGCTTGGCATCCGCACTGTTCTTGTCTAGCACACCCTTGGTGGAAGCTTCCTTGAGCGTTGCCTGGTAGGACTGGGCATACATCTGGTTGACTTCATCGGTCGACAGCGCGCTGAACATGTACTGCTTGCGCTCGACGCCTACCGCACCACCGCTGGTGGTATTGACGGCCTGGCATCCTGCCAACAGCAAGGCCGCTGCCAGAGTGGTGAAAGACAACGACGGTTTCATGCTGGATCTCCCTGAGAACTGAGCGACGTATGCTAGGGGGTGTTAGAGGTGCTCGCAAGCCAAGCGGTCAGGCGGGCGTCAGGCACTCCGGCCCATCGAGCTTCGGATCATTGACCAGGTTGCTCAACACCCGTTCCCGCAGTGCCTGCGGCGGGCCGACGAGCAGCGCCTGCAGATCCTCCAATGGCGTATCCGTAGCCAGCCAGCGCTGCTGATCCTGCGCATTCAGAATCAGCGGGCGACGCAGCGAGGCGGCGGCCTGGGTGACCATGGCGGTACTGAGGTAGACATGCCCCTCGACCGGATAGGCCTCCCAGATGGCCGCGAAATAAAGCAGCGAGTCCTGGCCACTCAACCAGTAGGGGCGCTTGCGCGCGGCACCGCGCCACTCGTAGAAACCGTTGGCCGGGATCAACCCACGACGCAGGCGAAAACCCTCGCGAAACATCGGCTGATCGACCAGCGTCTCGGCGCGGGCGTGGGCCGGCGTTTTCGACAGATCCGTAAGCCAGGGCGGAGTAAGCCCCCAGCGCGCCCGAACCAGCGAACGCTGCTCGCCATCGGCACACTGCAAGAGCACCTGGGCGCCGGGCGCGAGATTCCAGTGCGGCCGTTGATCAGCGGGGAAGCCGGGTTGCGCTGCAAAGGCAGGCGTCCAGCGAAACAGGGCGAAACGTCCACTCATGGGGTGACCCGATCAGGATTGGCGGACGCGCCACTGTCTCAGCACAGCAACACGCCCTGAAAATTATCCGGTTCGTCACCGGGTAGCGGTTGCGCACCATTGTACTCGGCGATCAACTGGCGGGCGCGTTCGGCATCGTCGTCTTCGACCAGCATCCCGAGCAAACCACAGGCCGGCAGCTCGCCAACCGCACCGACCAGGTGCCCGCCAACCAGGTGTGCCTGAATACCTTCACTGGCGAGCATGCCCTTCAACAGCTCGCCCTCCATCAGATCCTGTGGCTCGTAGATCCGCTTCATCAGTCGTTCTCCCCGCGCACATCCAGTTGCCAGTCCACACCGTCGGTACTGAGCGAGAAGATGATCGGCCGGCAGCACACCGGACAGTCCTCGATGTACTGCTGATCACCCGCCGAGAGATCGAGCACCGCCTCGACCGGCTCACCGCAGTATGGGCATTGGTAATCCTGGGTTTCCAGCATAGGGCGCCTCCATGTGACTTGCAGGGTATAATCGGCGGTCTATTGCTGCCTCTCGAGTCGGCTGTCGTCGCGCCCCACAGGCTCGAACGGCAACGTCTCTCCTCGACGGGGCACTAACCTCTCAATCGCAGCGACAACCACAAGAGATCATGATGGGCGAATTCGATAGCATCCGACCCTACGCCGACGCGGAAATTCCAGCGGTTCTGGCGCGCCTGTTGGCCGATGATGCATTCCTCGACATCCTTACCCAGTTTCGTTTCCCGCGTCTGGCGAGACCATTCGGCTGGCTGCTCAAACCTCTTATAGCTCATCGGCTGCGCTCGCAGTTCCGCTCCATCGATTCGGTGAGCACCTTGCAGGACACCATCGAGCCCTATGTCGACCGTACCGTCGAGAAAGCCACCGATGGCGTGACCTACTCCGGCGTTGAAACCCTGAAGTCCGGCAGCGCCTATCTGTTCCTGGCCAATCACCGCGACATCGTCATGGATCCGGCCTTCGTCAACTACGCGGTGTACCACGCCGGCCTGAAGACGCCACGCATCGCCATTGGCGACAACCTGCTGCAGAAGCCTTTCGTCAGCGATCTGATGCGCCTGAACAAGAGTTTCATCGTGCACCGCTCGATCAGCGGCCGCCGCGAGAAACTGGCGGCTTACCAGTTGCTGTCGGCTTACATCAGCCACTCGATTCGCCACGACGGCGAGTCGATCTGGATCGCCCAGGCCGAAGGCCGTGCCAAGGACGGTGACGACCGCACCGACTCAGCGATCCTCAAGATGTTCCACATGAGCCGCAAGAACGAACCGTTCGCCGAGGTCATCAGCAGCCTCAAGCTGACCCCGGTATCGATCAGCTACGAATACGACCCCTGTGACCTGGCCAAGGCACGTGAGCTCTACACCCGCGCCACGACCGGCAGCTATACCAAACAACCTGGCGAGGACGACAAGAGCATCGCCCTAGGCATCACTGGCTACAAGGGTCGCGTGCACGTGCACTTCGGTGATCCGCTGACCAGTGGTTTCGAGGATGCCAAGCAACTGGCGGCCATCACCGATGCACATATCCTCACCGGCTACCGCCTGTTCCCCGTGCACTACCTGGCGTATGCCATGTGGAGCGAGCGTGACCCGCAGCTCGAGGTTCCAGCGGCCGAATCGCTGTTCGATGCTGCCGAACTGGCAGCCGCCAAGCAACAATGGCAGCAACGCTTGAGCAACTGTCCGAGCGAGCAACAGCCCTACCTGGTGCTGCAGTACGCCATGCCGGTGCGCAACCAGTACCGTATCAAGGCTGGTCTTGCGCTCTAAAGCCTTGGCACAGAAACGAAAAAGCCCCGACATGTCGGGGCTTTTTCTTGTAGCGCAACCGGCTTATTGGCCGCTGAGGATCTGCGCCAGGGTCGGATCCTTGAATGCACGGGTCAGCGCATCGCTCAACACATCACTGACCAGCTTGGTGTTGGTTTCCTGGTTCGGCGCCATGCCGAAACGCTGGTTCAGGGACGCACCGTAGCGACCGCTGTAACGGCGGTTGCTGTTCTGCACATCAGCACGGAAGGTGGCAGTCATATCAGCTTCGGTGACATACAGGCCTTCTTTCGGCGACTGATATTTCAGCTCGGCCAGAGTCAGGGTCAGTTGGGGCGCGTTGTAGGCGTTGGCCGACGGGGTGAAGCCCAGCAGGCGCACCGCTATTTCGGCCTGAGCCTGCAACTTGGGCAGCACATCCTGGCCAGTCACGCTGATAGCGCTGGTTTCCGGATACAGACCACCACGGGTTCCCAGAACCGGAGATGGGCGCCCATCAACCACGCGCACCACGACGGGCTGCCCCTGACCGACTGCGGTCAACGGCCCGGTGAGCTTGGGCTGCGGGCTGAGTTGTTGAGGGCTATGGGCACAGCCAACAAGGGCCAGACTGATAACGGCAACCAGACCAAACAACAGGCGATGCATATTCGGTTCTCCATGGAGGGGGCGCATAAGGCGCCGCGAAGTATAACCAATCGACCTGCAATGGGTGAAAGCGGTTCCGGTCACAGACCCGTCACATGCCAGCGGTATAAGACTTTGGTCGCTTTGCATGATGGAAGTTTGTTTGATGCACGCACTCCTGGAAAAGGTCGCCACCCCACCACGCCCGCGCATCTTTGCCTGCCTCGACGAGCAAGGTATCTGCCGTGCATTCCGCCAGAGCGCCCAGCCTCCGGGGCCTGCGAGCTGGCACGAGGTCAACGAACAACGCCTGACCTGGCTAGGTACTTCGCTCCCGGAAAGCGCCTTCATCTCCCGCTGAACACCGCCCCCGCCAGTTTCGCCCCGAACGCGTGTGCAATAAAAGTCACACGCAGTCGATCAATTTCCTCGCTTTCGCCTTATAATCGCGCCCCGATTATAAGGACGCCTCCTGATCGGCCTCGCCGTACCGCTGATGCACTTCATGCCATCGGCAATGCCACAGAGAGTCGCCCACTTCGTGCTGCTCGATATCGACAGCCCTCCTCGCGCCATGCAGCGATTCCCGCGTTTTCGCGGAACATCTGCCACCGAGGATGGCCCAACAGGCACATGAACTTTTGAGGTTCGCGTTCCAAAAGAACGTGAAAAAACGGTTTCAATAAACTTCACAAGAGTGTGGCGAACATATGAATCATCTTGCGGCAGGACAAGGCGACCCCCTCCCGTCATCCGGATCCCCAGGACAGCTCTGCAACCGCTGACAGGCGCATCTGACGCCCAGGCCGAAGGCCATCGATTGGAAGCTGATTTTTTGGAGATGTGGTAATGGCGCAGAACGATTACGAAGCTGTAGATGTAGTGCTGGTCGGAGCCGGCATCATGAGCGCAACACTGGCCGTGCTGCTCAAGGAACTCGATCCGGGCATCAAACTGGAAATCGTGGAAGCTATGGATTCCGGTGCGGTGGAAAGCTCCAACCCCTGGAACAACGCAGGCACCGGCCACGCCGGCCTGTGCGAGCTCAACTACACACCAGAGTCCGCGGACGGTTCCATCGACATCAAGAAGGCGGTGAGCATCAACGCCCAGTTCGAGGAATCCAAGCAGTTCTGGGCTTACCTGGTCAAGAAAGGCACCTTTGGCTCGCCCAAGACCTTTATCAACTCGGTTCCACACCTCAGCTTCGTTCGCGGCCAGGAAGGCATCGATTACCTGAAGAAGCGCTTCGAGGCCCTGCGTGTACACCATGCCTTCGAAGACATGGTGTACAGCGAAGACCGCGACACCATGGCTCAGTGGATGCCACTGATGATGCCGGGTCGCAGCCCCGATGAGCCTATTGCAGCGACCCGCGTGGCCAATGGCACCGATATCAACTTCGGCGCGCTGACCAAGAGCCTGCTGGATTACCTGGCGCTACAGGGCAATGCACGCGTGACCTGCAGCCAGAAGGTCACAGACCTGACTCGCAACGAGCAAGGCTGGCGCGTGAGCACCAAGGATCAGAAGAGCGGCCACCACCGCGAGATCCAGGCCCGCTTCGTGTTCCTCGGTGCCGGCGGCGGTGCCCTGCCCCTGCTGCAGATGTCGGGGATTCCAGAAGGCAGGGGTTTCGGCGGTTTCCCGGTCAGCGGCCAGTGGCTGCGTTGCGACAACCCGGAAGTGGTCAACCAGCACCAGGCCAAGGTGTACAGCCAGGCCGCAGTGGGTTCGCCACCCATGTCGGTTCCGCACCTGGACACCCGTATGGTCGACGGCAAGAAGTCCCTGCTGTTCGGGCCCTATGCCGGCTTCACCACCAAGTTCCTGAAGAAGGGTTCGTTCCTCGACCTGCCCATGTCGGTGCGCCTCAACAACATCGGTCCGATGCTGGCAGTGGCTCGCGACAACTTCGACCTGACCCGCTATCTGGTCAAGGAAGTCATGCAGTCCCAGGAGCAGCGCCTCAACACGCTGCGCGGCTTCTACCCGGAAGCCAAGGCCAGCGACTGGCGCCTGGAGATCGCCGGCCAGCGCGTGCAGATCATCAAGAAAGATGCCAAGAAAGGCGGCATTCTGCAGTTCGGCACCGAGCTGGTGGCTGCCAAGGACGGTTCCATCGCCGCCCTGCTGGGCGCTTCCCCAGGCGCGTCGGTGACGGTCTCGATCATGCTCGACCTGATCCGTCGCTGCTTCCCCGAGCAGGCGGCTTCGGCCGAGTGGAGCAGCAAGCTGCACGAGATCTTCCCGGCACCTTCTGAGGTGCTGAGCAGCGATGCCGAGCAGTATCGTGCAGTGCAGTCGCAATCGGATGAACTGCTGCAGCTGAAAGAAACGCTGCCGGCTTGATCATCCAAGCGTGAAAATGAAACGGCGCCTGCTCAGGCGCCGTTTTTTTGTGCCCCGCCATCCCTGGAGGGCACCCTGCGGGCCGTCGCAAGCGACGTCAAAAATCGCTCCCGGCGATTTTTTGCCCGCTCATTTATGAAAGCACCCTTCCCCAAGCGAACAGAGCTGCTGCGAAAGTACGCTCCCAGGAAGCGCGCCGCCCAATAAAAATGCCAGTCAGCAAAGCTGACTGGCACACGGCTGGCAGGCCGGGGTTACTGGAACAGGGAGTCGGCAGAAAGACCGTTCTTCTCGAGGATCTCGCGCAGGCGTTTGAGTGCTTCTACTTGGATCTGCCGCACGCGCTCACGGGTCAGGCCTATTTCCTGGCCAACCTCTTCGAGCGTGCAACTTTCGTGTCCACGCAAGCCGAAACGGCGTACCACCACCTCACGCTGTTTGTCGGTCAACTCCGAAAGCCACTGATCAATGCTTTGGGAAAGGTCGTCATCCTGCAGCAACTCACAAGGGTCGGTGGGTCGATCATCGGTGAGCGTATCGAGCAGCGTCTTGTCGGAATCCGGGCCAAGCGACACGTCCACGGATGATACGCGCTCGTTCAGGCCAAGCATGCGCTTGACTTCGCCCACCGGTTTTTCCAGCAGGTTGGCGATTTCTTCGGGGGAGGGTTCGTGATCGAGCTTCTGGGTCAATTCCCGCGCGGCGCGCAGGTAGACGTTGAGCTCCTTGACCACATGGATGGGCAGGCGAATGGTGCGGGTCTGATTCATGATGGCCCGCTCGATGGTCTGCCGAATCCACCAGGTGGCGTAGGTGGAAAAACGGAAACCACGTTCGGGGTCGAATTTTTCAACGGCCCGAATCAGACCGAGGTTGCCCTCTTCGATCAGATCCAGCAGCGAGAGCCCGCGGTTGACGTAGCGCCTGGCGATCTTGACCACCAGCCGCAGGTTGCTCTCGATCATGCGCTTGCGGCCGGCAGGATCCCCCTTCTGCGCGAGACGCGCGAAGAACACTTCCTCTTCCGGAGTGAGCAGGGGAGAAAAACCGATTTCGTTGAGATAAAGCTGAGTGGCGTCGAGCGCCCGGGTGTAGTCGATGTACTTGTGCTGCTTGCTGCCGGTGGATTGCTTGGCTTTACTGCGCGCAGCGGTCTTTGCACCTGCCTGCTCGCCAGCCCCATCGTCCAGATCGATGTCAGGCTCCATCAGGAGCACTTCATCGTCGATGTCAAACTCCGGCGCTTCTTTGGTCTTGAGTGCCATTTTATCGTTCCGTCCCTTGCTGAGTTCGACCAGCAAGCCCCGATGTCGCCTCTATCCTTGGCTACATCCGAGCCCGTCCATCCCACATGAGGGAACAGACGAGCGACAAATCAACGGCGTGGCAGGTATTGCATTGGATCTACAGGCTTACCCTGGCGACGAATCTCGAAGTGAAGCTTCACCCGGTCAGTTCCTGTGGAACCCATCTCGGCAATCTGCTGCCCGACTTTGACCTGCTGCCCCTCCTTTACCAACAGCCTGCGGTTGTGGCCGTAGGCACTCACGTAGGTATCGCTGTGTTTGATGATCACTAACTCGCCGTAGCCCCGTAAACCACTCCCGGCGTAGACCACTGAGCCACCAGACGCAGCTAAAACAGGCTGTCCCAATTCACCGGCGATATCAATGCCTTTATTCAAACTACCGTTTGAAGAAAATCGGCCGATAATCGCACCATTGGCAGGCCATGCCCAGCCCGTGGCGGAACGCTGTACCGTCTGCACGGGCGTGGTCGCCGGCGTTACCACCACCGGAGTGGCAGGCTGCGTAGTGGTCTGCGCGGGAGGCGCCTGAACCGGAGTGGAAGGACGGCTCGGCGTAGTCACCACGGGAGCTGTGACGGTAGGTCTGGAAGCGACAGCAGGTCTGCTGGGGGCGCCCCGATCGAAACGTATCACCTGCCCGACACGGATCAGGTAGGGAGCGGCGATGCCGTTATGCGAGGCCAGGGCCTTCCAGTCCCAGCCGTAACGAAAGGCGATGGAATAAAGTGTGTCACCGCGTTGCACACGGTACTGACCGGACGTAACCGGCTGGCGCTGTGCCGCAGCGCTGTTGCGATCAACCACCTGCACGCCACCGGAAGGTGAGCTGGCGCAACCGGCCAGCAACGTGCCGATCATTGCCAGGGCCAGCAGGTTACGTAGCGTGCCCGAGGAACAGCACCCTTGATTGGCTGTGAAACTCACCCGTATCTCCCTTGCAGACGGCCAGTAACAAACGCCGAAACGTCAGACATCTTCCAACTGACGGCGGCGCGCCAGCCATTCCACACCCAGCACCAGTACGATGGCACAGCAGCTCAAAGCGATGGCCAGCAACAATTGCGCATCCTCACCACTGACCTCGGTGAACTGCCATGGCAATAGATTGACCTGCTCCAACGGAAACGATTCACCATGTCGGTTGGTTTGCCAGGTCAGCGTCTGCTTCCAGGGCCACACCTTGACCAGCGAGCCGAGCATCAGGCCGGCCAGAAAGGCCATGGTCAGGTCACGCATGTGCGCCAGCAACCAGCTCAGCACCTTGGAAAAAGTCAGCAATCCCAGCACGCAACCGGCGCAGAACACCGCCAGTACCGCCATATCGAAATTCTTCACCGCCCCCAGCACGACCGGGTAGAGCCCCAGCAGCACAAGGATAAAGCTGCCGGAAATTCCCGGCAGAATCATCGCGCTGATGGCGATGGCGCCCGCGATGAATAGCATCAGCGGATCTGCGGAAAGCTGCATGGGCACAGCCAGAGTAATCCACAGCGCAAACAACAGCCCGACGGCAAACCCTACAAATCGGTTGGTTCGCCAGGAACTCACTTCGCGCCCCACCAGGTAAACGGACACCAGCACCAGACCAAAGAAGAACGCCCACAGCAGAACCGGGTGCTCGTTCATCAGATAGCTGATGGCGCGTGCCAAGGTGAAGATACTGCTGAGGATGCCAAGTAGCACGACCAGCAGGAAACTGGCGTTACAAGCCTGCCAGGCCTGCTTGATACGCCCGCGAACGACCAGCATCAGTGCTTTGGGCATGGCAGCGAACGAGGCGAGAAGCTTGTCGTATATACCGGTGATCAGGGCAACGGTGCCGCCGGAAAAACCGGGCACCACATCGACGGCGCCCATGGCCATCCCTTTGGTATACAGCAACAAGGTTTTCTTCATGCATCCTTCCGTTCGGGTGAATCAAATCAGGCCAAAGGGCCGTTAAGCAGGGGCACGAACCGTACTGCGTCGAGTATGTGCCGAGAGAAACCCTGTTCCTCGCGAATGATCAATAACAGTTGCTGAACGTCGCCTGTACCGACAGGAATCACCAGGCGCCCGCCCAGAGCCAATTGATCAAGCAATGCCTGAGGCACTTCGGATGCGGCCGCGGTCACGATAATCCCATTGTAGGGTGCCAGCGCCGGCCAGCCTTCCCAACCATCCCCCCAGCGAAATACCACGTTGCGCAGACTCAGTTTGACCAGGCGTTCTTTCGCCCGTTCCTGCAATCCCTGGATACGCTCGACGGTGAACACCCGTTCGACCAGTTGAGCCAGGATCGCGGTCTGGTAACCCGAGCCGGTACCGATCTCCAGTACCTTGTCCAGCGGCCCGGCGGCGAGCAGCAACTCGCTCATTCGCGCGACCATGTAAGGCTGCGAGATGGTCTGGTTATGGCCGATCGGCAAGGCCGTGTCTTCATAGGCTCGGTGGGCCAGGGCTTCATCGACGAACAGGTGACGCGGCGTGCGGCGAATCACCTCGAGTACCTGGGCGTTGGACAGCCCCTCGTCGTAGAGGCGCTGGATCAGGCGTTCGCGGGTACGCTGAGAGGTCATGCCAATCCCGTGGCGGTCGTGCTCCCGATTCATGTCAGCAGCCCCTCCAGCCAAGGTTCAAGGCGGTTCAGGCCATCCTGATAGGTACGGTCGAGCTGCAACGGTGTAACCGATACATAACCCTGCATCACGGCATGGAAGTCGGTGCCCTGAGCGCCATCCTCGACATCGCCGGCTGCGGCGATCCAGTAACCTTCCTTGCCGCGCGGGTTGACCATTTTCACCGGCGCAGCCGCACGAGCGCGATGGCCGAGCCGGGTCAACTGCACGCCACGGATATGCTCGAGCGGCAGATTAGGCACATTGACGTTCAAGATGGTGCGCGGCGGCAGGTCGAGATGCTCGTGAGCCTCCACCAGCTTGCGGGCAAAATAGGCAGCGGTCGGCAGGTGCTCGGCCGAACGCGAAAGCAGCGAGAACGCGAACGCCGGACGAGCCAGAAAACGGCCTTCGAGGGCGGCGGCCACAGTACCGGAATACAGCACGTCATCGCCCAGGTTGGCACCCAGGTTGATACCTGCCACCACCAGATCGGCGGCTTCGCTCAACAGGCCATTGAGTCCCAGGTGCACGCAATCGGTCGGCGTGCCATTGAGGCTGATGTAACCGTTGGCCAGGGTACACGGGTGCAGCGGGCGGTCGAGGGTCAGCGAACTGCTGGCGCCGCTCCGATCACCATCGGGTGCGATCACCGTGCAGTCGGCGTAATCGGCCAGCGCAGCGTGCAACGCGGCGAGGCCCGGTGCGGCCACGCCGTCATCGTTTGAAATCAGAATACGCATGGGTTGTCCGTCTGCCCTGCAGGCAAAAGGTCGACGATTTCGCGCACCAGTGCGGTGGCGAAACATCCAGCCGGCAGGACGAATTCCAGTTGCAGAATGTCAGGCTCGGGATAATGCCACGTCAAACCGCTAATGGGGAGGCGCAGGATACGCCGTTCGTGCGCCATGCCCGCTTCTGCCAACCATGCAGCCAACTGCTCCTCGGCATCGGCAATGCCCTGTTCCAGTACTTGAGTGGCTTCACCTGCCGGAGACTTGCCCTCGCCCCACAGCGGCCCGGTTGGGTGCAAATCCAGCTGAGCCAGCCGTGGATCCTGGCATTCGGCTTCGCCGGCGGCGAAGAAACTGCGGCTGTCGGTGAACGCCAGCAGGTCGCCGGGCAAGGCCTGGTTCCAGGTACCGGCGGCGACACGCTCGGCCAGCACTCGATTGAAAATGAAGCTGCGCGCGGCGGACAACACCCGCGAACGCACATTACGCTTCTCGGGCAGTTCCTTGCGCTCGGCAAAATGCCGGGCGTGGGCGACGTTGCCCCCTTCGAAGCCGAAACGCTGAGCGCCGTAGTAATTGGGAATGCCCTGGGCCACGATGCGCTGCAGCCGCTCGTCCAGCCTGGTGTGATCGGCCTGCAACCGGGTCAGACGCAGGGTGAAGCCGTTGGCCGCATGGGCACCGCGCTGCAACTTGCGCGAGTGGCGCACCTGCTTGAGGATGGTCAGGGTTTCATCCTGAACCGCGCCGAGATCAGGATCGCTCTTGCCAGGCAGATGGACGCTGAACCACTGGCGAGTCAGCGCCTGGCGATCCTTCAAACCCGCATAACTGATCATCCGCACGGGCACACCCGCGGCACGCGCCAGGCGACGCGCGGCATCCTCGGTATTCAGGCCACGCTTTTCGACCCACAGCCACAGGTGCTCACCAGCACCGGACAGCTCGATATCCAGCACTTCGTCAACTTGAAAATCCTCGGCCGTGGCCTTGAGCACGGCCTGACCACAGGGTTCGCCATGGGCGCGCGGGCCGAGCAATTCCAGTTCAGTCATGCGCTGACCAGCAAGGCGACCGCGTGCACGGCGATACCTTCCTCACGGCCGACGAAACCCAGTTTTTCCGTGGTGGTGGCCTTGACGTTGACCTGATCCAGTTCGACCTGCAGATCCTCGGCGATCAGGCTGCGCATGGCCTCGATATGCGGCGCCATCTTCGGCGCCTGGGCCTCGATAGTGGCGTCGACGTTGCCGACCTTCCAGCCCTTGGCCTGTACCAGCCCCAGCACATGGCGCAGCAGTACACGGCTGTCGGCACCCTTGAAGTTCGGGTCGGTGTCCGGGAAATGCTTGCCGATATCGCCAAGCGCTACCGCACCCAGCAGCGCATCGGCCAACGCATGCAGTACCACGTCACCATCGGAGTGGGCGATCAATCCGAACCTGTGGGCAATACGCACACCGCCCAGGGTGATGAAATCCCCTTCGCCAAAACGGTGCACATCGTAACCATGGCCAATCCGCATGAGCTGGTGCCCTCGCAAAAAGGCCGATTCTACCCGAAAGGCGCATGCCGTTGCGGCTTGCCCGGTGGCGACGGCATCAATAGAATGAATCGCATTCCTATCTATGCTTTTCCGAGAACCGCCATGTCCAGCCTCGATCCCGCTCTCCAGCAACAGGTCGGCCGGATCTACCAGGAGCACCATCGCTGGCTGCGCGGCTGGCTGCGGCCACGAGTGGATTGCCGCGACCTGGCCGCCGATCTGGTACAGGATGTATTCGTCCGCGTGCTCAGTGCCGACAATGCCGCCGCTCGATTGGACGCCGTGCGCGAACCCAAGGGTTACCTGGCCACCATCGCCCGCCGCCTGATGATCGATCACTTCCGTCGCGCACGCCTGGAGCGCGCCTGGTTGCAGGTACTATCCGAGCAACCGGAAACCGAGGATATTTCCCCGGAAACCCGCGCCATCCTGCTGGAAACCCTCTGCGAGCTGGATGCCATGCTCGCCGGCCTCGGCCCCAAAGTGCGCAAGGCCTTCCTGCTCTCGCAACTCGATGGCCTGCCCTACAAGGAAATCGCCCGGCAACTCGACGTGTCGCTCGTCACGGTCAACCGCTATATCGCCAAGGCGCTGCAGCACTGCATGCTGCATAGCCTGCAAGCCGAGTTGTCATGAGCATGATCGACGCCCAGCAACGTGCCGCGCTGGAACAGGCCGCCCACTGGTACACCCGCCTGCAATGCGAAACGGCGGCGCCTGCCGACCACGCGGCCTGGCAAGCCTGGCTGCATGCAGCGCCGGTCAATCACTGGGCCTGGCAACAGGCCGAACGCCTGCAGCAGCGCCTGCAACGCGTTCCAAGCGACCTGACCGGGCGCACCCTCGACCTCGCAGGCCAGGCCCGACATGACAGCAGGCGCAGCGTGCTCAAGGGTTTTGCCCTGCTGCTGGGCGGCAGTGCCGTCGGCTGGACAGGTTACCGCCAGGCCAATGACGGCCCCTGGCTCGCCGACTACCGCAGCACCGTGGGCGAACGCCTGCCCGTGGCCCTGGCCGATGGCGGCCAGTTGCTGCTCAACACCGACAGCGCTGTCGATGTGCGTTACGACGCCCGGCAGCGGCTGATACGCCTGCGCCAGGGCGAGGTGATGATCACCACCGCTGCCGACCCACAAAAGCGCCCTTTCTACGTACAAACGCCCCATGGCCAGATTCAGGCATTGGGCACTCGTTTCTCGGTACGCCTGGAAGACGGGCGCAGTGAAGTGGCCGTGTACGAACATCAGGTACGCATCACCCCATCCCAGGGGCAGCCAGCGCTATTGGAGCCCGGCCAGCACAGCGGGTTCACCAGCTTCGGTGTGCGTCCCGCCCAACCACTGGACGCCACGCAAAGCGCCTGGAGCAAAGGGTTGCTGGTTGCCAACGATCAACGCCTGGATGCCTTCCTCGCCGAACTGAGCCGTTACCGACATGGCTGGCTGCGCTGCGATCCGGCCATCGCCAGCCTGCGCATCAGCGGTACCTTCCGTCTCGACGACAGCGAGCAGACCCTGCGGGCCATTGCCAGCGCTCTACCTGTTCGTATCGAACAACGCACCCGCTATTGGGTAACAGTCCGCCCGGCCTGATCGAAACTATTTTCAGTACAGGTGATATTTATTCTCGTTCTCGCTCGACTTATGGAGAACGGCGTAACGCCGCCCTTCTGCCAACCATAAAAGAGAATGCGATATGAAGTCCGCCTGCAGCCCCATGGCATTCACGCCATCCCTGCTCAGCAACAGTGTCCGCCACGTATTGTTCTGCACGGCTCTGCTCATGCCGTTGGCCTCCTTTTCAGTGCAGGCCGAGCAGAGTGAGATCCGCCAGTATCAATTGCCGCGTGGCGATCTTGGCCAAAGCCTGACCCATTTCGCCGCCGAAGCCCGCGTGGTGCTGTCTTTCGATGCAAGCCTGACCCAGGGCAAGGAAAGCCCTGGTTTGAATGGACGCTTTGGCGTCGAAGAGGGTTTGCAACGACTGCTGTCGGGCACTGGCCTACGGGTAATACGCGAAAATGACGGACGCTACTCACTACTGCCCACGAGCGAGCAGACAGGCGCTCTGGAGCTGGGGGCAACCAGCATCGTCAGCAACCAGCTTGGCACCATCACCGAAGGCTCCGGCTCCTATACGCCGGGCACCATCGCCACTGCCACTCGTCTGGTGCTGACTCCAAGGGAAACACCGCAGTCCATCTCCGTCATCACGCGCCAGCATATCGACGACTTTGCTCTCACTGGTATTGATGATGTGATGCGCCATACACCCGGCATCACGGTTTCAACCTATGACAGCGAACGCACCAACTACTATTCCCGTGGTTTTTCCATCGATAACTTCCAATACGACGGCATCCCCACATTACGCAACTCGGCCTATTCGGCGGGGCATACGCTCAGTGATATGGCCATCTTCGACAGGGTCGAAATACTAAAAGGTTCTCCGGGATTGCTATCCGGGGCAGGAAGTCCGGGCGGGGTCATCAACCTGGTTCGGAAAAAACCTGGACACGAGTTCAAAGGCCACGTGGATCTGGCCGCTGGTAGCTGGGATAACTATCGCTCACAGATCGACCTGACCGGCCCGTTGACTGACAGCGGTAATGTGCGTGGCCGCGCTGTAGTGGCTTACCAGGACAAGCACTCCTTCATGGATCACTACCAGCGCAAAACCAGTGTCTATTACGGCATTCTCGAATTCGATCTCAGCCCTCAAACACTCCTTAGTGTCGGAGCCGACTATCAGAACAATGACCCCAAAGGCTCAGGCTGGTCTGGCAGCCGTCCATTGTTCGACTCTCGTGGCGAACGCATCGAATTGCCGCGCTCCTACAATAACGGCGCCAAGTGGAGCAGTTGGCAGCAGTACAACCACAGCCTATTCGCCACGCTGGAGCACAGCTTCGATAATGACTGGGTCGGCAAGCTGCAATACAACCATCAGGTCAACGGCTATGACGCACCGCTCGGCTCGATGCAGTCGCCCCCCAATGCGAGCACCGGTCGCGCAGCGCTTTATGCCAATAAATACACCGGGGAAACCACCAGTAATTCTCTGGATGGTTACGCCAGCGGGCCGTTCAGCCTATTAGGGCGTGAGCACGAACTGGTCGTGGGTGCATCGACCTCCAGATCCCACTGGCTCGGCAAGGACTACTGGAACGTCACCTATTACGACAACGATATCGACTTCTACGATTTCGACGGCGATGTGCCCGAACCGGACTGGGGCCCGATTGCCCAGCGTAATGACCAGGTAACCCGGCAGACCGCAGCCTACCTGGCAAGCCGCTTCAGCCTGAGCGACCAGCTTTCGCTGCTGCTCGGTACACGCCTGGCGGACTATCGCCTGAGCGGCACGGACAAGAGCGTCGAAACCGGCCGCCTGGTTCCCTATGCGGGCCTGGTCTATGACCTCAACTCGAACTATTCACTCTACGCCAGCTACACCGACATCTTCATGCCGCAAACCTACTACCGCGACAGCCAGAACAAACTGCTGGAACCCGATGAAGGACAGAATTACGAAGTAGGCATCAAGGGCGAGTTCCTCGACGGTCGTCTTAACGCCAGCCTGGCCTACTTCGAGGTTCACCAGGACAACCGCCCCGAGTCCGACCTCGATGCCGACCTTTCGCTGAACGAAGATCCTTACATTGCATTCAAGGCAAAAACCAAAGGCTACGAAGCCGAAGTCTCAGGAGAACTGGCAGCTGGCTGGCAAATCCAGGCTGGCTATACCCACAAGATCATTCGCGATGAGGACGGTGACAAGGTATCGACCTGGGAGCCTCAGGATCAGCTCACGCTCTATACCAGCTACAAACTCAGGGGGCCGCTGGATCGTTTCACTGTCGGAGGGGGCGCACGCTGGCAAAGCGAGGGATGGCAGGTATTGAACAACCGCGGCAAGGGTATCCGGGAAAAATTCTCCCAGGATCCGTACTGGCTGGTGGATGTAATGGCCCGTTACCAGATCAGCGAAAACCTCTCGGCTACGCTCAACGTCTATAACCTGTTCGACAAGAAGTATTACACCAACATCGGCTTCTATAATTCCGCCTACTCGGGCGACCCACGCAACGTCATGTTGAGCACTCGCTGGAGCTTCTGATTGCAAAGAATGCGGGGTGGAAAACCGCGAAGCGTTTTCCACCTTTTCAGCCCGACCATTCCCGACCGCCATCCGAGCAAAAACCTCCCCGGTGAAAATGTTGGAATGTTCTAGCCCTATCGATAGTCGACAAGAGGTAGCAGAACATTTCTATCACCCATGGAGACCATCATGGCCGTAGCACGCAAACCGACAGCAGCAAAACCCAAGTCGAAAGCAACGCAGCAAAAGCTCAAGGGCGATGGCCTTGCCATCAACACGAGCGTCGATAGCACTGCTCGTGAGAAGGTCGCCGAAGCACTGACCAAGGCGGTGGCGGACAGCTACACCCTGTATGTGAAAACCCTCGGCGTGCACTGGAACGTGCAAGGCGCCAACTTCTACGGCCTGCACAAGCTGACCGACGCCCAGTACAACGAGCTGCACCAGGCGGCCGACGAGCTCGCCGAGCGTATCCGGGCGCTGGGGAAACTGGCACCGACGGGCGCAGAAACCTTTCGTGCGCTCACCGTGATCGATAACGAGGCGCCCCATAAGCCGACCCCGCAGATGATCAAGGAGCTGGTCAAGGATAACGAGGCTGTTGCCCGGCGCATAAGCGAGTTTGCCGAGCTGGCGGAAGAGGCGGGTGATCTGTTTACCCATGACATGCTGGTCGCGCGCATCGGTGTGCACGAGCAGAACGCCTGGATGCTGAGATCCAGCCTTGGCGAGTGACACGTAGCAGAAAAAGGGCGCTGCAGACTGAGTCTGCAGCGCCCTTTCTTATTGGCCTGCCATCCCTGGCGGCCACCCTTCGGGCCGTCGCAAGCGACGTTAAAAATGGCTCCCTACCATTTTTTATTCAGCGAGTCAGCGCCTCGGCATGATGGCGCAGGTGATCCTCGATAAAGCTGGCAATGAAGTAGTAGCTATGGTCATAGCCCGGCTGCAGTCGCAGCGTCAGCGGGTGATTCGCCGCCTTGGCCGCCGCTTCCAGCACATTGGGTTTGAGCTGGTCTTCCAGGAAATCGTCGCGATCGCCCTGGTCGACCAGGATCGGCAGTTTCTCTGCCGCTTCGGCGATCAGCACGCTGGCATCCCACTCGCGCCAGCGCGAACGATCCTCGCCCAGGTAGTTTGAAAACGCCTTTTCACCCCACGGGCAACTCAGCGGATTGGTGATCGGCGAAAAGGCCGAGACCGACTGATAGCGCCCAGGGTTCTTCAGGGCGCAGATCAGCGCGCCATGGCCGCCCATGGAATGCCCGGCGATGCCGCGCTTGTCCGATACCGGGAAGTTGGCCTCGATCAGCGCCGGCAGCTCCTGCACCACGTAGTCGTACATGCGGTAATGGCGTGCCCAGGGTTCCTGGGTAGCATTGATGTAGAAGCCGGCGCCCAGGCCGAAGTCGTAGGCGCCATTGGCATCATCCGGCACACCTCCGCCACGAGGACTGGTGTCCGGCGCTACGATGATCAGGCCAAGCTCGGCCGCCAGGCGCTGGGCACCGGCCTTCTGCATGAAATTCTCATCGGTACAGGTCAGGCCGCTGAGCCAGTACAGCACCGGCAGCTTGACGCCCTGCTCGGCCTGCGGCGGCAGGTAGACGGCGAACACCATGTCGCAGTTGAGCGACGTGGAGCGGTGGCGATAGCGCTTGTGCCAGCCGCCAAAGCTCTTGTTGCTGGAAACGATTTCCATGGGGCCCTCCGGGCAGCTTCAAGCTGCAAGCCTCAAGCGCCAAGCAGCGCAGGTCACTTGTAGCTTGTCGCTTGCAGCTATCAATAATGGATGACGGTACGGATGCTCTTGCCTTCATGCATCAGGTCGAAGGCTTCGTTGATCCGCTCCAGGCCCATGGTGTGGGTGATGAAGGTGTCCAGCGGGATCTCGCCGCTCTGCGACTTCTCCACATAGCTCGGCAGCTCGGTACGGCCCTTGACGCCGCCGAAGGCCGAACCGCGCCAGACACGACCGGTCACCAGCTGGAACGGGCGGGTACTGATTTCCTGGCCGGCACCGGCCACACCGATGATCACCGATTCGCCCCAACCTTTGTGTGCACATTCCAGCGCCGCACGCATCAGTTGCACATTGCCGACGCATTCGAAGCTGTAATCCACGCCGCCATCGGTCAGCTCGACGATCACGTCCTGGATCGGCTTGTCGTAGTCCTTCGGGTTGACGAAGTCGGTCGCGCCCAGCTCACGGGCCACGTCGAACTTGGCCGGATTGATGTCGATGGCAATGATGCGCGAGGCCTTGGCCATCTTCGCACCGATGATCGCCGCCAGGCCGATACCGCCCAGGCCGAAGATCGCCACGCTGGCACCCTCTTCCACCTTGGCGGTGTTGAGCACGGCGCCGATACCGGTGGTCACGCCGCAACCGAGCAGGCAAACCTTTTCCAGTGGTGCTTCCTTGGGGATCACCGCCAGGGATACTTCCGGCAACACGGTGTACTCGGAGAACGTCGAGCAGCCCATGTAGTGGTAGATCGGCTCGCCGTTGTAGCTGAAGCGCGAGGTGCCGTCGGGCATCAGGCCCTTGCCCTGGGTGGCACGCACCGAACTGCACAGATTGGTCTTGCCGGACAGGCAGAATTTGCACTGGCGGCATTCGGCGGTATACAGCGGGATCACGTGATCGCCCACGGCCACCGAGGTCACGCCCTCGCCGATGGCTTCGACGATACCGCCACCTTCGTGACCGAGAATCGACGGGAACACACCTTCAGAGTCAGCACCGGAGAGGGTGTAGGCATCGGTATGGCAAACACCGGTGGCGACGATGCGTACCAGTACTTCGCCAGCCTTGGGCGGCTCGACATCCACTTCGACGATCTTCAATGGTTCGTTGGGCGCAAAGGCCACGGCGGCGCGCGACTTGATCATGACTTGATTCTCCAGAGGGGAAGGCGATGGTCAGGGAGTGTAGTTGAGCTGCCAGTAGAGATAATCAGGCAGAACGCAAAACATTATTGCTATTCAGGGATAATGAGACGCTTACCGACCTGACAAGGGGAATGCATGAATCGCTGGGAAGGCTTGGACGAATTCGTAGCCGTCGCCGAATGCGGTCAGTTCACCGCCGCTGCCGAGCACCTGGGCCTTTCTTCATCCCAGGTGAGCCGGCAGATCGCCCGGCTGGAAGAACGCCTGCATACGCGGCTGTTCTATCGCACCACGCGCAAGGTGGCGCTGACCGAAGCGGGGCAGACATTTCTGCAGCATTGCCAACGCCTGCAGGACGCGCGCGAAGAAGCGCTCAACGCGATTGGCGATCTCGGCAGCGAGCCCAAGGGGTTGCTGCGCATGACCTGTGCGGTGGCCTACGGCGAGCGCTTCATCGTGCCGCTGGTCACTGCATTCGCGGCCCGTCATCCACGGCTTTCCGTGGATATCGAGCTGAGCAATCGCACTCTGGATCTGCTGCAGGACGGTTTCGACATCGCGATTCGCCTCGGCCGCCTGCAAGACTCGCGGATGCTGGCGACGCGCCTGGCGCCCCGGCGCATGTACCTCTGTGCATCCCCCGATTACCTGCAGCGCTACGGACGACCGCACAGCCTGTCGGAGCTGGCTCGCCACAACTGCCTGGTCGGCAGCAGCGATGTCTGGACATTCCAGCTGGATGGCCGTGAGGCCTCACAGCGGATTCAGGGCAACTGGCGCTGCAACAGTGGTCAGGCCGTGCTGGACGCTGCGCTGGGCGGGCTTGGTCTGTGTCAGTTGCCCGACTATTACGTGCTCGAACACTTGCGCAGCGGTGCCCTGGTGTCCCTGCTCGACAACCATCAACCACCGAATACCGCTGTGTGGGCGCTCTACCCGCAACAGCGGCATCTGTCGCCCAAGGTCAGGCAATTGATCGATGCGTTACGGGACGGGCTGAGCCAGCGTGCTGAATACACCTGAGCATCCAGCCGCTCATATGCTGTCACAACCGCCAGCGAACCTCTGTCGCCATCAGCTCGTCGTAAATCATGAGGCCCTTGTTCGGGCCGTTGCGAACCCACCAGCATGAGGAAATGGTTATGCAGGTCATGGTCAACAGCGGAAAGCATGTCGACACCTCGATGGCGTTCAAGACAGATATCCGAGGTCGAGTCCGGGACAAATTACAGCGCTATGAGGAGCACCTCACACGCGTGGAAATTCATCTCTCGGACGAAAACGCGCTGAAGAGCGGCCCACAGGACAAGCGTTGCAAGGTAGAAGCGCGCATGAAAGGGCGCGACCCCATGTCGGTTTCCTTCGATGCCAGTGAAATGCAGCAGGCCATCGACGGTGCCATGAACAAGCTCACCAGTGTGCTCGATCGCAACCTTGGCAAGAATGCCAAGAAGTGGATTCACTGAGAGCGGCAGCGGGCTGCCCTGCATCAACACAGCAATCTGCTGGCTGCTGAAGCGCGTAGGGTGGGTGATGTTTTTTCACCCACCATTGCGATCGCGGAGTGGTGGACGGATCGGATCGCGTAGGTGAAGCGTCGTCCCCCCTACGAACTGCACCATTCGCCCGCAAGGCTAGGCGCCCCCGCAGCTCCTATACGATCATATTATTGCGACATCAATTCCGGCCACGCCACAGGCGCTCCAGGTAGTGCAGGTCTTCCGGGCGGGTGACCTTGAGGTTATCCGCCCGGCCTTCCACGAGGCGCGGCGACTGACCAGCCCATTCGATGGCCGAGGCTTCATCGGTCACCGCGACATCCGACACCAACGCTTCGGCCAGCGCGCGGTGCAGCGCACCGAGGCGGAACATCTGCGGCGTATAGGCCTGCCAGATCACCGAGCGATCGATGGTTTCGCGCACACGCCCATCGCTGCCGACACGCTTGAGCGTATCCCGAGCAGGAACGGCGAGCAGCCCGCCTACAGCGTCATCAGCCAGCTCGGCCAACAGCAGATCGAGATCGCTCTGCGCCAGATTAGGGCGTGCAGCGTCATGCACCAGCACCCAATCCTGTTCAGCAGCACCGAGCTCGCCCAGGCGCAGCAAAGCGTTGAGTACCGAGCCGGCACGCTCTGCACCGCCTGCGGCAATGTGAATGCGTGAATCGTGGGCGCAACTCAGGGTTGGCCAGAACGGATCGTCCTCGGCCAGGCTGATCACCACGCCGCGTAGGCACGGATGATCGAGAAAACAATTGAGGGTATGTTCGAGAATGCTTTTGCCGGCCAGTTGCAGGTATTGCTTGGGCCTGTCGGCATGCATGCGGCTACCGATGCCGGCGGCCGGAATCACCGCCCAGAAGGACGGCAGGTCAGGTGTGTTCATTCGGCCAACTGGTAGAGGGTTTCGCCGTCCTTGACCATGCCCAGTTCATGGCGGGCACGCTCCTCGACGGTTTCCATGCCCTTTTTCAGCTCCATGACTTCCGCTTCGAGGATACGGTTGCGCTCGAGCAGGCGCTCGTTCTCGCCTTCCTGATCGGCGATCTGCTGCTGCAGATCGCTAACCTGCGCCAGACTGCCCTCGCCTACCCACAGGCGATATTGCAGCCCTGCAAGCACCAGAACCAGAACGAAAAACAGCCAGTAGGAACTACGCATGGCAGGTGAGGCACTCGGATAAGAAAGGGTCGCTGCTGCGGACATCTGTCGATTCTCCCTGCGTCATCGGCATCCAACAAGACCGTGAAGGCGACTCGGCAGCTCTCGACAGAGCCCGCGTGGCGAGGTGTTGGCCACCTCGCCGTGCGAACCTACCTTAGCCGCGGAACTCGCCGCGACCACGGTACGGCGCCTTGGCGCCCAGTTGCTCTTCGATACGCAGCAACTGGTTGTACTTGGATACGCGGTCGGAACGGCACAGCGAACCGGTCTTGATCTGACCAGCGGCAGTACCGACCGCCAGATCGGCGATGGTGCTGTCTTCGGTCTCGCCACTGCGGTGCGAGATGACCGCGGTGTAACCAGCGGCCTTGGCCATCTGAATGGCTTCCAGGGTTTCGGTCAGGGTGCCGATCTGGTTGAACTTGATCAGGATCGAGTTACCGATGCCCTTGTCGATGCCTTCCTTGAGGATCTTGGTGTTGGTCACGAACAGGTCGTCGCCAACCAGTTGCACCTTGGCGCCGATCTTGTCGGTGAGGATCTTCCAGCCAGCCCAGTCGGACTCGTCCAGACCGTCTTCGATGGAAATGATCGGGAAGCGCTCGGTCAGGCCTTTCAGGTATTCGGCGAAACCTTCGGCGTCGAACGACTTGCCTTCGCCAGACAGGTTGTACTTGCCGTCTTCGTAGAATTCGCTGGCCGCGCAGTCCAGCGCCAGGGTCACGTCGGTGCCCAGCTTGTAACCGGCATTGGCGACAGCTTCGGCGATGGCCGACAGCGCGTCTTCGTTGGAAGCCAGATTCGGCGCGAAACCACCCTCGTCACCGACTGCAGTGCTCAGGCCACGGGCTTTCAGCACGGCTTTGAGGTGATGAAAGATTTCCGCACCGATGCGCAGGCCGTCAGCGAAGTTTTTCGCACCAACCGGCTGCACCATGAATTCCTGGATGTCGACGTTGTTGTCGGCATGCTCACCGCCGTTGATGATGTTCATCATCGGTACCGGCATGGAGTACTGGCCCGGGGTGCCATTGAGGTTGGAGATGTGTGCGTACAGCGGCAGATCCTGATCCTGTGCAGCGGCCTTGGCGGCAGCCAGAGAAACGGCGAGGATGGCGTTGGCGCCCAGGGTGGCTTTGTTCTCGGTGCCGTCCAGATCGATCATGCTCTTGTCCAGAGCTTTCTGGTCGAGCGGATCCTTGCCCAGCAGCGCATCGCGGATCGGGCCGTTGATATTGGCCACGGCCTTGAGAACACCCTTGCCCAGGTAACGGCTCTTGTCGCCATCACGCAGCTCCAGCGCTTCGCGCGAACCGGTGGAGGCACCGGATGGCGCACAAGCGCTGCCGACGATGCCATTGTCGAGGATTACATCCGCTTCCACGGTGGGGTTGCCACGGGAGTCGAGAACCTCACGACCCTTGATGTCGACGATCTTTGCCATTATTGTAAGCTCTCCAGAAATTGTCGAAAACGCACTGCTGCATTCGGCTGCCAGCGCCGGACACGATCAACGGCAGACCGGGCTGACATGACAAACCCGGCCAAAAGGCCGGGCGGTGAAACAGATAAGCGAACCACGGAAACGCCAATCAGGCGGTTTCGATCGGATCCTGACTCTTGATCAGATCATCCAGTTGCTTGAGCTGTGCCAGGAACGGCTCGAGCTTGTCCAGACGCAAGGCACAAGGGCCATCGCACTTGGCATTTTCCGGATCCGGATGAGCCTCGAGGAACAGCCCCGCCAGGCCCTGGCTCATACCGGCCTTGGCCAGTTCCGTGACCTGAGCGCGGCGCCCGCCAGCGGAATCCGAGCGGCCGCCCGGCATCTGCAGGGCGTGGGTGACGTCGAAGAACACCGGGTACTCGAAGGCCTTCATGATGCCGAAGCCCAGCATGTCCACCACCAGGTTGTTGTACCCGAAGGAGGAGCCGCGCTCACAGAGAATGAGCTGATCGTTCCCGGCTTCGACACACTTGGCGAGAATATGTTTCATTTCCTGAGGCGCGAGGAACTGCGCCTTCTTGATATTGATCACCGCACCGGTCTTGGCCATGGCCACCACAAGATCCGTCTGCCGAGAGAGGAAGGCCGGCAACTGGATGATGTCGCAGACGTCCGCCACCGGCTGCGCCTGGTGGGGTTCATGCACATCGGTGATCACCGGCACACCGAAGGTCTTCTTCACTTCTTCGAAGATCTTCATGCCTTCTTCCAGACCTGGGCCGCGGAAGGAAGTCACCGACGAACGGTTGGCTTTATCGAAGCTCGCCTTGAACACATAGGGGATACCGAGCTTGTCGGTAACCCGCACGTATTCCTCGCAGGCACGCAGGGCGAGGTCGCGGGACTCCAGTACGTTGATACCGCCAAACAGCACGAACGGCTTGTCGTTGGCGACCTCGATCGCGCCAACACGGATGGTCTTCTGAGCCATGGGTCAGGCCTTCTTCGCTTGGTGCGCCAGTGCTGCGTTGACGAAGCCACTGAACAGCGGGTGGCCGTCACGCGGCGTGGAGGTGAATTCGGGGTGGAACTGGCACGCGACGAACCACGGGTGATCCGGGCTTTCCACCACTTCAACCAGAGCGCCGTCGCCGGAGCGGCCGGTAACCTTGAGACCGGCCTCGAGCAGTTGCGGCAGCAGATTGTTGTTCACTTCGTAGCGGTGGCGGTGACGCTCGACGATCACATCCTTGCCATAGCAGGCATGCACCTTGGAGCCGGCCAGCAGTTGGCAATCCTGGGCGCCCAAACGCATGGTGCCGCCGAGATCGGAAGCTTCGGTGCGCTGTTCGGTAGCACCGGTCGCGTCCTGCCACTCGGTGATCAGACCGACCACCGGATGCTGGCTGGCGATATCGAATTCGGTGGAGTTGGCGTCGCTCCAGCCCAGCACGTTACGAGCGAACTCGATGACCGCGACCTGCATACCGAGGCAGATGCCCAGGTAGGGAATCTTGTTCTCGCGAGCGTACTGGACGGTCTTGATCTTGCCTTCCACGCCACGCAGACCGAAGCCACCTGGAACCAGAATGGCATCGACGCCCTGCAGCAGGTCGGTACCCTGATTCTCGATGTCTTCGGAATCGATATAGCGCAGGTTGACCTTGGTACGGTTGCTGATACCGGCATGGCTCATCGCTTCGATCAGCGACTTGTAGGCATCCAGCAGCTCCATGTACTTGCCGACCATGGCGATGTTGACTTCTTTTTCCGGGTTCAGCTTGGCATCGACCACGCGATCCCATTCCGACAGATCGGCGCCACGGCATTCCAGGGCGAAACGCTCGACGACAAAGTCATCCAGGCCCTGCGAATGCAGGATACCGGGAATCTTGTAAATGGTGTCGGCGTCTTCCAGGGCAATCACCGCACGCTCTTCGACGTTGGTGAACTGCGCGATCTTGCGGCGCGACGACAGGTCGATCGGGTGATCGGAACGGCACACCAGCACATCCGGTTGCAGGCCGATGGAACGCAGTTCCTTGACCGAGTGCTGAGTCGGCTTGGTCTTGGTTTCGCCGGCGGTGGCGATGTACGGCACCAGGGTCAGGTGCATCAGCATGGCGCGTTTGGCGCCCACTTCGAAACGCAGCTGGCGGATAGCCTCGAGGAACGGTTGCGACTCGATGTCGCCCACGGTACCGCCGATTTCGACCATGGCGACGTCAGCATCGCCCGCACCCTTGATGATGCGGCGCTTGATCTCGTCGGTAATGTGCGGGATGACCTGAATGGTCGCGCCCAGGTAATCACCACGGCGCTCTTTGCGCAGCACGTCTTCGTAGACGCGGCCGGTGGTGAAGTTGTTGTTCTGGGTCATCGTGGTGCGGATAAAGCGCTCATAATGGCCCAGGTCGAGATCGGTCTCGGCACCGTCGTGAGTGACGAACACTTCACCGTGCTGAAACGGGCTCATGGTGCCCGGATCGACGTTGATGTAGGGATCCAGTTTGAGCATCGTGACCTTCAGGCCCCGCGCCTCCAGGATGGCCGCCAAGGATGCCGAGGCGATGCCTTTCCCCAATGAAGAAACAACACCACCCGTGACGAAAATGAAGCGCGTCATGAAAAACCCTAAGAAGTCAGCATTGGCGGTCAAGCCGCCGGGGAGCAGAGAAGGCCTTGGTTCACCTTAGCAAACATGGCGAACCATGCTGCAAATAGCAAACATTCACCGCTTCCGGAAGAAGCAGCAAATACCTGAATAGAGACGGGAGGGCAGTCTACCGGAAACGTCCTGACGGGGGAAGAACACGAAGCCCAAAGCGCGGCAAAACCTGCTGAAATGAAACAGCGACTTTCCGGCCAAAAACCTTTAGCAAGGGAGATGCGCCCTGTGGGATTCGATCACCAGCCAGCCCTCACGGGCGATGGTTACCGTGCACACTCTGGCGCGACTCAGGCTCGGGCGGGTGCCAGTGAAGCTTGCCACAACCAGAGCTGGCGAGCAGGTTGGCGACGGCGACAAGCCGCCCGTCGCACAGCAGCAACGGGATACGCCCACGGATAAACTCGGGCACGCCCGCTTCCTGCAAGAGACGCTTCAGATCGCGCCGACCACGCCCAGGCACATCGAGAATCTCGCCGCCCTGGCGATAGCCGATGCTCAACTGCCCTGCCGGCACGACACCTTCTAGCCAGACCCGGCCATTGCCAGGTAACAAAAGCGGCTGTTCCACCTGCGACCAGGGTTGCAGCTGTCCCGACCAGGGTGCGCGCCACCGAGCATCGAGCCACAACAGGCTGCCACCATGGCGACGGAGCTCTCCACGCTCCAGACGCCAGATCGGGCTGGCGTCGGCTGCGGCATCACGCAGATCGTGCCATCCCTGCCAGTGGCGGCTATCGGGTAAGCGAGTGAAGTCCACCAGCCAGTACCGGAGCAGATTGCGCTGACGGGCATCGGACAGTTGGCGCAGCGCTTGTAAATCGAGACAGGGAATATCCAGCCAATCGGGATTCAGCCGTCCGCGTGCGTGCTGCATATCGAGCTCGGCCAACGCCTGCAGTAACCCCTGCGCCTCGGCCTGATGCTCCGCCGCACGCGCCAGCACCTGGGCAGCCTTCGGCCAATGCCGTTGCAAACGCGGCAGAATCTCCTGGCGTAGAAAATTGCGGGCAAGACCCGTGTCGGTATTCGATGGGTCGTCCACCCAGAGCAGTCCGTGGGCTGCGGCATAAGCCTCCAGCACGCTGCGCGGCACGCCCAGCAGAGGCCGGACAGCATGCCCATCAGCGAGCGGGCGGCTATCAGCCATGGCAGCAAGTCCTTGCACTCCAGCGCCACGCAACAGCCGATAGAGGACGGTTTCAGCCTGATCATCCTGATGCTGGGCGAGCAGCAACACCTCACCAGCATTCAGAGCCGCAGCGAACGCCCCATAGCGCGCCTCGCGGGCGGCTCGTTCCAGGCTGGCACCTGGCTCGACTTGCACATGCTGAATGCTCAGCGACACACCCAGCTCATCGCACAGACGCTGGCAATGTGCGGGCCACGCGTCAGCGGCGGCCTGCAGGCCGTGATGAACATGAATAGCGGAGATTGGCGGTAGCGCGTTGTACCGGGAAGCCTGCACCAGCAGATGCAGCAACACGCTGGAATCCAGACCACCGGAGAAAGCCACCCGCCAGGCAGGTGCCTCACGCCACACGGCAAGGCGTGCGAGCAGATGGGATTCGAGGGACATGAGCACAGCTACAAGCTACAAGCTACAAGCTCCAAGCGAGATCGTCCCACTTGCAGCTTGCCGCTTGTAGGGGGCGGCCATCCGCCTTGCGGCTCAGGCAATACCGTAGCTCATCAGGCGCTCGTAACGACGTGCCAGCAGGGCGTCGGTGTCGAGCTCGCGCAGGTCGTCGAGCTGAGCGCTCAGAGTCTGACGGATCGACTCGGCGGCGGCGGCCGGATCACGGTGTGCGCCGCCCAGCGGCTCGGCGATCACCTTGTCGACGATGCCCAGACCTTTCAGACGCTCGGCGGTGATGCCCATGGCTTCGGCGGCATCCGGCGCCTTCTCGGCGGTTTTCCACAGGATCGACGCGCAGCCTTCCGGCGAGATCACCGCGTAAGTGGAGTACTGCAGCATGTTCAGACTGTCGCACACGCCAATGGCCAGTGCACCGCCAGAGCCGCCTTCACCGATCACGGTGGCGATAATTGGCGTCTTCAGGCGCGCCATGACGCGCAGGTTCCAGGCGATGGCCTCGCTCTGACCACGCTCTTCGGCATCGATGCCCGGATAGGCGCCCGGCGTGTCGATGAAGGTCAGGATCGGCATCTTGAAGCGTTCGGCCATTTCCATCAGACGGCAAGCCTTGCGGTAGCCTTCCGGACGCGGCATGCCGAAGTTGCGGCGTACCTTTTCACGGACTTCTCGGCCCTTCTGGTGACCGATGACCATGGCCGGCTGGCCATTCAGACGCGCCACGCCACCGACGATGGCGGCGTCATCGGAGAAATGACGGTCGCCGTGCAGTTCATCGAACTCGGTGAAGATGTGCTGCAGGTAGTCCAGGGTATAGGGCCGCTGCGGGTGACGGGCAAGCCTGGCGATCTGCCAACTGGTCAGATTGCCGAAGATGCTCTCGGTCAGCGTACTGCTCTTGTCCTGCAGGCGGGCGATTTCGTCGCCGATGTTCAGGGAGTTGTCGTTACCAACCAGGCGAAGCTCTTCGATCTTGGCTTGCAGGTCGGCAATCGGCTGTTCGAAATCGAGATAATTCGGGTTCATAGGCATCCGTCATGCGTCGACGGCCACAGGGCCGGGGAGCGTGTATCCATTTGGCGCCTACCTTATAGGAACAGGCGCATTCAGGTCGACACTTGCAAGGCACTTCCGGCAGCGAATATGCCAGCAAACGCACTTTGGCATTCGCTCGGCAGCCAAACCCCAGGGATTCGGTCGCGCCAGCGGCGATCATGCAGTGTCACGGGCGTCGTGCGGAGCCTTTACAGACTGTTTGGCCCCGCATTTCAGCGCCGCAATTCTAGCGGTATTGCAGGAAGACGTTTTCTCGTCCGAACTGGTCACGCAAAGCTTGAATCAAGCTGTCGGCCGGGTCGATTCTCCAGTCCTCGCCAAACTGCAGCAAGGCTCGCGCATCTGCGCCGGTGTAATCCAGGGTGATCGGGCAGGCACCACGGTGGCGTTGGCACAGCTCGCCCAGCCAGCGTAGACGATCGCCCTTCAGCGCGGTGGCCTGCACGCGCACGCGCAAGCTCTCGGCCAGGCCGGTACGCGCCTCTTCCAGGCTCATCACCCGTTTGGCGCGCAGGCGCATGCCGCCGGAGAAATCGTCGTTGCTCACCTCCCCTTCCACCACCACCAGCGCGTCGCTCTGCAGCAGCGCCTGGTTGCTGGAGAAGGCCTCGGCGAACAGCGAGGCTTCGATACGCCCGGAACGATCGTCCAGGGTGATGAAGCCCATCTTGTCGCCCTTCTTGTTCTTCATCACCCGCAGGTTGACGATCAGGCCCGCGACTGTCTGGGTATCACGTGCCGGCTTGAGGTCGACGATGCGTTGGCGGGCGAAACGCCGTACCTCGCTCTCGTACTCGTCGATCGGATGGCCGGTCAGGTACAGGCCCAGGGTGTCCTTCTCGCCCTTGAGGCGCTCCTTGAGCGATAGCTCCTTGGCGCGGTGATGGTTGGCGTAAACGTCCGCCTCAGGGCTGGCGAACACGCCGCCGAACAGATCCATATGCCCGCTGTCATGGCTGCGCGCAGTCTGCTCGGCGGCCTGCACGGCCTCCTCCATCGCCGACAGCAGCACCGCACGGTTGCGGTCGATATTGGCCTGATAGGCCTTGAGCTCGTCGTAAAAATGCGGGCCCAGGCGATCCAGTGCACCGCTGCGAACCAACGCGTCCATGGTGCGCTTGTTGATGCGTTTGAGGTCGACACGCGAGCAGAAATCGAACAGATCCTTGAACGGGCCGCCCTGACGCGCTTCGACGATGGCCTCCACCGGGCCCTCGCCAACGCCCTTGACCGCACCCAGACCATAGAGAATCCGCGGGACATTATTCGCGTCATGACTGACGGTGAACTTGAACTCGGAGGCATTCACGTCTGGCGGGTCGATGCGCAGCTTCATGCTGCGGCATTCCTCGATGAGGATCACCACCTTGTCGGTGTTGTGCATGTCCGCCGACAGTACCGCTGCCATGAACGGTGCCGGGTAATGCGCCTTCAGCCAGGCCGTCTGATAGGAAACCAGGCCGTAGGCCGCCGAGTGAGACTTGTTGAAACCGTAACCGGCGAATTTTTCCACCAGGTCGAAGATGTTGCCCGCCAGCTCGGCATCGATGCCGTTGTTGGCGCAACCCTCGATGAAACCGCCGCGCTGCTTGGCCATTTCCTCGGGCTTCTTCTTACCCATGGCGCGGCGCAGCATGTCCGCCTGACCGAGGGTATAACCGCCCATGACCTGGGCGATCTGCATCACCTGTTCCTGGTAGAGGATGATCCCGTAGGTCGGCTTGAGCACGGGTTCCAGGCCCGCGTACTGGTAATCAGGGTGCGGGTACGACAGCTCGGCACGGCCGTGCTTACGGTTGATGAAGTCGTCCACCATGCCGGACTGCAGCGGACCGGGACGGAACAGCGCCACCAGTGCGATCATGTCTTCCAGGCAGTCGGGTTTGAGCTTCTTGATCAGCTCCTTCATGCCACGCGATTCGAGCTGGAAGACCGCGGTGGTCTCCGCTTTCTGCAGCATCTGATAGGTCGGCTTGTCGTCCAGCGGGATGAAATCGATGTTGATCAGTTTCTCTTCCGGCTCACCGGCAGCACGCTGATCGCGATGGATGGTCTCCAGCGCCCATTTGATGATGGTCAACGTACGCAGGCCGAGGAAGTCGAACTTCACCAGGCCAGCCTGCTCGACGTCATCCTTGTCGAACTGGGTCACCAGGCCGGCGCCCTCTTCATCACAGGCGATCGGCGAAAAGTCGGTAAGCTTGGTCGGCGCGATCACCACGCCCCCGGCGTGCTTGCCGGTACCGCGGACGATGCCCTCGAGCTTGAGGGACATGTCCCAGATTTCGGCGGCCTCTTCGTCGTTCTTGAGGAAGTCGCGCAGCGGCTCCTCCATCTCGAAGGCCTTTTCCAGGGTCATGCCGACTTCGAACGGAATCATCTTCGACAGGCGATCGGCCAGGCCGTAGGACTTGCCCTGCACCCGAGCCACGTCGCGTACCACCGCCTTGGCCGCCATCGAGCCGAAGGTGATGATCTGGCTCACCGCATTACGGCCGTACTTCTCGGCCACGTAGTCGATGACCCGGTCACGGCCATCCATGCAGAAGTCGACGTCGAAGTCGGGCATGGATACACGTTCTGGGTTGAGGAAGCGTTCGAACAGCAGATCGTAGGCCAGTGGATCCAGGTCGGTGATCTTCTGCACGTAGGCCACCAGCGAGCCGGCACCCGAACCACGGCCCGGGCCGACGGGCACGCCATTGCTCTTGGCCCACTGGATGAAGTCCATAACGATCAGGAAGTAACCGGGGAAACCCATCTGGATGATGATATCCAGTTCGAAATTCAGCCGGTCGATATAGACCTGCTTCTTCGCGTCGTAGTCCGGCGTGTCCTTGGGCAACAGGACTTCCAGGCGTTCCTCCAGGCCATCGAACGACACCTTGCGGAAATACTCGTCGATGGTCATGCCTTCCGGAACCGGGAAATCCGGCAGGAAGTACTTGCCCAGCAGCACTTCGATATTGCAGCGCTTGGCGATCTCGACGGTGTTTTCCAGCGCATCGGGCAGATCGCTGAACAGCTCGGCCATTTCTTCCGGCGACTTCAGGTACTGCTGGTCGGAATAGATGCGCGGTCGACGTGGGTCGTCGAGGATGCGGCTTTCACCGATGCATACGCGAGTTTCGTGGGCTTCGAAATCGCCCTGTTTGAGAAAACGCACATCGTTGGTCGCGACCAGAGGCGCACCAAGCTTGTCCGCCAGAGCCACAGCAGTGTGTACATGCTCTTCATCATTGACGCGACTGGTGCGCTGTACTTCCAGGTAGAAGCGCCCTGGGAACACCGCCTGCCATTCCTGCAGCAGCGCTTCGGCCTTGGCCTGTTCGCCATCGAGCAGGGCATGACCGATCTCACCCTCCTTGGCACCGGACAGCGCGATCAAGCCCTCGCTGGCAGCCTTCACCCAGTCGCGCTGGATGATCACCAGGTCATTGCTCTGCCCTTCACTCCAGCCGCGGGAAACCAGCTCGGTAAGGTTGCGATAACCCTTGGGGTTCATCGCCAGCAGGGTCATACGGGTCAACGGGCCATCTTCGTAGGCGCTGGCGAGCCAGATATCGGCGCCGCAAATCGGCTTGATGCCTGCACCCATGGCGGCTTTGTAGAACTTCACCAGCGAGCACATGTTGCTCATGTCGGTGACGGCCACGGCAGGCATGCCCGAACCGGCCACGGCCTTGACCAGGGGTTTGACGCGAACCAGACCGTCGACCAGGGAATACTCGGTGTGCAGGCGAAGATGAACGAACGAAACAGCCATGAAAAAGCCCTGCAGGAAAAGCGACAAAACGCGGATTGTACCGTAACTGGAAGCAGGGGCAGTGGGCTGAGTGCGCTCAGTTACCGGTTGCGGCTTCCAGCAGGCGGCGTACCGGCGCGAAGGAGCGCCGGTGGATCGGAGTCGGGCCCAGGCGAAGCAGAGCCTCCAGGTGCACGGGCGTCGGGTACCCCTTGTGCAGGGCGATACCGTAACCCGGATAGAGGGCATCGAGCTCACGCATTTCGCGATCCCGGCTGACCTTGGCGAGGATCGACGCAGCAGCGATGGCCGGCACGCGACCGTCACCCTGCACAACAGCGGCGCTGGGTACGGACAGCTTCGGGCAGCGATTGCCATCGATCAGCGCCAGCTTCGGTGTAACACTCAGGCCTTCGACGGCGCGCTGCATGGCCAGCATGGTGGCATGCAGAATATTCAGTTGGTCGATCTCCTCCACTTCGGCGCGGGCAATGCACCAGGCCAGGGCCTTTTCGCGGATTTCATCGAACAGCTTCTCGCGGCGCGCCTCACTGAGTTTCTTGGAATCGTTGAGGCCAAGGATCGGCCGCGCCGGATCGAGAATCACCGCGGCAGTAACCACCGCACCGCACAAGGGGCCGCGGCCAACTTCGTCGACACCGGCGACCAGTTCTTCGACTGTCGAGAAATCCAGACCCAATTGCATCAGCGACGCCCCAGCAAATCGAGCACTGCGACAGCGGCGCGCTCGGAGGCACCACGTCGCAGGGTACGGTGAATGGCATCGAAGCCTTCGGTCTGCACCACGCCATCGACCAGCAGCGGTGCCACAGTCTGGGCCAGCGCGTCGGCAGTGGCGGCATCCTGAATCAGCTCGGGCACCAGGAGCCGCTGCGCGAGCAGGTTGGGCAGCGAGATATAAGGGCTTTTCACCAGACGCTTGAGGATGCTGAAGGTCATGGGTGCCACACGATAGGCCACCACCATCGGCCGCTTGTACAGCAGCGCCTCGAGCGTGGCGGTGCCGGACGCGATCAGCACCGCATCGCAAGCAGCCAGGGCGTCGTGGGAGCGACCATCGAGCAGCAACAGCGGCAGGTCACGGCCACCGAGCATCTGCTCGAGCTGTTGGCGACGCTCCGGGCTGGCACAGGGCAATACGAAACGCACGCCAGGGCGCAGTGCGCGCAGTCGCTCGGCGGCATCGAGGAACAGGCTGCCGAGGCGCGACACTTCACCACCGCGGCTACCCGGTAGCAGAGCCACCACGGGAGCATCGACGGGCAGTCCCAGCATCTCTCGGGCAGCAGGGCGATCCGCCTGCAGCGGAATGGCATCAGCCAGCGGATGCCCGACAAAGCACACGGGCACCTGGTGCGCCTCGTAGAACTGCGCCTCGAACGGAAACAGAGTGAGCATCAGGTCGCAGGCATCGCGAATTTTCAGCACGCGCTTCTGCCGCCAGGCCCAGACCGAGGGGCTGACGTAATGCACGGTGCGAATACCGGCACGGCGTAGCTTGAGTTCGACACCGAGGGTGAAGTCAGGCGCGTCGATGCCGATGAACACATCGGGTTTGCGTTCGATCAGGCTGGCGACCAGGCGACGACGGCGTGACAGCAGTTCAGGCAAACGGCCGAGCACCTCGACCAGGCCCATGACCGCCAGGCGCTCCATGGGAAAATCGCTGACCAGCCCCTCGGCCTGCATGCGCGGGCCGCCGACGCCGATGAACTCGACATTGGGGTGCTGGATTTTCAGCGCCTGCATCAGGCCTGCGCCAAGAATATCGCCGGATGCCTCGCCGGCGACCAGCGCGACACGCAATACTTCAGCCATGGGTCAGCGGGTGATGCCGCGGCTGGAGGTCAGGATGGAGTCACGGAAAACCGCTACTTCGGAGAATTGCGTTGCCACGTCTTCCAGTTCCACCAGCGCTTCTTCGATGGTGAAACCCTGGCGGTAGACGATTTTGTAGGCACGACGCAGCGCCTGCATCGCCTCGGAGCTGAACCCACGACGGCGCAAGCCTTCGAAGTTCATGCTGCGCGCCTCGGCGGGGTTGCCGGATACGGTGACATAAGCCGGAACGTCCTTGCCGATCGCCGCGCCCATGCCAGCGAAGGCATGCGCACCGATGTGGCAGAACTGATGAACCAGGGTATAGCCGGAAAGGATCGCCCAATCGCCGATGTGTACGTGCCCGGCCAGCGCCACGTTGTTGACCAGAATGCAGTTGTTGCCGACGACACTGTCATGACCGATATGGGCATAGGCCATGATCAGGTTGTGGTCACCGATCGTGGTTTCGTCACGATCCTGAACGGTACCACGATGCATGGTCACGCCTTCACGGATGATGTTGTGATCACCGATGACCAGACGCGTAGGCTCGCCCTTGTACTTGCGATCCGGAGTGTCCTCGCCAAGCGAGGCGAACTGATAGATCCGGTTGTGCTTCCCGATACGGGTAGGCCCCTTGATGATCACATTGGGACCCAGCACGCAGCCCTCGCCAATTTCTACGTCGGGCCCAATAATCGACCAAGGGCCGACGACGACGTCGTCTGCCAGCTTGGCGCTGGGATCGATGATGGCGCGAGGGTCAATCAAACTCATAACTTGCGTTCCGCACAGATGATTTCGGCCGAGCATACTTCCTTGCCATCGACCGTGGCCTTGCATTCGAACTTCCAGATGCTGCGCTTGCTGCTGAGGAACTTGGCCTCGAGGATCAGTTGGTCGCCAGGTACTACCGGCTGACGGAAGCGTAGTTTATCGGAGCCGACAAAGTAGTAGAGCGTGCCGTCGGCAGGCTTCACGTCCATCATCTTGAAACCCAGAATGCCGGCGGCTTGCGCCATGGCCTCGATGATGAGGACACCAGGCATGATCGGGTGCTCGGGGAAATGGCCATTGAAGAATGGCTCATTGACGCTGACATTCTTATAGGCACGAACGCTCTTGCCTTCAAGATCCAGATCCGTAACCCGATCCACCAGCAGAAACGGGTAACGGTGCGGCAAGTATTCGCGAATTTCGTTGATGTCCATCATTTCCAGAGAAGCCCGTAATAAAAAGAAGAGAGCCAGCCATCAGCAGACTCAGGCATCAGATGAGGCATTCCCGCTCGAGGTCACGGCATTCAGCTGTTTTTCCAACTGCTTCACACGCCGTGCCATGTCGTCCAGCTGGCGGATACGCGCCACGCTTTTCTTCCACTCGCCCGCAGGTTGCATGGCGGTACCCGATGAGTAGGCACCCGGCTCGGTGATCGAGCGCGTGACCATGGTCATGCCTGTCACGAATACGCCGTCGCACACATCGATGTGCCCGACCATGCCAACGCCGCCAGCGATCATGCAGTTCTTGCCGATCGAGGTACTGCCGGAAATACCGACGCAGGCAGCCATCGCCGTGTTGTCACCGACCTGCACGTTGTGCGCGATCATGATCTGGTTATCCAGCTTCACGCCGTTGCCGATGCGGGTGTCGGACAGCGCGCCACGATCGAGGGTGGTGTTGGCCCCGATCTCGACGTCGTCGCCGATGCTCACACCGCCGATCTGGGCGATCTTTTGCCAGACGCCCTTCTCGTTGGCGAAGCCGAAGCCCTCGCCGCCGATCACCGCGCCCGACTGAATGACGACTCGCTTACCGATACGCACGTCGTGGTACAACGTAACCCGCGGTGCCAACCAGCCGCCCTCAGCGATCTCGGAGCGCGCGCCGACTACGCAATGAGCGCCCAGCGATACGCCTGCACCGATCTTCGCACCGCTCTCGATCACCACATAGGGCCCGATAGCGGCAGTTGGATCGACCTGGGCATCGTCGGCCACCAGCGCGGTGGGATGAATACCCGCCGCCGCCCTGGGCTTGCGATCGAACAGGTGGGACAGCGAAGCGTAGGCCAGGTAGGGATTGGCGACGATCAAGGCATTGCCGGTAAAACCTTCGGCATCAGCGGCAGTCAGCAACACGGCAGCGGCCTGACAGCGACTCAGGTGCTTACGGTACTGAGCGTTCGCCAGGAACGTCAGCTGAGACGGGCCGGCATCCTGTAAGGTTGCCAGCCCGTCGACCGTCTGATCCGCGGCGCCACGCACAGTGGCACCCAACCGCTCGGCCAACTGGCCAAGGGTGAATACAGGTATGGACATCATCAACGCATCTGGTTCATGCGCTCGATGACCTGGCGAGTGATGTCGAACTGCGGTTTGACATCGATCACTGCGCCACGCTCCAGCACCAGGTCGAAATTGCCGGCCTTGATGACCTCCTCAACAGCCTTGTCCAGGTTGGGTTTGAGCTTCTTGAGCATATCGCGGTCAGCGGCAGCCTTGGCTTCGTTCAGCTCCTTGGACTGGAACTGGAAGTCACGGGCCTTCTGTTTGAAGTCCAGTTCGAGACGCTCGCGTTCGGCAGTCTGCATCTTGTCGCCGTCCTTGACGACGCGATCCTGAATGCGCTGGGCATCACTTTCCAGGGCCTTGAGCTTGTTCAACTGCGGGCCGAATTTCTTTTCGGCATCCACGGCATAACGCTTGGCAGCGTCGGATTCGAGCAAGGCCATCTGATAATTGAGTACCGCAACCTTCATTTCCGCGAATGCCGGGGTGGCCAGCAGAGCGGCGCTTAACAGAACCAGTTGAGTCAACTTACGCACGGTGCAACTCCTGCAGAAAAACTGTCTTCGTGATTCATGAGCAGACGCTTAGAACGTCTGGCCGAGGGAGAACTGGAATACCTGAGTATCGGCGTCGTCCGGTTTCTTCACCGGCATCGCCAGGCTGAAGCTCAACGGACCGAGGGCCGTGATCCAGGTGACCCCCACGCCAACCGAGCTGGCCAGATTGCCGAAATCGATGTCGCAGCTATCGCCACGTCGCTTCTGGTTGGAATTGCAGTCGGTATCGAACACATTACCCACATCCCAGAACAGAGCGGTACGCAGCGAACGTTGATCCTTGACGAACGGCAACGGGAACAACAACTCGGCACCGCCCTGGATCAGCACGTTACCACCGAACGGCAGCGGATCCTGATCCGGGTCGCGGATAGTGCCTGGCTTGGTACCGTCACTTGGAGTACTGCGCGGGCCAAGGCTGCTGTCTTCAAAACCGCGCACCGAGTTGAAACCACCGGCATAGTAGTTCTCGTAGAACGGCAACTTATTGGTGGAGCCGAAGGCCCCGCCATAACCCAACTGCGTATGGAAACGCATGGTGTAGGTATCGGTTAGCGGCTTGAACACCTGGCCACGGTAGTCGAGTTTGTAGAACGACAGGTCGCTGCCCGGCACGGTGGTCTCGAACACCAGACTCTGCGAATGACCGCGGTTGGCCAGCACGCCACGGTTCAGGGTGGATTCGGACCAGCCGACGGACGCTTTGAAGTTCAGGTACTTCTCGCCTTCCTGCTCGGTGAAGTCGAAGATCTCGTCGACGGTATAGCGACCGGTGTTGATTTCATCCTGCTGCACGGTCAGGCCGTAGCTCAGGCGAGAGGTCTCGCTGATCGGATAACCGATATTGATACCGGCACCCAGGCTGTCGACCGAGTAACTGGATACATCGACATCGAGCTCATCGTAGTCGGTGGTGCGGTAGAAGGCGTTATAGCCCAGACTCACACCGTCCTCGGTCCAGTAAGGGTCGGTGAAACTGAAGTTATAGCGGGTCTGGTATTCACTCCGGGTCAGGCCAAGGCTGACGCGATTACCACTACCCAGGAAGTTGTTCTGAGTGATCGAACCACCCAGGATCAGACCGGCGTTCTGCGCAAAACCGACGCTGGCGGTGATGGAACCGGAAGCCTGCTCCTCGACGCTGTAGTTGACGTCGATCTGGTCATCGGTACCCGGTACTTGCGGGGTCTCGACGTTGACTTCCTTGAAGAAGCCCAGACGCTCCAGACGCACCTTGGACTGGTCGATCAGGTAGGTCGAAGCCCAGCCGCCTTCCATCTGGCGCATTTCGCGGCGCAGCACTTCGTCTTCGGTCTTGGTGTTGCCACGGAAGTTGATGCGATTGACGTAGGCACGCTTGCCCGGATCGACGACGAAAGTGATCGATACCGAGTTGTCATCATCATGCGGCTCGGGCACGCCGTTGACGTTGGCGAAGGTGTAACCCTCGTTACCCAGGCGGCGGGTGATCAGCTCGCTGGTGGTGGTCATGACCTTGCGCGAGAACACTTGACCTTCCTTGACCAGCAGCAGGGCACGGACTTCTTCTTCCGGCACCTTGAGATCGCCGGAAAGCTTCACGTCGCGGACAGTGTACTTCTCGCCTTCATCGATGTTGACGGTGATGTAGACGTGCTTCTTGTCCGGCGTGATGGACACCTGAGTGGAGGTGATGTCCATGTTGATGTAGCCGCGATCCAGATAGTAGGAACGCAGTCGCTCCAGGTCACCGGAGAGTTTTTCACGGGCGTACTTGTCATCGTTGCGGAAGAACGACAGCCAGTTGGTGGTCTTCAGCTCGAACAGATCGTTGAGATCCTCATCGGAGAAGACATTGTTGCCCACCACGTTGATGTGCTGGATGGCCGCGACGGTGCCTTCGTTGATATTGATCTTCAGCGCGACACGGTTACGCGGCTGCGGGATCACTTCGGCATCGATCTCGGCAGAATATCGCCCCTGGGCCACATACTGGCGCTGCAGTTCGTTCCGTACGCCTTCGAGGGTGGCACGTTGGAAAATTTCGCCTTCGGACAGACCGGACTGGTTCAGACCCTTGAGCAGGTCATCGCTGCTGATGGCCTTGTTGCCTTCGATCTCGATACTGGAAATCGACGGACGCTCGACCACGGTGATGACCAGCACGTTGCCATCGCGACCCAGCTGGATGTCCTGGAAGAAACCGGTTTTGAACAGTTCGCGGGTCGCTTCGACCAGCGTGCGGTCGTCGGCCGACTCGCCCACGTTCAATGGCAGCGCGCCAAACAGGCTGCCCGCGGAGACGCGTTGCAGGCCGTTTACGCGAATATCGGAGATGGTGAAGGACTCGGCGTGAACTTCGGCGATCATCAATGCGGCAAGAACCGCAGGTAGCAGCAGACGTTTCATGAAGTCCTTTCTTATTCCAACTAACGATAAGAAATCAGTCGTTCGAGACGAAAGATATGTAATTCAGCAGAGGTCACAGGCGCCCCAGGTCATTGACCAGAGCCAGCAGCATCACCCCGATCACCAGGCTGATGCCAATCTGCATCCCCCAACCCTGCACCCGTTCGGAGAGCGGACGACCCCGTACCCACTCGACCAGGTAATAAAGCAGATGCCCGCCATCCAGAACCGGAATAGGCAGCAAATTGAGAACGCCCAGACTGATACTCAGGTAGGCGAGGAAATTCAAGAAGTCCCCGAGGCCTGACTCGGCCGAAGCGCCCGCCACTTTAGCAATGGTTATCGGCCCGCTCAAGTTTTTTACCGAGAGCTCGCCGAACAGCATTTTCTTCAGTGAATCGAGGGTCAGAACGCTCATTGTCCAGGTACGTGACGCCCCTTCGCCGATGGCCTCCAGCGGGCCGTAGCTGACCTCGCGAAGCATTTCCGCCGGCCATTGGGCAGCAGCGACACCGGCGCCCAGATAACCACTGGCCGCCCCACCCTCACCGCGAGAAGCCAGAGTGACGGGCACGTCCAGACGCTGCCCATCGCGCTCCAGCGAAATCGATACCGATTGCCCCGGCAACCCACGAACACGATCGACCAGATCCTGCCAGTCGACCAGAGGCTGTTCATCGAGCGCTAGCAGGCGGTCGCCCACACGCAGGCCGGCAGCTTGCGCAGGCCCCTGCGGATCGAACTCGGCCAGCACCGGTTCAAGGCTCGGGCGCCACGGACGAATGCCCAGCGAAGCGATCGGATCCGGCTCATTGGCGCCGCGCAGCCAGTTATCCAGATCGATGCGATGCAGCGTGTCAGCGCCGCCATCCGTATGACGCGTGGCAATTTCCAGCTCGCCGCTTTCGCCGAGACGGCGCACCAGTTGCAGATTCACCGCCGACCAGCCAGAAGTCGCCTTGCCGTTGACCGACACGATCTCTTCGCCAACCTGCAGACCGGCGACCTGGGCCAGGCTGCCAGCCTCGACCGCGCCGATGACCGGGCGCACCTGCTGGCTGCCGAGCATGGCGACCAGCCAGAAGAATACCAGCGCCAGTGCGAAGTTGGCCGCCGGACCTGCCGCCACGATGGCGATGCGCTGCCCGACGGTCTTGCGATTGAACGACTGCTCGGCCAGCGCCGGCGGCACGTCGCCTTCGCGCTCATCGAGCATCTTCACGTAGCCACCGAGCGGGATCGCGGCGATCACGAACTCCGTACCCTGGCGATCATGCCAGCGCACCAGCGGCGTACCGAAGCCCACCGAAAAACGCAGCACCTTGACGCCACAGCGTCGGGCAACCCAGAAATGACCGTACTCATGAAAAGTCACCAGCACCCCGAGCGCAATCAGGGTGCCAACGATCATATACAGCGCGCTCATGCCACCTCTCCACGATTCAACCACTGCCCAGCCAATTCCCGCGCACGGCGGTCGGCCTCGAGCACAGCGTCGAGGCACTCCACCGCAACAGCCGGCTCGGCTTCAAGAACGCCGTCAATGATACGCGCGATATCGGTAAAGCGAATCCGCCGTTCGAGAAATGCCGCCACCGCTACTTCATTCGCCGCATTGAGCATGGCTGGCGCACTGCCGCCCGCCTCTGCCGCCTGCCGCGCCAGGCGCAGGCAAGGGAAGCGGGTATCGTCGGGGGCTTGAAAGTCCAGCCGTGCCACCGCGAGCAGATCCAGCGGCGCAACGCCGGAATCGATGCGCTGCGGCCAGGCCAGGGCGTGGGCGATGGGCGTACGCATGTCGGGGTTGCCCAACTGTGCGAGCACCGAACCATCGACGTAATCGACCAGAGAATGAATGACGCTCTGCGGATGGATCACCACCTCGACCTGCCTGGGGCGCGCGTCGAACAGCCAGCAGGCCTCGATCAGCTCCAGCCCTTTATTCATCATGCTGGCCGAGTCGACGGAAATCTTGCGTCCCATCGACCAATTGGGATGAGCACAGGCCTGCTCGGGCGTGACCGCATGCAACGCCTCGGCCGAGGTTTCCCGGAACGGCCCGCCAGATGCAGTCAGCAGAATACGCCGCACGCCGACCGGCTGCAGGCCACGAGCGTAATCCTGAGGGAGGCACTGGAAAATCGCGTTGTGCTCGCTGTCGATAGGCAGCAGCACAGCGCCGCTCTGACGCACCGCACGCATGAACAGCGCGCCCGACATCACCAGCGCTTCCTTGTTGGCCAGCAAGACCTTCTTGCCTGCCTCCACCGCAGCCAGGGTCGGCTTGAGCCCCGCCGCACCCACGATGGCCGCCATCACGGCGTCTACCTCGGCATGCGCGGAGACCTCACACAATCCTGCTTCGCCAAACAGCACGCGAGTATCGAGGCCAGCCAGGCGCAGACGAGCCTGCAGGTCGTTCGCCGCCTGCGCATCCGCAACGACGGCGAAACCTGGACGATGAATCAGGCATAGCGCCTCCAGCTCAGCCACGCGGCTGAACGCGGTCAGGGCAAACACCTGATACCGCGAGGGATGCCGAGCAATGACGTCGAGCGTACTGAGACCGATGGAACCCGTCGCACCAAGAACGGTAATGAGTTGCACCTGAGTCACAGCGTGCCCCAGCCGGCGAGCAACAGCAGTACGGCAAATACCGGCACGGCCGCCGTCAGGCTGTCGATACGATCGAGCACGCCGCCATGCCCAGGCAACAGGTTACTGCTGTCCTTGATACCGGACTGGCGCTTGAACATGCTCTCGGTCAGATCACCGACTACTGAAATCAGCACCACCAATGCAGCCGCCGGCAGCGCCAGCAAGAACGTAGCAAACGACCAGTCGCGGTAGACACCGACCACGACGGTCAGCAGCAAACTGAGCAACAAACCACCGATCAAACCTTCCCAGCTCTTGCCAGGGCTGACCTGCGGAGCCAGCTTGCGCTTGCCGAAACGCTTACCGGAGAAATAGGCCCCGATATCCGCCACCCAGACCAACGCCATGACCGCCAGAATCAGCCAATTGGCCAGTTGCCACTGCTTCAGCACCACCAGACCTTGCCAGGCCGGCAAGAGAATCAACAGGCCAATCAGCAAGCGGCCAGGCGGGCCGCCCCAGTAACGGTTGCTATCCGGATAATTGAGCACCAGAAAGGTCGCGAACGCCCACCACAGCACGCCCACAGCCAATACCCAGGGCGCCAGCGTCGGCAAACCGTGCAACAGGTACAACAGCAGCGCCACCAGCGCCGCGTAGGCGATACGCAGCGGCTGAGTGGCGAAACCGGCCAGGCGCGCCCATTCCCAGGCACCGAGCACCACCACCGCGGCGATGAACAGCGCGAATGCGCCACCTTCGAGCAGGAAGAACCCCGCCAGGGCGATCGGCAACAGGATCAGCGCCGTAATGATTCGTTGCTTGAGCATCAGGCGCGGGCCTCGGCTTCGACTTGTTCACTGGTTTTGCCAAAGCGTCGCTGACGCTTGGCGAAATCCGCCAGCGCTGCGCGCATGGCGTCGTGTTTGAAGTCCGGCCATAGCAGGTCGGAGAAGTACAGCTCACTATAGGCCATCTGCCAGAGCAGGAAATTGCTGACCCGGTGCTCACCACCCGTGCGGATGCACAGATCGGGCAACGGCAACTCGCCCGTGACCAGACAGCTTTGCAGCAGGCCTGGGGTGATGTCTTCAGGTTGCAGATGCCCGCCCTGAACTTCCCGCGCAAGGCGCTGGGCAGCCTGGGCGATATCCCATTGACCACCGTAGTTCGCGGCGATTTGCAGGATGAAGCGTTTTTCGCCAGCGGCGCCCGACGTCTTGGCCTCGGCCTCTCGCATGGCGGCCTGCAGCTCAGGATGAAAGCGCGAACGATCACCGATGATGCGCAGGCTGATACCGTTCTCGTCGAGCTTGCGGGTTTCCCGCCGCAAGGCACTGAGGAACAACTCCATCAGAGCTCCGACCTCTTCGGCAGGCCGCTGCCAGTTCTCACTGGAGAACGCGAACAGAGTCAACACCTCGACCCCGGATTCAGCGCACACCTCGATCACCGCACGCACCGCATCGACGCCCGCCTTGTGCCCGGCCACACCGGGCAGCAGGCGCTTGCGCGCCCAGCGGTTATTACCATCCATAATGATCGCCACATGCCGTGGAACGGCCATCACGGCACCGACTTTGGAATTGTCCATGGCGACTTCCTGGCCGTCAGACGGCCATCAGATCCGCTTCTTTCTGCTTGACGGCAACTTCGATCTCGCCCACAAACTTGTCGGTCAGCTTCTGGATGTCGTCAGCGGCGCGACGCTCTTCGTCTTCGCTGATTTCCTTTTCCTTGACCAGATCCTTGAGCTGGCTCAGGGCATCACGACGGATATTGCGCACGGCCACACGGCCGTCTTCTGCAGCGTCACGCGCCTGCTTGGTGAAGCCCTTGCGGGTTTCTTCGGTCAGCGCCGGCATGGAAATCAGCAGCAGTTCGCCGAGGTTGGTCGGATTGAAGCCCAGACCGGAGCTCTGAATCGCTTTGTCCACGGCAGACAGCATGCTGCGCTCGAACGCCACGACCTGCAGGGTACGCGAGTCTTTTACGGTTACGCTGGCAACCTGATTCAAAGGCGTATCAACGCCGTAGTAAGGCACCATCACCCCACCGAGGATGCTCGGGTGAGCCTGACCGGTACGGATGCGGCTGAATGCGTGGGCAAGCGATTCCAGGCTCTTCTGCATGCGCACCTGAGCGTCTTTCTTGATTTCGTTGATCATTACTTACTTTCCTCGACCAAAGTACCTTCGGCGCCACCCACCACGACATTGAGCAGGGCACCCGGCTTGTTCATATTGAAAACACGCAGCGGCATGCTGTGGTCACGGCACAGGCAGATGGCCGTCAGATCCATCACGCCCAACTTGCGATCCAATACCTCGTCATAGGTGAGGCGATCGAATTTTTCCGCATGCGGATCCTTGAATGGATCGGCAGTGTACACACCATCCACCTTGGTTGCCTTCAGCACCACATCGGCGTCGATCTCGATTGCCCGCAGGCAGGCGGCCGAGTCGGTGGTGAAGAAAGGGTTGCCAGTGCCAGCGGCGAAAATCACCACCTCACCGGTTTTCAGATGGCGCATGGCCTTGCGACGATCATAGTGATCGGTGACCCCGACCATCGAGATGGCCGACATGACCAGCGCGGGAATATTCGAGCGCTCCAGGGCGTCGCGCATGGCCAGGGCATTCATCACCGTGGCCAGCATACCCATATGATCACCGGTGACCCGATCCATGCCGGCGGCGCTCAGCGCTGCGCCGCGGAACAGGTTGCCGCCACCGATCACCAGGCCGACCTGTACGCCGATACCGACCAACTGGCCGACTTCCAGCGCCATGCGATCCAGTACCTTGGGATCGATGCCGAAATCTTCCGACCCCATCAGGGCCTCGCCGCTGAGTTTGAGCAGAATGCGCTTGTAGCGCGGTTGACGACCACTCACCTGCTGAGCCATTACCAGTCTCTCCTGCGGCGTAAGAAAGCGTGCGAACCCTGTGGCTCGCCCATATCGAGCGCTTCGACAGCGCTCACGACCGTTGGTGCCCTAGGCACCAACCGCCGCCTTGAAAAAAATCCCATTTGTAAAAGAGGCCGCGCGCGTGAGCGGGCAGCCTCTTCTGGGGCGCTAGCTGAGGTGCCTGTTACTGCTTGCTGGCAGCAACCTGGGCAGCGACTTCGGCAGCGAAGTCGGTCTCGGCCTTCTCGATGCCCTCGCCCACTTCGTAACGTACGAAGGAAACGATTTCAGCACCGGCTTTCTTCACCAGCTCACCAACCTTGACTTCCGGATCCATGATGAAGGCTTGCTCAACCAGGCTGGCTTCGGCCAGGAACTTGTTGATGCGGCCCTTGATCATGTTCTCGACGATGTTTTCCGGCTTGCCAGCGATTTTCTCGGCATTCAGCTGCAGGAAGATTTCTTTTTCCTTGGCAACCAGCTCTTCGGAGACCTGATCCGGCGAAACAACGGCCGGGTTGGAAGCAGCAACGTGCATGGCAACGTGCTTGGCCAGCTCGTCGTTACCGCCTTTCAGGACGACCAGAACACCGATACGGTGGCCGTGCAGGTAAGCACCAACGGTTTCGCCGGCGACTGCGGTCAAACGACGGATGTTGACGTTCTCGCCGCACTTGGCAACCAAGGCCTCACGCGCGGATTCGCGGGAAGCGATCAGCGGAGCGACTTCGGTCAGGTTCTGAGTGAAGGCTTCATCCAGGCTTTCTTTCACGAAGCCCTTGAAGTCGTCCTGCAGAGCCAGGAAGTCGGTCTGCGAGTTGACTTCGATGATCAGGCCACGGCCACCTTCGACGCGAGCGGCGATAGCGCCTTCAGCGGCGATGTTGCCCGCTTTCTTGGCGGCCTTGATGGCACCCGAGGCGCGCATGTCGTCGATGGCTTTCTCGATGTCGCCACCGGCGGCAACCAGGGCCTTCTTGCATTCCATCATGCCTTGGCCAGTACGCTCGCGCAGTTCTTTAACCAGGGCTGCAGTGATCTCTGCCATTTTGAAAATCCTCTTGGTAGGTCTTCAACCATCGCCCGTCATACGGGCGATCAAATCTGTGAGTGGCAAAAAGGGGGCCTAGCCCCCTTTTTGCGCAGCGCATAACACTAGGTGCTCTGCGTTACCGCTCAGCCTTCGGCAGCTTCGGCAGCCGGCGCTTCTTCGACGAACGCTTCGGTAGCGCCGCCAACGTTGCTGCGACCACGGATCACGGCGTCGGCCATGGCACCCATGTACAGCTGGATGGCGCGGATGGCGTCGTCGTTACCCGGGATGATGTAGTCAACGCCTTCTGGGCTGCTGTTGGTATCGACAACGCCGATGACCGGGATGCCCAGCTTGTTGGCTTCGGTGATCGCGATGCGCTCGTGATCAACGTCGATGACGAACAGTGCGTCCGGCAGGCCGCCCATGTCCTTGATACCACCCAGGCTGCGATCCAGTTTTTCCAGATCACGGGTGCGCATCAGCGCTTCTTTCTTGGTCAGCTTGGTGAAGGTGCCGTCCTGGGACTGCACTTCCAGATCACGCAGACGCTTGATCGAGGCACGGATGGTCTTGTAGTTGGTGAGCATGCCGCCCAACCAGCGGTGATCGACGAACGGCGAGTTGCAACGAGCAGCTTCTTCGCGAACGATCTTGCCAGCGGAACGCTTGGTGCCGACGAACAGGATCTTGTTCTTGCCAGCAGCCAGCTTTTCAACGAACGACAGCGCGTCGTTGAACATCGGCAGGGTCTTTTCAAGGTTGATGATGTGAATCTTGTTACGCGCACCGAAAATGTACTTGCCCATTTTCGGGTTCCAGTAACGGGTCTGGTGACCGAAGTGCACACCGGCCTTCAGCATATCGCGCATATTGACTTGGGACATGATAGTTCCTTGATAAGTCGGGTTAGGCCTCCACGCGTCCCAATTTCCAACCCTTGCGGGCACCCAGGAAATCGTGTCGACACGTGTGTGGGGTTAAGCTTTCGGGGGGCTGCCCCGTAAAGCGGCGCGTTTTATACCACAAGTAGCAGTCATAAGCTACAAGCGGCAAGCCACAAGCCGTATGGTTGGCGACCTGAGCAGGCGAGTCAAACTCAAGATAGGCGCCCTGCTCTTAACTTGCGGCTTGCAGCTTGTGGCTTGCGGCTTAAAATGGCGCACTTTACAGAGATACCGAGATCACCATGACCGTCACCCTCAAGACGCCCGATGAAATCGAGAAAATGCGCATCGCCGGCCGCCTGGCCGCCGAAGTGCTGGAGATGATCGCCGAGCATGTCAAACCAGGCGTCACCACGGACGAGCTGAACACCCTCTGCCATGACCACATCGTCAACGTGCAGAAGGCCATTCCCGCGCCGCTCAATTACGGCGCCGCACCGGGCCGCCCTGGTTTCCCCAAATCCATATGCACCTCGCTCAACCATGTGGTGTGCCACGGCATTCCCAACGACAAGCCGCTCAAGGAAGGTGATGTGATGAACATCGACGTCACCGTGATCAAGGACGGCTACTACGGCGACACCAGTCGCATGTTCCACGTCGGCAAGGTTCCGGAGTGGGCCGAGCGCCTGTCGCGCATCACCCAGGAATGCCTGTACAAGGGCATCGAAGTGGTACGTCCGGGTGCCCGCCTGGGCGACATCGGTGAAGTGATCCAGAAGCATGCCGAGAAGCATGGTTTCTCGGTGGTACGCGAGTTCTGCGGTCACGGCATCGGTTCGGTGTTTCACGAAGACCCGCAGGTGCTGCATTACGGCCGTGCCGGTACCGGAATGGAGCTCAAGGAAGGCATGACCTTCACCATCGAGCCGATGATCAACCAGGGCCGCGCGGAAACCCGCGTACTGGGTGACGGCTGGACCGCGATCACCAAGGATCGCAAGCTGTCCGCGCAGTGGGAGCACACCCTGCTGGTCACCGCCGACGGTTACGAGATTTTCACCCTGCGTGGCGATGACACCATCGCGCGGGTTTCCGCCTGATCTCGAACCTCGCCTTATAGAAGGAAGGCCGCTACATGCCGCAGGTAGACTCCGAGTTGTTCGATCGCGGCCAGTTCCAGGCGGAACTGGCGCTCAAGTCCAGCCCCATCGGCGCCTTCAAGAAAGCCATTCGTCGCGCCCACGAAGTGCTCGATGCGCGCTTTCGTAGCGGCCGCGACATGCGCCGCCTGGTCGAAGATCGTGCCTGGTTCACCGACCAGATCCTGCTGGAAGCCTGGAATCGTTTTTCCTGGAGCGAGGATGCCGAAATCGCCCTGCTGGCGGTGGGCGGTTATGGCCGTGGCGAACTGCACCCCTATTCGGACATCGACCTGCTGGTTCTGCTCGGCAGCGACGATCAGGAAACCTTCCGCGAAGCGATCGAAGGCTTCCTCACCCTGCTCTGGGACATCGGCCTGGAAGTCGGCCAGAGCGTGCGTTCGGTCGCCGAATGCGCCGAAGAGGCTCGCGCCGACCTGACGGTCATCACCAACCTGATGGAAAGCCGTACCATTGCCGGCCCCGAACATCTGCGTGGGCGCATGCAGGAAGTGACCGCCAGCGCGCACATGTGGCCGAGCCAGGAATTCTTCCTGGCCAAGCGCCAGGAACAGAAAAGCCGGCACGCCAAGTACAACGACACCGAGTACAACCTGGAGCCCAACGTCAAGGGCTCGCCTGGCGGGCTGCGCGACATCCAGACCATTCTCTGGGTCGCACGCCGCCACTTCGGCACCCTCAACCTGCATGCGATGGTTGGCCAGGGTTTTCTGCTGGAAAGCGAATACACCCTGCTGGCCTCCTCCCAGGAGTTTCTCTGGAAGGTGCGCTACGCCCTGCACATGCTGGCCGGGCGCGCCGAAGACCGGCTGCTGTTCGACCACCAGAGCAAGGTGGCCGAGCTGCTCGGCTACAACGAAGGCGACACCAAGCGCACCATCGAGCGCTTCATGCAGAAGTACTACCGCGTGGTGATGGGCATCGCCGAGCTGAGCGACCTGATCAACCAGCACTTCGAGGAAGAGATCCTGCGTGCCGGTGACAGTGGCCCGGCGACGCCGCTGAACAGCCGTTTCCAGGTTCGCGACGGCTACATCGAGGTGACCCACCCGAACGTGTTCAAGCGCACGCCGTTCGCCATCATCGAGATCTTCGTGCTGATGGCCCAGCACCCGGATCTGAAGGGCGTATGCGCCGACACCATCCGCCTGCTGCGCGATCACCGTCACCTGATCGACGACGATTTCCGCAAGGACATTCGCAACACCAGCCTGTTCATCGAGCTGTTCAAGTGCGAACAGGGCATCCACCGCAACCTGCGCCGCATGAACCGCTACGGCATCCTCGGTCGCTACCTGCCGGAGTTCGGCCATATCGTCGGGCAGATGCAGCACGACCTGTTCCACATCTACACGGTCGATGCCCACACGCTCAACCTGATCAAGCACCTGCGCAAGTTCAAGTGGCCGGAGCTGGCGGAGAAGTTCCCCCTGGCCAGCAAACTGATCGACAAGCTGCCAAAGCCCGAGCTGATCTACCTGGCCGGTCTCTATCACGATATCGGCAAGGGCCGTGGCGGTGACCACTCCGAGCTCGGCGCCATCGATGCCGAAGCCTTCGGCCAGCGCCATCATCTGCCGGCCTGGGACACCGGGCTGATCGTCTGGCTGGTACAGAACCACCTGGCGATGTCGACCACGGCCCAGCGCAAGGATCTGTCCGACCCGCAGGTGATCCACGACTTCGCCGCGTTCGTCGGCGACCAGACCCACCTGGACTATCTCTACGTGCTCACCGTGGCCGACATCAACGCTACCAACCCGAGCCTGTGGAACTCCTGGCGCGCCAGCCTGATGCGCCAGCTCTACACGGAAACCAAGCGGGCCCTGCTCCGCGGCCTGGAAAACCCGGTGGAGCGCGAAGAGCAGATTCGCCTGACCCAGAGCGCGGCGCTGGATACCCTGGTACGCAGCGGCACCGACTCCGATGAAGTCGAGCAGCTATGGGCGCAGCTAGGCGATGACTACTTCCTGCGCCATACCGCCGGCGATGTGGCCTGGCACACCGATGCGATCCTTCAGCACCCGGACGACGGCGGCCCGCTGGTACTGATCAAGGAAACCACCCAGCGCGAGTACGAGGGCGGCACGCAGATTTTCATCTACGCGCCGGATCAGCACGATTTCTTCGCCGTGACGGTGGCTGCCATGACGCAGCTCAACCTGAACATTCACGATGCGCGGATTCTCACTTCGACCAGCCAGTTCACCCTCGACACCTACATCGTGCTGGAGGTAGAAGGTGGCTCCATCGGCGATAACCCGCAACGCATCAAGCAAATCCGCCAGAGCCTGGTCGATACGCTGAAACACCCTGACGAGTACCCCAACATCATCCAGCGCCGGGTACCACGCCAGCTCAAGCACTTCTCCTTCGCGCCGCAGGTAACCATCCATAACGATGCGCAGCGACCGGTGACCGTATTGGAACTGACGGCACCGGATCGCCCCGGCCTGCTGGCCAAGATCGGGCGGATCTTCCTCGACTTCGACCTGTCGCTGCAGAACGCCAAGATCGCCACCCTGGGCGAACGGGTGGAGGACGTATTCTTCGTCACCGATGCCAACAACCAGCCGCTGTCCGACCCGGAGCTGTGCGCACGCCTGCAGCAGACCATCATCACCAAGCTGTCGGCGACGAGTAGCCCAAGTCCGCTGCAAATCAGCATCTAAACGGTCAACAGCGCGGGCCTCGCAACGAGGCCCGCGCCCGCTTCAGCTCCCTCAGATTCTGAAACTGTCCACCAGTTGCTTGAGCCGGCCGACCTGCTGATCCAGCTCGGTACAGGCGCTGAGACTGGACTGCAGGTTGCGCACACCGTCCTGGTTCAGGGTGTTGATCTCGGTGATGTCCATGTTCAGGCTCTCGATCACCGAGGTCTGCTCCTCGGTGGCGGTGGCCACGGACTGGTTCATGCCGTCGATCTCGCCGATGCGGCGGGTCACGCCACGCAGGTTCTCGCCGGCCTGCCCGCCGATGCGCACGCTGTCGTCGCTGAACCGTCGGCTTTCGCCCATGGTCGCTACGGCGTCGCGAGCACCGGCCTGCAACTGCTCGATCATCTGCTGGATTTCCTGCGCCGAGCTCTGCGTGCGTTGCGCCAGGTTGCGCACTTCATCCGCGACCACGGCGAAGCCACGCCCCGCCTCTCCGGCACGGGCCGCTTCGATGGCGGCGTTGAGCGCCAGCAGGTTGGTCTGCTCGGAAATGCCCTTGATCACATCGAGAATCTGGCCAATGTCGTTGCTCTTCTGGCTGAGCACCTCGATATGGCTGCCGGAGGCCTGAATCTTGTCCGACAGATCGCCCATGGAGCCCAGCGTGCGCTCGACCATGCTCTGCCCTTCTTCGGCATCACGGCGGGCATCGCTGGCCTGCACCGACGCATCGGCGGCGTTGCGGGCGATTTCCTGGGCGGCAGCACCAAGCTGGTTGATCGCCGCGGCAACGCTGTCGGTACGCGCGGCCTGTTCGTTGGAGTTACCCATGGAGGCATTGGACGCCTCGACCACGGTACTCACGCGGGCGTGAACTTCACGGGTTGCCGAGGCCACTTCGCGGATCGATTCGTGGATACGCTCGACGAAGCGGTTGAAGGCACCCGCCAACTCGCCGAACTCGTCGCCGGAATCGATTTTCAGACGCTGGGTCAGGTCGCCCTCTCCCTCGGCGATGCCCCCCATGGCGTGGCTCATCACGTGCAGCGGGCGCAGCAGGATGCGGATCAGCGCCCCGAGCAACAGCAGGATCGCGATAACGCCGATGATCGTGGACATCAGCGCCGAGATGCGGAATTCACGCAGAGCAGCGAACGCCTTGCCTTCGTCGACGGACAGGCCGACATACCAATGCACGCCGGCCAGCCCCTGCACCGGTAGGAAAGTGACGATACGCGCACTGCCATCGACGGCCGAGACGCCCTGCAAACCGGACTCCAGACGCGGCGCACCACTGGGGAACAGATCCGGCAGTTTCTTGAGCACCAGGCTCTTGTCCGGGTGCACCAGCACCGTGCCCTTGTCGTCGACCAGGAAGGCATAGCCCATACCGCCCAGATCGAAGGAGTTGAGGATGTCGTCGACCGTCTGCAACTTGAGGTCGCCGCCCACCACGCCCTGCAGGCTACCGCCGGCATTGACGGGACGGGTGATGGTGATCAGCAGGCCATCACGTGGATCGGCCGCCAGGTAGGGCTCGGTCAGACCCGGCCCGCTGCTGCCCGCCGCGCTCTTGTACCAGGGCCGCTGACGCGGGTCATAACCTGCGGGTAATTCGCTAGGAGGAAACTGGGTATAGGTGCCATCGGCCTGACCGAAGTAGGCGTACAGAAAGGCGGAGGCGATGCTGCGGTGCTGCAGGTTTCTGGCCAGCGGATCGGGCGCGCTGTCGTCCTGAACCGATTCGGCGAGGTTATCCAGCAACTGCATGCGCCCATTGAGCCAATGCTGGATGTTGCCGGTGGATACCTGACCGACGTCGTGGAGATAGTGCGCCAGGTTGTCGCGAATCGAGGTGCGTTGCAGGTAGTCGTTGTACAACGCGAACGACGCAAAAGCTGCAATGACCACCAGGGACGCAGCCAGCATGATCTTGTGGCTGAACTTGAGGGTGCGCATAGAGGGGTCTCGCTAAAGAATGGCTGATAACGGGTTGCAGTCAGGCTATCGGCTCGAAGTAGCCAGCCTTTAGAACCGGGCATCAGCATGGCGCCCCAAAATGACGCCTATCGGACGGGCGAAAGGGAATTTTCCTGAAGCCGCCCCGCGTGCTAGTGTCGGCAGCTTTGTCGCCGCCCTACAAAGGACACGTCGGATCATCATGAACCACGCCCTCGCCCAGTTGCAGCCCTACCCGTTCGAGAAACTCCGCGCCCTGCTCGCCGGTGTACAGCCCGCAGCCGACCGCTCGCCCATCGCCCTGTCCATCGGCGAGCCCAAACACCGCTCGCCGGCGTTCGTCGCCCAGGCGCTGACCGACAACCTCGAACAACTGGCGGTCTACCCAACCACGCTGGGCATCCCGGCGCTGCGCGAAGCCATCGCCCACTGGTGCGAACGCCGCTTCAAGGTACCGACCGGCTGGCTCGATGCGGCACGGCATGTGCTGCCGGTGAACGGCACCCGCGAGGCGCTGTTCGCCTTCACCCAGACCGTCGCCCAGCGTGACGTCGACGGCCTGGTGGTCAGCCCCAATCCCTTCTATCAGATCTACGAAGGCGCAGCCCTGCTCGCCGGCACCCGGCCACATTACCTGCCGTGCCTGGTCGAACATGGCTTCAACCCGGATTTCGACGCCGTAGCGCCAGAAGTATGGCAGCGCTGCCAGATCCTCTTCCTCTGTTCGCCGGGCAACCCGACTGGCGCGCTGATTCCGCTGGAAACGCTGAAAAAGCTGATCGCCCTGGCGGATCAGTACGACTTCGTCATTGCCGCCGACGAGTGCTACAGCGAACTGTACTTCGACGAACAGAATCCGCCAGCCGGCCTGCTGACCGCTTGCGCCGAACTGGGCCGCAACGATTTCAAACGTTGCGTGGTGTTCCACAGCCTGTCCAAGCGCTCGAATCTGCCGGGCCTGCGTTCGGGGTTCGTGGCGGGCGACGCGGAAATCCTCAAGGCCTTCCTGCTGTACCGCACCTACCATGGTTGCGCCATGCCGGTACAAACCCAGCTGGCCAGCATCGCTGCCTGGCAGGACGAGGATCATGTGCGCGCCAACCGCGATCTGTACCGCGAGAAGTTCGATGCCGTGCTGGAAATCCTGCAGGACGTACTCGATGTGCAACGTCCGGATGGCGGCTTCTATCTATGGGCCAGGACGCCGGGCGACGATGCCGAGTTCACCCGCGCGCTGTTCGCCCAGGAACATGTCACCGTGGTGCCGGGCTCCTATCTGTCGCGGGAAGTGGATGGTTTCAACCCAGGCAGCGGCCGTGTGCGCATGGCCCTGGTCGCACCGCTGGAGGAGTGCGTGGAGGCCGCACGGCGTATCCGCCGGTTCATCCAGCGCGGCTGACGCCAAGGACGCAGGCTGGCGGCACGCGGCCTCAGCCGAGTGCCGGCATGCTCCTGGCCAGCAGCGCCGCGACATCGACGCCCCGCGGCAAGCCACCGTATACCCTGCCTCGGCCGGCGATGCGGCTGGCGATGAAGGCATCGGCGACCACCTCGTTACCCGCCTCGAGGAGCAGGCCGGCCTGCAGGGCCAGAGCGATGTCTTCGGTGATCTGCCGGGCGCGATAATGAATATCGTCGCTGTCACGCAGATCCCTCTGCAGGCCGGCGATGTGCGCCTTGAGACGGGCGTCGCCGTGGCCGTCGCCTAGCTGCATCAACAGCGCATCGAGCATCCCCGCCTCCTTCGACAAGGCGCGCAGCACATCCAGGCACTGCACGTTGCCCGAGCCTTCCCAGGTCGAGTTGACCGGCGCCTCGCGATACAGCCGCGGCAGGATGCTGTCCTCCACGTAGCCGGCACCGCCCAGGCATTCCGCCGCCTCGTTGATCATTGCCGGTGCGCGCTTGCATATCCAGTACTTGCCCACGGCGGTGACCAGGCGGGCGAAGGCTCGCTCGTGCGGGTCATCCGGCCGATCCAGGGCGCGCCCCATACGCAGGGTCAGCGCCAGCGCCGCCTCGCTTTCCAGGGCCAGATCGGCCAGCACGTTCTGCATCAGCGGCAGGTCGCTCAGCGCTCGTCCGCCGACCTGCCGCTGCGCGCAATGGTGCAGGGCCTGGCTGAGGGCCTGGCGCATCAGCGCACTGGAGCCGATCATGCAGTCGAAGCGGGTCATGGCGACCATTTCGATGATGGTCGGCACGCCGCGCCCTTCCTCGCCGATCATCCACGCGAGGGCGCCCCGGTACTCCACCTCGGCGGAAGCGTTGGAGCGGTTGCCCAGTTTGTCCTTCAGGCGCTGGATGTAGAACGGGTTGCGGGTATCATCCGGCCGGTGGCGCGGTAGCAAAAAGCAACTGAGGCCCTTGTCGGTATAGGCCAGGGTGAGAAAGCCATCGCACATCGGTGCCGAGCAGAACCACTTGTGCCCGACCAGCTCATAGGCGCCGCCCGGCCCAGTTGCACCCAACGCATGGGCTCGCGTGGTGTTGGCCCGCACGTCGCTGCCCCCCTGCTTCTCGGTCATGGCCATGCCAATGGTGGCGCCGGCCTTCTGTTCGAAGGGCAGGTTGCGCGGATCGTATTCGCAGGAAAGGATCTTCGGCAGCCAGCGTTCGGCGATATCCGGCTGCATCCGCAGCGCCGGCACACTGGCGAAGGTCATGGTCAACGGGCATCCGCTGCCGGCTTCGGCCTGGCTGTGCAGGTAGCTCATGGCCGCACGAACCACCTGGGCACCGCGGCGCGGAGCGACCCAGGGCATGGAGGGAATGCCATGGGTGATCGCCGCCTCCATCAACCGATGGTAGGCCGGGTGGAACTCGACGACGTCGATGCGATGCCCGTAGCGATCATGGCTCTTGAACACGGGCTCGTTCTGGTTGGCAAGAAAGCCGGCGGTCATCAGTTCGCCGCCGGCCAGCGCACCATAGGCGTCCATCCGCGATACGCCCCAGGCGCCGTCGAAGCGGCCTGCCCACTCCTGCAGGGGCAGGTCGATGCGGTACAGGTTACTGCCCTCCAACGGCAACGGCTGGTTGAACACCTCATGGGTTTCGGCATACTGGCTGGGCATCATGCTGCGTGCTCCTCGGCGCCGACGGCGCACGGGCGGAAGGTGAGCGAACCTGGAAACGACCGAGCGCGGCGGTCGCGGGGTGGCTCATTCCAGTGAAGCAGAAGCCCACAGGCTCTTAAAGCCGGATTTGTGCCAATGCCGGCCGCGACCTGGCCATACTCAAGCTGTCCGGCACAGCACCCAGTCATGCAACAGTACCCGCAGCTCGTCGAACTTCACCGGCTTGGCCAGGTAGTCGCTCATCCCGGCGGCCAGGCAGCGCTCGCGGTCGCCGGACTGGCTGTGGGCCGTGATCGCCAGCACCGGCAGCTCGGCACAGCCGGGCAACAGGCGCAGCGCTCGACAGGTGGCGAAACCATCCATCACCGGCATCTGGCAATCGAGCAGCAGCGCGTCGACCGACTCGCGCTGCAGGCACTCCAGGGCTTCGCTGCCATTGTCCGCAGTGCGTACCCGGTAACCGAGCTTGAGCAGCATGCCGCGGATCACCAGTTGGTTGATGGCATTGTCCTCGACCACCAGCACGGTGCATTGCTCCGGCACGCGCACGGGGCTGCCATTGGCGCGGCGCACCACCGGCTCGCTCGCGCCCTTCTGCACCGGCAAGGCCAGCGTCAGACTCAGGCGAAAGATGCTGCCGCCCGCGCCGGCACGATTGGGCTCATACGCCAGGCTGCCGCCCAGCAGATCGACCAGTTGCCGGCAGATGCTCAGGCCGATGCCGAGACCGCCGTATTGTCGAGTCATCGAGTTGTCGAGCTGATGGAAGCGGAGGTACAGGTCAGCTTCGCGGGCATCCGCCAGACCGATGCCTGCATCGATCACCTCGAAGCTCAGCGGCAGGGCCTCGAGCGTCGGCTCACCACCGCGCACGCGCAGGCAAACCTTTCCAGCGGCAGTGAACTTGATGGCGTTATCCAGCAGGTAGCCCAGCCCTTGCGCCAGTTTTACCGCATCGCCTTCCACGGTATCGGGCAGGCGCTCGTCCAGATCGAGCGTGAAAGCCAGGCCCTTGTCTCGCGCACGGCCTTCGTAGTTGGCGCACACACCATCGAGCAGGCCGCGCAGGCTGAAGGTCTCTCGCCGCGGGTAGAGCCTGCCGGATTGCAGTTCGGTGAGCGCGAGGATGTCGTTGACCATCTGCATCATGTCCCGCGCCGAGCGCGTCGCGGTCTTCTGGTATTGCTCGACCTCCGGCTCCAGGCGCAGAGTCTGCATCAGCTCCAGGGAGCCGATGACGCCGTTCATCGGCGTGCGCAGTTCGTGGGTCACAGTGGCCAGGAAGTCGTCCTTGAGGCGGTTGCTGTCGGCCAGTTCGTGGTTCAGCGCCTCCAGCTTGGCAGCGGCACTCTGCAGGATGCGTGCACGCTCCTCCTTCATCCCGTTGATACGGTCGGCCAGCGCCAGCGATAGCAACGCGACCTCGATCGCGCTGCCGATCTGACTGGCGTACATGGTCAGGAACACGTTGGGCAGGTAGCCGAGCACCATCAGCGTGTTGACCACGCCACCGATCAGAAAGGCCGCCCAGGCGATGATGAAGTAGCGCGCCACCCGCATGCCGCGCAGCCAGGCCAGCACGCCGGCGATGGACACCACCAGGGTGAACACCAGCGCCAGAACGGTGGCCAGGCGCAGCGATACGGCGTAGCTGACGGTCAACGCCAGCACCATCACCGCCGTGCCCCAGAGCATCAGCAGCAACAGGCAGCGGTCGACCCAGGGGCTGTGCTCGCTGGTCTGCAGGAAACTGCGCGCGAACTGGCAACCGAACAGCGCCGTGGCGCCGATCAGGAATGGCGTGGCAACGTTCGCCCACCAGGGGTTGTCGGGCCAGAAGAACTCGATACCGGCACCATTGACCGACACCTGATAGAGGCCGAACGAAGCGATATACAAGATGTAATAGAGGTAACTGGTATCGCGAACGCTGATGAAGATGAACAGGTTGTAGATCAGCATCACCAGCAACACGCCGTAGATGATGCCCAGCACGTAGATGCGCGCCGGCTGCTTTTCCAGGTAGGCTGTGGGCGACCAGAGGGTCAACGGCGCCTGGATCGACCCCTGGCTTTCAATACGCAGGTAAACCCGGCGCACCTGATCCGGCTCGAAATCGAGGGAGAACAGGTAATTGTTCTGGCGAATTTCCCGACTGGAGAACGGCAGCGCATCGCCGGTGCGTTGGGTCAGACGAAAGTGGCCATCGGAATCCGCCTCGTAGAGTTCCAGATGATCCAGCGGCGGATAGGCCAGTTCCAGCAGCCAGTGATGATGGAGGCCGTGGGCGATGGAATCCTGAGGCAGGTACTGCAGGTCGACCCGCAACCAGAAGGCCGAGCGGGAATAGCCAGCGTTCAATACCGGTTTGTCATGGGCGCGGAAGCTGCCTTGCAGGGCTCTGGAGGTGACGTCGTCAATGGTCTTGTCGCCCCGTACGTCCTCGAACACGGACATCAGCTGGCCAAGCGGCAAGGATCGGGTGTTCTCGTCGAACACGGCCGGCCCCGCAGCACTCGCCAATACCGGGCAAATCGCCAGAAGAATGATCAGGAAAAAACGCATGCAGCCCCGCAAATGGCCATACAGAGCAATATCGGAAGGCCCCACACCCTCACGATGACACTGACTTGCACGGCTCGAAATAGGAATGCCGGCAACTCTAGGGTCTGTCAGCCAGTCATCGCAAGTACTACGGTAAGGAAACGTCGAGGCCGGTCATTGTGCCGGCAGGCGCAGTAGAGCCTCGGTGATCGCCTCGGCCAGGTATTCGATGGAAAACACTCCGCCATAAGTCCAGGTCGAACGCATGGCAGCGAAGCGCCCTTCGCGCACGAACGGCATGGCTTGCCAGAGCGGCGTGTTGAACAGTTGATCCTGCTGGGCGAAAGGCTCGATATGCAGGATCACGCCCTCGTCGATGCGCCCCAGGGTGGTCACTGGCGATTGCACGATGCCCCAGGGGCTGCGTGGCAGCGGATAGGCCGGCTGCAGGTGCAGCAACTGCATGGCGTGGTCGGCCATGGAGTTGGCGCCGTTGATGAACACTGCCGTGGGCGAGGAAAAGCGAATCACCGCGACCTTGGGCAAAGATCCGCGGAAATGCTCGACCAGGCGCCGGTGCAGCTCATCGACCCGTGCCTGCATCGCCGCCAACTCGCGCAGTGCCTGCTCCTCGCGACCGAAGCGCTGGGCCAGGGCCAGGTAGTTGTCGCGAGCGGCGAGGTAATTGTCGTGCTGCTGGCTGAAGCTGCTGTAGGCGGCCACTGGCGCGATGCGCTCGAGTTTGCCGCGAATGTCTTCCAGCAGCGGTGGAATGACGATCAGCTCCGGCTTCAGTTGCGCCAGCAGCTCCAGGTTCGGCTCGGTACGTGAGCCAGCACTTGGCACCTCGTCCGGCAGGCGCGGGCGTACCACCCAGGTGCGGTAATCCCCGGCATCGGCCACGGCGATGGGGGTGATATCCAGTTTCAGCAGGTGCTCGGCCGCTTCCCAGCTCAGCGCCACCACCCGCGGCTGCGCCCCGGCAAAGCCCGCAACCAGGCATAACAGCAACGAGACAGCGCGCAACAGATCCTTCATGCCAGGCGCCTCTTGACCAACAGGTAAACGAAATAGCTGCCGCACACCACCGAGGCGACGATGCCGACCGGCAATTGCAGCGGGAAGATCAGCACGCGACCGAACCAGTCCGCCAGCAACATCAGCAAACCGCCCAGTGCCGCCGCCAGCAATAACTGCGACACCACCCGGCGTGCCCCCAGAATCGCAGCCATGTGCGGCGCCAGCAAGCCAAGAAAGGCCACCGGCCCCATCAGGCTGGTAACCAGTGCACAGAGTAGCGACACCAGCACCAACAGTGCCAGGCGAGCCGTACGCACATCCAGGCCGCGACTCAGGGCCACGCCATCACCGATGGAGATCAGTGTGAGCGCGCGATGGCACAGCAGGCTGAGCACGCCCAGTAATAGCACGCCCATGGCCAACCACAAGGATTGCGCCGCCGAGACCCGGTAGGTCGAGCCGGCCAGCCAGCCGAGCAACGCGAAGGAATCGGCCGTTCCCTTGGCCAGGCCAAACTGCAACGCCGCGTTGAGCAGCGCAGTGAGGGAAATACCGACCAGCGCCATCAGCGCCGGCGAATACTGGTGACGACGCCCCAGCAGCAACAGCACGGCGAGCACCGCGAGACTGCCGATAAAGGCGGCGATCGGCGCCGTGAATCCCAGCAGCGAGCCACCGAAAATCATCAGGGCCAGCATCACCGCCAGGGTCGCCCCCGCCGAGAGGCCGAGAATGTCCGGGCTGGCCAGCGGATTGCGCAGCAGGCGCTGCAACAGCACCCCGGCGATGGCCAGGCCACAGCCCGCCGCAGCAGCGGTAAGTACTCGCGGCCAACGTAACGCCCAGATCAGCGACGATGGCCACTCGAACTGCCAGCCCACGCTGCTGCGGCCCAGGCAGATGCTCAGCAGTACCACAGCAATAGTCAGCGCCAGCACCAGAAGCCCATAGCGGCGGCGCACCCGCTCCGGCCCTTCCGGCAACTCCAGACCGCGGGCGTCATCGGCGGACAACTGGCGGCGCGACAGCCATAACAACGCCGGCGCGCCGATCAGTGCCGCCGCCGCGCCGCTGGGTACCAGATCCGCCGTCCAGCGATTGGCCAGCAGTGCCAGGGCATCGGTGGCGAGCAGCAGCACGGCACCGAGCAACACGCTGTAGAGCAACTCATCCCGGGAGCGACGGGCGCCGAACAGGCGCGCCAGGTTGGGCGTCAACAGGCCGATAAAGCCGATCAGGCCCACCGCAGTGATCGATACGGCCGTCATCCAGATCGATACCATGAACAGCGCCAGCATCACCGGCCACAGGTTCAAGCCACGAGCCTGGGCGCCGTCGCTGCCCAGTTGCAGCAGGGTCAGCGGGCGCGGCGCGAGGAAAATGACCAGCAGGCCGATCAACAGCTTGGGCCACAGCCAGCCGACCCAGTGCCAGTCGATCTGTGCAAGATCTCCAGCCCCCCAGACGAACAGCCCACTGGTGTACTGGTTGTTGAGCAGTACCAGGCCCGCGGCCAAAGCACCGAGGAGCAGGTTCATGGCCATGCCCGCCAGTACCACCGGCAAGCCGGCGATGCCGTTGCGCCCGGCGATCACCAGCACCAGGCCGACCGACAGCAGCGCACCGGCCAGCGCCGCCCAGTGCCCGTGATTGGCGGCGAACGTCGGCACCAGCAAGGTCGCGCAGACCAGCCCAAGCCAGGCACCGGACGAAGCTCCGATGGTCATCGGCGAGACCAGGCGGTTCTGCGTCAGTTGCTGCAGCACGCTGCCCGATAGTCCCAGCGCCGCACCGACCAGCAAGGCGATGACCAGCCGAGGCAGGGCCGACAGATTGAATTGCAGGGCATCGAAATCCTCCTGCACGGCACCGCCGAGTACCGCCCACTGCTGAGCCAGGGGTAGCGCGGTGCTCAGTTGCAGGTGCACAACCATCAGCACCAGCAGCAGGCCGAAGGTCAGGCCATAGCGCAGCACTTGCCCACCGAACTCGCTGGCGACCGCGCCCTGACGCGCTTCGCTGAAACCCATCTTCAGGCCACCACGGCGATCTTGCGGGCGCTGCCAGGCTGCTCGATCAGTTCGATATCGATGTCGTAGAGCCCGCTGAGCAGTGGGCTGTGCAGCAGTTCGTCCGGCGTGCCGTCGAAGAACACCCGTCCCTGCTTGAGCGCGACGATGCGGTCGGCATAGCGGGCGGTGAGGTTGATGTCGTGGAGGATGGCGACGATACCCCGGCCGGTCGCCAGATTGAGTTCGCGCAGCAGCGTCATCAGTTCGTACTGGTGAGCCAGATCCAGCGCCGAGGTCGGCTCATCGAGCAGGATCAGCGGCGACTGCTGGGCCAGCAACATGGCGATCCAGGCCCGCTGACGCTCGCCCCCAGAGAGGGTATCGGCCAGGTGATCGGCGTACTGCTCGACATCGGTCTGCGCCATGGCCTGTTCGATCATCTGCCGATCCTCGGCTTGCCAACTGCCAAGCAAGCCACGCCAGGGAAAGCGTCCGAGGCGCACCAGCTCGCGCACGGTGAGCCCGGCGACATCCGGCAGGCGCTGGGGTAGAAACGCCACGCGGCGGGCGAATTCGCGCTGGCTGAAACTGCTCAGTGGCTTGCCGTCGAGCTGCAGAGTACCGGTGTCCGGCTGCAACTGCCGGGCGATCAGGTTCATCAGCGTCGATTTGCCCGAGCCGTTATGGCCGAGAATCACGGTGAATTGGTCGCCTGCCAGTTGCAGTTCGTCCAGTGCCAGGGTCAGGCGACCGTCGCGACGTACCTGGATATCGTTCAGTTTCAGCATTCGAGGCTTAGCTCCTGGCGCAGGCGCGTCAGCCGCTCTTCCTGCTTGAGTTTCGGGCAGGTGCTGCAGAGCTGGCCGTCGGCGCGGCGAAAGTGCTGGCAACAGACCTTGCGCCCCAGCGCCAGGCGCTCGCGGCCATCGTCCAGGCGCACTTCGATCAACGAGCTGTTGCCGCGCAGATCGAGCGCATCCAGCCAGCGCCCTTCCAGTTGCTGCAGCCGCTCGTTGGCCAGGGACTGTTGTCGCTGGATCATCAGCAGCGCGCCCAACACGCAATCGGCCTGCAGGCGCCGAGCCAGCTTGCGCTGAATGCCGGCCACCGCGTCGAACTCCTGCCACTGGCGCTCGACCAGTTGCTGCAATTGCTCGGCGGCGAAATCGATAAGCCCATCTTGGGCTGCGCGGCGCGGGCAATGTTCGGGCAGGCAGAAGCCATAGACCATGCCATTGCACACGGTCTGCCCCATGCCGTCGAGGCACGGCGCACGCTCGGCGAGGTGCACACCGAACAGACTCAGGTAGATGGGTTGCCAGATCAGCAGCGTCCAGGTGCGCACCGTCCAGTAATGCGCCCCTGCCTCGGGAAAGCTCGACTGCAGGTATCCATAAAGGGCGGCGATTCGCGCCTGGTTGCCGGCCGCGCCGCAGGCAAGTTCGTCATCAGCGCTGACGCCCACTCGCGCGGGAATGCCCGGCAGAGTACGTGCGGTGACATCAAGTAGTTGCGCTAGGTCGCTGTTGGCCTGGTACATCGTGAATCGGCCCCGAAGAAAATGCGTGACGGTCGCGCTGCGCCAGCCTGAGGCCTGCGCAGCGGATCACGGATTTAACCACGGCATTTGCGAACGCATCAAATTATCATTCGCGCGCAACGGCGATTTCCGACGGTTTGCGAATCAGCAGCGGGAAGACTGCCGCGGTGATCACCAGACCCACCGCACCGACCCAGAACGGCATGTGCTGGCCGTAGTGGCTGACCAGCAGACCAGCGCCATAGGAAGCCCCCATGGTGCCCAGGCACTGGAAGATATTGATCTTGCTGAAGTCCACGCCGTAGTTCTCTGGCGTACTCAATTCGAACAACAGGGCATCCAGGCGCACCGTGACCTGATACAGCGCCCAGCCGAACAACACCCGCCCAAGCAGAATCAACCACTGGTTATCGAAGCCCTGGATGAAGGTCGCCGCGGCGCCCAGCAGCAGGCCGGCGAAGATGCCATCACGGGTCGCCCCCTTGGCCGCCGAGCGCCTGCTCCACCACAGCGCGAATACCGCCACGGCGCCCGGCAGGGAATAGACGAAGCCGGCCATCAGTTCGCTGTTCCAGGTTGCCACCTGCTGCCAGTACACGGCGAAGAACGGCCGGGTGACATAGGCGACGAAATAGAACAGCAGCATCACCACACAAAGCCGATAGATCGCCAACAGGCTGCGTGTACCGGTGGCAGCGACAGTCTCTCCCTCCGTCGCTGCCTCGGCGGGCTCGCCACTGCGCGGCAGATGACCGCGGATCAGATGCATGCAGATGGCCATCTGGATGAAGTCGCCCGCCGCCATGATCAGAAACACATCACCGATGGCCAGCACCTGCAACACCAGTCCGCCCGCCGCTGCGCCGAGAATCGCGCCGAAATGCACCACCACCGACAGCGTACCGATGGTCTGGGTATGGCTGTCCTGTTGCTGCAGGCTCATCACGTAGGGGTACATGAGCAGATAGCTGCCCTTGAATACGATCATCACCAGCGACACCACCCAGAACAGCGGCAGCGAATCGATAAAGGTCAGCGCCGCGGTCAGGGCACCGGCCATGAACTGCGCGCCGATCAGGATGCGCACCGGATGCACACGCTTGGCCAGCCGCGCCCACACAGGAAAGACGGCCATCACCGTCAGGCTGATCGCCGCGAGATAAAGACCGACATGCTCGGGCGGCGGGTTGTCGAAACGCTCGGCGAAATACTGCGGATAGAAAGGAATGATCAGGTTGTCGGTGACCACGGCCAGGGCGGTCATGGCAATCAAATAGAAACGCAGATTCATGGTTCGGCAACAGCGACGGACTGGGCGCTGAATGATGCATGGGCAGCAGCGGAAAAGCGAACCGCGATGCCGAATGGCGGAAACCATATGCGGCATTCACACCTGTCATCCAAGGCTCATGGTGGCGCATTAAATGTTAAGCTCGCGCCCCACGAAAATGCCGCCGGCCACCCGCTGGTGCGAGCCCCGATCAACCAGGTACTGCGGTTGCCGCCGTACCCGTCAACCGGAACCCGTGACACAGATGATCGATTTCGGCCTCCCTGATTACGAGCGCAGCACCGCCCGCCTCGCCCCTTCTCGCCCGGTGGTACTGTGCCTGTCCGGCCACGACCCAAGCGGTGGCGCCGGCCTGCAGGCCGATATCGAAGCGCTGCTGGCCCAGGGTTGCCACGCTGCCCCGACAGTCACCGCGCTGACTGTGCAGGACACGGTCGACGTCAGCGACTTCCGTGTGCTCGACCGCGACTGGGTACTCGCCCAGGCCCACGCGGTGATCGCCGATATGCCGGTGGCCGCGGTCAAGCTGGGCATGCTCGGTTCGGTGGAAATGGTCGAGACGGTTCTGATGATCATGGACAAGCTGCCGGGCGTGCCGCTGGTCTGCGACCCGGTGCTGCGCGCTGGTGGTGGCGGCGCCCTGGGCAAGGACGAAGTCGGTTTCGCCATGCGCGAGCGGCTGTTCGCCGCTTCCACCATCGCCACGCCCAACCTGCCGGAAGCGCGCATCCTCGCCGAACTGCCAGACGGCACGCCGGATGAATGCGCGGACAAGCTGCTGCCGCATATCCGTCACCTGCTGATCACCGGCGGCCATGGCGACGAAAGCGATGTCGTGCATAACCGCCTGTACCTGCGCGATGGCAGCCAGCACACCTTTACCTGCCCGCGGCTACCCGGCAGCTATCACGGCTCCGGCTGCACCCTGGCCAGCACCCTCGCCGGCCGTATAGCCCTGGGACAGGATCTGATCAGCGCGGTACAAACCGCGCTGGACTACACTTGGCGCACCCTGCGCGATGCCGAACAACCGGGTCGCGGTCAGTTCGTACCGCGTCGCCTGCCCCTCGATTTCGCCTGAGGGAAGTCCGATGAAACTGCGTGGCCTGTACGCCATCACCGATAGCCAGTTACTCGCCGACGGCAAACTGCTGCCTTATGTCGAAGCGGCCCTCGCCGGTGGCGCGCGCCTGCTGCAATACCGCGACAAATCCACCGATGAGGCTCGTCGTCTGCGCGAAGCCGAAGCGTTGCGCAGCCTGTGCGAACGCTATGGCGCTGCGTTGATCATCAACGACGACGCCGAACTCGCCGCACGCCTGGGCGTCGGCCTGCACCTGGGCCAGGAAGATGGCTCGCTGGCCGTGGCCCGCACCCTGCTAGGGCGCAAGGCGATCATCGGCGGCACCTGCCACGCACGCCTGGAGCTGGCCGAACAGGCCGCCCGGGAAGGTGCCAGCTACGTGGCCTTCGGTCGTTTCTTCAATTCCCATACCAAACCCGGCGCGCCAGCGGCCACGCCCGAGCTGCTGGCGACCGCCAAAGCACGCGTGCAGTTGCCGATCGTCGCCATCGGTGGCATCGACCTGCACAACGCCGCACCCTTGATCGAAACAGGCGCCAGCATGATCGCCGTGATCCACGCCCTGTTCGCCGCCGATTCCGCTGCCGAAGTCGAACGCCGTGCTCGCGCCTTCAGCGCTCTGTTCGAATAGGTCTGATTTAATTTTTAAGAGAGAGCCCATCATGTCCCGCTCCGAAATCCTCTTCGCCAACGCCCAGAAACACATTCCTGGCGGCGTCAACTCGCCGGTGCGCGCCTTCAAGAGCGTGGGCGGCACGCCGCTGTTCTTCAAGCACGCCATCGGCGCCTACGTGACGGACGAGGACGACAAGCGCTATGTCGACTATGTCGGTTCCTGGGGCCCGATGATCCTCGGCCACAGCCACCCCGAGGTGATCGACGCGGTACGCCGCCAGCTCGACCACGGCCTGTCCTACGGCGCCCCGACCGTCATGGAAACCGAGATGGCCGATCTGGTCTGCGCGCTGGTGCCATCCATGGAAATGGTGCGCATGGTCAGCTCTGGCACCGAGGCGACCATGAGCGCCATCCGCCTGGCCCGTGGCTACACCGGCCGCGACAGCATCATCAAATTCGAAGGCTGCTACCACGGTCATTCCGACAGCCTGCTGGTCAAGGCCGGTTCCGGCGCCCTGACCCAGGGCGTGCCGAACTCCGCAGGTGTGCCGGCGGCCTTCGCCAAACACACCCTGACCCTGCCGTTCAACGATATCAACGCAGTCGCCGAGATGCTCGGCAAGGTCGGCAGCGAGGTCGCCTGCATCATCGTCGAACCGGTCGCCGGCAACATGAACTGCGTACCGCCAGCACCTGGCTTCCTCGAAGGCCTGCGCAGCCTCTGCGACCAGCACGGCGTGGTGCTGATCTTCGACGAAGTGATGACCGGTTTCCGCGTTTCCCTCGGCGGCGCCCAGGCGCATTACGGCGTGACGCCGGATCTGTCGACCTTCGGCAAGATCATCGGTGGCGGCATGCCGGTCGGCTGCTTTGGCGGCAAGCGCGCGATCATGGAATGTATCGCTCCGCTCGGCCCGGTCTACCAGGCCGGTACGCTGTCCGGTAACCCGCTGGCCATGGCTGCCGGCCTGACCACCCTGAAGCTGATCAGCCGCCCGGGCTTCCATGCCGAACTGAGCGACTACACCAGCAAGCTGCTGCAGGGGCTGCAAGAGCGCGCCGATGCTGCCGGCATCCCGTTCGTCACCACCCAGGCGGGTGGCATGTTCGGGCTGTATTTCAGCGGCGCCGACGACATCGTTACCTTCGACGACGTGATGGCCAGCGATGCCGAGCGCTTCAAGCGCTTCTTCCACCTGATGCTGGAAGGCGGCGTGTACCTGGCGCCGAGTGCGTTCGAGGCGGGTTTCACCTCCATCGCCCATGGCGAGGCCGAGCTGAAGCTGACCCTGGACGCCGCCGAGCGCGCTTTCGCCATCCTCAAGCAGGCGTAAGAATCGGCCAATTATGCGCGGCAGGCGCTTATTGCCGCGCATAATGGGGAACCTGTAGTACCACGATTGATCGTCTATAGGGTATGTCAGCTGCCGATTTGAGCCCTATCGGGCGTAATTTGCAGATAGCAGCGACGCGGCCGCGCCACAATGGGGCAGAAAAGCCGGTAAACACTTTGTAAGAACGGTGCGGCTTATTTCATAATGTGATGGCGGACGCATTTGTTCCGCCAGGAATCCACCCTGTCAGCACCTCGAGGTATTCGGATCTTCATGAAGCGCACCGGCCGCACCCTGTCTCTGGGCTGCCTGTTGCTCCTGCTGCCCTTGCTTGCACTGGCGGACGGAAACTCATTGCTGATCCCGGCGACCGGCAGTTGCTCGCTGAACGTCGCCCCTGAAGACCTGCCCGATGCATTGCAGGCCTGCCAGCAAAGCGCCGAAGGCGGCAATTCCCAGGCGCAGTACGAGCTTGGCGAGTTCTATTACGAAGGTAGAGCCACCGAACGCGATCTCCCTCAGGCACTGAGCTGGTTCGAGCGCGCATCGCTGCAGGGCCACCCGCAAGCGCAATATCACCTGGGCATGATGTTCTTTCGTGGCGAGGGTGTGGCCGCCAATAACGTGCAGGCCTATATCGTGCTGAAGATGGCGGCGGTCAACGGTTCGGACGAGGCCATGGACAGCGCTGACGAAGTGTCACTGCAAATGCCAAGAGCGGAGCTGGAAGTGGCCACCCAGGTGCTGGGACAGATCTTCCGCAACTACCTGCAGGAACTGCAGGCCGCCGACGGCCTCTCCCCCTTCGCACCGCTGAAATAGAAGCTTCAAGGCAAAGCATCCGTGATTCTTCTCTACAGGCTCTACAACCATCCAGCAAGGCGATCACTTTAGCCCTTGGCAACAGCGCTCAGCTTGCAGCTTGAGGCTTGCCGCTCACTTGTCCGGCATCGGCATGGGGAACGGCATGATGTTGCCACCGCCCTTGGCCTCGCTGATCTTCGGCGTGCCCAGACGCTCGACCTCGTCGATGCGCACGATCGAATGCATGGGGACGAAGCTGCGCACCACGCCATCGAACTGAGCCTTGAGCTTTTCCTCGCTGGGGTCGACGACGACCTGGGTGCGTTCGCCAAAGACGAATTCCTCTATTTCCAGAAAGCCCCACAGATCGCTCTGGAAGATCTGTTTGGCGTACATCTCGTACACCTGGCCCTGGTTGAGGAAAATCACCTTGTAGATCGGTTCACGCTTGCTCATGGGTAACGATTGGCTGGCAGATAACAAAAAAGGGGGCGAATCTTAGCACGGCTATCCGCTACGGCGTCGCCCCTCCGTCCATAGCTTGTGGCCTCGGTCGGCCAAGCCCCCTATAATACGCGGTCATTTTTATGGCCAGCCATCAACGGCCATCCTTCGGGCCGTCGCTGACGCGACGTTAAAAATTTCTTTCGCTACTTTTCAATCATTCCAGGCAGCGCCATGACCAAGAAGCTCTATATCGAAACCCACGGTTGCCAGATGAACGAGTACGACAGCTCGCGCATGGTCGACCTGCTGGGCGAGCATCAGGCCCTGGAGGTGACCGATCGCCCGGAAGACGCCGACGTCATCCTGCTCAATACCTGCTCTATCCGCGAAAAAGCCCAAGACAAAGTATTCTCCCAACTCGGCCGCTGGCGTGAGCTGAAGCTGGAGAACCCGGATCTGGTGATCGGTGTCGGCGGCTGCGTGGCCAGCCAGGAAGGCGCGGCAATTCGCGACCGCGCCCCGTACGTCGACGTGGTGTTCGGCCCGCAGACCCTGCATCGTCTGCCGGAGATGATCGACGCCGCACGCAGCACCAAGATCGCCCAGGTGGATATCTCCTTCCCCGAGATCGAGAAGTTCGACCGCCTGCCCGAGCCACGGGTCGACGGCCCCAGCGCCTTCGTCTCGGTGATGGAAGGCTGCAGCAAGTACTGCACCTTCTGCGTGGTGCCCTACACCCGCGGCGAAGAAGTCAGCCGACCGCTGGACGACGTGCTGGGCGAGATCATCCACCTGGCCGAAAACGGCGTGCGTGAAGTGACCCTGCTTGGCCAGAACGTCAACGGCTATCGCGGTGCGACCCGTGAGGGCGGCATCGCCGATTTCGCCGAGCTGCTGTACCTGGTGGCCGCCATCGATGGCATCGACCGTATCCGCTACACCACCAGCCACCCGCTGGAATTCTCCGATGCGCTGATCCGCGCCCACGCCGAGATTCCGGAGCTGGTGAAATTCCTCCATCTGCCGGTGCAATCGGGCTCCGACCGCATTCTCGCAGCGATGAAGCGCAACCACACCGCACTGGAATACAAGTCGCGCATCCGCAAGCTCAAGGCCGCAGTGCCGGACATCGTCATCAGTTCGGACTTCATCATCGGCTTCCCCGGCGAAACCGAGAAAGACTTCGAGCAGACCATGAAGCTGGTGCAGGACGTCGGCTTCGACTTCTCCTACTCCTTCGTCTACAGCTCGCGCCCAGGTACCCCGGCGGCCGACCTGGTCGACGACACCCCGGACGACGTGAAGAAGCAGCGCCTGCAGATCCTGCAGAACCGCCTCAACCAGCAGGGCTTCGAAAACAGCCGGCGCATGGTTGGCAGCGTGCAGCGCATCCTGGTCAGCGACTTCTCGAAAAAGGATCCGGGCAAGCTGCAGGGCCGCACCGAGAACAATCGCTACGTCAACTTCCCGTGTGACAACCCACGACTGATCGGCCAGTTCGTCGACGTGCACATCGACGAAGCGATGCCGCATTCCTTGCGCGGCACCCTGATCGAACGCCACTGAACCTTCCGCGAAGCGAGGGTCACTCCAGAGCAAGCGCAGCGCGGTCATCGGCTGCGCTTTCCCCCAGCGACGGCTAGCGCTATTCTCTGCCTTCAACTCAGCCGACTGGCGGCCAAAATACGACTTTGAATACTTCCATAGAACCTCATCGCTTCACCCTCGAACCCTTTGAAGCCAAGCGCTTCGCCAACCTCAGTGGGCAATTCGACGAACATCTGCGCCTGATCGAATCACGCCTGGGTATCGAGATCCGCAACCGCGGTAACCAGTTCGAACTGCTCGGCGAGCCAGAACAGACCACCTCTGCCGAAAACCTGCTGCGCCGCCTGTATCGCGAAGCCGACAACACCGAGCTGTCGCCGGATATGGTGCACCTGTTCCTGCAGGAGTCGGGTATCGAGGAACTGAACAACCCCAGCGCCCATAGCAACATCGCCCTGCGCACCCGCAAGGGCATGATCCGTCCGCGAGGCGCCAACCAGCAGCTCTATGTCAAGGCGATCCTCGACCACGACATCAACTTCGGCATCGGCCCGGCCGGTACCGGCAAGACCTACCTGGCCGTGGCCTGCGCCGTCGATGCCCTGGAGCGCGAGCAGATCCGTCGCATCCTGCTGGTGCGTCCGGCAGTCGAGGCTGGCGAGAAGCTCGGTTTCCTGCCCGGCGACCTGTCGCAGAAGATCGACCCCTACCTGCGCCCGCTGTACGACGCACTCTACGAAATGCTCGGTTTCGAGCAGGTCGCCAAGCTGATAGAGAAGCAGGTGATCGAGGTCGCACCGCTGGCCTACATGCGCGGCCGCACCCTGAACAACAGCTTCATCATTCTCGACGAGAGCCAGAACACCACGATGGAGCAGATGAAGATGTTCCTGACCCGGATCGGTTTTGGCTCCACCGCGGTGATCACTGGCGACATCACTCAGGTCGACCTGCCGCGCGGCACCAAGAGCGGCCTGACTCATGTGATCGAGGTGCTCAAGGGCGTACCGGGCATCAGCTTCACCCACTTCAAGCCCAAGGACGTGGTGCGCCACCCGCTGGTGCAGCGGATCGTCGAGGCCTACGAGCGCTTCGATGCCGAACGTCAGCCCTTCGACCGCCGGCCGGCGGACAACGACCCGGGTGCCAGGGCCGACAAATGATCGAGCTGGATCTGCAGGTCGCCAGCACTGGCGACCACCTGCCTGCGACAGGCGCCTTTCAAGCCTGGTGTGAGCTGGCCCTGCGTCAGCGCACGGCAGACTCGGAACTGACCATCCGCCTGGTCGACGAGGCCGAAGGCCGCGAACTCAACCACACCTGGCGACACAAGGACTACGCCACCAACGTATTGTCCTTTCCCGCTGACGTACCTGATGATTTGCTGGATATCCCGTTGCTTGGCGACCTGGTGATCTGCGTACCGGTGGTCGAGCGCGAAGCCATCGAACAGGGCAAGACACTGGAGGCGCACTGGGCGCATCTGGTGATACACGGCTGCCTGCACCTGCTCGGCTACGACCACATCGATGATGAGGAAGCCGAGGAGATGGAAGCGCTGGAACGATTATTGCTCGCCGAGCTGGGTCATCCCGACCCGTATGCCGGCGACGAATAGAAGCAAGGATCCCGAGTAAAACCCCATGAGCGAAGACCGATCGAGCAACGAGCAAAAGTCCTGGCTGAACAAGCTGACCCAGGCTTTTGCTCATGAGCCGAAGAACCGCCAGGAACTGCTGGAAGTCCTGCGCGATGCGCATCAGAACAAACTGCTCGACAGCGAGGCCCTGGCCATCGTCGAAGGCGCCATCCAGGTCGCCGACCTGCAGGTTCGCGACATCATGGTGCCGCGCTCCCAGGTGGTCACCATCAAGGCCACCCAGTCCCCGAAAGAATTCCTTCCGGTGATCATCGACGCGGCGCACTCGCGCTACCCAGTGATCGGCGAGACCCTCGATGACGTGCTCGGCATCCTCCTGGCCAAGGATCTGCTGCCGCTGCTGCTGGGCGACCAACCCGACTTCAACATCCGCGACATGCTGCGCCCGGCCACCTTCGTGCCCGAGTCCAAGCGCCTCAACGTGCTGCTGCGCGAGTTCCGCGCCAACCACAACCACATGGCCGTGGTGATCGACGAGTACGGCGGCGTTGCCGGCCTGGTGACCATCGAAGACGTGCTCGAACAGATCGTCGGCGACATCGAGGACGAGCACGACGTCGAGGAAGACAGCTACGTCAAACCGCTGCCCAGCGGCGACTTCCTGGTCAAGGCGCTGACCCCCATCGACCACTTCAACGAAGCCTTCACCACCGACTTCTCCGACGACGAGTTCGACACCGTTGGCGGCCTGGTGATGAGCGCCTTCGGCCACCTGCCCAAGCGCAACGAAGTGACGGTGATCGGCGAGTTCCGTTTCCGCGTGCTGAACGCCGACAGCCGCCGCGTGCACCTGCTGCGCCTGACGCCACTGGCCCGCTGACGTGTTGTAGCGCCCTGCCGTTGGTGGGGCGCCTGCCTCCTCCTCTCTCGCGAGCATCCTGATGAATCGACTGTTCCGCCCCGGCTGGCCCGGCAACCTGATCGCCCTCCTGGCAGGCGCGCTGACCACCCTGGCCCTGGCACCGTACGGCATCTGGCCGCTGGCGCTGCTGTCGATCGCCCTGCTCTACCGCGGCCTGTGCGACCTGACAGCACGCCAGGCAGCGTGGCGCGGCTGGTGGTACGGCTTCGGCCTGTTCGCCTCTGGCACCAGCTGGGTGTACGTGAGCATTCACGATTACGGCGCCGCTTCGCCGCCCCTGGCTGCGTTTCTGACCCTGGGTTTCGTCGCCGGACTCGGCCTGTTCTTCGCACTGACGGCCTGGCTGTGGACGCTATTTCTACGTCGTGATGCAGCTCCGGCAAGCGACGCTCTGGCATTCGCCGCTCTATGGGTCGCCCAGGAAGCGTTTCGTGGCTGGTTCCTCACCGGGTTTCCCTGGCTCTACGCCGGCTACAGCCAGCTTGACGGCCCGTTGGCCGGCCTGGCACCCGTGGGCGGAGTCTGGCTGCTGTCTTTCTCCCTGGCGCTGAGCGCCGCGCTGCTGGCCAACCTGCCACGCCTGTACCGACACAAGCCACAACTGGGCATAGCCCTCGTGGTGCTGATCGCGCCCTGGCTTGCCGGTGCGCTGCTCAAAGGCCATGCCTGGACGGCACCCGCTGGCGAGCCACTGAGCGTCGCCGCGATTCAGGGTAACGTGGAGCAGAACCTCAAGTGGGATCCGGCGCAGCTCAACGCGCAACTGGCGCTGTACCGCGACATGAGTTTCAGCAGCAAACCGACGGACTTGCTGATCTGGCCGGAAACCGCGGTGCCGGTGCTCAAGGAACAGGCCAGCGGCTACCTCAGCGTGATGGATCGCTTCGCCAGCGACCGCCAGAGCGCACTGATCACCGGCGTGCCGATTCGTCAGCCCAACGAACGCGGCGAGCTGCGTTACTACAATGGTGTCAGCGTGGTCGGCCAGGGCAGCGGCGATTATCTCAAGCAACGGCTGGTGCCCTTCGGTGAATACGTGCCCCTGCAGGAAGTGTTGCGCGGCCTGATCGCCTTCTTCGACCTGCCGATGTCCGACTTCGCTCGCGGCGAGCATGATCAGCCGCTGCTGGAGGCCAAGGGGCACCGGATTGCCACCTTCATCTGCTACGAAGTGGTCTACCCGGAATTCGCCGCCAATCTCGCCGCGCAGAGCGCCCTGCTGCTGACGGTGAGCAACGACACCTGGTTCGGCACCTCGATCGGCCCGCTGCAGCACCTGCAGATGGCGCAGATGCGCGCCCTGGAAGCCGGCCGCTGGATGATCCGTGCCACCAACAACGGCGTGACCGTGCTGATCGACCCATTCGGCCAGATCACCGAACGCCTGCCGCAGTTCGAACAGGGCACGCTCTACGGGGAAGTGCAGCCGATGCAGCACCTGACACCGTTCCTGCAGTGGCGCTCCTGGCCGCTGATCATCCTGTGCACCCTGCTGCTGGGCTGGGCCTTGGCCCGACGCCGCAAGGGCGTGGCGTAACGGCTGAACGGCGGCCAGAAGGCGTAAGCGGCCTCTCGTAGGGTGGACGACGCTTCACCCGTCCACCGCTCTACAATCGCAATGGTGGACAAAAAGAGCGTTGTCCACCCTACGTCTGCTTACGCCTTATCTGCGCCAATATCGGCTTAACGCCCATACGCCAGCGGATACGCCAGTGCGCCAATCACTTCATTGAGCAGCAAGGTGCTCTGCCAGAAGGCTTTGCCCTCCGGCAGCCAGCCGCCTAACGGACGTTCGTTGGGTACACCGATAAAGCCCACCGGAGCCGCCACCACCTCGAAGCCGGCCTGCTCGAAACTCCAGCGCGAGCGAGGCATGTGCCAGGCCTGGGTCACCAGCACCACGCGGCGAATGCCTTCAGGCTGCAGCATGGCAGCGGTTTCCACTGCGTTTTCCCAAGTGGTGCGGCTGCGTTCTTCCTGCCAGCGCACCTCGACACCCATGTCCTCGCTCATCACCTCGGCCATCAGCGCCGCCTCACTCGGCGGCCGACCGAAATGCAGTCCGCCCGTGGTCAGTACCGGCAGGCCGGAAGCCTTGGCCAGACGCGCCGCATAGCGGGTACGTTCCAGCGCCATCGCACTGGGTTGGTCACCGCCCCAGGCCGGATCTGCGGAATCCCGCCCGCCGCCCAGGACGATGATGACATCAGCACGCTGAGCCAACTCGGCCCATTGTTCCTGGGCCAGTGCCGGCTCACGTTCGATCAGCCGCGCCATCCATTCCACCGCCACCGGCAGGCTCATCAACCACAGGCCACCTAGTCCAATCGCGAAACAGCCTGCCGCCAGCCGCGGAAAGCGCCGCCGCAGGAACCAGGCAAGCACCAGCAGAAGCAGAAGAATGCCGGGCGGCATGAAGAATTGCTTGAGCATGTAGCGAAGCGGCATCGAGCACCTCCGGGAAAGGGTCGAAGCCTAGGGTCTGTTGCGGCTGCAGCACAAGCCGAGCCGCTTTTGAGTTAGAAGACCAAACCTGCTCGCCATCTCTCCGCGCTGCCCCGCACGTCATATTTCGGGAAGAACCGAAGCAGATGAGTGCCACCACTGCCCAGCAGAGAGGATCGAATGGCGTTCGAACGGTGGCTGCACAGGCTCCGAAGGCACCACACCTGACCAATACTGCTGCGCAGCCGTGGCATGCCAGCCCTTCAGCCAATCGTGATCGTTGGCCAGATAGGCCGCGATCAATGCCAGCTCGGCAGCGGACAAACCGCGCACCTCCATTTCACCGGGAGGCTCGTCGGACAGACGCGCAAGGCTGCTGGCTTCATCAAGGGCGCAAGTCAGCCGGCGCAGTAAACGCCCGTAGGGATCCGTCTCGTCATCGATACTTGCTAAATGCTCCATCGCACACCTCCGGGTAGGACGCCCTACAAATGAGCTTAGCGCTCAGCCCGGGACGAGCCGGGTACCGCGACAAACGGCGACGCCCACGCCCGGCAGAGCAATCAGCGTTTCCCTCCGTCAAGGGGGGTCATGTATGCTACGGCGTTTCCCGAAAGCCCCTTTCCCTAGCGCAAGTAGCCATGCACGAACAGTATCAGCCACGCGAAATCGAAGCCGCCGCGCAATCCCACTGGGATTCGCAGAACTCCTTTGTAGTCAGCGAACAGCCCGGCAAGGACACGTTCTATTGCCTGTCGATGTTCCCCTACCCGAGCGGCAAGCTACACATGGGGCACGTGCGCAACTACACCATCGGTGACGTGATTTCCCGTTACCAGCGCATGCTGGGCAAGAACGTGCTGCAGCCGTTGGGCTGGGACGCCTTCGGCATGCCGGCGGAAAACGCTGCCATCGACAACAACGTCGCACCGGCCAAGTGGACGTACGAAAACATCGACTACATGAAGACCCAGCTCAAGAGCCTGGGCCTGGCCATCGACTGGTCGCGTGAAATCACCACCTGCAAGCCGGACTACTACCGCTGGGAGCAGTGGCTGTTCACCCGCCTGTTCGAAAAAGGCGTGATCTACCGCAAGAACGGCACCGTGAACTGGGATCCGGTCGACCAGACCGTACTGGCCAACGAGCAGGTCATCGACGGTCGCGGCTGGCGCTCGGGCGCGCTGATCGAGAAGCGCGAGATCCCCATGTACTACTTCAAGATCACCGCCTACGCGGATGAGCTCTTGAGCAGCCTGGATGAACTGGATGGCTGGCCGGAACAGGTCAAGACCATGCAGCGCAACTGGATCGGCAAATCCCGCGGCATGGAAGTGCAGTTCCCCTACGATCAGACATCGATCGGCGAAGCCGGCACTCTGAAAGTGTTCACCACCCGCCCCGACACTCTGATGGGCGCGACCTATGTCGCGGTGGCCGCCGAGCATCCTCTGGCTACCCTCGCAGCGCAGGGCAATGCCGAGTTGCAAGCCTTCATCGATGAATGCAAGAGCGGCAGCGTGGCCGAGGCCGACGTTGCCACCCAGGAAAAACACGGCATGCCGACGCCGCTGTTCGTCGAGCACCCGCTGACCGGCGAGAAGCTGCCGGTGTGGGTCGCCAACTACGTGCTGATGCACTACGGCGATGGCGCGGTCATGGCCGTACCCGCCCACGACGAGCGCGACTTCGAGTTCGCCACCAAGTACGGGTTGCCGATCAAGGCCGTGGTTCGCACCAGTGCCGGCGACGAAACGCCTGCACCCTGGCAGGCCGCATACAACGAACATGGCCAACTGATCAACTCCGGCGAATTCGACGGCCTGGATTTCGCCGGCGCGTTCGACGCCATCGAAGTCGCTCTGCTGAAGAAGAAACTCGGCGCCTCGCGCACCCAGTTCCGCCTGCGCGACTGGGGCATCAGCCGCCAACGCTACTGGGGCTGCCCGATCCCGATCATCCACTGCGATAGCTGCGGTGACGTGCCGGTGCCGGAAGATCAACTGCCGGTGGTACTGCCCGAAGACGTGGTGCCCGATGGCGCCGGCTCGCCCCTGGCACGCATGCCGGAGTTCTACGCTTGCAGTTGTCCGAAGTGTGGCGCGCCAGCCAAACGTGAAACCGACACCATGGACACGTTCGTCGAATCGTCCTGGTATTACGCCCGCTACGCCTCCCCGCATTACGAGGGCGGCCTTGTCGAGCCAAACGCGGCCAACCACTGGCTGCCGGTGGATCAATATATCGGTGGTATCGAACACGCGATTCTGCACCTGCTCTACGCGCGCTTCTTCCACAAGCTGATGCGCGACGAAGGTCTGGTGACCTCCAACGAGCCGTTCAAGAATCTGCTGACCCAGGGCATGGTCAACGCCGAGACCTACTTCCGCATGGAAGCCAACGGCAAGAAGACCTGGATCAACCCTGCCGACGTAACCCTGGAGCGCGACGCCAAGGCCAAGGTCATCGCCGCCACGCTGACCAGCGACGGCCTGCCAGTCGAAATCGGCGGTACCGAGAAGATGTCGAAGTCGAAGAAAAACGGCATCGACCCGCAGACCATGATCGATCAGTACGGCGCTGACACCTGCCGCCTGTTCATGATGTTCGCTTCGCCGCCTGACATGAGCCTGGAGTGGTCGGACTCCGGCGTCGAAGGCGCCAGCCGCTTCCTGCGCCGCGTCTGGCGTCTGGCCCACGGCCACGTCAGCCAGGGCCTGCCGGGGGTGCTGGATATCGCCAAACTGGACGACGCCGGCAAGGGTGTTCGCCGCGCCATCCACCTGGCGATCAAGCAGGCCACTCAGGATGTCGGCCAGCACCACAAGTTCAACACCGCCATCGCCCAGGTGATGGCCCTGATGAACGTGCTGGAAAAGGCCCCTCAGGACAACGATCAACAGCGCGCCCTGCTCCAGGAAGGTCTGGAAACCGTCGCCCTGCTGCTCGCCCCGATCACCCCGCATATCAGCCATGAGCTGTGGCAGGAACTGGGTCACGAGGAAGCGATCATCGACGCCGCCTGGCCCGTCGTGGACGAATCGGCCCTGGTGCAGGACAGCCTGCAACTGGTGATTCAGGTCAACGGCAAGCTGCGCGGTCAGATCGACGTGCCGGCCGACGCCAGCCGCGAAGCGGTCGAAGCGGCTGCCCGCAGCAACGAAAACGTACAACGCTTCACCGAAGGGCTGACGATCCGCAAGGTCATCGTGGTGCCTGGCAAGCTGGTCAACATCGTCGCCAACTGAGGCGACAAGTGAGGTGTCGGCGTGCTGCCGACACCGGGTCAACGTATCGGTAACGCAGGCACCCGTGCCTGCCCATGCCGGCCAGCGGAGCCGGCAGGACAAGGGGATAACGAGATGATCAAGCGCAATCTGTTGGTAATCGGCCTGGCAGGCCTGCTCGGCGCATGTGGCTTCCAGCTGCGCGGCACCGGTGACGTGCAGTTCGCCCTCGACGAACTCGAGGTCAGCGCCCGCGACAGCTACGGCGAAACCGTACGTGACGTTCGTGAAGTACTGGAAAACAACGGCGTGCGCGTATTCCCGGGCGCCGCCTACAAGCTGTACCTGGCCAACGAGCAGGAAAAACAGCGCTCCGCCAGCTACACCAGCTCTGCTCGCAGCGTTGAATACGAGCGTACCCTGACCCTGGATTACGAAATCCGCGGCAGCAAAGACCTGCTGCTGATGAGCAACCAACTGGAAGTGCAGAGCTACTACGTGCAGGACTCCAACAACCTGATCAGCAATGATCAGGAGTCGGCTCAGTTGCGTACGGAAATGCGCCGCGACCTGGTGCAGCAACTGGCCCAGCGCCTGCAGCAGATCACCCCGGATCAACTCGACGCCCTGCAACAAACCGCCGAAGCCAAGGCCAAGGCAGAAGCAGACGCCCTGGAGGCCGCACGTCAGCGTGAAGCCGCCCAGCCGCAGCAGTCCCCCATCGAACTGCCGGTTCAATAAGAACCGGTTCACGATCTTGGTGTACTTGGCAAAGAGAACCCGTATCCCTATGGATCGACGGCAATAAGGCGGAAGCGGACGCTCACCCCGTAGGGTGGATGACGCTCTTTTCATCCACCATTGCGATTGCAGAGCGGTGGACGGGTGAAGCGTCGTCCACCCTACGACAGGCTGCTTCCGCCACTTTGCTGCCACTGCACGTGAAGGCTCGTCGAAAAATCGTGAACAGGCTCTAAGACGGATGGGGTCGCTCCTTCGGCCCTCAGGTTAGAAACTCATGAAACTCGCCCCCGCCCAACTCGGCAAACATCTTCAGGGATCCCTGGCTCCCGTCTACGTGGTCTGCGGCGACGAAGCGCTGCTGTGCCAGGAAGCCGCCGACGCCATTCGCAACGCCAGCCGCACCCAAGGCTTCAGCGAGCGCGAGGTGTTTCACGCCGAAGCCAACTTCGACTGGGGCATGCTTTATGAAGCCGGCGCCAGCATGTCGCTGTTCGCCGAGAAACGTGTCATCGAGCTGCGTATTCCAAACGGCAAGCCCGGCGACAAAGGTGCTGCAGCGATCATCGAATACCTCGGCCGACCGCCGGAAGACACCTTGTTACTGATCAGCCTGCCCAAACTCGACGGCAGCGCGCAGAAAACCAAGTGGGCCAAGGCCCTGATCGACGGCCCGCATTGCCAGTTCGTGCAAATCTGGCCGGTGGACGCCAATCAGCTGCCGCAGTGGATTCGCCAGCGCCTGGCACAGGGCGGCATGAACGCCACCGCCGACGCGGTGGATCTGATCGCCGCCCGGGTAGAAGGCAACCTGCTGGCCGCCGCCCAGGAGATCGAGAAGCTCAAGCTACTCGCCGACGGCCAGCAGATCGATGCCGGCACGGTGCAGGCGGCGGTTGCCGACAGCGCCCGTTATGACGTTTTCGGTCTGATCGACGCCATCCTCAACGGCGAAGCCGCCCATGCCTTGCGCATGCTCGATGGTTTGCGCGGCGAGGGTCAGGAGTCGCTGTTCATCGTGGTCATGCTGGCTCGCGAGCTGCGCCAACTGGCCAATCTTTCCTACCAGTTCAGCCAGGGCGTACCGCTGGACAAGGCCTTCGCCTCGGCGCGGCCACCCGTCTGGGACAAGCGCCGTCCGCTGGTCAGCAAAGCTCTGCAGCGCCACTCGTCGGCGCGCTGGAATGCGTTGTTGATGGATGCCCAGCAGATCGATGCCCAGGTCAAAGGCCAGGCAGCCGGCGATCCCTGGGCCAGCCTGTCGCGCCTGGTGTTGATGATGGCCGGCCAGCGCCTGAAGCTCGGTTCCTAAGCCTGCATCAAATGTGGACATCGCCACCCGAGCGGCGCATGATTTCTACCGCTCGCACCGGCGCGAGCACTGATCGAGGACATGCCATGAGCAAGAAAGCACGCCCGAACAAGGCCAAATCCATCGTCGCCCAGCCACTGTTCCGCTCACGCCAGGAACGTCCCGGCAAAGGAAAAGGCAGCTACCGTCGCCAAGCCTCCCAGCAAAACTGGGAGGCTTCTTCATTTATGGTGGCTTGAAAACCTCGCCCAGCCCGCATTCCTGCTCATCCGTGCTAAGGTGTTCGCCTGCAAAACGTGTTGAGATGACCATGCCCAACCTGTTCATTCGCGGCCTGCCAGCCACAGCTGCGGCCAGCTTCCTGCTCCTGCTCACGGCCTGTGCCGATGCCCCTGCCCAGCCCCTGGCGGCCCCGAGCACCCCGCAGAGCAATACCTCGATCAATACCGCGTTCACCCAACCCGTTCAGGAGCAACTGAGCTTCGAACAATGGCGTGACCTGCTGCGCAGCGACGCGATGGCCGCCGGTATCAGCCCGACCCTGTTCGACCGCGCTTTCGCGGGCGTCGTCCCGAACCCCGATGTGGTCAAGGCCGACAGCAGCCAGCCAGAGTTCAGCCGCCCGGTATGGGAATACCTGAAAGGGGCCGTTTCCCCCAGCCGCGTCGCCCGTGGCCGCATCCTGCTGACGCAGAACCGCGCCATGCTCAACCAGATCGAACAGCGCTATGGCGTCGACGCGGAAACGCTGGTCGCCATCTGGGGCCTGGAAAGCAACTTCGGCAGCAACATCGGCAGCCACAACGTGGTGCGCTCCCTGGCGACCCTGGCCTACGAAGGTCGTCGCCAGGCTTTCTGGCGCAGCCAGTTGCTGGCCGTCCTGCAGATTCTCCAGCACGGTGATATCGCTCCGGAAAGCCTGGTCGGTTCCTGGGCCGGCGCCATGGGCCAGACCCAGTTCATGCCCACCACCTATAACGAACACGCCGTGGACTTCGACGGCGATGGCAAGCGCGACGTGTGGACATCCTCTGCCGACGCGCTGGCCTCGGCGGCCCACTACCTACAAGGCTCCAACTGGCAACTACGCCAGCCCTGGGGTTTCGAAGTGCAGCTACCGCAAGGCTTCGATTACGCCCTGGCCGACCCGGAGGTGCGCCGTAGCCTGAGCGAATGGCGCGCCCTTGGCATTCACCCCGTAGGCCAGCCGCTGAGAACCCCGCGTGACGATGCCAGCGCTACCCTGCTGCTGCCCGCCGGGCATCGCGGGCCGGCCTTCCTGCTGCTCGGCAACTTCCGCAGCATCCTGCGCTACAACAACTCCACGTCCTATGCGCTGGCGATAGGCCTGCTGTCCGACAGCCTGCGTGGTGGCAATGGCATTCAAGGCACCTGGCCGGAAGGTGATCGGCAGTTGGGCCGCAGCGAACGCGTCGAACTGCAGGAGCGCTTGAGCGCCCGAGGCTTCGACTCCGGCCACGCGGATGGCATCATCGGCGCCAACACGCGCAAGGCGATTCGCGCCTTCCAGCTGCACCTGGGCTGGCCGGCCGATGGGTATCCGGACAGCAACCTGCTCGAGCAGTTGCGCCAGCAGAACTGATCCCCTCCAGCGCGGTGACGACCGTCACCGCGCGCGTTCTTGCGTTTGCGATTAGCCCGTTCCTGGGCGACTCTGTAGTCAGCCTGCCACGCGATCCGTGGTAGCCGCACCTGCCCACCTGCCGTGATCCGGCTCGGGCCAATGACAACAGAGAGGTCGCTATGCACGACATCGAACTAGACGAAGAACAACGCATGATCCGCGACTGCACCCGGCAGTTCGCCCGGCGTGCCATCGCTCCGCACGCTCAGGAATGGGAAAAGGCCTGCTGGATCGATGATGCGGTAGTCGCCCAGATGGGCGACATGGGCCTGCTGGGGATGATAGTACCGGACACCTGGGGCGGCAGTTACCTCGACTATGTGGCCTATGCCCTGGCCGTGGAGGAAGTCTCCGCCGCCGATGCCGCCACCGGCACCCTGATGAGCGTGCACAACTCGGTGGGCTGTGGCCCCCTGCTCAACTATGGCAGTGATGCACAGAAGAACGATTGGCTGCCGCGCCTGGCCAGCGGTGAAGTGATCGGCTGTTTCTGCCTGACCGAGCCACAGGCCGGCTCCGAAGCCCATAACCTGCGCACCCGCGCCGAGCTGCACGACGACCGCTGGGTACTCAATGGCGCCAAGCAGTTCGTCAGCAATGGCCGACGCGCCGGCCTGGCCATCGTCTTCGCCGTCACCGATGCCGCGTTTGGAAAACAGGGCATCTCCGCCTTTCTGGTACCGACCAATACCCCCGGTTTCCGCATCGAACGCAGCGAACACAAGATGGGTATTCGCGCTTCGGATACCTGTGCCATCACCCTGGAAGACTGCAGCATCCCTGCGCAGAACCTGCTCGGCGAGCGCGGCAAAGGCCTGGGCATAGCCCTCTCCAACCTCGAAGGCGGACGCATCGGCATTGCCGCCCAGGCCGTCGGCATCGCCCGTGCCGCCTTCGAAGCGGCCCTGCTCTACTCCCGCGAGCGGGTGCAGTTCGACAAGCCCATCGGCGAGCATCAGAGCATCGCCAATCTGCTCGCCGACATGCACACCCAGATCAACGCCGCACGCCTGCTGACCCTGCACGCCGCACGCCTGCGCAGTGCTGGCCAGCCGTGCCTGTCGGAAGCCTCCCAGGCCAAACTGTTCGCCTCGGAAATGGCCGAGCGTGTTTGTTCCAAGGCACTGCAGGTTCACGGCGGTTACGGTTATCTTGAGGACTTCCCGGTGCAGCGCTATTACCGGGATGCACGCATTACCCAGATCTATGAAGGTAGCAGCGAGATCCAGCGCCTGGTGATCGCCCGTGAGCTGAAGCACTATGCGCTCTAGCAGGAAACGAGCGATCAGCCCTTGAGCAGGCGCGCCTCGGCGTTGTCCAGGTCGCGGAGGATTTCCGCCAGCATGTCATCGTCCAATTGGTTCTCCTTGCGCATCCGGTACAGCTCCAGGCGCTGAGTGCGCAGCGCCTGGAGTCGCATGCGGTATTCCAGCTGGTCGGCCTGGCGCTGATACTCGCGCGACTCTTCCGCACCGCGCGTGCGGGTGCGTTCGAGCAGGTCGCGGTATTCGCTCATCAGCTTGGCCCTGATCTCGGCAATGGCGATCACGCCTTCGGCATTCGCCGCCTTTTCGTCGTCGGCTTCCAGGCTGAGAATGGCGGCCTGCAGCACCTGCGCGCGGTGACGATTGAGTTCGCTTTCCTGACGCGCCACGTTGTCCTGAGGCAACAGCGGCAGAATCCTCGGCAAGGCGACACTGGCAATCAGCAGCGATAGCAGAATCACTCCGGCGGCGATAAGGATCAGCAGATCGCGCTCGGGAAAATCCTGACCATTGTTGAGCAGCAGCGGCAGCGACATTACACCGGCGAGGGTCACTGCGCCGCGCACGCCACCGAGCGTCAGCACCGCAGTCAGAGCAAGACGGGATTGCCCGGCGAAACGCGTCGGCTTACCCCGCCAGCGGCGCAACATTCCGGACGTTCGCCAGTAGCTGTAGACCCACACGAAGCGCAGCGTCATCAACACGACGTACACCGCCAGCACATAACCCAGCGCCGGCAGCAGGAATTGCCAGGAATCGGCGTGATCGCCGACGGCGGCCTTGAGGATATCCGGTAGCTGCAGGCCCAGCAGCAGAAATATCAGGCCATTGAAGGTGAACTCCAGCATGGCCCACACGCCGCGGTTGAGCAGTCGCGTAGTGGTCTGCCGCGGCAGCAGGTCGAGGCGGCTCTGCATCATCCCCGCCGCCACCGCCGAGAGAATGCCCGACAACCCCAGGTGTTCGGCCGCCACGTAAGCAGCGAAAGGCAGCAACAGCATCAGCAGTACATGGGGCGCCGGTTCTTCCCAGCCACGGGCGATCATCCAGGCCCGCAAGTGGCCCAACAGATAACTCAGTGCCATGCCGATCAGCAGCCCGCCGATGGCCACCAGGACGAACTGCACACTGGCATCGCCGAGGGAAAACACACCCGTCAGCGTCGCCGCCACGGCGAACTTGAAGGCCACCAGGCCCGAGGCATCGTTCATCAGTGCCTCGCCCTGCAGCAGATTGTTCAGCGTGCTGGGCAGGCGCCCATGGGCGATGGCCGAAACCGCCACCGCATCGGTCGGCGACAGCACCGCCGCCAGCGCGAAGCAGGCTGCCAACGGCACCTGGGGCAGCAACCAATGAATGAAATAACCAGCACCGAGAATGGTGAAGAACACCAGGGCGAAGGCGAGAAACAGGATCGGCGTACGCAACTTGCGAAACTGCCCCTTGGGCATGCGCCAGCCATCGACGAACAGCAGTGGCGGGATGAACAACAGGAGGAACAGCTCGGGGTCGAGCCGCACATGCAGCCCCAGCACCGGAATCGCCAAGAGCGCACCGATCAGAATCTGCAGGATCGGTAGCGGCAAGGGAATGAACTGGGCGCTGATACGGGTGCCACTGACCACCAGCAACATGATCAGAATGGTGTAGAGAAGCTGCATGACGGAAGGAATCCTTTACGAACATGACCGCATGACTTGTAGGTAGCGATGCATTCTAACGCACCAAGCATAGAGAGATATGGCTGACGAGCCAGGGTCGCACTATCTGGAGACTTACTATCGATTCGTCCCCGCTGGCGCGGGGAACACTACGTCACGTTCGGCCACCTATGCAGCTAATCGCTGATCAGCAGCACCCCCTCCTGAGCCTCAGGACACCCGCAGTGCCGGCATCAAGCCGGCACTGCCTTCATCTGTAAGCAACGACGGACTGGGGCTGATACTCGGGTGCATCGACCCACTGCCCATCCACGAGCTTTTCCCAACCGTCGTAGCGCTTCTCACCGTTGCGCCACAACTGGATGTCCCACTGACCGTTGAAACGATCCTGTCCGGACTGAGCGCCAACGCCAAGTACCCGGCCAAGGTCGATCGTACTGGCGTAGTTGTCCAGATCCAGATGGAACTTGCCGTACTCATATACCGCGCTGGCGGCCACGAACTCCATGCTCAGCCTTGCAAAGCTGTTGGCGGCTTTCACAAGCCTAGAAGAAGCATTCAGCGCCGTTTCCAGGCGCTGGATCTGATCTTGACTCAATGAACCCGCATTGACGGCAACCAGACGACCATCCTGACCGACACTGAAACCAAAGCTCTTCTCGGCAAGGTCAGGGTCAGTCGCAGCCAGTGCCTTCTGAAAGTCCGTGTAGGCTGATGCCAAGGAAGTTTGGACGGCTCCGAGTTCGGCCAATACGACCGGTTCGGCGCGGGTCGCATAGTTGGACGCGGGACGTCCCGTCTTCTGATACACGTCGAAATCGCCGCGATCGACAGGGTCTTCCGAGCTCAGATGGTAGATCACCGAAGCCTCGGGTGCCGGCGCGTCGTGGCGAACCAGAGGCGATTGCCCCTGCTGTGCCGCCTGCCCAGCGGACGCGACCTTGGCTTGCCACGCCAACAGCGTGGTGGACATTCCAGCGTTCTCCATCGCACTTCCCTCCTCTCACGACAGTGTACCCCTACCCAGAGTGTCGGCAGCACCTCCGAGAACTTGAGCGGGTACACGGCGGAACGCGATTGCCTCTACCCGGCGGCCTCCAGCCAATTGCTTGCGACCCTCGGTCGGCGCGCGCACCCGCATCGGCATAATGTTCGGTCAGCGACTCACACCGCTCCCCGGCCAGCCACTGCACCGCCGGTTGCGACAGGGCTTCGAGCTGCGGAGTGCCTGACGGCTCGGGCACCGCCCAGTAGGCGGCAAAGATTTCCTTACGCGCCTCGCTCCAGGCTGGCGGCTCGAACGACGGTATGGCGCGATTGAACTCTGTCTGGTTGAAGTTGTAACCATGATGAGCACTGATGGCCTGCAAAGCGTGCCGTATCCACAACAGATGACTAATGTCCTGATGCGGCAGATGCTCCCACAGCAGCGCTGCACTGGCGCAGGCATGATCGGCGACACTCAGCGAACGCGGCGGGAACGGCAAGCCCAGCGCCTCATCAGCCTGTCACCCTTCGAACCACTTGTCCTGAAAGCCGGGAATAGCTTTGCCAAAATCATGCAAACCAACCAGGCAGGCCACCCAGCGCGCCACATGCATTCGCTCAACGCCCAGCGCCTGCGCTGCCCAATCGAGGCTACTGCCTGGCTCATGGGCCAGCATGCGCCCGGCAACCGCCGCGACATCCAGAAGGTGAGCCAGCACACCATGACCGAAGCCCTCACCACTTTTTGCCCACAACCTGCGAGCTTGATCGCTCAGGCCGGAGAATCCTTTCATCTGTCACTCCCAGTAAATAGGGCGTAAGCCTTGCCGCAGAAGCGACCGAGTACAAGCTGCCACCCTATATGCAGCCCGGCAAGACATCTCTGCGCCTCAACGGCTGCTTGTCATTGTAGGAATCCGCTAATGTGACGAACCGGTGCTATGAGCATGTCATGCGGAACCCGTAGCCTGCTTGCGAAACAGTGCATGCAACTCTGCACCTGCATGGCGCGATCACTTGATCGCCCCCAACAGCAGCGCCGCAAGCCGAGTCGACGTGGCATAATCCACCGCTCGGTATTAACAAGGTATTGAGGAGGATTCGACGAGTGGAATCCTTCCGAGGAAAATCAATGAGTAATGTCCTTTATGGGATCAAGGCCTGCGACACCATGAAGAAGGCCCGTACCTGGCTCGACGAGCAGGGTATCGCTTACCGCTTTCACGATTACAAGGCCGACGGTATCGACCGCGGCAACCTGCAGAAATGGTGTGACGAGCACGGCTGGGAAATCATCCTCAATCGTGCCGGCACCACATTCCGCAAGCTCGACGACGCCCGGAAAAGCGATCTCGATCAGGCCAAAGCCATCGAACTGATGCTGGCCCAACCGTCGATGATCAAGCGTCCCGTACTGGATCTGGGCGCACGTACGCTGGTCGGCTTCAAACCCGAGCGCTATGCCGCCGAACTGGCCTGATACCGTCACCTCAATCGAATTCGCTGCAAGGAAAAATCCATGTCCAATACGCTGTTCAGCCTGGCCTTCGGGGTCGGCACTCAAAATCGTCAAAGCACCTGGCTGGAAGTGTTCTACGCACAGCCCCTGCTCAACCCGAACGCCGAACTGGTAGCCAAGGTCGCCGAGAAGCTCGGTTACAGCGGCGGCAATCAGGCCATTGCAATCACCAACCAGCAAGCGGGTGAGCTGGCCAGTGCTCTGAAAGGTATCGATGCCGTTCAAAGCGCCCTGCTCACCCGTCTGGCGGAAAGCGCCAAGCCACTGGTCGTCACCCTGCTGGCCGAAGACGCCACCCTGACCAGCACCCCAGAGGCCTACCTCAAGCTGCACCTGCTGTCGCATCGTCTGGTCAAGCCCCACGGCCTGAACCTGACCGGCATCTTCCCGCTGCTGCCCAACGTCGCCTGGACCAGCCAGGGCGCTGTCGATTTGGCCGAACTGACCGAACGCCAGCTGGAAGCACGCCTGAAAGGCGACCTGCTGGAAGTCTTCTCGGTGGACAAGTTCCCGAAAATGACCGACTACGTGGTACCGACCGGCGTACGTATCGCTGACAGCGCACGTATCCGCCTGGGCGCCTACATCGGTGAAGGCACCACCGTGATGCATGAAGGTTTCGTCAACTTCAACGCCGGCACCGCTGGCCCGGGCATGATCGAAGGCCGCGTCTCGGCGGGCGTATTCGTTGGCAAGGGTTCGGATCTGGGCGGCGGCTGTTCGACCATGGGCACCCTGTCCGGTGGTGGCAACATCGTCATCTCCGTGGGCGAAGGCTGCCTGATCGGCGCCAACGCCGGCATCGGCATTCCGCTGGGCGACCGCAACATCGTCGAAGCCGGCCTGTACGTGACCGCTGGTACCAAGATCGCCCTGTTCGATGACCAGAACAACCTGGTCAAGGTGGTCAAGGGTCGTGACCTGGCGGGTCAGGCTGATCTGCTGTTCCGTCGCAACTCGCAGAGCGGCGCGGTAGAGTGCAAGACCAACAAGTCGGCCATCGAGCTGAACGAAGCTCTGCACGCTCATAACTAAGAGGCAACGCCAAGCTGCAAGCCACAAGCTGCAAGCCGCAGCCCTGACTTGCAGCTTGCAGCTTGAAGCTCATGGCTCTCACTTCCCCTTGGCGCGCCGATTTTCCCGGCATGCTGGCTCTCGATAGCGAAAGCCAGACCTACCTCGACAGCGCCGCCACGGCGCAAAAACCGCAAGCGGTACTGGATGCCCTGCTGGCCTACTACGCGGGCGGCGCAGCCAATGTGCACCGTGCCCAGCATCTGCCCGGCGAACGCGCCACCCGTGCCTTCGAAGACACCCGCGACAAGGCGGCTCGCTGGCTGAACGCCGCCAGCGCCGAAGAAATCGTCTTCACCCGTGGCGCCACCGAATCCCTGAACCTGCTCGCCTATGGGCTGGAGCACCTGTTCAGCGCGGGCGACGAAATCGTCATCAGCTCCGCCGAACACCACGCCAATCTGCTGCCCTGGCAGCAACTGGCCGCGCGCAAGGCCCTCAGGCTGGTGGTACTGCCGCTGACGACTGCCGGCGATATCGACCTGCCACAGGCCACCACGCTTATTGGCGCAAGAACCCGGCTGCTCGCGGTCAGCCAACTGTCCAATGTATTGGGACGCTGGCAGCCACTGGAGTCGCTGATACAACTGGCGCGCGACCAGGGCGCACTGACGGTCGTGGATGGCGCCCAGGCCATCGTGCATGGTCGCCAGGACATGCAGGCGCTGGGCTGCGACTTCTACGTCTGCTCCAGCCACAAGCTGTATGGCCCGGATGGCGTTGGCCTGCTCTACGGTCGGCGTAGTGCGCTGCAGTGCCTGCAACACTGGCAGTTCGGTGGGGAAATGGTGCAACAGGCGAATTATCACGCCGCCACTTTCCGCCATGCCCCCCTTGGTCTGGAGGCTGGCACGCCACCGGTGTCCGGTGTGATCGCCCTTGGCGCGACCCTGGATTATCTCGACAGTCTCGACGCCGATGCCGTCAGCGCCCACGAAGCCGCGTTGCACCAGATGTTGCTGGCCGGCCTGCAACGCTACGAGGATGTGCGCCTGCTCGGCGAACCGCAAACAGCACTGGCCTGCTTTACCATCGACGGCATACACAGCGGCGACCTCGCCCACCTGCTCACCGAGCAAGGCATCGCCGTACGGGTCGGCCATCATTGCGCGATGCCGTTGCTGCAACGACTGGGCGTGAACGGCGCCATTCGCGTGTCGCTGGGGCTCTACAACGACGAAAGCGACCTGCAGCGTTTCTTCGCTGCACTGGACAACGCCCTGGAGCTGCTGCGATGAACCTCCCCGACGGCGCCCGCGAAGCACTCGATGCGTTCGCTGCCTGCTCCGGCTGGGAACAGCGAGCGCGACTGCTGATGCAGTGGGGCGAGCGCCTGGAGCCACTCGACGAAGCCGAGCGCAGCGAAGCGAATCGCGTGAACGGCTGCGAAAGCCAGGTCTGGCTGGTCGGCGAACAACTGGGCGGGCGCTGGGTATTTCGTGCATCCAGCGATGCACGCCTGCTACGCGGCCTGCTCGCTCTGCTGCTGGTACGCATTGATGGCCTGGATGCACAGACACTGACAAGCGTGGATGTCGCCGGCTGGTTTGAGCAGTTGGGCCTGTCGCGCCAGCTTTCGCCGTCACGCAGCAATGGTCTCAATGCCGTCGTGCAGCAGATGCGTCGGCTGACCGAACAGACCTGACCTCACGCAACAAGAACTGACCCGGCCACTGCGCCTGTTCGAACGCCGCAAGCTCGTTCAACGCACGGTATATGCCGAGGTACCGCCGCGTGTGGAATACCAGATTACCGGGCTGGGCAGGTCACTGCGCCCAACGGGCTGACATCAGTCTGGCTGCACCCATGGTCTGGAGAGGTACTTGCCATCCATCGCTGGAACGAACTCGACCCCGGCGCACGGGCTGTCGCGGTGATCTATCCGCTTCACACGGGTGCGCTGGGAGGCACATGGCTGGAGGCTGTCATGGCCGCTGGTGGGCTGGCACTCACGCTTCTGGGCATTACCGGCATAGGGTTATGGTGGCGACGAAACAGGGTGCGGCGCACCTGATACGAACGTCAGCAACGAGCGTGCGGCACCCACATTACCCTGGCTCGCGCTCTGCCGGTCGCCGCGCACCCGCCACCAGCTTGTCGACGATACGCGCGGCGGCGACCATGCCGAAGGTCGCGGTGACCATCATCACCGCGCCGAAGCCGCCGGCACAATCGAGTTTCACCCCTTCGCCCACGAAAGCCTTGCTCTGGCACACGCTGCCATCGGGCGTCGGGTAACGCAGCTGCTCGGTGGAGAACACGCAGGGCACGCTGTAGTTGCGCCCCGGTGTACGGGAGAACCCATAATCGCGGCGCAGTGTGGAGCGCACTTTGGCAGCCAGCGGGTCGTTGAAGGTCTTGTTCAGATCCCCCACCTGCACCTGACTCGGATCGATCTGCCCACCCGCACCGCCAGTGGTGATGATGGCGATCTTGCGCCGCTTGCACCAGGAGATCAGCGCCGCCTTGGCCGCCACGCTATCGATGCAGTCGACCACCGCGTCGAGCTCGACGGTGATGTAGTCGGCCATGGTATCGCGGGTCACGAAGTCAGCCACCTCATGCACCACGCAGGCCGGGTTGATCGCCCGCAGCCGTTCGCCCATTACTTCGACCTTGGCGCGACCGACCTGGCCTTGCAGGGCATGGGCCTGGCGGTTGGTGTTGCTGACACAGACGTCGTCCAGATCGAACAGGGAAATCTCGCCCACCCCGGAGCGCGCCAGCGCCTCGGCCACCCAGGAGCCGACACCGCCGATACCGACCACTGCCACGTGGGCAGCCGCCAGCCGCTGCGCGCCTTCACGGCCATACAACCGGGCGATTCCGGCGAAACGTTGCTCATCGAACGACATGCGGGCTCCTCTTGGTGGGCGCACATTATAGGAAGCCTGGTCGATCATCCCAAGCACCATCGGGCCGGCTTTCCGTACAAGCGTTCAGCGCGCGTAAAAACGACGCTGCGCATGCTCAAACAGGCGTTCCGAGCCGTGCTATACAGTCCTTCAACGACGGAGTAGCATGCGCGCCAACCGGCGTTCGCCGGCCCTCTCCCCGTTCCAACTCTCGGAACCTGACACAGCATGCTTTCGCGCAAGTTCGGCCTCAATCTGATTGTTTTCCTGGCTATCGCCGCCTTGTTCACCGGCATCTGGGCGCTTTACAACCGTCCGGTCACGGCCCCGGACTGGCCCGAGCAGGTCTCCGGTTATTCCTTCTCGCCGTTCCGTCAGGGGCAGAGCCCGCAAACGGGCGTCTATCCCAGTGACGAGGAAATGCGCGAGGATCTCGAGTTACTGTCGCAGCAGACCGACAGCATCCGCACCTATTCGGTAGACGGCGCCCTGGACAAGATTCCGCTGCTCGCCGAAGAGTTCGGCCTGCGCGTGACCCTCGGTGTGTGGATCGGCACCGACGAGGAGCGCAACGAGCGCGAAGTCGCCAAGGCCATCCAGCTAGCCAACGATTCGCGCAGCGTGGTGCGCGTGGTGGTCGGTAACGAGGCGCTGTTCCGCCGAGAGGTCACCACCAAGCAGTTGATCGGCTACATGGATCGGGTGCGCTCGGCGGTCAAGGTGCCGGTCACCACGTCCGAACAATGGCACATCTGGCAGGAATACCCGGAGCTGGCCGATCATGCGGATCTGATCGCGGCTCACGTACTGCCGTACTGGGAATTCATTCCGATGAAGGATTCCACCCAATTCACCCTCGACCGTGCCCGCGACCTGAAAAAGCTGTTCCCGAAAAAACCGCTGCTGCTCTCCGAAGTCGGCTGGCCCAGCAACGGCCGCGTACGCGGTGGCGCCGAGGCGACTCAGGCGGATCAGGCCATCTACCTGCGTACGCTGGTCACCACGCTGAACGCCCAGGGGTACAACTACTTCGTCATCGAAGCCTTCGACCAGCCGTGGAAATCAGGTGACGAAGGTTCGGTGGGTGCCTACTGGGGCGTGTACGACCTCGATCGCCAGGCGAAATTCAATTTCGAAGGCCCGGTCGTGGCCATCCCGCAATGGCGCTTGCTGGCGGTCGCCTCGGTGGTCATGGCGCTGCTGTCCCTGGCGCTGATGCTGATCGACGGCAGTGCCTTGCGCCAACGCGGCCGCACCTTCCTGACCTTCGTCGCCTTCGCGGGCGGCTCGGCCCTGGTGTGGATCGGCTACGACTACAGCCAGCAGTACAGCACCTGGTTCAGCATGCTGGTCGGCGTATTGCTCGGCGTTGGCGCCATCGGCGTATTCATCGTACTGCTCACCGAGGCCCATGAACTGGCCGAAACGGTGTGGACGCAACGGCGGCGCCCGTTCACGCCAGTGATTGGCGATAGCGACTACCGGCCCAAGGTGTCGATACACGTACCGTGCTACAACGAGCCGCCGGAGATGGTCAAACAGACCCTGGACGCCCTGGCCAATCTCGACTATCCGGACTTCGAAGTCCTGATCATCGACAACAACACCAAGGATCCCGCGGTGTGGGAGCCGGTGCGCGACTACTGCGAAGAACTCGGCCCGCGTTTCCGTTTCTTCCACGTGGCACCGCTGCATGGTTTCAAGGGTGGCGCGCTGAATTACATCCTGCCGCATACCGCAGCGGATGCCGAAGTGGTGGCAGTAATCGACTCCGACTACTGCGTTGACCGCAACTGGCTCAAGCACATGGTGCCGCACTTCGCCGACCCGTCGATCGCCGTGGTGCAATCGCCCCAGGACTATCGCGACGGTGAGGAAAGCACCTTCAAGAGGCTCTGCTACGCCGAGTACAAGGGCTTCTTCCATATCGGCATGGTGACCCGCAATGACCGCAACGCGATCATCCAGCACGGCACCATGACCATGATCCGCCGTACCGTGATGGACGAACTGAAGTGGGCCGACTGGACCATCTGCGAAGACGCCGAGCTGGGTCTGCGCGTGTTCGAGAAGGGCTATTCGGCCGCCTACGCCCATGACAGCTTCGGTAAGGGGCTGATGCCGGACACCTTTATCGATTACAAGAAACAACGCTTCCGCTGGGCCTACGGCGCCATTCAGATCATGAAGGGCCACACTCGCGAGCTGCTTGCCGGCCAGGGCAGCGAACTCAAGCGCGGCCAGCGTTATCACTTCATCGCCGGTTGGCTGCCGTGGGTAGCCGATGGCCTGAATATCTTCTTCACCGCGGGCGCCCTGCTCTGGTCGGCGGCGATGATCATCGTGCCGCAACGGGTCGACCCGCCGCTGCTGATCTTCGCGATCCCGCCGCTGACGCTGTTCCTGTTCAAGGTCGGCAAGATCATCTTCCTGTATCAACGGGCGGTGGGGGTCAACCTGAAGGATGCGTTCTGCGCGGCGGTCGCCGGGCTGGCGTTGTCGCACACCATCGCCAAGGCGGTGCTGTACGGCGCCTTCACCAAGAGCATCCCGTTCTTCCGCACCCCGAAGATGCGTTCCAGCCACGGCCTGATGGTGGCTCTGGCCGAAGCCCGCGAAGAAGTCTTCATCATGCTCCTGCTGTGGGGCAGTGCCCTGGGTATCGGCATCGTTCAGGGCCTGCCCAGCTACGACGTGAAGTTCTGGGTGATCATGCTGCTGGTGCAATCGCTGCCGTACCTCGCCTCGCTGATCATGGCGCTGCTGTCGTCGCAGCCCAAGCCGCTGGAAATTCCGGTGGTGCAGATCGAAACGGAGAACGCCTGATCCCCGCCTGCTGCGCAACCACGGCGGCCAACTGGCCGCCGTTTTGCTTTAAGATGTCGGCCCTTTCCCGCCCCGAAACGCTTTACCGGAGTTCCCATGACGGCCCTGTCCCCCACCCTCGAGCTCGCCTGCGACCTGATCCGCCGACCATCCGTCACGCCACTGGATGAAGGCTGTCAGGAACTGATGATGCGCCGGCTCGCGGCTCTGGGTTTCGCCATCGAAGCGATGCGTATCGAGGACGTGGACAACTTCTGGGCCAGCCATGGCGATCAGGAAGGCCCGGTGCTGTGCTTCGCCGGTCATACCGACGTGGTGCCCACCGGCCCGGTGCAGGCCTGGCAGCACGGCCCGTTCGAAGCCTTGATCGACGAACAGGGCATGCTCTGCGGTCGCGGTGCCGCCGATATGAAAGGCAGCCTGGCGTCGATGATCATCGCCGTGGAGCGTTTCGTCGCCGAATACCCGAACCACAAGGGACGCATCACCTTTCTGATCACCAGCGACGAAGAAGGCCCGGCCCACCACGGCACCAAGGCCGTGGTCGAACGCCTGGCCGCGCGTAACGAGCGACTGGACTGGTGCATCGTCGGCGAACCGTCTAGCACGTCGCTGGTCGGCGACGTGGTGAAGAACGGTCGCCGCGGCTCGCTTGGCGCGACCCTGACCGTGCGCGGCATTCAGGGCCACGTGGCCTACCCGCACCTGGCGAAGAACCCGATTCACCTGGCCGCCCCAGCCCTCGCCGAACTGGCCGCCGAACACTGGGACGACGGCAATGCGTTCTTCCCGCCGACCAGCTTCCAGGTCTCCAACCTGAACGCCGGTACCGGTGCGACCAACGTGATTCCTGGCGAGCTGAAAGCGGTGTTCAACTTCCGCTTCTCCACCGAATCGACGGTCGAAGGCCTGCAGCAGCGGGTCAACGCCATCTTCGACAAGCACGGCCTGGACTATCACATCGAGTGGGCGCTGTCGGGTCTGCCGTTCCTCACCGAGCCGGGCGCCCTGCTCGATGCGGTCAGCGCCAGCATCCGTGCCGTCACCGGCCGCGAAACCACGCCAAGCACCAGCGGCGGCACCTCCGATGGTCGCTTCATCGCCACCCTCGGTACTCAGGTGGTCGAGCTCGGCCCGGTCAACGCGACCATCCACCAGGTCAATGAACGTGTGCTGGCCAGCGATCTCGAGGTACTCACCGAGATCTACTACCAGACCCTGGTCAAGCTGCTCGCCTGATGCTCAGTTGCCCGATCTGCCAGGCGCCGCTGCAGGCCGTCGACAATGGCGTCGCCTGCCCGGCCAACCACCGTTTCGACCGCGCACGTCAGGGCTACCTCAACCTGCTGCCGGTGCAGCACAAGAACAGCCGTGACCCTGGCGACAACGCCGCCATGGTCGAGGCGCGTCGGCGCTTTCTCGATGGCGGCCACTACGCGCCCCTGGCTGCCCGGTTGGCGGAACTGGCGGCTGGCTACAGGCCGCAGCGCTGGCTGGATATCGGTTGCGGCGAGGGTTATTACACCGCACAGATCGCCGAGGCGCTGCCGGATGCCGATGGTTACGCCCTGGATATTTCCCGCGAAGCGGTGAAACGCGCCTGCAAGCGTGCCCCGCAACTCAGCTGGTTGATCGCCAGCATGGCCCGTGTGCCCCTGGCGGACGCCAGCTGTCAATTGCTGGCCAGCGTGTTCAGCCCGCTGGACTGGCAGGAGGCCAGGCGCCTGCTTGCCCCCGGCGGCGGCCTGCTGCGCATGGGGCCGACCCGTGACCACCTGATGGAGCTGCGCCAGAAGCTCTACGACGACGTGCGCGACTACGACGACCAGAAACACCTTGAGCTGATCCCGCCAGGCATGCGTCTGGCGCACAGCGAAACCCTGAGTTTCCCGCTGTTGCTCGACACACCGCAAGCACGCGCCGACCTGCTGGCGATGACGCCCCATGGCTGGCGCGCCAGTGCCGAACGCCGCGCTGCGGTGATCGCCGAAAGCTTCGAAGTGACCGTCGCCATCCGCTACGATTGGATCGAGCGTGATGCGTCTTGAGCGCCCCGACCAGATGAGGATGAACATGCGCCAACCGGATATCGAGATATACCTGAAGGATGCCGATCACCAGGCCATCGCCGCCTGGCTGACTCAGGCCCTGGGCCCCTGCTCCGGCTGGCAGCAGAAAGGCCAGACCTTTCAGTGCCGCGCCGGCGATACCCCGGTGACCTGGCTGCCCAAGGCCGTTGGCAAATGGCACAGCCTTTACCTGGAGAGCGATACCACGCCCTGGGAAGACGACCTGGCCTGCGCCAAGGCCGCCTATGCCGCACTGAACGTGGAAGTCCGCTGTGCACCTGGCAGTTGGGAGGAAGAGGAAAGCGATGAGCAGGCCGACCAGTGGCTGCGCATCAGCGCCGACGGTGTGCAGGAAATCACCTGGCGCACCGGCTGAGCGGCCACGCGGTTTCTCCCGGTATTTTCTCGCTCACCTGGGTACGGGTCGAGTGATCAAAAACGCAGGCGTGCCATTCAGCTGCACGCCTCATAAGTAGCTATCGACCTGCCTCCATCCTTACCTTGGCGCCAAAGTGCCGACAAAATCCCACTCCAACAATCTGTAGCGATAAATAAATATCGCTACAAAAGCACCAAAAACCCTACCAAACAGCTGTTCAACGACCTGTAAACGATATTGAACAGTGCGACAAGGCGCCGCAGGCCTCTCGATAGCAAGCTATCATATTCACAGACATTTATTCATGATCGGTGCGATTTATCGAATTTTAACGCCAAAATTCGCTTATTTATCTAGATAATTCCGCATGAAAAATAACAATATCTCCAATAACTTGTAGTCATGCGAAATAAACGCTCCATGAATATTGCTTACTGATCCGCTTCCTTTGCAGAATGCCGGGATATCGACTTTAGTCGATAACGTACCTCCGCCACCCTCGGGTGAATCTGCAACGATCGCAGGAGATGCAAGCGTGCACATTGGTGTTCCCCTCGAAACCCAGGCAGGCGAGACGCGGGTTGCCGCGACGCCGGAAACCATCAAGAAGCTGATTGGCCAAGGCCATCAGGTCACCGTTCAAAGCGGTGCCGGCATCGACGCCAGTATTCCGGACAGCGCTTATGAAGCTGCGGGCGCCACCATTGGCGATGTCGGCGCCACATTCGGCGCCGTGCTGGTGCTCAAGGTGGTGGCGCCAGACGACGCCGAGCTGGCACTTATGCAGCCCGGCACGGTGCTGGTTGGCATGCTCAACCCATTCAGCGTCGAAACCATAGAGCGCATGAACGCTCGTGGTATCACCGCCTTCGCCCTGGAGGCCGCGCCGCGCACCTCGCGCGCCCAGAGCCTGGACGTGCTGTCGTCCCAGGCCAACATCGCCGGCTACAAGGCGGTGATGCTGGCAGCCAACCATTACCCGCGCTTCATGCCGATGCTGATGACCGCTGCCGGCACGGTGAAAGCCGCCCGCGTACTGATCCTCGGTGCCGGCGTCGCCGGCCTGCAGGCCATCGCCACGGCCAAGCGCCTGGGCGCGGTGATCGAGGCGTCCGACGTGCGCCCGGCAGTGAAGGAGCAGATCGAGTCCCTCGGCGCCAAGTTCGTCGACGTGCCGTTCGAGACCGATGAAGAACGCGAATGTGCGGAAGGCGTCGGTGGTTACGCGCGCCCCATGCCCGCTTCATGGATGGAGCGCCAGGCCAAAGCCGTGCATGAGCGCGCCAAACAGGCCGACATCGTCATCACCACCGCACTGATTCCCGGTCGCAAGGCACCGACGCTGCTGCACGAGGCCACCGTCGCCGAGATGAAGCCTGGCTCCGTAGTCATCGACCTGGCTGCGATCCAGGGCGGCAACTGCCCGCTGACCGAACTGGACAAGGTCGTGGTCAAGCACGGCGTGACCCTGGTCGGCCACGGCAATCTGCCGGCGCTGGTAGCCGCCGATGCCTCGGCCCTGTATGCGCGCAACCTGCTCGATTTTCTCAAGCTGGTGATCGACGAGAACGGCGCCTTCCACCTCAATCTGGAAGACGACATCGTCGCCGCCTGCCTGATGTGCAAAGACGGCGAGGTCAAACGCATCAACAAATGATGGCCTCCCTCTCTCTTTATGGAGAGGGCCAATCACTACCAAAAGGATCACCCCGATGGATCTGATTTCCGACGGCATCTACAACCTGATCATCTTCGTGCTGGCCATCTATGTCGGCTACCACGTGGTGTGGAACGTCACCCCGGCTCTGCACACCCCACTGATGGCGGTGACCAATGCGATTTCCGCCATCGTCATCGTCGGCGCCATGCTCGCCGCCGCGCTGACCGTCACACCGCTGGGCAAGACCATGGGCACCCTGGCCGTGGCCCTGGCGGCGGTCAACGTCTTCGGTGGCTTCCTGGTCACCCGCCGCATGCTGGAAATGTTCAAGAAAAAAGCCCCGAAAGCCCAGGTGGCTGTCACCAAGGAAGAGAGCCACTGAGATGAGCATGAACCTGATCACCCTCCTCTATCTCGTGGCCTCGGTGTGCTTCATCCAGGCGCTCAAGGGCCTGTCCCACCCAACCACGTCGCGGCGCGGCAATGCTTTCGGCATGATCGGCATGAGCATCGCCGTACTGACCACCCTCGGTCTGATCTACAAACTCGGTAGCGAACTGGCCGTGCAGGGCATCGGTTACGTGATCGTCGGCCTGCTGGTCGGCGGTACCGCTGGCTCGATCATGGCCAAGCGCGTGGAGATGACCAAGATGCCGGAACTGGTCGCCTTCATGCACAGCATGATCGGCCTGGCCGCGGTGTTCATCGCCATCGCCGCCGTGGTCGAGCCGCAGTCACTGGGCATCGTCGCGACGATCAGCGACCCGATCCCCCACGGCAATCGCCTGGAACTGTTCCTCGGCGCGGCGATTGGCGCCATCACCTTCTCCGGCTCGGTGATCGCCTTCGGAAAACTGTCTGGCCGGCTCGTATTTGGGCGGAAGTTTCGCCTGTTCCAGGGCGCGCCGGTACAGTTCGCCGGCCAACACCTGATCAACCTGGCGGTCGGCCTGGCGATCGTCGGCCTGGGCCTGATGTTCACCTTCACCGGCAACCTGACCGCGTTCGCCGCGCTGGTGGCCCTGGCCTTCATCATCGGTGTGCTGATCATCATCCCCATTGGCGGGGCCGACATGCCGGTGGTGGTGTCGATGCTCAACAGCTACTCGGGCTGGGCAGCGGCTGGTATCGGCTTCTCGCTGAACAACTCGATGCTGATCATCGCAGGCAGTCTGGTCGGTTCGAGTGGCGCGATCCTTTCCTACATCATGTGCAAGGCGATGAACCGCTCGTTCTTCAACGTCATTCTCGGCGGCTTCGGCGGCGCCACGGATGCCGGCCCTGCCGCGTGCAGCGGCGAACAACGGCCGGTCAAGTCCGGCTCGGCCGACGATGCCGCCTTCCTGCTTGGCAATGCCGACAGCGTGATCATCGTTCCCGGCTACGGCCTGGCCGTGGCTCGCGCGCAGCATGCGTTGAAGGAACTGACCGAGAAGCTGGCGCACAAGGGCGTGACCGTCAAATACGCCATCCATCCGGTGGCTGGACGCATGCCAGGGCACATGAACGTATTGCTGGCCGAAGCCGAAGTGCCGTACGACCAGGTGTTCGAAATGGAAGACATCAACGCCGAATTCGGCCAGGCCGACGTGGTACTCGTGCTCGGCGCCAACGATGTGGTCAACCCGGCGGCGAAGAACGACCCCAAATCACCCATCGCCGGCATGCCGATTCTCGAAGCCTTCAAGGCCAAGACCATCATCGTCAACAAGCGCTCGATGGCCAGCGGCTATGCCGGCCTGGACAACGAACTGTTCTATCTGGACAAGACCATGATGGTGTTCGGTGACGCCAAGAAGGTCATCGAAGAGATGCTCAAGGCGGTCGAGTAAGCGTCGAGTGATCGGTTGACGAGAAAGAGGCGAGGGAACACCCCTCGCCTCTTTTTTCTGCCGAACCGCAATTCCTTGCACAGGCTCTGCCAACAAGCACAGCCCTGAGCATTCCCCGCTCGACACGGCAAAAATAAAAATAATGAGCTAAGCAACGAAGTCAAACAATTGAAACTGTACCTGTTGCTAATCACTTAAAATAAACAGATTTACAGGTAAAAACACTGCCTAACGTCGTAAGTCACGGCAAATCCACAAACACCGGTACAGTTACATTCTAAATAAGCGAAACAGTTACAAAGCAACCTATCTAGTATGCAGCTTATTTACTTCAGCTGTGACTACTGCTAACCCCACGCGAGGACGAAAATAGGCTCCAGAACTTACCAACCCCGCCAAAAGCGGAAGGATGCACACCATGGAACGTACCCTCAGTTCCGATCTGCTTGCCGACAACTCGTCCAAATCTGCAGCCAGCCTGCCACTGAATCTCCTCGCTACTCTGCTCCTGTGGCAGCGTCGCATCGTCAGCCGCCGCCAGTTGGCGCGTCTCGACACTCGCCTGCTGGCAGATGCCGGTATCAGCGAAAGCCAGCGTTACGCCGAACTGAGCAAACCGTTCTGGCGCTAATAGCGACCATTGAGCTTCTCCCGCAAAACCCCGTCGGCATGCAGCGCCAGCGGGGTTTTGTCGTTCTGGGCCTGCCATTATTTGAGCAACTCGCAGGCCGCACACACCTTTACACAAACTGTGCAGGTCTTTTTCTTCCGCCCTCCGCAGAGCGGTTAGAATGCTGGTTTTCAGAGCCGTAGAGTCCAGACCATGCCAATCGCCCGTACCCTTGCGTTCTTCAGCCTGTTCAGTCTGGCCGCTGGCGCCTCTGCCAGCAGCTTTCTGGTGACCACAGACACCCTGGTCAATGCGCTTGCAGCCAGTATCGAAGGCACATCCGATGCGACTTCCTCGGTAGTCGACAACAAGGTCGTACTGGCCGCCAAGGATGACGCTGCCAGCTTCGTCGCCAGTCAGGGCACGCTGCGTGGCGCGCACCTGGAAGCCGCACTGCAACACATCCGCGGCCGCCTGCCGACGCTGCAAGCCGATGATGGACAGTTGGCACAGGCCATCCTGGCGCTTTAAACACCTGTCATTGCCGGAACTGCGGCGGGTGTTCCTCGTCCAACCAGCCATTCCAATCCCATTCGGAGACCGTTCATGAAGCGTCCGTTGTTCGCCGCCGTGGCATCCCTTGCCCTGTTCGCCGGCGCCGTTCAGGCCCAGACCCTGGTGGCCACCAGCAACATCATCGTCCGCGCCCTCGACCGCACCATCAACTTCACCTCGGACACCACCACGTCGATCCGCGACATGAAAGTGGTGATCGAGGCCCGTGACGACGCCGCCAGCTTCGTCGCCAGCCAGGGCGATATCCGCGGTGCCCAGTTGGAAGCCGCCTTCGGCGCCCTGCGCAGCCAGCTTCCCGAAGCGCAGAACGCCTCCGATCAGGTGCTGGCCGAAGCCATTCTCGCTCTGTGATGCCCCCCCGCGGCTGGTTTCTGCTGCTGACCTTGCTGGTCAGCACGACCAGTAACGCCCAGCTCAAGCTGACGCTGGATGAAAGCCTGTTGAACAGCGCCGAGCGCCAGGCCAGCCAGGCGCTGCTCGACGAAGCCCTGGAGGCCATGCCTCCACAGTTGCGTGAAGCGCTGGATCGAACCGTCACCGTGCGTTGGGTACCACTGCCCGAACAGATCTATGGACGTGCTGGCCGCCTCAGCGGTGTCGAACTGAATGCCGGCCTGTTGTCCGGTCTTACCGACGGCAGTGCAGCGCATACCGTCAACGGGCGCCCCCATGGCACCGTGCGCCGCGAGTTGCTGGCAACCGTGCTCCATGAAGTGGCACACCTCTATGATCGTGGCACTTACTGGGGCAGCGAACAGCGCCTCCTGCTGCGCCGCTGCCAGCGCCAGAACAGCAACCTGGGCGCGGTCGGCCTGCCTGCCGAATGCCGCGGCCAGACCGAGCGCCGCTTCACCCTCAGCGACGATCCACGCCTGCTCGATCTGGCCGGTTGGCCACAGCGCGTCGGCACCCGCGGCCAACGCGACCAGCACAACGGCCAGGTAGCGCGCAGCCCGGACAGCTATGAACTGAGCAACCCCCGCGAATTCGTCGCGGTGAATATGGAGTACTTTCTCCTCGATCCCGAATATGCCTGCCGCCGTCCTTCCCTGGCGCGCTTCTTCAGCGAACATTTCGGCTGGTCGCCGGCGAATGGCGCTCCCTGCGGCACAGGCTACGCCTACCTCAATGCGGGACGCGATTTCGACAAGCAGGCACTGGCCAATCTCGACCCCGAGCGCGTTTATGAAGTCGACTACCTGCTCGCCGAAGCCAACCAGAACATGGCAAGCCGCTGGGGCCACAGCATGCTGCGACTGGTGATCTGCGCACCGGGCCGTCCACGGGGGCCGGATTGCCGGCTGGATCTCGACCAGCATCTGGTACTGTCCTACCGGGCCTTCGTCGGTGACGTCCAGCTGTCGAGCTGGGACGGCCTCACCGGTGCCTACCCGTCGCGACTGTTCGTGCTGCCCCTGGCCCAGGTGATCGAGGAATACACCAAGGTCGAGCTGCGCAGCCTGGCCTCGGTGCCGCTGACGCTGCCCCGCGAACGCCTCGAGCAACTGGTTGCCCGCGCCGTGGAACAGCACTGGAGTTACGACGGCGACTACTTCTTCGTCTCCAACAACTGTGCGGTGGAAACCCTCAAGCTGCTGCGCAGCGGCACCGACCTTGCGCGCCTGCAGGATCTCGACAGCATCACCCCCATCGGCCTGCTGGAAGTGCTCGAGGCCCGCGGCCTGGCCGATAGCAGCATGCTCGACGATTCCCGTGAAGCGCTGCGCCTGGGCTACCGGTTCGATTCTTTCCGTGACCGCTACCAGGCCATGTTCAAGGTGCTGCAGCAACGTCTGCCGATCCGTCAACAACAGGTCGAAGACTGGCTGGAGCAGCCGTCCAGTGAACGCCGCCAATGGTTCGAGCAGGCCGATCTGCGCGCCAGCGCCGCCATGCTGCTGCTCGAGCAGGCGGCGATGCGCCGTCAGTTGCTGCTGTCACAGGACGAACTCAAGCAGCGTTACCTGACCGGCCGCGCCGCCAAGGATCCGAACCTGGACAAGGCCGGCGACGCGCTGGAACAGATCCTCGCCGGCACCGGCTTCCTCAGCCGCCCCGCCGAACTGCTCGAAGGCGGCTACGGCCTGCCGCAACAGGGCGAATGGCAGCGCCTGGAAAGCGAAACCCGCAACCGCCAGCAACAACTCAGCCTGCTCAGTGCCGACCTCGACGAAGAAGTGCGCCGCCTGCTGGAACCTCAGCGCCTGGCCGAACTGGAAGCCAACGAGGCCAACCTGAAGCTGCTCGGCGAGCACCTGCGCAAACTGCACAAAGCCAGCGGCGGGCTGCAGTTGTAGCGATCGAATTGGTCACGTGTATCGCTGAACCAGCCCCACGCCCTGCGTCGGTACCCAGGTTACCGCCCATGATCAGTCTAATGCATCAGCCAGGGGCCTTTGGCCAAAGTACCGTGCGATGATCGGTACCCCCGATACACGAGGCATGATCAAAGCGCCGAGTAGGGAAAACTGACCACGGCGCGGAAGCCCTTGGGACTCGCGTTACTGAAGCCGATGGAGCCGCCCAGGTGCCGGGCGATCATCCCGACAATGGCCAGCCCCAATCCTGCCCCCTGAGGATTGCCCGCACTGTGGAAACGTTCGCCCAGGCGCGGTAACCGGGCTTCCTCGATACCCGGCCCCTGATCGACGACCTGCAGACGCACACCTTCGTCTTCACGGCAAACGCGCACGCTCACCTCGCTGCCGGGTGACGAGAAGGTCAGCGCGTTGCTGACCAGGTTCTGCAACAGGATGACGATCAAACCGCGGTCACCCTGAATCACCACAGCCTCGTCGGCCTCCAGCGCCAGATCGATGCGACGGTTCAGTGCCAGCGGCGCCAGATCCGCCAGCTCCTCGCGCACCACGGTAGTCAGATCGAGCGGTTGCAGGCTTTGCGAGGGGGTTTCCAAGCGTGCCATGGTCAGCAGTTGGCTGGCGATGCGGGTGGCGCGATGCACGCCCTGCTGCAGGAATGACAGGGCTTCGTCACGTTCCTGCACACTGCCGGCCTGCAACGCGTTGCGCACGTGGATATCAAGGATTGCCAGCGGCGTGCGCAGCTCATGGGCGGCATCGGCGATGAAGCGGCGTTCACGTTCGAGCAGCGCGCGCAGCTGGCTCAATACGTCATCCAGAGCCAGGCGCATCGGCTCCAGCTCTGGCGGCAGAGGGCCGGCTGGCAGGGGGGCGAGGCTGTGTTCGGGGCGTTCACGCAGTTGCTGGGCCAGGCGCTGCAGGGGTCGTAATCCCCAACCCAGCAGCAGCCAGATGAATGCCGCCAGTAGCGGCAGGCAGACCAGGGTCGGCATCAGGGTGTGCTGGAGAATCTGCTGAATCAGATCCTGGCGCAGATCTTCACGCTCGCCGACCCAGATACGCAGGCCCTGACCGGCGTCTTCCAGCAGCACGCCGCACCACTCCTGATCATCGAGAAAAAATTCATGAATGCCGGGCGCGGGCGGCGACGCCAGCGGCGGGGCTTCTTCGGAACGCACCAGCAGAGTGCCGTCCTCGGCCCACACTTGAAAGGCCAGGTTGATTTCGTAGGGATGCGAGAAGATACCCTCGGCGGAACGATCCATAGCGCCGTCCAGTGCCTGCCTGACGAACGACCAGTCGATCTGCTGCCCATCCGGCTGCTGCAGCAGCCCCTGCAACAGCCGAGCCGCCTGTACCAGTTGCGCATCGTAGACCGCTTCGGTCTGCCGATGACTGTCACGCAGGGCGAGCAGAACCAGCGCCAGGCTGCCGGCGAGTACCAGGGCGATGGTCGGCGCGAGGATGCGCGTGCGGATGGAAATCATGGCGTTCGCTCCACCAGGTAACCGACCCCGCGTACCGTGCGGATGAGGTCGCTGGACAATTTGCGGCGCAAGTTGTGAATCAGCACTTCCAGGGTGTTGCCCGGCCCGCTTTCCTGCCAACCATAGAGGGCATTGCCGAGCCGCTCGCGGGTGACCACCACACCGGGGCGGATCAGCAACTGATGCAACAGCTGATATTCCATGGGCGTCATCGGCACGCTGCTGCCCTGGTAGCGCACTTCCTGGGTGGCCGGGTCGAGGCTCACGCCAGCGAACTCCAGCACCGGCTGAGCCCGGCCCTGGCTGCGGCGCAGCAAGGCGCGGATGCGTGCCTTCAACTCCTCGGGATCGAACGGCTTGACCAGGTAGTCGTCGGCGCCGGCATCCAGCCCGAGGATGCGATCCTCCATGACATCGCGGGCGGTGAGCACCAGAACCGGTACGGCATTCTCGCTGCGCGCGCGCAACTGGCGCAGCAGCGTCATGCCATCCAGGCGCGGCAGGCCGAGGTCGAGCAGCACCAGGTCGAACTGCTCGCTACGCAAGGCATGGGCGGCTTCGACACCGTCCTCCAGCCAGTCCAGCGTATACCCTTCGCCGCGCATGGCGACGCGAATTCCGCGCGCTAGGGCGCGATCATCTTCAACCAGCAGGACACGCACGCGACGCACCTCGTCAGAAATGGTGGCCGCCATGATGCGCCGCCTACGGCCCGATTTGCACGGACAGATGTTACCGAGATTTGCCCATTAAGACTTTCCTAAGCTTCGCGTCGCAAGGTGAGTCTCCCCCTCACAGGAGAGTCCCACCATGCGTTATTTCGTCCTTCTGGCGCTGCTGCTCGGCAGCCCGCTGGCCCTGGCCAGCACCGAATGCACCACCGCCGACCGCCCGACCTGGCAGGATCCAGAGAAATTCCAGACTCAGTTGAAGGAGCAGGGTTACCAGATCAGCAAGTTCAAGGTCACCAAAGGCAACTGCTACGAGATCTACGGCTTCGACAAGGACAAGCGCAAGGTCGAGATCTACCACGACCCGGTATCCGGCAAGGCCATCAAGACCGAGATCGAAGACTGATGCCCGCGGCGACGATACGACTCTGGGATCCGCTGATCCGGCTGTTCCATGTGTCGGTAGCCGGGGTCTTCGTCGCCAACTATTTCCTCACCGAGGAAGGTGACGACTGGCATACCTGGCTCGGCTACTACGCCTGCGCCTGGCTGGCAGTTAGGCTGGTATGGGGGTTCGTCGGCACGCGCAGCGCGCGCTGGCAGGATTTCTGGCCGACTCGCGCGGGCCTGACCAAGCATCTCAGCCAGGTGCTGAAAGGCCGTGCCTATCGCCGCCTCGGCCATTCGCCACTGGGCGCCCTGGTCATGCTGCTGATGATGGCGGCCATCGCCATGCTCGGTATCAGCGGCTTCCTGATGCAGGAAGTGGATGCACTGTGGGGCGTCGACTGGCCGCTCACACTGCATGGCTGGATTGCTGATGGCCTGGCTGCTCTGGTGGTCATCCATATAGCCGCCGCGCTCATCGAAAGTGTTCACCTGCGCGAAAACCTGCCGCTGTCGATGATCACCGGCAAGCGCCGCGCACATTCCGAAGACCGCTGATACTCAGGAAAACCCATGCTGCCCGTTCGTGCCCGTCATCGCTCTGGGGCGTTGCGCTCCTGGTTGTCGCTCGTGGCCCTGGCCACCCTCAGTTGCCTGTTGCTGCTCGCCGATGATTTCCTGCAGCAGTTATTCACCCCCAACAACCGCGCCGAACTGGAATTCGGCTATGTCGCCGTGCTCTGGCTGTTCAGTGCGGGGCTGTGGCTGTGCAACCTGCGCTGGCTCAGCGCGAGCATCCTGGGGCTGTTCGCGGCGATGCAACTGATACAGCTGGCCAATATCAGCTTCTTCGGCGAGCCGCTGACCGCCATCGATATCCAGTCGCTGCTCAACGACCCTGGCGAGGTTCGCGAAACGGCGACGCACAGCCTCGCTCAGCATTGGCCGGTTCTGCCCTGCGTGGCTATTCCCTATGCCCTGCTGCTCGCCCTGCACCTGCGCCTGCCGAGCAGGATCGAACTGCCGGAGAGTCGCTGGGCACTGGTGTTGATCGCCATGGTGCTGCTCTCGAAACCCTATCGCGCCACCTATCGCAATCTCGACTCGTTCGCCGCCAGCCCCAGCCGCAGCGCACTGCACAACAACCTCAACGTATTCTCCGCCTGGGCCGTACGTCTGGCTTTCGAGCCGGAGGTCGAACTGCCACTTGCTCCCTTCTCGCCATACGGGCTCAGCCCCAGCCTCAGCGAAGCGCGACACGTCTGGCTGGTGGTAGCCGATTCGCTGCGCAGTGATCGCCTCGGCGTGTTCGGCTACAGCCGCGACACCACGCCGCAACTGGCCAGCTACCTGCGCGATCACCCCAGTGCCTTCGTACGCCCCGGCATCGCCGCGGGGGTGGCTACCGATGTCAGCCTGCCTTACCTGATCAACCCGATTCGTGAGCCGGGCCAGGACTCGATGCTGCGCACCGGCGACATCAACCTGTTCCGCTTCGCCAAGCAGGCGGGCTTTCGCACCCACTGGATTTCGTCCCAGGAATCCAAGCTGCTGGCCAACCTGGGTAGCCGTTATCTGGACGTGTCGATCACCCGTGAAGACCATCCAGTACGTTTCCTGAAACAGCAGGATCGTGCCCTGTTGGACGTCCTCGACGGGCAACGATGGGGTGAACGCAACTTCGTGGTGCTCAACCTGCGTACCGCCCACCTTCCCTATGCACAGAACTATCGTCACGAGGCGAAGCCAGCACCTTGGACGGATCAGGGCCCGAACGGTCAGAGCAATGCCTATGACAATTCGGTGCATTACCTCGACAGCCTACTGGCCGAAGTCATCGCCGACTTCGACCGCCTGGAAGGCGAGCGCTACCTGATCATCACTGGCGATCACGGCCAGCGTCTGGGAGAAGGTGGCCATTGGGGACACAATGATCTGGTGCCGGAAGTCAGCGACGTACCGGTGATCGTCATCGGTCGCGAGGCGCAGCCGGAAACCCTAGCAAGCCTGTCAGCGAAGCGCTGGATCAGCCACTACGAGGCCGGAAAATGGCTGGCCGCGCGTCTCGGTACGCGCATCGACAACCCCAACCTGCGCCCCAACGAGCATTTCGTGCACGGCAAACTGCTGTTCACCGACAACTTCATCCAGCGCGTCTGCGAAACGCCAAACGGCTTGATCCATCATCCCCCGCAGCAACTGAGCATGTTGCTCAAACAGCCAGAGGTCCGCTGCGAGGGATGATCCGCACCGCAGATGGCTTGCACCATCCGCGGCGCTTACCGTCAACGAGTCCGTGAAGCGTCAACCGGCTTGATCGCGGCACGCTCGCGGAAGGTCAGCAGGAACGCCAGCAGCACGGCAACCGAGAACACCGCCGGGAACAACCAGATGCTGCGCCAGTCGTGGGCACCCTGGCTGGAGTAGTGATCGGACACCATGCCGGCCACCCAGAAACCGATCAGCATGCCGACACCATAGGTGGCCAGGGTGATCAGGCCCTGGGCCGAACTCTTGGTGCTCTCGCCGGCCTTGCCGTCGGTGTAGATCTGCCCGGAGACGAAGAAGAAGTCGTAGCACACGCCATGCAGGACGATACCGGCGACCAGGAATGCCACCAGCTCGCCGCTGTTGCCGTAGGCGAACAGCACATAGCGCAGCGCCCATGCCGCCATGCCCACCAGCAGCGTCGCCTTGATCCCGAAGCGCTGGATGAACAGCGGCAACAACAGCATGAACAGCACTTCGGAAACCTGGCCGAGGGTCATCATGCCGGTCGGGTTGGCAACGCCGATTTCGGTGAGAAACAGGTTGGCGTTCTGGTAGTAGAAGGCCAACGGAATGCAGATCAGGATCGATGCCAGAAAGAAGGTGGCGAAGCCGCGATCCTTGAGCATCTGCAAGGCATCCAGACCCAGCAGGCGCTTGATGCCGGTCTGCTGGCCAGGCACTGGTGGCGTGGCCGGCAGGCTGAAGCTGTAAAGCCCGAGCAGCAGCGAGGCACCGGCGCAGAGCAGGAAGGTGTTGCGCAGCGCGCCGTCGGCGATGGCCTGCTGGGCGTCCCAGGCGAATACGAAACTGATTACCAGCCCCGCGACGATCCAACCGATGGTGCCCCACACACGCACCTTGGAGAACTGCTGTGCCGGATCACTCAACTGCCGAAACGCCACCGCATTCACAAGCCCCAGGGTCGGCATGTACACCACCATGTAGCACAGCACCAGCGGATAGAAGGTGGCGAAATCTTCGGCCCGGTACAGCAGGTACAGCAGCACGGCGCCGCCCAGGTGCAACACCGCCAGAAGACGTTCGGCGTTGAAGAAGCGATCGGCGATCAGACCGACCACGAAGGGCGCCAGAATCGCTCCCCAGGACTGGGTCGCGTAGGCCATGCCGATCTGCCCGCCGCTGGCCTCCAGGGTTCGTCCGAGGAAAGTGCCCAGCGTGACGAACCAGCCTCCCCAGATGAAGAACTGGAGAAACATCATGAAACTCAACCTGACATTCAAAGTGCTCATGTTCTTATCCTTCTTGTTGTTCACGAGACAGCGTTAAGGGTGCTACTCCAGGCCGAGTAACCTCCGGTTGCGCGAGGCGCTGGTCGCGACCCCGGCGAAGTCGTCGAATGCGCGTTCGGCGCGAGTGATCAGGTGGCGCTCGATGAAATCCGCGCCTTCGGCAGCGCCCTGGGCCGAGTCCTTCAGGCAGCATTCCCACTCCAGCACTGCCCAACCCTGATAGCCATATTGAGTGAGCTTGCTGAAGATCGCCTTGAAGTCGATCTGGCCATCGCCCAGCGAACGGAAACGACCGGGGCGATCCACCCAGGACTGATAACCGCCATACACACCGGAGCGGGCATCGGGGCGGAACTCCGCATCCTTGACGTGAAACATGCGGATGCGCTCGTGGTAGCGGTCGATGAAACCCAGGTAGTCCATCTGCTGCAACAGCATGTGGCTGGGGTCGTAGAGGATGTGCGCGCGCGGGTGATTGTCGACGGCCGCCAGAAAGCGCTCGAAGGTGGCGCCATCGTGCAGATCCTCACTGGGGTGCAGCTCGTAGCAGAGGTCGACACCCGCCTTGTCGAAGGCCTGCAGGATCGGCAGCCAGCGCCGTGCGAGCTCAGCGAACCCCTCTTCCACCAATCCAGCCGGCCGCTGCGGCCAGGGGTAGAGATATGGCCACAGCAGCGCGCCGGAGAAAGTCGCGTGGGCTGACAAACCCAGTCGCTGGCTGGCCTGAGCCGCCAGCTTCAATTGAGCGACGGCCCAGTCGGTACGCTCGTGCGGGCGGCCCCTCAGTTGCACCGGGGAGAAGTCATCGAACAGATCGTCGAACGCCGGATGCACGGCCACCAACTGGCCCTGCAGGTGAGTGGACAGTTCGCTGATCTCGACGCCCGCCTCGGCACAGATACCCTTGAGTTCGTCGCAGTAGGTCTGGCTCTCGGCAGCGCGCTGCAGATCCAGGCAATGCGGCCCCAGGGTCGGCAACTGGATGCCCTTGTATCCGAGCGAAGCCGCCCAGCGAGCGAGATTCGCCAGGTTGTCGAACGGGGCCTCGGCGGACAGGAACTGCGCGAGAAAAATGCCTGGGCCGCGGATGCCCTGGGTCACGGAAGTCATCAGCGTGCTCCTTCAGTCGGTGACAATGCCGTCCATTTCGCCTCACTAGCGTGGCTAGCCAGCGCCGCCTCGATAAAGGCCATGCCACGTTTGCCGGTCTCGATACCGGGTAGTGCGGCAGCGGCACCGCTGGAACCGCCAATCGCTTGGGCGAAGTCGCTGTAGAGATTGGCCATGGCCTCCAGATAACCCTCCGGATGGCCCGCTGGCAGACGAATTCGATGCAGTGCTTCAGCGCACAGCCAACTGTGGTTGGCGCCGGCACGCAGCACGCGCATCGGTTGATCGAGCGAGCGATGGATCAGGCTGTTGGGCTCTTCCTGGCGCCACTCCAGACCGCCCTTGTCGCCGTAGATGCGAATCTTCAGGGCGTTCTCTTCGCCCGCGCAGACCTGGCTGGCGAGCAGCACACCGCTGGCGTCCTGCTCGGTCAGAAACAGCATGGCGCAATCGTCGTCCAGCGTGCGGCCAGGCACATGGGTGCCGAGGTGCGCGCAGATGCACTCGATACGCTGCCCACTGACGAACTCGGCCAGGCTGAAGGCATGGGTGCCGATATCGCCGATGCAGCCGCCCTGCCCCGCCAATTGCGGATCGCCACGCCAGGCCGCCTGCTTGTTGCCCTGACCGGCCAGATCATCGCTCAGCCAGCCCTGGGGATATTCGACATAGAGCTTGCGCACGCGGCCTATCTCGCCGGCCTGCACCATATGCCGGGCCTGCCAGATCATCGGGTAACCCTGGTAGGTGTGGGCTAGGCCATACAGGACATCGCTCTGCACCAGAAGATGCGCCAGGTCGTGGGTCTCTGTGCTGCTCAGCGCGGCGGGCTTTTCGCAAAATACATGGATACCGGCACGAATGGCGGCGGCGGCGATGGGGGCATGCAGATGGTTGGGCGTGACGATCGCCAGCAGGTTGATGCGCATGCCTGGATCGAGACGGGCTTCGCCGTCCAGCAGCGCCTGCCAACTGGCATATACACGCTGCGTTTGCAAACCAGCCTCGCGACCCGTTTCGGCATTGTTGGCCGGATCGCGGCTGAAGGCTCCGGCCACCAGTTCGATGCCACCCGCCAACGCAGCGGCCTGACGGTGCACCTTGCCGATGAACGCGCCAGAACCGCCGCCGATCATTCCCAGCCTTACGCTTGAAGCAGGCATTGAACAACTCCGTTTTACGCTCTTTTTATTGGTACTTTACTTCAATGTAACCGGTTACATTGAAAGATATATAGACCTAGCTGCTACACAGGTCAAGCGCGCCACGACGGTCGGGTTGCGGTAACCTAGCGGCAAATCGGAGCCCAGCAACGGCCAGAAAACAGAGGTTGCATGACAAATATCCGCAAGGTGGCCGCACTGGCCGGCGTCTCTGTCGCCACGGTTTCCCGCACCCTGAAAAGCCCCGCCCAGGTCTCGCCGGAAACCCGTGAAAAGGTGCTCGAGGCCGTCGAGCAGGCTGGCTACAAACCCAACCTGATGGCCATCCAGTTTCGCTCCCAGCGCACCCGCAATCTGGTGGTGCTGGTACCGGATATCGCCAATACCTTCTTCGCTCAGGTCATCCGCGGCATCCAGGAAGCGGCCAGCGCGTTCGATTATCGGGTCTTGCTGTGCAACACCCTTGGCAACCCGGACACTGAACGGCAGTTCGCCGAACTGGTGGATGCCAAGCAGGCCGACGGGGTCATTCAACTGCGCGCCTTCGACCCGTTCGCACGCGAGGATCATCCGCCGCTGGTGAACATCTGCGAGATCGTCGACAACGCCCCCTGGCCCACGGTCAGCCTGGACAACCGCGGCGCCGCCCGTACCATGACCGAGCACCTGCTAGCACTCGGTCACCGCCGTATCGGGCTGATCCAGGGGCCACCGGACAGCCCGCTGACCCGCGAGCGTTTCGCCGGTTACCGGGAAGCCCTCGACGCAGCGGGTCTCGAACTCGACCCGGCACTGCTGCAGGATGGTGATTACACCTGCCAGTCCGGGCATGCCGCAGCGGCGTACCTGCTGCGCAACGAAGCCCGTCCGACGGCGATCTTCTGCGAGAACGACGAGATGGCCATGGGCAGCATCCAGTGCATCCGCCAGGCCGGTCTGCGGGTTCCCGAGGACATTTCGGTCGCCGGCTTCGACGATATCTCCTTCGCTGCCTTTTGCGATCCACCACTGACCACCATCGCACAACCGGCCGAAGCCTTCGGGCAGCATGCGGTCGCCATGTTGCTGGCGCTGCTCGATGGCAAAAGCATTTCCGAGCATCACCTGATCCTGCCTTTCGAACTGGTCGTGCGCTCGAGCACAGCAGCCCATTCATAGGCGCTTCGCCAGCCCTGGAAGGCCCGTGCCAGCAGCGCTGCTTGCCTGATACTGCGGCTGAAATCAAAAGAGAAAATTACCGTTAAACGAGACGCTCGCAGCGTGCTTATGATGCTGCGCTCAACGCCCGCTTACCGAGCCCGAATCGCAGATGCCCAGAGAAAACTTCAACGACCTGCAGGCTTTCGTCGTCATTGCGCGGGAAGGCAGTTTTACCCGCGGCGCAGCGCAGCTCGGGGTTTCGCAGTCGGCCCTCAGCCACTCCATCCGCGGCCTGGAGGCACGCCTTGGCGTGCGCCTGCTGACCCGTACGACACGCAGCCTGGCGCTGACCGAAGCGGGGGAACGACTGTACGCCACGGTGGCGCCGCGCCTTGAGGAAATCGAGGCGGAGATGAGCGCCGTCAGCGAGTTTCGCGACAAGCCGGTTGGCACGCTGCGCATTACCACCTCCGAGCATGCCGCCAACAATATCCTCTGGCCCAAGCTGCACAAGGTTCTTTGCGACTACCCCGATATCAAGGTCGAGATCACCGTCGACTACGCCCTCACCGATATCGTGGCGCAGCGCTACGACGCTGGTGTGCGCCTCGGCGATCAGGTCGCCAAGGACATGATCGCCGTGCCGATCGGCCCGACCCTGCGTATGGCGGTGGTCGCTTCGCCGGATTACTTCACTCGCTACGAAGTGCCGATCACTCCGGCCGACCTGGCCCGGCACTGTTGCATCAACCTGCGCCTGCCGACCTATGGCGGTTTGCTGCAATGGGATTTCGAGAAGGACGGCCAGGAGATGAAGGCTCGCGTAGAGGGCCAGTGGACGTTCAACAGCAGCGGCCCGGTGCTGCGTGCGGCGCTGGCCGGCTGCGGGCTGGCTTTCCTGCCCGACGATATGGTGCAGGAACAGTTGGCAGACGGCACCCTGCTGCGCGTGCTGGAAGACTGGTGCGAGCCGTTTGCCGGCTACCACCTGTACTACCCGAACCGTCGCCAATACTCCCGCGCCCTCGGCGTGGTCATCGACGCGCTGCGCTACGAGCGCTGAGCCTCAGCTTCACGCTCCCACAGATAACCGAACAGCCACTTGGCACAGAGCCGTGTGAAAGCCAGAGATACACGGGATGTCATGGGACGGCCTGCTCAGGATCACGCATGAGGCTGTGAGCCAAACTCATGAAAGCATCCTGGTCATTCATGAATATTGTTCATAGCGCTATGCCGGCTTTGCTGCCTAGTGCTCTGCCCCCTCCCCTGATTAAGGTGTAGTCAGACTCATTCTAATCCGGCTGTGCTCGATACACAGGGCAGCCAGTCGAGGAAAACGGGAGAAGTGCAAATGCAAAAACGCCAACTCGGCAACAGCGGCCTGGAAGTCTCGGCCACATGAGCAATACTCACGACCCCTTGCGCCGTGCGTTGATCGCGGCACTCGCCAGTGCGCCATTTCTCGGTGCTTCCAATGCGGGCGCACAAGGCACTGACGTGCAGCGGCAGGGTTCACGCCTGCTGGTGGCGTACTTCTCGCGCACCGGCAATACCCGTGTGATCGCGGGCCTGATCCAGCGTGCACTGGATACCGATCTGCTGGAAATCCAGCCGGCCGTGCCCTACCCCGATGATTACCTGCAAACCGTCGAGCAAGCCCGCAAGGAACGAGACGCCGGCTACCGGCCAGCGCTTGCCTCCGGTGCGGTGGATCTCGCTCCGTACGACACATTGCTGCTCGGCTTTCCGATCTGCGGCGGCAGCACACCGCCAGTGATCCGTTCCTTTCTGTCCGCCCACGATCTCTCGGGCAAAACCCTGATCCCGTTCGTCACCCATGGCGGCTATGGCCTGGGCGACAGCAGATCGGTTCTCGTCAGCCATGCGAAAGGAGCCCGGGTGCTTGAAGGCTTCACCCTGGAAGCCGATCAGGAACGCCGCACCATGGAGCGGGTAAACCGCTGGCTCGAAGACGCCAAGATCAGCGGCTGACGCCGACTCACCCACTCAGGAGAAGCGAACATGAACGTGTGTCGTGCCAAAGCACTTGTAACGGCTGCCGCAGCCCTGTCACTGAACAGCTTCACCGCGCAAGCGGAAGACACCACGGATATCCGTATCGAACGGGCCGGCGAGCAGCCATCCGTACAGGTGCCTGCCGAATACTTCACCGGCAACGTGCGCCTGGATGCGCCCTTCAAGGGCAGCGGTGCTGCACGGGTCAGTGGCGGAACCGTCACCTTCGAGCCTGGTGCACGCACCGCGTGGCACAGCCACCCGCTCGGGCAGACGCTGATCGTGGTCAGTGGCGTGGGCTATGTGCAGAACTGGAATGGCCCGCGGCGGGAAATCCGCCCAGGCGATACGGTGTGGATCGCGCCGGGAGTCAAACACTGGCATGGCGCGACAGCAACCACGGCCATGAGCCATATCGCCATTGCCGAACAGCTGGACGGCAAGGTCGCTGACTGGATGGAAAAGGTCTCGGACGAGCAGTACGCGGCCCCGGCACAAGCCTCCTCGGGGCAGTGAAAGATCCGAGCGAACCGCCATTCCCGACGCTTCGCTCTTCACCCGGATCGCCTACCCTTCAACCGCGCGCAGAGTGATTCGGGTGATCTCCGAGGGTTTGCCCAACCGCAGCGGAAAGCCGCTCCACAGCCCCGCACCATTGCTCACGTACAGGCGCATGTCGCCTACCGCATATTCACCGGACACATAGCCCTCGTTGAACGCCTGGGTGACCCAGTGCATGCCCCACACCTGACCACCATGGGTGTGGCCGGACAACTGCAGGTCGGCACCGGCTATGGCATTGCCCGAAGCCGCCAACGGCCGATGGCTGAGCAGGATCACCACCGCCTCCTGAGGCACACCGGTCAGTGCCGCCGCAATATCAGGCAGCGGTTGACCGAAACGGCTGGCGGCCGGATCGGTGATGCCGGCAAGCACCAGGCTGGCGCTTTTTCCTGTAAGACTTTGCGACAGGAACATCGACAGCACTTACGCATGCCGCCAAGTAAACAGACAATCTATAAAGATAAAAAACGCCTAAATAAAGTCCAACTTCCGCATACACCCATGAGCAGAAGTCATCAATAAAAACGTCGGCAATTGAAAGAGCGCGCACGGACATGAGTACACACAGGATATATCGCTCATTCCGCTAAAAACGGCACGAAGCAAAATTCACGCCTGAACTTCATCAACTTTCCTACAGCCAAAAAAAACCGCCTCATATAGAGGCGGAAACCAAAGGATGATGAACTGGAGAGACCACCGGCTTCTCTCGAAAGCCAATGACCATGAGTTCATCACCCCGAATGGTATAGATAACCTGCCACGTCGAAGCATCATTTGCATCGATAGTAATAATCGACTCCTGTGGTTGGCCCGTGCGCCAGCGCGATGATAACTATCGCACTGTCTTGGTATATCGAGGCAAATAATAATTAGGTTCTGGAACTGGTGAATCAACAATTCAACACCTGCCAACTGACTAGGAGCATCCATGTTCAAGCACAAGAAACTCGCACTCGCCTGTGCCTGCTTAGCGGCAGGCATTCCACTGGCACATGCCAGTGAGCAATCCGAGTCCAACGGATTCATTGCAGACAGCAGCCTGAAACTCCTGCTGCGCAATGCGTACTTCAACCGTGACTTCAAGAACAACGCCGCCGACGCCAAGGTGTGGGGCCAAGGCTTCATCACCACCTTCGAGTCCGGCTTTACCCAAGGCACCGTCGGCGTGGGTGTCGATGCCTTCGGGTTGCTGGGGGTCAAGCTCGATAGCGGTCGGGGCCGCAATTACAGCGCCTTCTTCGATACCGACAGCGACGGCCGTCCGGTCGACGATCTGTCCCAGGCAGGTGCGGCGGTCAAGCTCCGTTTTTCCAACACAGTGGTCAGATACGGCAACCAGTTCCCGTCGCTACCCGTGCTCGCCCATGACGACAGCCGCCTGCTCCCGCAATCGTTCACCGGTACACTGGTTACCAGTAACGAAGTGCAAGGCCTCGAGTTGAACGTGGGCCGCTTCACGGCGGACAGCCCGATGGGCGACCCGGCACGCGACGCCAACCGCCTGAAGAAAATCGACGTGGTGGGCGGCAGCTACGCCTTCACCGACAACCTGAGCGCCGCGCTGTATCACTCGGACGTGGAAGACGTTTACGAGAAGTACTATGCGAACCTCAATTACACCGCGACGCTGAGCGAAAGCCAGGCACTCAACTTCGACTTCAACCTGTACCGAACCGACTACGACAACAACTCCGTCGCCGCTCTGGATTTTGGCGGCGACGGGCGTAATGACCGCAACAACATCTGGAGCCTGGTGGCGAAATACAGCGTCGGCTACCACGCCTTCATCATCGCCCACCAGCGAAATACCGGCGACGCCGGTTATGCCTACGACTACGGCGACGGCGGCAGCAGCGTTTACCTCGCCAACTCCTACTACTCGGACTTCAACCTGAAAGACGAGCGCTCCTGGCAAGCCAGCTACGAGCTGGACTTCTCCGGCTACGGAGTACCAGGCCTGCGCTACAAGTTCGCCTATGTGCGCGGCGATAACATCGACACGGGTGCGGACAAGGAAGGCAAGGAGCGCGAGCTGTTCAATCAGGTCAGCTACACCGTGCAGAACGGTGCGGCCAAAGATCTTTCCCTGCGGCTTCGCAACTCCATCTACCGCTCCAGCAATGCGGTAGGCCCCGATCTCAACGAGATCCGTGCCTTCGTCGAATACCCGCTCAGCATTCTGTAAGGAGAGCCGAGGCGGCCACGGCGATTGCCTGAACGGATTGCCGTGGACAATGCACAAGCGACGACCATCAGGTCGTCGCTTCTTTTGCGCTTATCACCCTGGTGTCGCGACAACGGTCATATGTCGGCCAGGGTGGTCGATGTGCCCGAGGCGGCGAACGGGGTATCGTAATGTGGGATGGCAGCCATGTGGCGCAAGCGGCCTGTCGTAGGGTGGACAACGCTTCACCTACGCGGCCCGACCCGTCCACCGCTCTGTGATCGCAATGGTGGATGAAAAGAGCGTCATCCACCCTACGTCCGCTACCGCCTTTGAGCGACCACTCAGCCCAATCGCTCGGATACGACATTTGATGTGTGACGCTACACTAGCTCACACCTGCTCGCCAGAGCCCCTGAACTGAACGGAGGCTTCGAGCAGACCGCGCACCCGCTGCAGATCCTCGAGCGTATCGATATCCGTCAGGATGCCGGGATCATTGACTTCGAGCTGCAGAACGCGACCCTCGGCGCGATACCGCCGCACGATCGACGCACCGCCCGCCTCGCCGCTGAGTGCGACCAGCTCATCGAAGCATTCACGTCCGAACCCGACCGGGTGGCCTTTTTCACCGCCCGAGACCGGCACCACTACCAGATTGTCCACCAAGGCCGCCGCCACACTGCGAATGCTCTGGGCCGTCACCAACGGCAGATCGCCCGGCAGCACCAGCCAGCCTGAAGCGCTTGCCGTTGCGCGTACACCTTCGGCAATCGAGTCGGCCATGCCGTCACCGCGGGCGCTGTGCACCACATGCACACCGAGTCCGGAGCGTTCGACCGCCGCCAGCACATGCTCGAGAATCGGCTTGCCGTGCAGATCGGCCTGCAGCTTGCTCGTGGTGCCGCCCGAGGCGCGAAAGCGCGAGCCGCACCCGGCGGCCAGCACGATAACCACAAGGCTGTTCGGCACCACGGCTACACCTCGCCTCGGTCGATGCCGTTGGCGACCCTCAGCACATCGGCCATGGTTGCCAGGGCGATTTCCGCCGGCGACTTGCTGCCCAGTTGCAAGCCGATCGGCGCATGAATCTGCGCCATCTCATCTCGCTTCAAGCCGCCTAAACGCGCCAGCCGCTCCAGGCGTTTGCCGCTGGTACGCTGCGAGCCCATTGCACCGATATAGAAAGCCTCGGTACGCACGGCCTCGATAAGCGTCAGGTCGTCCATGCGCGGATCATGGGTCAGAGCAAGAATCGCGGTGGCGCGATGGGCGCCCTGTTCGGCGATGAAACGCGCCGGCAGCAACTCGAGAACCTGTACGCCTGGCACCGTCACCTCGGCGATGACCTCGGGGCGCGGATCGCAAAGGATCACCTCGTAACCGAGCGACGTCGCGAAGCCGGCACAGAACTCGGCGACAGGCGACCAGCCCGCCAGAATCACCCGCAGCACGGCGCCAACCCTGATCGACACACGCTCATCACCACGCTGGATCTTCGCGTCGCCCATGCTGCCTGGACGGCATTCACTGGCGCCATTGCCAAGCGGCACGTCACGGATCAACAGTTCGCCACCACCGAGGGCATGCTCGACCTGGCGCAACATCTCTTCGGCGCCATCGCCTGGCGGGATGTATTCGATCAATACATCCAGCACACCGCCACAGGGCAACGCCCGGGTAGGCGCCAGACCGCCCGCGCCATAACGCACCACCTGATTGCGCTCGGCAAACGACCCCGTCGCCACCCGCTCGAGAAAATCCTCCTCCACGCAGCCGCCGGACAGCGACCCACAGAACGCCCCCGTGGGCAGCGCCACCAGCATCGCGCCAGGCGCCCGCGGTGCCGAGCCGAATGTCGACAGCACGGTGCACAACCAGACCGGTCGTCCCTCTTCCAGCCATACACGAGCCTGCTGAACGACCTGCAGGTCAAGTTGCTTCATCAAAACCACCTCGCCACATCAACCCAGGCAACGGAGGCTACCGAGCAGGCAGACGCCGCATGATCACAGGCCTATCGAACGGCCATCAGTTTTTCCTTGGTGATGGGCAGGCTGCGCACGCGCTGACCCGTGGCATGGTAAACGGCGTTGGCGACGGCGGCCGCCAGCCCCGTCACGCCGATCTCACCAATGCCCCGTGCGCCGAACTCACCGAGCTGGTAGTCGGGATAGTCGAGCAGCAGCACGTCGATGTCCGGCTGATCGCCGTGAACGGGCACCACGTACTCGGCGAAATTGTTGTTCGCCGGCAAGCCATTGCGCGGGTCGTACTCGGCCGCCTCGAACAGCGCCATGCCGATGCCCATGACGATCGCGCCCTCGACCTGATTGCGCGCCGCCAGCGGGTTGACCACCTTGCCGACGTCGATGGCGCTGACCACCCGCGAAACCCGCAGGCGGGAGATGCCCGGATCCCAGCGCACCTCGACGAAATGCACGCCAAACGAGCGGAAGGAGTACTTGTCGTTATCCGATGCGCCGCTGTGGTAGGTCGCTTCGGCCCGTGACAGGCGCTGACGAGTCAGCACATCGGCGAAGCTGGCACGCACACCGTCTTTGCTCAGTTGTCCGCTTTCGCCCAGTTCAAGGCTCCGCGGATCCTGGCCGGCGAATGGGCCGTTATCCATCACCGCGTACTCGCGTAATTTCTCCAGCGCCTGCCGGGTCGCCCCTGCGACGGCGGGCATCAGGCTGGCGGTCACCCAGGAACCGCCGGACAAGGCGCCGGGCGGGAACGACGAGTTACCCAGTTGCACCTCGATGCGCTCCATGGGCAGGCCAGTCAGTTCGCTGACCGTCTGCGCGATGATGGTATAGGTGCCGGTGCCGATATCCTGCAGGCCGCATTGCACCAGCGCGCGACCATCGGCACGCAGAATCACGCGGGCGTCGGTCGCCACCTGGAAGGCCTCCCAGTTGCAGGCACCCACGCCGTAACCGATCAGTTCGTCGCCGTCACGCATGGCACCCACGGCCGGGTTGCGCCGATACCAGCCGAAGCGCTCGGCGGCCTTTTCTATCGCTTCAGGCAAATGGTTGCTGGACCACGGCAGATCCATGCTTTCGTCTTTCGTGGCGAGGTTCATCTGCCGGAACACCAGAGGATCCACCCCGCTGGCCAGGGCGATTTCGTCGATTGCCGATTCCAGGGCGAACAACCCCGGTGCCGCGCCGGGCGCGCGCATGGACGTCGGCGTGCCACGATTGAGCAGGCTGACCTGGTTGCTGACCAGCACGTTCGGGCAGGAATACAGACTCTTGGTGACCCCACCGCAATTCTCGGTGTAATTGTCCAGGGTCGACGTGCTGTTGTAGGACTCGTGGCGGATGGACAGCAGCTTGCCCTCGCCATCGGTGGCCAGGCGCAAACGCTGGCGGGTTTCCGGACGATGGCCAACGGTGGTGAACATCTGCTCCCTTGGCACCACCAGTTGCACCGGGCGCCTGGTGACCTTGGCAGCGGCACAGGCGGCAATCGAGTGCGGCCAGGGCCAGAGTTTGGCGCCGAAACCGGAGCCGATATAGGGCGCGAGCACTTCGACCTGATCCGCGGACAGGTCGAAGACATTGGCCAGCACGTTGCGATGATTGACCACGCCCTGGCTACTTTCGTAGACGTACAAACGACCGTCACGCCAATGGGCGGTGGTGGCATGCATTTCCATGGGATTGTGGGTTTCCACCGGCGTGGTGTAGGTCACGTCGATGCGGTGCGCGGCCTGCTGATACGCCGCCTCGGGCTCGCCACGCTCATGGCCGCCATTACCGGAACGCGCACCGCGGGTGCGCAGCGCATCCTGCAGGCTGTTGATCGACTCTTCCTGCCGATAATCGACGCGAACCCGGTACGCGGCCGCCCTCGCCTGCTCGAAGCTTTCGGCCACTACCAGGGCAACGAACTGTCCCGGGTAGTAGACGCGATCATCCTCGAAGGGCAGACGGTGCTCGTCCACCTTGCTGGCAGTGAGGATATTCTTGATCAGGTTCACGGCCCCGCTGGGGGTGCGGTGCAGGCGGGGGAAATTACCGTGGTGCAGCACCTCGACGACGCCAGGCATGCGCCGCGCCTCGTCGTCGTGAATCGCCACGATCTGCCCACGGGAAATGCTGCTGTAAACGCCATAGGCATACAGCTGGCCGTCCAGGTGATGATCCGCGGTGTACAGCGCCGCACCACTGACCTTCTGCCAGCCTTCGACGCGCCGCTGGGCGACGCCAATGATTTTCTCGCTCATGAAAAAAGCTCCTAAGAATCTTTTCACGATCTAGCGAGCTAGAGCCATACAAGGCAAAAACAAGCGAGGAAGCGGAGTTTACGAGCTGTAAATGAGCATTCCGAGCTTGTTTTTAACGCAGTAGGGCCGACGCGCAGCAGATCGTGAACAGGGTCTAAGCCGTCAGGTCGCGAAGGCTGCGCACAACCACCTGCTGCCCCAGTGGAATTTTGAAGGCGTTGTGCTCGTATGCCCGCGCCCCTTTCAACGCCAGTTCGGCCACACGGGCGAACGTCTCCGCCGTCGCCCGTTGGCCGATCAGCGCCCGCTCGGCCTCTGTGGCCCGCCACGGCTTGCTGGCCACACCGCCCAGGGCGATGCGGGCATCGGCGATGCGCTGCCCGTCGAGCACCAGGATGATCGCGCTGGAGGCCAGGGCGAACTGGTAAGAGGCGCGGTCGCGCAGTTTGAGATAGGCGCCGCGGCTACCGGCCAGCGGCGCGTCCAGCGTTACATGGGTGATGAGCTCACCGCGCTCCAGCGCATGTTCGCGCCATGGCGTGTCACCGGGCAGCAGATGGAAGTCGCCAAACGGGATTTCCCGCTCGCCCGTGGCGCCGCGTACCGTGACCCGTGCGCCGATGGCGGCCATCGCCACACACATGTCCGAAGGGTGTGTGGCGATGCAATGTTCGCTGGTACCCAGCACGGCATGCACGCTGCGATTCAACCCACCAATGGCCGCGCAACCCGAACCCGGCTCGCGCTTGTTGCAGGCCGAGGAACCATCGCGAAAATAATTACAGCGCACGCGCTGCATGAGGTTGCCGGCGGTGGTCGCCTTGTTGCGCAGCTGCGTGGAGGCGCCAGCCAGAATGGCCTGTGACAGCACCGGATAGTGCTCGCGTACCAGCGGGTGATTGGCCAGATCGGTGTTGCTCACCAGCGCGCCGACACGCAGCCGACCATCGGCCAGGCGCTCGACCTGCTTCAACTGCAGGTGATTGATGTCGACGATCTGCTCGGGCTTCATCACGTCCAGCTTGACCAGATCGAGCAGCGTGGTGCCGCCCGCCAGGTAGGCTCGTGGCTGGTCGCCGGTCATCGAACCGATGGCGTGTGCGGACGACTCGGCACGTACGAAATTGAAAGTGCGCATCAGACCGCCCCTCCCATCTTCGAACGCGCGGACTGCACCGCGCTGAGGATGTTCTTGTACGCGCCGCAGCGACAGATGTTGCCGCTCATGGCTTCGCGGACGCTGGCGTCATCGCTGGGGATGTTCGGATCCTTGAGAATCGCCACGGCGCTCATGATCTGCCCGGAGGTGCAGTAGCCGCATTGGTAAGCATCGTGCTCCCAGAAGGCTTCCTGTACCGGGTGCAGGGTGTCGCCCTGGGCGAGGCCTTCGATGGTGGTGATGCTGTCGCCGTCGTGCTGCACCGCGAGCGACAGGCAGGCGTTGATCGCCACATCGTTGACCAACAGGGTGCAGGCACCGCACTGGCCGTAATCACACCCCTTTTTCGTACCGGTCAGTTGCAGACGATCGCGCAACACATCGAGCAGGATCGCATTGGCCGGCACGTTCAACGCGTGCACCTGGCCATTCACCGTCAGGCGAATGCGCTGCTCGCCAACGCCAGGAACCGACTTGTCTTCGATGTCGGGTACAGCTTCCCGGTCTGCCGCCAGGGCGCTGCCGGGCAACAAGCCGGACAGCGTTGCCGCGGCGATGCCCGAGGCACCGAACTTGAGAAAACTGCGGCGCGTCGGCTTTACCGCCAACGCTACCGGATCCACTTCCACCACCGGGCTCTGCAAGGTCTTCTGATCTTTCATCACGGTCACCTCAAGGTCGCTCATGTTGGCAGGCCCCTGAAAACCGCAGGCTGCCACGACTCATTTCGTTTTATTGTCACTACACCAGGCACTGAACTTGGTAGCTGCAGCTCTCGCTTCAGTTCACTGTTTTTCAGGGCAAGGATTATTCTGTGCGCTACGAATTGTTAATCGCTCCTGTTGCCACATGACTATAGCCGGCTGCAGTCGATCTATTTCGCCAAACATTGGTGTTCACGGATGCGAACTTATTCGCTTAACCAAGACGGTATGCGAACAACAGCTGAAGCTAACACCTGCGACCACAGGCGATTAGTAGGAAATATTGCAAAGCCTGATGAGCGAGACTCATAAATGCCTGATCATCAATTTGACCAACAGCAATCGAGACAGTATTGGGCAATGATCGACTTACTTCAGAAACACGTAAGCTCTGCCCTTATTTAACCGGTGAGACTAACGATTCCGTCGGCAAACTTACCTACATGAAGATTTGAATATAGATTTTTTGCCAAACACCGGGTGATTACTCAACTTGGTGCCGGTAACTGAATCAGGCAATAAAGGCGGGACTTATCCGGCAGAACCAAGTGCTGGATCGGGCAACTGAAAACCACTGAAGAGATAGGCTGCCAAGACCGGAGCATATTCGTCTCGCGGCCCTGACAGCGGCACCGATTAAACGTACGCCTGACGAGCCGCACCGCGTGGCAGTCGGTTGCGGCCTGGCATCTGCTCCAGTTTCTGCCGCCATGCTGCCCGTACGCTCAGGGCAGTTTTCGGATCAGGTTGCTTGGCCGCAGCTTTCGCCGCCCGAGCGGCTGCACGCAGCTCGGCCAGGGTTGGCGTGCGATTGACGGCCTCGGCAGGGGCAGCGTCCTTCTCCAGCGAGCGCAGGCAAAGCTTGCAGGAAACCTGCGTCTGATCCTGGGTAGCGCTGAGGCTCGAACCGGTGCGGCCACAAGCGACAGTGTTCTGGGAAGGCGAGTAGTGAATGGCCAACGTGACATCTCCAGCAGTAAAACGGGGCGGGGATTTTACATATCCACCGAGGTTTCTGCGCAGTCACATGATGGGAGTTTTTGTACGCAGGACATCGCAGCTCGCTGCTCGAATCGCTTACGCCTGCCGAATGTCGGTCTGGGGTGTTTTTTCGGGGATCATCGCCGCGCATATGGCGAGTAGCTGGCTAACCGTCCACGGCTTGGGAATCACCGCCACGTTCAAGCCCTCGAAATCGCTCGTCTCTTCCAGAAAACCGGAAGAGATGATGATCGGCAGATCCGGGAAGCGATCACGGATCAGATGGGCGAGAAAAATACCGTCGATATCGCCAGGCATGCTGAAGTCGGTCAGCACCATCTGCACCTGACCGTCGCAGCTGGCGAGGAACTCCCAGGCGTCGTCGGCACAGGGGAAGGCTTTCACCTGATGACCTTGTTCTTCGAAGATCTCCACGAGGAGCTCTCTGATGGAGCGTTCGTCTTCGGCTATGACTATCAGTGGCATCGCTTGGATCCGGGCAGTAGCGGTGGGAGTCAGGCTCTGACCGACAGCCAAGGGCAAGATTTCATAAATATCCACGTCATTTCGATTGACGGAAGTGGTTCGCCAGCGTCGGCTGGTACGCGGCAAGCTCCGAGCCTTTCTACAGGTTGTCGATCATCTCCTGGGCGTCATGTCGCCGGTGGACTCCAGGGCTTCACGCTGAACATCAGGAGGCGCCTTTACATGCGGCACGCTCACTCGATGCGTTCCTGGTCTTCTTCCGGCAAGTGGGTGTCCACCTGCAGCCAGGGCAGTCGGCTCTGCGTCCAGATATGCCGATCCGCCGGCGCCTGTTCAGGGTGATCCAGCGTCGCGATGGTGACATCCAGCGACTGCGGGCTCAGCGCAGTGAACAGGGCCAGATGAGCGCCGCACGTCGGGCAGAAATACCGTGTGCAGCTTGGCGATGAAGCGTAGCGGGCGGGCTCGCCCTTTAGCCAGACAAAGCGCGCCAGCGGGACGGTGATCCAGGTCACCAGAATGCCGCCGGTGCTGCGCCGACAGATCGAGCAGTGGCAATGGGCGATATCGGTCAGCGGTGCCTGAAACTGATAACGCAGTGCACCGCACTGACAGCCGCCACTGTGGATACTGAGCATCATCATCTCCTCCGTTGTACCGACCCCATCCGCTGATGGTGCACCCGGATACGACGCAGCACCATGCCTGCGAACACTTCATGCACGCGGTCATCCCCGGAGCAGGTCGGCGCGATGGTCGACGTCGCGCACCACACCCGGATCGTCCACCGGCAGGATGCGGCACGCGCTGGCTTCCTGCAGCAACAGGCCACGCGCACCCTGGTCGCCGCGACAGTTCGCCAGGGCTGGCCAGAAGCGGCGACCGAAGATCACCGGATGTCCACGCTGCCCACGGTACTCGGGCAAGAGGATGCTCCGGGCATCGCTGCGGGTCTGCAGCAGACGCAGGCTATGCGGGCTGATCCACGGCATATCGCCGAGCAGAACGGCCAGCGCCTCGACCGTGGAGCCCTGCGCCACGGCCCGGCCCCCTGCCGCCAGGCTGTGTCCCATGCCGGCGTCGGCATCGGCACAGCGCACGACCCGGCAACCGGCTGCAAGCGTCGGCGGATCCTCGGCCCGCAGCACCACCCAGACTTCGTCGAACGCCTCGCCGGCCAGCGCCAGCGTGGCCGCCAGCAGGGTTCGCCCATCCTCCAGCCGGGCCAGGCGCTTGTCAGCGCCAAAGCGGCGGCCCCGGCCGGCCGCCAGCACCAGCGCGGCCACGCCGCTCAACGGCTGCTCCGTCGCTGCGCACGCATGGCGACGGCACAGGCGCCATGCTCGGCTTCCCGGTCATGAATGCTGCCGCTACGCCCGCTGAGCAGGCCGCCCTGGCGTCCGTTGCCCACTGCGGCGATTTCCGCCAACACGGCGAGGGCCACGTTCTGCGGCGTGTCGCCACCGATGTCCAGGCCCATGGGATAGTGCAGCACCTCCAGGCCGGGCTGCGGCGCCCCCTGGTCGCACACTTCGGCCAGCAGCCGCTCGGTTCGGCTGCGCGGGCCCAACTGGCCGAGGTAGCAGGGGCGACAGTCGAGCATCGCCTTCAGCCAGTGGCGATCCTGGCGGTAGCTGTGACTCATGATCAGCACCGCCGCGCCGTCGGCCAGGGCCGGCCAGTCGAGCGACTCGTCGAGTTCGATGCAGCGCACCGCGTGCGCCCCGGGAAAACGCTCGTGGCGAGCGTAGTGGCGGCGGCTGTCGATCAGCGTGACCTGCCAGCCCATCAGCCGTGCCATCTCCACCAACGGCTGGGCATCGTGGCCGCCGCCGAACACCAACAGCCGGCGCGGCGGCGCCAGGTACTCGCAGAACACCTCGAGCTCCCCGTCGGCCAGCGGATAGCGGCACAACGCGCTGCGGCGGTCGTCCAGGGTGCGCTGCAGGTCGGCGCGCAGCAGCGCGGCCACGCCATCCGGCAAGTCGCTGCGCCAATGCCGGCCAGGCGCGCAACTCAGATACTGCCCCAGCCGCACGCCGCTCCTCGCGGGACAGCCGATGACTCGCGCCATGGCTCCGGGCTCGCCTTGGGCCACGACCTCGCGTAACAGCTCGATGGCGGGCGCCGGCAGGGTACGGCTGTGCCGCTCCAGCAGCAGGTACAGGGTGCCATTGCAGCCCAGACCGAACAGCCCGTCGTCCTCGTCCTCGCCGGCGGTGCTGCTGTAACGCTGCAGCACCGGCTGCCCGCGCTCGGTCAGCCACCAGGCCTTTTTCGCCACGGCCGACTCCAGGCAGCCGCCACTGATGGTGCCTTCGGTGGCGCCCAGCGAGGAGATGAACATCCTCGCGCCGGGCCGTCGGTAGGCAGAGCCTTCCACCTTGACCACGGTGGCCAGCACAGCCTCGTCCTGCTCCTGTTCGACCTGTGCGCAGGCTGCCAGTAGTGCCTGTATATCCGTCATGGGTACTTTCCCCTGATGCTCCCCCACCCTGCGAAAAAAGAGAGGAGTCGACTAAGGGCTCAACTACCGGCCCGGGTATATCCGTCGGTACCCACCGAAGCGTACGCGATGAACGCGTGGCATCGGCGACTCTTGAGTCCTGGCGCAGAAAATGATCTGGGATGTCGCTATTGAGAGCCGTTTGGTATTGGCCGCGGCGTATTCAACCCTAACAACAGACTTGGTTATGGCTTGATCGGTGTCGGCAGAGTCACCAGCGATACATAGTCATCCCAGAATTTTTTCTGGTCGATGGCGAAGATTACCTTGGCTTTCTGGGTAGCCACTGGCGCGTTTTTCTTGTAACCCAGAGCGCGGCCATAATTTGGCCCGAACTGAACATCGACGTCGACCCACATCTCGCGAGACTCGGTGACCATCTGCGGATTGACAAGGAACAATGCTGGCAAACTATCCCAGGTAAAGCTTTGGTAGCCGGGGTCCTTATCGAACAGTGAGCCAAACTCATGCTTGTAGAGATCGGGAATCGATCCTTTTTTCGCCACGATGCGATTGTATACAGACGCATCGAAAATGACCTTTTCGCAGACGTCGTTCGGGAATATCACATGCTCGATCGGCGAGCGCAGGACGATCTTTGCTGCTTCCGGATCGAACCACCAGTTGAATTCGGCAGCCGGAGTGGTATTGCCCGGAATATCGATGGCGCCCCCCATGTAAACAATGCGTTTGATCAACGGTACGATGTCCGGGGCCTGACGGATCGCTAGCGCAAGGTTGGTCAGCGGGCCAACGGCCAGTAGGGTCACTTCGTGAGGGTTGGCACGGACGCTGTCGATGATGAACTGCGGTGCGGTTTCCTTGCGCAGTTGAGTATGGGTTGCCAGGCCGTCGGGTGGTGCGATCAATTGATCGGCGGAAGTGGGGCGCGCGCTCTTGAACGCCCCGGGCCAACCGGCGCCGAAGAGCGCCTGTTCCTGTGGATAGGTAGCGAAGTCGTGCAGCAGCGGGTACGCCGCTCCGGTATATACACCGATTTCCTTTTCCACGCCCATACGCTCGACAGCTTTGAGGGCATCGACCTGCGCCTGGTCTACCCAGGCATTACCGCTGACCAGCGTCATACCCAGCAGGTCGATACGTTTTTGCGCATGCAGTTGGGCCAGCATGATAAAAGCCTGACCATCATCGTTAAGCACATTGAAATCGGTATCGAAAATTACTTTCTCAGTGGCCTGTAGCGAGCTTGCCGACATGGCCACAACAATAACGGATGCACAGCGTTTGAAAAGGCTTCGCATTGGAGTTCACCTGACGGTTTATCATTTTGGGTAGCGGGTTAGAACGTGATCCAAAGGCTGCCTGCAATCATCTATGTCAGGGATGACTGCAGTCGAACAATTACTCAGCGATTGACCAGTTTGGCCGGCAGCGCGATCACCAGGAAACAGCTGAGCAGCAGGCAGCCGGCGAAGAACCACAGCGCCGCGTGGCTGGTACCAGTCAGGTCGGTAACCAGGCCCATCAGCGAGTTGCTCACCAGACCGGCGATATTGGCCAGCGAGCAGGCCAGGGCGAAACCGGTGGCCGCCGCCGTGCCCTTGAGAAAGGTCGCCGGCAGGCTGAAGAACACCGGCACGGCGCCGATGATCGCTGCCGAGGCAATGGCGAACAGGGTTACCGTCATCACCAGGTTGTGACTGAAAACGGTGCTGCTGGCCATGGCGATGGCGCCGATGATGAACGGCACGATGATGTGCCAGCGGCGTTCGCGATGGCGATCGGAACTGGCGCCGATCAACAGCATGCCAGCCAGTGCGGCAAGACTTGGTATTGCCGTCAGCAAACCGATGTGGAAGGTATCGATGACACCGGTATTGCGGATGAAGGTCGGCATCCAGAAGCCCATGGCATAAGCACTGAGCAGGATGGAAAAGTCGATGCCACCGAGCATCCACACCTTGAGGTTGAAGAAGCCGTCACGGAAGCTGTGCTTGCTGCCCTTGCCTTCCGCATCGTCGGCTGCCAGGTCGCTGGCCAGCTGCGCTTTTTCATCGGCATTGAGCCACTTGGCCTGATTAAAGTGATTGGGCAACGCCCAGAAGGTCAGGATACCCAACAGTACGCTGGGAATGGCCTCCAGCAGGAACAGCCACTGCCAGCCGCGCAGACCGTGCACCTGATCGAAGTGGTTCATGATCCAGCCGGAAAGCGGCCCGCCGATGACGCTGGAAAGCGGCAGGCCGATCATGAACAGCGCAATGATTCGGCCACGTCGGTAAGTCGGGTACCAGGTCGTCAGGTAGTACAGCACCCCGGGCAGGAAGCCGGCTTCCGCGGCGCCCAGGAGGAAACGGATGATGTAGAACTGGGTGGTGGTGGTGACGAACATGGTGCAGGCCGAGAGCAGGCCCCAGGTGATCATGATCCGGGCGATCCAGACCTTGGCACCGACCTTTTCCAGCACCAGGTTGCTGGGCACCTCGAACAGGATGTAGCCGACGAAGAACAGACCGGCGCCCAGCCCGTAGGCGGCCTCGCTGAATTGCAGATCGCCGAGCATCTGTAGTTTGGCGAAGCCGACGTTGATGCGATCCAGATAAGCAGCGAGATAGCAGAAACACAGGAAGGGGATCAGCCTCCAGGTCACTTTGCGGTACAGCTCGCGAGTGCTGTCGGTAGCACTGCCCAGGGCCGTGCTGGTGGTGGGTACGTAAGACATTGCGTTGTCTCCTGGCGGTGACTTGTGATTTTTGTTGAAGCCAGCAGTTGTCGACGCACCCAGGCGCCACCAACTGGTGACCTTCCAAGGCAGCGTCAGTGCCACACCATGGGCGCGGCGGCCATCCTGCACGAGGATGACCAGTGGAAAAAGCGGCGTACCGCAGATTCCTTATTGGGTATTCACGCAGACAGTTGATCGAGGTAAGCCAGGGCCTCCTGCAGCCCGACCACATCACCGTACTTGCTGTCGATGTCGAAGAGATTGGCCTCGTGCGGAGCCTGGTGCCGATCTCCTACGCACTCGCGCACGACGATGGTGCGAAAGCCGTGCTGCACGCCGTCCACCGCGCTGGCGCGGATGCAGCCGCTGGTCGAGCAACCGGCCAGCAGCAGTGTGTCGATACCCTGCGCGTGCAACTGAGAAGCCAGACTCGTGCCGAAGAACACACTGGCGTACTGCTTGGTCAGTACCTGCTCGCCTGGCTGCGGCGCCAGCTGCGGGCAGAACTCGGCCAACGGGTTGCCCTCGACCATGGCCTTCATCACCGGCGCCTTGCGCACCCACATGCCGCCATCGGCACAGTCGTCGGCTCGGTAGCGGATATTGCTGTGCACCAATGCAATACCGGCGCGGCGGGCGCCGGCCAGCAGCGCTACCGACTGTTCCACCGCCTCGACCACGCCCGGCGCATACAAAGGAGCGCCCGGTGTGGTGTAGGCCTGCATGAAGTCGATCATCAGCAGGGCGGGACGGCTGCCGAAACCGATACGCTGCCCCCATACGCCCTGGTAGTTGTCGCTCAGGCTTTGCTCCTGCATGGCCATCTCCTCAATAAGCGCCGGACAACAGCGCGCCGGCACCCGGCACCACCGGCTCCAGATCCAGCGCCTTGAGCAGGGCGTAGGTGGTGGCGATGGCCGCGGTCAGCACCGGCTTGCCGGTTTGCGCCTCGACCTTGGCGACCGCCGCGAGCGATGGCATCTGCACACAGGCGGAGAGCACCACCACGTCGACCCCCTCCAGGTTCATGCCGGCAACGATGCCTGGCAGGTTGGCCGGATCATGGCGGGCCACATCGAGGTTGTCGGGGATTTCCAGGGCACGCCAGTCGACCACCTCGAAACCTTCCTCGCGGATGTAGTTGACCACCAGTTCGGTGAGCGGCTTCATGTACGGCGCGACGATGGCGATACGCCTGGCCTGCATGACCTTGAGCGCTTCGACCAGGGCGCCGGCGCTGGTGACGACCGGCGAGTTGGCATCGTTGTCGGTCGTTACCTGGCGCAGACGCCGCTCGGACTGGCGGTGATAGCCCAGCCCCATGGCCATGATCGCCACCAGGCAGGCGTAGCCCAGTACGTCGACCCTGGCGTCGGACAACTCCAAAGCGCAGCGATCCGACTCGGCATCCATGGCCGCCAGTTCTTCCTTCTTCACCTGTTTCATGCGCATGCGCGCCGAGTGAAAGGTGAAGCGTTCCGGGCGAATGGCCTGGCGCGCCATCAGCATCGCCGGGATTTCGGTTTCCATGGTGGTATTGGAACTCGGCACGATCTGGCCGATACGGTAGAGCCTGTTCATGGCTGAATCCCCTGGCTAATCGGCTGACCGAGAAAGTCGCCGAAGGCAGCGAAGAACCCCTCGAGATCGTCCCAAGGGATCATGTGTCCTGCATCCGCTACACGAGCGACCTGCAAGTCGGTTTTCAGTTCGCGCAGCTCGGCTTCATCGGCCGGCTCGATGACCCCACCACGCCCCGCGACCATCAGCAACGTGGGCTGCCGCACGGCCGGCAGATGCTGGTGAATGTCCACCGTGTGGAACTCCTCGAAGGCCTGCACGATGGCCGGTTCAAAGCAGGTGTGCAGCCACTCGGCGCGCAGTTGCAGTTGCGCCTGGCTCCAGGTCGGGCAGAAGGCCTTCATCGCCTCGGCATCCATGCCCTGCTCGGCCTGGCGGATCGAGTCGACGTACCAGGGCAGCTTGCTCGGGTAGGCACGCCGGCCTGGGCCGGAGACCGGCGGGTCGATCAACACCAGGCGCTCCAGCCCTGGAGCACCGAGCGCAGCGGCGCGAACGGCGAAGCGCGCGCCCATCGAGTGCCCGAGCAGGCTATAACCCGTAAACCCCAGCGCCGCGGCGAAGGCGAGAATGTCCGCGGCACAGGTGTCGGTGTCATAGGCCAGTTGCGGGCCGCTCGACGACAGGCCACGGCCACGCACGTCGAGGATATAGGTATCGAACTGACGCCCCAGCACCTCGCCGACGAACCCCCAGGTGATGGCCGGGCTGGTGATGCCAGGCACCAGCAGCAGCACCGGGCCCTGCCCGCCGTAACGCAGGTAGTGATGGCGAATGCCGTTGGCCTGCACGTTGCCGCCGCCGATCAGGGTGCTCATGCCGCTACCCCGCTCTTCAGCGGCTGGGCATAGAGGTCGTAACCATAGACCCAGGCAGGATCTTCCTGGGTACGCAGGAAGGTATTGGCATTGGAAACGGCCTGCACGCGCGAGGCACGCTCCTTGCGATTGGCCTCATAGAGTTCGAAAGCCGTGCGGAAATCCGACAATCCGGTTTCCTGCAGGCAGCGTGTCAGCATCGCCGCATCCTCGATCGCCATGCCGGCACCCTGTGCCATGTGCGGTTTCATCGGGTGGCAGGCATCGCCCAGCAACACCAGGCGACCACGACTCCACAGAGGCAGCGGGTTGCGATTGCGCAGCGGCCACTTGGTGATGTCCTCGGTGGAGCGGATCAGCTTCTGCACCGTTGAGTGATAGCCCTCGAACGCGGCCAGCATTTCCTCCTGGCTGCTGTCGACATAATTGCCCTGGAAGTCCCAGGCCTCATGTGGCACTCCCGAGACGAAGTAGTACTCATCGCGCTTGCTGGTGGTGTGATAGACCATCAGGTGGCGATCATCCGTCCACCACTTCACGCAGGGCTCGAACAGATCGGCGTGACGCACCAGGCTGTCGCCGCGGATCAGCGCGCGGTGCGCCACCCAGCCACTGTAGATGGGCGCTTCGACGCCCAGCAGTTCCTCGCGAATTTTCGAGTGGATGCCATCGGCACCGATGACGATATCGGCGGTGGCTTCGGTGCCATCGGTAAAACTCAGGCGCACCTGATCGCCTTCATCGACGATGCGCTCCAGCTTCTTGCCGAACTGCACCGAGCCCGGCGCGATGCTGTCCATCTGCAAGACATGCATGTCGCCACGATGAACGGTGATATAGGACGCGCCGTACTCGCGACGGGCGAACTCGCCCAGCGGAATGCGCGACAGGTAGTCACCGCTCTCGCCATCGCGGCTGTGCCAGAAATCAGGATGCGAACCCATTTCCTCGAGCGGTTTCTCCAGGCCCATGCGCCGGAAGATCTTCATCACGTTCGGCCCGACGTGAATGCCAGCCCCCAGCCGGGAGAACTCCGGTGACTGTTCGTAGACGGTGACCTCGAACCCTGCCTGCTGCAACAAGGTGGCGGCAGCCGCGCCTCCCAGGCCGGCACCGACGATGGCAATTTTCTGCTGAGCCCCCATGGGCATGTCTCCTCTTCTTGGGTACGACCATGCGGGATGTTCCCGCCAGACAATTACAGTGTATGCACTATATTTTTTAAAAGTGAAGAGGCCTTTTGCGATTTTTTAAAAACAGCTGTTCGAATGCTAAAAATAGACAAACAACATCACAGGCCAGTAAATGTGTAGATAGGTAACGCAATACCAAGAACCTTGCCAACTGCTTTAGCTTGGTGTTTGATCTAGACAAATAGAGTGCATGCTCTATAAATACGCACCGAAAAGCAGCGCAAGGCACCAACCCGGTGCAACCTATTCACGTCCACCAGGAGGCATGTCATGCCGGTAAGCGATAGCGAACTGACCCAGATGTTCGAACAGGTGCTGACCCTGTCCAGGGTCGACGCGACCCAGAGCGTCGCCATTCTCAAGAGCCATTACTCGAACCCGCGAACCGTGCGCGCCGCCATGGATGCCGCGCAGCGCCTGAAGGCCAAGGTGTATGCGGTGGAACTGCCGTCCTTCAACCATCCGCGAGCGATGGGCAACGACATGACGGCCTACTGCGGCGATACCGCGCTGACCGGCAATCTGGCCGCACAGCGCGCCCTGGAGGCCGCCGACTTGGTCGTCGATACCATGATGCTTCTGCACTCGCCGGAGCAGGAGCAGATACTCAAGACCGGCACCCGCATCCTGCTGGCGGTGGAGCCGCCCGAAGTGCTGGCACGCATGCTGCCCAGTGAGGAGGACAAGCGCCGCGTATTGGCCAGCGAAACCCTGCTCAAGCAGGCTCGCAGCCTGCATGTGAAATCCGCTGCCGGCAGCGACTTCCATGCCGATCTGGGACAGTACCCGGCTGTCACCGAATACGGCTTCGCCGACGAACCAGGGCGCTGGGATCACTGGCCCAGCGGCTTCCTGTTCAGTTGGCCGAACGAGGAAAGCGCCCAGGGCACCCTGGTGCTCGACGTCGGCGACATCCTCCTGCCGTTCAAGAACTACTGCCGCGAGCGCATCACCCTGGAGATCGACAAGGGCTTCATCACCGGCATCCACGGCGGTTTCGAAGCCGAGTACCTGCGCGACTACCTGAAGTACTTCAAGGATCCCGAGGTCTACGGTATTTCCCACATCGGCTGGGGCCTCCAGCCCCGTGCCCAGTGGACGGCCATGGGCCTGCATGATCGCAACGACGGCATGTGCATGGACGCTCGCGCCTTCTACGGCAACTTCCTGTTCTCCACCGGCCCGAACACCGAAGTGGGCGGCACCCGCAAGACGCCGTGCCACCTGGACATCCCGCTGCGCAACTGCGACATCTACCTGGATGACCGGGCCGTGGTGCTGGCCGGCGACGTGGTGTATCCCGAAGCCTCCAGAGCCCATTGATCCGTTTCGGGGGCGGCGGGAGCCGCTCCCCGGTAACAACGCTACGCGGTTATACTCGGCACCTTGCGCCTCGAACCGAACCTCTCTCATGTCGACCGACGATTTCCCAGCAGACAGCTATCAGGTGACCGAGCAGATCGGCCATCTGCTGCGCAAGGCCTACCAGCGCCATACGGCGATCTTCCAGCAGAACGCCTGCGACGCCCAGCTCACCTCCATCCAGTTCGTCACCCTGTGTGCCCTGCGCGATCACGGCCCCAGCTCTCAGGCCGAACTGATCAAGGCCACCGCCGTCGATCAGGCCACCATCCGCGGCATCGTCGAGCGCCTCAAAGCTCGTGATCTGGTCGCCCTGTCGCCAGACCCGGACGACCGTCGCAAGGTCATCGTCGAACTCACCAACACCGGCCAGACCCTGCTGACCGAGATGATTCCCTGTGCCCAGCAGATCAGCGAGCTGACCATGGGCAGCCTCAACCCGGGCGAACGTATCGCCATCCTCTACCTGCTGCGCAAGATGAACGACAGCAGCGACTGACCCCCGCCGCACCAATCCGCGGCGCGGTATCAGCAGCCAACCCCATCGATCAGTGCCATGCCATGCGGCGTGGTTTCACGCATTCTGCCGCTCGTCCGTCCAGGTCACGCCGCTGGCCCGTTCTTTACCTACATGATCAGGGTTTCATGTAGCCCGTAGGATGGGTGAAACCCATCAATTTCCGATGGGTTTCACCCATCCTACGACCTACAAGTCGATAGCGGACGTAGGGTGGATGACGCTCTTTTCATCCACCATTGCGATCGCAGAGCGGTGGACGGGTCGGGCCGCGTAGGTGAAGCGTCGTCCACGAATGGCCGTTTGCGCCTTCTTGCGGACGTCCATGAGTAAACGCCCGCCGGCCATTATCCCTCTGCCGCCTCGCCGCTGGCCCGTTCCTTGCCTACATGATCAGAGTTTCATGTAGTAAGCACTTAATGAACAAAAAACCCTTTCCCTGAGTACAACGGTAACGACGGGACATGGGCCGACGACGTAGCAAGGCATCCCATGGAAAAGAACCTGACCCTGCAGGTGAACGGGAAAACGGTGCAACTGAGCGCCGAACCCCAGACTCCGCTGCTGTACATCCTGCGCAACGACCTTGCCCTCAATGGCCCCAAGTACGGCTGTGGCCTCGGTGAATGCGGCGCCTGCACGGTCATCGTCGATGGTCGCGCCACTCGCTCCTGCGTGTTCCCCGTGGCCGGTGCCGCAGGCCGCTCGGTGACCACCCTGGAAGGCCTGGGCTGCCGCGAGCGTCCCCATCCGGTGCAGCAGGCCTTCATCACCGAGCAGGCAGCGCAGTGCGGCTATTGCCTCAACGGCATGATCATGACCCTCAAGGCCCTGCTCGATCGCAACCCCAATCCCAGCGACGCAGAACTGCGCAACGAGCTCTCGGCGAACCTGTGTCGCTGCGGTACCCATGTCGAAATCATGCGCGCGGCCCTGCGCGCCGCTGGCCGCCCCGCCGCCCCGCACGGAGAAACCCCATGCGCCTGACTCGTGACCAATGGCTCGAACGCCAGGATGTACTGCTGGTGGTCGATACCATCCAGCCGCCCTCCGGGCCCATGCCCAAAGGCCAGAGTGCCGAAGCCAAGCCCAGGGAGCTGGGTTTGTTCCTGGCCATCACGGGCGAAGACCAGGTGTATGCCTTCAACGGCCACGTCGACCTGGGTACCGGCATCCGCACTTCGTTGGCGCAGATCGTCGCCGAGGAACTGAACCTGGATCTGGAGCAGGTGGAGATGGTGCTCGGTGACACCGAACGCGCGCCCAACCAGGGCGCTACCATCGCCAGCGCCACCATCCAGATCAGCGCCGTACCGCTGCGTAATGCCGCTGCCGAAGCACGGCGGCACCTGAACCAACTGGCCAGCGAGCGCTGGCAGACGAACAGCGAGCAGCTCACCCTGGAACGCGGCTACTTCCGCCACCCTGACGGCCGCCAGTTGAGCTTCGGCGAACTGGTCGCCGGCCAGCACATCCGCCTGCACATCAGCGGCGACGCCCCCCTCAAACCGGCGAACGAGTATCGCCTGGTCGGCCAGGGCGCCGCGCGTGTGGATATCCCGGCCAAGGCTACCGGTGAACTCACCTACGTCCACGACATGCGCTTGCCCGGCATGCTGCATGGCCGAGTGGTGCGCCCACCGTACGCCGGCTACGATAGCGGCGAGTTCGTCGGCAACAGCCTGCTGGCGGTCGACGAAAACTCCATCGCCGACATCCCCGGCATCGTCGCCGTGGTGGTGATTCGCGACTTCGTCGGCGTGGTCGCCGAGCGCGAGGAACAGGCCATCCGCGCCGCGCAGCAGTTGAAGATCGAGTGGAAGCCCTGGACGCACAAGCTGCCCGACATGCGCGATGTGGCCCAGGCGATCCGCGATAACCCGCGCATCGCCCGCACCGTGCTGGACAAGGGTGATGTCGAGCAGGCATTGGCCAGTGCCGATCAGCGGCTGACCCGCAGCTACCTGTGGCCGTACCAGTTGCACGCCTCGATCGGCCCATCCTGCGCCCTGGCCGATTACGGCGAGCAGCACTCGCGGGTCTGGTCCGGCACCCAGAATCCTCATCTGTTGCGCGCCGATCTGGCCTGGCTGCTGGAGTGCGATGAAAACCAGATCGAAGTGATCCGCATGGAAGCTGCGGGGTGCTATGGACGCAACTGCGCCGACGATGTTTGCGCCGACGCCCTGCTGCTGTCACGCGCGGTGGGCAAGCCGGTACGGGTTCAACTGACCCGAGAGCAGGAACACCTGTGGGAGCCCAAGGGCACGGCCCAGTTGATGGAGGTGGACGGCGGCCTGAACGCCGATGGCAGCATCAGCGCCTATGACTTCCAGACCAGCTATCCGTCCAACGGTGCGCCGACCCTGGCGCTGCTGCTCACCGGCCGTGTCGAACCGCTGCCGATGATGTTCGAGATGGGTGACCGCACCTCGATCCCGCCGTACGACTATGAGCACATGCGCGTTACCATCAACGACATGGCGCCGCTGGTGCGTGCATCCTGGATGCGCGGCGTTTCCGCCATGCCGAACAGCTTCGCCCACGAGTCGTACATCGACGAACTGGCATTCGCCGCCGGGGTAGACCCCGTGCAATACCGGCTGCAGCACCTGGACGACCCTCGCGCCAGGGATCTGATTCAGGCCACCGCCGAACGCGCCGATTGGCAACCCAGAACCCAACCACAGCAGACGCCTGCCGAGGGTGACGTGCTGCGCGGTCGCGGCTTCGCCTATGCCCGCTATATCCACAGCAAGTTTCCCGGCTTCGGCGCCGCCTGGGCGGCCTGGGTCGCCGATGTGGCCGTGGACAAGCGCACCGGCGAGGTGGCGGTTACCCGCGTGGTGATCGGCCACGACGCCGGCATGATGATCAACCCCGAGGGCGTGCGTCATCAGATCCACGGCAATGTGGTGCAGTCCACCAGCCGGGTACTCAAGGAGCAGGTGCAGCTCGAGGAATCCCGGGTCGCCAGCACCGAATGGGGCACCTACCCGATCCTGACCTTTCCCGAAGTGCCCGCCATCGACGTGATGATGATGCCAAGGCAGACGGAGCCGCCCATGGGCAGCGGCGAATCGGCTTCGGTGCCGAGCGCGGCGGCCATCGCCAATGCCATCTATGACGCCACCGGCCTGCGCTTTCGCGAGCTGCCGATCACCGCCGAGCGGGTTCGCGCCGCACTCAATGGTGGCGAAGCAGGCGGCACTGCAACGCCAGCTTCATCCGCCGCCAGCAAGCGCGGCAAATGGTGGCTCGGCGGACTGGCCGGGGTGTTTGGCGCGACGCTGGGGCTGCTGACTACCGCCCTGCCCTGGCGTGCGGAAATCGCTCCAGTGGCGCCAGCGGCATCGGCAACCTGGTCTGCCGCCACCCTGGAGCGCGGTCGCCTGCTGGCGGCCGCTGGCGACTGCGCGGTTTGCCACACCGCCCCGGACGGCGTCACCAACGCCGGCGGCCTGGCCATGGATACGCCCTTCGGTACGCTGTACAGCACCAACATCACCCCGGATCGTGAAACGGGTATCGGCTCCTGGTCCTTCGGCGCCTTCGAACGGGCCATGCGCGAGGGCATCAGCCGTGATGGCCGCCACCTGTACCCGGCGTTTCCCTATACGGCGTTTCGCAACATCAACGACACCGACATGCAGGCGCTATACGCCTACCTGATGTCGCAAGCACCGGTGAAGCAGCCGGCGCAGGCCAACCGGATGAGCTTCCCGTTCAACATCCGCCCACTGATGGCCGGCTGGAACGCGCTGTTTCTCGGGCGTGGCGAGTACCAGGCCGACACCACGCGCAGCGAGCAATGGAACCGTGGCGCCTACCTGGTCAACGGCCTGGGCCACTGCGCGGCCTGTCACTCGCCACGCAACCTGCTGGGGGCAGAAAAAGGCGGTCAGTCGTTTCTCGCCGGCGGCATGGTCGACGGCTGGGAAGCACCGGCACTCAGCGGCCTGCGCAGCAACGCCACACCTTGGACGGAGACCGAACTCAGCGACTACCTGAGTAGCGGCTTTTCCGAGCGACATGGCGTGGCAGCAGGGCCCATGGGGCCAGTGGTCAGCGAACTGGCGATGTTGCCCAAAAGCGATGTGCAGGCCATCGCCAACTACCTGATATCGCTCGATGCGCCCGCACCGCAGACAACGACCGCAAGCACCGCCAATGCACCCGATGCCCTGGCGCTGGCCCGCGGCCAGCGTACCTTCGAAGGTGCCTGCCAGGCCTGCCACAGCGATGGTCTCGGCCCCAAGCTGTTCGGCGTGAGCCCATCGATGGCAGTCAACAGCAACGTGCATAGCGCGATACCGGACAACCTGCTGAACGTCATCCTGCATGGCATCGACAAACCAGCCACCCCGGAGCTGGGCTACATGCCGGCCTTCAAGGACAGCTTCAGTGATCGCCAGGTGGCGGAGCTGGTCGCTTATCTACGCCACCGCTTCGCCAGCGAACGCCCGGCCTGGAACGGCCTGACCGAGAAAGTTGCCCATGTCCGCGCCAACCCCGGCAGCCACTGATCACCGTCAACCGTGCACGCGGCGCAGGCCACGCAGCACCAGATCGCAGATGAAATCCAGCCAGCGCTGCTTCTGTTCGGCAGTGGCCAGGCCGTCGTCGAGAAAGCAACTGAGGGTGTGCAGGTTGGAGTTGTAGAAGTAGCACAGCGAGGCAATCATCAGGTAGACGTGGTTGAGCTCGATATCCTCACGGAACAGCCCCTGCTCCTGCCCTGCCCGGATGATCGGCTGCAGCACGCCGACGGCCTTGCCGGACAGCGCGCGCAGGTTGCCGGACTTGCGCGCGTGCACGCCCTTGAGCAGGTTTTCCGTGCCCAGGATGGTGATGAACTCCGGGTGCTTGAGGTAATAGCCCCAGATGAAGGTAACCATCTGGCGCACGGCCTCCTCGGGTCGGCTCAGGTCGAAGCACTGACGCGCCTCGGCGCGATTGAAACGCTCGTAGATGGACTCCAGCACGCAGACGAACAGCTGATCCTTGCTGCCGAAGTAGTAATAGATCATCCGCTCGTTGCACTTGGCCAGGCTGGCGATCTGCTCGGTGCGGGCTCCGGCATAGCCCTGGCGGCTGAACAGGCTGACGGCGGCCTTGAGAATCGCCGCACGGCTGCGATCGGCCTGGGCGACCCGGGTGCCGCTCTTGGGCTTGTCCATGGGTACTCCGCAGAGGAAAGGGAAGCGAAGTATGCGTCATCGGCAACATCCGCTCCAAGACGCTCACCTGGCTACGACGCGTCTACCCCACCGCCTCGACGGCTTGCATGATCGGCAAACGCTGGCGAAGATAGGCGCCCACCACCACCGGGGGCTCCCGTGACTGACCTGCTTCTGGCCCTCTGGCCACTCTTCGCGCTGATCGTCAGCGGCTATGAACTGCGTCGTCGCGGCTTCCCCAGCGAAGCCTTCTGGCCCGGCGCCGAGCGTCTCAACTACTTCATTCTGTTCCCTGCCCTGCTGTTCAACAGCCTGGCCACCGCGCCACTGGACAACCCGCAACTGCCGCGTCTGGCATTGGCCGTGCTGCTCGGCCTGGGTATCGCCTGGCTGGCACTGTTGATCGTACGCCGTCTGCGTGGTTGGCCGGCGTCGCGCTTCGGCGCATTCAGCCAGGGCATCCTGCGTTTCAACACCTACCTGGGCCTGGCTGCAGTGGGCAGCCTGTTCGGCCAGCCAGGCCTGACCCTGGCCGCGCTGATGCTGGCGCTGATGGTGCCAGCGGTCAACGTACTGTCGGTCTGGTCACTGACCGCCGAGCGCGGCGTCAGCGTGCGCAGCCTGTTGCTGCCGATCATCCGCAACCCACTGATCCTCGCCTGTCTGGCCGGCGCCCTGGTCAACCTCAGTGGCCTGGGTTTGCCTGGCGGCAGCGACCGCCTGTTGAGCCTGCTCGCCGCCGCTAGCCTGCCACTGGGTTTGCTGTGCGTCGGCGCGGCGCTGAAACCGGAACAGCTGGGCGGCGAAGTTCCAGCCCTGGCCTGGAACAGCCTGCTGCGCCTGCTGCTGATGCCGCTGCTGGCCTTCGCTGTCGCTTATGCACTGCAACTGCCTGCGATGGAGAGCACCGTGCTGGTACTGTTCTTCGCCCTGCCTACCGCGCCAACCTCTTACGTGCTCACTCGCCAGTTGGGCGGCGATGGAAATCTGATGGCGGGCATCATCACCCTGCAGCATCTGCTCGCCGCCGCTTCGCTGGTAGGGATGCTCTATCTCCTGGAGCGCGTGCTTTAGAACCTGTTCATGATCTTCAAGGCAGGTTTCTGGTATTTAGGCAGCAAAGTGGCGCAAGCGGACGGTCGTGGATGGGTGAAACCCATCGGAAATTGATGGGTTTCACCCATCCTACGGGCTGGTGGATGAAAAGAGCGTCATCCACCCTACATCTGCTTACGCCTTGTAGCAGCCCACGCATGTCGTTCACCCCGAACTTCACGAGTACGCAAGTAGGTCGTAGGATGGGTACAACCCATCGGCAGTTGATGGGTTTCACCTGCACGGCCCGACCCAACCTACGGGCTACCAGATATAGATTTCCTAGTGGGCAATAAATGTCCAAGAGCCTGCTGGCGGTCATCCCTGATACCTTCGGCCCGTACCTGCGGCCTATCTGCTGATCGGCCTGGCGAAGATCGAGTTCGCGACCTGCAACGTTTCACCCTGAAGTGGGCAGCACTGCTGTGCATGACCATCCTGGTCACCGCACTGGTACTGGGTGTATTTCCACTATTTGGTAGCTGACGCGCGAACATTTTGACGAAATTTTCACACCACTGGCGCTAGAATTCGGCCTCTTGGCCGCATCAGCGCCAGGCATTCAATCACCTGCAAGGAACCTCTAATGGAATGGCTGACCAACCCGGAAATCTGGGTTGCTTTCTTGACTCTGACTGCTCTGGAAATCGTTCTGGGCATCGACAACATCATCATGATCGCAATTCTGGTCAGTCGCATGCCGGCACACCTGCAGGCGCGCACCCGCTTCTTCGGCCTGGCCCTGGCCATGGTCACGCGTATCCTGCTGCTGCTCTCCATCACCTGGATCATGCGCCTGACCACCGACCTGTTCCACGTCTTCGGCCAGGGCATCTCCGGCCGTGACCTGATCCTGTTCTTCGGCGGTCTGTTCCTGCTCTGGAAGAGCAGCAGCGAGATCTATCACAGCCTGGAAGGCGAAGAAGAAAGCGTGGATCAGCCCAAGGGCGCGGCCAAGCACTTCATCGGTACCATCATCCAGATCGCCATCATCGATATCGTATTCTCGCTGGATTCGGTGATCACCGCGGTCGGCATGGTTTCCCATGTGCCGGTCATGGTCGCCGCCATCGTCGTTGCCGTACTGGTGATGATGCTCTGCGCTGGCGCCATCAGCGACTTCATCGAGAAGCACCCGAGCCTGAAGGTGCTGGCTCTGTCGTTCCTCATCGTGGTCGGTACCGTACTGATCGCCGAAAGCTTCGAAGTTCACGTGCCGAAGGGCTACGTCTACTTCGCCATGGCCTTCTCGCTGGGCGTGGAAGCCTTGAATATCCGTCTGCGTACCGCCCGCCGCCGCAAGGAAGGCCTGGACGACGTAGAGCCGGTGAAACTGCGCAAGGATGTTCCTGGCCAGTAATCGGCTTACGCTGATGCAACATGAAAAACGGAGTCTGTACTGGCTCCGTTTTTCGTGGCTGATAAGAAAAGGCGCACACCGACCTCCGGCTTGCCGCGCCGCGCCCTGCCTGTGCAGGAACCGGGCGGCAGGCCGCATGCCCGCTCGAAAATCCTCTACGAACTTAGTCGGCGGTCGTCCCTCCAAGTGCCTATCACCGCGTTGCATGAGGCTGATGTCAGCAGCTGCCGACAACTGAACTGCGTTCGACATGCCACGCAGCGACTCGACTCAGCCGAGGCGCTGCATCGCTCTGCAACTACAGTCAAATTGAAGGCTTGTTCGACAAACCGTATGCCCGTATGTGACTGACGCCTGCACCGGCCCGTCACCGGCAGTATCCCAAGTCACGGGATCGAATCTGCGTATCAGGGAGATGCGTGATGTTGACTCTGCTCAATCTGCTTTCCGCCATTGCCCTGTTGATCTGGGGCACTCATATCGTGCGTACCGGCATCCTGCGGGTGTATGGCTCGCAGCTGCGTCGCATGCTCAGCCATAACGTCGGCAAACGGCCCATGGCGTTCGTCGCCGGTATCGCCGTGACCGCCCTGGTGCAAAGCAGCAACGCCACGGCACTGCTGGTCACTTCCTTCGTCGGCCAGGGTTTGATGGCGCTGACCCCGGCGCTGGCGATCATGCTCGGTGCCGACGTCGGCACCGCCTTGATGGCGCGGGTACTGACCTTCGACCTCAGTTGGCTGTCGCCGCTGCTGATCTTCCTCGGCGTGGTGTTCTTCCTCTCCCGCAAGCAGACCCGCGCCGGCCAGCTCGGCCGCGTGGCCATCGGCCTGGGCCTGATGATCCTGGCCCTGCAACTGATCGTCGCCGCCGCCACGCCGATCACCGAGGCCAAGGGCATCCATGTACTGTTCGCCTCACTCACCGGTGACCTGCTGCTCGACGCCGTGGTCGGTGCGCTGTTCGCACTGATTTCCTACTCCAGCCTGGCTGCCGTGTTGCTGACTGCCACGCTGACCGGCTCCGGGGTAATCGGCCTGCCGGTGGCCATCGGCCTGGTGATCGGCGCCAATATCGGCAGCGGCGTGCTGGCCTTTCTCAACGCCAGCATGCAGAGTCAGGCCGGGCGTCGCGTGGCCCTGGGCAGCCTGCTGTACAAGCTGATCGGCCTGCTGCTGGTGATTCCGGTACTCGATCCACTGGTGCACTGGCTGGACAGCCTCGAGTGGCATTCGGCGGAACTGGTGATCGGCTTCCACCTGCTCTACAACACCCTGCGCTGCCTGCTGATGCTGCCGACCCTCGGCCTCATGGCGCGCTTCTGCAACTGGCTACTGCCGGATCGCCCGGACATGAACGCCGTCGCCAGGGCCCGTCACCTCGACCCCACGGCGCTGTCCACGCCAAGCCTGGCGCTGTCCAACGCGGTTCGCGAAACCCTGCGCATCGGCGACCTGGTCGACAGTATGCTCGGCCATCTGCTCGACGCCTTGCGTGGCAGCCAGCCGATTCTCGGCAAGGATCTGCGCCGTCTCGACGACGATATCGACGCGCTCTACACCGCCGTGAAACTCTACCTGGCCCAGGTACAGCAAGAGGAGTTGGGCGAACAGGACAGCCAGCGCTGGGCCGAAATCATCGAGTTCTCGGCGAACCTGGAGCGCGCCGGCGACATCATCGAACGCATGCTCGGCAAGATTCAGGACGAGAAAACCTCCCAGCGCCACGCGTTCTCCGATAGCGGCCTGGAAGAGCTCACCGAACTGCACGAGCGCCTGCTGGGCAACCTGCGCCTGGGCCTGTCGGTGTTCTTTTCCGCTGACGCCGATGCTGCTCGCCAATTGCTGCGCGAGAAGCGGCGCTTCCGTATCCAGGAGCGCCGGGTGGCCCACTCACATGTCGAACGTCTGCACCACCAAGTGGTCAAGAGTCTGGAAACCAGCTCTCTGCATCTGGAACTGATCGACGACATGAAACGCCTCAATTCTCTGTTCTGCGCCAGCGCCTACGCCGTACTCGGCAACCATGAAACCGGCGCCCTGCTCGCCGAAGAAGGTGGCGAGTAGTGCTCTCGACCGGCCGCACGCTAACGCTGCTTCTGAACCTGTTGCTGTGCAGCCATCTGTTGGCGGCGGATCGCTTCAAGGTGGAAGGCTACCCGCTGGATAACGGCATGCAGCTGATCCTCAAGCCCACCAGTGAACGGGGCCATGTATCCATTCGCCTGGTGGTCGGCGTCGGTTTCGATCAGTTCGACTGCCGCCACAAGGAGCTGCCGCACCTGCTCGAACATCTGCTGTTCAGCGGCATCGACGACAGCGGCGAAGCCGGGCTGGAAGAACGCATGCAGGCACTGGGCGGTGACTGGAACGCCTACACCCGCGACAGCGACACCACCTTCGTCCTCGAGGTGCCGGCAGCCAATCAGCGCGCCGCCCTCGACCTGCTGCTCGCCGCGCTGTTCAACACCGAGCTGAGCGAAGCGCGTATCGAGGCGACCAAGCGCGTGATCAGCCATGAAAACGGTGAACATCCTGCAGCCTGGCAGCGGCTGCTCGACAGTTCTGTCGGCGCTGATGACGCCACCGGGCAACTGGCTGCGGAACTTGGCCTGGCCTGTGCCGAACCCGACTCGCTCGAGCATCTGAATACCGACGCTCTGGAGCGCCTGCGCAGCGAATGGTACGTCGCCAACAACATGACCCTGATCATGGTCGGCGACCTGGATCGACGCCTGCCCGCCTACCTCGAACGCCGCTTCGGCGAACTGCCGCCCGGCCCCATGCCAGAACTGCGCGAACTGCCGGAAAGCACCGGTAACGCCGACCCTGAACGTACGCTGAGAAATGGCCTGGTCGGTGAGACGGCGAAGGTACATCTGATCTTTGCCGAACCCTGGGTCGGCGTACTCGACCACGCCACCTGGCAGTTGCTGCGCGACTACCTGCAATGGGCGGTGTATCGCGATCTGCGTCTCGAGCACGGCCTGGCCTATGGCCCGAGCGTCGAACGTAGTGCCTACGCCGGCAGCAGCTTCTTCAGCATCAATGCCGAGGTAGCACGCAGCGATGTCGAGGAAACCGTGCAGCGCCTGCACGACCTGCTGCACAAGCTCGCGCGTGACGGCCTGGACGCTGAAACCGTCGAGCGCCTGCGCAACGTCGCCCTCGCCCGCCAGAACTGGACAGCCCAGGGCAACAGCGCTCTCGCCGACTACTACTGGAACTCGCTGAGCGACTATGAAGAAGGCCGTTTCGCCGACCCGGCCAAGGAGCTGCGCCAGATCCACACCGCACAGCTCGACGCAGCGTTGAATCTGCTCCTGAAACAGCCCACCTACCAGCGGGTGGAAAAACCGCTGCTGAGCACCACGGGACTGTACGCGGGCGCTGCCGGTCTGGCGCTGTTTCTGCTGCTGGTCGCTCTGGGCCTGTGCAGGATGTCACGCAGAGGCAAAGGGCCCCGGACGAACTAGAAGAAGAATTTTACGAGCGATTCATCAGCGCCATTGGCGCTGACTCAGCATCCGGCCTACGCCTAACCGACGGTACGCAGACGAGCTCAAAGCAACCGACGCTCCGCCAAGTTTCTGATAAGCGCCAACAAGCCGAACTGCCAGGCGGCCAGTTGATCGCTGTATTGCACACGGTTATGCAAACCGCCAAGCTGGCGGCAACTGATGCTGACATGATCGCCCAGTTTATGGGTAAAGCCGCTGCCCGGCTGGTCGCGATCTTCAGTGGGTGCGAACAGTGTCCCCAGATAAAGCAGGAATCCATCGGGGTACTGATGGTTGGCGTTCAACGTCTGGCCCACCAGATCCAGCGGGTCGCGGCTAATCTGACTCATGCTGCTACGGCCGTTGAGCACGAAACCGTCCTCGCCCTCGACTCGCAGATCCACCTCGCAGTTGCGTACATCGTCGATACCAAAGCTGGCGTCGAACAGGCGAATGAACGGCCCGATGGCGCAGGAACCGTTATTGTCCTTGGCCTTGCTCAGCAACAGCGCGCTGCGCCCTTCGAAATCGCGCAGGTTGACGTCGTTACCCAGCGTGGCGCCGATCACTCGACCCCGGCTGTTGACCACCAGCACCACCTCCGGCTCCGGATTGTTCCAGGCTGACTTCGGGTGAATACCGATGTCCATACCGCTGCCCATGGCAGCCAGTACGGGGGCCTTGGTGAACACCTCGGCATCCGGGCCGATACCCACCTCGAGGTACTGCGACCACAGCCCTTTCTCCTGTAGCAGAACCTTCAGGCGCGCTGCATTCTCCGAACCCGGAACCAGGCTGCGCAGATTATCGCCGATCATTTCGCGCACCTGGCCACGGATTTCCTCGGCACGCTGCGGATCGCCGCCGGCGCGCTCCTCGATCACCCGCTCGACCATGCTCGACGCGAAGGTCACCCCTGCCGCCTTGATCACCTGCAGGTCGGCTGGTGCCAACAGGCTCGGGCGTGTCTCATCGCGCTCGCTGCCACTATTGGCAAGCAACTCGGCCACACTGCAGACTCGCGGCATGCGGCTATCGTGCACATGCGCGTGAAGATTCTCCCGCTCGCACAGTCCGGCGAGTGTGGGAGACAGTGCGCTGAGGTCGAAAACGCCATGCTCATGCAACAGCACGGGGACAGGCCCCGCAATCGCACCGGGGAGCCAGATCCGCCCGATCAGAGTACCGGTCAGACCATCTTCAGGCAGCGTGTTGTCGGGGGTCAGGATTACAGGACGGGCCATATACGAGCTCTTTTATTATGTGGGTGGGCGCATGGGTCAATGGAGGACAGGACTGATGCTGTGCGACCATAACCAAGCATTTGCATCGGTGACCAATGACGAATCGTCAACACTCGATACGCCTTGGTTATCACCACGAACCTCCTGGTAACCCCATGACAGCGAACCCGAGCAAGCTTCCCACGCTGCATAACTGGCTGCGTCTACGCCATCTGCAACTGATCGAGACCCTCGCCGACACCACCAACATGCACGCCACCGCGCAACGGATGGGGCTCAGCCAGCCGGCCGTGAGCAAGATGTTGCGCGAGATCGAGCAGATGCTCGACTTCCTCCTGTTCGACCGCCAACCCCGCGAACTGGTGGCGACCGAACTCGGCCTGATCGTCATCGCCTACGCCAGGCGCACCCTGAACGACTGCCGACACTTCGCCCTGGAACTGGAAAGCCTGCGCCAGGGCGGCTATGGCCACCTGCGCATCGGCGCCATCGTTGCCGCGACCGCCCAGGTGGTGCCGAGCACCCTGCTGCAGCTGAAACAGCAACGTCCCCTGCTGACCATCGAACTGTTCGAACACACCAGCGACCAGTTGCTGCAGATGCTCCTGCACAAACAGCTGGATCTGGTCATCGGACGCTTTACCGAACCGCGCCAGCAGGAGCACTTCAGCTACCAGGAGGTCGCCAGCGAACCCTTCCTGCTGTGCGCCGACCCCACCCATCCGCTGGCCCGACAGACAGCCCCCAGTGCCAGGAACCTGGAGCAATGGCCCTGGGTGGTCTATCCACCCAACACCCCGCTGCGGCGGATGATCGAACAGGCCTTCGGCGATGCCGGTATCCCCTTCCCCGGTAACCGGGTGGAAACGGTATCCGTACAGTCCACCCTGCACCTGTTGCGCCATAGCCAGGCCCTGGCCCTGCTGCCCGAGGCCATCGTCCTGCAGCAGGTCGCCCTGGGACAGTTGGTGCTGCTGCAACCTCCGCTGCAGACACCGTCGCTCGGCTACGGCCTGATCCGGCGCAAGGACGAGCCGCTGTCGGCCAATGCAACGCAGTTCTGCGAGGCTCTGCGCCAGGTGCTGGACAATCCTGCTGTCACACCATAGATCGACTGGCGGTCGAACGGTTTCTCGTAGGGTGGGTTAGCCGCCTGTTGCATATGTCGGGCAACTCGCGGTTTCCGGGGCGGCGTAACCCACCATGGGTGCAACACCTTCCACCGCCTGGTGGGTTACGCGGGGCGGCCATCCGCGACGCACCACGACAGCGGTACCCGTCAGTCCGTGCCCGGCGTCGCTAACCCACCCTACCTACTGCGCCAGGTACTGAACACCTCGGAATAACCTCTCGTTATGGCGTGATTACCAAGCCTCATTAGACAGCCCGGCTTGCCAGACAATAGTGTGCAAGCCATGTCCACCGCTCTGGCATGGGCTATCGCGACCGGGCACTCACTGCATCGGCGTGATCACTGACAATAATTTCAATAGGTGACAAGCATGCTTTCCTACCTGGCTGCGCGCGCTTCGCGGCATACCTGCAAATCCCTCCTGCTCTGCACGCTGCTCATCTCCCCCATGGCCATGGCAGCCTATCCGGAAAAGCCCATCCAACTGATCGTCCCCTGGGCCGCCGGGGGCGGCAGCGATGCCGCCGCACGCGGGATCGCCGCGGCGCTGGAGAAGGAGCTCGGTGTCACCATCAACGTGGTCAACCGTGCGGGTGGCAACGGGGTGGTCGGCCATAGCGTGATGGCCAGCGCCAGGCCGGATGGCTATACGCTGGGCTTCATCACTGGCGAATTGAACATGATGCACTGGCAGGGGCTGACCAAGCTGACCTACGAGAACTTCACCCCGATCGCCATGACCAACTATGACTATCCGGGCGTGCAGGTGGCGGCGAACGCGCCTTACGACAGCGTCAGCGACCTGCTGGAAACCATTCGCACCCAGCCAAAAGGCACTATCAAGGCCTCCGGTACCGGTCTGGGCGGCATCTGGCACGTGGCCTTCGCCGGGCTGTTGCTGGAGCAGGGCATCGAGCCGGACAAGATCACCTTCGTTCCCAGCCAGGGTGCAGCCCCGGCCATGGTCGAACTGGCCGCCGGCAGTATCCAGCTGGTGCCGACCTCGGTGCCCGAAGCCCGCTCGATGATCGATGCCGGCAGGGCCAAGGGCCTGGCGATCCTCTCGCCCGAGCGCAACCCGGCCTTCCCGGACATCCCGACCCTCAAGGAAAGCCTGGGCAGCGATTACTCGCTGGGTGAATGGCGCGGCATCGCCGGGCCGAAAAACCTGCCACCGGAGATCGTCGCCACGCTCGAAGCGGCCCTGGAGAAGGCCTACAACTCCGAGTTGTACCAGGACTACATGCACAAGCTCGGCTTTGGCATCGAGTGGCGCAACGCCGCCGACTTCTCCACGTTCCTCGAAAAGAACAATACCTACATGGGCGGCATCATCGAAAAGATCGGCATGAAGAAGTAAGCCGTTCCTTTACAACGATGCCCTGCGGGGCGTCGTTCGTCTCCGTTCTGCGGTAAGAGAATTCCCCATGAAAGATCTAACCTTCGGTCTCGTTTTCATCGCTCTGGGCATTACCGTCTGGGTGCTGGCACAGGATTTCCCCGCCGTCCCCGGCATGCAGTACGGCGCCAACCTGTTCCCCAGCCTGATCGCCGCCGGCATGGTGATCGGCGGCGCCCTGCTGAGCGTCGCGACCCTGCGCAAGATGCGCCAGAGCGCATCCGCCAGCGGCGGCGGCTTCGCCCTGCCCCACCCCGGCCTGCTGGTGCCCTGCCTGATGGTGGTGGCCTACATCTACCTGAGCGAAGTGATCGGCGCGGCCCTGAGCATGCTGCTGATCATGCTGGTGCTGCTGTTCCAGGGCGGCGTGCGCTGGTTGCCGGCAATTCTGGTCAGCGTCGCTGCCACCGCGGTGATCAGCTTCTCCTTCGGCCACATGCTCAAGGTTCCGCTCCCTGCCGGGCCTTTCGGCTTCTGAGGCACAGTTCATGAACGCATTACTCGACGGCATCTTGCTGGTGCTCAATTTCCAGACGCTGCTGGTGATCCTCGCCGCGGCGATCTTCGGCGTCTTCGTCGGCGCCATTCCCGGCCTTTCCGCGACCATGGCCGTGGCCCTGCTGGTACCGGTCACCTTCGCCATGGAACCGACCGCGGCCATCGCCGCGATCATCACCACCTCGGCCATGGCGATCTTCGCCGGCGATATTCCCGGCGCCTACCTGAACATTCCCGGCACGCCCGCCTCGGCCGCCTACGTCAGCGACTGCGCCGCGCTCGGCCGTCAGGGCCGCGCCCGCGAGTGCCTCGGCGTCAACCTCACCTGTTCGGTGATCGGCGGTCTGTTCGGCACTACGGTGCTGGTGATGGTGGCGCCGTCGCTGGCCGAATTCGCCCTCAACTTCAGTTCCTTCGAATACTTCTGGCTGGCGGTGCTGGGTCTGAGCAGCGCGGTGTTCATCTCCACCGGTTCGGCGCTCAAGGGCTTCCTCTCGCTGATGGTCGGCCTGCTGCTGTCCACCATCGGCCTGGACATGGTCACCGGCGCGCCACGCTTCACCTTCGACGTGCCGGATCTGATGGCCGGGATCAACTTCATCCCGGTGATGATCGGCTTCTTCGCCATGTACGAGGTGATGAAGCTCTATAGCAACCACGACAAGGACGACGCCGGAAAGACCATCCCCAAGCAGTACGGCAACGTCTTCGGCAAGGTGCCGATGCACCTCAAACGCTACTGGAAGAGCGTGATCCGCGGCAGCGGCGTGGGCGGTTTCATCGGTATCCTGCCGGGGGCCGGCGCCGATATCGCCGCGTGGATCGCCTACGCCATCAGCAAGAAGCGCTCGAAGACCCCGGAGGCCTTCGGCACGGGCCACATCGAAGGCCTGGTCGACGCCGGCTCGGCGAACAACTCGGCGGTCGCCGGCTCCTGGGTGCCGGCGCTGGTGTTCGGCATTCCCGGCGATTCGATCACCGCCATCGTCATCGGCGTGCTGTACATGAAGGGCATGAACCCCGGCCCGACCATCTTCATGGACAACAGCGCCATGGCCTACGGCCTATTCACCGCCTTCTTCGTCGCCAACCTGGTGTTGCTGCCGATCGGCTACCTGGCCATCCGCAGCGCCCACGTGTTCGCCGTGACACCGCTGCGCGTGCTGATGCCGATCATCCTGTGCTTCTGCATCGTCGGCGCCTTCGCTATCAACAACAGCCTGACCGACGTGTGGATCATGCTGGTCTGCGGCATCGTCGCCTACCTGATCGCCACCGCCGACGTGCCCCTCGCTCCGGCCATCCTCGGCCTGGTGCTGGGCAACATCCTGGAAACCAACTTCATGACCTCGATGATCAAGGCCGACGGCAACCTGCTGGCCTTCGTCGAGCGGCCGATCAGCGCCTGCCTGGCCCTGTTCGTCCTGCTCATCGCCCTGTTCCCGCTGCTGGCCAGGCTCTGGCGCAAGCGCGGCAACGCCCCTCTGGTTCCGAAGGAAGTCATAGAATGAGCCGTATCGCCCCCCAAGCGCTGGAGCGCTTCGTCGAACAACTGTTCCTCGACGCCAAGGTCAGCCCCGACGTAGCCACGGTGGTCAGCCGAGTACTGGTCGAAGGTGATCTGCTCGGCCACCACACCCATGGCGTGAAACTGGCCCAGGGCTACCTCAAGGATCTGCGCAACGGCCAGGCCAAGGGCAATGCCGAGAGCCTGAGGATCGTCCGCCAGACCCCGGCAGCGGTGTTCTACGACGCCGACTACCTGCTCGGCCCGTATTGCGTCGAACAGGCGCTGGACTTCACCGCCCGGGCCGCACGCACCTTCGGCATTGGCGTGGCGACCATTCGCCGCTCGCACCATATCGCTTGCCTGGCCGCCTACCTGCAGCGCTACACCGAGCAGGATCTGATTCCGCTGGTGCTGACCTCCGACCCGGCCGTGGCCTCGGTGGCGCCGCATGGCGGGCTCGATCCGGTGTACACGCCGAACCCGCTGGGCATCGGCATTCCAACCGGGGACAAGCCAATCCTTATCGACGTCAGCATGTCGACCATCACCAACGGCCTGGTCAATAAGACCCACCAGGCCGGCGGCCAACTGGAACATGCCGCGCTGATCGGCCAGGACGGCCAGCCGACCCGCGACGCCTCTGCCTACTTCGGCACGCCGCCGGGGGCGATCCTGCCGCTGGGCAGCCTGGAGTTCGGCCACAAGGGCTTCGCCCTCGGCACCCTGGTCGAGGCGCTGACCGCCGGCCTCGGCGGCTTCGGCCGCAAGGACGGGGTCAAGCAATGGGGCGCGGCGGTGACCGTGCTGACCTTCGACCCGGCGCTGTTCGGCGGCGTCGACGAGCTCAAGGCGGAGATGGATCACTTCGTCGGCGCCTGCCTGGACAGCCGCCCGCGCCTGCCGCAGAACCCGGTGCGCATGCCGGGCCACGCCGGTATCGCGCGGCGGGCGAAGGCTTTCGAGCAGGGGCTGGAGCTGCCGGAGGATGTGTTGGCGGCGTTGCGTACAGCTGCCAGCGAGGCCGGGCACGACTATCCATTCTGAAACGCACGACCAACCCCGAGGGGCGGCATGACCGCCCCTTTTTCTTGTCCGGGAAGGTGGGCTACAAGGTGGAAGAAAAAACTGCCTCGCACCAGCAGATTCGTGGGTGGGTGCGAGGCAGTGGGAAACTAGCGACGGCTGGCTTCGGCCAGGCCGCGCCAGACGGGATCGTGAATCAGCTCCGGCGTCAGATCCGCCAGCTCGCGGCAGCCCAGCAGCCCCAGGGAGCGATCCATCTCGCTGCGCAGGATCTCGATTGCGTGGCTGGCCCCCGGGCCTTTGCCCGCGGCCAGGCCATACAGGCCAGCCCGCCCGAGGAACACCCCATCGGCGCCTAACAGACACGCCTTGAGAATGTCCGTGCCGCGGCGGAAGCCACCATCGAGGAACACGCTGACGCGACCCTTGAGCTGCTGCACGATACCGGGCAGCACCTCCATGGCCGACACCGCACTGTCGAGCTGGCGACCGCCATGGTTGGACAGCACCACGCCATCGACGCCGTACTTGATCGCCTGGGGCGCATCGTCCGGATGCATCAGGCCCTTGACGATGAGTTTGCCGGGCCACAGGTCACGCAACCAGGCAATATCCTGCCAACTCAGGGTAGCGTCCAGTTCCTGGCCGATGGCACTGGCCGCACCTTTTACCGAGTCCTGCCCCGGCTTCAACAGATTGCCCAGGTTCTTGAAGCGTGGCACGCCATGGGGTACCAGCACATCCCAAATCCAGGCGGGATGGGCCGCGACGTCCAGCGCATTGCGCAGGTCGAGCTTCAGCGGCCGGCGGTAGTTGCGCCGATCCCACTCGCGATTACCGAGAATCGCACTGTCGGTGGTGACCACTATGGCCTCCAGTTCCAGAGCCTTGCAGCGTGCCACCAGATCGGCGACATGCTGGCGGGTGCGATACAGGTAGATCTGCATCCAGGTGCGCGCCCCGTCAATGGCAGCGATTTCTTCGATGGCGATGGTCGAGGCATTACTCAGCACAAAGGGAATTCCGGCACGGGCGGCCGCCTGGGCCAGGTGCCAATCGCCACGATCGGTCAGCAGGCCATTGAAGCCGGTCGGGCCGATCAGAAAGGGCATGCTCGAGGGGCGCTCGAAAAAATGGCAACTCAGGTCACGCTGGCCGACATCGATCAGCGTGCGCGGTTGCAGGGTGATGCCCTCGAACACGCTGCGGTTACGCCTTAGCGTCACTTCATCGTCGGCGCCGCCCTCGACGTACTCGAAAGAAAAGTTCGGCAGCCGGCGGCGCGCCATCGCCCGCAGCTCATCAATGCTTTGGGCGCGTCGATAATCGCGGCCCGTATAGAAACGTCTCATAAATGCTCCAGGCTAATGCCAAAAGCGCGCCTCGAGACGCGCTTGTTCGGATGCCCTCTCGGCAGTATCAGCGCTGCCAGGCAACCACGTCCTGACACTGCTCACCGAGGCCGCTGATGCTCAGGCGCATGCGGTCGCCGGCCTTGAGGAACCGCGGCGGCTTCATCCCGGCGCCGACGCCGGGCGGGGTACCGGTGCAGATCACGTCGCCTGGATCGAGGGTCATGAACTGGCTGATGTAGCTGACGATCTCATCGATGGCGAAGATCATGGTGCGGGTGTTGCCCTGCTGGCGAGTTTCACCGTTCACACTCAGGTGCATGTCCAGGTCGCGCAGGTCGGCGATCTCGTCGGCCGTCACCAGCCACGGACCGATGGGGGCGAAGGTGTCGCAGCCCTTGCCCTTGTCCCACGAGCCGCCCCGCTCGTGCTGGTAGGCCCGTTCGGAGACGTCGTTGACGATGCAGTAGCCGGCCACGTGATCCAGCGCCTGCTCGCGCTCGACATACTGCGCCCTGCGCCCGATGACGATGCCCAGCTCCACTTCCCAGTCGGTCTTCTGCGCGCCGCGCGGGATGATCACCGTATCGTTCGGCCCGCAGATGGCGCTGGTGGCCTTCATGAACAGCACCGGCTCGCTGGGCACCGGCAGGTTGGATTCCCTGGCGTGGTCGGCGTAGTTCAGGCCAACGCAGACCAGCTTGCCGATATTGGCGATGGGCGTACCGATACGCACGCCGTCCTCGACCCGGGGCAGGCTGGCGTGATCCAGCGCTCGCAACTCATCCAGCACCTGTGGGTCGAGCGTGCGCGGGCCGATGTCCGGCACATGCGCAGACAGATCGCGCAAGCTGCCATCAGCGGCAACGACTGCCGGTTTTTCCTGACCGGGCTGGCCATGACGCAACAGCTTCATGCCTTGCTCTCCTCATGGGCACGCACGCGTACGCCGTTGATCTCGCCCAGCACGTCGAACAGGTGCGGCACGTACTTGTCGCCATGGCCGAGCGCCTTGGCCAGCATGAAGGTCTGGTACACCGCATCGGCCACCGGCCCGGTGGCGGGAGTGGAACGCGCCAGATCGGTGTAATAGCGCATGTCCTTCTCGCAGTTGGCCAGGGCGAACTTCTGGCCGCTGTCATCGCCCTCGAGGACGAAGGGGATGATGCGCTCGAAGGTGCGGCTGTAGCCGCCGCTGAGCCGGCAGATGTCGGCGAAGGCGCGCAACTCCAGGCCGTTCTTCGCTGCGGCGCAGAAGGCTTCGGCGAGAATCGCGGCGTTGCCCTGGGCGATGAAATTGTGAATCACCTTGGCCTTGTGACCACTGCCGACCGCGCCGAGGTGATGCAGGGTTTCACAGAATGTCTGGAGAACCGGTCGAGCTTGCTCGACATCGGCGTCGGCGCCCCCGGCGAGGCCATTGAGTCGGCCCTCGGCGGCCTCCTTGGGCGTGCGATTGACCGGTGCGTCCATGTAACGGCCACCGGCCTCGCGCACCAGGGCGGCGATCTCGGGGGTTTGCGCCGGGTCGCCGGTGCTGCAATCGACCACCAGTTGCCCAGGCTGCAGGCCGGCCAGCAGGCCGCGCGGGCCTTGCAACACGGCATGCACCTCACGGCTGCCGGGCAGGCACAGCAGCACCAGGTCGCTGCAACGGGCCATGGCGCTGGCGTCCTCGACCTCCACCGCGCCCCGGGCGACCAGGGCTTCAAGCGGCGCACGGTTGCGGTGAGCCATGATAGTGAGGGCAAAACCCTTGTTCAGCAGATTGCTGGTCATGCCCTGGCCCATCAGGCCCAGGCCGATAAAACCTACGGTAGTTTGCGTCATGAGCATGGGTTCCAAATGCCCCGGCCAGACCGGGGCAAGCTGCGGTATGTGCCTCAGAGCCTATTTACGATCTCGCGAGCTAGAGATAAACGGTGGCGAAAATGGCCGAGGAAGCGGAGTTTACGAGTGGTAAATGAGCATTCCGAGGCCATTTTCAACGCCGTTTAGCCGACGCGCAGCAGATCGTAGACAGGTTCTTAGTTCTTGCTGCGGATGTCGGCCAGAGTCTTGTTCAGCTCAGCCACGAGCTCAGCGCCGAACACCTCGGTGTACTTCTCGATGGTCGGCTTGAGGTGTTCGCGCATGCGCTCGATCTCGGCAGGCGACACTTCGTTGACCGTCATGTTGTCCAGCGTGGACAGGTAGGCCAGGGCCTTGCTGCTCGACTCGCGGGACACCTGGCGCTCGTAGATTCCGGCTTCGCGAGCGGCCTCGGAGACGATGGTGCGCTCACGCTCGTTGAGACGATCCCAGACCTTCTTGCTGAAGATCACCGCCAACGGATCATAGAAGTGGCCAGTCAGCGACAGGTACTTCTGCACTTCATAGAACTTCGACGCCTCGATCGAAGCCAGGGGGTTCTCCTGACCGTCGACCGTGTGGGTTTCCAGCGCAGTGTAGATTTCAGTGAAGGACATCGGCACCGCGTTGGCGCCCAGACGGTTGAAGCTCTCCACCGCCGAAGGAATCTGCATGATGCGCAGCTTGAGACCGGCCAGGTCTTCCAGCTTGGTGATCGGGCGTTTGCTGTTGGTCACGTGGCGAAAGCCATGATCCCAGTAATCCAGGCCGATCAGTCCATTGTTGGGCAGGGTATCCAGCAGACCCTGGCCCAGCGGGCCGTCGAGTACCGCGTCGACTTCTTCGAAGTTGTTGAAGGTAAAGGGCAGGCCGAATACGCCGAAGCCCTTGTTGATACCGGTCAGCAGGCCGGGCGTGACCATGGCCATGTCGACGGTGCCGCCCTGAATCGACGAGATCACCTGGGCATCGCCGCCCAGAGTGCCGCTGGCGAACACCATGACTTTCATCTTGCCGTCGCTTTTCTGCTTGACCAGCTCGGCGAACTTCTGCGCACCCAGGCCATGGGGGTGATCCTTGGCCTGCACGAACGCCACCTTGAAGGTACGCTTGTTGATCTCTTCCTCGGCCTGCACGAAACCGCTGAGCAGAGTGCTGGCACAGAACACTGCACCGATCAATTTTGGAATTGTTTTCATGATCTACCTCTTGTCGAAAAGCGCTCTAGCAGAGCATTGAGCGGGCCATGCAACGACCCATACGGGAGTCGCCCGCCAGGCGGGCGACCTGACGGTTCAGAACATCCAGCGCATCGGCACCGTGATCAGCTCGGGGATCAGGGTAATCAGCGCCAGCACCACCAACTCGGCCAGCAGGAACGGCAGGCAGCCGCGCACGGTATCGAGCAGATCCAGCTTGGTCACCCCGGACACCACGTTGAGCACCAGGCCCACCGGTGGTGTGATCAGGCTGACGGCGCAGGTGACGACGAACACCACACCGAAATAGATAGGGTCGATACCGGCGGCCACGGCCACCGGCAGCATCACCGGCGCGAGGATCAGGATCACCGGCGACATGTCCATGGCAGTACCTACCGCGAGCACGATCAGCACCATGATCACCATCAGCAGGCGCGGGCTGTCCATCAGCGGCTCGAGCAGGTTGATCACTTCGCTAGGCAAGTCGGTGACCGTGATCACCCAGGCGGCAACCATGGCCGCTGCCACCAGGAACATCACCATGGAGGTGGTGCGCACCGAGGCCAGCAGCACCCGGGCCAGGTCGGCGAAACTCATTTCGCGGTACACCAGCACCGACACCAGGAAGGCGTACACCGCTGCCACTACGCCGGCTTCGGTCGGGGTAAAGATGCCGAACTTGAGCCCCACCAGAATGATCACCGGCAGCATCAGCGCCCAGACGCCCTCGCCGAAGGCTTTGAGGCGTTCGGCGCGAGTGGCCTTGGCCTTGATCTCCACCTGCTCGCGGCGGGATATGAAGTACCAGGCCACGCAGAGCGATACGCCCATCATCAATCCGGGAATGATCCCCGCGAGAAACAGCTTGGTGATCGAGATATTACCGGCCACACCGAACAGGATCAGACCGATGGAAGGTGGCAGCACCGGGGCGATGACCCCGGCCGAGGCGATCAGACCGACCGAGGTGGCCTTGTTGTGCCCAGCACGCACCATCATGGGCACCAGCAAGGCGGCCAGGGCGGCCGCGTCGGCGGCGGCGGAGCCGGACAGGCTGGCCAGCAGTATGCCAGCCAGAATCGCCACGTAGCCGAGGCCGCCCTTGATATGGCCCACACTGGTGATCGCCATATTGACGATGCGTTTGGACAGGCCGCCGGCGTTCATCAACTCGCCGGCCAGCATGAAGAAGGGAATCGCCATCAGGGGGAAGCTGTCGGAACCGTGAATCAGGTTCTGCGCAATGATTTGCGCATCGAACAGATCCAGGTAATACATCATGCTGACGCCACACAGAATCAGGGCATAGGCGATGGGCACACCGATAGCCATCGCGCCGATCAGGGTCAGCACGAACAGACCAATGATGATCATGAGATCACTCCGCTTGTTATTTTTCTAATCGCTAGGCACTACACCGGGCTGGCGCAGCGCGGACTCGGTAATCAGTGAGGCACGATGTTCGGGTCACTCGGCGGCTCGGGTAAGCCTTCACCGCGCAGCAGGCGGTACATCTCATAGAGATGGATCAGGCTGGCGCACAGGCCGAAGACCATACCGGCACCGTAGAACAGGCCCATGGACAGACCCGTGGCGGGTGAAGGGGTATGAATATTGATTTCCACCTGCTGCCAACTGCCCCAGAAGAACAGCATCGAGCACATCAGCATCAGCAGTTGCCCCAGCCACAGGCAGGCTCGCTGGGCGAACACCGGCATCTTGCGCAATGCGGTGTCGACGCGCATGTGCTGCCGCTCGCGCAGCACGATGATGGCCCCGATGAACGTCAGCCAGACGAAGGCCCAGCGCGACAGCTCCTCGGAAACCGAGATCCCGGTATTGAAGCCATAGCGCAATATGACGTTGCCAAAGACCAGCACCAGCATCACCAGCAGGAAGAACACGGCCAATACCTTGAGGCCGTTGAAATACCACTCCACCCACCTAGCCATGAACCACCTCCAGGCGAGAGGGGCCGACCAGCATTGGGGCTATTTCACGATGGGGGCACGTTGAACGCAGAGCCATGGCACTAACCATATGAGTACACCTTGATGTTGTTCTTATCAGGGGGGCATTACCGACCCTTCTGGGAGGCACGTTAGCATTTAAAAACATTGCATGCAATGTACATATTTGCGACCATCGCGGCACCTCAATCACAACAACAACGAGACCCTGTCATGCAGCTCATTACCAATACCCCGACCGTGGTCACCCTCAGCGAACTGGACTCGGTCTCCGTCGCACGCCGCGCCCTGGCCGGCGGCAGCCGAGTCGAAAGCCTCGACCTTGAGGTGCTTGAAGACATCCCCGCCGGACACAAGATCGCTCACCGCGCCATCGCCGCCGGCCAGCCCGTGCTCAAGTACGGCCAGGTCATCGGCATCGCCAGTCAGGACATTCCAGCCGGCACCCATGTGCACACCCACAACGTGGTGATGCCGCAGAGCCACGCCAGCAACGAACTGCCGCCAGCCATCGAACGCACCCTGGTGCTGCCATCGGAGCAGCGCCGCCGCTTCATGGGCTATCGCCGTCCGGACGGCCGCGTCGGCACGCGCAACTACATCGGCATCCTCTCTACGGTGAACTGCTCGGCCACGGTGTCGCGTGCGGTGGCCACGCACTTCAACGGCTCGGAGCTGCTCAAGCGCTACAACATCGATGGCGTGGTAGCGCTGACCCACGGCAGCGGCTGCGCGATAAACACCGAATCGGAAGGCTTCAAGTTTCTCGAACGCAGCATCTGGGGCTATGCCAGCAACCCCAATATCGCCGGCGCCCTGATCATCGGCCTGGGTTGCGAGACCAACCAGATCTCTTCACTGATGAAGCGCTACAACCTCAGCGAAGGGCCGAACTTCCGTGTCTTCAACATTCAGAACGTCGGCGGCACCCGCGCCAGCATCGAACGCGCCATCGAGCAGGTGACCGGCATGCTGGAAGCCATCGGTCGTCTGGAACGCACCTCGGAAAGCGTCGAGCACATCATGGTCGGCATGCAATGCGGCGGCTCGGATGGCTACTCGGGCATCACCGCCAACCCGGCACTCGGCTACGCTGCCGACCTGCTGGCACACAATGGCGGCACCGCGATTCTCAGCGAAACCCCGGAGATCTATGGGGCCGAGCACCTGCTGATCGCCCGTGCCACCAGCCACGAGGTGGCGCAGAAACTGCTCGACCGGCTGACCTGGTGGGAAAACTACACCCGCATCAACGGTGCCGAGTTGAACAACAACCCGTCACCGGGCAACAAGGCCGGTGGGCTGACCACCATCCTCGAGAAATCCCTGGGTGCTGCGGCCAAGGGCGGCAGTAGCTCGCTCAACGGTGTGTACGAGTGGGGCGAGCCGATCACCGAGCACGGCTTCGTGTTCATGGACAGCCCCGGCTATGACCCGGTGTCCGTCACTGGACAGGTGGCCTCCGGTGCCAATCTGATCTGCTTCACCACCGGGCGCGGTTCGGTGTCAGGTTTCAAGCCGGCACCCTGCGTCAAGCTGGCCACCAACACCGACATGTATCGGCGTCTGGAAGAGGATATGGACATCAATTGCGGCGGCATCATCGACGGCGAACTGAGCATCGCCGAGGCCGGGCAGAAGATCTTCGACATCCTCATCGAGATCGCCTCCGGCACGCCGTCGAAAAGCGAGCAGTACAACTATGGCGACAACGAGTTCGTCCCCTGGCAGGTAGGCGCGGTCACCTGATCGCCTCTCCTCAGGAAAACAGCTCCAGATAGGGCACAGCCGTAATACGGTTGTGCTCCCTGAAGTATGCCAAACGCTGCTTGACCTTGCGCTCGGCGACAATCAGGTGTTCTTCCATGCTCTGCGCTGCAAGATCGGCACGCCCCGCCTGCAGATGCTCGAAAATACTCAGGTGCTCGCGGAAGAAAGGCTCTTCGTCGGGGAAATAGCTCTTGTCGAGCAGAATGTGCTTGCCCGACAGCAACAGGGAGTGAGTGCGCCGCAAAACCTGCAGCATCTGCCGGTTCGGGCAGCGCCCCAACGTTTCGATATGCAGGTCGCTTTCAAGGTCATCGAACTGCCGGCTATCCATGTCCGGGTAGATGGCCATGGCCTGGTGCAAGCGCTCGATGTAGCCCTTGAGCTGTTCCGGTCGCAAGAACTCTGCAGCGCGCATCAGTACATAGGGCTCCAGATGCCGGCGCATCTCATACAGTTCGCCGAGGCGCTCCTCGTCCCACTGCCCGAGCAGCCAGCGCGAGCGCTCGTCGCGCTCCACCAGGCCCATCAGCGACAGGTGGATCAGAACCTGGCTCGACACTGTGCGGCTGATCGAATAATGGCGTGACAGCTCCAGTTCATTGATGTGGTAGGAGCCGAACAACGACTGGTGCAGCAGGTCGCGCTCAATCTGGTTGTAGACCGCCTTCCAGGTCTCGGTCTTGCGCGGTGCCTGGGTATTTCCTTCGCTCAGTTTGAAATCGCTGGCTTCCAGCTTGCGCCTGAGCACCTTACCCGGCTCCGCCCCGACCAGATAACCGCGCCCGTCGAAGGTGCAGATCAGGCCTTTCTCATGCAGATTGACGAGTGCCTGGCGTACCGGTGAACGGCTTACACCAAACAGCTCTGCCAGAGGCCCTTCCAACAGCAAGGTACCTTTTGGCAATGCACCCTTTTTGATGCTCGAGGAGATGACTTCGTACAACTGATTATTAAGGTGCTTTTTCATCTTGTTGTTTTCACTGCGAATGGTTTGTGAATACCCCTCTATTACGTCACCTGTTCAGGAGTATCGACATGATGGTCGTTCGCCATTGTCACGCCCCATGACTTTGCATGCAATGTACCCTGCATCAACACCCTTCTTGCTCAAGGCGCACTCGATCATGCATCGAAGATGAAACGCCGTACTCGGTGAGTCTGTGCAGCAGTTTAAAGGCGGGAGCGGCCGGTTCGCTCCTCAGGTTCCGCGTCCACTACGGCTTGTCGGCCCGTAGGATGGGGCGGGCCGCGCAGGTGACCGCCATCCTACGAGAGGCAGCTACCGCCTTATCGCCTTCCGCCCGGCTCATACCGACATTGGCAGTGTTGATCATGCTCACCAGGGTGATGATGAAACCGCCGACGATACCCGGCAACGCCTCGGGCAACAGCACGTGCCAGACGATATGCCAGCGGCGGCAGCCCATGGCCTGGGCCGCTTCGATCAGGCCGTGGTCGACCTCGCGCAGGCTGACTTCGGCGATGCGGGCGAAGAACGGCGTGGCGGCGATGGTCAGCGGCACCACGGCGGCCAGTTGGTGCCGACGATCCAGCGGATGAACGGGATCAGCGCGACCATCAGGATCAGAAAGGGGATCGAGCGGAACAGATTGACGAAAGCAGGATGTCGAGAAACGCCTGCTACAGGCGATCAAGCAGCAGCAACATAACCCAGTACTGGCCTATCACTTGATCTATCACTTGCGTTGGTACACCTCCATTGCGGTGCACCAACGCCCTAGGCTCATCCAGATCAGAACAGCTTCACGGCCTGGATCGAACTGACCCAAGCCTGAGGGTTATCAGAAGCTGCTCTGCACCTTCACCCCGAACACCCACGCATCGTCCACTTCACTGACCCCGCCCGGATTACGCACGTATTGCACGTTCGGCTGGATCACCAGCCAGCGGGTGGCGTGGATGCCGTAGTACAGCTCGGCGTCGTATTCGTTGCCCTGCAGGGGCTGGTAGGCCGGGTTGTCATAGTCGCTCTGCAGGTTGGCGGCGTTCAGCGCGCGCTGGTTGTCGCGATAGCGCGAATTGGTGTGGATCCGCGCGACACCAAAGCCGATATCGTCCTGGGGACGCGCATCGAACAGCCCCTTGTAGGTAAACCCCGCCTGGAGGAAATGCCCCACCTGGCTGGTTTCCCGATCCTGCACGGTCACGTTGGCGAACAGCGACAGGCCCCGCGTCGGGTCACCGTCATGAGCGGTAACCTGCTGCTGTGCGACCAGCCAGTAACCAGACTTGCTGTCCCGGCTGCGCAGAGGGGTGTTCACATCGCCCGGAACTTCCCGGCTGCGCACGTCATCGGCATCTGCGGTGCTGTAGTAGGCGCCGACCCGGTACTCACCCGGCAGCTGGTTGACGGTGGGTTTCCACACCAGCTCCACCGGCATGATCAGGCCCTTGCCACCGCTGAAATTGAGCTTGAAGCCGTTGCCCGTCTCCAGCAGCGAGGGGTTGTGCTCGAACACCCCAACCTGGGCGAACAGCTCCGGCGTCAGTTGGTATTTCACCCGCCCGGCCCACTGCGAAATCGGCCAGTTGTACCAGGTGTTGGCGCCCGCCCAGTTACCCATCTGCGAGCCGCACAGGGCCAGGTTCTGGAAGTCGCAGGGGAAGCTGTTGAAGTCTTCGCCTTCACCGAAGCGGCCGAACTTGAGATCCAGCTTGCGCTCGAAGAAAGACTTGCTGATCCACATCTGGGTCAATCGCCAGGTCTGCCCCCGCCCCCAGACTTCCTGGTTGGAGGAGTACATGGGCGCCCGTGGATCGCTGATGCGATCATTGGAAATATTACGGCCTTCGCGCTCGGTAATGGCCAGCTTGAAGGTCGTGTCTTCCCAGCCCAGGATCTTCTGCAGATCCAGCTTGGCACCCAGGGTGAACTGGCCGCTCCAGCGTGCGGTGCGGTCGTGGTTGTAACCGCCATGGACGTTGTAGCCCAGCTCGCCGACGTAATCGAGGGTGAAGTCGTAGCCCTTCTCCAGCAGCTCGGTGCGAGTCCCGCCCCAGTCCCCGGTCATACCCGGCGCATCCGGGTCGAACATCCCGGCAGCCTGGGCCGCCTGGCTCCCCGTCAGGGCAATGGCGGTGAACACAGTCCCTTTGAACCAGGCGCAAGCGTACCCGCCGCGCAGATCAGCGTTTTTCATCGTGTGACGACCTATGTTGTTATTGTGTTTGGTGCGCGACTCACCACCGCACCCTGCCGTGACAGGCCGCAGCGGTACTATCGCGGTGTTACTGCAACTCCCTCGGCAACGATTGGGTTAACCGAAGTAACGAACCCGGAAAGCATCGATCGCTACGGCGATGAAGATCATCACCCCGCCAATCATGCCGACATAGAACGAAGGGACATTCACGATGGCCAGACCCACCTGGATGACGGTCAGCAGCAACACACCGCCCAGTACACCTTTCACGTTACCGCGCCCGCCGAAGACACTGATGCCGCCGATGATTGGCGCTGCAATCGCGTAGAGCAGATAGCTCGAGCCCTGGTTCGAGGTGATCGCCATCTGCCACGAGGCCAGCAGAAAGCCTGCCAGCGCGGCCAGGAAACCTGAAATCGTGTAGGTAATGATCTTGACCCGCGCGACCCGGATCCCGGCGGAGTTCGAGGCAACCGGATTGCCACCCACGGCATAGATCGACCGCCCCAGCACCGTGCGCTTGAGCACGACGCCGATCACGACCATCGCCAGAAAAAACACCACCGGCATCAGGGGCCAGTCACCGATGGTCGCCTGCCCGATCCAGACGTAGCCGTCCGACAGGTTGGTGAGGGTCTTGCCCTGCGTCAACGCCAGCAGCGCACCCTGCAGAATGATCATCATCGCCAGCGTTTCGATCAGCGAAACCATTTTCAAGCGGGTGATGCACAGTCCGTTGAAGAAGCCGATCAGCGTCCCGACCAGCAGGCCGATTGCAACTGCAGCGAACCATGGCAAACCCAGCTCGGAATAGGCGAGCGCACCCACCGCCGACGAAAAGCCCGCATTGGCAGGAATCGACAGATCGATCTCGGCGACCAGCAGCGGCAAAGCCACCGCCAATCCCAATGTGCCCAGAACCGTCGCCTGCACCATCACGTTCTGCAGATTGATCAGCGTAAGGAAGAATTCGTTGAAGGCACCGAATATTGCCACCAGTGCGATGAGCCAGATCCACACGACATTGTGTAAAACCCAGCCGAGCACGGCCTGGCCGTTCATCTTGCTGGTGGCTGGCGCCAGCCCGTTGCTGACTCTAGTTGCATTGCCCATTCCCGTTTCTCCAGTCTTGTTATTATCCTGATGTGTCATCCCTGCACCGATGCGCGCAGGCGCTCGACGGTGATGTCCTCTCCCGTCAATGTTTCCTTGATGTTGCCGTGTTCGAAAATGCAGACCCGATCGACCGCGCGAACCAGTTCGTCGGTATCGGTCGAAACAATGATCACTGCGACGCCAGCGTTGCTCAGCTCGTCGATGATTCGCAGCACATCCTGTTTGACGCCCATATCAATGCCACGCGTCGGCTCGTCGACCATCAGCAGGCGAGGCTTGGTGGCGAGCACGCGGCCCAGGCAGACTTTTTGCTGGTTGCCGCCGCTGAGCGTATCCACCGCATAGTCGGGGTTGAGCGCCTTCACACCCATCGCTGAGAAATAGTGCGCGATGACCGAGGCTTCGGCCCCCTGGTCGATAAAGCCAAGCCTGGTCCGCGATGCCAGGGAGGAAAGCGCGATATTCGTGCCGATGGACATTTGCCCGACGGCACCATCGCGACGGCGATCATCGGAGAGATAAGCGATGCCCGCATCCAGGGCCGCGCGCGGCGTTCGCGGCAAAGCCCGGGCGCTATCGCCATTGATGGAGATGGTTCCGGCGGCAGGATGCAAACCAAAGATGGCGCGAGCGGTTTCCTTCGCGCCGGCCCCCGGCAGGCCGGTGAAACCCACCACCTCACCCGGCCCGATATCGAGGCTTTCCAGCGTCAGGTACTTCCCTGCCACCCCACGCAGCGAAACAGCCGGCGGCTTGCCTGAATGATCGCGCCGTTTGCGCTGGAAGAGCGCTACCTCTCGCCCAATCACCAGCTCCGTCAGTCGTTCCGAGGACAAGGCGCCGACATCATCGGAGCCACCGGCCAGGCTTCCATCACGCAGTACCGTCACTGCGTCACAGATCTCCAGGATCTCGTCGTTGTAGTGCGAAATGAAAATGAAGGTCACACCTTCCGTTTTCAGGCGCTGCATGAAGTCAAACAACTCGCGCCGGTCGGTCACGGTCAGCGCAGCAGTCGGCTCATCGAGGATGATGACTTTGCCCCCCGAGAACATCGCCCGCAGAATGTTCAGCTTGCGCCGCGCCACAGCGTCCAGATGCCCGGCCAGCGCATCGGCCTCGATACCGGAGCCTTCGAGCATCCTGGCCGCATCGGCGCGCAACGTCTTCCAGTCGACGAGCCCGTGCCTGGTCGGCCAGATCCCCAGCATCAGGTTCTCCGCCGCGCTCATGTTGCCGATGATCATCGGCTCCTGTGTGACGAGGAATACACCGGCCTCTTCCATCGCCTTGACGTCTACGTGTTCGAGCGGCTGGCCATTCATGAGGATCCGGCCAGAGGTGGGCTTGACCTGTCCTGAGATAATGCCCACCAAGGTTGATTTCCCCGCCCCGTTCTCTCCGAGCAAGCCATGGATGGATCCACGTCGGATCTCAGTCGTGACACCGCGCAGTGCGTGTACTGGCCCATAGCTTTTGGTGACGTTATCGACCCTCAGGATCGTGTCGTCCAACACACTCTCGTCGCGCTTCTTGTGTAAGGTCATTTTGTTATTCTCACCATCACCTTGTCGGATAAATGCCGAAGCAGAGCGTCGCTCTGCAACGGCAATCGGGGCCCAGAAGACGATCAGGTATAAGGTATGCCCCACTGCGTCTCGGCGACCGAGCCCCAATGGCGTGGGTCGCTCGCGTTTTCAGCATTGATCACGAAGGCCGGGATGATGAGTGTCGGGCCAGTCTTGCCCTGAACGATCTCGCCCGACTCCCAGAAATATTTCGGGTTCTGGTAGGTACCCAGCGGCACGGCTTCGCCATTGAGGGAATGCTTGACGATCATTTCGACAGCAATCTCACCGTACGCCACCGGGTCTTGAGAGATGCAGGCATCCATGTAGCCATCCTGAATCCATTTCAGGGCGATTGGCTCACCGTCGATATTGACGAAGATGATGTGCCCGTCCTCTCCAACTTTCTTCCAGCAGCCTTTTTGCTGAAGCGCCGTAACGATGCCGCGCGACGGTGAATCCGAAGGCGCATGAACTGCATCGAGATCAGGATATTCGGACAGTGTCGAGAGGGTCACCGAAAGCATCTTTTCAAGTTGACCTTCGGTAGGCCGGGCCAAATATTTGATGTCCGGATACTTGGCAAATACCGAATCCATGCCTTCTTTGCGCAAACGCCAAGCTACAGAAGCCAGGGCACCATAACAATTCAGCACCGTTCCCTTCGGGCTGCCATACTTCTTGATCAGTCGATTTACAATCTCCTCGGCAGCCATCACACCGCCCTGGAAGTTGTCGAAGCTGACAGTAATTGCCACATCCCCACCATCAGCCGGTGTGTCGATTATGCCCACCGGAATATTTCTCCGGTTGTAGCGCCGGATCGCAGAAACAATGGCCTGACTGTCGATCGGATCCGAAATGATTGCCGAAGGCCCAGACAACAGCAGGCTTTGCCATTGTTCAAGTTGGCGGGTGTTGTCGAAGTTGGCATTGGTCGCCTGAAATCCGCCTGAATGTGCCTGAACGGCGCGCTTCACCGCCTCTTCCTGGATGACGAAGAAGTAGTAGTCGAGGCTTTTGTTCGAATAAGGGATAGAGAGGCGGCTTTGCGCAAATGCGCTGCGCCCCAGCATGGCCCCCATTCCAACGCCAAGCCCTAGTACCATACCGCCAGCCAATACACTACGACGACTCACTCCAGGCTGCTTTGTTTTTGTCATGGGATGATCTCCAGCTTATTGTTGTAGGTTTAATACTGTATTTTTCTTTCACTCAGGCGCGGCCTAGCCCTGCAACCAAAGAAGGCCACTAGACAAAATACCCACACCCGCGATTCAGTTTTTTACAAAAGGGCTATGGCAAGCCCCGCCGAACTGCCTTTAAAAGTACCTATAAACTTTTAAAGTGTTAGCGCATACGAACGTAAGAAGAACCGTCGAAGCACCCAACTACCATACCGACGGCCTCACGCGTAAACAGGCCGTTCTCGACCACACCCGGAATACGATTAAGCTCGATTTCCAAAGGTGCCGGATTCTCGATGACTGCGCCGCAATGGCAATCCAGAATAAAGTTGCCACTGTCCGTTACAACCGGTTGTCCATCGCGCACGCGACGCTTGATCGAAACTTCAGTAATACCGTGCTCGGCCAGTACCCGAGCCACCATGCGCTCGGTCTGCTTCCAGGCAAACTGTACGACTTCGACCGGAAGGGGAAACTGCCCCAGGCAATCAACGATTTTTGTTTCATCGCATACACAGATCATCCGTTTCGAAGCGTGCGCGATAATCTTCTCCCAGAGAAGGCAGGCACCACCGCCCTTGATCATGTTGAACTGACGGTCGATTTCGTCCGGCCCGTCGACTGTCAGGTCGATTTCGCCGATATCGTTCGGGTCGGTGATCTCGATACCCACTTCCCGTGCCACCTCGATCGTCGAACGGGAGGTCGTGGTGCACGTCAGCTTCAAGCCTTCTGCGACATACTTGCCCAGTTCGCGAACAAAGAAATGCGAGGTCGTCCCTGAACCCAAGCCCAACTTCATGCCATCTTGCACGAACTCCTGGATTACCCGGCGCGCGGCGACCTTCTTGGCTTCGTTCTGCTGGTTGCTCATCTGATTACTCCTCTGTTACGCGATTTCTCGCGCAGGTTATTGGGGATCAAATCTTGTCGGTTTGCCATGAGTCCAGGGCTGTCAGCTGGTCAGGGAACTGACTGCCGCTGGCGATGGCGATGGCGGTTACCAGCATGTTCGTGACCAGGTGATGGTTGAGCCGTGAAGCCAGAGGTGTCATAAGCTCGGTGTGGTCGTAGGGCTTGACCGCGATCAACACATCGGACGCACGTGCAAGCGGGCTATCATCGGCTGCGATGGACACCACTTTCGCCCCACCCTGGCGTGCCGCCGTAGCCACCTCGACCATTTGCCGGGTATGGCCTGACTGCGAATAGATCAATGCTACTTCGCTTGGACGCGCACTTTGCGCATGCATCTCCTGACGCTTGGCTCCCAGCAGCGCCTGACAGCGCAGGCCCAGTCGCTGGAACTTATGCTCCGCGTCCAAGGCGTTGACCTCGGAAATCCCGGTGGCATAAATCCCGATCCAACTGGCGGCCTGCAAGTACTGGGCAGCGTCTGCAACCTGCTCAGGCAGCAGATCCTCGGCCAGTCTCTGGATCGCATTCAATGAGTTGCGGCAAGTCTTCCTGACAATATTGTCGATGCTGTCATCGGGAATAATCTGTTCATAGGCAAAGGGCGCCGCGGGCATGAGGCTCTGCACAAGATGCAGCTTCAGCTCCTGATAACTCTCGAAGCCGAAGCGGCGGCAGAAGCGCATGACCGTGGGATCACTGACCGAACAGGTTTCCGAAAGCCGAGCCATACTCATCTGCAGGACTTTCGAAGGTGAAGTCGCAACAAAATTGGCAACACGGCGCTCGGCCCGGTGCATGTTCTTGCTTTCAAGAAGAATGCGTTGCAACAAACTGACGGTCATATTCCCTACCTGGTTATCGGGGTGCATGGATGGCAGGAGCCCGTCGCAACAGATCGGCCAACCGGCTCAAGCGCTGCTCCTGCGAAGTCTCGACGTTGGGGCCGCCGCCCCAGGGCACCACGAAAAACGGAACCCCCGCCCCCTCGGCAGCCTTCTGATCCACACGGGTGTCACCGACATAAGCCCAGTCACCCGCCACCAGTTCCATCGCTTCGGCCACCGCCAGCAAGTGCCCCGGATCCGGCTTGCAAGCCGGTACCGCATCGGCACCCAGCGCAACGTCGAACAGCGATGATAAGCCAAGCTGCTCCAGCACCTTGCCGGTTACCGCATGGTTTTTGTTGGTGCAGATGCCCAGGCGGATACCGGCGTCATGCAGCGCTTCAAGATCTTCACGTACATAAGGGAAAAACCGGGTTCGCCCCGCCGGATCATCCAGGTAAGCGCGCAGGTATCCGTCGAAAGCACGCTCTACCGCCGCTTCGTCATACGCGATACCGAGATCATCCAGGATATCGACGATCAGTCGCCGTGGCCCATTGCCGATGAACTGCTCGACATGGTCAGGATCAAGTTCAGGCCAGTCGTTCAAGGCGAAGCCGACATTCAGGGCTTTCGCGATATCAGGCGCGCTGTCGATTAGCGTTCCATCGAGATCGAAAATAAGCGCGGAATAGACGGACATGAAACAGACTCCTGAAAAATGACTAATCGAAAATGGGGGCGCCAAGCTCTACGAAGGATTCTTTGAGCGCCGGATAAAGAGTGCGGTAGATGCGGTGCGCCTGGGCAAAGACCTCTGCCGTCGAAGCATCGGGTTGCTCGCGGGTGATAGCGCGGCAACTGCGCGCCGCACTGCCGGCATCGGGCCAGACGCCCACCCCCAGCCCTGCGACCAGCGCTGCGCCAAACGCCGCCCCCTCAGCCGCCCCTTCGGTGGTGAGCACGTCACAGCCGAAGATATCCGCCTGAAGCTGTCGCCAAAGAGATGAGCGCGCACCGCCGCCGGACGCTTTCACAAGGCGTCCATCGATGCCCAATGGCTTCATCAAGGCGTGCATGTCCAGCAGCGCATGAACCACACCTTCCATCACCGCACGCGCCATATCGCCGTGGGTGTGGCAGGCGCTCAGGCCGACAAAGGCCGCACGCGTCGTGGGATCCGGGTGCGGGCAACGCTCGCCGTTCAGATAAGGGAGGAACAACAGGCCATGGGCCCCGGCCGGGCTGAGCGCGGCCTCGGCAACGACTTGCTCGAACGAAGGCGCGATGCCATCGAAGCCGACGCAGAGCTTGTCGCGGAACCAGTTCATCGCACCGCCGGCGTTCAGCGAAACGCCCATGCAGTGCCACTTGTCCGCCGCGACGTTGCAGAAAATCTGCAAGCGACCATCCGGGTTGTTCTGGGGCGCATCCAATGCCGCCGCGAGGATACCCGCGGTGCCAATGGTTGTCTGCAACTCGCCCGGCGCGATCACACCGGAACCGATCGTCTGAATGACCGAATCGCCGCCGCCCCCGACGACCGGCGTACCCACCGGCAGGCCGAACGAATCGGCGCCCGCTGCCGAGATCCGACCAGAGATCACCTGCGACTCGAATACCGGCGGCAACAACGCAGGATTGATCCCTACCTTCTCGATCAGTCCGCTCGCCCACTGCCGCGAGCGCACATCGAACAGCCCGGTGCCCGAGGCATCCGAGACTTCGCTGGCAACCTCGCCGGTCAGGCGCAGACGCAGGTAGTCCTTGGGGTTGAGTACAGTAGCCAGGCGCGCGTACAGTTCAGGCTCATGCCGCTGCATCCAGAGGATCTTGCCGCCTGTATAACCGACCAACATACGATTGTTGGTCGCGGCCAGCAGCCCTTCGAGCCCGCCTGCCGCTTCGGTGAGCAGCTCACACTCCGCGCCGTTACGCTGGTCGTTCCACAGGATCGCTGGACGCAGCACCCGATGCGAGGCATCGAGTGGCACCAGCCCATGCATCTGCCCAGACAGCCCTACGCAAAGCAACTCGACCTCGGGAGCCTTGGCCAGCGTACCCGCAACAGCCCGTCGAGCGCCCTCGACCCACAGCTCAGGGTCTTGTTCAGTCCAGCCGGGGCGAGGTTGAGACAATGGATAAGTCGCCGTATCGGCGGCAATCACCGCCCCATCGACGCCCATCAGCAAGGCCTTGCAGCCTGAGGTGCCGATATCGATTCCCAGGAGTGCCTGCATGGCTCACCCCCTGACGCCGTGATGCAGACGGACATGCTTGAAGTTGAAATACTCCAGCAACCCTTCGCGACCGTGCTCATACCCCACACCACTTTGCTTGCGCCCCCCATAGGGCGCATTCATGATGCCGGCGTCGACGTTGTTGATTGCCACATTGCCGTAGTCGAGCCCCGCCGACAGGGTATGGATCTCGACCAGGTCGCGCGCATAGACATAAGCGGCGAGCCCATAGGGCGTGTCGTTCGCCAGGCTGATCGCCTCGTCAAGGTCGTCGAAGGGCGCAATGCCCACCAGCGGACCAAATGTCTCTTCGCTCATCACCAGCATCTCGTGGGTGCAATCGGCAACCACCGTCGGACGGAAGAAGTGCCCCTTGGCATATTCCTCACCCTCTGGCGCCTTGCCTCCCGCCACCAAGCGCGCGCCCTTGCCCAGCGCATCTTCAAGATGCGCACGGGTCTTGGCCAACGGCTCGGCCGAGGCCATCGCGCCCAGGTCGGCCGCCGGGTCTTGCAGGCCGTCATGCACGGTCAGCGCATCGGTAGCCGCGCCGATCTTGCTGACGAACGCGTCATAGATCGAACGATGGACGTAGATACGGTTGATCGCGATGCAGATCTGCCCACAGTTCCGGAAGCTGCGGCGTACCGCTCCCTTGACCGCAGCATCCACGTCGGCGCTGGCGGTCACCAGCAGTGGGCAGTTGCCACCGAGTTCGAGCGACAGACGCTTGACCTGCGGGCAGCTTCGCTGGATATGCAGGCCAACCGCGCTGGAACCGGTGAAGGCAATCTTGCTGACGTCAGGGTGCTCGACCAGCGCCTGGCCAACCTGCGAGCCCTTGCCCGTCAGCACGTTGACGACACCGGCCGGGATACCGGCTTCAATGCATTTCTGGGCAATCGCCAGTGCCGTGAAGGGGGTGATTTCAGCGGGTTTGATAACGATGGTGCAACCTGAGGCGAGGCTGGCGCACAACTTCCAGCCGACCAGCTCGGCCGGGTAGTTCCAGGGCGTGATCGCCCCCACTACGCCGATCGGCTCACGGACGACGAGACTTTGAAACCCCGGCTGATCGTTCGGAATGATCTCGCCGTGCACGCGGGTCGCTTCCTCGGCATAGAAATGACAGGCCTCGGCCAGCTTGAGGATCTCGCCCTTCGCCTCGTTCACAGGCTTGCCTTGTTCAGCCGTCATGATCTGCGCCATGTTCAACGCATCCGCAGCAATCAAGTCGCCCAGACGGTGCAAGGCAGTGGCACGGGTCTTTGGCAGCTCGCTGGCCCAGGGGCGGAACGCATGGCGCGCAGCAGCAACAGCCTCCTCGATCTCGTCCGGGGTCGCAGCCGCGATATGACCAATCACGTCCCCGGTAGCCGGGTTCTCTACCGGCAGGCGTGAGCCCGCGCCCTTGCGGAATTGCCCATTGATAAACAAAGCGCCTTCCAGCGCGGCAATCGAGTCGAAGAGAGAATTGTTTTTGTACATGGGATCTCCGTCGCCTTCCTCTGCGGTTGAACCAAGTGGTTTGAGCCGAAAATATAGTATTACTAGTTTTTTGCAAGACTCCTCTCAATACAATTTCAGCATGAACACGTCAGCCAACTACTGAAAACGATGATAAAGAAATTATTTTTTCTTATACTTCAACAATTTGAATAAAAATCGCACTGAATTTCACTCGAAAGGTTTTTTCTTGAGCCTGGACGGCTTGACCATGCTCAAATCCGAAACGTAGCATTACTAGATATTCCCCCAGAGGAGTCCCCCATGCTGCTACATGCCCATCAACGCACGTGGCTACCTCTGAACAGGGATCGCATGGATCACACGCCGCCCCGGCATTGCCCACTGATCTGAGAGGTAGATGATGGAATACCGCGAAAAACAAAGCCTGGCCGGCAAGCTCGCACTGGTAACTGGCGCAGGCCAGGGTATCGGTGCAGCCATCGCCGAAGGGCTGGCCGCAACCGGTGCAGAAGTGATCTGCACCGATATTCAGCGCGAGCGTGCCGAAGTCACCGCACAAGCGCTCAACAGCAAGGGTTACAGCGCCCGGGCCGAGGCCCTGGATGTTACCGACAGCAACGCGATCAACAGCCTGGCGGCCAAACTGCCCGCCCTGGACATACTCGTCTGCAATGCCGGGATCGTGATCAACACCCCGGCCGAGGAGATGAGCGACGCCGAATGGGACAAGGTCATTACCGTCAACCTGACCGGCGTATTCCGTACCTGCCGGGGCTTCGGCCGACGGATGCTCGAGGCGGGGCGCGGCTCGATCATCAATATCGGCTCGATGTCCGCCCAGGTCGTCAACGTGCCGCAGCCCCAGTGCCACTACAACGCATCGAAGGCTGGCGTGCACCACCTGACCAAATCCCTGGCTGTGGAGTGGGCAACGCGCGGCGTTCGTGTCAACGCAGTGGCCCCGACCTATATAGAAACGCCATTGCTGCATGGACTGGAAAGTCAACCGGGGCTGATATCGCGCTGGCTCGACCTGACGCCCGCCGGGCGGATGGGGCAACCGCACGAAGTGGCCTCCGTGGTGCAGTTCCTGGCCTCGGATGCCTCCAGCCTGCTGACGGGTTCGATCATCACAGCCGATGCTGGCTATACCTGCATATGAGGTGTAACGATGGCACAAGCACTTGTTCTTGAGCGACCACGCGAACTCACCCTTCGTGAGATCGAGCTTCCCACTACGCTTGGCCCCAGGGATGTCCGTGTGCGCATGGACGTGGTCGGGATCTGCGGCAGCGACGTCCATTACTACCGGCACGGCCGTATCGGCCCATTCGTGGTCGATGCACCGATGGTTCTTGGCCACGAGGCCGCCGGCACGATCACCGAATGCGGCGAAGAGGTAAACGACCTGCATCCCGGCGACCGGGTCTGTATCGAGCCCGGCGTGCCGGACTTTTCCAGCCGTCCGAGCCGCATCGGCCTTTACAACCTCGACCCGTCGCTGACCTTCTGGGCAACGCCGCCGGTGCACGGCTGCCTGACCTCGGAAGTGATCCACCCCGCGGCGCTGACCTACCGCTTGCCCGACACCATCAGCCAAGCCGAGGGTGCCATGGTTGAGCCGTTGGCGGTCGGCATGCAGGCAGTCACCAAAGCAGGTATCCAGCCAGGAGATGTGGCCCTGGTCATGGGCGCAGGCCCTATCGGGATCCTCACTGCACTTTGCGCCCTGGCCGCAGGCTGCGCACGGGTACTGATATTCGACCCTGCCGCAGAGAAGCTGAAGAACGTGGCGCAATACCACGGAATCGAGGCGCTCTCCCCTGACACCAGCGACCTCAGTGCCCAGGTGACGGCGGTAACGGAAAGTCGCGGCGTCGATCTGGTCTTCGAATGCTCCGGCGCCGCAAAGGCTTTTACCGATTTGGCGAACTGCCTGCGCCCAGGCGGAACCATCGTCTGTGTCGGCATGCCGACGGCCGAAGTGCCACTGGACATCGTCGCCCTGATGGTGAAGGAAATCCGGATCGTTACCGTGTTCCGCTACGCCAATGTCTATGAGCGGGCTATCGCGTTGATGGCGAGCGGCAAGATCGACGTAAAGCCACTCATTACCGCGACCTACCCATTCGAACGGTCGATCGAAGCATTCGAACGGGCCGACCGGGCGCATCCGCAGGACATAAAGCTGCAAATCACATTCTGAACACAACCTGCGCACCACTGGAGCGAGATGCCTCGAATGAGAGGCATCTCGCTCCAGCACTCATCATGTATCGAAGACAACGCCTTTTCAGCATTGCCCCCTCATATAGATAATCTCGCAGCCCCAAAAGCCCAAGCCCGAAGGGCAGGCTGCCCCCGGCATTCCGTGAACCGCAAAAAAGCCCGTACCTCCAGCGAACTGGCTGTACGGGCAAAGTAGCCATTACGCCCTTGACGATCATGCGACTGCTCGATAGCAGTCCAAGCACGACATTATCCGTGCCTATCGCAGCCCCATTAAAGTGGTGGCGTCAATCAACATTACGGCCTGTTTCAGGAGATTCAAGCCCAGTGCTTCAACTTGCTGGTTCGACCTATACCGGGGTTACACGTATTGGTGGGATCAAGCTTGACGAAGTGTCGCCGATGTTCTTCAGACGCTTGATACAGGTGGCCGATATTGTGCTCTGCAGGATACTTCGCCCCGCGCTGGTCTAAATGCTCGAGCACGCCTGCCTTGAACTTCACGCCGTCAACACCGGGCTTAAGGATGTAGTCCTGATGATTCACCAGGCAGAAGAAGTGGCCACAGCAGGTTTCCTCCAGAACCTGCGCCTTCAATTCCGCAGGCAACTGGATCATCCAGTGATCATCATTCCTGCGTAGCGCTACATCAAGGGAAATCAGCCGACTGTCACCGTCGATACCATGATAATCACAATAGAATATCGCAGCACCACCAACAGCGAAGCGGATCAAAAAGGCATCTGCCTGCTCTGTGTCGCTGCACTGGAACCAGTCGCCGCTGCGCTCAGCAAAAAACGATGACAATAAAGTATTCAACTGTTGAGTATCAGACCGGTCGACCTTGATCATCAAGTGGTGCTCGAAGCGTTGGTGAAACGACAGCAAGCGTGGCGCCACATTGGCTGGGATTAGCCGGTTCCCCCACTGAATCAACCGATCAATCATGTTGGCAGGCAACAACTTCAGGCGCTTGACCCGGGCATCCCACATCGCTTTCTTCTGCATGAGTCCAGGCAATGCAGCCGGACCTAGACGCTTGATGGACAAATACATATGTCGCGCATAACGCAAGGTCAGGCGAAAAGCAGAGCGGTCGATGTATTCTGCCTGTACTGGCAGATGGTCAAGGTTTTCAATTAAGAAGCGACGCAGGCTCAGCAGTTCCTGCTCATCATCGGTTCCGATATAAAAGGTATTTTCCGCCTTCACTGCTTCGAAGGTGGCCAGGCGAACTGCGAACACAATCACCTTACCCGCACAGCCTGAACTTTCGTATAGATATTGAGGGTTGCCATTGAACCGCGTCGGCGTCTGAGCGTCGACATCCTTGATCACTGCGTAATAATCGTCCGCCCAGATTTTCCCAGCCCAGTCACTTGCAGTGCCAGTGCTATAGCGACCCGTTTCGAGACTGCTGATCATCTGCTCGGGTGTATCCCCAAGCTCAATACCCAAATGGTTCACCAGTTCAATATTGCCGTCTTCAGTGATCCGGGCAAACAGCGACTTTTCGGTAAAGGCGGGCCCGCGCTGCAACAGTGAACCACCTGAGTTGTTGCAAATGCCCCCCACTACCGAGGCTCCGATACAGGACGAGCCAATCACCGAGTGCGGCTCCCTGCCGTAAGGTTTCAAGCCGTCCTCCAGCTCAGTCAGCGTACTGCCAGGAAAGGCGATAATCTGCCTGGCATCATCGATCACTTGCATGCCTTTGATTTTGCGGGTGCTGATGATCACCACCGGCCGGTCATAGTCGTCCCCCTGGGGGGTCGAACCACCGGTAACACCCGTGTTCGCGGCCTGCATCAGAATGATGACCCCACCTTGCTGGCAGACATTCAACACGCTCCACAGCTGCAACAAGGTTTGCGGCAGCACGACCGCCAACGCCTCGCCTCGACCATAACGAAAGCCTTTACAGTAATAGGCTTTTTGGTAGTCGTCAGTGATCAGATTATCGCTGCCGACCAGCTCGCCCAAGCGTTGAAGGGTTAACGACTGCTGCATGATGTGAGACCTTCCGTTGTTTATAGTCGAGCGCCAAATATGTTCATATTTAGTGAGATTCCCCGATAGCCGCCAATGACAATTTCCCATGAATCGATAACCAATCATGATCGATTCAACGGCACGGTAAGTGATAACAAGCCACGAAGTGGCAGAGTGAGCCCCGCCCCACGGACTTGATTCCAGGCGCAGGCTGCAAGCAATTGCTACTCATTGAGGAATTTGGTGCTCTCTAGGCTGTGCCAAAGCAGGGACGTTTTTCACACGCTGAGCTGTTTGCTGACACCCGTGAACGTCAACTATGGATCCAGGCTGAGCGAAAACTCCTAGAGCAGCCCGACTGGTTAGAAATATTCATCGGCCATCAGATCGGCGACCTGGTGCAGACCTGGTGCAGGTGAAAGTGGTGCGACGCCTGCTCGACGGTTCCTGTGGGTGCGCTCGGATACCACCAACCAGTCGGCCTTCACCCTCAACCTCGACCGCAGCGAGCCGGTGTTCTACGTGTTGCAGCAGCCTTCGGTGAGCGACCTCGCGGTACTCGACCGCGAATGCACCAAGGCTGGCCTGCCACGGCCGGTGTTGCCGGTGGCAGTGGGCGACCTGACCCCGGAGCCCGAAACCCTGTGCGTGGTCGCCGGCGCCCAGCATCCGATGGCCAACGCAATGCACCTGAGCTGGGAGGAACTGCAGGATATGACCTGGGTGCTGCAACAGCACCCAAGCCCCATGCGCACCATCATCAACCAGGCGTTCCACAATGCGCGGGTGGACATTCCCAGCAGCATCGTCGAAACCACTTCGATCATGACCCTGCTGTCGTTGCTGCAGCAGACCGACATGATCGGCGTCACCCCGGTATCGGTGGTCAACGATTACCCGGGCAAGCACCTGCTCAAGGTGCTGCCGATCACCTTCGTACCACGCCTGCCGCCCTACGGCCTGATCACCCGACGCCACCGCATCCAGTCTTCAGCCATGCAGGCCTTCATCGATGCGGTGAAGGGCGAACACGCCACGAACCAGGACGCGTCCATGGCCGAGTGAGTCTGCCTGGCGGTTTGAAAGCGATAGCCGTTCCACATCTAGGGTGGATGACGCTCTTTTCATCCACCATTGCGATTGCAGAGCGGTGGACGGGTCGGGCCGCGTAGGTAAAGCGTCGTCCACCCTACGACAGATCGCTCCCGCCCTATCGCCGCCTACCGACATTGGCGGTGTGGCTCGCCCCTACGCCCGCTTGTTCAGCCCCCTGGCAAGGCGGTCGCCAGCGAACTGGATCAGGCTGACCAGCACCACCAGGGCGACGATCACGGTGAGCATCACCTGGCTGTCGAAGCGCTGGTAGCCGTAGCGGTAGGCCAGGTCGCCAAGGCCGCCGGCGCCGATGGCTCCGGCCATGGCCGAGGAGTTGATCATGGTCACCAGGGTGATGGTGAAACCGCCGACGATGCCCGGCAGGGCCTCGGGCAACAGCACGTGCCAGACGATATGCCAGCGGCGGCAGCCCATGGCCTGGGCCGCTTCGATCAGGCCGTGGTCGACCTCGCGCAGGCTGACTTCGGCGATGCGGGCGAAGAACGGCGTGGCGGCGATGGTCAGCGGCACCACCGCGGCCCACACGCCGTAACTGGTGCCGACGATCCAGCGGGTGAAGGGGATCAGCGCGACCATCAGGATCAGGAAGGGGATAGAGCGGAACAGATTGACGAAGCTGCCCAGCACCTGGTTCAGCCGCGGCGCTTCGAAGATCCCGCCCTTGCTGCTGGTGACCAGGAACACCGCCAGCGGAATGCCCGCCAGCAGGGCCAGCAACGACGACACGCCGACCATCAGCAGGGTGTCGAGAAACGCCTGCCAGAGGCGCTCAAGCAGCAGCGACATAACCCAGTACCTCCACGTGATCCGCTAACTGGTGGGCGTTGTGCAAGAGTGCTTCGCGGCTGTGCGGTGAAGCGCTCACCGCCAGCAGCAGGTAACCCAGGGCATGCCCCTGAATGCGTTCGATACCACCGTCGAGCAGTGCCAGGCGGCCGCCGAGTGCGCCGGCCACCGCGGTCAGATCCGGCTCGGGGTTGTTGCCGGAAAACTGCAGGCGCAGCACCAGCGCGTCTTCCGGTTGCTGCTGGTGTTCGCTGAGCCGCGCCTGCACGTCCGCCGGCAGCCCGTGGCGCAGAGGCGCCAGCAGCGTACGGGTGACTTCGTGGCGGGGCGCGCCGAACACCCGCCAGACCTCTCCCTGCTCGACCACTTCGCCCTGTTCGAGCACCACCACGCGGTCGCAGATATCGCGGATCACCGCCATCTCGTGGGTGATCAGCACGATGGTCAGGCCCAGGCGCCGGTTGATCTCGCGCAGCAGGCCGAGGATCGCCTGGGTGGTCTCCGGGTCGAGGGCCGAGGTCGCCTCGTCGCACAGCAGGATCTGCGGATCGTGCACCAGGGCGCGGGCGATGCCCACGCGCTGCTTCTGCCCGCCGGACAGTTGCGCCGGATAGACGCCATGCTTGTCCTGCAGACCGACCAGTTCCAGCAGCTCGCGCACCTTGTGCTGGCGCTGTTCACGGGGCACGCCGGCAACGCGCAGCGGCAGCTCGACGTTCTGCCACACGGTCTTGGCCGACATCAGGTTGAAATGCTGGAAGATCATGCCGATGCGCCGGCGCAGCTGCACCAGGTGATCCTCGTCGAGCAGGCCGATGTCTTCGCCATCGATCAGCACCTGACCGCTGCTCGGCGTTTCCAGGCGGTTGATGGTGCGGATCAGCGAAGACTTGCCAGCGCCGCTGCGGCCGATGATGCCGAACACCTCGGCGCGGGTGATCGCCAGATCGATATCGCGCAGCGCCTGCACCGAGCCCTCGGCGCTGTCGTAGACCTTGTTCAGGCCGACGAAGCGCAGTTGCGCCGCGCTGTCCTGGCGGGCCTGGGCGACCTGCTGCAGATGGGGATCGAAACCGCTCATGCTCAGCTTTCCCAACCCGGCTGGTAGAGCTTGCCGTGGGCCTTGTCGAGGGCGGCGCGCACGGCCGGCGAATGCTGGTAGATATCGACGAACTTACGCAGGCGCTCATCGTCCTTGCTCGCCGGCTGGATGACGAACTGGATGATGTACTCCGGGTTGTCCACGCCATCGAACAGCAGTGCCGACTCCGGATCGTGGGTGCCGGCCAGGCGGATGTAGTGCGGGTAGCCCTGGGCCAGATCGACCTCATCCAGTGCGCGAACCAGTTGCACGGCTTCCAGCTCGATGATGCGGATGTTCTTCGGATTGCTGGTCACGTCTTCGAGGGTGGCGCGGTAGCCGACGCCCGGCTTGAGGGTAATCAACCCGGCCTTCTGCAGCAGTTGCAGGCCACGGCCGCCGTTGATCGGGTCATTGGCGATGGCCACCTTGGCGCCTTCGGGCAAGCTGGCGATGTCGGTGTATTTCTTCGAGTACAGGCCGACGTTGTTGATCACGCCCGGCGCGTAGGGCACCAGGTCGTAGCCGCCATCCTTGTTGGCGTTCTCGAGGAACGGCACGTGCTGGAAGTAGTTCACGTCGATATCGCCGTTGGCCAGGCTGACGTTGGGCGCGATCCAGTCGCTGAATTCGATCAGTTCCACCTCCAGGCCCTGCTTCCTGGCTTCGGCGACCGCCACTTCCAACGGAGGGGCGAAGGCAGCGGTGGTGCCCAGCTTGAGCGGTTGCGCCGCCGCGGCCAGGCCGGAAACGCTCAGCAGGGCTCCCAGAGCGAGGGTTTTCAATAACGTAGACATGGCTTTCATCCTTGGTCGATCAGTGAGCGTTGTTTGCAGCATTGGCAATCGGCGATGCAGCGTCAGCCCGTCGCCAGGCGGCGCCACTGTGGTTTTCCGGCAGGCGTGGCCCCTGGCCGAACAGCTTGTGGCGCAAGCTGCCTTCGGCGTAGGCGGTCTTGTACAGGCCGCGGCTCTGCAGCTCGGGCACCACCAGTTCGATGAAGTCGGCGTAGCTTTCCGGCGAGACGATGCGCGTCAGGTTGAAACCGTCCAGGCCGGTTTCCTCGAACCAGGCCTGCAGTTGATCGGCCACCTGGGCCGGCGAGCCGATCACTACCGGGTAACGGCCACCGAGGGCGTGCTGTTCCAGCAGGCGGCGCTTGGTCCAGCCGCTGTCCGGGGCGGTGAAGGCTTTGACCACCGACTCGATGGCGTTGGTCTTCTGGTAGCGAATCGGTTCGTCCAGGTCGTACTCGGCGAAGTCGATGCCGGTGGAGCTGGAGAAATGCGCCAGGCCCGCTTCCGGGCTGGCGTAGCGCAGGTACTCGGCGTGCTTGTCGCGCGCCTCGGCCTCGCTCGGCGCGACGATCACGCTGATGCCCATGAACACCTTGATCGCCTCGGCCGGACGCCCGGCACTCAGCGCACTGGCGCGCACCTTGTCGACCTGCTCGCGCACCGCCGCCTTGTCGTGCCCGCCGATGAAGACGCACTCGGCATGCTGACCGGCGAAGCGCAGCCCGCGCGCCGACGAGCCGGCCTGGAACAGCACCGGCGTACGCTGTGGCGACGGCTGGCTGAGGTGGTAGCCCTCGACCTGGTAGAACTCGCCCTGGTGCACCACCTTGTGCACCCTGCCCGGCTGCGCATAGACACGCCGGGCGCGGTCGGCGACCACGGCATCATCCTGCCAGCTGCCCTCTAGCAGTTTGTACAGCACCTCCAGGTACTCGTCGGCCTGGTCATAGCGGCGATCGTGCTCGACCTGCTGGCGCAGGCCCATGGCCTTGGCGGCGCTGTCCAGATAGCCGGTGACGATGTTCCAGCCGACCCGGCCGCCGCTCAGGTGGTCGAGGGTGGAGAGGCGCCGGGCAAACAGGTAAGGCGGCTCGTAGGTCAGGTTGGCGGTCACCCCGAAGCCCAGGTGTCGGGTCACCCCGGCCATGGCCGAGACCAGCAGCAATGGATCGTTGACCGGTAGTTGGATGGCCTCCTGCAACGTCAGATCGACACCCTGCCCGTACACGTCGTAGACACCGAGGATATCGGCGATGAACAAACCATCGAACAGCCCGCGCTCGAGCAGTCTGGCCAGATCCGTCCAGTACTCCAGCTCGTTGAACGCCGTGGCGTTGTCCCGCGGGTGCGTCCACAAGCCGTGATGGATATGCCCCACGCTGTTCATGTTGAAGGCGTTGAGCAGAATCTGTCTGGCCATCAGATGGTGCCCCGACGTGGCGGTAGTGCATCGTTGAGGTAGTAGTTGCCCACCGCGTGGTATTTCCAGCGCACCGGATCGTGCAGGGTGTGGGTTCGCGCGTTGCGCCAGTGGCGATCGAGATTGTGCTCGGCCAGGGTGACGCGGCTGCCAGCCAGTTCGAGCAGCTTGCTGGACAGCGCCAGCGAGGCTTCGGTACCTATCGCCCGCGCCTCGGCCACGGCGATGGATGCGGCCGCCACGCTGGCCGCATCGGGTGCAGCCTGAGCGAGGTCGAGGATTTCACCGGCGCGTTCCAGCAGCGCTTCGGCCGCGTGCAGGTGGATGGCCAGCCGGCCTATCGCCTTGAGGGTCAGCGGGTCGTCGCTGGCCTTGTCCACGCCCGAGTCGATCCACGGCCGCGAACTGCTGCGCACGAAGCTCAGCGTGTCTTCGTAAGCGCCGCGCGCGATGCCGATATCGATGGCGGCATGCAGCAACTGGGCGAACGGCCCGACCGTGGTCGGTCGCTCGAACGAAGCCTGGAACGGCACCACGTCCGCGGCGGCCACCGGCACCTGTCGCAACAGCACCGAGCCGCTGCCCGTGGTGCGCTGACCGAAGCCGCTCCAGTCATCGATGATCTCCAGCCCCGGAGCATGACGAGGTACGAAAGCCAGATGGCCGACGCCCTGCTCATCCACCGCCAGGGTGGGGATGCGCTGGGCGTACAAGGCACCCGTGGCGTAGAACTTGCGCCCGTCGATGCGGAAGTTTTCGCCATCGGCGATCAGCCGCGTGGTGCGATCCTGGGAAGTCCTGGTGCCCAGTTCCGCCAGGGCATTGCCAAAACGCACGCCCTGCAGCACCTCGCCGTACAGGCGACGCTGCTGTTCGGGGGTGCCGTTGATGCGCAGCACCTCCAGGGCATAGAAATGGTTCTGGGGAATCTGCCCCAACGAGCCGTCGGCCTGGGCAATTCGCGCGATCACCTTGGCGAGGGTGACGCTGGATACGCCGGCGCCACCAAACGCCTTGGGTACGCTGATCGCCCACAGGCCGGAACGGCTGAATCGCTCCAGTTCGGCATGCGGCAGCAGGCGTTCGCGGTCGCGCTGGGCGGCGCCGGTACGAAATACCTCGGCCAGGGCGTTGGCGATCTCCAGCGCTTCGGCATCGCTACCGATCAGCGCCGGCGCGGTATGCAAGGGTGCATTCATGGCTCAGATCCAGGAGTGACGGGCGGGATGCCGCCCATTGAGGTGGTAGGCGCCGACCGCGTGGTACTTCCAGCGCACCGGGTCGTGCAGGGTGTGGGTGCGGGCGTTGCGCCAGTGCCGGTCGAGGCCGAACTCGGCCAGGGTGGCGCGGCTGCCGGCAAGTTCCAGCAGCTTTTCGCTGGCCAGCAGGCTGATTTCGGTGGTCAGCACCTTGGCTTCGGCGACGGCGATCGAGGCACGCGCGGCCGCCTCGGCATCGATAGGCCCGACATTGATCTCATCCAGTACCCGAGCGGCCTTGCGCAGCAGCGCCTCGGCAGCGTGCAGGTCGACCTGCAGGCGGCCGATATCGGCGATCACATAGGGATCGTCGCTGGCCCGTTCGACATTGGCATCGACCCAAGGGCGGGACTTCTCGCGGATGAAGGCAATCGCGTCGCCCAGCGCGCCAGCGGCGATGCCCGCATCGATGGCCGCCTGGATCAATTGCGAAACGGCACCCTGGATACTGGGCTGCTCGCCGAACGGCCACAGCGGGATCAGGTTGTCGGCATCCACCTCGACCCGATCCAGCAGCACCGTGCCGCTGGCCGTGGTGCGCTGGCCGAAGCCGGACCAGTCATCGACGATGCGCAGCCCCTGGCGCCCGCGCTGGATCAGCGCCAACACCGGCCGCCCCTGGTCATCCAGCGCCTTGGCGGCGACCCAGTGCGCGAAGATCGCGCCGGTGGAATAGAACTTCTCGCCACTGATGAAATACCGCTCCCCCTCGCGCTGCAGACGAGCGCGCAGATCCAGCGTGTGCTTGCTGCTGCGCTCGGGCCCGGCATTGCCGATGCGCCAGCCTTGCAACACGCTGGCGAACAAGCGCTGGCGCTGGGCCGGGGTCGCCAGCAACTGCAGCAGGGCGAGGATGCCGAACTGGTTCTGCGGAATCTGCCCCAGTGCGGGATCCACCGCGGAGATGATGCGGAACACCTCGGCAATAGTGCCGAAGGATAACTGTGGGCCACCGAACTCACGGGGCACGGCGATGCTACCCAGGCCGCTGGCAGTGAACTGCTCGACCAGCGCCCAGGGCAATTGCCGCTCACGATCACGTTCGATGGCTTGAGCCCTGGCCGCGTCGGCAAGCTCGTGGGCAGCCTGCAGGGCTTCTGCGTCACTGCGCAAAATGCGCGCTGGCGCCAGCCGCGGCGCCACGTCCGGTTCGACCTCTCGGGGATTTTGCAGCGCAGACACACCGTTCTCGGCAGCCGTCGGACGAACCATACACACCTCGATTTGCAGGACATCGCGCCAGGCAAAACGAGGGGCCACGACGCAGGATCGATATACCCTAATTGAAGGAATACAAAATAATTAAATAGCTTTTTCGCATAAGGTTAGACGGGCTTGGAAGCGCCGAAGCCGATCCGGCGCCTGGGAAACCGTCGTGCTATTCATCGGCCATCAGATCGGCGACCTGGGGCTGGTGAAAGTGGTGCGACGCCTGTTCGAGGGTGTAAGAGCCTGCTCACGATCTCGCGAGACGAAATCAAGAGAACGCTACAAGGCGTAAGCGGACGCTCACCCCGTAGGGTGGATGACGCTCTTTTCATCCTACGACCGGCTGCTCTCGCCTTCTTGCAGTCGAACATGTTACGTCTGCTGGCGGAACGCAGCAGATCGTGAACAGCGTCTAAGAGGGCTTCGAACGGCCGCATGTGACTGACAGGCCAGCAGGCGGTGCTCTAGCGCCTCACTGCTAACCAGACGGTCACCAGATGTGCTTTTCGCGGCGAAACGCCAAGTTTTACAAGATTTTGCCGACAGGGCGGTGATCCGGCACACTAACGCCCCCAGAGCCCAGGCTCGTCGCCACAGCCAGATCCCGTATGACCCGCTCCCCGCTTCGCCGTCTCGCATTCGGTACCCTGCGCCGCCTGCTGTACCTGTGGGTGCGCTCGGAAACCATCAACCAGTCGGCCTTCACCCTCAAGCTCGACCGCAGCAAGCCGGTGTTCTACGTGTTGCAGCAGCCTTCGGTGAGCGACCTGGCGGTGCTCGACCGCGAGTGCACCAAGGCCGGCTTGCCACGGCCGGTGTTGCCGGTGGCAGTGGGCGACCTGATGGAGCCGGCGGCGTTCTTCTACCTGACCCCGGAGCCCGACTGGCTCGGCCGGCAGGACAAACGCGGCATTTCGCCGACCTTGCAACGGGTGGTCAGCGCCCTCGGCGAGCACAGCGCGGAAGAGGCTCAGATCATTCCGGTCAGCGTGTTCTGGGGCCAATCGCCGGATCATGAAACCAGCGCCTGGAAGCTGCTGTTCGCCGACAGTTGGGCAGTTACCGGCCGCCTGCGCCGTCTGGTCAGCATTCTGATCCTGGGCCGCACCACCCGTGTGCAGTTTTCCACGCCTATCCAGTTGCGCGAACTGATCGCCCAGAACAAGGGCCAGGAGCGCACCCTGCGCATGGTTCACCGCATCCTGCGGGTGCACTTTCGCAACCAGAAGGCCGCGGTCATCGGCCCGGACGTGTCGCACCGACGCAACCTGGTCAAAGGCCTGGTGCATGGCCCGCAGGTACGCCAGGCCATCGCCGAAGAGGCCGAGCGCGAGAACATCTCGGCGCAGAAGGCCGAGGCCCTGGCCCTTCGCTACGGCAACGAAATCGCCTCGGATTACACCTACACGGCGATTCGCTTTCTCGAGCTGATCCTGTCCTGGTTCTGGAACAAGATCTACGACGGCATCAAGGTCAACCATATCGAAGGGGTGCAGGACATCGCCCAGGGTCACGAGGTGATCTACGTACCCTGCCACCGCAGCCATATCGATTACCTGCTGCTGTCCTACCTGCTGTTTCGCAACGGCCTGACGCCACCGCACATCGCCGCCGGCATCAACCTCAACATGCCGATCATCGGTGGCCTGCTACGTCGCGGTGGCGCCTTTTTCATGCGCCGTACCTTCAAGGGCAACCCGCTCTACACCGCGGTGTTCAACGAGTACCTGCGTACCCTGATCAGCAAGGGCTATCCGGTGGAATACTTCGTAGAGGGCGGCCGTTCGCGCACGGGTCGCATGCTGCGGCCGAAGACCGGCATGCTCGCCATCACCCTGCGCAGCTACCTGCAGAGCCATCGCCTGCCGGTGGTGTTCGTGCCGGTGTACATCGGCTACGAGCGCGTGCTGGAGGGCCGTACCTACCTGGGCGAGCTGCGCGGCGCGAGCAAGAAGAAGGAATCGATCTTCGATATATTCAAGGTCATCGGCGCGCTCAAGCAGCGTTTCGGCCATGTCTGGGTCAACTTCGGCGAACCGATCAAGCTCGATAGCTTTCTCGATGGGCAGCAGCCTGACTGGCGCGACCAGAACCTGGGGCCGGACTATCGCCCGACCTGGCTCAACGAAACCACCAATCGACTTGGCGAACGCGTGGCTCAACACCTCAACGAGGCGGCGGCGATCAACCCGGTCAACCTGGTGGCCCTGGCGTTGCTCTCCACCAGCAAGCTGGCCCTGGATGAACGTGCGCTGACGCGCATCCTCGATCTTTACCAGAGCCTGCTGCGCCGCGTGCCCTACTCACCGCACACCACCCTGCCGGAAGGCGATGGCCTGGCGCTGATCGAATACGTACGCGGCATGCAACTGCTTTCCGAGCAGAAGGACGCCCTGGGTCGCATTCTCTATCTGGATGAGCAGAACGCCATCCTGATGACCTACTACCGCAACAATGTATTGCACATCTTCGCCCTGCCCGGCCTGCTGGCAAGCTTCTTCCAGAACAGCGGGCGAATGAGCCGCGAGCAGATTCTGCGTTTCGTTCATGCGCTGTATCCCTATCTGCAGGCCGAGCTGTACATCCGCTGGTCCGCGGACGAACTCGAAGGCGTGGTCGATCAGTGGCTGGAGGCGTTCGTCGAACAGGGCCTGCTCAAGGTGGAGAACGATCTCTACGTGCGCCCGGCACCCAGCTCGCGGCACTTCGTGCTGCTGACCCTGCTATCACGCGCCATCGTCCAGACCCTGCAGCGTTTCTACATGGCCAGCGCCCTGTTGCTCAACGCCGGGCAGAACAGCATCAGCGCCGAAGAGCTGGAAGACCTGTGTACGGTCATGGCTCAGCGCCTGTCGATCCTGCATGGTTTGAATGCCCCGGAGTTCTTCGACAAGAGCCTGTTCCGCCACTTCATCCAGACGCTGCTCGACCAGGGCGTGCTGCGCAAGGACGAAGCCGGAAAACTCAGTCATCACCCCGAATTCGCCGAACTGGCCGAAGGTGCCGCCAAGCGCGTGCTACCCGCGGAAATCCGCCTGTCCATCCGCCAGGTGACGATGGATCGTAGCGAGGAGTTGCTGGACGGGATGTAGACCGATTGGGTTCCTGGGCCGTAATGTCGTTCTGATACGACGCTAGGGTCTGTTGACCTTTCAACGCGAGCCGCGTTGCTGCGAGAAATCTCGCCAAGCGAGGCGGAGGACGCAGGGAATGGCGTTCCCTTTTCAAGTCCTCCAACGACGCATGGCGAAATTTCCCGCGCAACCCGTAGGGCCGGGCCCGTTTTGCCGCGATGCTGCGTTTCTCGCCGGCTCATTTAGCCAGCTAAACTTCGCGGCTCGTGCCTTGCCTCGCGGCAAAACGGGTTCCGGCGCGGCCGTGCATGAAATGTCAACAGACCCTAGGGCCTGTTGAGATACATCGTGAATTGATTAATGGCAGCGGCAAGATTGACCATGGCGCAAAAGCTTGCATCGGTCTTGTCACAGCGCATTGCAATACGCTTGAACTCCTTGAGTTTGCAAAAGAAGTTTTCGATCAAGTGCCTCCACTTGTAAACCTCCAAATCAATATCCAGAGGTTCTCTGCGTTGCGGCATTTGGGAAATGACAACCTTGGCTCCTCGCTGGTTCAAATCAGCAATCAGCCAGTTTGCATCGAATGCTTTGTCAGCAATCAGCCCATCGAACTCAACGCCCTTGATCAAGGGAGCAACCCCCGTAATATCGTTGCGCTGGCCAGGCAGCAGGACAAAGCGAACCAGATTCCCCAAGGCATCTGTCAGGGCTAGAATCTTACTCGTCATGCCCCCTCTGGACTTGCCTATGGCCTGGCTTTGAGCCCCCCTTTTGCGCCTTGGCCGTGGCGATGAACCTTGATGATCGTAGCGTCGACCATTGCATATTCCATGTCGGGCTCATCACTTACGGCATCGAATAGACGCTGAAAGATATCGGCCTTCACCCAGTCCCGAAATCGCTTGAAAACGGTATTCCAATTACCGAACTCAACGGGGAGGTCGCGCCATGGGCTGCCGGTGCGAGCAATCCACAGAACCGCTTCGATAAAAAGTCGATTATTCGTACCACTACGGCCTGGATCGCTTGGCTTGCCCAGGCAATGTGGCTCCATCTTCGCCCATTGGGCGTCGGTGAGTACAAGTCTAGTCATACCCAAAATTTCACCACAGGAAGGCGGGGTAGGGAAAGCTGTATCTCAACAAGCCCTAGGCTTCGTCCGTTATTGAGCTTTACCGCGACAGCCCCTACTATGCGTCGTCGAGGCCATTCAGGGCAGGGATTTTCGTGCGTTATTACACCATTCTGGGATCACTGGCGATCATGGTTTCGGGTTGCGCCATGCAGCCGTCATCGACCAATAACGAAGACAAACCGGCACAACCGGCACCAGTCGCTCAGCAAGCCGCTACCGCGCCAGCCACACCGCAGCCGGCGCCTCAGGGCGTATCCCGCGCAGCGCCGAGTGGCCAGCCCGTGCAGGCTCAGGCGCCGGTGGCCGCCCTGAGTTCCCAGGAGCCCCAGGAATACGAAATCCAGCCTGGCCAGTGCTGGGTCTACGCCCAGGTCAGGCCGCGTCCGGTGCAGAGCACCCAGGACATCGTGGTCAAGGATTCGGTCAACAAGATCACCGTCACCCCTGCCGAGCTCGACAAGGGCTTCAAGCAGGTGGTCACCCGCGAAGGCACCAAGACCTACCGCATCGAGCCGCCGACCTACCGCGTGGTATCCGAGCAGGTGATGATCCGCCCTGAGGTCAAGCGCTACGTGGTAGTGCCGGCGGTCTACGAGGATGCCCAGGAAACCGTCACCCTCGAAGAAGCCAAGACCGTACTCGACCAGTGCCGCGCAGCAGGTACCCGCTACTCGAGCGGTACTGGCGTCATGTCTTTCTGCGCACGCCAGGTGCCGGCCAAGCAGGAAGTGGTCAAGATCAAGAAGCTGGTGTCGCCGGAAACCGTGCGGGTCGAAACCGATCCGGCCGAGTACAAGAGCGTCACTCGCTGGATCGTCGACAAGCCGGCCCAGGCAGTGGAAGTGATCATAGATCCGGAATACACCAAGGTCGCCTCCACCGAGCTGGTCAAGCCGGTCGAAGCCAACCAGATCATCGTGCCGGAAGAGAAGCGCCAGTTGCAGATCACCCGCTTCGAGGGTAACGCCCGCATCGTGTCGCGCCAGACCGTCTGCGACAACGATATCGACGACAACCTGGTGACCCGCCTGCAGCAGAGCCTGGTCAAGCGCGGTTTCAACCCGGGTACTGTCGACGGCCTGCTAGGCAAGCGTACCCTTGACGCACTGACCGAATTCCAGACCGCCAACGGCCTGGCCGTCGGCGCCCTGACCCTGGAAAGCCTGACCGTTCTCGAAATCGAACGATGATGCACCCGGCACGCCCTCAGAGGGCGTGCCGCCTCCCCTCGTCCCCTCCTCCGCTCTTCAACCTTCGCCGAGTACCTCTGCCGCCTGCTAAGCTCGCTGCATAACTCATCGTCTGAAGGTCACCGCCATGCTCCGCATCTCCACCCTCGTCACCGGCTTGCTGCTGTCCGCCAACGTGTTCGCCCTGTCGCTTTCCGATCTCAGCCAACAGGACGCCAGCGGCGGCCTGAAGGATGCCCTCACCCAGGGCGCCAAAGTGGCCGTGCAACAACTCGGCAAGCCTGGCGGCTTCAGTGGCAATCCGGACGTGCGCATCGAGCTGCCGGGTACACTCGGCAAGGCCGCCAAGACCATGAAGATGATGGGCATGGGTGCCCAGGTCGAGCAGTTGGAAACCAGCATGAATAAGGCCGCCGAAGCCGCCGTGCCGCAAGCCCAGGCGCTACTGGTCGACGCGGTGAAGAAGATGACCGTGCAGGATGCCAAGAGCATCCTTTCCGGCCCCCAGGACTCGGCCACTCAATACCTGAACAAGAGCAGCCGTGAGCAGATCCGCGCCAAGTTCCTGCCCATCGTCAAACAGGCTACCGACCAGGTCGGCCTGGCCAAGCAATACAACAGCTTCGCCAGCCAGGCAGCCACCTTCGGCGTGATCGACGCCAAGAGCGCGAATATCGAAAACTACGTGACCGAGCAGGCGCTCGACGGCCTGTTCGAGATGATTGCCCAACAGGAAGCCGGCATTCGCGAGAACCCCGCAGCCGCCGCGACCAGCCTGGCGAAGAAAGTCTTCGGCGCGCTGTAAGAAGGGTTCAACCGTAGGGTGGATCGAGCGCGCGAAGAACGTTGGTTGAACGGTGAAGCGTGTTCCACCCTACGGGTTCTCGACTATGCAGTGTGCGTTGGCTTGTCGTCTCTCTGCACCCGGAACCACGCCGCATACAGTGCGGGCAGGAACATCAGGGTCAGTGCAGTGGCCACCACCAGCCCGCCCATGATCGCCACTGCCATCGGCCCGAAGAATACGCTGCGCGACAGCGGAATCATCGCCAGCACCGCGGCCAGGGCGGTCAGCACGATGGGCCGGAAGCGCCGAACCGTCGCCTCGACGATGGCATTCCAGGCATCCAGCCCCGCCGCTCTGTCCTGCTCGATCTGATCGACCAGAATCACCGAGTTGCGCATGATCATCCCCGACAGCGCGATGGTGCCGAGCATGGCGACGAAACCGAACGGCTGACCGAACAGCAGCAGGAATAGCGTCACGCCGATCAGCCCCAGCGGCGCGGTGAGAAACACCATCGCCGAACGCGAGAAACTCTTCAGCTGCAGCATCAGCAGCGTCAGCACCACCACGATGAACAGCGGCACACCGGCATTCACCGAGGCCTGCCCCTTGGAGGAATCCTCCACCGTGCCACCCACTTCCAGCAGGTAACCATCCGGGAGGTTATCGCGCACCTCGGCCAGGGTCGGCAGGATCTGCTGAGTCAGGGTCGCTGGCTGCTGCGGCCCGTAGATATCGGCGCGCACTATCACCGTCGGCAGGCGGTTACGGTGCCAGATCACACCTTCCTCGAAGCCATACTCGAGGGTTGCGATCTGCGACAGCGACACGCTCTTGCCGCTCTCGGTCGGCACCGCCAGGCTCGGCAGCAGTTGCAGAGCCTGACGTTCCAGCGGCGTGCCACGCAGGAGGATCTCGATCAGCTCGTTGTCCTCGCGGTAGTCACTGACCGATGAGCCATTCAGCGCGCTGCGCAGGAAACTCGACACGTCGGAGGTACTCACGCCCAGGGCTCGCGCACGATCCTGATCGATGTTCAGGTACACCACCTTGCTCGGTTCTTCCCAATCCAGGTGCACGTTGACCACGTGGGGATTGTCACGCACCTTGTCGGCGACCTGGCGGGCCAGCCCGCGCACCTCGTCGATATGCTCGCCGGAAACGCGGAACTGCACCGGATAGCCCACTGGAGGCCCGTTCTCCAGGCGAGAGATGCGCGTACGCAGGCTCGGGAACTCATCGTGCAGCACGCCGATCAGCCAACTGCGCAGCACCTCACGATCCTCGATGGTTTTCGCCAGCACCACGATCTGCGCGAAGCTGGTCGCCGGTAGTTGCTGATCCAGCGGCAGATAGAAGCGCGGCGAACCGGTGCCGACATAAGCTACATAGTTATCCACACCGGGATGCCCGGCCAGGCGCTCTTCCAGGCGCCGCACTTCGGCCTCGGTGGCGACCAGCGAAGCGCCTTCGGCCAGTTTGAAATCGACCATCAGTTCCAGCCGCCCCGACGCCGGGAAAAACTGCTGCGGCACGAAGCGAAACAGCAGAATCGAGCCGACGAACAGTGCCAGGGTCAGCACGATCACCGTCTTGCGCCGCCGTACGCAGCCGTCCACCACACGCCGTACACGCTGGTAGAACGGCGTGCTGTAAGGGTCATGCCCGGTATCGCTGCCGCCATGTTTTTGCGCCGCACGCTTGGCCAGATCCGGCAGGAAGCGAGCGCCGAGATAAGGCACGAACATCACCGCCGCTACCCAGGACATCAGCAGGGCGATGGTCACCACTTGGAAGATCGAACGGGTGTATTCGCCGGTGCCCGACTGTGCCGTGGCGATCGGCAGAAAGCCCGCTGCGGTGATCAACGTGCCGGTGAGCATCGGGAACGCCGTACTCGTCCAGGCGAAGCTCGCCGCCTTGAGGCGGTCGTAGCCCTGCTCCATCTTGATCGCCATGATCTCCACGGCAATGATCGCGTCGTCCACCAGCAGGCCCAGAGCCAGAACCAGGGCACCGAGGGAAATCTTGTGCAGGCCGATGTTCAGGTAGTACATGGCGGCGAAGGTCATCGCCAGTACCAGGGGAATCGACAGCGCCACCACCAGTCCGGTGCGCAGGCCCAGGGAGAAGAAGCTCACCAGCAGCACGATGATCAGCGCCTCGGTGAGCACTTTGACGAACTCACCGACCCCGGTCTTCACCGCTGCCGGCTGATCCGAGACCTTGCGCAGCTGCATGCCCGCCGGCAGGTTGTTCTGCAAGCGGGTGAATTCGCCCTCCAGCGCCTTGCCGAGCACCAGAATGTCGCCGCCCGGCTTCATCGACACCGCCAGGCCAATGGCATCTTCACCCATGAAACGCATGCGTGGCGCGGGGGGATCGTTGAAGCCGCGGCTGACATCGGCCACGTCGCCGATGCGGAAGGTACGGTCAGCCACACGGATGGGAAAATCGCGAATCTGCTCGACCGTCTCGAAACTGCCGCTGACCCGCAGCTGCACACGGTCGGAAGCGGTTTCGAAGAACCCCGCCACGGCCATCGCGTTCTGTTGTTCGAGGGCCTGTTGCACGGTTCTGAGCGGTAGCCCGAGAGTGGCCAGCTTGGTGTTGGACAGCTCGATCCAGATCTTCTCGTCCTGCAGGCCGACCAGCTCGACCTTGCCGACGTCCTTGACGCGCTGCAGCTGCAACTGCACGCGGTCGGCATAATCCTTGAGCACCGCGTAGTCGAAACCGCTACCCGTCAGGGCGTAGATGTTGCCGAAGGTGGTGCCGAATTCGTCGTTGAAGAACGGCCCCTGGACGCCGCTCGGCAGCGTATGGCGAATGTCGCCGATCTTCTTGCGCAACTGGTACCAGAGCTCGGGAATCTCGTTGGAGTGCATGGAGTCCCGGGCCATGAAGGTGACCTGGGATTCACCGGGCCGCGAGAAGGACACGATGCGCTCGTACTCGCCGGTCTCCATCAGCTTCTTCTCGATGCGCTCGGTGACCTGCCGTGCCACCTGTTCGGCCGTGGCGCCCGGCCAGTTGGTTTGCACCACCATGGCCTTGAAGGTGAAGGGAGGATCCTCGCTCTGGCCGAGTTTGGAATAGGACAGCGCACCGACGATGCCCAGCAGCAACATGAGGTACAGGACGATCTGACGATGATGCAGCGCCCAGGCGGAAAGATTGAAAGACATGGACGCCTACTCCTTCGCCGCCAGTTCTACCGAGCGGTTCTGCCGATCCACCGGGCGTATCTGCTGCCCTTCCAGCAGCACCTGTACGCCGGCCACCACCACCCAGTCGTTGGCCTTCAGACCCTCCAGCACCGGCACCAGCTTTTCGCCATAGGGGCCGACCCGCACCGCGGTGCGCTTGAGTTTCGAGGTTTGCGGATCGACCACCCAGACGTAGGGCTGATCCTTTTCCGCCGTCAGTGCCGACAGCGGCACCGCCAGCGGCACATCGCCGTTGTGAGCGATGAACACCCGCGCGCTCTGGCCAAGCTCCACCTGCGCATCGCGCTGCTGCAGGGCGATGCGCGCGGCGTAGGTACGCGAACGTGGATCGGCCGCGGGCGACAGCTCACGGATACGACCGGCCAGCCGCTCGCCCGGCTGCGACCACAGCTCCACGGCTACGTCCTGGCCGATGCGCAGGCTTCTGATCACCTGTTCGGGCAGGTCGATCAGCACCTCGCGCTCGCCATCGGCCGCCAGCACGAACACCGTCTGGCCAGCCGAAACCACCTGCCCGACCTCGGCGCTGCGCTGCACGATCACGCCACTCTGCGGAGCCTTGAGTACGGCATAACCTGCCTGATTATCGGCGACGTTGAGTTCTGCACGCACCTGGCGCAGGCGCGCTTCGGCGGCGCGGAAAGTGTTTTCGGCATTATCGAACTGCGACTGACTGACCATCTGCCGCTGCTGCAAGATGCGGTAGCGCTCACGCTCGGCCCGCGCCAACTGCAGATTGGCTTCGGCCGCCAACGCCTGGGCGCGCGACGCATCCAGCTGCAGGCGCACGTCCTGCGGATCCAGCTCGGCCAGCGGCGCGTCCTTCTCGACCCGCTGCCCCACCTCTACCAGGCGCTTGGTCACCTTGCCGCCAATGCGGAATGCCAGTTCCGGTTCCAGCCGCGCTCTTATCTCGCCAGGGTAGGTATCCATCAACTCCGCCGCCAATTGGGGCTGCGCCACCATTGCAGGGCGAATGCCGGGCGGTGGCGCCTCCGCATTGCTGCAGGCGAGCAGAGACAGGACAAGACAGACAGGCACAACGCGAGACAGAGCATGGCGGAACATGATGAATGTCCTTTCAGGAAACTTTTAATACTTGTACTGCTCGGTATAGTAAAAATAGCGTACTCGCCAGTCCAGTATTAAGATAGCCCGATGTCGAATACTTCATTGCCCCCCAGCGGCCCCGGCCGCCCCAAAGATCCCGCCAAGCGCGAGGCCATCCTCGAAGCCGCCAAATGCCTGTTCCTGCGTTATGGCTACGCAGGCAGCAGCATGGATGCCATTGCGGCCCACGCCGGTGTATCCAAGCTGACCGTGTATAGCCATTTCACCGACAAGGAGACGCTGTTCTGCGCAGCGGTGAAGGCCAAGTGCGAAGAGCAGTTACCCGAACTGTTCTTCGAGCTGCCCGAGAATGCCGCCGTGGAGGCTGTGCTGCTGAACATCGCCAGCGGCTTCAGTCGCCTGATCAACAGCGCCGAATCCGTCGAACTGCATCGCCTGATGACCAGCCTCGGTACTCAGGATCCGCTGCTCGCGAAAGTCTTTTACGAAGCCGGCCCGTTGCGGCTGCTCGCGGAAATGGAGCGTTTGCTGAGCAAGGCGGATCAGCATGGCCAGTTGCGCATCGAGTCGGCCAAGGTGGCGGCGGATCAGTTCTTTTCCCTGCTCAAAGGCTGCGCCAATTTCCGCCTGCTGATCGGCTGCGGCGCCCCTCAGAATGAAGCAGAACAGGAGCAGCACGCCCAGGCGGCGGTACAGATGTTCCTGCGCGCCTATCGACCTTGATCGCGTTATGCGCCTAAGGCGCATAACTGCTGAGAAACCATCCTGGCCGTCGCTGAACTGCTACTTTCTTTACCACGACAATCGGCATTTGCGAGCGGATACCGGTTCGCCCCTTTAAACGACCGGCCATGCCGACGGCTTGATTTCAGAGGAGGTGCAGGATGGATCGATTCACCGGCGGTTGCCTGTGTGGCAACGTTCGAATCGAGGCGTCGGGGGCTCCCTACCGGGTCGGTCTTTGCCATTGCCTCGATTGCCGCAAGCATCATGGCGCCCTCTTCTACGCTGCAGCCGTATTCCCTCGGGATGCCGTGACCATCAGCGGCGAAACACAGGATTATGCCGGGCGTTTTTTCTGTCCCCGCTGTGGCTCATCGGTTTTCGCCCGTAGCGCAGACGAAATCGAAGTGCACCTGGGTGCCCTCGATGCGCCAGACCAATTGGTACCAACCTACGAAAGCTGGACGACCCGCCGCGAATCCTGGCTACCGGCCTTCCCTTTCAAAACGCACTACAGGCACGACCGTGACGCCACAGGCCGCTCCGAGGATTGAGCCGCACGCGCCAGACGCCAGAGAAGGTCGGTACCGGACCGAGTGCTGAGATCACCCGAGCTTTAAAAAAGCGGCTCATGATCCGGATCATAGATTCCGAGGTACGCATACATCTCCAGCAAACAGAAGACGTGTAGTGCGAACTAACCCACAACCTGTTATTCGGCCATCTCGCAGGCGAACATCAACGCTAAATTCCCCGCTTGGATGCTCCACCGACAAGCGACGAAGATCGCCTGTACCCTTGTTTGCCAGACCCTCGACTATGCTGCCTTCGACCAGGCAGGCCACCGCTGCACTCACCGCTCCGAACACGCCAATGGCGGCGTGGCAACGATGAGGAATGAACGAACGGGTGTTGAGCGCTCCGCCGTGACGGGGCGCTGAGACCAGGCACATCTTTGGAACATTGCGCTGGCTGACATCCCCAAGATTCATGTGTGGCCCGGCCTGCAAACGAATGGATTGCAGACGTACTTTCAGGGCGTGATTGGCGTCCAGTTCCTCTCTGCTTTCGTAGCCGCTGCAGCCCAGATCCTCGGCACGCAAGAGAATCACCGGCATGCCGTTGTCTATACACGTCACCTCAATGCCGTCGTAGGTATCGCGGGCATTGCCAGTCGGCAGCAGGGCCCCGCAAGTGGAGCCGGCAATATCGGCGAACTCCACCACCATGGCGGCAGCAGAACCCGGCACACCATCGATCCTGGTGTCGCCGGCATACTCCACTTCGCCATTCGGAGTGGGTACTTGGGCGACAGCGGTCTGGCCGGTGTTCTGCATGAAGATCCGCACCCATGTGTACGGCTTGCCGGCGGGCACCAAGCCTCGCTCGATGGCGAACGGGCCAACGCCGGCCAGAATGTTGCCGCAGTTCTGTCCGTAATCGACCCGCGGTTCGTCCACCTGCACCTGGGCAAAGAGATAGTCGACGTCGGCGTCCTCGCGTTGCGACTTGCGGACGATAGCCACCTTGCTGGTCAGAGAGTCAGCCCCGCCAATGCCGTCGATTTGACGCTTGTCGGGTGAGCCCATGGCCGCCAGCAGCACCCGATCGCGAAGAGCGGGGTCATCTGGAAGGTCATCAGCCAGAAAATAGGCCCCCTTGGAAGTACCGCCGCGCATCATCAGGCAGGGAATGCGGGTTTGGCTCATGTCAGGCATCCAATTCGTCGAGGCTATCCACGTAACGCAGGCCTTTTTCTTCCAGGCGTGGGCGCATGTTGTATATGTCCAGCCCCAACTCCCCGGCGGCCAGACGCAGGCGTTTCTGCTCTTCGAGATCGGCCCGCTTGTTGGCGGCCTCAAGCACTTGCTCGGCTTCGCCAAGCCGAACCACCGCCACACCGTCATCATCAGCGATAACGATATCGCCGGGGTTTACCAACTGCCCGGCACATACCAGCGGCAGGTTCACAGAGCCGAGCACTTCCTTGACCGTGCCTTGAGCATTGACCGCCTTCGACCATACGCAGAACCCCATTTCGCGCAGGGTATGGCTGTCGCGGATACCCGCATCGATCACCAAGGCGCGCACGCCGCGAGCCTTCAGCGAGGTAGCCAGCAGGTCGCCAAAATAGCCATCGCAGCATGGCGAACTGGGCGCGACGACCAGGATGTCGCCCTCGCGACATTGCTCAACGGCAACGTGAAACATCCAGTTATCGCCGGGCGCCACCAGCACGGTCACCGCCGAACCGGCCACGCTCACGCCTTGCTGAATGGGGCGAATGCTGGTGTTTAACAAACCCTTGCGCCCCTGCGCTTCGTGCACCGTGGCGACGCCCAGGCGACCCAAGGCGTCAATGACGTCCGGCTGAGCGCGAGGGATATTGCGCACGACGATACCGGTTCTGCCTATCAGCGCACTCATGCCAGGTTCTCCGTGACCCGCGGGAATACGCTCTGGAACCCTTCGGCATAGATGATGTTGCGTGCACTGGTGATGCCGACGTTACGCTTGGCCTGCACGCCACGCTGCAGAGCGACGCGGGTGTAGTACTCCCATAGGTGTTCCTGACCGGCCATGCACTGAATGGCGGCGTATTTCCTGTTCCACACCTCGGTGATGTCGAGGAAGGTATCTGGGCGCCACTCGCACTGCTCCGGCTGATGTGGCTCAAACGCGTACACCGGTGGGGCGCCGACGATTTTTTCACCCGGTTTGTAACCTTCCGCCTGGGCAATGATGCGCGCTTCCTGGGTCAAGTTCATGGCTAACGGATGATCGTAGTTGTAGGGATCTTTCATCGAGTGGCTGATTACGAACTCCGGCTGCACGCGGCGAAAAACATCGGCGAGGCGAAACAGAGTGTCCTTGTCGGCGCGCATCGGGTAGTCACCGATATCGAAGAATTCGACACTGGCCCCCAGAATCTCGGCAGCGCTCTGAGCTTCCTCGCGACGCGCGGCCTTGACCTTCTCCTCGGTCATTTCGCCCTTACGCCATAGTTTGGCCGATTCCCCACGCTCGCCGAATGACAGGCAAACGATGTGCATGGCATAGCCCTGGGAAGCGTGAAGGGCGATGGCGCCGCCTGCACGCCACACGAAATCGGCGGAATGGGCACTGACCACCAGGGCGGCTTTTTGTCGTGCATGCATAGTGAATGGCTCCTGTGGGTGAGGAACCCAGAATGTCACCGCGTAGCGGGGGCGGACTAATGCGTTCAGTTTTTTTTGGTATGCGTTTTATTTATTGAGATGATCAGGGGCGAAGTGCATAGTCCCCTTTGAGCATGATCGCGGCCCGAAGGTACAGATGAATCGAGACGAGCTTCCAAACCTGATGCAAGTGCGTGCCTTCGTCCGCGTGGCCGATCTGGGCAGCGTGTCGCGCGCGTCCGAGACTCTGTTCAGGGCGCAGTCGGTGGTTACCCGGGCGATTTCCGAACTGGAGGCCTGGCTGCAGGTGCCGCTGTTCGAGCGCCACGTCAACGGTATGCGGCTGACCGACTTTGGCGGTTGCGTCCTGCCCCGGGCACGTCGCGTACTGGTGGAGCTGGGCGAGGTACCGCGCTCGCTCGGCGCTACACCTGTGGAACCGCTGTATCTGTTCCAGGCGCGGCGGCTGGAGATTTTCGTGAAGCTCTGCGAAGCCCGCCACATGCAGACCGTGGCCAGTCATTTCGGTCTCAGCCAGCCGGCGGTCAGCTCGGCGCTCAAGGTGCTGGAAGGAGGCTGCGGGTGTTCGCTGTTCGAGCGCACGCCGCGAGGCCTGCAGCCGACTCAGGCGAGTCACGACATTCTCTTTCCGATCCGCCGGGCACTAAACGAACTGCGCCATATCCGCGCCGACCTGAGCGCCATGCGGGGTGCGCTGCGGGGCGTCGTTCATGTTGGCGCCCTGCCGCTGGGGCGGGCACGCATCCTGCCGGAGGCCATTGCGCGGTTGACCGCCGAGCATCCGGGCGTGCGGGTGATCACCAACGAGAGCCCCTTCGACCTTCTGGCTACCGAGCTGCGTACCGGTGATGTGGATTTCGTCTTTGGCGCCCTGCGTTCGACTGACTATGCCAGTGATCTGGATGGCGAGGCGCTGCTCACCGAGGAGATGATGTTGCTGGCACGCCGCGGCCATCCCTTGCTTGGACGAAGGGTCGTCCTGGATGACCTGCAGCAGGCGCGCTGGGTACTGCCGCGTGCGGGCTCACCAGCGCGTCATCTGCTCGACGCGTGCTTCGAAGCCTCCGGCATGGCGGCCCCCTGGCCAGTAGTGGAGAGCGGCGATCTGGCGATCATCCGCGGCCTGCTGCTTAATTCCGACATGCTTGCAGCGGTCTCCATGCATCAACTGGAGCATGAAATTCGCTCCGGTGAACTATGCGGCCTGACCTTGCAGCTGAATCGAACCACTCGGCCGATCGGCCTGACCTGCAGAAGCGGCTGCCTGCATTCGCCTGCTTCGGCGGCCCTGATGGAAACTATTCGTCAGGTGGTTCGGGAACAGGCGCAGCCGTTCTAGCCGGTCAGGCACGGCGCGTTCAGCTCACCGCCTTGGCGGCTACCGAATAGCGCACCTGCTGGTTACGCGTCTTCATGAAATCCTCGACGCTCTGGCCGCGCATGGCAGCATAGATATCGAGGTTGGAAACACCTAGCACGGCACCAAGCTTCTCCAGCACGAAGAAGATAACGCCGTAGTGAATCATCCCGCGCCAGTCGCGACGCCGCAGCAGGTCGCGCTCCTCGTCGCTGAGTTCGGCCTCGACGAAGAGCGTTTCGGGTTCTTCGAGAAAGCGCCGGCGCCATTGCGGCTCGATCATGCGGTGTAGAAACTTATTCAGCCGATAGCCTTTGGCGCTGCGCTCCAGGGTATACGGATAGGTTCCTTCGAGCTTTTCCACGCCTGCCAGCTGATGGCGCATGTGCTCACGGTGGCGCTCGTTCACCGGCGCCGGAAGCGGCTGGTCGAGGTTTTCCAGCAGGAGCGTGGCGATCCCGGTCATCGAAGGCAGGTAATAATCCTGATGCCGCTTGTTGACCCGTGAGGACAGGGCACCGCGCATGATCAGCCAGGTGATCACTTCGGCACCTTCCATGCCGCCGAGCGTGGCGTACTCGGCCTGGGTCATTTCAGTCAGGCGCTCGGGGTCGTTGACCAGCAGGTCGAGAAATTGCGCATCCCATTCAGGGTTGTTGAAGCCGCAGCGCTCGCCGTGCACCTGGTGCGAAACGCCACCTGTGGCAACGATCGCTACCTTGATGTCTTCTGGATAGCTTTCGATGGCGCGACGCAGTGCCTGACCCAACCTGTAGCAGCGGCGCGCCGTGGGAATCGGAAACTGCAGCACGCCGACCTGTAGCGGCACGATCTGCACCGGCCAGCGATCGCTGCTGGGCAGCAAGGCCGACATCGGCGAAAAGAATCCGTGATCCAGCGGCCGATCACGGAAGAAACTCATGTCGAACTCATCCGCCATCAGGCTCTGGCCGATATGCCGCGACAGCGCGGCATCGCCACCGATCGGCGGCAGAGCACGTGGTTCGCCACCTTCGTCGGCTACCTCGTAGCGATCGTCGACGCCCAGGGTGAATGCGCTGTAATGATCGAAGAAGAACGAGGTCACGTGATCGTTGAAAATATAGAACAGCACGTCCGGTTTCTGTTCTTCGAGCCAGGCCTGCATCGGCTCGAAGCTCTTGAAAATAGGTGCCCAGGCCGCTTCTTCCTGCTTGTTATGGTCGACCGCGAAGCCGATGGTGGGCGTGTGTGAAACGGCAAGGCCGCCAATGATGCGTGCCATACGGGTTTGCCTCCGGGCAGATTACGGGATCACCAGTGCGGCGGCCGCACGGCGACGGGCGCGGCCATTGGCAATGATCGCCAGCGCCGCGATGAAGGCCGGTAGGCCGAGAAGGGTGAAAAGTGTAGCCAGGCTTAAGCCGAGGCTGAGCACTGCACCACCGATCAGGGAGCCGAAAATCGCTCCGAAACGGCCGATACCAAGCATCCAGCTAACGCCGGTAGCGCGGAAATCGGTCGGGTAGTAGCCCGGCGCGAAAGCGTTCAGGCCGGTTTGCGCGCCACTCATGCAGAACCCCGCGAGAGTCACGCCAATTACCAGCAGGCTGGATTCGAGGCTCATCGTACCCAGCGAGAGAATGCACAACCCGCCCATGACGTAAGCCGTGGCGATGACATAATTGGGGTTACGCTTGTCCATGATCCAACCGACCACAATGGCACCAATGGTACCGCCGATCTGGAACAGCCCGGTGATGGACGCCGCTCGTTCGATGGACAGTCCACCATCGCGCAACAGGGTCGGCATCCACCCCATGGTCAAATAGATCACTAGCAGGCCCATGAAATACGTCGTCCACAGTGCCAGGGTTCCCATACGATAACGCTCAGAGAACAACATGCTAATGGGCGCCTTGCCTGGAACCTCCGGCTCGCTGACAGTGAAGCGAGTGCCTTCGGCGAAGCGTCCGCCGATGTTGCTCAGCGCCGCGGCGATCTGCTCGGCCGGAGCCTTGCGAGCGGCGAGAAAGCGTGCGGACTCAGGCAGCAGCAGCCAGAGCAACGGCACCAGCAGCAACGGCAGCACCCCGCCTGCGAGCAGTACCGAGTGCCAGCCGAAATTCGGAATCAGCCACGCCGCCACGAAGCCACCGAGGCCGGAGCCAAGGTTAAAGCCGGTGAACATGATGGTGATTAGAAACGAACGGCTACGCTCGGGCAGGTATTCAGACAGCAGCGTCGTGGTGTTTGGCAGCGCCGCGCCCAGGGCGATGCCCGCCAACAGGCGAAGCAAGGCGAGTTCGATAGGCCCGCCGGCGAAGGCACATGCTACGGTCAGTACACTGAAGGACGTCACTGCAGTGAGCAGCACCTTCTTGCGCCCGATCCGGTCGGCGTAGGGGCCGGCAGTCAGCGCGCCGATTGCTAGACCAACCATGCTGGCACTCATCACCGGGCCGAAAGCGGTACGTGACAGATCCCATTCCTGCATTAGCGAAGGCGCGATGAAGCCCATTACGGCGACATCGAAGCCATCGAACAATACGATCAGGAAACACAGGGAGAGGATAAGCCACTGATAAGCTGAGACCGGTTGACCATCGATCCAGTCTTTCACATCGACAGATTGCTTGAGCATTCGCATTCACCTAGTTGTTCTTGTAATGGTGAGCATTTCGAAAGCGCGCACGAGTGGCGTCGATCAATCGAAATCACCTCGCCGTCGAGCGGCGTTGAGGTCGAATGTAAGCGCTTGGCAGCATGTCCGGCCTCTGGGAAATCCTTAACCGGGTATCTGTTTTATTTATTTCGTACTTGCACCAAAGATACGGAAGACACGGATTCGGCATGTGAGCATGGGTAGCCTCCTGTGTGGATGAGGCGTCCGCTGCGCTATTCGGGGCGGGCACGTCATGCAGTAAGCATGCGCTCGGTGGATGCTGCTGCCATTGACGTTAAGCGTCGCGACCTCCATGGAGGCCTGAGAAGGCTGCTTTGTGATCCCGAGCCCGTCCTAAGCTCATCGGCGTACTCATGGGTATTGCAGCCGGCCCTCGAGGCCAGGCGCTGGACAATGCCAGCCAACTCGCCCCATCACAGCCGAAAGTGTTGATGAATGGCCTGGGCGAGCAACTCGATCGCCTCGTTGGTTTGTGCTGTCGATGAGCGCAGGAACACGACCTCATGCTCGGGTACGTGCGGCAAGCCGTCGAGAATGCGCATGCTGTCGGAGACGCGCGCACGGTCTATCAGAGTGATGGCGAGACCTGCTTCCACGCAGGCCTTGATGGCCTGACTCGAGGGGCTGTCGAGCACGACGCGCCACTTGCGCCCACTCTGCTTCAGCGACTCCAGCATCGCACTGCGGTAAGGGCAATCCGCTGCATGGACGGCAAGTGGCAATGGATCACTCCACTCGAACAGGCTTATCGCTGCACCGACCCAGACCGGGGTAGTGGCGACGAGAACGTGCGCCTGCTCGCCCTCTTGCCCCTTGGGCTGGGTCATCAGCGCGGCGTGTAGCTTGCCACGCTGTACGTAGTCACGCAGTGAGTGGCTTGGCGCCGTTTTCACTTCCAGCACGACGTTGGGCCAGGCTGCCGCGAAAACCGGGAGGATGTCGCGGATGACGTGCGCTGCATACTCATCAGGCATCCCCAGCTTGATGCGCCCGACCAGGCGCGGGCCATGCAACTCCGCGAGCACTCGGTCGTGGGTGGAAAGCAGATCGGTTGTCGAGGTCAGCAATCGTCTGCCCAGGGCCGTGAGCCCCACCGACTGATTGTCGCGATCCAGCAGACGCCCTCCAGCGACGGCTTCGAGTCGCTGGATGTGGACGCTGATGGCCGCCGGGCTCTTGTGAAGCTGCTCGGCGGCGGCTTTGAACTTGCCGCTGCGCGCCACCGCGTGAAAGGTACGCACCAGTTCGATATCGAGAACACCACTCATGATTCAAAAAATCCGAATTACTAATCAAACCAATTTTGATTTATTAGACTAACCGCATTCCTTAGCCTGCGCATACACCCTTCGTCTCCTGGACTGTCATGCCCGGCCAACACTCGATGCGTATCTGGCACAGAACCATTCCCCTGCTGCTTCTCGAAGCCGGATTGGTGCTGGCCTGGAGCTCAGGATTCGTGGGGGCACGGTTCTCCATCGATCACGCGCCGGCCATGCTGGTGGTGTTCTGGCGCTGCGTACTGGTCACGCTGGTGCTGCTGCCATTCGTATTCAGGCAGTTGCGCCAGGCGTCGCCAATTGCACTGTTGCACAACGCCGGCATCGGCTTTCTGGCGATGGCTGGATATCTCGCTGGCGTCGTTCAGGGCATTGCCATGGGCGTTCCGGCAGGGCTTGTAGCGTTGCTGGCCGACCTGTTGCCGATCGGCGTAGCCGTGCTCGCGGCTGCGGCCTTCCGGCAACGGCTCTCTTGGCGTACCTGGGCGGGTTTGACTATCGGTTTGGCGGGCGTGGTACTGGTGACCTCCGACGCCCTGGCCTGGGGCAACGCGCCGCTCTGGGCTTACGGCTTGCCAGTGCTCGGCATGCTGTCGCTTGCCGTTGCCACGCTGTGGCAGAAGCGCTCGAACGCATCAACTTCGCTGGATCTTCTTACCAACCTGTGGCTGCAGTGTTGCGTTTCCAGCATTGCCTTCGCTCTGCTCACCGCCATGGACAGCAGCCTGAAACCGATACCTTCGACGGGGTTTGCAATGAGCGTGCTGTGGACAGCCGGCATTTCGACACTCGGCGGTTACGGGCTCTACTGGGTGTGTTTGCGTCGCTCCACAGCAACGCGAGTCGCCAGCGTACTGTATCTCAGCCCGGCAGTGACCCTGTTGTGGGCCTGGGCCATGTTCGATGAACCCCTGTCCTGGCTGATGGCGCTTGGTACGGCCGTGTCTGGCGTGGGGATCTGGATGGTCGTTCGCAGCGAGCCCATCGAGAGGCGATAGGAGCTGCCTTGGGTAGGCAGCTCCACTGCGCGCAATCTACTCGAAATGAACCCCTGTACTGTCCACTCACGGGGTCAGTTTCTTCAGCGGGTAGATGTCGTAACGGCTGGATTTACCTTCCAGGGCATAGCCCGGCTTGGCGCCCTCGATGATCGGTGCCTTGCGTGGGCGTTTGACCACCACACGGTGGCTGGCCAGTCCGAGGGCCGCCTCGAGCAACGCGGGAGCGTCAGGGTCATCCCCCACGAAGGGGCGGAACAGGCGCATTTCCTTCTTCACCAGCGCACTCTTGTCGCGATGGGGAAACATCGGGTCGAGGTAGATCACCTGGGGGGCTTCCTCCTGCCAGGAGGCCATGATCGAGATGGCATTGCCCTGCAGCAAGCGCATGCGGGCGACGATGGCCGCTACCTCGGCATCAGCGGCAGCGCGCTGCAGGCCATCCTCCAGCAAGGCGCCGATCAGCGGCTGGCGTTCGATCAGGCTGATGGTGCAGCCGAGGCTGGCCAGCACGAAAGCGTCGCGCCCCAGCCCCGCGGTGGCATCCAGCACGCGAGGCCGGATGCCTGGCTGAATGCCGACGGCCTTGGCGATCATCTGCCCGGCGCCGCCACCGAACTGACGTCGATGAGCGACCGCGCCCTCGACGAAATCCACCCGCACCGGCCCTGGCGCCTGGGGGCCAAGTTCGACCAGTTGCAGGCCGCCCTCGCCTAATTGCAGCGCGAACTCGGTCTCCCCTTCCACTGGCAATCCAAGGCGCTGCGCCCACTGTTGCGCGGCCTCATGCAGATGCGGCGCGAGGGCCTCCATGCGAATGCGCGCGGCGGGCTGTTTTTCACTCATTACGGATCGTCCATCGATAACAGTAGAGGGCACCTCTAAAAACGTAGGCGAGGCAGTCAGCACAAGGCAAAAACAGGTGAAAATGCGGAGTTTACTGGCTGTAAATGAGCATTTGAGCCTGTTTTTAACGCAGTGATGACAACGCAGGTAGTTTTTAGCGGTGCCCTTGGGGCTCAACTCAGGCCTCACGCGGCCGATACCCTGTATATGCGATAGTTTGCCAGAGCCAGCCGTTCGATGTTCAACGTCATCTCCCGTATTCCTGGTGACTCCCAGGTTGCCTCTCAAAAAACCGGAACGTCCTCCAGCGCCAGCTCGGCGCTGTATGACCAGATTCTGCGCAGCGTGCTGCTGTCGATGGAGACTCCGGCGACCAACCCACTCACGTCGCCAGTACCAGTGGACGAGACGCACTGGCGGGAAAATCGCACGCTGGAAGACGTGATGATGCAGCGTCAGTTCGTCTGTTCGGTGAACGATATCGACAATGCCGTCACCCTCGATCAGTTGGCGCTGCAACCGCAATCGCTGGCAGTGCCTGGCGAAAGCGAACACGGCAAGACCGACGAGCTGCTCGAGGAATCACTGGATCCCTGGGAACTGCTGCTCGGCCGCCTGACGCTGCAACAGCGCCTGGCAGGTTGATCGGTCAGCGACACATCCGGAACATGCCCATATCCAGATGAAAATGATCGCGGTGCGCCGCGTTGTAATCTGGCCCCAACGTGGTGTTGAAGCTGTCACAGGCCGCCTGCTGCACCTGACGCAGGAACAGTGATTTTTCGTCGCTGCCCGGCCAGTCGCGCAGCACGCTGATACGGCGGCCATCGGCCAGGCGAAAGCCGACGATATCCAGGGCATTGGCCGAAGCGTGCTGGCTGCGCCGCTGACTGCCGGCAATGCTGCGACAGGCGAAGCTGCCGACATGGTCGACCTGCGTGACGCGCTGCCCAAAGCGCTGCTGTGCGGCCGGCTGCAGACCATGGTGCTCGAACAGCGCGAATGCCGCTGCTACCGGGCAGGTGGCGATGAAGCTGCTGCTCAAGCGCACATCGCTGCCCTGCACCCGCACCGTGTTGGTCAGCGGGCAATCGGCTGAAGGCGTGCTGTCCGCCAGCGCCACGTAGCGCAGCGATGAGGTGTCCAGCACCCTGCGGCACAGTGCTGGATCGTTCTGCAGGCGGCCAAGCTTGTAGCTCGTCAGCCAATTGGGCGCATCGCGCAGATCCAGCGGCGCCCAGGGGTTCCAGCGCGGCGGTACGTCGATCCACTGCCGGTACAACGCCAGCGGGCCACCCACCACGACGAACAACAGCAGCGCGATCAGAAAACGGCGCATGCTCAGCCGCGAAACAGATCGTTGATGCGATCGAACGCCAGCGCCTCCTGCGCACCGCGCAGGTCACCGGAATCGGCCAGCACCGTGGCGGCTTGCAGAAAGGCGCCATAGGCCACCCGCGCCAGGTTGGAGCCCAGGCTGACACGTTTGACGCCAAGCTCGGCCAACTCGTCCAGCGACAGCCTCAGACCTGGTGAGCCGACCAACACGTTGACCGGTCGTGGCGCCACCGCCTGCACCACCGCATGAATCTCGTCGCGCTGGGTCAGGCCCGGTGCATAGAGCACATCGGCTCCGGCCTCGGCGTAGGCCACCAGACGGCGGATTGTGTCGTCCAGATCCGCGCGGCCGTGCAGGTAGTTCTCTGCACGCGCGGTCAGGGTAAAGGGGAAGTCCAGGCTACGCGCAGCGGCGACCGATGCCCGGATGCGCTCCACCGCCAACTCGAAATCATAGATGGGCGCGTCGATGCGACCCGTTGCATCCTCGATGGAGCCGCCGACCAGTCCGACCGCTGCGGCCAGCCGCAAGGTCCGAGCACATTCCTCGGGGCTGTCGCCGTAGCCGTTCTCCAGATCCGCGGCCACCGGCAGAACCGTAGCGGCGACGATGTCACGGGCATTGGCCAGCGCTTCATCACGCGATACCGCGCCCTCGGCATCACGCCGGCCCAGGGAGAACGCCAACCCTGCGCTGGTGGTCGCCAGCGCCTGGAAACCCAGGTTGGCGAGCATCTTCGCCGAACCGGCGTCCCAGGGATTGGGCAACACCAGCAGGCCATCCTGCCGATGCAACTGGCTGAAGCGTTCGCCGAGGCGCTGCTGTGTGGACATGCGGAGTCTCCCTGAAATCTGGCCGATGTGCTCGGGTCAGCTCGCAGGGTATCGGAGTTTTCCAGCAGGGGAGAAATTCACTGTTTTGTCAGCGGGATATGAGTGGGCGCTTTCAACCTTGCGGTCGCATGCCCTGAGACAGGCCCAACACCAACCAGAGTAGATTCTGACTGGCCTGCGCCTGAGCAGCCGAGATGCGCTTGAGATCAGGGTTGGCACAATAGCTGCGCCCATGGCTGCTCACCACGCCATGGCCAGGCTCGTACCAGGAAGCAGCCGCTGCCACCGATACACTGAGCGCCGCGACGAGGAACAAACCTCGCGCTATTTCTAATCTCATGATTGCAATCTCTTGATGGCGCTGCAAACGCCGTCTGCTAACACTAGATCACGATAAGCCGTTGCAACTTTTCTCAAGACGAACGGTATACCGCCACGGCAGTCGCCAGAAACTACAGATAAAAAAACCCCGCGACAAGCGCGGGGTTTCTTCTTGGAGCAGGTGCCGGGTGGCTTACATCATGCCGCCCATACCACCCATGCCGCCCATGTCCGGCATGGCCGGAGCGGCCTTGTCGTCAGCCACTTCGGCGATCATCGCTTCGGTGGTGATCATCAGGCTGGCGATGGAGGTGGCCGCTTGCAGTGCCGAACGGGTGACCTTGGCCGGATCGAGGATACCCATCTCGATCATGTCGCCGTAGACACCGGTGGCAGCGTTGTAGCCGTAGTTGCCGCTACCCTGCTTGACCTTGTCGACCACTACGCTCGGCTCGTCGCCAGCGTTGGCCACGATCTGACGCAGCGGCGCTTCGACAGCGCGGCGCAGCAGAGCGATACCGACGTTCTGGTCGTCGTTGTCGCCTTTCAGCTCGGAGATAGCCTGCAGAGCACGTACCAGGGCAACACCGCCGCCAGGTACCACGCCTTCTTCGACGGCTGCGCGAGTAGCGTGCAGGGCGTCTTCAACGCGGGCTTTCTTCTCTTTCATCTCGACTTCGGTACCGGCACCGACCTTGATCACGGCAACACCGCCAGCCAGTTTGGCCAGACGCTCTTGCAGCTTCTCCTTGTCGTAGTCGGAAGAAGTGTCCTCGACCTGCTTGCGGATCTGCGCAACGCGGGCTTCGATGTCGACCTGCTGGCCAGCACCGTCGATGATGGTGGTGTTTTCCTTGTTCAGGACAACACGCTTGGCTTGACCCAGGTGCTCCAGGGTGGCGCTTTCCAGGCTCAGACCGACTTCTTCAGAGATGACGGTACCGCCAGTGAGGATGGCGATATCCTGCAGCATGGCCTTGCGACGATCACCGAAGCCCGGTGCCTTGACGGCAGCGACCTTGACGATACCGCGCATGTTGTTGACTACCAGGGTAGCCAGCGCTTCGCCTTCGACGTCTTCAGCCACGATCAGCAGCGGACGACCGGCCTTGGCGACAGCTTCCAGCACCGGCAGCATTTCGCGGATGTTGGAGATCTTCTTGTCGACCAGCAGGATCAGCGGGCTGTCCAGCTCGGCAACCATGGTGTCCGGCTTGTTGATGAAGTACGGGGACAGGTAGCCACGGTCGAACTGCATGCCTTCGACGACGGACAGTTCGTTTTCCAGGCCCGAGCCTTCTTCAACGGTGATCACGCCTTCTTTACCGACTTTTTCCATGGCTTCGGCAATGATGTCGCCGATGGAGTTGTCGGAGTTGGCGGAAATGGTACCGACCTGAGCGATGGCCTTGGTGTCGGCGCACGGCTTGGACAGCTCTTTCAGCTCTTTGACGATGGCGATGGTGGCCTTGTCGATGCCGCGCTTCAGATCCATCGGGTTCATGCCGGCAGCGACGGCTTTCAGGCCTTCGTTGACGATGGCCTGAGCCAGAACGGTAGCGGTGGTGGTGCCGTCACCGGCAGCGTCGTTGGCCTTGGACGCAACGTCCTTGACCAGTTGCGCGCCCATGTTCTCGAAGCGATCTTTCAGTTCGATTTCTTTAGCGACGGAAACGCCGTCCTTGGTGATGGTCGGAGCGCCAAAGCTCTTTTCCAGAACCACGTTGCGGCCTTTCGGGCCCAGGGTAGCTTTAACGGCATCAGCCAGGACGTTCACACCGGCGAGCATTTTCTTACGGGCGGAGTCGCCGAATTTAACTTCTTTAGCAGCCATGGAAATTGATCCTCAATTCTTGACGGTTAAACGGAGATTCGCGGGAAATCAGGCTTCGACAACAGCGAGGATTTCGTTCTCGCTCATCACCAGCAGGTCTTCGCCGTCGACTTTGACGGTGTTGCTGCCCGAGTAAGGGCCGAAAACCACTTTGTCACCGACCTTGACGGCCAGCGCGCGGACTTCACCGCTATCCAGAACGCGGCCAGTGCCAACAGCAACGATTTCGCCCTGATTCGGCTTTTCAGCGGCCGAGCCCGGCAGCACGATACCGCCAGCGGTTTTGGTTTCTTCTTCGCTGCGACGGATCACGACGCGGTCATGCAAAGGACGAAGCTTCATTGTCGATCTCTCCCAATAGTTGTTGACTTCAACCGGTGCTCTCACCGGCAGGATCATGGCGTTGCGCATTACACGTAACGCCGAAATATGTTTCAGCGCAGATACGCTGAAAAACCTTGCGGTGACCGCTACATAAGGTCGAACAAGAGCAATTCAAGGGCACGAGGCGAATTTTTTTACCCCATGGAGCATACCGTTCGCCTACGCAAAAACACCGAGCCCCAGTCTAGCGTGGCCAGAACCGGGGCTCGTTTGTATCCGATGCACTCAATCAGTCGCGACGCTCGTACTCGCCCTCGAGCACGTTAGGCCGACTCGACCCAGAGCCTGGCTGGCCGTTACGGGCAGCCAGGTCGTCAGCGAAGGCACGCTGGCGCGCCGCCTGCTCGGCAGCGCGGCGACGCACACGCTCGACCAACCTGCGGCGGGTAAACGGAAGCAGGCAGAGCACGCCGATAACATCACTGATGAAACCCGGAAGCAGCAGCAGGCCGCCACCTACGGCCATCATCAGCCCTTGCAGCACTTCCTGATCCGGCATTTCGCCACGGGCCAGCCTTTCGCGGGCACGCCAGGCGGTGGTGATACCGGCAATACGCAGCATCAGGCCACCGAAGATCGACGTGGCGATCACCAGCGCGATGGTCGGTAATACACCGATGGCGCTGCCCACCGAGATCAGCACAGCCAACTCGAGGATCGGGAACAGCAGGAACAACAACATGAAAATGCGCATCACGGTTTCCTTGACGGAAGAACGACTTCCAGTAGGAGAGAAATATGGGGTATTGCGCTTAATTCAAGCTGAAACCTCACCGCCGGTCGGCCAGGCATCAGCCCGTGCCAGGCGCACCAAGGCTTCGCGCACCTCCCCGGCAGTGTTACAGGATATTGGAAAAGCCAGCCAATACAGGCTTTGGCCGATGCGCAGGTGAAAACCTTCGCTGTCGATGCCCACCATCTGCGCCGGCTCCGTGGCTGGCAACCCGCACAGCGCGACATAGTGCGCGATGGCGTCGGTATGGTCGCTGTTCATGTGTTCGAGCATACGCCGCTCACTGTCACCCGCGAAGGTATTACCCTGGGCCACCTGATCGAGCCAGTGAATCGCACCGAAGCCACCGATATACCGCCAGCGCACCGGCTCCAGGCGCCAGAAATCGAAGTCGTGGGCATCGTGATAACCGTGCGACTAGGGGAAGTAACGGTAATAACGCTCGGCGGCCGCTTCGATTTCAGACGCTTCAGTGAGCATCTTCGCCTCAGCCAGCAGGGTCAGGCGGCCAACCGCCTGCACGTCCTCGGCGCCGCGCTCACCAACCAGCAGCGAGCACTTGCCATCCGCCTTGAGGTTACGCGTGTGCTGGGCGATTCGGCTGATCAGGATCAGCGGCCAGCCCTGGGCATCCAGGCAATAAGGCACCACCGAGCCGAAGGGAAAGCCGGGCATCGCCCTGGAGTGAGTGGACAGCGCTGCGCGGTACTCCTTGAGCAACAACTCCCGGGCCTGTCGCTTGGCTTTTTCGCTCACGGGGTGACTTCCTCTGCATGGATGGGCCGAACATCGGATTAGAATAATCGCTAGCGACGGCATCCTGCTCGACTCAATTGAAGGGGATTGGCATGCAACTCGAAGATAAGGTCATCATCATCACCGGCGGCGGCCAGGGGCTCGGACGGGCCATGGCCGAATACCTCGCGGAAAAACGCGTACGCCTGGCACTGGTCGATCTCAACCAGGAAAAACTCGACGAAACCGCTGCCGCCTGCCGGGCGCTGGGCGTTCAGGCCCGCACCTATCTGTGCAACGTGGCCAGCGAGGAACAGGTGACTCAGACCATCGCCCAGATCGCCGAAGACTTCGGCTCGATCAATGGCCTGGTCAACAACGCCGGCATCCTGCGCGACGGCCTGACCATCAAGGTCAAGGATGGCGAAATGAGCAAGATGAGCCTGGCGCAGTGGCAGTCGGTGATCGATGTGAACCTGACCGGCGTATTCCTGTGTACCCGGGAAGTGGCGGCGAAGATGATCGAGCTGCAGAACGAAGGCGCGATCATCAATATTTCTTCGGTCTCACGGGCTGGCAATATCGGCCAGGCCAATTACTCGGCCGCCAAGGCCGGTGTCGCAGCCGACACCGTGGTGTGGGCTCGCGAACTGGCTCGCTATGGCATCCGTGTAGCCGGCGTGGCACCAGGCTTCATCGAAACCGACATGGTCGCCAGCATGAAACCCGAAGCTCTGGAACGCATGACCTCGGTGATTCCGCTGAAGCGACTGGGCAAACCTCGGGAAATCGCCCACTCGGTGGCGTACCTGCTGGAGAACGATTACTTCACCGGGCGTATTCTCGAACTCGACGGCGGCGTACGCCTGTAACACCTGATCGCCCATAAGAGCCTGTTCACGATCTTTGTGCACTTGGCAAACAGGAACCCGTATCCCTATAGATCGGCGGCAATGTGGCGGAAGCGGCCGGTCGTAGGATGGGTGAAACCCATCGGAAATTGATGGGTTTCACCCATCCTACGGGCTGTAGAACGTAGCCTGGATTAGCCGCAGGCGTAATCCGGGGCCGAAGGCCGTGATCCATGGTTCAACGCGAATCACCGACCGGCTGCTTCCGCCTTTTTGCTGTCATTGCTCGAAAGATCGTGAACAGGTTCTAAGAAAGGCGGGGCTTTTTCGTAGAGCGTCTCGCAGGCTATGTTACCAGCCCACGCCGAAGCCGACGGTGTAACGGGTTTCGTCTTTGTCGCCGTCCGAACCGCTGACCTGATCCTTCGAGGCCTTCATGTTCAACGAGGCCCAGTCGGTGACCTTGTAACGCAGGCCCACTGCGGCATCCAAAGAGTAGTCCGCGGCGCCCGCCAACGGCTTGCCCACTTCACCGGTACTGAACAGCTCGAATGTCTTGCCGACCAGGTAACGGTTGTAATCCCATCTCATACTGATGGCGTAGAAGTTATCCTTCTCGCCATTGGCGTACTGATAGTCGGAGCGGTTGAACAGGCCGGCCACAGAGAAGGCACCCAGCTCGTTGTCCCAGAACTGGTAACCCGGACCGGTACCGACGGTACGCTGGCGGGACAAATCCTCGACCTTGTCGCGTTTGTACTCCAGGCGCCCCTGCCAGAACCACTGTTCGTCGAGGAAGCGGTCGAGAGCGTACTCGGTGCTCCAATTGTCGGTGCTGACCACATCGTTCCTGAGCTCGCGGTTGTAATCCACCGTGGCGTTGTGACGCCATTTGCCGTGACGCGCCTGGGTCTTGAAATCGATGTCGTAGTCATCGGTGTCGTTCTCGGCGCGCTTGTAGTCCATGGCCACGTCGACATTACCCTTCCACAGGAAGTCTTCGACGAAAGGCTTGGGCTTCATGATCTGCTTGATACTCGCCAATTCCACGGTCTTCGGCGCATCGCCGTTGGCCAAGGTAACCTTGCCGGCGTCAGAGGCCTGCAGGGATTTGGCACGCTCGCCAGTCACGTCGTTTTCCTTGACCAGCAACTCCTGCTCACTGTCGAGGGTCGCGATCTTGCTCCAGTCCAGAGGGATGGAACCGCCATAGTCGGTTTCCAACAGCAGCTTGCCGCCGTCGAGAAGCTTGATGGTTCCGGTCAGTCGATCGCCGTTCTTCATCCAGACGGTATCGGCCATCAGCGGCATCGCGGCGGCACTGAGGCTCAGGCACAACAGGGTTCGAGTAAACATAAGCGGATGCTACTGCTCCGGTTCGCGGTAAATCGGGCATTATCCGCATACCCGTTATATGAGCAAGAAATGACCGACGGAATTCGTGCGAGTTCAGGGTTGGCCGGCGAAATACCGCTCCAGCCGACCTTTCATGCCGTCAGGAGCCTCTCATGACCACAAGACAAGCGGCTTGCAGTACCTCGTTGGCCGATGCCGACCAGCAGGCCCGGCGTGATGCCTTGTACCTGGTACTCGCTCAGGTGCCGGCCGGCAAGGTCGTCACTTACGGCGAACTGGCCAGCATGGCAGGCCTCGGCCGCGCTGCACGCTGGGTAGGGCGCACCCTCGGCCAACTGCCTGATGGCACCGCCCTGCCCTGGCACCGAGTGGTCGCCGCTGGGGGCCGCCTGAGCCTGGGGGCCGATACGCCAAGCGGTGTTGAACAACGCGCCCGATTGCGCGTCGAAGGGGTGCTATCCCACAATGGCCGGGTGGATATCCGACGTCATGGCTGGCGCCCCCTGGAGCACGAGACCTGAAACCTCGGCGCGACCACGGCATAGCTGGCTTGCACTGACCCGACCCTAGCCCCTAGAGTGCCCATTTGTTCATGTTTCCTCCCTCCAGGCCGAACCCGTTCAATGCATCGTAAAAGCTGGCGCGACGCGATCGCCGCCTATTCCAGTCCTTCGACACTGGTTCTCCTGCTGCTCGGGTTCGCCGCTGGCCTGCCTTACATGTTGGTGTTCTCCACCCTTTCCGTGTGGCTGCGTGAAGCCGGCGTGGCGCGGGAAACCATTGGTTTTGCCAGCCTTATCGGCCTGGCCTATGCCTTCAAGTGGGTGTGGTCTCCACTACTCGACCAATGGCGCCTGCCGCTGCTCGGCAAGCTCGGCAGGCGGCGTTCCTGGCTGGTGCTGTCGCAGATACTGATCGCCATCGGTCTGGCCGGCATGGCGTTGTGCGATCCCCATACTCACCTGACCTGGCTGATCGCTCTTGCGGTGCTGGTGGCGTTCGCCTCGGCAACCCAGGACATCGCCGTCGATGCCTACCGCCTGGAGATCGTCGACGACTCCCGCCAGGCCGCCCTGGCAGCCAGCTACATGGCCGGCTACCGGGTCGCCGCGCTGCTGGCCACCGCGGGCGCGCTGTATGTCGCCGAGGGGCTTGGCTCCACCACATTGCTCTACCAGCACGCCGCCTGGGCCGGCACCTACCTGCTGTTCGCCCTGCTGATGCTGCCCGGCCTGCTGACCAGCCTGTGGATGAAAGAGCCCGACGTCTCCCTGAAAACCCAGCTGGCAGCCGCCAAGTACGGATTCAGCCACCAGATCGCCTCGGTGCTGGTGCTGATCGTGCTGCTGGTATCGGTACCGGCCATGTTCACCCAGCTGTACAACACCGATTTCCCCAGCCTGGTCACCGGCGAAGCCACCCTGCTGGATCTGCTGCTCGAAGATCGCGCCTTCCTGCGCGCCCTCCTCTACACCATCCTCACCTGCCTGTGCCTGTCCTCCTTTGGCCGTAGCGGTCTGGCACCGGTGCTGACACCGGTCAACGACTTCATCCTGCGCTACCGCTGGCAAGCCTTGCTGCTGCTCGGGCTGATCGCCACCTATCGTATGTCCGATACGGTCATGGGCGTAATGGCCAACGTGTTCTATATCGACCAGGGTTTCACCAAGGATCAGATCGCCAGCGTCAGCAAGCTCTTCGGGCTGATCATGACTCTGCTCGGCGCCGGTGCCGGCGGTCTGCTGATCGTGCGTTTCGGCATCATGCCGATCCTGTTCATCGGCGGTGTAGCGTCGGCGGCGACCAACCTGCTGTTCCTGATGCTGGCTGGCATGGGCGCGGATCTGCAGATGCTGATCTTCACCATTTCCGCCGACAACTTCAGCTCCGGGATGGCCACCGCAGCCTTTGTCGCGTACCTGTCGAGCCTCACCAACCTGAAGTTCTCGGCCACCCAGTACGCCCTGCTCAGCTCGATCATGTTGCTGCTGCCGCGACTGATCGGCGGTTATTCCGGGGTGCTGGTGGAAAAGTACGGCTATGCCGACTTTTTCCTGATCACCGCGCTGATGGGCATTCCAACCCTGATCCTGATCGCCGTGCAGTGGCATCGCCAGGGCGACCAGCCGATGGCCCAGAGCAGCGAGCCGGACAAGCCCAGGCCTGACCCCGGCGCATGAAAAAAGCCGACAGTCGTCGGCTTTTTTCATTTTTGGCAGGGCCGCTACGGGTCAGTCAGCCTTACCCTGCTGCACCACCTGAACCATCCGCGGTGGCTGCGCCAGCTCAACGCCTTCGGCACGCAGCCGATCACGCACGCTTTCGTTGAGCATGAAGATCACTGGCCAGTAATCGCCCGCCGACGTCCACATTCGCAGCGACAGGTTGATCGATGTCTCGCCCAGATTGGAAACCACCACCACCGGTGCCGGATCCTGATGCACGCGAGCATCCTTGGACAACTCCAGCAGCACTTCACGGGCCTTCGACAGGTCAGCGCCGTAGTCGAGCTTCACGTCGTACAGCACCTGGCGGGTATTGTGCCGCGAGTGGTTGGTGATGATGCCGTTGGACAGAGTGCCGTTGGGCACGATCACCACCTTGTTGTCGCCAGTGCGCAGCACGGTGTGGAAGATCTGGATGTAGTCGACCGAACCGGAAACGCCCTGGGCCTCGATGAAGTCACCAGCCTTGAACGGGCGGAACAGCATGATCAGTACACCACCGGCGAAGTTCGCCAGGCTGCCCTGCAGGGCCAGGCCGATGGCCAGACCGGCCGCACCGATCATGGCGATGAAGGAGGTGGTCTCCACGCCGATCATCGAGGCCACGCTGATGATCAGCAGCACCTTGAGCACGATGCTCGCCAGGCTGCCGATAAAGCTGCTCAGGGCACGGTCGACCTTGCGGCCATCCATCAGCGCGCTGATCTTGCTGGTCAATTTGCTGATCAGCCACCAGCCGATCAACAACGTGAAGATAGCCAGGGTCAGCTTGCCGCTGTACTGCAGCAAAAGCGGGATCCAGGCCTGCGACATGACGACCAACTGGTCGACGCTCATATCCATATGGCACTCCTTCTAAGGATTGAAACGAAAACGCCATGATCTGTCATGGCGTTTGCACGAGCGTTACAGAATGTGCGACGCCATTGCCGCGCCTGGGTTCCATAATCAGCGACGCGCCAACAGGCGTGTACGCTCTTAATCGCGGAAGTTGTTGTACTGCAGGGGCATCCCGAAATCCTTGCCGCGCAGGGAGGCGATGCACTCCTGCAGGTCGTCACGCTTCTTGCCGGTGACCCGTACCTGCTCACCCTGAATGGCGGCTTGCACCTTGAGCTTGGCGTCCTTGATGTGCGCAACGATCTTCTTCGCCAGCTCCTTGTCGATGCCTTCGCGAAACTCGACCTCCTGCTTGACCACCTTGCCGGATGCATAGGCATCCTTGGTCTCCATGCACTGACTGTCGATCTTGCGCTTGATCAGGCAGGAGCGAATGATATCGAGCATCTGTTCAAGCATGAAATCGGCTTCGGCAGTCAGCGTGACGGCCTTGTCCTTGGCCTCGAAACTGCATTTGCCGCGCAGATCGAAACGCCGCTCCAGCTCCTTGGCCGCGTTGTCCAGGGCGTTGGTGAGTTCGTGTTTATCCAGCTCCGACACCACGTCGAACGAGGGCATGGAATTACTCCTGATAAAAGGCGCGATCCTGATGGATCTCTCATTCTCGATCTACTGCGCATGGACCCGGCTACGCTAACCTTACAGCCGTTATCCGGGCTGATAATTGCGTCTAGCTGGGCGCCAGTTCGCGAGATCGTGAATAAGTTCTCCGAAACCGCGCGGATGGCTTGACGATAAAATTGGCGCGATCATTATATCCGCTCTGATACAGACCGTTCGGCGTTGTATTGGTTACTCCCCTCCCTCGACCCGTTTTCTTGCCAGCGAGTACCATCATGCCCAACCCCCATCTCAGCATTCTGGTGGTGGACGATGCCAAGTTCTCCAGCGCCATGATCGGCCGTGCGCTGAGTCAGGCTGGTTATCAAGACATACGCTTCGCCAGCAGTGCAGCCGAAGCCATCAGCAACCTCGAACAACGCCCCGCCAGCGTGCTGCTGGCCGACTGGTTGATGCCGGAAATGGACGGTCTTGAGCTGACCGGGCGAGTGCGTCAACTCGACGAATCGGCCGAGCACTACACCTACATCATCCTGCTCACCGGCAAGGAAGGCGAAAACGTGCTGAACGAAGCCTTCGACCGCGGCGTCGATGATTTCATCAGCAAATCGGCGATGAACGAACAACTGCTGCCGCGGGTGTTCGCCGCCGACCGCCTGTGCAACACCCTGCAGCGACTGCTTCAGGAAAACGCCCTGCTGGTGCAGAACATCACCAGCCTGGAAGAGCGCAATCTGGTCGACCCGCTGACCGGTCTGGGCAACAGCCGTTACCTCAAGCAGAAACTCGCTGACAGCCTGCGCCAGGTGGAGTCGCGTGGTGGTGCGCTGTGTTACCTGCTGATTGGTCTGCAGGGCGTCGACGAATTGCGCAGCCGTCATGGTGCGGCGTTCTACAACGAGCTGCTGCGCAGCGTCGCCCGGCGCCTGCAGCAGTTGGTGCGGCCGCTGGATGTACTGGTGAGCCTGGACGACCGTCACTTCGCACTGATCACCCTGCTCGAAGATCTCCACGAGTGCTCACCGAGCAGCTTCAAGCGTCTGCACGAAGGCCTCAACCTCAAGGCCTTCAAGACCAGCGAAGGCTTTATCTCCCTCAAGGCCGGTATCGCGGTGGTCGGGATGGACGCCAAGGCGCTGCCCCTGGAACCGCAACAGCTGCTCGACCTCGCTACCCGCCTGCTTCCCGAAGCCCACTCCAGCGGCCGGGTCACCGCCGTACGCCTGCCCCCCACATGAGCTGGCACGTGCTCGGTGCAGGCAGCCTGGGCAGCCTGTGGGCCGCGCGCCTGTTCCGGGCTGGCGTGCCGGTACAACTGATCCTGCGCGATGAAAAACGCCTGGCGTCCTATCGTCAGGCTGGCGCGCTGACCCTGGTCGAGCAGGGCCAAGCCAACCGCTACGTGCTCCCTGCACACAGCCTCGACGACGACACACCCATCCCGCGTCTGCTCCTTGCGTGTAAAGCCTATGACGCAGCGAGCGCGATCGAGCGCGTCGCTCATCGCCTCGCCCCTGCCGCCGACGTGATCCTGCTCCAGAACGGCCTGGGCAGTCAGGACGAGGTGGTCGACCTGCTACCAGGCCGTCGCTGCCTGTTCGCCTCCAGCACCGAAGGTGCCTTTCGTACCGATGACTGGCACGTGGTGTTCGCCGGCCAGGGCCATACCTGGATCGGCGATCCAGCGGACGCCACGCCGCCGGCCTGGTTGGCCGATTTGCAACACAGCCACATTCCTCATACCTGGAGCCCGGATATCCTCGCGCGGCTGTGGCGCAAACTGGCACTCAACTGCGCGATCAACCCGCTGACCGTACTGCACGGCTGCCGCAACGGCGAGCTCGCGGCGTACCGTGAAGACGTCGACGGCCTGTGTGCGGAGCTGACAAGTCTGTTACGCGGCTGCGGCCAGGCCGCAGCGGCCGAAAACCTCCAGGACGATGTCTGGCGGGTGATCCACGCCACCGCCGCCAATTACTCATCCATGTACCAGGATGTCGCCCAGGGCCGTCGCACCGAGGTCAGTTACCTGCTCGGTTATGCCTGCGCGGCGGGCGCCCGAGCGGGGCTGCAACTGCCGCAATTACAGGCCGTGCAGCAGCGCCTGCTCGCCCACCTGGACGCCCGCGGATTGCCGCGCCATTGAGTCACGCGCTAACCTGCCCCCTCACCTGCCACCACGACAAAGCCCCATGCGCCTGCGCCATCGCCTGAAGAATCTCCCCGTTGGCCGTAAACTGCTCGCCGCCCTGCTGGTGCTGCTGGCGGCGGTGCTGGTGGTGGCCAACCTGACCTTCATCAGTGCGGCCTACTGGATTTCCCAGGAAAGCGTCGCGCCCCAGGCCTTGCAGACCCTCAGTCGACTGATCGCCAGCCCGGCCCTGAGCCGCGAAGCCCTGAGCTCGCCCCAGGCCGCGGGCGACCTGCTCAAACGCCTGGATGGTTATGCGCCGCTACGTGCGGCGGTGATCTACGACGCCCACGGCGACAGCCTGGCGCAATTGCAGCGCGGCGAAAAGCTGCAGTTGCCATCACGGGTGGACGACCTGGAGAACTGGCGCCTCAGCGAATTTCGCGCCAATCAGTTGGTCGAGTTGCCACAGGTCGACGCACCGCCGGGCTACCTGCTGCTGGTCGCCTCCAGTGAGCTACCCGGCGCGTTCTACACCGGCACGGTCACCGCCAGTCTGGTGATCCTCGGTTTCAGCCTGGTGCTGTGGCTGCTGGTAGCGCGGCAGATCCGTCGCCTGATTACCAGCCCGATCAAGCGCCTGGAAGAACTGACCCGTCAGGTCACCCGCGAAGAGAACTACTCGCTACGCGCCCGGCGCGGCAACCAGGATGAAATCGGCAGCCTGGCCGAGGCCTTCAATACCATGCTGACGCGTATCGAAGCCCGCGAACAACAGCTCAAGCGGGCTCGTGACGACTCCGAAGAAGCCTACAATCAGGCCCAGGGTCTGGCCGAGGAAACCCGCCTGTCGAACCGCAAGCTGGAACTCGAAGTGCAGGTGCGCAGCAAGATCGAGAAGAAGCTCACCGGCTTCCAGAACTACCTCAACAGCATCATCGACTCCATGCCCTCGGCGCTGATCGCCCTTGACGAGCAGCTCTACGTGGCGCAGTGGAACCAGGAAGCCAGCGCCCTCTCCGGCACTTCCCTGGACGAAGCGGTTAACCAGCCGGTGTTTCTCGCCTTTCCGCTGCTCAAACCCTATTTGTCCAAACTCAAGCGCACGGCCGAGCAGCACCGGGTGGAGAAGATCGAACGGGTCACCTGGATTCGCGACGACGAGCCACACCACTATGCCCTGACCTTCTATCCGCTGATCGGCAGCATTGGCCGCGGCGTGGTGATCCGTATCGACGACATCACCCAGCGCCTGAACCTGGAAGAGGTGATGGTGCAGTCGGAGAAGATGCTCTCCGTGGGCGGCCTGGCTGCCGGCATGGCCCACGAGATCAACAACCCCCTCGGCGCCATCCTGCACAACGTGCAGAACATCCGCCGACGCCTGTCACCGGAGCTGCCGCGCAACCAGGAGCAAGCCGAACTGGCCGGCGTCAGTTTGCCGGCCATCGACGAATACCTGACGGCACGGGAAATCCCCATGCTGCTCGACGGTATTCAGCAAGCCGGTACCCGTGCTTCGAAGATCGTTACCCACATGCTCAGTTTCAGCCGTCTGAGCAACCGCCAACTGGCGCCCTGCCAGTTGCCCGCGTTGATCGACCAGGCCGTGGAGATCGCCAGCAACGACTTCGACCTGACCGAAAGTTTCGACTTCAAGAGCCTACTGATTCAGCGCGAGTTCAACCCGGCACTGGGGCCAATTCCCGGCATCGCCAACGAGCTGGAACAGGTGCTGCTCAACCTGCTGAAGAACGCCGCCCAGGCCATTCACCAGCGCGATGACGACAGCGTTCCGGGCAAGATCATCCTGCGTACGCGCCTGGCACCGCCATGGGCCGAAGTCCAGGTGGAAGACAACGGCGTGGGCATCCCGGAGGCCGTGCGCAAGCGCATCTTCGAGCCGTTCTTCACCACCAAGGAAGTCGGTCAGGGCACCGGCCTGGGCCTTTCCGTCTCGTACTTCATCGTCACCAACAACCACAAGGGACAGATGGAAGTGCAATCACGCACCGGCCAGGGCACCTGCTTCACCCTGCGCCTGCCCATCGGTGTCAGTAGCTGAAGCACGGAGACCCTATGGGTTATCGACTCTCGAAAATCTACACACGCACCGGCGATACCGGTGAAACCGGGCTGGCCGACGGCCGCCGGGTCGGCAAGGATCACCCGCGCATCGAAGCCATAGGTGAGGTGGACACGCTGAACAGTCAGCTCGGCCTGTTGCTGGCCGAGCTGATAGAGCAGCAGAGCCACTGTCCGGCGCTTGCCGAACTGATCGATGTGCTGTCGCCCTGTCAGCACCGTCTGTTCGACCTGGGTGGCGAGTTGGCGATGCCGGACTACCAGGCGCTGCAAGCGGTCGAGATCGAGCGCCTGGAATCGGCCATCGATCGCTGGAACGAGGAAGTCGGCCCGCTGACGAACTTCATCCTGCCCGGCGGCTCCCGTCTGATCGCCCAGGCCCACCTGTGCCGCAGTACTGCACGGGGTGCCGAACGGCGTTGCGGGCAGCTCAATGCGATCGAGCCCCTGCGCGGCGAGCTGCTGGCCTATATCAACCGATTGTCCGATCTGCTGTTCGTGGCGGCGCGGCTGATCGCCAGGCGCCAGGGGATCGACGAAGTGCTCTGGCAGGCGGTGCCTAAAGGCTGAAACGACTCTCGAAACGCCGCGACTCGCCGCTCAGCGGATCGACAAAGGACAACCCGCGGGCCAACAGCTTCAGCGGTCGGCTGTAATCGTCGGGCTCAGCCTCGGCGCTGCTCACCTCGGGATAGAAGGGATCGTTGAGGATCGGCGCCCCCAGCGCCGCCATGTGTACCCGCAGTTGGTGCTTCTTGCCGGTAACCGGTTCGAGACCGTAAAGCCAGCAATCACTGCGCACCTCGATCACCTCGATTCGCGTCCGGGTATTGGCCGGGCCCGGCGCTTCGCGCATGCGAAAGAACGGCTCACCCGCCTCGAAACGGGTCTCGCGCAGCAACGGAAACTGCAAGTGTGGCAACGGCGCTGCCAGCGCCTCGTAACGCTTGTCGATGTTTCGCTCACGAAACAGCGCCTGGTAACGACCACGGCTCTGCGGGTTGGTGGAGAACAGCACCAGCCCGGCGGTATGCCGATCGATACGGTGCAGCGGCACCAGGTCGGCATTGCCGGTGCGCTTGACCAGGCGCGCCAAGAGCGTTTGTTCGACATAGGTGCCCGCCGGCATCACCGACAGGAAATGCGGTTTGTCGGCGACCAGCAGGTGCTCGTCGACGTGCAGGATCGTCTCTTCGAAAGGAATCTGCGGCTCGGCCGGTACCTCGCGAAAGTAATGCACGCGCAAGCCGACCCGGTAAGGGTGATCGATACCGATGGGCGCTCCATCCGCATCCAGCACCCGCCCCCGCATCACACGCTCCAGCCAGACCTCCCGTGAAATCGCCGGAAAGTGCGCACACAGACAGTCGAGCACAGTCGTCCACGGGCCTGCCGGCAGATGCAAGGTGCTGGGGCGCAGGGTGGTTGGCGGGTAATCGGATACGGACATGCGAGGGCTCCAGACGCGGTTTCAGGGCGCGATCAGGTACAGACAGATCGACAGCGTCACCAGCGACCCCAAGGTCGACAACAGGATGGTGCTCGACACCTGAGAGCCCTCACGACGGTAGAACTCGGCGAGCATGAATGGCCCGGTGCCGGTCGGCAACGCGCTGAGCAGCAGCGCGGCATGAGCCCATAAGGGCGGCAGGCGGAAAACGTAAACGGCCAGCACCCAGGTGATCAACGGGTGAGCGATCAGCTTGATCAGCACCAGGCTGGTACCGCGCTCTTTCGGCCCGTCATGCTTGTGCGCCAGGAACAGGCCCAGAGCGATCAACGCACAGGGGCCGGTAGCGGCGGCGAGCAGCTTGAGAAACTGATGCAACGGTTCTGGCAGCGGCTGCGCCGTCGCGGCCCACAATGCACCGAGCAGCGGGGCCATGACGATGGGGTTCTTCAGCAGGGCGATGAAAACCTTGCGCACGGCCAGCAGGACGCTCTTCTCGTTCTGCAGGCCCACCTCGATGCACACCACCGAGAGGGCGAACAGCACGCAGATGACGATCAGACACGCGATCAGCGCCGGCTCCATACCGGCCTCGCCGAACACCAGCAGACACAGCGGGATGCCCATGTAACCGGTATTCGCGTAGGACGCGCTGAGCCCCTGCACACTGGCATCGGCCAGGCTACCGGTACGGCGCAGACGCCACAGCAGCACCAGGGCAAAAATGCCCAGGGTGGCGATGCCGTAAGCGAGGATGAAACCGGGTTGCCAGATCTCCTCCCAGACGACCGTCGCCATGGCCTCGAACAGCAGCGCCGGCAGGCACAGCCAGACCACCATGCGGTTGATCTCCGAGGCGGCATTGGCACCGAGCAGGCCCAGCCGCCGACAGGTAAAGCCCGCGAGGATCAGTGCAAAAACCGGCAGGATGACATTGAAAACCGAGGCCATGGGCCAGAGAACTCTTAGCGAAAACGGGACGACGCAGGGTAGGTGCTGCCGCCGTCCAGTACAAGCGGCGGCGCGGTCGTGCTGAAACTCCTGGTGTCGCGACAACGGTCATATGTCGGACAGGATGGTCGATGTGCCCGAGGCGGCGGAAGCGGACGGTCGTAGGATGGGTCGGGCCGCGCAGGTGCAACCCATCGGCCAATGATGGGTTTCACCCATCCTACGGCTGCCTTCGCCCCTTTGAGCGACCACTCAGCCCGATCGCTCGGACACGACATTTGATGTGTGACGCGACACTAGTGCTCAGGCCAGAAAGCCCGAATCCCGGCTACACCCTGCGCGCCGGCCTGCCAGGCCTGCTCGCTGTGTTGCGGGCCAACTCCACCGAGCAGATAGCAGGGCTGGTTGAAGCGCTGCAGAAGCTCGCCGGCCTGCTCCCAACCCAAGGGTTGCGCATCGGGGTGGCTCTGGGTCGCCTGCAGTGGCGACAGGGTGACGAAATCGGCACCGATCTGCGTTGCCAGCTGCAATTCTTCAGCGCTATGGCAGGAAGCCGCCAGCCAACGGTCTGCCGCTAGCGGGCGGCCCCTGGCGGCATACTTGCGCAATTGTTCGGCCGTCAGGTGCCAACCCGCAGCGGGAAAATCCCCCAACCATTCCAGCGGCCCCTTGAGCATCAATTGCGCCTTGCCGGCGCACAGGCCCTGGATATCGACGGCAAGATCCCGGTACTGGGCATCGAACATCGCCGGCGCACGCAACTGGATCAAACGCACGCCACGACCGATGGCTGCACGAATGCCAGCCAGCAGCTCGGGGCCGTCCAGGCCGTCCGGGGTAATCAGGTAGTGCTCGGGCAAACGCGCGGCCGCGACGATCGGCCGGTTGGCTGCCGGAAACGCGTAGTCGCCCAGTTGCCGCGCACTCACCCAGGCCAGCGGCTGGCCTTCGGCGCCGTGTGGCTCGCCACTGAAACGGCTGACCTCCCAGACGTCGAGCAACACATGCTTGTCGGCATAGTCATGGCGTACCTGGATCAGCGGCCGGGCGGTTTCCGGGCGGATACCCAATTCCTCTTCCAGCTCGCGGGACAAAGCCGCCAGCACGGCCTCGCCCTCCTCGACCTTGCCACCCGGAAACTCCCAGAGCCCGCCCTGGTGCTTGTCATCGGGACGCCTGGCGATGAGGATGCGACCATCCTCACCGCGAATCACCGCTGCCGCTACATGCACGCGCTTCACATTCACTCCTTCAAGGCTGCCTGCAGCCAGCGCTGGAATGCCGGCCACTGAAAAATGGTGTCCACATAGGCCGCGGCGTCTTCCGGCAATTGCACTGCGTAGCTGCGCAGCCGGCTGGCAACCGGAGCGAAGTAGGCATCGGCGATGCTGACCTGGCCGAACAGATACGGCCCGCTTTGGCCAAAACGCTGACGGCAATCTGCCCACAAGGCAACGATGCGCTGGATGTCGTTCTGCACCTCGTCAGCGATGCTGGTCAACGGCGCATTACGCTGCATGTCCATCGGCATATGGCTACGCAGCGCGCTGAAACCGCTGTGCATCTCCGCACAGACGGAGCGCGCCATGGCACGAGCCGCTACGTCGCGCGGCCACAGGGCGGATTCGGGAAAACGCTCGGCAAGGTATTCGGCGATGGCCAGGGAATCCCAGATCACCCCAGCGTCGGTCTTGAGCACCGGCACCTTGGCCGTCGGCGACTGGCTCAGCAGACGGGCATGGCTATCGGCCGCATATAGCGGTACCAGGGTTTCCACATAAGCGGCGCCACTGAGTTCGATCGCCAGCCAGCCACGCAGCGACCAGGACGAGTAGTTCTTGTTGCCTATGACCAGTTCCAATGACATGAGCGCTCTCCATCTGCCATGAATACTCACGCAGCTTCCGCCGTGATCGGCCCGATAGCAAATTCCCCTCGTTCATGGGGCCATGCACGAGGGGAATGGGTTTGAGCTGCAAGCCTCAAGCTGCAAGTGGAAGCTGGACAGCGAACGGCTCGCTTGCAGCTTGTGGCTACCCTACGTCCGATATTCGGCGTTGATCTTCACGTACTCGTGGGACAGATCGGTGGTCCAGATGGTTTCGCTACAGGTGCCGCGGCCCAGTTCGATGCGGATGGTGATTTCCTCTTCGGCCATCACCGCCGAGCCCTGCTCTTCGGTGTAGCTGGAAGCACGGCAGCCCTTGCTGGCGATGCATACGTCGCCAAGGAACACATCGATCTTGCTGACGTCGAGCTGCGCCACACCGGCGCGGCCAACGGCGGCGAGGATACGCCCCCAGTTGGGGTCGGAAGCGAACAGTGCGGTCTTGATCAATGGCGAGTGAGCCACTGCGTAACCGACATCCAGGCACTCCTGGTGGGTGGCCCCGCCATTGACCTGCACGGTGACGAACTTGGTCGCGCCTTCACCGTCACGCACGATGGCCTGGGCCACGTCCATGCACACCTCGAACACCGCCTGTTTGAGCGCCGCGAACAGCGCGCCGCTGGCCTGGGTGATTTCCGGCAGTGCCGCCTGACCGGTGGCGATCAGCATGCAGCAGTCGTTGGTCGAGGTGTCGCCGTCGATGGTGATGCGGTTGAACGACTTGTTCGCCGCGTCGCGCAGCAGATCCTGCAGCACGCCCTGGGCGACCTTGGCGTCGGTGGCGATATAGCCGAGCATGGTAGCCATGTTCGGTTTGATCATGCCCGCACCCTTGCTGATGCCGGTCACGGTGACCGTCACGCCTTCATGGTTGAACTGACGGCTGGCGCCTTTGGGCAGGGTATCGGTGGTCATGATGCCGGTAGCGGCATCGGCCCAGTTGTTCACGGAGAGGTTGTCCAGAGCCGCCTGCAGCGCGCCCTCGATCTTTTCCACCGGCAGCGGCTCACCGATCACGCCCGTGGAAAACGGCAGCACTTCGCTTTCATCCACGTCCGCCAGACTGGCCAGACTGGCGCAGGTACGAATGGCATTCTGCAACCCCGGCTCACCGGTGCCGGCATTGGCGTTGCCGGTGTTGGTGAGCAGGTAGCGCACACTGCCGGACACGCGCTTCTTGGCCAGAATCACCGGCGCCGCGCAGAACGCATTGAGGGTGAACACGCCCGCCACGCTGCTACCTTCGGCACAACGCATCACCACCACATCCTTGCGCCCCGGGCGCTTGATGCCGGCAGAGGCGATGCCCAGCTCGAAACCTGGAACCGGGTGCAGGGTAGACAGCGGGCCAAGACCAACAGCCATGGGAAAGCTCCTCGAATTAGGTGGAATTGCACAGCGTGTTCGATGCGAAAACGCCGCGAAGGGGTAGACCCTTCGCGGCGTTTGGACGTTACAGCCAGCTCAGGATCAGAACCAGTTCACGACCTTGCGAGCTAGAGCCATGCCAGGCCTAGGCGGCCCCACAAAAACAGGCGAGGACGCGGAGTGTACTTTTGTACATGAGCAGTCCGAGCCTGTTTTCAACGCCGCAGGGCCGACGCGTAGCTAGTCGTGGGCAGGTTCTCAGTTGACCTGACCGTGGCAGTGCTTGTACTTCTTGCCGGAACCGCACGGGCAGAGCTCGTTGCGACCGATCTTCTGCTCGGCACGCACCGGTGCAGTGGCAACGGCGACATCGCCACCATCCTGCGCTTCGGCTTCAGGCTCTTCGAGCGCAGAAACTTCGGCATGCTGGAACCGCATGCGCTGGGCCAACGCTTCGGCATCGCGACGCAGACGGGCTTCTTCCTCGGCCGGATCTTCGCGGCGAACCTGAACGTGCGAGAGCACGCGGATGGCATCGCGCTTGATCGAATCCAGCAGTTCCTGGAACAGGGTGAAGGACTCGCGCTTGTATTCCTGCTTCGGGTTCTTCTGGGCGTAGCCGCGCAGGTGGATACCGTGACGCAGGTGATCCATCGTCGACAGGTGATCTTTCCACAGGTCGTCGAGCACACGCAGCAGAATCTGCTTCTCGAAGGTACGCAGCGCCTCGGCGCTGGCCTGGGTTTCCTTCTCGTTGTAAGCCTCGACCAGCTCCTTGAGGATGCGCTCGCGCAGCGTGTCCTCGTACAGTTTGTCGTCTTCGTCGAGCCACTGCTGGATCGGCAGACGCAGGTTGAAGCCCGCGTACAGCGCCTCTTCCAGACCTGCGATGTCCCACTGCTCGGGCAGCGACTGCGGTGGCATGTGCGCGTTGATGGTGTTGTCCAGCACTTCCCTGCGGAAGTCCTCGATGGTCTCGCCAACATTGTCGGCGGTCAGCAAGGTGTTGCGCATGTGGTAGATCACCTTGCGCTGCTCGTTGGCCACGTCGTCGAACTCGAGCAGTTGCTTACGCATGTCGAAGTTACGGCCCTCGACCTTGCGCTGCGCCTTCTCGATGGCGTTGGTCACCATGCGGTGCTCGATGGCCTCGCCGGGCTGCATGCCCAATGCCTTCATGAAGTTCTTCACCCGATCGGAGGCGAAGATACGCATCAGGCTGTCTTCCAGCGACAGGTAGAAGCGGCTGGAACCGGCGTCACCCTGGCGACCGGCACGACCACGCAACTGGTTGTCGATACGGCGTGACTCGTGACGCTCGGACGCGATCACGTGCAGACCGCCGGATTCCAGAACCTGCTGGTGGCGTTTCTGCCAATCGGCCTTGATCTGCGCAACCTGCTCCTCGGTGGGCGGCTCCTGGCTGGAAAGCTCCAGCGCGGCGACTTCCACTTCCCAGTTGCCGCCCAACAGGATGTCGGTACCACGACCCGCCATGTTGGTAGCGATGGTCAGCGCGCCTGGGCGACCGGCCTGGGCAATGATCTCGGCTTCCTTTTCGTGGAACTTGGCGTTGAGCACCTTGTGCTCGATGCCTTCCTGTTCCAGCAACCGCGACATGTACTCGGACGTTTCGATGGTCGCGGTGCCGACCAGGATCGGCCGGCCCTGGGCCTGGCACTCCTTGATGTCGTTGATGATCGCCGCGTACTTCTCTTCCTGGGTCAGGTAGACCAGATCGTTGAAGTCTTTACGGGAAACCGGCTTGTTGGTCGGGATCACCATCACATCCAGACTGTAGATCTGGCGGAATTCGAAGGCTTCGGTGTCAGCGGTACCGGTCATCCCGGACAGTTTCTTGTACAGGCGGAAGTAATTCTGGAAGGTGGTCGAAGCCAGGGTCTGGCTCTCGGCCTGGATATTCACGCCTTCCTTCGCCTCGATGGCCTGATGCAGACCTTCGGACAAACGACGGCCCTGCATGGTACGACCGGTGTGCTCGTCGATCAGGATGACCTGGCCGTTCTGCACGATATATTCGACGTTGCGCTGGAACAGGGTGTGAGCGCGCAGGCCTGCGTACACGTGGGTCAGCAGACCCAGATTGTGCGCCGAATAAAGGCTCTCGCCCTCGGCCAGCAGACCGTTCTGGGCCAGCATGTCTTCGATGTACTGGTGGCCTTCCTCGTTGAGCTCGACCTGGCGGCTCTTCTCGTCGACCTTGTAGTGGCCCTGTTGAGTGACCACGCCTTCTTCTTCCTCGATGTGCAGCTTGAGGCGAGGAATCAGTTTGTTGATTTCGATGTACATCTTGGAGCTGTCTTCAGCCTGACCGGAGATGATCAGCGGCGTACGAGCTTCGTCGATGAGGATCGAATCGACTTCGTCGATCACGGCGAAATTCAGCTCGCGCTGGAATTTCTCTTCCACGCTGAACGCCATGTTGTCGCGCAGGTAGTCGAAACCGAATTCGTTGTTGGTGCCGTAGGTGATGTCGGCGGCATAGGCAGCACGCTTTTCATCCGGCGGCATGAACGGGGTGACGATACCGACCGACAGGCCGAGGAACTCATACAGCGGACGCATCCAGTTGGCGTCGCGGCGGGCCAGGTAGTCGTTGACCGTGACCACGTGCACGCCTTTGCCTTCCAGTGCATTGAGGTAAACGGCCAGAGTCCCGACCAGGGTTTTACCTTCACCGGTACGCATCTCGGCGATCTTGCCTTCGTGCAGGGCCATACCACCGATCAACTGGACGTCGAAGTGACGCATGCCCATCACGCGTTTGCCGGCCTCGCGGGCGACGGCGAAGGCCTCGGGCAACAGTTGATCCAGGGTTTCGCCTTTGGCCAGGCGGGCCTTGAATTCTTCGGTCTTGGCGCGCAGTTGCTCATCGGAGAGCGCGAGCATCTGCTCCTCGAATGCATTGACGGTCTGAACCGCCTTGAGCAGGCGCTTGACCTCACGCTCGTTCTTGCTTCCAAAGAGTTTTTTCAACAAAGGCGCAAACATATCGACAGGATCTTCCACGCTATGGATGGAGGGCGGCCCCGTTAGGCGCCCATGCAGCCCTTATGGCTGCGTGCAAAGGGGCATTCTACCCGGAAAAGGACTTGAGGAAAGCTGCGTTATTGGCACAGGGCCATTGGTCGATGCATGAGGCCGACCGCTACGGTCTGCTCATTCCCCGTCGCTGACTCGCGCAATGTAACTGTGCGGATTGATCAGTTGCCCATTACGGCTGACTTCGAAATGAACATGATTGCCGGTCGAACGCCCGGTGCTGCCCACCGTCGCGATGGTCTGACCACGCTGCACCAGATCACCGACCTGCACGCGGTTGTCGCGATTGTGGGCGTACAGGGTCACATAACCATCGGGGTGACTGATTTCCACGGTGTTGCCATAACCGTTACGGCGGCCGGCGAAAGTCACCACGCCTGCGCCAACAGCGACCACGTCACTGCCTCCCTTGGCGGCAAAATCCACACCCTTGTGCACGCTGATACGACCGGTCAGCGGATCGACACGACGGCCGAACGGCGAAGATATATAACCCTGCAACACCGGATGCCCGGACAGCATCACGGCCTCGTCGATACGACGATCCGCCAGCAGTTGTTCCAGCACTTCAAGCTGCTGTTCTCGGCTGTCCATGCGCAGCGCCAGCTCATCCAGCGTGCTCATGAACGGTGGCGGTGCATAGGCGGCGCCACCGAGGAGTTCTTCGGGACCACCCTGGCCGACGCTTAGAGAGAAGTCGAATTCACTGGCATCCAGTTCCGCCAGTTCGGTAAGCCGCTCACCCAATGCATCGAGCCGGGTCAGTCGAGCCTGCAACTCGGCGACGTGAGCAGCGAAGGCATCCAGCTGACGCTGGGCATTGATACGTACCGCGCCGACTTCGTCACGCTGGGCATCCAGCGCCTGAGTGATCTCGATGCTTTCCGGTATGCCCGCGGCATTCGGTGCCAGCCAGGCGCCCACCGCAGCGCCACCGCCGACTGCGACAGCGATCAGCAGCGCCAGGGCAAGCACCAGCCAACGCAGATCGAGACTGAGCGAGCGCGCGGCGCCGTGGCGTCGACTGAGCAAAATGATGTGCATGACATCCCCATGTAAAAAGGAGGAACCAGAAGTGGTCAGCAAGGTTCTGCTAACATGACGGCTCCAAAAGTCGCAGGCTTCCCGCCATGAGTTTTCGTCCCTTGCCGGCCAAGGCTCCCGCCGCACTGCTGCGCGAGGCGAAGCCACTGAAAGCCCTGTTCAATCAGGCTCAGCGGATCGATCACCTGCAGCAGTTGCTGGAAAGCCAACTGCAACCAGCCGCACGGGAACATTGCCACGTGGCGTCCTGGCGAGAAGGCTGTCTACTTCTAATCGTCACCGACGGCCACTGGGCCACCCGGTTGCGCTATCAACAGCGACGCCTGCAGAGGCAGTTGCAAGCGCTCGAAACGTTCGCGACCTTAACGAAAATTCTCTTCAAGGTGCAACCTCCCAGTACCGAAAGGCGTGAACCCGGTCGCCCTTTCGAACTTTCCGACAGCGCCGCAGACAGCATTCAGGCAACCGCTGATGGCGTCAGCGATCCGCGCCTGCGTGAGGCCCTGGAGCGCCTGGCCAGCCATCGCCGACGTAGCGATTCGTAAAACGGGTCAAGCTGTTACCGGCCCAATCGGTAGCAGACGAAGAACGTCGACCCTCCTGCTCCAGTGCCCCTTGGCTGCGCTGAATGCTGCCCGGCAGCGCCATGCGTGAGCAAAAACACGGGCACAAAAAATGGCCGGGAGCAATTTTTGACGTCGCTCCGCGACGGCCCGTAGGGTTGCTGCCAGGGATGGCAGGCAACAATCGGGATAGGGGACGGCTAAAGCCGTTCCCCTCCCACACCACCCGGCATGCGGGTCCGCACCGGGCGGTTCGAGATGTTGAGGTCAGGAGAGTCTTGGCACACCCAGACGATCAAAATAGCTGATCGTCAAAACATGATGCCCAGCAGACAGGCTGTTATGCCACCAGCGGCGGCTCAGCGCCGCAACCGATTGCGCCACACCCTGCGTAGCCCCTAGGCGAAGCAGTTCCCGGTAGATCGTTTTGCCGCGCCGCCACTGTTTGAGTTGAATGGCTCTTAGCCTGCGACGCATCCACTCATCCAACCTTCGCCAGACTCGCGGTGTTTGCGCCAAGCTGAAGTAGCCTTTCCATCCCGGCAGATAGCTGCAAAGCTTTTCGATCACCTCGGCAAGGCTGCGCCCGCCATTGCGGCGAGTACACCGCCTGATCTGTTGCTTGAACACCTCCAGCGTCTTCTTCGATACGCCACGGCGTACTTCACCGTCGTGGCTTTGCCACAAGCAGTAGCCGAGGAAGTTACGCCCAAACACGCTCGCCACCGCGCTTTTCGATTCATTGATCTTCAGGCGCAGCTTGTCGTAGCAGCGTTTGAGCAGGATCATCACTCGCTCACCGGCCTTCTGGCTGCGCACGTAGACGTTGCAGTCGTCGGCGTAACGGGCGAAACGATGCCCCTTGCGTTCAAGCTCTTTATCCACCTCATCGAGCAGCACATTAGCCAGCAGTGGCGACAGCGGCCCACCTTGCAGTGTGCCTTCCAATCGCTCGACCACCACACCACCATCCATGATTCCAGCATTCAGATAGGCCCGAACCAGACGGATCACGCCAGCATCACTCACACGCCTACTCAATCGCTCTATCAGGATGTCGTGATTGACTCGGTCAAAGAACCTGGACAGATCGACGTCCACAACGGTGCAGTAGCCTTCCTGGGCATACTTCTGGGCAGACAAGATCGCATCCCAGGCTCGGCGACCTGGCCGGAACCCGTGGCTGTGCTCGCTGAAAGTGGGATCAATCAGCGGTTGCAGCACTTGCAGCAGCGCTTGCTGGATCAGACGGTCGGTCACACTGGGGATGCCCAGCTCTCGCTCACGCCCGTCCGGCTTCGGTATGCATACGCGCCGTACCGGTAATGGCTGGTAGGTTCCCGTCAGCAGTTGACGTCGGATACTCGACCATACCTGCCTGAGATGGGATTCGGTCTGGGCGATGTCCAGACCATCCACCCCGGCACCTCCCTTGTTCGCCTTCACGCGCTTCCAGGCGCGCTGCATATTCTCCTGTGCGACGACCTGTTCCAACAGGCATCGCCCTGCATCCCCCGTTCCTTGCCGCGGGAGGCGTGCTTCATCGCTGGACGGCAGCATCGAGGCTTCACCTCGACCCTGAGCGACCCGCCCCGTTCTCACAGGCATCTGATGCACTGCACGACTCATCGACAAGACGTTTGATGCTCCTTCTCGTTCGGCCCTTCGTCTGGTGTTTCGAGCCTACAGTGGCTCAACTGTTCGACTACTACGACCTCTGCTGACTTCTCGCTCCGAGCAAACACCGTCGCCCTTTCAGGCGCAAAGCGAGATCTCCCCAGGTAAGAGTGCACTCCTTCTCTGCACAACCGCCGGATTTACGCCGCTTCGCCTTGGCCACGAGAGCTTCGCGGTTCCTTGCCCGCTCGCCCTGCTCGGCAGCGCCTCATATCCGATTCTTGTCCATCGGCTCGCAGATTACGCTCCACGCTTCCTCCCCACGCTCGGTCACCCTCACGCAGTTGCGCTTCGCTTCGTTCGCTGTGGCCAGCTCACGGGAGGACTTGCACCTCCAAGAGTGCGCCCATGCTGGGCGCACAAAAAAAGGCCACCCGGAGGTGGCCTTGAAGATAAAGCAAGGAGAGTGTCTTACACCGCCGCAACCGGGCGCATGTAGGAAATCGGTGCAGCATCGGCGTCTTCGAAAGTGACCACTTCCCAAGCGTCCGGCTGTGCGATCAAGGCGCGCAGCAGGCGATTGTTCAGGCCGTGGCCGGATTTGTAGCCGCGGAATTCACCGATCAGGCTGTTGCCGAGCAGATAAAGGTCACCAATCGCATCGAGAATCTTGTGCCTGACGAATTCGTCCTCGTAACGCAGGCCGTCTTCGTTGAGTACACGGAATTCGTCCACCACGATGGCGTTGTCCACGCTGCCGCCAAGTGCCAGGTTCTGCGAACGCAGGAACTCGATGTCGCGCATGAAGCCGAAGGTGCGCGCACGACTGACTTCCTTGACGAACGAAGTGCTGGAGAAATCCACACTCGCGGTCTTGGTACGGTCGTGGAACACCGGGTGGTCGAAATCGATCTCGAAGCTCACCTTGAAGCCTTCGAACGGGACGAAGGTGGCGCGCTTGTCGCCGTCCGTCACGGTCACTTCACGGGTGATGCGGATGAACTTCTTGGGGGCGTCCTGCTCTTGCAGACCAGCCGACTGAATCAGGAAAACGAAGGGTCCAGCACTGCCATCCATGATCGGCACTTCACATGCAGAGAGCTCGACATAGGCGTTATCGATGCCCAGACCGGCCATGGCCGAAAGCAGGTGCTCTACCGTATCCACCTTGACATCACCATTGACCAACGTGGTCGACATGGTGGTTTCACCGACGTTCAGGGCGTAACCGACAACCTCTACTACGGGGTTGAGGTCGGTGCGACGGAACACGATGCCGGTATCCACCGGAGCCGGCTTCAGGGTCAGGTAAACCTTTTCCCCGGAGTGCAGGCCGATACCCGTGGCGCGGATGATGTTCTTCAGGGTGCGTTGTCTGATCATTGCTCTGGCCGCTATAGCGCTAGGTGCGAATTGTTTTCAACAAAGGCTGGCGATAATAGCAGAACCAACCTTTGCTGAACACCAATCGCCCTTATACTCCTGATAGATTTCATCAATCTGCCTGACGACGCAGAAACGCCGGAATGTCCAGATAATCCAGGTCATCCTGAGGATTCATCTTCGCCGCAGTGGCTGCGCCACCATGGCTCTGACGCTGTACGGTCGGGCGCTCGTAATCCTTGTAGTTGACGTTCTGCTCGCTGCGAACCGGGGCAGCTACGGGTGCGGTGGGCTGAGCGGCAGCGACCTGAACGGTGTTGTCGACGACCTTGACCGGCTTCTCGATGCGCGCCCCCAGACCGGTAGCGACAACGGTCACGTGCAGCTCGTCGCGCATGTCCGGATCGATGACGGTACCCACCTTGACGGTAGCGTGCTCGGAAGCGAACTGTTCGATGATGTTACCCACATCGGAGTATTCACCCAGGGACAGATCAGGGCCTGCGGTGATATTCACCAGGATACCGCGAGCGCCTTGCAGGTTGACGTCTTCGAGCAACGGATTGCGGATGGCCGCCTCGGTGGCTTCGCGAGCACGGTTGGGACCGCTGGCGCAGCCGGTGCCCATCATTGCCATGCCCATTTCGCTCATCACGGTTTTCACGTCGGCGAAGTCGACGTTGATCATGCCAGGACGCTTGATGATGTCGGAGATGCCACGTACGGCACCGGACAGCACGTCATCGGCCTTGGAAAAGGCGGACAGCAGGCTGGCGTCTTTGCCGAGGATGGTCAGCAGTTTTTCGTTGGGGATGGTGATCAGCGAATCGACGCTTTCCTGCAGCGCACGGATGCCTTCATCGGCGATCTGCATGCGCTTGCGGCCCTCGAACGGGAACGGACGGGTCACGACCGCAACGGTCAGGATGCCCATTTCCTTGGCCACTTCGGCGATCACCGGCGCAGCACCGGTACCGGTACCGCCACCCATGCCCGTGGTGATGAAGACCATGTCGCAGCCCTGCAGCACTTCGGCGATACGCTCACGATCTTCCAGAGCCGCCTGACGGCCGACTTCCGGGTTGGCGCCAGCACCCAGCCCCTTGGTCACACCTGTGCCGAGTTGCAGCACGGTGCGTGCACCGATGTTCTTGAGTGCCTGGGCATCGGTGTTGGCGCAAATGAATTCGACGCCTTCGATGTTGCTCTTGGCCATGTGATTGACGGCGTTGCCACCACCACCACCGACACCGATTACCTTGATGACCGCGCTTTGCGGAAGGTTGTCTACGAGTTCAAACATGGTATCTCTCCTGTACTTTCTAGTTTTAACGCCTACTGCTGATGACGCCGCACACGCCCGTGCACGCGCCGCCCAACATTAGAAATTGCCCTGGATCCAGCGTTTGAGCCGCTCCAGCACCGGGGTTTTCGTTTCATCGCCGTAGCCACCGTTTCCGGGCATCGGGATGTCGTCGGACTGCTTGCGCAGCCCGTACATCAACAGGCCAACGCCCGTCGAATAAATGGGATTGCGCACCACATCACTGAGCCCCTTGACGCTATGGGGCACGCCGAGGCGCACCGGCATATGGAAGATTTCTTCGGCCAGTTCGATCGCGCCTTCCATCTTCGCCGTGCCACCGGTGAGCACGATGCCCGCCGGGATCAGGTCTTCGTAGCCGCTGCGACGCAGCTCGGCCTGGATCAGGGTGAACAGTTCGTCGTAACGCGGCTCGACCACTTCGGCCAGGGACTGGCGCGACAGGTCGCGCGGCGGACGGTCGCCCACGCTCGGTACCTTGATGGTTTCGCCAGCGCCAGCCAGCTTGGCCAGGGCGCAGGCGTAACGGATCTTGATCTCCTCGGCGTACTGGGTCGGGGTACGCAACGCCATGGCGATGTCGTTGGTGACCTGGTCGCCGGCGATCGGGATCACCGCGGTGTGGCGGATCGCACCTTCGGTAAAGATGCAGATGTCGGTGGTGCCACCACCGATGTCGACCAGGCACACACCCAGTTCCTTCTCGTCGTCGGTCAGCACCGCATACGCGGAAGCGAGCTGCTCGAGGATGATGTCGTCGACTTCCAGACCGCAGCGGCGTACGCACTTCTCGATGTTCTGCGCCGCGTTCACTGCACAGGTCACCACGTGCACCTTGGCTTCCAGGCGCACGCCGGACATGCCCAGGGGCTCACGGACACCTTCCTGGTTATCGATCACGTAATCCTGCGGCAAGGTATGCAGCACGCGCTGGTCGGCCGGAATGGCCACGGCCTGGGCGGCGTCGAGCACACGCTCCAGGTCGGCGCTGCTGACCTCACGGTCGCGGATGGCGACAATGCCGTGGCTGTTGAGGCTACGGATGTGGTTGCCCGCCACGCCGACGAACGCCGAGTGGATACGGCAACCCGCCATCAGTTGGGCTTCTTCGACCGCACGCTGGATCGAGGCCACCGTGGACTCGATATTGACCACTACGCCCTTCTTCAGGCCGCGCGACGGATGGGTACCGATACCGACGATTTCCAGCTGACCATCAGCGGTCACTTCGCCCACCAGCGCCACCACCTTGGAGGTGCCAATGTCGAGACCAACGATCATCTTGCCGCTCTGCACGTTTGCCATGACTCTTGCCTTCTCTCCTGATTCATTGCGCCGCAGCGGTTTCGACCGCTACGGACGCTGGCGGCTCGTGCCACGCAACGGCAAGGCCATTGGCGTAGCGCAGATCGATCCGCGCGATATTGTCTTTCTGATCCTTCAGCGCCTTGCTGTAGATGGCGCCGAAACGACGTATTTTTTCCACCAGATGGTCGCGTCCCAGCAGCACTTCGATGCCCTGCCCGGTGGACAGGAACCAGCTGCCGCGCTCACGCAACTCCAGGCGTGCCACGGTGAATCCCATTGGTCGCAGCATCTGGCTCAACACCTGGTACTGCTGCATCACTTGCTGCTGCGCTCGCTTCGGCCCATACAGCTGCGGCAGATTCTCGTAGTGCGCCAACTCCTTCGGCGCGAATGCCTGGCCCTGGTTATTGAGCAGCGCTTCGTCACCCCAGCGAGCGATCGGCAACTGCTCCTCCAGACGCACCATCACCTGATCCGGCCATACACGACGTACTTCGGCATGGGCGATCCAGGGCATCCGCTCCAGTTCGTGGCGCATTCCCACAAGGTCGACACTGAAGAAGCTCGCACTGACGAAAGGTTCAATGCGCCGTTGCACCGATTGCTGGCTGATGTAGCTCAGGTCGCCTTCGACGCTGATCTTGGCAATCGGCCGATCCGCGTAAGGCAGCAGGCGCAGCGACAACTCATAGGCAGCGAAACCCAGCACCAGCAACAACACCGGCCAGGTGATGCGCTTGAGCAGGCTGAAATTGGGCCGCGGCAAGCGCAGGCTGATCGGATCCTTCGCCACCAGACGGCTGGCGCCGCGTGGCACAGCCTTGCTGCGCATGGGCGCGCGGGCTGAACCTGGCTGGTGACGCAAGACGGTGCTCATGATTACCCCCGGGCCTCGACGCTATCGGCAAGAATCGCCAACACCAGTTGCTGGAAATCCAGGCCGGCGGCCTGCGCCGCCATCGGCACCAGACTGTGATCGGTCATGCCTGGCACGGTGTTCACTTCGAGCAGCCAGAAACGCCCTTCGGCATCCTGCATCACGTCGGCACGCGCCCAGCCCTGCGTGCCCACGGCCTCGCAGGCCTTGGCGGTCAGCGCCTTGAGTTCGGCTTCCTTGTCGGCATCGAGGCCACAGGGAATGCGGTACTGGGTGTCATCGGCCAGGTACTTGGCGTCGTAATCGTAGAAACTGTGCGGCGTGCCCAGAGCGATTGGCGGCAGTACTTCGCCGCGCAACATGGCGATGGTGAACTCGGGACCGTGGATCCACTGTTCGACCAGTACCTGGCTGTCGTAGACGGCAGCATCCTGCCAGGCAGCGATCAGCGCCTCGACATCGGCGACCTTGGCCATGCCGATGCTGGAACCTTCATGGGCCGGCTTGACGATCAGCGGGAAGCCCAGTTCGGCAGCGGCACGACGGCAGTCGTCGGCGCTGGCCAGCACGGCATGACGCGGCGTGGACAGCCCCAGGCTCTGCCACACCTGTTTGGTGCGCAGTTTGTCCATGGCCAGGGCCGAGGCCAGAATGCCGCTACCGGTGTAGGGAACACCGGCGCATTCGAGCAGGCCCTGCATGCTGCCGTCTTCGCCACCACGACCATGCAATACGATGAAGGCGCGATCGATCTTCTCGCTGAGCAGGCGCTCGAGGAAATCATCACCCACATCGATGCCGAAGGCATCCACGCCAGCGCTCTGCAGTGCAGACAGCACGGCATTGCCGGATTTCAGCGAGACCTCGCGCTCGGCGCTCTTGCCACCGAACAGCACGGCGACGCGGCCGAACGCCGAGGCCGGCAGTTTGGATTTCAGGGTTTCGGCACTCATTTCCCTTGACCTTGCACGCTGAACAGCGGGCTTTGCAGCAGTTGTGGGGCAACCCCGCCGATGTCGCCGGCACCCTGGCAAAGCAGGATGTCGCCGGCACGCAGCAGCGGCTTGATCAGCGGCGCCAGTTCGGCACCACGTTCGACATAAATGGGATCCAGCTGACCGCGCTGGCGGATGCTGTGGCACAGCTGACGGCTGTCGGCACCGGGAATCGGCTCTTCGCCGGCCGGATAGACCTCCATCAGCAGCAGCACGTTGGCATCGGCCAGTACCTGGACGAAATCGTCGTACAGGTCACGGGTACGGCTGAAGCGGTGCGGCTGGTAGACCATCACCAGACGGCGCTCCGGCCAGCCGCCACGCACGGCCTTGATCACTGCCGCGACTTCACGCGGGTGGTGGCCGTAATCGTCGACCAGCATCACTTCGCCACCTTCGACCGGCAGCTCGCCGTAGACCTGGAAGCGGCGACCGACGCCCTGGAACTGCGACAGGCCCTGAACGATGGCCTCGTCGCTGATGCCTTCGTCGGTGGCGATGCAGATGGTCGCCAGGGCATTGAGCACGTTGTGGTTGCCCGGCATGTTCACCGACACGTCGAGGGGCTCGCAGTCCGGGCGCAGTACCGTGAAGAACGTCTGCATGCCCTGCTGGCGAACGTTGATGGCGCGCACGTCGGCGTCTTCGCTGAACCCGTAGGTCACCGTCGGGCGCCCCACCTGGGAGAGAATCTCGCGCACCACCGGATCATCCACGCACACCACTGCCAGCCCATAGAACGGCAGGTTGTGGAGGAACTCGATGAAGGTCTTCTTCAGTTTGTTGAAGTCGCCCTCATAGGTGCTCATGTGATCCATATCGATGTTGGTGACCACCGAAACCATGGGCTGCAGGTGCAGGAAGCTGGCATCGCTCTCGTCGGCCTCGGCGATCAGGTAACGGCTGGTGCCGAGCTGCGCGTTGGTGCCGGCAGCGTTCAGGCGGCCGCCGATCACGAAGGTCGGATCCAGGCCACCAGCGGCGAACACCGACGCCAGCAGGCTGGTGGTGGTGGTCTTGCCATGGGTACCGGCCACGGCGATGCCATGGCGGTAGCGCATCAGTTCGGCGAGCATCTCGGCACGCGGCACCACCGGGATACGGCGCTCCAACGCTGTGGCGACTTCCGGGTTGGAGGTATTGATGGCACTGGAAACCACCAGCACATCGGCGTTTTCGGCGTTCTCGGCACGGTGGCCGATAAAGATGTGGGCACCGAAGTTTTCCAGGCGCTCGGTGACGGGCGAAGTCTTCAGGTCGGAACCGGAAACTTCGTAACCGAGGTTGAGCAGCACTTCAGCGATGCCGCACATCCCGGCTCCGCCGATGCCGACGAAATGAATACGGCGGATACGGCGCATGCGCCGCACTTCTGCCTTGACCGCTGCGGGAGACTTAGCCACGGGCCACCTCCAGACAAACATCGACAACGCTACGGGTGGCATCGGGCTTGGCCAGGCGACGTGCCGTGCTGGCCATTTCTTTGAGTCGTTCGGGGTGCATCAAGACCTCGGTCAGCTGCGCTGCCAGATCGGCAGCGTCAGTGGAGCGTTGTGGCAGAAGAACGGCAGCACCGTCCTTCGCGAGATAGCTGGCATTACGCGTCTGGTGGTCGTCGATCGCGTGGGGCAACGGCACCAGGAAAGCCGGCAGACCGGCGGCAGCCAGTTCGCTGACGGTCAGCGCGCCGGAGCGGCAGACCACCAGATCGGCCCAGGCATAGGCACGGGCCATATCGCTGATAAAAGGCGCGACTTGCGCTTCGACGCCCGCAGCGGTGTAACGTTCGCCGGTAACCGTGGCGTGTTGCTTGCCCGCCTGGTGGAAGACTTCCGGCCGCAGTTCGGCAGATACCTGCGCCAGCGCCTCGGGCAACAGTTTATTCAGCGGCTCGGCACCCAGGCTGCCGCCCAGAATCAGTAGACGCGGGCGACGACCGGTCAAGGAATCGCGGGGCGTTTCCAGGAACAGTTCCTCGCGCACCGGGTTGCCGGTGGTACGACGCTTGTCCGACGCGGCGAAGGTGTCGGGGAAAGCCTCGCAGACCCGACTGGCGAATGCCACCAGGCTGCGATTGGCGGTACCGGCCACGGCATTCTGCTCATGAATGATCAGCGGCACGCCAGCCAGGCGGGCAGCCAGGCCGCCCGGGCCGGTCACGTAGCCGCCCATACCGAGCACACAGACCGGTTGCAGCTCACGCACCACCTTGCGGGCCTGGAACAGCGCCTTGAGCAGTTGCAGCGGCGCCTTGAGCAGCGACAGCTTGCCTTTGCCGCGCAACCCGCTGACGTTGATCAGATGCAGCGGCAGGCCGGCAGCCGGCACCAGCTCGTTCTCGATACCGCGTGGCGTGCCCAACCAGTGCACGCGGTAGCCGCGGGCCTGGAATTCACGCGCGCAGGCCAGGGCCGGGAACACATGGCCCCCGGTGCCGCCCGCCATGATCAGCACGTTACCGGCCATGATGCGCCTCCCTGCCGATAGCGGGCTCGGGGAAGTCCGACTCGTCGAACTCGACGTCTTCGCTGCCCAGTTGATTGCGCGACTCCCACTCGATGCGCAGCAGCAGCGCCAGGCTGACGCAGCAGATCACCAGGGAGCTGCCGCCGTAGCTGAGGAATGGCAGGGTCAGACCTTTGGTCGGCAACAGGCCGATGTTCACACCAATGTTGATCAGGAACTGACCAATCCACAGGAACGCCAGACCGAAGGCCACATAAGCGGAGAAGAACTGCTTGGCGCGCTCCGCCCACAGGCCGATGTACAAGGCTCGTACGCTGACGAAAACGAACAGCCCCACGGTCAGCAGCGCGCCGACCAGACCAAGCTCCTCGGCCAGCACGGAGAATACGAAGTCGGTGTGCGCTTCCGGCAGGTAGAACTGCTTCTGGATACTGTTGCCCAGGCCCACGCCCAGCCACTCGCCGCGACCGAAGGCGATCAGCGCCTGGGTCAGCTGATAGCCGGAGCCATACTGGTCGGCCCACGGATCGGTGAAGGTGATCAGGCGCTGCAGGCGGTATTCCTGAGTCTGCACCAGCACGAACACCGCGCCCACGGCCAGAGCCACCATCAAGCCGAAGCGCAGCAGGCCGACGCCGCCGAGGAACAGCATGGCCATCGCCGCGCCCATCATCACGACCGTGGCACCGAAGTCCGGCTCCAGCAGCAGCAGGAAGGCCATCGGCAACAACACCACGAACGGTTTGAAAAAGCCGGCCCAGCTCTCGCGCACTTCTTCCTGGCGACGCACCAGATAGCCGGCGAGGTAGAGCACCACGAAGACCTTGGCGATCTCCGAGGGCTGAATGTTGAACGCGCCGAAACCGATCCAGCGCCGTGCGCCATTCACTTCGCGGCCAATGCCCGGTACCAGCACCATCACCAGCAGCGCAATCGCGACCAGCAGCAGCAACCAGCTGTGGCGCTGCCAGGTGGCCAGCGGGATCATCAGCACCACGCCAGCGGCGCCCAGGCCGATCACCAGATACACCAGGTGGCGGATCATGTAGTACAGCGGGCTGCCGGTGTTGACTGCCGCCACTTCGGTGGATGCCGAGGAGATCATCACCAGCCCGAGACCGAGCAGCGCCAGGCAGCCGGCGAGCATGGGGAAATCCATGTCCAGGCCACGACGGCTGAACAACGGAGACGGATACGGGCGCAGGAAGGACAGCATCAGACGAGCGCCTCCACGGCCTGGGCGAACAGGCGCCCGCGTTCTTCGAAGTTCTTGAACATATCGAGGCTGGCGCAGGCCGGCGACAACAGCACGGCGTCACCGTCTTGAGCGATGCGCGCGGCCTGCTCGACAGCGGCTTGCAGGCTGTCGACACGAACGATCTCGACCGCGCCCTCCAGCACTGCCGTCAGCCTGTCGGCATCACGGCCAAGCAAAATCACGGCGCGGCAATGGGCGGCCACCGGTTTGCGCAGGCTGGAGAAATCGGCGCCTTTGCCATCGCCGCCGGCGATCAGCACCAGCTTGCCGGCGATGTCATCGCCCAGGCCTTCGATGGCAGCCAGGGCTGCGCCCACGTTGGTGGCTTTGGAATCGTCGTAATAGCTCACGCCCGCGCGCTCGCCAACCCACTGGCAGCGGTGCGGCAGACCGGTGAAGCCTTTGAGGGTATCGAGCATGGTCGCCATCGGCAGGCCCACGGCATGGCCGAGCGCCAGCGCCGCCAGCGCGTTGGACTGGTTGTGCGCGCCGCGGATTTTCAGCTCACGCACCGGCAGCAGTGCCTCGAACTGGTAGGCCAGGTACTTCTCGCCGTTTTCCTCGAGCAGGCCGAAACGCTTGAAGTCCGGCTTACCGAGGCCGAAGCTCCAGCATGGAACCTGGTCGGCGATCATCGGCCGCGACAGCGGGTCGTCACGGTTCACGACTACCTGGCGGGCGCCGCGGAATACGCGATGCTTGGCCAGGTGATAGGCCGGCAGGTCGGCGTAACGATCCATATGGTCTTCGCTGACGTTCAGGCAGGTCGCCACTTCAGCATTGAGCAGCTCGGTGGTTTCCAGCTGGAAGCTGGACAGTTCGATCACGTACAGCTCGACGTCATCGGCGAGCAGATCCAGCGCCGGCGTGCCGAGGTTGCCGCCCACGGCAACCTTGCGACCAGCCGCTGCGGCCATCTCGCCGACCAGGGTGGTCACTGTGCTCTTGGCGTTGGAACCGGTGATAGCGATGATCGGCGCCTTCGCCGCGCGGGCGAACAGGTCGATGTCGCCGGACAATTTGGCGCCACGTTTTGCAGCTTCCTGCAACGCCGGGGTCGCCACGGCCAGGCCGGGGCTGATCAGCAGTTCGCTGGCCCGGCCGAGGAATTCCACGTCCAGTTCGCCACAACGCACTTCGACCTGCGGGAACTGTTCACGCAAGGTGCTCAGCTCCGGCGGATTGGCACGGGTATCGACCACGGCAAAGCGCACACCCTGGCGCGCGAGGTAGCGCACCAGGGACATGCCGCTCTTGCCGAGGCCGACAACGATGCGGAATTGGTCGGAAGCGATCAGGCTCATTCGTTCCTCAACGCAGTTTCAAGGTGGCAAGACCGATCAACACCAGAATCACGGTGATGATCCAGAAACGGACGATGACCCGTGGTTCGGGCCAGCCCTTCAATTCGAAATGGTGGTGAATTGGTGCCATGCGGAACACGCGCTTGCCGGTCAGCTTGAAGCTGGCGACCTGGATGATCACCGACAGGGTTTCCATGACGAACACGCCGCCCATGATGAACAGCACGATTTCCTGACGCACGATCACCGCGATGGTGCCCAGCGCAGCACCCAGTGCCAGTGCGCCGACATCCCCCATGAAGACCTGAGCCGGGTAGGTGTTGAACCACAGGAAGCCCAGGCCCGCACCGATCAGCGCACCGCAGAACACGATCAATTCACCGGCGCCCGGAACATAGGGAATCAGCAGGTATTCGGAAAAATTCACGTTGCCCGACAGGTAGCAGAAGATGCCCAGGGCACCGCCCACCATCACTGTTGGCAGAATGGCCAGGCCGTCGAGACCATCGGTCAGGTTCACCGCGTTGCTGGAGCCGACGATGACGAAATAGGTCAGTACCACGAAGCCGATACCCAACGGGATGCTGACATCCTTGAGCAACGGCACGATCAGGGTGGTTTCCACCGGCGTCTGCGCAGTCATATAAAGGAAGGCCGCTGCGCCCAGGCCGAACACCGACTGCCAGAAATATTTCCAGCGGCTCGGCAAACCGCGCGAGTTCTTTTCGATCACCTTTCGGTAATCGTCGACCCAGCCGATGGCGCCGAACAGCAGGGTGACGATCAGCACCACCCACACGTAGCGGTTGCTCAGGTCGGCCCACAGCAGGGTACTGACAGCGATCGCCGAGAGGATCAGCGCTCCGCCCATGGTCGGCGTGCCCTTTTTCGACAGGTGCGACTGCGGGCCGTCGTTGCGCACGGCCTGGCCGATCTGCCGAATCTGCAGAGTACGGATCATCCAGGGGCCGAGGAACAGCGCCAGCGCCAGCGCCGTCAGCACGCCGAGAATCCCGCGCAGCGTCAGGTACTGAAAGACCGCGAAGCCCTTGTGGAACTGTTGCAGATACTCTGCCAGCAGCAGCAGCATTTAGTGACTCTCCCCACTATTGCCACACAGCGCGGCGACGACGTTTTCCATCGTGGCGCTGCGTGAACCTTTAATTAGAATGGTGCTGTCGCCGGGCTCGGCGCGTACCGCATCGATCAGCGCAGCCTGGTCGGCGAAGTGCCGGCCTTCGGAACCGAAAGCCTGTACGGCATGTTTCATCTGTGGCCCGACCGCGTACAGAACGTCCGCCTTGCCGAGCGCGTACTCGCCGACTTCGCGGTGGCCCTGCTCCGACCACGCACCCAGCTCGCCGATATCGCCCAACACCAGCACCTTGCGACCGGAGAAGCCGGCGAGAATGTCGATGGCAGCGCAGATCGAAGCCGGGTTGGCGTTGTAGGTATCGTCGATCACCCGTGCGCCGTTCTGCGCCAGTTGCGCAACGGCACGCCCTTTGACCGGCAGCAGGCTTTCGAGGCCCTCCTTGATGGCCACCAGCGGCACCGACAAGGCATGGGCGGCCGCGGCCGCGGCCAAGGCATTGGCGACGTTGTGCTCACCCAGCAGGTTCAGTTGCACGCGGGCCTGACCCTCGTGGCAATACAGGGTGAAGGCCGGGCAACCGCGCGGATCGCGGCTCAATTCGTTGGCATGGAAATCAGCGGACGTATCACGCAGGGCGAAACTCAGTACCCGTCGGCCAGCGGCACGCTTGACCCAGCGTTCGAAGGCCACATCATCGAGATTGAGCACGGCAACACCGCTTTCGCTCAGCCCTTCGAGAATTTCGCCTTTGGCCAACACGATATTCTCAGGGCCGCCGAACTCACCCACATGAGCGTTGCCGGCGTTGGTGATGATCGCCACCTGCGGCTGCGTCAGGCCGACCGTGTAAGCGATCTCACCAATGCCCGAAGCACCGAGTTCGATCACCGCGCCTTTGTGCTCGGGCGCCAGCTCCAGCAGGGTCAGTGGCACACCGAGCTGGTTATTAAGGTTGCCGCGGGTTGCCAGCACGGTACCGCCGAGCTCCATGAACGCGGCGCGCAAGATACTGGCGAGCATTTCCTTGACCGTGGTCTTGCCACTGGAACCGGTAACGGCCGCCAGAGGGCCACCGTAGGCCTGGCGATTCAGTGCTGCCAACTGCCCGAGGGCCAACGTCGTATCGGCGACCACCAGTTGCGGCAGGCCGGCATCCGCTACTTCACGCTCGACCAGTGCTGCCACCGCACCCTTGGCAGCGACCTGGGCCAGATAGTCATGACCGTCGAAGCGTGGGCCGCTCAGGGCGATGAACAGTTGCCCGGGCGTGATGCTGCGGCTATCGGTACTGACGGCATCGAAGGTACGATCCTCACCGACCAGGCGGCCATTCAGCGGCCCGGCCACTTCGCTCAAACGCAGTGCCTTAAGCATGTGCCGCCTCCCATGCCGCCAAGGCGCGAGCGGCTTCCTGCAGATCGGAGAACGGCTGGCGCACGCCGTCGATTTCCTGGTAGTCCTCGTGGCCCTTGCCAGCCAGCACCACCACGTCGCCAACCTCGGCTTCACCGATCAGTTGAGCGATCGCGCGGCCACGGCCATGAACGAAACGCACCTGATCCGCCGCACGGAAACCGCCGCGGATATCTTCGAAAATCTGCTCGGGTGACTCGCTACGTGGATTGTCGTCGGTAACCAGCGTGGCATCGGCCAGGCGCTCGACGACTTCGGCCATCAACGGACGCTTGCCACGATCACGATCACCACCGCAACCGAACAGGCACAGCAGGCGACCCGTAACATGCGGGCGCAGAGCGCCGAGCACTTTTTCCAGGGCATCCGGGGTGTGGGCGTAATCGACCACCACCAGCGGTGCCTGCCGGCCACCCAGACGCTGCATGCGCCCGACCGGGCCCTGCAAACGCGGCAAGGCCTTGAGAATTTCGTCGAGCGGGTAATCCATGGCCACCAGCGCGCCCACTACCGCGAGCAGGTTGCTGAGGTTGAAGCGCCCCAGCAGCGAGCTGCGCAGGCTGTCTTCGCCGCGCGGCGTGACCAACGTGGCGCGCACGCCTTGATCATCGAAGCGGATGTCACGGCAGAACAGGTAGGCGCTATCGTTTTCCAGGCTGTAACCGATCAGCCGCGACTCGCGCTCTTCCTCGGCCAGCTTGCGACCCACCGCGTCGTCCAGGTTGATCACCCGGCTGCGCAGGCTCGGCCAGGCGAACAGGGCCGCCTTGGCAGCCTTATAGGCCTCCATGGAGCCGTGATAGTCGAGGTGGTCGCGCGACAGGTTGGTGAACACCGCCACGTCGAAATCCAGTGCGGCCACGCGGCCCTGATGCAGGCCGTGGGACGACACTTCCATGGCGATCGCACGCGCGCCATTCTTCTTCAGCCCAGCCAGGGTCGCCTGCACGCCGATGGGATCGGGCGTGGTATGCAGGCCTTGAGCCAGGGAACCATAGAAACCATTGCCCAGGGTACCGACGATACCGCAAGGCTCGCCGAGCAGATCCAGCGCCTGAGCCAGCAACTGGCTGACACTGGTCTTGCCGTTGGTGCCGGTGATACCGACCATGTGCAAGCCGCGGCTCGGCTCGCCGTAGAAACGCCCGGCAATCGCCGACAGTTGCCCTGCCAGCCCCTTGATGGCGACCAGCTCGGCACTTTCGGCGGTCATCGGCAGGGAGCCGTCGATCTCGTAGGCAACAGCGGCAGCGCCGCGGGAAATCGCGTCAGCGATATGCACGCGGCCATCCTGACGCGTACCCGGCACCGCCAGGAACAGATCGCCCGGACGCACCTGACGGCTATCCAGGGTCAGTTCGCGAATCAATACACCGCTCTGCGCTTGGGGCAGCAACTGGTTCAATGGCATGGGCATCAGCCGCGCCCTCCATTGTTGGCAGCCGTCGGAGCCTCGGCTTTCGCCGCTGCAGTCTCAGGCAGATTGTCCGGGGTGATGTTCATCAGGCGCAGGCCGCCGGCCATGACGCGACTGAACACCGGCGCCGAAACCAGGCCGCCGTAGTAGCCACTCTTGCTCGGCTCGTCGATGACCACGGCGATGGCGATGCGCGGGTTACTTGCCGGGGCGAAACCGGCGAACAGCGAACGGTAGGCATTGGCCTGATAGCCCTTGGTGCCGGCAGCGGTCTTACGTGCCGTGCCGCTCTTGCCGGCTACGTGGTAGCCCGGCACCTGGGCGCGGAATACGCCGCCCGGCGCTTCGATCACTTGCTGCAGCATGCCTTGCACGGTGCGGGCAACGTCTTCCGGAATCACCTGAACGCTGTCGCGCACACGATCGGTGCGGGTCAAGGACATCGGTACACTGCGCCCGCCATTGCCGAGCACGGCATAGGCATGGGCCAACTGAACAGCGGTTACCGACAGGCCGTAGCCATAGGAGAGCGTCGCGGTCTCGGCTTTGCGCCACTCGCGGTGGTTGGGCAGGTTGCCGACGCGCTCGCCCGGGAAACTCAGACCGGTATCCTGGCCGAGGCCGACCTGCTGCATGATGTTATAAATGGCTGCGCCGCCAATATCGAAGGCGACCTTGCTCATGCCGACGTTACTGGACTTGATCAGAATGCCGGTCAGGTCGAGTACACCGTCCGGCGCACGGGATACGTCCTTGATGGTGTAACGACCGATCTGCAGCGTGCCACCCTGCACGTCGACCTTGTCGGTAGGCTTCCAGCGCCCGGTCTCCAACGCTGCGCTCATGGAGAATGGCTTCATGGTCGAACCCGGCTCGAACACGTCGATCATCGCCCGGTTACGCATCGCAGCCGGCTGCAGGTTGCGGCGGTTGTTCGGGTTGTAGGTCGGCTGGTTGACCATGGCGAGTATCTCGCCGGTTTTCACGTCGACCATCACCAGGCTGCCGGCCTTGGCACCGAATTCGGTCAGCGCGTTGCGCAGTTCGCGGTGAGCCAGGTATTGCAGACGCAGGTCGATGGACAGCGCCAGGGCTCTGCCGGCCTTGGCGTTCTGGGTAACCTGTACATCACGGATCAGACGACCACGGCGATCCTTGAGCACCTGGCGCTTGCCGGGAACCCCGGCCAGCCAATCCTCGAACGCCAGCTCGACACCTTCGCGACCGCGGTCGTCGATATCGGTGAAGCCGACCATGTGCGCAGTCACTTCACCGGCCGGGTAGAAGCGGCGGAATTCTTCGATCGGATAAACGCCCGGCACCTTGAGGTCGAGCACACGCTGGCCCTGCTCCGGGGTCAGGCCGCGAACTAGGTACATGAACTCGCGCTCGGCATTGGCCTGCAGGCGAGTCGCGAAGGCGTTCGGCTCCTGGCCGAGCGCAGCAGCGAGAACCGGCCACTGAGCCTTGCCAGCCTGCAGTTCCTTGCCGTTGGCCCACAGCGTGGTAACCGGTGTACTGACGGCCAGCGGCTCGCCATTGCGGTCGGTGATCAGGCCACGGTGTGCGGGGATCGGAATGTGCCGAACGCTGCGCGCATCGCCATGGGCCTTGAGGAAGTCATGGTCGAACACGTGCAGCTCGACGATGCGCGCAGCAATCGCCGCGACCATCAACGCCAGCAGCAGCATGACCAGGCGGAAGCGCCATGGGTAGAGAGCCCCTTCCAGCCTCATCATGGCGCCACCATGCGCACTTCGGCGGCGTCGGGAATGCGCATTTTCAGCTGTTCGCTGGCCAAGGCCTCGATACGGTTGTGAGCCGTCCAGGTACTTTGCTCGAGGATCAGTCGCCCCCACTCGGCCTGCGTTTTGTCGCGCACGCTGAGTTCGGCGTACAGACTGTTGAGCAATTGGCGATTCCAGTGCGCGCTGTAAGACACCGCCAGCGCCGAACCGAGCACAGCGATGAACAGCACCAGCATCAGCAGGCTGCCCTTGGGGAAACGCTTGGCGAGCACGCCGCTCATCGCAGCTTCTCCGCAATACGCATGACCGCACTGCGCGAACGTGGATTGGCCTTCAGCTCGGCTTCCGAAGCGAACTGCGGCTTGCCGATCAGTTTCAGGCGCGGCTCGAAAGCCTTGGGGATGATGGGCAGGTCACGCGGCAGCTTGTCCATCTCGCCCTTGGCGTGCTTGCGCATGAACAGCTTGACGATGCGATCTTCCAGGGAGTGGAAGCTGATCACCACCAGGCGGCCACCGACCTCCAGGTTTTCCAGCGCGGCGTCGAGACCACGCTCCAGATCACCCAATTCATTGTTGACGTGGATGCGCAGCCCCTGAAAAGCACGGGTTGCCGGATTCTTGCCCTTCTCCCAGGCGGGGTTGGCGACGGTCAGCACTTGAGCCAGGTCGGCGGTACGCTCGAACGGCTGCTCGGCGCGGCGGGCCACCACGGCGCGAGCCATGCGCTTGGCAAAGCGTTCTTCGCCGTATTCCTTGAATACCCGGGCGATTTCCTCTTCGGCGGCAGTGGCGATGAACTGCGCAGCACTGACGCCACGCGCCGGATCCATGCGCATGTCCAGCGGGCCGTCGTTGAGAAAACTGAAGCCGCGCTCGGCGTCGTCAAGCTGGGGAGACGACACCCCCAGATCCAGCAGCACGCCACTGACCTGGCCCGCGAGATCGCGGACAGCAAGCTCATCGGCAAGTTCCGCAAAACTACGCTGCACAACGACAAAGCGGCCGTCTTCGGCCGCCAGCGTATTTCCAGTCGCGATTGCGAGGGGATCCTTGTCGAATCCCAGCAAGCGACCGTCCGGCCCGATCCGTTCCAGGATCAGCCGGCTGTGCCCCCCCCGCCCGAAAGTACCATCCACATAACAGCCATCCGCGCGCAGCGAGAGGCCTTCGACAGCCTCCTCGAGCAGCACGGTAATATGGCGGAAGGTACTGGTCATATTCACAAAATCAGGTCACGTAGGTCATCGGAAAGAGCACCCGGTTGCTTGATGGCGGCCAGATCGGCGTCAGCCACGGCATTCCAGGAATCCTCATCCCACAGTTGAAATTTGTTTAGCTGCCCCACCAACATCGCGCGCTTATCCAGCTTGGCGTATTCGCGCAAACGCGGCGGAACCAGGAAACGACCACTGCCGTCCAGTTCGAGATCGACGGCATTACCAATCAGCAAACGCTGCAGGCGACGGTTTTCCTCACGGAAGGACGCCAGCTCACGCAGCTTGTTTTCGATGATTTCCCACTCCGGCAGCGGATAGACACAAAGGCAGGGATCGATGGCATCGATGGTGACGATGAGCTGGCCAGCCGAACGCGAAACGAGCTCGTCCCGATACCTGCTAGGCATCGCGAGCCGCCCCTTGGCGTCAAGACTTATGGCATTCGCCCCGCGAAACATCGCTGCGCTTCCCCTTAATTAACCATCTGCATCCAAAAAAACCCACTTCACGCCACTTTTCACCACTGAGAGACACTATAGGAACGCGCACACCCCACCGTCAAGGCGCGCCGTGAGGAAAAAGTCCTTATAGATCGGAGATTTAGCGAATAAAAGAGAGGGACGGAGAAGGGCTACAGAGCAACATGCGGGGTAAAAACAAGCACATACAAGCAACTGCCCCACAAACTTAAAGTAATTTGTGAAGAGTAAGATTTTTTCGGTCTTAGAAAGGAGAACGTAAAGCAGAAACGCGAAAGGAGGTGGAGAGTCGATCTATAAGCCGGGTTCTGTCGAGGACAGTCATTCCTCTACGACGGACATCACTGTACGTCTTTAGCAACCTACCCGGTTCCAGCGCGGGCCACGCCAATGGAACCCTATTTGGTCTTGCTCCGAGTGGGGTTTGCCTAGCCACGGACTGTTACCAGCCGTGCGGTGCGCTCTTACCGCACCTTTTCACCCTTACCGGCGCCGAAGCGCTTAGGCGGTTATTTTCTGTGGCACTTTCCGTAGGCTCACGCCCCCCAGGCATTACCTGGCACTCCGCCCTATGGAGCCCGGACTTTCCTCCCCCACACTTCGCGAACGAAGCACGGCAGCGACTGTCCGATCGACTCTCCGCCGACAAGGGTAACCGCTGGGGCACAGTGAGAACAAGTTCAAACGTCCTGCTGGCGCTCCAACGCAGCCTGGTAGAGCAGGTTCTTGCGCACACCGGTGATCTGCGCAGCCAGGGCAGCCGCGCGCTTGAGTGGCAACTCGGCGAGCAGCAGATCGAGCACGCGCAGAGCATCGACGCTCACTGCCGCTTCGTTTTCAGGTGCCTGCCAGCCCGCTACCAGCACCACGCACTCGCCACGCTGCTGATTGGCATCCGCAGCCACCCACTCGCACAACTGATCGAGCGGCAACCCCTGCAGAGTCTCGAAGGTCTTGGTGAGTTCACGCGCCAACAAGGCCTGGCGATCGCCACCGAACACGTCGCGCATATCCTGCAGGCATTCGAGAATGCGATGCGGCGCCTCGTAAAAGATCAGCGTACGCGGCTCTTCACGCACCGACCCCAGGCGCGTACGCCGGCCAACGCTCTTGGCGGGCAGGAAACCCTCGAAGACGAAGCGATCGGACGGCAGCCCGGCCGCGGACAACGCCGCGATCAGCGCGCAGGCGCCCGGCACCGGAACCACCCGGACACCCGCAGCACGCGCCTGACGCACCAGGTGATAGCCAGGATCGGAGATCAGTGGCGTGCCAGCATCGGAAATCAGCGCGACATCCTCTCCAGCGCACAAACGCTCGAGAAAGCGACTGCCCTCGTCACGCTCGTTGTGTTCATGGCAGGCCGCCAACTGCGTACCGATACCGAAATGCTGCATCAGCCGCGCCGAGTGCCGAGTATCTTCGGCGGCGATCAGCGCAACACTGCTCAGCACCTTCAACGCGCGCGCACTGAGGTCATCGAGATTGCCGATAGGCGTCGCCACCACGAACAAGGTGCCCGTGGCGGAACGGGGAGCTTCACTAGCAGTCACGGCGGCGCCTCATGTAATCGGAAAGCCGCCATTGTAACGCGTGCGGCACCCGAGAGGCTCCAGCACAGGCTCCCAACAGACGATACCCACTGTCTGCGCACCGGTTAACACCTTCAACATCGCGCCGACGCCGTGCCTTGGGTACAATTGCGCGTTCATTTGCTCAAGAACCGGAATCGCTTACATGATCGCCTGCCTGCGTCCGCTCTCTGCACTCTGCCTAGCCGGCTTGCTCGTTGCCTGCAGCAGCTCGCCCACCTCCAACCTCGGCGAACTGCCCCGCACACCTCAAGCCAGCCTCGAGCAGATGCTCCAGCAGGCCGGCACCAGTCAGAGCGAGAACGCCCAGTTGCTGCGCCTTTCCGCTGCCGACCTGGCCTACAAGCAGGGCGATGTCGCACGTGCCGGCAGCATTCTCGAGCAAGTCGACCTGGCGACGCTCAAGCCGGCACAACAGATCTACGCCAGCACCCTCCAGGCCGAGCTCGCGCTGGCTCGCAATGATGCCAATGCAGCCCTGAGCGCCCTCGCCCACCCCAGCCTCGAGCGCCTTGGCGAACTGCCTATCGAACAGCAGACGCGCACGCAGCTCGCGCGCGCCAATGCCCTGGAGGAAGACGGCCAGACCCTGGCTGCAGCCCGCGAACGTGTATTCATCGCCCCCCTGCTGAGCGGCGACGAAGAGCAGCACAATCAGGACAAGATCTGGAGCCTGGTTTCCAGCCTGCCTGCCGAGCCGATCCCCAGCACCGACGATGCCGACCTGGCCGGCTGGCTGTCTCTGGCACAGGTCGCCAAAACCGTTGGCACCCTGCAACAACAGCAGGACGCCATCGATAACTGGCTGGCCCAACACCCGAACCACCCTGCCGCACAGCAACTGCCGAAAGCCCTGGCCGATCTGCAGGCGCTGTCGAGCCAGCCACTGGAAAAAATCGCCCTGCTGCTGCCCCAGGAAGGTCAGCTGGCTGCGGTGGCCCGTGCGCTGCGTGATGGCTTCCTCGCCGCTCATTACCAAGCGCAACAGGACGGCGAGAAGCCGCCGCAAATTCTGCTTTACGACAGCGCCCGCCTCACCTCCCTGGATGACTTCTACCGCCAGGCTCAGGCTGACGGCGTGCAACTGGTCGTCGGCCCGTTGGAGAAGAACCTGGCCACCCAACTGGGCAACCGCGAACAGCTGCCGATCACCACGCTGGCCCTCAACTACAGTGAGTCCGCTGCGGAAAACCCGGATCAGCTGTTCCAGTTCGGCCTGGCCGCCGAAGACGAAGCTCGCGAAGTCGCCCGTCGCGCCTGGGCCGACGGCATGCGTAGCGCCGTCGCGCTAGTGCCGAAAGGTGACTGGGGTGACCGTGTACTGGACGCTTTCCGCCAGAGCTGGCTGGCCGCTGGCGGTACCTTCCTGGGCGCCGAACATATCGACCAGCCGGTAGACATGGCTCGACAGATCGCCAACCTGTTCCAGCTCAGCGGCAATACCAGCTCGGCTTCCGGCGCTGCACCGACTCGCCGCCAGGATGTCGACTTCATCTTCCTCGCGGCCACGCCGCAGCAGGCCCAGCAGATCAAACCGACGCTGGCCTATCAGTACGCTGGCGAAGTACCGGTCTATGCCACATCGCACCTGTTCAGCGGCAGCATGAGTGCCGCCCAGTATCGTGATCTCGATGGCATTCGCTTCTGCGAAACGCCTTGGCTACTGGACGCCAACGACCCGCTGCGCCAGCAGGTCAACACGCAGTGGCCACAGGCTGGCGGCAGCCTGGGCCGCCTGTACGCCATGGGCGTCGATGCCTTCCGTCTGGCCCCGCGCCTGGGTCAACTCAAGGCGCTGCCGGATAGCCGCATCGACGGCCTTTCCGGCAGCCTCAGCCTGAACGCCGCACAGCGTGTCGAACGCCAGCTGCCCTGGGCAGAATTTCGTGGCGGGCAGATCCAGCGCCTGCCCGATACCCTGCGTTGAGCGACGACCCGCGACATGCCAGTGGGCGAGAGGCTGAGGCCCTTGCCCGCGAGCATCTCGAAACCCATGGTTTGCAGCCTATCGCCCAGAACTGGCGCGGCCAGCGCGGCGAACTCGATCTGGTCATGCTCGATGGCGATACAGTAGTATTCGCCGAAGTGCGCTACCGCAAGCACAGTGCCTGGGGCGGCGCGATCGAGAGCGTCGACAAGCGCAAGCGAGACAAGCTGATTGCCACCGCGATGCAGTTTCTGCAGCAAGAGAAGCGCTGGGCCAAACATCCCTGTCGTTTCGATGTCATAGCCATAGGCCATGGCAAATCCGCGTCACTGGAGTGGATCAGGAACGCCTTCGACAGCTGACCCTCGGCTTCCTGCAACATCCCTGCATCATCGCCATTTTCAACGACAGCGCTGCGCCCCATCCGGCTCGGCGTACCGTTACAGTCAAGGTCAAACATCCACATGGATATGCAAGCCCGTATTCGCCAGCTGTTTCAAGCCAGCATCGAAGCCAAGCACCACGCGATGGAAGTACTACCCCCGTTCATCGAGCATGCAAGCCAGGTGATGGTTCAGGCCCTGCTCAGCGAAGGCAAGATCCTCTCCTGCGGCAACGGCGGCTCCGCTGGCGACGCGCAGCACTTTTCCTCGGAACTGCTCAACCGTTTCGAGCGCGAGCGCCCGAGCCTGCCGGCCATCGCACTGACCACCGACAGCTCGACGATCACCTCGATCGCCAACGATTACAGCTACAACGAAATATTCTCCAAACAGATTCGTGCCCTGGGCCAACCGGGCGACGTGTTGCTGGCCATTTCCACCAGCGGCAACTCGGCCAACGTGATCCAGGCCATTCAGGCCGCCCATGATCGGGAAATGACCGTGGTCGCCCTGACCGGCCGTGACGGCGGCGGCATGGCTTCGCTGCTGCTACCCGAAGATGTGGAAATCCGCGTGCCGTCGAAGGTCACGGCACGCATTCAGGAAGTCCATTTGCTGGCCATCCACTGCTTGTGCGACCTTATCGACAGTCAACTGTTTGGGAGTGAAGAATGACCCGTTCACCACTGATCTTCGCCGTATTGGCAATGAGCCTGATCCTTGGCGGTTGCGGCAGCCGCAGCATCGGCAACAAGATCGACGACCAATTCGTCGGCCCTGATGTCGCCAACGCCATCAGCCGGGCTCATACAGACCTGGCCAGCCCCACCTCGCGTATCGTGGTAACCAGCTACAACGGCGTGATCCTGCTCGCCGGCCAGACCCCGCGCGAAGATCTCAAAGGTATCGCCGAACAGACGGCCCGCAAGGTGCAGGGCGTGCGCAAAGTGCACAACGAACTGCAGGTTCAGCAGCCCAACTCGCTGCTGGCCCGCAGCAACGATTCACTGCTGACCACCAAGATCAAGACCCAGATGCTCGCCGACAGCGGCGTGCCGGGTAGCCGCATCAAGGTAGTCACCGAAAACGGTATCGTCTACTTGCTCGGCGTGGTCAGCCGCCAGGAAGCCAATGCCGCCAGCAACGTGGTGCAGAGCGTCTCCGGCGTACAAAAGATCATCAAGCTGTTCCAGTACACCGACTGACAACAACGCCACGTCCATAAAAAACGCCAGTCAGGCTTGGCCTAGCTGGCGTTTTTTTGTGCCCCGGGGTACTGAAAACGCCTTGACCCGACACCAATAAAAAAGCCAGTCAGGTCACCCTGACTGGCTTTTTTGTAGCAGCGGCGTTAGCCCGGATCAGACACCCGAGGCCTTGGCAGCTGCAACGTCCTTGATGGACAGCTTGATGCGACCGCGGTTGTCGACGTCCAGTACCAGCACTTCGACTTCCTGACCTTCCTTGAGGATGTCGGTGACCTTCTCGACGCGCGCATCGCTGAGCATGGAGATGTGCACCAGACCGTCCTTGCCCGGCAGGATGTTGACGAAGGCGCCGAAGTCTACGATGCGTTCGACCTTGCCGACGTAGATCTTGCCGATCTCGGCTTCCGCGGTGATGCTCAGTACGCGCTGACGCGCAGCTTCTGCAGCATCCTTGGTCTCGCCGAAGATCTTGATCGAGCCGTCGTCTTCGATATCGATCGAAGCCTTGGTCTCTTCGCAAATGGCACGGATGGTGGCGCCGCCTTTACCGATGACGTCACGAATCTTGTCCTGGTCGATCTTCATGGCGATCATGGTCGGTGCGTTGGCCGACAGCTCGCTACGGGATTGAGCAATGACCTGATTCATCTGGCCGAGGATATTCAGGCGCGCTTCCAGGGCCTGGCCCAGAGCGATTTCCATGATTTCTTCGGTGATGCCCTGGATCTTGATGTCCATCTGCAGCGCGGTGACGCCATTGGCGGTACCGGCTACTTTGAAGTCCATGTCGCCCAGGTGATCTTCGTCACCGAGGATATCGGTCAGAACGGCGAATTTCTCGCCTTCCTTGACCAGGCCCATGGCGATACCGGCTACCGGCGCCTTCATCGGCACACCAGCGTCCATCAGCGCCAGGGAAGCACCGCAAACGGAAGCCATGGAACTGGAACCGTTGGACTCGGTGATTTCCGAAACCACGCGGATGGTGTACGGGAACACGTCAGCGGCCGGCAGCATGGCCTGCACCGAACGACGAGCCAGACGACCGTGACCGATTTCGCGACGGCCAGTGGCGCCCATGCGACCACACTCGCCCACCGAGTACGGAGGGAAGTTGTAGTGCAGCATGAAGGGGTCTTTACGCTCGCCTTCGAGGGTGTCCAGCAGTTGCGCATCACGGGCAGTACCGAGGGTGGCAACGACCAGCGCCTGGGTTTCGCCACGGGTGAACAGCGCCGAACCGTGAGTCTTGTCCAGTACACCGACTTCGATGTTCAGGCCACGCACGGTACGGGTGTCACGGCCATCGATACGCGGCTTGCCGTTGACGATGTTCTCGCGAACGGTGCGGTATTCGATTTCGCCGAAGGCGTCTTTGACTTCAGCAGCGGAAGGCTGACCTTCTTCACCGGAAAACTTGGCGACGATCTGCTCACGCAGCTCACCCAGGCGCGCGTAGCGATCCTGCTTGATGATGATGGTGTAAGCCTGGGAAATAGCCTCACCGAATTCGCTGCGAATGGCAGACAGCAGTGCAGTGTTTTCCGCTTTCGGCTGCCAGTCCCAGGTCGGCTTGGCGGCTTCGGCAGCCAGCTCGGTAACGGCCTGGATAACGGCCTGGAATTCGTCATGGGCGAACAGCACGGCGCCCAGCATCTGGTCTTCGGTCAGCTCTTTGGCTTCCGATTCGACCATCAGCACGGCGTCCTTGGTACCGGCTACGACCATGTCCAGGCTGGAGGCCTTGAGTTGCTCGTAGTTCGGGTTCAGCAGATAGCCGGTTTCCGGGTGGAAGGCCACACGGGCGGCACCGATCGGGCCGTTGAACGGAATGCCGGAGATCGCCAGGGCAGCCGAGGTACCGATCATCGCAGCGATGTCCGGATCGGTTTTCTTGCTGGTGGAAACCACGGTGCAGATGACCTGCACTTCGTTCTGGAAACCTTCCGGGAACAGCGGACGGATCGGACGATCGATCAAACGCGAAGTCAGGGTTTCTTTCTCGCTTGGGCGCGCTTCACGCTTGAAGAAACCGCCAGGGATCTTGCCCGCTGCGTAGGTCTTTTCCTGGTAGTGCACCGACAGGGGGAAGAAGCCCTTGCTCGGATCGGCGCTCTTGGCACCGGTGACAGCGACCAGCACGCTGACATCGTTGTCGACGGTGACCAGCACTGCGCCGGAGGCTTGACGGGCGATACGGCCAGTCTCGAGGGTGACGGTCGACTGACCGAACTGAAATTTCTTGATTACCGGGTTCACGGTGTTTTCCTTCTCTCTGTTGCCTTTGGGGGAAACGGTTTCTTGCGAATTCGTGGGCAGTGGCTTCGGGGATCGGCCCGGCGCTGTCCAAAATGGGTGAAGCATCCAACGGTTCAAGCATCAAAACGGGTGAAGCATAAACGCAAAAGCTGGAAGCGAGGCGAGCTCACTTCCAGCTTTTGCGGTCAACGGCGCATAAGCATTGCTTAGCGACGCAGACCCAGGCGACCGATCAGGGCGCTGTAACGGCTGGTGTCTTTACCCTTCAGGTAATCCAGCAGCTTACGACGCTGGTTGACCATGCGGATCAGGCCACGACGCGAGTGGTGGTCTTTGCCGTTGGCCTTGAAGTGGCCTTGCAGCTTGTTGATGTTGGCGGACAGCAGAGCAACCTGGACTTCCGGGCTACCGGTATCGCCTTCGGCTTGCTTGTAGTCGTTAACGATCTGAGCTTTTTCCTCAACGCTGAGTGCCATGTGGGCATCCTCTCATCTGGAGATCGTCGCGAACGACGGTCTCAATAGGCCAGGAATCGCTTCCCGTGTTTTAAAAGGAGGAATGACCGTGCCTATTGACAGCCACCCTCGATACGAGCCGCCTGAGCGGCTCGCCACGGTCATGCAGACCGAATCAGTCGACGCGGCGCAATGCGCCCGTCTTCGCTCACTTCACCGATACCGATGAAGCGACCATTGTGATCTTGCACCCGCACCATGCCGAACTTCGGCGCATCCGACGCACGGACGGGCTGCCCTTGCAGCCAATAGAACGAGCTGTGCTCCGAGAAGCTCAGCAGCGGCCAATGTTCCAGACCACTGTCCACGGGCTGCAGAAAACGATCTACCGCCTCGTTGCCGCCTTCGGCGTGCACACGCTCGAGCTCTTCGAGGCTGACCGTCTGTACCAGCCCGAACGGCCCGGCCTTGACTCGACGCAGCTCGGCGACGTGAGCACCGCAACCCAGCAACTGGCCGATATCCTCGACCAGGGTACGAATATAGGTGCCTTTGCTGCAATCGACTGCCAGGCTCGCCTTGTCGGCGGTGCAGTCGAGCAACTCCAGGCGCGCAATAGTAACAGAACGCGCCTCGCGCTCCACTACTTCTCCTGCCCGGGCCAGCTTGTACAGCGGCTGGCCGTCGCGCTTGAGTGCCGAGTACATCGGCGGGATCTGGCTGATGTCACCGCGAAAACGCGGTAACAGCGCTTCGATATCGGCAGCCGCAACCTTCACCTCACGACGCTCGAGCACCTCACCCTCGGCATCGGCCGTGGTGGTAGTGACGCCAAGCTGCATGACCGTTTCGTAGCCCTTGTCGGCATCGAGCAGGTACTGGGAAAACTTGGTCGCCTCACCGAAGCACAACGGCAATACGCCAGTGGCCAACGGGTCGAGGCTGCCGGTGTGCCCGGCTTTCTCGGCATTGAGCAGCCAGCGCACCTTCTGCAGCGCAGCGTTGGAGCTGAAGCCCTTGGGCTTGTCGAGCAGGATGATGCCGTCGACCTTGCGACGAATACGCTTTACCTGAGCCACGTACTTACTCCTTGGCTTCGGTATCGGTGTCGCCGTGCTTGCTGTCCTCGCTCACCGCACGCTCGATGAGCGCCGACAGCTGAGCACCGCGAATCACGCTCTCATCATAGTGAAAACGCAGGTTCGGCACGCTGCGCAGCTTCATCGCCTTGCCCAACTGCATGCGCAGGAAGCCGCTGGCGTCATTGAGCACCCTGAGACCCTGCACGACAGGGTCGACGCCCTCTTCCGGCTCGGCGCCCATGATGGTGACGAACACCTTGGCATGGCTGGCGTCGCGGCTGACATCGACCGCCGTGACGGTCACCAGGCCACCCAGGCGCGGGTCTTTGACTTCGGTTCGAATCAGCTGCGCCAATTCGCGTTGAATCTGGTCGCCGATACGCTGGGCACGGCTATAGTCTTTTGCCATCTCTGCTACCTTCCACTCGTCGCGATGCCTGAAAAAGCATCGGACTCAAAAGCGGCAAACGCCCGGCCGCGCGAATGCGGGGCCGGGCGCTGCGTGTTGCGACTCGCGATTACAGGCTGCGAGCCACCTGGACTTTCTCGAACACTTCGATCTTGTCGCCGACCTTGACGTCGTTGTAGCTCTTCACGCCGATACCGCACTCCATGCCGTTACGCACTTCGGCCATGTCGTCCTTGAAGCGACGCAGCGACTCCAGCTCGCCTTCGAAGATCACCACGTCGTCGCGCAGCACGCGGATCGGACGGTTACGGTGCACGGTACCTTCGACCACCATGCAACCGGCGACCGCGCCAAACTTCGGCGAACGGAACACGTCACGTACTTCGGCGATGCCGAGGATGTTCTCGCGAACGTCGCTGCCGAGCATACCGGTGAGCGCCTTCTTGACGTCCTCGATGATGTCGTAGATGACGTTGTAGTAACGCATGTCCAGACCTTCCTGCTCGACGATCTTGCGAGCGCCCGCATCGGCACGCACGTTGAAGCCGAACAGTACAGCGTTGGAAGCCAGTGCCAGGTTGGCATCGGATTCGGTGATACCACCCACCCCGCCACCGACGACGCGCACTTGCACTTCATCGTTACCCAGACTGCTGAGCGAGCCCTGCAGAGCCTCCAGAGAACCACGGACGTCGGATTTGAGGACGATGTTGAGCGTCTTCTTCTCTTCCTGCCCCATGTTCTCGAAGATGTTCTCCAGCTTGCCTGCATGAGCACGCGCCAGTTTCACTTCGCGGAACTTGCCCTGACGGAACAGTGCAACTTCACGCGCCTTCTTCTCGTCGGCGACGACAGTCATGTCATCACCGGCTTCCGGCGTACCATCAAGACCGAGGATCTCGACCGGAATGGCCGGGCCTGCTTCCTTGATCGACTTGCCGTTCTCGTCGAGCATGGCGCGAATGCGGCCGTAGTTCGAACCGACCAGCACCATGTCGCCCTGACGCAACGTACCGTCCTGAACCAGTACGGTAGCAACCGGACCGCGCCCCTTGTCCAGACGGGACTCGACCACCACACCACGGCCAGGGGCCGACGGGGTTGCCTTGAGTTCCAGAACTTCGGCTTGCAGCAGAACGGCTTCGAGCAGTTCGTCCACACCGGTACCGACCTTGGCCGAGACAGGCACGAACGGCGTGTCACCGCCCCACTCTTCCGACGTCACGCCGTGCACCGACAGTTCGCTACGGATGCGATCGAGGTCAGCACCTGGCTTGTCGATCTTGTTCACGGCAACCACCAGCGGCACGCCAGCAGCGACGGCATGCTGGACAGCTTCGATGGTCTGCGGCATCACGCCGTCGTCCGCCGCAACCACCAGAATCACGATGTCGGTAGCCTTGGCACCACGGGCACGCATCGCGGTGAACGCGGCGTGACCCGGGGTATCGAGGAAGGTGACCATGCCGCGCTCGGTTTCCACGTGGTAGGCACCGATGTGCTGGGTGATACCACCCGCTTCACCGGAAGCCACCTTGGCACGACGGATATAGTCGAGCAGCGATGTCTTACCATGGTCGACGTGACCCATGACGGTCACCACTGGCGCACGGGAGAACGTCTCGCCTTCGAACTTCAGGGATTCGGCAAGAGAATCTTCCAGTGCCGTATCACTGACCAGGGTCACTTTGTGGCCCAGCTCTTCAGCAACCAGTTGGGCAGTTTCCTGATCCAATACCTGATTGATGGTCGCCGGCGTGCCCAGCTTGAACATGAACTTGATGATTTCAGCAGCCTTGACCGACATCTGCTGGGCGAGATCGCCCACGGTGATGGTCTCGCCGATCTTCACTTCGCGCACGATAGGGCCAGTCGGGCTCTGGAAACCGTGGACGTTGCGTTTCTTCAGTTTGCCCTTGCCACGACCACCACGACGGAAGCTATCGTTTTCTTCGTCTGTGGTACGCGGGGCCACGCGCGGAGCAGGCGCCTTCTCTTTGACAGTCGGGCGGTGCTGGGTGGTCTTGCGATCACCACCACGGCGATCGGCGTCGTCGTTACGGGCCTTGTCCGGGCGACGCGGCTCGTCCTTCTTGCGCTCATCGACAGCAGGAGCTGCGACAGGGGCAATAGTCGGTGCCGGTGCAGCGGCTTCGACCACAGGAGCCTGCTCGGCGGCTGGCGAAGAAGTCTGACGCTTGGCCTCTTCTTCGGCCTTGCGCTTGGCTTCTTCCTCGGCCTTCAGGCGAACGGCTTCCGCGGCGGCGCGCTGCTCTTCGAGCGCACGCTGCTTTTCGGCTTCGATCTCTTCGTTGCTGCGCTCGACGAAGGTCTTCTTCTTGCGCACTTCAACGCTGATGGTCTTGCTGCCAGCGACCCGCAGGGTGCTGGTGGTCTTGCGCTGCAAGGTAATCTTGCGCGGCGCGTCGGCTTTCTTCTCGCCGTGGCTGCTCTTCAGATGAGCAAGCAGGGCCTGCTTCTCGTTATCGGTGACAACTTGCTCGGCACTGCTGTGCGGCAAACCCGCCTCTCGCATCTGCTGCAGCAGGCGCTCTACCGGTGTGTCGACCACTTGGGCCAGTTCTTTCACCGTGACTTGCGTCATGCACTTCTCTCCTCAGGCCGTAAAACTTACTCGAACCAGTGGGCTCGGGCGGCCATGATCAGCTTGCCGGCACGCTCTTCGTCGATGCCGTCGATGTCGAGCAGGTCGTCAATAGACTGCTCGGCCAGGTCTTCGCGGGTAACCACACCGCGTACTGCCAGTTCCTGCGCCAGGCCTTTGTCCATACCCTCGAGTTCGAGGAGGTCTTCGGCCGGCTGGGCGTCTGCCAGCTTTTCTTCTGTGGCGATGGCTTTGGTCAGCAAACGATCCTTCGCTCGCGAGCGCAGTTCGTTGACGATTTCTTCGTCGAAACCATCGATGCTGAGCATCTCTTCCATCGGCACGTAAGCGATTTCTTCCAGGCTGGTGAAGCCCTCTTCGACCAGCACCTGGGCCAGTTCTTCGTCGACTTCCAGCTCGTCGATGAAGCCCTGCAGGATGTCGCCGGTCTCTGCCTGCTGCTTGGCCTGGATGTCCGCTTCGGTCATCACGTTCAGCGTCCAGCCGGTCAGCTGGCTGGCCAGGCGAACGTTCTGGCCACCACGGCCAATCGCTTGAGCCAGGTTGTCCTCGCCAACGGCGATGTCCATGGCATGAGCGTCTTCGTCAACGATGATCGCTGCGACTTCAGCCGGCGACATGGCGTTGATGACGAACTGCGCCGGGTTGTCGTCCCACAACACGATGTCCACGCGCTCACCGACCAGCTCACCGGAAACCGCTTGCACGCGCGAACCGCGCATACCGATGCAGGCGCCCTGCGGGTCGATACGCTTGTCCTTGGAACGCACTGCGATCTTGGCCCGCGAGCCCGGATCACGAGAAGCGGCCTTGACCTCGATGAGACCTTCGGCGATTTCCGGCACTTCGATGCGGAACAGCTCGATCAGCATTTCCGGCGCGGTACGCGACAGGATCAGCTGAGGGCCGCGGTTCTCGGTGCGGATTTCCTTGAGCAGCGCACGCAAGCGCACGCCAACCCGGAAGGTTTCACGCGGAATGATGTCTTCGCGAGCCAGCAACGCTTCAGCATTGGCACCCAGATCGACGATGACATTGTCACGGGTCACCTTCTTCACGGTGCCGGCGATGATCTCGCCAAGGCGCTCGCGATAGGCTTCGACGACCTGAGCACGCTCGGCCTCGCGCACTTTCTGCACGATGACCTGCTTGGCGGTCTGGGCAGCAATGCGGCCAAACTCGATGGAATCGATTTTTTCTTCGAGTACATCACCGACCTTGGCATTCGCCTCGACAGCACGCGGCATGTCGGTGGTCACCTGATGTGCCGGATCTTCGAAGTGCTCTTCATCGACCACAGTCCAGCAACGGAAGGTCTCATAGCTACCGCTCTGGCGATTGATCGCCACGCGCAGCTCGACTTCGTCTTCAAAACGTTTCTTGGTCGCCGTGGCCAGGGCCAACTCGAGCGCCTCGAAAATCACAGCGGCCGGCACACCCTTTTCATTGGATACCGACTCAACAACCAGCAGTACTTCTTTGCTCATCGTACGCCTCGCCTTTCGCAATCCATTGGGATCCACGCATTCCGCGAATCCCGCGGGATCCGTGTCTCAATCAAACCGGGGGATAATGTTGGCCTTGTCGATCAGATCGATCGGCAAAAGGAACTCGTGGTCATCCACCTGCACCACCACGTCTTCCTCCTCCACACCGCGGAGCAGACCCTGAAAGTTGCGGCGCCCTTCGAACGGCGAGCGCAACTTGATTTTTACCTGCTCGCCGGCGTGACTGGCGAACTGCGCCAACGTGAACAGCGGTCGATCCATGCCCGGAGAGGACACCTCGAGGGTGTACTCCGCCGCAATTGGATCCTCGACATCGAGAACACCGCTGATCTGCCGACTGACCTTCTCGCAATCGTCGATGAGAACGCCATCGGCATGATCGATGTAGATACGTAGCAGCGAATGCCGCCCCTGAGACAGGAACTCGATACCCCAGCACTCGTAGCCAAGCGCCTCGACTACCGGGGCCACCAAGGCCTGCAACTGTTCTAGCTTGCTCGACACCCGAACCCCTCGCGCATGCTGTGCAAATGAAAAATGGGCGAAACGCCCATCCATAAAACCGTCCGTGCGACGGCAAATCTGTCCACCAGCTAGCAAAAAGCCCCTTGAAAGGGGCTCCGCTACTACTGGTTGCGGGGGCTGGATTTGAACCAACGACCTTCGGGTTATGAGCCCGACGAGCTACCGGACTGCTCCACCCCGCTTCAAAACTGGGAGCGGATTATACGACCGAACCACTCTGTGGGTCAACCAACCCCCAGAAACAGAAAAGCCCGCATGCAGCGGGCTCTCCTGTTCAATTGGTACCGAGAAGGGGACTCGAACCCCTACAGCCTATGGCCACTACCACCTCAAGGTAGCGTGTCTACCAATTCCACCACCTCGGCAAATTTAACGCTTACTGCTCTTCGGGAGTTTGAGGTACGTCTTGCTCACCCGAAGTTGGCGCCTGCTGCTGCTCAAGCACCGGTACATCTTCCGCTGCAGGTTTGCTTTCCCGCGGCACTTCCATCACTGCCGGATCAGGCAAACCAGCCTGGCCTAGCGTATCAGCTTTTTGATTAGCAAAGAACGCCAACCCCAAGCTGGTAATGAAAAAAGCGGTGGCGAGTATAGCAGTAACTCGGCTCAGAAAGGTAGTAGTTCCCTGACTACCGAAAACGGTATTCGAAGCACCAGCACCAAACGAAGCACCTGCATCGGCACCCTTACCCTGCTGCAGCAGAACCAGCACAACCACACCGATCGCGCCCAGCAGATGAAGAACCACAACGACTGTTTCCAGCATATTCTTAGTTTCCTGCAGCGCGACAGATCGCGCCGAACTCATCCGCATTCAGAGAGGCTCCACCCACAAGCCCCCCATCGATATCAGGCATGCCGAAAAGCTCGGCTGCATTGGCGGCCTTGACACTGCCGCCATAAAGAATTCTCAAAGCACCTGCTACATCTGCATCTTTGCGCGCGACACGAGCACGAATCGCCGCATGCACATCCTGAGCCTGCTCGGGTGATGCCGTCAGACCGGTACCAATGGCCCAGACTGGCTCGTACGCCACCACAGCGCGCGAAAGCGCCGTAACACCCAGCGCATCGATCACGCTATCGAGCTGACGCTCGACGACCGCAAGCGTCTCACCCGCCTCGCGCTGCTCGAGGGTCTCCCCCACACACAGCACCGGAACGAGCCCGCCGACCTGGGCCGCTGCGAACTTGCGCACGACCTGCTCCTCACTATCACCCAGAATCAGGCGACGCTCGGAATGGCCAACCAACACGAGCCTGCAACCGGCATCGCGCAATTGCTCGCCCGACACCTCGCCAGTCAACGCCCCCTGCCCCGGCTCTACTGCACAGTTTTGCGCGCCTATCGACACAGCAATACCACTCAGCCCCTCGACAACCTGACCGAGATGAACACTGACAGGGAACACAGCGACCTCGACATCGACAGGCAACGCCTGTCGATTCAGACCTTCGATCAGCTCTGCGACACTGGCGCGGGTACCGTGCATTTTCCAGTTACCAGCAACCATTGGGCGGCGCATGCTTTACCTCGTTGGTCAAAGAGGGCGCAGATGTTACCCAACAGCTTGTGGACTGGCAAGCCGAATCAGACACAGACTCGAGAGACAACCTCAGCCAATTCATTGGCATAGGCCCGCACCTGGACTTCGTCCTCGCCCTCGACCATGACTCGCACCAACGGCTCGGTACCGGACTTGCGCAACAGTACTCGCCCACGCCCGGCCATACGCGCGGTCACGCTATCGCTGGCAGCCTGAACTTCTGGATGCTTGAGCGGATCGACACCGCCGCCGAAACGCACATTGACCAGCACTTGCGGACACTTGTGCAAGCCCTGGCGCGCTTCGGCCAGGCCTTGCTCGCGACGACGAATGGCGAGCAGAACCTGCAGCGCTGCGACAATGGCATCGCCCGTGGTGACATGCTGAAAGCACACCAGGTGCCCCGAATTCTCACCACCCAACTGCCAACCGCGCCCCAGGAGCTCGGCAATCACATAACGATCACCAACGTTGGCGCGCACGAAGGGAATCTGCAGCTCGTCGAGGGCAAGCTCAAGACCAAGGTTGCTCATCAAGGTACCGACAACCCCGCCCTGTAGCTTGCCGCGGGCATGCAGATCACGGGCAATGATAAACAGCAGCTCGTCACCATCCACCACCGCACCAGTGTGATCGACCATCAACACCCGGTCGGCATCACCGTCGAAGGCGATCCCCAGATCCGCCTGGCGCGCCACCACTTCAGCCTGCAGGTTTTCGATGTGAGTCGAACCGCAACCCGCGTTGATGTTCAGCCCGTCAGGCTGGGCCGAGAGCACCGAAACCTCGGCACCCAACTCCTGGAAAACAGCCGGAGCCACCTTGTAGGCCGCTCCATGGGCGCAATCGAGGACGATTTTCAGGCCGGCGAAATCGGTACTGCTCGGCACACTGCTCTTGCAGAATTCGATGTAGCGACCCGCCGCATCGTTGATCCGCGAGACCTTGCCCAACTGCTCGGATTCGACCACGGTCATCGGCGTATCGAGCAACTCTTCGATCATCAACTCGACGTCGTCCGGCAGCTTGGTGCCCTGGCCGGAGAAGAACTTGATGCCATTGTCATGGTGAGGGTTGTGCGAAGCGCTGATGACGATGCCCGCCTCGGCATGAAAGGTACGCGTCAGATAGGCGATCGCCGGTGTCGGCATCGGCCCCAGCAGCATGACGTCCGCGCCTGCGGCCGACAGGCCCGCCTCCAGCGCCGATTCGAACATGTAGCCGGAAATACGCGTGTCCTTGCCGATCAGAATCCGGCACTTGCCCTGCTTGCGAAAGGCCATGCCGGCAGCCCAGCCGAGCTTGAGCATGAAATCCGGGGTAATGGGGTAGTGACCGACGCGCCCACGAATACCGTCGGTGCCAAAATACTTGCGACTCAAAACGACAACTCCCTTTTTCTGATTACTGCGCCGCTTCGACTGCGGCGACCATGCGCACCACGTCGACGGTTTCCGCCACATCGTGAACGCGCAGAATGCTTGCGCCCTTGGCAACGGCCAGGGCCGCCAGGGCCAGACTGCCATACAGACGCTGATCGACCTCACGCCCCAGCACCGCACCAATCATACTCTTGCGCGAAACACCGACCAGAAGCGGAAGACCGAAGGCATGCAGGGCCGGCATGCGCCGGAACAGGCTGAGATTATGTTCCAGGGTCTTGGCAAAGCCGAACCCCGGGTCGAGCACCACACGCTCCGCCGGGATACCTGCCTGCTCGCAGGCAGCCAGACGTTCACGCAGGAAGTCCTCCACCGCGACCAATACATCATCGTATTGCGGGCTTTGCTGCATGGTTGTGGGCTCGCCGCGCATATGCATCAGGCAAATCGGCAAGCCTGTTTCGGCAGCCGCCTGTAGCGCGCCGTCGCGCTGCAACGAACGCACGTCGTTGATCAGCCCGGCGCCCAACCTTGCCGATTCACGCATGACTTCCGGGGTCGAGGTGTCCACGGAGATGATCACGTCCAGCTCGGCAGCTATGGCTTCCACCATGGGCGCTACGCGGGCAAGTTCATGCTCCACGGAAACCGCCTGGGCGCCAGGACGCGTGGACTCCCCGCCGATATCGATCAGGGTAGCCCCCGCCCGCACCATGCTTTCGGCATGGCGCAGCGCCGCATCACGCCTGGCAAAGCGCCCCCCGTCGGAAAAGGAGTCAGGCGTGACATTGAGAATCCCCATTACCTGGGGACGGGTCAAATCAAGAAACCGGCTGCCACAAGGCAGCCGGCTCCGGGGTATTGCAAGCGACATGAGTGACCTTACAACTCGGCGGCAGGCCCGCCGATAGGTTTCTCGGGACGATCGGCCTCGTCGGATTTGGCTGCCGGCTTGCCGGCATCGCTGCCGCCGCCAGTCCAATCACGCGGCTCACGCGGCGTGCGACCACTCATGATGTCGTCGATCTGATCGGCATCGATGGTCTCGTACTTCATCAGTGCTTCGGCCATGGCATCGAGCTTGTCGCGGTTCTCCTCGAGCAAACGCTTGGCCGTGTCGTAGCAGTGATCGATGATGCTACGCACTTCCAGGTCGATCAGTTTGGCAGTCTCGCCAGAGATATTGCTGCTCTGACCACCACCACCTCGACCCAGGAAGACCTCACCCTCTTCTTCTGCATACATCAGCGGGCCGAGCTTCTCGGAAAGGCCCCACTTGGTGACCATGTTCCGGGCGATCTGGCTGGCACGCATGATGTCGTTGGAAGCGCCCGTGGTGACACCGTCGAAGCCCAGGGTCATTTCCTCGGCGATACGGCCGCCGTACAGCGAACAGATCTGGCTGATCAGCGCACGCTTGGACAGGCTGTAGCGATCTTCTTCCGGCAGGAACATGGTTACGCCCAGGGCACGGCCGCGGGGAATGATCGATACCTTGTAGACCGGGTCATGCTCAGGCACCAGGCGCCCGACGATGGCGTGGCCTGCCTCGTGGAATGCGGTATTGAGCTTTTCCTTGTCCGACATGACCATGGTCTTGCGCTCGGCGCCCATCATGATCTTGTCTTTGGCCAGTTCGAACTCCTTCATCTCCACCACACGCTTACCGGAGCGAGCGGCGAACAGCGACGCCTCGTTGACCAGGTTGGCCAGGTCGGCACCGGAGAAGCCAGGCGTGCCGCGGGCGATGACCGCAGCCTTGACGTCTTCGCCCATCGGCACTTTGCGCATGTGCACGTTGAGGATCTGCTCACGACCACGAATATCCGGCAGACCAACCACGACCTGACGGTCGAAACGGCCCGGGCGCAGCAGCGCAGGATCGAGCACGTCCGGACGGTTGGTCGCCGCGATGACGATGATGCCATCGTTCACTTCGAAGCCGTCCATCTCGACCAGCAACTGGTTGAGGGTCTGCTCGCGCTCGTCGTGACCACCACCCATGCCGGCGCCACGGTGGCGACCGACGGCGTCGATCTCGTCGATGAAGATGATGCAAGGCGCATGTTTCTTGGCCTGCTCGAACATGTCACGCACGCGGGACGCGCCGACACCGACGAACATTTCCACGAAATCGGAACCGGAAATGGTGAAGAAAGGCACTTTCGCCTCACCGGCAACGGCTTTGGCCAGCAGGGTCTTACCAGTACCCGGCGAGCCGACCATCAGCACACCGCGTGGGATACGGCCACCGAGGCGCTGGAACTTGCCCGGGTCGCGCAGGAATTCGACGAGCTCGCTGACTTCTTCCTTGGCCTCGTCACAACCGGCAACGTCAGCGAAAGTGGTCTTGACCTGGTCTTCCGAGAGCAGCCGCGCCTTGCTCTTGCCAAAGCTCATCGGCCCGCCCTTGCCGCCGGCACCGCCCTGCATCTGGCGCATGAAGAACATGAACACGGCGATGATCACCAGGATCGGGAAGCTGGCGACCAGCAGTTGAGTCCAGATGCTCTGCTGCTCAGGTTGCTTGCCGACGATCTCGACATTGTTGTCCATCAGATCCTTGATCAGGCCATTGTCCTGGATCGCCGGGCGCACGGTCTCGAACGACGAGCCGTCGGAACGCATGCCGCTGATGATGTAGCCATCGACGGTAACGCGCTTGACCCCACCATCCTGAACCTGCTGGATGAACTCCGAGTAGTTGAGCTTGTTGGTCTCGCTCGGACTGGAGAAATTGTTCATCACCGTAACCAGGACGGCGGCGATGATCAGCCACAGGATCAGATTCTTTGCCATGTCGTTCAATTAGCTACCCTCTGAAGCAGGCCTCTTGCCGAAGCGTGCTTCGCATGACGACCAGTTATATACCGATCTAACTTACTACAAACGCCCGCTCGTGGCTGACACCGTCTGTAACCCTTTATGAGACATCCGCCCGTAACGATGCGCGCATCGGCTTGGACTGACAACCAAGCCTTTGGTTTTACTCTTCGCGCGGGCCCTTGAATCCGCGCGCCAACATGTACTGCTCGCGGGAGCGACCGCGTGACGACAGCGGCTTGCGCATCTGCACCTTCTCGAACAGACCGCGCACCTGCTTGTGGTACTCATCGAAACCTTCGCCCTGGAAGATCTTGATCAGGAAATCACCACCAGGGCGCAATACCCGAGTAGCCAGATCCAGCGCCAGCTCGCACAGATACATGGCACGAGGCTGATCCGACTCCCTTACTCCACTCATATTGGGGGCCATATCGGAAATCACAAGGTCTACCGGATGATTGTCGATGGCCTCGAGGATGCGCGCGAACACCGTATCTTCGGTGAAGTCACCCTGAATGAAGGTCACGTCGGGAATGCTGTCCATTTCCAGGATGTCCGAGGCGATCAATCGGCCCTTGTCACCGATGACCCGGCTGGTGACCTGAGACCAGCCACCTGGTGCGGCACCGAGATCGACCACGGTGATGCCGGGACGCAGGATGCGATCCTTCTCCTGAACCTCCAGCAGCTTGTAACTGGCACGTGAACGGTAGCCGTCCCTTTGCGCCATTTTGACGTACGGATCGTCGAAATGCTCTTTCAGCCAACGCAGGCTGGTCTTGGAACGGGCCACACAACACCTCGGAAGAACAAAATGAATAACTGGGCGGTCTTCAAGCGGCTCGGTTAAAATAGCCCGCTTTCCCCAGATTAAGACGCAGGGTTCAGATTATGCCGCTCACTCAAGAGCAGAAGAAACAGTTCAAATCTATCGGCCACCACCTGAAACCGGTATTGATCGTTGCCGATAACGGTGTTACCGAAGGCGTATTGGCAGAGCTGGAGCGCGCCCTGAACGATCACGAACTGATCAAGATTCAGTTGCGCATCACCGAACGTGAAGACCGCCTGGCGGTGATCGACGAGCTGTGCAAGGCCAGCAAGGCCGACCTGGCGCAGGTGATCGGTAAAATGGCGCTGCTGTACCGCAAGAACCCCAAGGCCAATCGCAACCTGTCCAACATCAGCCGCTTTCAGGGCTGAGCCGGTGGATCAGCCGATCGTCGGGTCGGCTGCCACGGATTTGCGAGGCACGGGCTGCAGCACCAACAGCAGACCGAAAAATGCCAGCAGCAGGTAACTGAAGAGTTGCCAGCGCACGGCATCTGGCCATAGCGCGAGCGAAACCAGCAAGCCAGAGGCAATCGCCAGCACCGCGAGCAGCAACTGCCCGCGGCGCTCGCCCCAGAGTGCCGACAAGCGGCACTGCCTGACCAACAAGCCAGCCTGCATCAGCACGCAGATCAGGGTGATGAACACCATCTGCGGCATCAGCACGCCGGCGATTTCTTCGATCAGCAGCGATGCCAGCCCTACGCTGGACATGCCCGGCAGCACCACGAAGTGCAGTATCCAGATGCCGCCCACCCAGAGGGTTTGCAGCAGCACCCAGAAACCTGCGGCCATGTCGGGCGTTACCGCCGGATCAGATGTGGCGAACTTCGACAATCTCGTACTCGATCAGACCGCTTGGGGTGTTCACCGCGACCACGTCGCCCTCTTCCTTGCCGATCAGGGCACGGGCGATGGGCGAGCCGACGGAAATCTTGCCCTGCTTGATATCGGCTTCGTCTTCGCCGACGATCCGATAGGACACGCTTTCATCGGTCTCGACGTTGGCGATTTCCACCGTGGTACCGAAGATCACCTTGCCGGTATGGGCGATGGTGGTGACATCGATCACCACCGCATTCTGCAGGCGCCCTTCGATATCGCGCACACGCGCCTCGACCATGCCCTGCTGTTCGCGGGCGGCGTGGTATTCGGCGTTCTCTTTCAGGTCACCCAGCTCGCGCGCCTCGCCGATATCCTGGCTGAGCTTGGGCCGAACCACCTTGGTCAGGTGGGCCAGTTCTTCCTCGAGGGCGCGAGCGCCCTCGATGGTCATGGGGTATTTATTCATGCCTTGATTCCTGCGTGCAGATCCTGCAGGCGGCGCACGGTCTTCTCTGGACCGAATTTCAGCGCCTCGCAGATCGCCTGACCAGCCGCGATGGTGGTGGTGCAGTAGATCTTGTGCTGCAGAGCGTTACGACGAATGGAGTAGGAGTCAGCGATGGACTGACGACCTTCGGTAGTGTTGATGATCAGGGTGACTTCGTCATTCTTGATCATGTCGACCACATGCGGACGACCCTCGGTCACCTTGTTCACGCGACGCACCGGCAGACCGGCAGCCTCGATCACTTTGGCGGTTCCGGCGGTAGCAACCACATCGAAGCCCAGGCCGACCAGATCACGCGCCACTTGAACGGCCTCTGGCTTGTCGTCCTCACGAACACTGATGAATGCGACACCAGCATTGGGCAGAATCTCGCTGGCACCCAACTGCGCCTTGGCGAACGCCTCACCGAAGCTGTCACCGACGCCCATCACTTCACCGGTGGACTTCATTTCCGGGCCAAGGATCGGGTCGACACCCGGGAACTTGTTGAACGGGAACACCGCTTCCTTGACGCTGAAGAACGGCGGGATGATTTCCTGGGTGAAGCCCACTTCGGCCAGGGTCTTGCCGGCCATCACACGCGCCGCGATCTTGGCCAGCGACTCGCCGATGCACTTGGACACGAACGGTACGGTACGCGAGGCACGCGGGTTGACCTCGATCACGTAGATGTCCTCGCCCTGCACGGCCATCTGCACGTTCATCAGCCCGACCACACCGAGCTCCAGAGCCATTTTCTTGACCTGGTCGCGGATCTCGTCCTGGATGTGAGCCGGCAGCGAGTACGGCGGCAGCGAGCAGGCGGAGTCACCGGAGTGCACGCCAGCCTGTTCGATGTGCTGCATGATGGCGCCGATGACCACGGTCTCGCCGTCGCACACGGCATCCACGTCCACTTCGATGGCGCAGTTGAGGAAGCGATCGAGCAGCACCGGGCTGTCGTTGGACACCTTCACCGCTTCGCGCATGTAACGCTTGAGTTCTTCTTCCTGGTAGACGATTTCCATCGCCCGACCGCCCAGTACGTAGGACGGGCGCACCACCATCGGGTAACCGATGTTCTTGGACAGCGCCAGGGCTTCCTCTTCACTACGCGCGGTGGCGTTGGCCGGCTGACGCAGGCCGAGGCGCTGCACCATCTGCTGGAAGCGCTCGCGGTCTTCGGCGCGGTCGATGGCGTCCGGGCTGGTACCGATGATCGGCACGCCAGCTTCTTCCAGAGCGCGGCACAGCTTCAGCGGGGTCTGCCCGCCGTACTGCACGATCACCCCCTTCGGCTGTTCTACGCGAACGATTTCCAGCACGTCTTCCAGGGTCACCGGCTCGAAGTACAGGCGATCGGAGGTGTCGTAGTCGGTGGAAACGGTTTCCGGGTTGCAGTTGACCATGATGGTCTCGTAACCGTCTTCACGCATGGCCAGCGCCGCGTGCACGCAGCAGTAGTCGAACTCGATCCCCTGGCCGATGCGGTTCGGACCGCCCCCGAGGATCATGATCTTGTCGCGACCGCTCGGATTGGCCTCGCACTCTTCCTCGTAGGTCGAGTACATGTAGGCGGTATCGGTGGCGAACTCGGCGGCGCAGGTGTCCACGCGCTTGTACACCGGCAACACCTTGAGCTTGTGGCGATGGTTGCGCAGGTTCTTCTCGGTGACACCGAGCAGTTCGGCCAGGCGCGCATCGGAGAAACCCTTGCGCTTGAGTTTGTACATGACATCGCGGTCGATGCTGGACAGGCCGAGGGTCTTCACTCGCTCCTCGTCCTTGATCAGATCCTCGATCTGCACCAGGAACCACTCGTCGATGCGCGTCAGCTCGAACACTTCATCGACCGTCTTGCCGGCACGGAAGGCGTCGCCCACATACCAGATACGATCCGCGCCCGGCACGATCAGTTCGCGCTTGAGTGTGCTTTCAGCCTCGGGGTCAGTCGGATCCAGCTTCGGATCGAAGCCGGACACGCCAACTTCCAGACCACGCAGAGCTTTCTGCAGGGATTCCTGGAAGGTACGGCCGATGGCCATGACCTCACCGACGGACTTCATCTGGGTGGTCAGACGAGCGTCTGCCTTGGGGAATTTCTCGAAGGCGAAACGTGGGATCTTGGTGACCACGTAATCGATCGCCGGCTCGAACGATGCCGGAGTGCGGCCGCCGGTGATGTCGTTGGACAGCTCGTCGAGGGTGTAGCCGACAGCCAGCTTGGCGGCGATCTTGGCGATCGGGAAACCGGTAGCCTTGGAAGCCAGGGCCGAGGAACGCGACACGCGCGGGTTCATCTCGATGACCACCATACGGCCGGTGTTCGGACAGATGCCGAACTGCACGTTAGAGCCGCCGGTTTCCACGCCGATCTCACGCAGCACCGCCAGGGAGGCGTTACGCAGTATCTGGTATTCCTTGTCGGTCAGGGTCTGGGCCGGTGCGACGGTGATCGAGTCACCGGTGTGCACGCCCATCGGGTCGAAGTTCTCGATGGCGCATACGATGATGCAGTTGTCCTTCTTGTCACGGACCACCTCCATCTCGTATTCCTTCCAGCCGATCAGCGATTCGTCGATCAGCAGTTCGTTGGTCGGCGACAGATCCAGACCACGGGTGCAGATTTCCTCGAACTCTTCGCGGTTGTAGGCGATGCCGCCACCAGTGCCGCCCATGGTGAAGGACGGACGGATGATGCACGGGAAACCGACCTTCTCCAGGACGCCGTAGGCTTCTTCCATGCTGTGGGCGATACCCGAAACCGGGCAGGCCAGGCCGATGTCCTTCATGGCCTTGTCGAAACGCGAACGGTCTTCGGCCTTGTCGATGGTGTCGGCGTTGGCGCCGATCATTTCGACGCCGAATTTTTCCAGCACGCCATGGCGCTCGAGATCCAGGGCACAGTTCAGTGCGGTCTGGCCACCCATGGTCGGCAGCAGGGCGTCAGGACGCTCCTTCTCGATGATCTTGGCCACGGTGGCCCATTTGATCGGTTCGATGTAGGTGGCGTCGGCCATGGCCGGGTCGGTCATGATGGTGGCCGGGTTGGAGTTCACCAGGATGACGCGGAAACCTTCCTCGCGCAGGGCCTTGCAGGCCTGGGCGCCGGAGTAGTCGAACTCGCAGGCCTGGCCGATGACGATGGGGCCGGCGCCGAGGATCAGGATACTTTTGATGTCTGTACGTTTTGGCATTTTCTCTCTCTCGAATCCGTAGGTCAGTCGGCGGGCTTAGCGGCGTTTGGCCATGGCTTCGATGAAGCGGTCGAACAGCGGAGCGACATCGTTCGGGCCCGGGCTGGCCTCGGGGTGCCCCTGGAAGCTGAAGGCGTCCTTGTCGGTACGCTCGATGCCCTGCAGGGTGCCGTCGAACAGCGACTTGTGGATCGCGCGCAGATTGCTCGGCAGGGTCGCCTCGTCGACGGCGAATCCGTGGTTCTGGCTGGTGATCATCACCACGCCGGTATCCAGATCCTGAACCGGGTGGTTGGCACCATGGTGGCCAGTTCCCATCTTCACGGTCTTGGCGCCGGAGGCCAGGGCCAGCAACTGATGGCCGAGGCAGATGCCGAATACCGGGATGTCGGTTTCCAGCACGTCCTTGATCGCCTGGATCGCGTAATCGCAAGGCTCGGGGTCGCCAGGGCCATTGGACAGGAATACGCCATCGGGGTTGAGCGCCAGCACGTCCTTGGCCGGAGTCTGCGCCGGCACCACGGTCAGGCGGCAGCCACGCGCGACCAGCATGCGCAGGATGTTCAGCTTGACACCATAATCGTAGGCGACCACGTGGTAAGGCAGCTCGCTGGCGGCGATCTCGGGATGGCTGTCATCCTTCAGATCCCACACGCTGGAACGCCACTCATAGCGCTCGGTGCAGCTGACTTCCTTGGCCAGATCCATGCCTTTGAGGCCCGGGAAGCCACGCGCCAGTTCGAGGGCTTTTTCCTCGGTGGCATCAGCACCGACCAGGATGCAGCCGTTCTGCGAACCTTTCTCGCGCAGAATGCGAGTCAAGCGGCGGGTATCGATACCGGCGATGGCGACTGTGCCGTTTTCCTTGAGGTAATCCTGCAAGGACTGCTTGTTGCGCCAGTTGCTGGCGGTCAGCGGCAAGTCACGGATGATCAGGCCGGCAGCCCAGACGCGATTCGACTCGGCGTCCTCTGGGGTGGTGCCGGTATTACCGATATGCGGATACGTCAGGGTGACGATCTGCTGGGCATAGGAAGGATCGGTGAGAATTTCCTGATAGCCGGTCATGGCGGTGTTGAACACCACCTCTCCGATAGTCTGGCCATCGGCCCCGATGGCCTCGCCGCGAAAAATGCTGCCGTCAGCAAGGGCGAGTATGGCTGGCTTACTCAAGAAGACCTCCCGTAGATCGTGGAGCGAACGCAGATTGTAAAAAAGCGGGATGACGTGTGAAGGTCATCCCGCTTTTTTGATTGATTCATTCTGCGCAACTTTTAGTGGACACACTAAAGCGAAAAGCTTACAGGAAAACCCGGTTTTTCGAAAGCCATAACCAGGGAAAAACTTAACATCCGATCCAACGCGAATTGACACACCATCCCCTGGCCGTAAAATTCGGTACTTCCTACAGGTTTCGGCAGGGAAACTCTAAATGAGTACCCACCTCAGTATTACAGCCACCGCGGCCGCACTGAAGATCAGCGTACAGCGCGTGAGAACCCTGTGCCGAAACGGCGAGCTGGCCGCCGAAAAGATCGGTAGCAGCTGGATCATCGACCCACTCAGCGTCACCCACTACGGTTTGAAAACGGCCCATATGCTTGCACACGATCACCCGGCGCGGCAGCGCCAGAGCGGCAACCCCATCGCCCTGAGCTTCTTTTCCGGCGCCATGGGCCTGGATCTGGGCCTGGAGAAAGCCGGCTTCGATATTCGCCTGGCCTGCGAGTCGGACAAGTACTGCCGCCAGACCATCGCCCTGAACCGTCCGGACACCGCACTGCTCGGCGATATCAACACCTGCTCAGCCGAGCAGGTACTGGAAGCCGCTGGCGCAGCGGCCAATGAGGTCGACGTGATAGTCGGAGGCCCGCCCTGCCAGGCCTTCAGCACCGCCGGCAAGCGCAAGGCCTTCAATGACCAGCGCGGCAACGCCTTTCTCAAGTACATCGACCTGGCGCTGGAGATTCGCCCGCCATTCATCGTTATCGAAAACGTCCGCGGCCTGCTCTCCTGCCCCATGGATCATCGCCCTCACGACCAACGCGGCGCGGATTTCCCAGATCTTTCGCTGGACGAGATGAAAGGCGGCGCACTGAACTTCGTGCTCAGCAAGCTGCGCAGTGCGGGCTACGCCTGCTCGTTCAACCTGTACAACTCGGCAAACTTCGGCACCCCGCAAGTGCGCGAGCGGGTCATCATCATCTGCTCGCGAGATGGACAAACCGCACCCTTCATGACGCCAACCCACAGCGAGAACGGCGCGCTGGGGTTACCCGCCTGGCGCACGGTACGGCAGGCGCTGGAGGGCCTGAGCAGCCACACCCACCTGAATTTCCCGGAAAAACGCCTGCGCTATTACCGCCAGCTCGAGGCTGGGCAGAACTGGCGCAACCTGCCAGAGGATCTGCAGCGCGAGGCGATGGGCAAGTCCTACTTCTCCGGCGGCGGCAAGACCGGCTTCCTGCGTCGATTGGCCTGGGACAAACCCTCGCCAACACTGGTCACTCACCCAGCGATGCCCGCCACGGATCTGGCACACCCACAGGAAGATCGTCCGCTGTCGATCCAGGAGTACAAGCGCATTCAGGAATTTCCGGACGATTGGCAACTGGCAGGGCCGCTGATCCAGCAGTACAAGCAGGTCGGCAACGCGGTACCGGTGAGCCTCGGCCACGCTGTCGGCGTCTTGTTGCGCGACTTGCTCGCTGGCAAGGCTCGCCCTGCGCCGAGCCCTTTCAAGTTCTCGCGCTACCAGGCGACCTGCCACGAGGAATGGCTGAAAGCCTTCGAACAGCAGCGACGCAAGGCGCAATTGGAACTGGCAATCAGCTAGCCCCAGGCGCTCAGGCTTCGGAGTTGAAACGCAGCAAGCGCGCCCAATCGATCGCACCCTGTTCATCGCAGAACTCAAGGGTGAATTCCCGGGTGAACTTGTTGATCATCTGCCCGTAGCTCTCGGCGAACTCGTCGTTGCGCTCGCGGGCCTTGAAGCCCAGCGGCTCGATCAGCTCCAAATAAAGATTCTCATCACCCGCAATGAACGCCCAGAAGCGCTGACCGCAGTACTTGAAATAGCCGCCCTTGTCAGGATTGTTGTCGCGCCCGTAGCAACAACCATTGACCGCAACCACCTGCAGCCCCGAGTTGCCCGTACGCAGGGTGCGCTGGGCGGTGAGAAAATTGCTTTTCATCTGACCGATCTGCGAGCTATTGCCCCAGTTAGGCCCGGACTTGATCGCCACGATGTAACGCAAACCCTCGTTGTCGAACTCCAGGTCGACGCCGGTGATTCCGGACTTCCAGCCGCCATAGACCTGACCATTGATGAAGATCGCCAGCCCCTCGAGCCAGTCGCCGAACAGGGTCTCTTCATTGGAGGAAATATGCGCGTCGACGATCCCGCGAATGATCTGTTCCGCAGTGAGGACGTGCTTGGCGCGATACATGTAAGGGTTCTTGCGCTTGAGCACATCCTTGAGCTTGAGCCGCCCGAGGCTGGCGATACGCTTCTGGTGAAAGGCACCAATATTCAGCTCGACGTAACGCGCCACATCATTGAGGTTCAACGGACTCATCGCCGACATCCTTGCTCACGAGACTTGCGCATGACAACGGATAGCGCCAGTGGCCCCATCCGCATCACGGTCACTTCAGACCAAGTACATCCTGCATGTCGTACAGACCCGCGGAACGCTCGCGCAACCAGGAGGCCGCGCGTACGGCGCCCTTGGCGAAGGTCATGCGGCTGGATGCCTTGTGGGTAATTTCCACGCGCTCGCCGTCGGCAGCGAACAGCACGGTGTGCTCACCGACCACATCGCCGGCACGCACGGTGGCGAAGCCGATGGTTTCTCGAGCGCGGGCGCCAGTCTGGCCTTCACGACCATAGACCGCGACCTTCTCGAGATCACGCCCCAGGGCATTGGCGACGACTTCGCCCATGCGCAGTGCCGTACCGGACGGCGCATCGACCTTGTGGCGGTGATGGGCTTCGAGCACCTCGATATCCACGTCGTCCCCCAACACCCGGGCCGCGGTATCCAGCAGCTTCAGGCAAAGGTTGACGCCAACACTGAAGTTGGCGGCGAAGACGATTGGAATCTCCTTGCCCGCATCGACCAGCAGTTGCTTTTCGGCCGCACTGAAACCCGTGGTACCTATCACCATCGCCTTGCCTGCCTGACGGCAGATTTCAAGATTCTTCAGGGTCACCGAGGGATGGGTGAAGTCGATCAGTACGTCGAACTGATCGAGCACGCTTTCCAGGTTTCCGGACAGCGCCACACCCAGCTTGCCGACAGCCGCCAGCTCGCCAGCATCAGCCCCCAGCAGCGTGCTTTCAGGGCGCGCCAGCGCAGCACCAAGGCTGGCGCCTTCGGCTTGCTGCACGGCTTCGATCAGGTATTTGCCCATGCGCCCGGCGGCGCCTGTCACTGCAATACGCATAAAAACAGCTCCAAGCTGCAAGCCTCAAGCTACAAGCCAAGCGCACCACTTCTGGTTGCCCGGGTCTTGCAGCTTGCGGCTGGTTTCAGAGATCGCCGAAGAAGCGCTTGACGCCTTCGAACCAGCCGTTGGCCTTGGGCGAGTGAGAACTGTTGCCCGCCAGGGACTGACGGAACTCATCGAGCAGCTCGCGCTGACGACGATCCAGGTTGATCGGCGTTTCCACCGCCACCTTGCACATCAGGTCGCCTGCGCCACCGCCACGCACCGGGGCCACGCCCTTGCCGCGCAGACGGAACAGCTTGCCGGTCTGAGTACCTTCCGGGATCTTCAGCTTGACCCGACCGTCAAGGGTCGGCACTTCCAGTTCGCCGCCCAGCGCCGCATCGGCAAAGCTGATCGGTACTTCGCAGTACAGGTGCTTGCCGTCACGCTGGAAGATCGCGTGCTCACGCACGTTGACCACCACGTACAGATCGCCCGCAGGGCCACCCATGGTGCCCGCCTCGCCCTCGCCGGACAGACGAATACGGTCGCCGGTATCGACGCCAGCCGGCACCTTGACCGACAGTGTCTTGTGCTCTTCGACACGGCCGTGGCCGTGGCAGGAACCACAAGGGTCGGTGATCATCTTGCCACTGCCGTGGCAGCGCGGGCAGGTCTGCTGCACCGAGAAGAAGCCCTGCTGCATGCGCACCTGGCCGATGCCGCCGCAGGTGGTACAGGTAACCGGGCTGGTACCCTTCTTCGCGCCAGAGCCTTCGCAGACCTTGCAGTTGACCAGGGTCGGCACACGAATGGTCACCGTGGTGCCACGCACCGCCTCTTCGAGATCCAGCTCCAGGGTATAACGCAGGTCACTGCCGCGCTGCGCACCGCCGCGCTGCCCGCCACGCTGGCCACCGAAGAAATCGCTGAACACGTCGCCGAAGATATCGGAGAAGTTGGCACTTGCGCCGCCAAAGCCGCCACCGCCACCCATTTGCGGGTCGACACCGGCATGACCGTACTGATCGTAAGCGCTGCGCTTGCCCGCATCGGACAGCACTTCGTAGGCCTCGTTGGCCTCCTTGAAGGCGTCTTCGGCAGCCTTGTCGCCGGGGTTGCGATCGGGGTGATGCTTCATCGCCAGGCGACGGTATGCCTTCTTCAGCTCCGCCTCACTGGCACCGCGCTCGACCCCGAGCACTTCGTAGTAGTCACGTTTAGACATTGGTTTCTAACACTCTCAAAATTCGTACCGTCCAGACACGCCAACGCGGGAGCAAGCCCCCGCGCGGCGGATCGCCCTGTCGCACAGCAGTGCGGCAGGGCGCAAACACAGGCAAGCCGGGGCTTACTTGTTGTCCTTGACTTCCTCGAACTCGGCGTCGACCACGTCGTCCGCAGAGCCTTTGGTTTCGCCGGCATCCGTCGCGTCGGCAGCACCTGGCTGCGGCTGTTCGGCATACATTTTCTGCGCCAGCGGCGTGGTCGCCTCGGACAGGGCATTCATCTTCGCTTCGATGGCAGCCTTGTCGTCGCCTCTGACGGCAACTTCCAGCTCGCCCAACGCAGTTTCGATGGCCGCTTTCTCGTCCGCAGTGGCCTTGTCGCCCGCTTCGGTGAGCATCTTGCGCGTGGCGTGAACCAGCTGATCACCCTGGTTACGGGCAGTGGCCAGTTCTTCGAACTTGCGGTCTTCCTCGGCATTGGCCTCGGCGTCGCGCACCATGCGCTCGATCTCGTCATCGGACAGACCGGAGTTGGCCTTGATCACGATCGACTGAGTCTTGCCAGTCGCCTTGTCCTTCGCGCCGACGTGCAGGATGCCGTTGGCATCGATATCGAAGGTCACTTCGATCTGCGGTACGCCGCGTGGAGCCGGCGGAATCTCGGCCAGGTCGAACTTGCCCAGGGACTTGTTCTGACCCGCCTGCTTACGCTCACCCTGCAGCACGTGAATGGTCACGGCGCTCTGGTTGTCGTCGGCGGTGGAGAACACCTGCGACTTCTTGGTCGGGATGGTGGTGTTCTTCTCGATCAGCGCGGTCATCACCCCGCCCATGGTTTCGATACCCAGGGTCAGCGGGGAAACGTCGAGCAGCAGTACGTCCTTGACGTCGCCAGCCAGAACCGCGCCCTGAATGGCAGCGCCCATGGCCACGGCTTCGTCCGGGTTGACGTCCTTGCGTGCTTCCTTACCGAAGAACTCGGTGACCAGCTTCTGTACCAGCGGCATGCGGGTCTGACCGCCGACCAGGATCACGTCGTTGATCGAGGCAACGTCGATACCGGCATCTTTCAGCGCGATGCGGCAAGGCTCGATGGTGCGCTGCACCAGATCCTCGACCAGCGATTCCAGCTTGGCGCGGGAGATCTTCACGTTCAGGTGCTTGGGACCGGTGGCATCTGCAGTGATGTACGGCAGGTTGACGTCGGTCTGCTGGCTCGAGGACAGCTCGATCTTGGCCTTCTCGGCAGCTTCCTTGAGGCGCTGCATGGCCAGCGGGTCGCCCTTGAGGTTCATGCCGGTTTCTTTCTTGAACTCGTCGACCAGGTAGTCGATCAGGCGGATGTCGAAGTCCTCGCCACCGAGGAAGGTGTCACCGTTGGTGGCCAGTACTTCGAACTGGTGCTCGCCATCGACTTCAGCGATCTCGATCACCGACACGTCGAAGGTACCGCCGCCCAGGTCATAGACGATCACGGTGTGGTCGCCCTTGGCCTTGTCCATGCCATAGGCCAGCGCAGCCGCAGTCGGCTCGTTGATGATGCGCTTGACGTCCAGACCGGCGATGCGACCGGCATCCTTGGTAGCCTGACGCTGGCTGTCGTTGAAGTAGGCCGGAACGGTGATCACCGCTTCGGTGACCGCTTCGCCGAGGTAGTCTTCGGCGGTCTTCTTCATCTTCTTGAGGATTTCAGCCGAGATTTGCGGCGGCGCCATCTTCTGGCCGTTGACTTCGACCCAGGCGTCGCCGTTGTCCGCCTTGGCGATCTTGTACGGAACCATCTGGATGTCTTTCTGTACGACTTCTTCGTCGAAGCGACGGCCGATCAGACGCTTCACCGCATACAGGGTGTTGTGCGGGTTGGTCACGGCCTGACGCTTGGCGGACTGGCCGACCAGAATCTCGCCATCGTTGGCGTAAGCGATGATCGACGGCGTGGTGCGCGCGCCTTCGGCGTTTTCGATGACTTTGACGTTACCGTTTTCAAGAATGGAGACGCAGGAGTTGGTGGTCCCCAGGTCGATACCGATGATTTTGCCCATTTCACTCTCCCGAAACTTTGATATATCCGCAGCGGTGTCGTGACTGCTGCGGTAGCACTAATACGCTTGACTTACTAAATGGGGGCTCGCTGGCCGATTTCAAGCCTGCTCGTCGATGGACGGCGGCGTTTCGGCCGGTGCCTTGCTGACCACGACCATGGCCGGACGCAGCAGGCGACCGTTGAGCATATAGCCCTTCTGGAACACCTTGAGCACGCTGTTGGGCTCGACATTGGTGCTTTCCTGTAGGGCCATGGCCTGATGGTGCTCCGGATTGAACGGCGCACCATGCGGGTCGATGGCTTCCAGTTGATGACGCTTGAGGGTGTCGAGCAGCAACTTGAGCGTCAGCTCCATACCTTCGCGTACCGCCTTGATCGACTCGTCGTCGGCACTGGACAGCTCGAGACCACGCTCCAGGCTATCCACCACCGGCAACAGGTCGTTGGCGAATTTCTCGAGGGCGAATTTGTGCGCCTTCTCGACATCCTGCTCAGCGCGGCGGCGCACGTTCTGCAGATCGGCAGCCATGCGCAGCGACTGATCCTGCGCAGCCGCCAGTTGCTCTTCCAGCGTTTGCACGCGAGCAGCCAGGTCGTCACTCAGCGCAGCGTCATTCGCTTCAGCCTCGGGAGTCTGCGGATCCAGGTTCTGTTCGTCAGCCATGCATTTCTCCTCTAAATGATTCGACGAGCCTCAACTCGCGCGTCTGCCGCCTATATAAGGACGATTTGTAGGGTTTCAAGGGGCGCGACCACATCACAGCGCTACAGAAGACACAGGATTGCCACCCACGAACAAAACACTGTATAAATAACCAGACAAAATTCTGGGAGGCCCCGCCATGCTGGTGCACCTGTCCGTACACAATTACGCCATCGTCGAACACCTCGATCTGGAACTGGATCGCGGCATGAGCGTCATCAGCGGCGAAACCGGCGCCGGCAAATCGATCATGCTCGATGCCCTCGGCCTGACCCTGGGCGATCGCGCGGACAGCGGCGTAGTGCGACCCGGTGCCGACAAGGCCGACATTCTCGCCAGCTTCGACCTGGCCGACATCCCCGAAGCCCACACCTGGCTCGCCGAGCGCGATCTGGACAATGACGGCCCGTGCATTCTGCGCCGCGTAATCACCGCCGAAGGCCGCTCGCGTGGCTACATCAATGGCACGCCCTGCCCGCTCGGCGACCTCAAGGCGCTGGGCGAGCTGCTGATCGACATCCACAGCCAGCATGAACATCAGTCCCTGCTCAAGGCCGATACCCATCGCCGCCTGCTCGACGAGTATGCCAATGCCCAGGAGCTGGCCCGCCAGGTGCACCTGGCCGCGCAGCGCTGGAAGCAGACCCGCAGCGAACTCGAACGCCTCGCCTCCCAGGGCGATGAGCAGCGCGCGCGCCATCAACTGCTCAGCTATCAACTGGAAGAGCTGGAGAACCTGGGGCTCGGCGACAATGAACTGGAGCAACTCGAACAGGATCACAAGGCCCTGACCAATGCCGAAGGCCTGCTCGCCGCCTGCCGTCAGGTTATCGAACAATGCAGCGAGAGCGATGCCGGCAACGTACTGTCCGCCCTGACCAGCAGCCTGAGCCGACTCAGCGGCGTCCAGGGCCAGCCGGGTGCGCTCAACGAAGCTGCCAACCTGCTGGCCAGCGCGCAGATCCAGGTCGAAGAAGCGGTGGGTGAGCTGAACCGCTTTCTCGACCATTTCGAGGCCGACCCCGAGCGCCAGCAACAACTGGAAGAGCGCCTGGACACCATCTACACCCTGGCCCGCAAGCATCGCATTCACCCCAGTGAACTGCCCGCCATGCAGCAACAGTTGTTCGACGAACTGGAAGACCTGAATGCCGATGACCAGGCCACGGAACGCCTGAGCGAAGAGCTGGCGGCTTATGGCCGGCATTACCAGGAAAAGGCCGCAGAACTGAGCGCCCGCCGACAAAAGGCGGCAGGCAAACTGGGTAAGGCAGTGGAAAAGGAAATGCAGGCGCTGGGTATGCCCGGCGGACGTTTCAGCATCCAGCTACAGGAAAATGCCAGCGGCGAACCAAACGCCAACGGCCTGGAGCAGGTGGAGTTCCTGGTCAGCGCCAACCCGGGGCAACCGATCAAGGCACTGGCCAAGGTCGCGTCCGGTGGCGAGCTGTCGCGTATCAGCCTGGCGATCCAGGTGATCACGGCACAGACGTCGCGCGTACCGACACTGGTGTTCGACGAAGTGGACGTGGGCATCGGCGGCCCCACCGCCGAAGTCGTCGGCCAGCTACTGCGTCGCCTGGGCGAGCGCGGCCAGGTACTCACCGTCACTCACCTACCCCAGGTCGCGGCCCAGGGTCACCAGCACCTGTTCGTGCACAAGGTGCGCGCCAACAATGCCACCCGCACCGCGGTCAGCAAACTGAGCGATGCCCAGCGGGTGGAAGAAATTGCCCGCATGCTCGGCGGCATCGACCTCACCGAAGAGTCACTGGCTCACGCCCGCAAGCTGGTCAGTAACGCGCAAGGTTAGGCAATTCAGCCACCATTTTATGGCAGGCATGAAAAAGGCGACCCAGGGTCGCCTTTTTCACTACTGGCCGTACTTACTTTTGAGCACCGGTGGTGCGCACGTACAGAACCAGGTTGTGATCCACCAGCTCGAAACCGTGCTCACGAACGATTTCCTTCTGACGTCTTTCGATTTCGGCATCGAAAAACTCGATCACGTCGCCGGTATCCACGCACACCATATGATCGTGGTGACCACCATCGGCCAACTCGAAGACGGCATGGCCGCCATCGAAGTTGTGGCGTACCACCAGACCGGCCGCTTCGAACTGGGTCAGAACCCGGTACACAGTAGCCAGACCGACATCTTCACCGGCGTCCATCAGGGACTTGTAGACATCTTCTGCACTCATGTGACGCTGCTCAGCAGAGTCGAGCATCTGCAGGATTTTGACCCGTGGCAGGGTCACTTTCAGGCCAGCTTTGCGGAGTTCGCTATTTTCAACCATGGTCTGCTTTCTCGCGGAAGCGCTTCGCAGCTTCCCTTATTGCGGGTATGATCGGGGTTTACGTTGCCCAGCCAAGATAGTGGAAGACGCGCACCGATGCAAAAAACCAAACTCCTGCTGACCAGCCTCATGTTCATGGGGCTCATCGCACTCGCCGGTTGCTCATTCCCCGGGGTTTATAAAATCGACATCCAACAGGGCAATGTCGTCACGCAGGACATGATAGACCAGTTGAGGCCGGGAATGACCCGACGTCAAGTGCGGTTTATCATGGGCAATCCTCTGCTGACCGACACCTTCCGCGCCAATCGCTGGGATTACCTGTACAGCATGCAGGCCGGCGGCAGTCAGCGTCAGCAGGAGCGCGTAAGCGTGATATTCAACGGCGAGGATCAGCTGGTCGGTCTGTCCGGCGACTTCGTGCCCGGTGTCAGCCGTGACGATGCGATCCTGGGCCGCGATGGCGCTCCACAGACCGCACCGACTCAGCAGCAGGAAGAGCCCGCCGCTCCCGGCTCGCTGCTCGAGCAGATCCAGCGCGATGTGGATGACGTCGAAACCGTACCGGTACCGACACCAGAGCCACTGGAAACCTCTCCCCAGTAAGGCACGCCTCCATAAAAAAGCCCTGGCCAATGCCGGGGCTTTTTGTTGATGCCTGCGTAGAGCCGCACGGCTCTACCCTCATGCCTCTCGCTCAGCGCTTGCCGGCGTCGCCTGCCAGCTTTGCCCGCTCGACGGCCTGAGCAGCACGACGCTTGCGGACATCCTTGGGGTCTGCGAGCAGCGGGCGATAAATTTCCACGCGATCACCCTCTTCGAGCACGCGGGCTTCAGGCGAGACCACGGCCTTGCCGAATATCCCCAGTGGCGCGCCAGCCAGATCGATATCAGGGAAATGATCCTGCAGACCAGACTGCAGCGCAGCCTGGCGTACAGTGCTGCCGGACGGCAATTGCAGCTTAATCAGCAACTGCCTGTCAGGAGCGGCGAAGACCACTTCGACCGACACCCACTCACTGGCCATGGAGTTCCTTGGCCCGCAGACAGAACGCATCGACCATGGTATTGGCCGCCTGATTGAACAGCGGGCCAAGGGTCGCGCGCATGATCGGGCCGGCGTAATCGAAAGTCAGATCCAGGCTGATCTTGCAGGCCTTGTCGCCCAGCGCCTTGAATGTCCACTGCCCATGCAGGTGCTCGAATGGGCCGCTCTCCAGATTCAACTCGATCAACTGACCAGGCACCAGCACATTGCTGGTGGTAAAGCGCTGGCTCAATCCGGCCTTGGCCACTTCCAGGCTGGCGCGCATATGCGTGTCGCTGACCTCGATGACCTCGCTCGAGGCGCACCAGGGCAGAAACTCCGGATAGCGCGCAACATCGTTGACCAGGTCATACAGCGCTTGTGCCGGGTAAGGCAGCAAGGCCGAGCGTTGAATGTGAGTGCTCATAACAATTGGATTTCCACGGTTGGCGACATCGCATTACCGCGACGGCGCAGGGCGATACGGCATGCAAACAGGCATCGACCACAAGGCGAGAAGCGCCCACATTGTCGAGGATTCACCCGGAGGGCTCAAGCGTACCGCTGCCGCAGCGGTTTTAGCGTGAGGATGCATGGCGCACCGCCGCCATACTCCATATAATGCGCCGCCTATGGCTAAACAAACGAAACATCCGCAAGGCAGCATCGCGCAGAACAAGAAAGCGATGCACGACTACTTCGTCGAGCAACGCTTCGAAGCCGGCCTGGCTCTGTCCGGCTGGGAAGTGAAAAGTCTGCGCGCCGGCAAGGCCCAACTGGTCGACAGCTACGTGCTGCTCAAAGACGACGAAGCCTGGCTGATGGGTTGCCACATCACGCCGCTGAAAACCGCCAGCACCCACGTCATCGCCGACCCGACACGCACGCGCAAGCTGCTGCTGAACAAGCGCGAGCTGGAAAAGCTGTTCGGTTCCGTGCAGCAGAAGGGTTACACCTGCGTCGCCCTGTCCCTGTACTGGAAGAAGCATCTGGTGAAATGCGAAATCGCTCTGGCCAAGGGCAAGAAGGATTTCGACAAGCGCCACACCGAGAAAGAACGCGACGCCGACCGCGAAGTACAACGCGCCATGCGCAGCAAGGGCAAGGACGAATAGAAGCAGCGGCAAGCCTCAAGCTGCAAGCCCGTCGGCGGCATACACTCTTAACCTACCCGACCCATCCGCAGGGTGGGTTAGGCGCCTAACGCAACCTTTTATGAACGCTCCGATCCGCGTGGCGCCGTAACCCTCCATTGACGCAATGCCGGATATCGCCTGGTGGGTTACGCGGCGCTCCACGATTGCGCTGCCTGATCGTTCGACGCCCGGCGGCGCCAACCCACCCTACGGGCGTCCTGTTCCTACTTGCCGCTTGTGGCTGCCCTAAAGCCCCTGCCGCCGCTGCGCGCGCAGTTCACGAACTTCCTGCTGCAGCACATCCGCAAGCACCTCCTGCACGTAATCGATATGCTGGTTGGAGAGCGCCCGCGCATCCTCGGCACGCCCCTGCATGATCGCGTCATAGAGCGCCCGGTGCTGCGCCATCAGCATGCCGCGCGTATCGCCGCGCAAGGCGTACATACCGCCGATGTTGGTTACCACGTTGCGCTTGAGCAGGTCGAACAGGCCACGGATGGTATGCAGCAACACCGCATTGTGGCTGGCCTCGGCAATTGCCAGGTGGAAATTCGCATCGGCGGCCCCCTCCTCGGCACGGGTCACTTCGCCGACACGTCCGTAGCAGTCCTGCAACCTGTCGAACGCCTCGGCCAGGCGCCCGCGATCAATATCCGTCGCGCGTAGTGCGGCGTAGTAAGCGCAAGAACCTTCCAGCGTATGGCGGAACTCGAGAAGATCACGTTGGGCATCGGTATTGCTTTCCAGCAACTGCATCAACGGGTCGCTGAAGGTCGAGCCGAGGGACTCAACGACATAGTTGCCGCCCCCCTGGCGGCTGACCAGCAACCCCTTGGCTACCAGCTTCTGGATCGCCTCGCGCAGCGATGGCCGAGAGACACCGAATTGCTCGGCCAAGGCACGTTCGGCGGGCAGCCTCTCGCCAGCACGCAGGGTGCCCTCGAGAATCATGGTTTCCAGTTGCGCGACGATGTCGTCCGATAGACGACGTTGCCGCACCAGCCCTACCTCCATCCCATACTCTCCATTGCTTCGACCAGGCCGCAAGCCCCGTGGCACAAGCCTATAGCGCTCATCATCGGGGAACAAGCGACCATTCTACGACCAAAGTCCAAGCATCGCGATTTGACAGAGCATCCAAGCGCCTCTTAATCTGAGCCCGCATCTCTGTAAATTGGTATTACCAATTATCCGAACCAATAAAAATAACGAGTCGTCGAGGTCACGCCATGAAACCCTATAGCGCCGCACACCTAACCGATACCGCATCACCTCTACTGCGCCGCGTGCGCCTAGCCGCGGAGTAACCCCATGTCCAATGGAATCCTCGCCCTGCTGGCATTCTCGCCCATCCTGCTGGCTGCCATTCTGCTGATCGGTCTGCGCTGGCCGGCCAAGCACGCCATGCCGCTGGTATACCTGGTGACTGCTGCGGTCGGCCTGTTCGCCTGGGATATGACTTTCAATCGCGTACTGGCTTCCACCCTGCAGGGCCTGCTGATCACCATCGGCCTGTTGTGGATCATCTTCGGCGCCATCTTGCTGCTGAACACCCTCAAGCATTCCGGCGGCATCACTGCCATTCGCGCCGGCTTCGCCACCATCAGTCCTGACCGGCGCATCCAGGCCATCATTATCGCCTGGCTGTTCGGTTGCTTCATCGAGGGCGCCTCGGGCTTCGGCACTCCAGCCGCCATCGCCGCGCCACTGTTGGTCGCCATCGGCTTTCCAGCCATGGCAGCAGTGCTGTTGGGCATGCTGGTGCAGAGTACGCCGGTATCCTTCGGCGCCGTGGGTACACCGATCATCGTAGGGATCAATACTGGCCTGGACACCGCCACCATCGGCGCCCAACTACTGGAGCAAGGCTCGTCCTGGGCGCAGTTCCTGCAGTTGATCACCAGCCAGGTGGCAATCATCCACGCCATCGTCGGCACCGTGATGCCGCTGATCATGGTGATGATGCTGACGCGCTTCTTCGGCCAGGAGAAAAGCTGGAAAGCCGGCTTCGAAGTGCTGCCCTTCGCAATCTTCGCCGGCCTGGCCTTCACCCTGCCCTACGTCGCCACCGGGGTGTTCCTCGGCCCCGAGTTCCCCTCGCTGGCCGGTGGCCTGATCGGCCTGGCCGTCGTCACCAGCGCCGCTCGCGCCGGCTTCCTGATGCCCAAGACCACCTGGGATTTCGCCCCGGCTGACAAATGGCCGAGCGAGTGGCTGGGTAGTGTGGAGATGAAGTTGGAAGAACTGACCGCCAAGCCGATGAGCGCCCTGAAAGCCTGGCTGCCCTATGTCATGGTCGGTGCGCTGCTGGTAATCAGCCGCGTCTTCCCGGAAGTCGGTAACGCGCTCAAGGCAGTGGTGGTCAATTTCCCCGACCTGATGGGCGAGGCCGGCGTCAGCGCCAACTTCCAGCCGCTCTACCTGCCTGGCGGTATCCTGGTCACCGTGGTTATCGCCACCTTCTTCCTGCACGGCATGAAGGTTCGCGAACTGACCGTCGCGGTGAAGGAATCCTCCAGCGTGCTGCTCAGCGCCGGCTTCGTGCTGCTGTTCACCGTGCCCATGGTGCGCATCCTGATCAACTCCGGGGTCAATGGCGCCGAGCTGGCCAGCATGCCCATTCTCATGGCCGGCTGGGTGGCCGAGAGCGTTGGCGGCATCTACCCGCTGCTGGCACCAAGCATCGGCGCACTGGGTGCCTTCATCGCCGGCTCCAACACGGTCAGCAACATGATGTTCAGCCAGTTCCAGTTCGGCGTGGCCAGCAGCCTGGGGATATCCAGCGCGCTGATCGTCTCCGTGCAGGCCATTGGTGCAGCCGCCGGCAACATGGTGGCGATCCACAACGTGGTCGCCGCCTCGGCCACCGTCGGCCTGCTCGGCCGCGAAGGCAGCACGCTGCGCAAGACCATCTGGCCAACGCTGTATTACCTGCTGTTCACCGGCATCATCGCGATGCTGGCGATCTATGTACTGGGTGTCAGCGATCCTCTGGTCGCCAACTGATAGCAGCCCCTTCACGCGCCCCGGCCATGCCGGGGCGTCTGCCGTCAGGCTACGCTTACCCGTCTTGGCCCCTTTCAGCAACAGGATGAGTTCATGATCATTTCTGCCTCCACCGATTACCGCGCCGCCGCGCAACGCCGCCTTCCGCCGTTCCTGTTCCACTACATCGACGGCGGCGCCTATGCCGAGTACACGCTCAAGCGCAACGTCGAGGATCTCGCCAGCATCGCCCTGCGCCAGCGCGTACTGAAGAACATGTCCGAGCTGAGCCTGGAGACCACGCTGTTCAACGAGACACTGGCGATGCCGGTGGCCCTGGCCCCCGTAGGGCTGACCGGCATGTATGCGCGCCGCGGTGAAGTACAGGCGGCCAAGGCGGCAGCGGAAAAGGGCATTCCCTTTACCCTGTCCACCGTTTCGGTCTGCCCGATCGAGGAGGTGGCACCGGCGATCAGCCGTCCCATGTGGTTCCAGCTGTATGTGCTGAAAGACCGCGGTTTCATGAAAAATGCCCTGGAGCGCGCCAAGGCAGCCGGTGTGACCACGCTGGTGTTCACCGTCGACATGCCGACGCCGGGCGCCCGCTACCGCGATGCCCACTCCGGCATGAGCGGTGCCAATGCCGCCATGCGCCGCATGCTGCAAGCGTTCACTCACCCGGCCTGGGCCCTGGACGTGGGCCTGCTGGGCAAGCCCCATGATCTGGGCAATATTTCCACCTATCGCGGCCATCCCACTGGCCTGGCCGACTATATCGGCTGGCTGGGCGCCAACTTCGACCCGTCGATTTCCTGGAAGGATCTGGAGTGGATTCGCGAATTCTGGGACGGCCCGATGGTGATCAAGGGCATCCTCGATCCCGAAGATGCCCGCGACGCGGTCAGGTTTGGCGCCGACGGCATCGTCGTGTCCAACCACGGGGGCCGTCAGCTCGATGGCGTGCTGTCCAGTGCCCGTGCCCTGCCGGCCATCGCCGATGCGGTGAAAGGCGACCTGAAGATTCTCGCCGACTCGGGCATCCGCAGCGGCCTGGACGTGGTGCGCATGATCGCTCTGGGCGCCGACACCGTGATGCTCGGCCGCGCCTTCGTCTACGCCCTGGCTGCTGCTGGCGGCGCCGGCGTGAGCAATCTGTTGAGCCTGATCGAGAAGGAAATGCGTGTGGCCATGGTGCTGACCGGTGCCAAATCCATTGCAGAGATCAGCGCCGAGTCGCTGGTTCGGGAGCTCTGAACCATGACCTCGATCAGCCGTGACGTCCTGCTGACGACCCTGCGCGAAGCCGTGGGCAGCGACCATGTGCTCACCGACGAACAGAGCACCCGGCGCTTCCGCAAGGGTCATCGTACCGGCGACGGCGGCGTACTGGCCGTAGTGCGTCCCGGCACACTCCTGGAACAATGGCGAGTACTGCAAGCAGCGGTCGCCGCCGACCGCATCGTCATCATGCAGGCGGCCAATACCGGCCTGACCGGCGGCTCGACCCCGGATGGCAACGACTACGACCGCGAAATCGTGCTGATCAGCACCCTGCGTATCACCGGCGTGCAACTGATCAACGATGGCGAACAGGTGGTGTGCCTGCCCGGCGCCACGCTCGATCGCCTGGAACAGGCATTGGCGCCGCTCGGTCGCGAGCCCCATTCGGTGATCGGTTCCTCGTGCATCGGTGCCTCGGTGCTCGGCGGCGTGTGCAACAACTCAGGCGGTTCGCTGGTACGCCGAGGCCCGGCCTACACCGAACTGGCGCTGTATGCGCAAGTGAAGGAAGACGGCACCCTGGAACTGGTCAACCACCTGGGAATCGACCTGGGCAACAGCCCCGAGGAAATCCTCACCCGCCTGCAGCGCGGCGACTACAGTCCCCTTCAGGTCAGTAACGACGGCACCGGCAAGGCTTCGGACGGGCGCTATGGCGAGCACGTGCGGGATGTGGATGCCGATACTCCAGCGCGCTTCAATGCCGACCCGTCGCGGCTGTTCGAAGCCTCCGGCTCGGCCGGCAAGTTGTGCCTGTTCGCCGTACGCCTGGATACCTTCCCCAAGGAACCGAGCACCGTTTTCTATATCGGCAGTAACGATCCGCACGATTTCACCGAAGTGCGCCGCCACCTGCTCAGCCAACTGCCGAGCCTGCCCATTGCCGGTGAATACATTCACCGCACCGCCTTCGATATCGGCGAGAAATACGGCAAGGACACCTTTCTGCTGATCGACAAGTTCGGCACCGCCAAAGTACCTGCCGCCTTCGCGCTGAAGAGCCGCGTCGATGGCTTCTTCGAGCGCTTCGGCCTGCGCGGGGTCAGTGATCGGGCGATTCAGCTGCTGATGAATCTGCTGCCCAGCCACCTGCCGCCACGCATGCGCAAATACCGCAACCGCTACGAACATCACCTGCTGGTGCGAGTGGCCAACGACAGCCTGGAACAGACCCGCACCTTTCTGAATGATTACTTCGGCAAGCGCACCAGCGGCGCGTTTTTCGAGTGCGATGCCGACGAGGGGCGCAAGGCCTTCCTGCACCGCTTCGCCATCGCCGGTGCGGCGATCCGCTACCGTGAGGCGCACCGCAGCAGCGTCGAGGACATCCTCGCCCTGGACATCGCCCTCCGTCGTAACGACCGAGACTGGGTCGAGACGCTGCCGGCGGAGATGCAAGAACAGATCATCCACAAGCTCTACTACGGACACTTCTTCTGCCACGTGTTCCATCAGGATTACATCGTCAAGAAGGGCGTCGACCCGATAGCCATGGAGCATGCCATGTGGACGCTGCTCGACGAGCGCCGCGCCGAATACCCGGCCGAGCACAACGTCGGTCACCTGTATATCGCCAAACCGGCGCTGGCCGGTTTCTACCGCGAGCTGGATCCGACCAACGCCTTCAATCCGGGCATCGGCCACACCTCGAAGAAGAAGCACTGGGAGAAGTGCTGCGGCGGTCATTGAGATGCGCAAAGAAGAAAGGGGAGACCTCTCGGCCTCCCCTTTCGTAGATGTCCTGTGCTGGCAATTCTGTCGCCGCTTTCCTCGCCCGCCTGGTTGGGCAGTGCGAACCCGGGTGCCGTGACGACCCGGTTGGGTCGGCGGCGCCAGCTCACCTGATTGGGCGAGCCGGGTGGACGTGTCGTCCGGGCCGTGAAACTGAGATAAAGCTTACGCCCGACGACGCGACCAGAAATTGCAAAAATTGCTGATCGATACGCCACTTGCGCAATTTTAATTTAATCCGGCACTATTCAGCGCAAGCGAACAACAAATAAGCCTGGCCATGAACAAACTCGACCGCTACGACCTGAACATTCTCGCCGAATTGCAGCGCGACGCGACCCTGTCCAACCAGGATCTGGCCGAGCGCATCGGCCTCTCCCCCTCGCCCTGCTCGCGGCGGGTCAAACAGCTGGAGGATGACGGCTACATCGTGCAGCAGGTCGCCCTGCTGGATCGCAAGAAACTCGGCCTGAGTCTGACCGCCTATGTGCTGATCGGCATGGATCGCCACACGCCGGAGCGCTTCGAGCACTTTCAGGAAGAGATCCGCAAATGCCCCGAAGTATTGGAGTGCTGCCTGGTCACCGGGATGGACGCCGACTACCAGCTCAAAGTGGTGGTACCGGACATGGATCACTACCAGAAACTGCTGCTCGGCACCCTGACCCGCATCGACGGCGTTTCCAGCGTGCGTTCGAGCTTCGTGCTGCAGCAGATTCTCTCCAGCACGCAGCTACCCCTCCAACACTTGCGCAGTTAAAGACCATACGACCAATAGGGAGCTACGCACTCAGGCCTGCCAGCGTGTAATATCCACACGTTTGCTGTGCCTTGTGCGGTTCCTCCAATAACAACAGCGATGCGCGTTTCTCACGACTCGTCGCGTACCCGCCCCTTCGTCATTGCCCCAGGGCGGCACAGCTTCATTGATCGCCAATGAGGTCGCGATGGAACCGGAAGTTTTCGAAGAGCTGATGATGACCCTGCTGGTCGGCGGACTGGTGCTGTTCATGGCGTTCATCGTCTGGGATCTGGCGAAGAACTCCAAAGCCGGTCGCTTCGGTACCTTCATTCTGTTCTTCGCCCTTGGCCTTGGCGTACTCGGCTTTCTGATCAAGACGCTGGTCATCGCGGGCCTGGAAGGCGTCTAAACCCCATAACGAAAATGACGGCGAATGGCGCCGTCACCCTGTCTGCTGCTTACCCCATGGAGAAACACATGAACGCCACTGATCGCGTCATGCAGAGTTACGGACGCTGCTGTGCCAGCCCCGCCTTTTTCGACGATTTCTATCGGTATTTCCTCGACAGCTCGCCAGCGATCCGCGAGAAGTTCATCAATACCGACATGCCCGCGCAAAAGCTGCTGCTGCGCCAGGGCATCCTCAATCTCGTCATGCACGCCCGTGGCATGCCGGACACCAAACTTCGCGCCCTGGGCTGCACCCATGCACGGACAGCCATGGACATCCGCCCGGAGCTTTACGATCTGTGGCTGGAGTCACTGCTCAAAACCATCATGGAACACGACAAACAGGCCGATGCAGCGACACTGCAGGGTTGGCGCGAGGTGTTGATCAAAGGCATCAGCGTCATCAAGGCCGGATACGAGGCCTAAGAGCCTGTTCACGATCTTTGTGCACTTGGCAAACAGGAACCCGTATCCCTATAGATCGGCGGCAATGTGGCGCAAGCGGACGGTCGTAGGATGGGTGAAACCCATCGGAAATTGATGGGTTTCACCCATCCTACGGGCTGGTGGATGAAAAGAGCGTCATCCACCCTAACGGCCGCTTACGCCTTGAAACTGCCAGATGATCCGCCTTGGCCTACTTCAATCTCGCCGGCTCTTCCCGCCACTCGCCCGGCTGCAGGCCCTCCAGCGCCCAGGGGCCGATACGCACGCGCACCAGGCGCAGGGTCGGCAAGCCTACAGCGGCGGTCATGCGCCGCACCTGGCGGTTGCGGCCTTCACGAATCACCAGCTCCAACCAGCCTGTTGGCACACTTTTACGAAAGCGTACTGGCGGGTTGCGTGGCCACAACTCGGGCTCATCGAGCAGACGCGCTTCGGCAGGCAAGGTCGGGCCATCGTTGAGCTGCACGCCGTCGCGTAGTTGCTGCAGTTGCTCGGCGCTTGGCTCGCCCTCGACCTGCACCCAATAAGTCTTGGCCAGCTTGTGCCTGGGATCGGCGATACGCGCCTGCAACTGGCCGTCATTGGTGAGCAGCAGCAGGCCTTCGCTGTCACGATCCAGCCGCCCGGCCGGATACACACCCGGTATCGCGACGAAATCCTTGAGCGTGGCGCGGCCCAGGTCGTCATTGAACTGGGTCAGCACGTCGAAAGGCTTGTTCAGCACGATCAGGCGCGGTTCGGCAGGTGGCGCCTTGGCCACACGATAGGGCCGTGACGCGGGGCGAGAAGGTCGAGACATGCGGCGGAGCCATAGGGAAAGCGAGGCGCGCAGTTTACCGTAAAGGATTAGCGCCCACTTCGATCGATGACCGGTGCGTGCAGCGCCATCAGCTCGACGACCCAGTCGATGAATACGCGCAACTTGGCGCTGACGTGACGGTTCGGCGGATAGGCGATGTACATCGGCATCGGCTCGAATTGCCAGTCCTCGAAAACGGCGACCAGTTCGCCACGCAGCAGATGCTCTCGAGACATGTAATTCGGCAGCCAGAGCACACCCAGCCCCGCCAACCCGGCCGCCAGGTAGGCGTTGCCATCGTCCACCGCCAGCACATAGCGCCCTTCCACGTCGACGCGCTCGCCATCGCGGTGCATGACATACGAAAACAGCTTGCCGGCCCGCGCTCGCTGAAAGCCGACGATACGGTGATGGCTATCGGCGAGCTCCCACGGGTGCTCAGGGGTACCGGAACGCTGCAGGTAACTGGGCGCCGCATACACACCCGACTGCAGATCGCCGACGCGGCGCGCCATCAGTGACTGGTCGGTGATCTCGCCGCCGCGAATCACGCAGTCGACGTTCTCGCCAACCAGATCGATGAGGCGGTCGCTCACTCCCAGATCGAGCTGAATGTCCGGATAACGCGCATGGAAGGCCGGCAGAGCCGGCACCAGAATCATCCGCGCGAATGGGCTGGGTACATCCACTCGCAACCGTCCGCGCAACATGGCCGAGGCATCCGACAGGCTGGTTTCGGCATCCTCCATGTCGGCCAGCAGACGCACCACCCGCTCGTAATAGGCCGCACCGTCGGCAGTGACGTTGACCTTGCGCGTCGTGCGGTTCAGCAGCCGCACACGCAGCCGCGCCTCCAGTTGCTGCACCAACTGCGTGACGCTGGTCTTGCTCATGTGCAGCGTGTCGGCTGCCCTGGTGAAGCTGCCAGCCTCCACTACCCGGGCGAATGCCCTCATCGCGTCGAATCGATCCATGTTGCCCAACCAGTGATTATTTGGATTTCACAAACAGTGTTGATCGAACTGGCCGGTTTATCCAGCGGGCCGGCACTCCTAGAGTGAGCCCATCACTAGACGGGTCGCCATGGCCCAAAGGAGGCAACATGAATACTCGCGATGTCGTTTTTCCACCAGGCCGCCAGGCGCTCTATGAGCGCAACCGTTACTCGCCTGCCGTGCGCTCCGACGGCTTGCTGTTCGTGTCGGGACAAGTCGGCAGCCGCCCCGATGGCTCCCCCGAACCGGATCTGCAGGCACAGGTTCGGCTCGCCTTCGACAACCTCAATGCCATCCTCAACGCGGCCGGCTGCACCTTCGATGACGTGCTCGATGTGACGGTTTTCATCGTCGACCCCGAAGCGCATTTCGAAACCATCTGGCAGATCGTGCCGGAGTACTGGGGCGGTGCTCCGCACCCGACGCTCACTGGCGTCGGCGTGACCTGGCTGTATGGCTTTCAGTTCGAGATCAAGGTGATCGCCAAACTGCCACAAACCCCGGCGCACTGATCGGCAGGAAACGGCGAGCGGAGCAGCGCGGCGGTCAGGGTAAAGGCAGCGCAGGAACAGACGGTCAGCCTCGTGCAAATACCTTCTGTGATACACTTCGCGGCGGCCACAAGCTCCCCATCCGCCACCCGCAGCCCCTACCGGAGCCGAGATTTTCGATGTCCGATACTGCCTCGCCCAAACCCGTTGCCAGCGGCGACAAATTCCGCACCGTTCAGGGCATTACCGCGATCAAGGACGGCCAGAAGCGCCGCGCCTCGAGCGAGCCCCAGGTTTACGAACCCAAGCCGAGCTGGTTGCGAGTCAAGGCACCGGGCGGCAGCCGCTTCGAAGCGGTCAAGCGCAATGTCGGCGAGCACCGTCTGAGCACCGTATGCCAGGAATCCCACTGCCCGAACATGGGCGAGTGCTGGTCCAACGGCACGGCCACGATCATGCTGATGGGTTCGGTCTGCACCCGTGCCTGCCGCTTCTGCGCGGTGGATACGGGCAACCCGAACGGCTGGCTGGACAAGGAAGAGCCGCAGAACACCGCCAAGTCGGTGGAGCTGATGGCGCTGCGTTATATCGTGCTGACCTCGGTGGATCGCGATGACCTACCAGACGGCGGCGCCGCACACTACGCCGCCTGCGTACGGGCGATCAAGGCCAACACACCGCAGGTGGTAGTGGAAGCGTTGACGCCCGACTTCGACGGCGACCTGCCATCCATTGAGCGCGTGGTGGATTCCGGTCTCGAAGTGTTCGCCCAGAATGTCGAGACAGTCAATCGCCTGACCCGCGAAGTACGCGACCCTCGCGCCGGTTACCGGAAGACCCTCGATGTCCTGGCCCACGCCAAGCGCCATCGTCCGGACGTGCTCACCAAAACCAGCCTGATGCTCGGCCTGGGCGAGACCGACGACGAAGTTCTCGAGGCAATGGAAGATATGCGCGCCGTGGGCGTGGATATCCTCACCCTTGGCCAGTACCTGCAGCCGACCCGCAATCACCTGCCGGTAAAGCGCTGGGTGAGCCCGGACGAATTCAACCGGTTCCGCGAGATCGGCCTGCAGATGGGCTTCATGGAAGTGGCGGCCGGCCCCCTGGTACGCTCCAGCTATCGGGCGGACAAGGTGTTCGAGAAGAACAACCTGGGCCTGGCAGCGCCAGTACCGGTACCCGGCCAGCAGACCGACAACAATCTGATTCCTGCCCTCAACGTCAATTGACGTTCCGGGTCGTGCCTTGGGCTGATCCTGAACAGGCAGGCGCCGGCGGTGGGCGGTGGGCTGAAGCGGATCGCCGCCCTGCCCCACCCTACCGGCTGATCATCTGGATATCGGCGCGAAGCTTACTGCCCATATCCCAAACGCTGACGAAGAGCCTGCTCAAGACGCTGGGCGACCTCATCGAACAACGGCGGCGTGCCCAGCAGATCCTTGAGCTGCGTCATCTTCAAGCCGGCATAACCGCACGGGTTGATACGCTGGAAGGGCGCCATGTCCATATCCACGTTGAGTGCCAGGCCATGGAACGAGCAGCCTCGGCGTACCCGCAAGCCTAGCGAAGCGATCTTGTCACCACTGACATACACCCCTGGCGCATCCGCCTTCGGCGCGGCTTCGACACCGTAGCTGGCCAACACCTCGACCAGGGCCTGCTCCATGGTCGTGACCAGCTCACGCACCCCCAGATCCAGACGGCGCAGATCCAGCATCAGGTACGCAACCAACTGGCCGGGGCCGTGGTAAGTCACCTGGCCACCGCGCTCTACCTGGATTACCGGGATGTCGCCGGGCGCCAGCAGATGCTCGGGCTTGCCGGCCTGCCCCTGGGTGAACACCTGCGGGTGCTGCAGCAACCAGATCTCGTCAGGCGTGGCGTCGTCGCGCTCGGCAGTCAGCTTGCGCATCGCCTCGAGGGTCGGCAAGTAATCCACCACCCCGAGGTGACGCACGATAAGGTCGGCTGCCGCCACTAGAGCACCATGTGCACGCGGCCGGTGGCGCGCAGGTCGACATGGATCGCCTGCAACTGCTCGACACCGGTGGCGGTGATCAGCACCTGTACGGACAGGAAACGACCGTTGCGACTGTCGCGGGTCACCAGGGTATCGGCGTCGAGATCCGGCGCATGGCGCTGGATGACCTCGATCACCAGATCACTGAAGCCGTCACCGGCTTCGCCGATCACCTTGATCGGGTAGTTCGGGCAGGGGAATTCGATTTTCGGAGCTTGAACGTCGGTGTCGGTCATGGCAATTACTGCAGGCGTCTCGCCTGTCCAATGCAAGACGCCCCTATGCGGGGCGTCCTTGTGTAAGGGTTGGGTTCAATTGAACAACCCGTAGAAGAACAGTCGAATGCTATCCCACAGGCTGCGGAAGAAGCCACCTTCCTCGACAGCTTCCAGCGCCACCAGATCGGCACTGTGCACCACCTGATCACCCATCTTCACCTCGACCTTGCCGATCACGTCACCTTGAGCGATCGGGGCAATGATCTGCGGGTTGAGGGTCATGCTGGCCTGCAGCTTCTCCAGCTGGCCTTTCGGCAGGGTCAGGGTCAGATCCTGAGCCAAACCAGCCTTGACCTGAGAGGCCTGGCCTTTCCAGACCGGCGCCTGAGCCAGCTCGGTGCCCTTCTGATAGAAGGTGCGGGTTTCGAAGAAACGGAAACCATAGGTCAGCAGCTTCTGGGTTTCAGCGGCCCGGGAGCTCTCGCTGTCGGTACCGAATACCGAGGTGATCATCCGCGCGCCATCGCGTACGGCCGAGGCTACCAAACAGAAGCCGGCTTCATTGGTGTGGCCGGTCTTCAGACCGTCGACAGTACGGTCGCGCCACAGCAGCAGGTTGCGGTTGGGCTGCTTGATGTTGTTCCAGAGGAATTCTTTCTGCGAGTAGATGGCGTAGTGGTCGGCATCCTCATTGATGATCGCGCGAGCCAGAATCGCCATGTCGTGGGCGCTGGAATAGTGCTCAGGATGCGGCAGGCCGGTGGAGTTCATGAAATGACTGTTCTTCATGCCCAGACGCTCGGCGGTAGCGTTCATCATATCGGCGAAGGCGTCTTCACTGCCGGCGATGTGCTCGGCAATGGCGATGCTGGCATCGTTGCCGGACTGAATGATGATGCCGTGCAACAGGTCATCGACCGTGGCCTGGCTGTTCACCGGCAGGAACATGGTGGAGCCACCCGAAGCGGCACCGCCCGTGCGCCAGGCATGCTCACTGATGGTGACCATGTCCTGTTCGCCGATCTTGCCGTTGCGAATTTCCAGGGTGGCGATGTAGGCGGTCATCAGCTTGGTCAGGCTGGCAGGCGGCAGGCGCTCGTCGCCATTGTTCTCGACCAGGACGTTGCCACTGGCACCATCCATCAGCACATAGGACTTGGCTGCCAGTTGTGGCGGAGCCGGCAACGGCGCCTGGTTGGCCCAGGCGCTGGAGGCGCCGAGCAGCATAAGTGACAGGAAGATGCGTTGCGCGAAGCTGGTGATTTTCATCCGTCTCTCTAGATCGCTGATGGTCGAACAGGCCCTTGCGGGCAAATATGAAATGTCATCGCCGCACGCTGGCGGCGATTCACTGCTTAGTCAGGCGGCGGGCCGATAAGTTGCCAACGCCGAAGGGCTGTGCCCCTCAGTCCGCCTTGACCAGAGTCGCTTGCCCGAGATTGGCCACGCGGATGCTGTCACGCACTCGCTCAGCCTCGCCCTGGCTGTTGATCGGGCCCAGTCGCACGCGGTGCAATATCTGCTGGTTGCGCACCACTGAGTTGATGAACACCGGGGCAGTCACCGATTCGCTCAACTTGGCCTTGAGGAGCTCCGCAGCGTCGGGATTGGCGAAGGCTCCCACTTGGAGATACAGGCCAGACGCTGCGGCTGAAGCGTTTTTTTTTGAGTCGATCTGTACCGGCACGGTGGCGGCGGCATGCTGTTGCGGCGGCGGCGAGTACTGCTCTACCGGGGCACTGGCCAGCTGCAACTGGGCCGCCTGGGCGGGCTGAACCTTGGCCATCTGCGGCTGCGCCATCATCATCGGCACCGGACGCCCCTGCTGAGCCCACCACTCGGTCGGGTCGATACCTTCCACGCGAACCTGAGCGGTGCCCTTCTCGGCGTAACCGAGCTTCTTGGCGGCAGCGAAGGACAGATCGATGATGCGATCGGAATAGAACGGCCCACGGTCGTTGACCCGCAGGATCACGGTCTTGCCGTTCTCCAGGTTGGTCACTCGCACGTAGCTGGGCAGCGGCAAGGTCTTGTGCGCGGCGGTCATGCCGTACAGGTCGTAGGATTCGCCGTTGGCGGTAGCCTGGCCGTGGAACTTGGTGCCGTACCAGGAGGCCGGGCCGGTCGCGGTATAGCGGCGGGCATCGGCGATCGGGTAGTACTGCTTGCCGAATACCACGTAAGGGCTGGACTTCACCGGGCCGTAATGCGGCATGGGGATGGCGTCCTGGATTTTCGAGACGTCTACATCCCACCAGGGCGCACCGTCCTTGTGCGGGCGGTTGAAATCGGATGGCCCGGAAATCGAACCACCGGAAGATGGCACCGGCGCGGTGCCTGTCGGCGCACGGCTGGAGGAACAGCTCGCCAGCAGCAGCGCAACGATGCCGCACACGGCCAGTTTGAATGGCAACCCCGTCATTGATTGGCACCTCGGGCCTGAACCAGCAACTCGGACAACTGATTGACCGCCATGGCATACATCACGCTGCGGTTGTAGCGGGTAATGACATAGAAGTTGGGTTGGCCAATCCAGTATTCGGCACCCTCTGCGCCTTCGAGGCGGAACGCGGTTACCGGCAGATCATCGGCCAGCTCGTCGTTGCTCGACCAGCCCAGAGCGCGCAGTTCGGCCACGTTCTTTTCCGGATCGAGGCCGGTACTCAGGCCCTGATCGACCTGCTCTCCCTCGACCGTGGCAAGGCTCGCCACCGGCTGCCCCGGCTGCCAGTTGTGACGCTTGAAATAGCTGGCAACGCTGCCGATGGCATCCACCGGGTTGCTCCAGATGTTGATGTGGCTATCGCCGTCGAAGTCCACCGCGTAGGCGCGGAAACTGCTCGGCATGAACTGCGGCAGGCCCATGGCGCCAGCGTAGGAACCTTTCAGGCTGGCCGGATCGACCTGCTCTTCACGGGTCAGCATGAGGAACTCGCGCAGCTCCTTGCGAAAGAATGGCGCACGCGGCGGGTAATCGAAGGCCAGGGTGGACAGCGCATCGATGACCCGGTAGCTGCCGGTGTTGCCGCCGTAAGACGTCTCTACGCCGATGATGGCGACTATGATCTCGGCAGGTACGCCGTATTCTTTTTCGGCACGCGCCAAGGCTTCGGCGTGTTCGTTCCAGAACGCCACGCCCTTATTGATACGAGCGTCGGTAATGAAGATCGGCCGGTATTCCTTCCACGGCTTGACCCGCTCGGCCGGACGCGAAATGGCGTCGAGAATCGCCTGTTTGCGCTCCACACCGGAGAACAGCGTACTCAGTTGCTCGCTGGCAAAACCGTAATCACGAGTCATCTCGGTGATGAACTCGCCGACCTGCGGCGAATTCGCATATTCGTTGGCAGCCATCGCCTGTGGAGCCCCAAGCAGGCCGGCGACCGCCAGCCAATGTGCATGTCGTGCGGCCCAGCCACGCAAAATCTGCATTGAATTCATAACCCCAATCAAGCCTGAGCAATCCACTTACGGTGCGTGTGGATGGACATCAGAATTCCGAAACCCGACAACAACGTAATCAAAGACGTGCCGCCATAACTGATAAACGGCAGCGGCACACCCACTACCGGCAACAAACCACTGACCATGCCGATATTGATGAAGACATAGACAAAGAAGGTCATGGTCAGACCACCGGCGAGCAGCTTACCGAACAGCGTCTGCGCTTGCACGGTAATCACCAGACCGCGCGCAATCAACAGAATGTACAAGAGCAGCAACAGACAGACACCAATCAGGCCAAATTCTTCGGCCAAAACGGCAATGATGAAGTCCGTGTGGCTCTCCGGCAAAAAATCCAGGTGCGACTGGGTGCCAAGCAACCAGCCTTTACCGAACACGCCACCCGAGCCGATCGCCGCCTTGGACTGGATGATGTTCCAGCCCGCGCCCAGCGGATCGCTCTCCGGATTGATGAAGGTCAGCACCCGGCGTTTCTGGTAGTCGTGCATGACGAAAAACCACATCGCCACGGCAATCGGCGCGATGGCGGCGACGGCGCCGGCGATCCAGCGCCATTGCAGCCCGGCCATGAACAGCACGAAGGCGCCGGAGGCGAGAATCAACATCGAAGTGCCCAGATCCGGCTGCAGCAGGATCAGCACGAACGGCGTGACGATCAGCCCGAGGCTGACGCAAACGTGCTTGAAGCTCGGCGGCAGACTGCGCTTGGCCAGGTACCATGCCATGGTCGCCGGCATCAGGATCTTCATGAACTCCGACGGCTGGAAGCGGATCACCCCGGGGATGTTGATCCAGCGCGTGGCACCCATGGCGTTGTGGCCCATGACGTCCACCACCACCAGCAGGCCGACGCCGCACAGGTAGCCCAGCGGCACCCAGCGGGCCATGAAGCGTGGTTCGAACTGGGCGATCACCACCATCGCCACCAGACCGATGCCAAAGGAGGAGGCCTGCTTCATCAGCAGATCGACGTTCTTGCCGCTGGCCGAATAAAGGATGAACAGGCTGCCGGTGGCGAGCAGCAACAGCAGCAGCAACAGAATGCCGTCGATGTGCAGGCGCTGCAGCAGGCTGGAGCGACGACGCAGAACGTCGTCGGTGGAAAGCGTGCGGTCGAAGCTACCGGTCAGGCTCATCGATGCTTCACCTCTGCGTTGAGCGGTGCCGAGGCACCTGGCGTAGCGTATTCGGCCTTGAGTTGACCGTTCTCGTCGAGCAGCCAGGCATCCATCACCTGCTTGACCACCGGCGCGCCCACAGCGCCGCCCGACTCACCGTTCTCGACCATCACCGCCACCACGATCTGCGGGTTCTCGGCCGGGGCGAAGGCGACGAACAAGGCATGGTCACGATGACGCTCCTGCACCTTGTTGCGGTCGTACTTCTCGCCCTGCTTGATCGCCACCACCTGGGCGGTACCGCTCTTGCCGGCGATGCGATAGGCGGCACTGTCGCCCACCTTGCGCGCCGTACCCCGAGCGCCGTGCATCACCTGCTCCATGCCCAGTCGCGCGTAATCCCAGGTCTTGGGATCGCGCAGCAGGATATCGGGAATCGGATTGTCGTCGAGAGGCATCTTGCCATCGACGCTCTTGGCCAGGTGCGGGCGAATCCACTTGCCGCGACTGGCCACCAGCGCCGTGGCCTGGGCCAGTTGCAGCGGCGTGGTCTGCATGTAGCCCTGACCGATCCCCAGAATCAGCGTTTCGCCGGGGTACCAGGGCTGACGGTAACGGGCGCGCTTCCAGTCGCGCGACGGCATCAGGCCGGCGGTTTCCTCGAACATGTCCAGCGATACCCGCTGACCGAGGCCGAAACGGCTCATGTAGTCGTGCAGCCGGTCGATACCGAGCTTGTGCGCCAGATCGTAAAAGTAGGTGTCGTTCGAGCGGGCAATGGCCAGGCTCAAATCTACCCAGCCATCGCCAGTGCGGTTCCAGTTGCGGTACTTGTGGCTATGGTTGGCCAGTTGGTAGAAGCCGGGGTCGAACACGCGCGAAGTCGGCGTGATCACGCCAGCATCCAGACCCGCCACGGCCACCATTGGCTTGATCGTCGAGCCCGGCGGGTAGAGGCCGCGCAACACGCGGTTGTACAACGGCCGGTCGATGGAATCGCGCAGGTCGGCGTAGGCCTTGAAGCTGATGCCGGTGACGAACGGATTGGGGTCGAAGCTGGGCTGGCTGACCATGGCCAGCACCTCGCCGGTCGACGGCTGGATTGCCACCACCGAGCCACGCCGACCACCCAGTGCATTCTCGGCAACCTCCTGCAGGTGCACGTCCAGGGTCAGCACGATGTCCTTGCCGGGCAGCGGGTCGGTGCGATTGAGCACGCGCAACACGCGGCCGCGGGCGTTGGTCTCGACCTCTTCGTAACCGACCTTGCCGTGCAACTGATCTTCGTAGAAACGCTCGATGCCGGTCTTGCCGATATGGTGAGTACCGCTGTACTCCACCGGGTCGAGCTCCTTGAGCTCGCGCTCGTTGATGCGTCCCACGTAACCGACCGAGTGGGCGAAATGCTCGCGCTGCGGATAGTGGCGCACCAACTGGGCCACCACCTCGACGCCAGGCAGGCGGAACTGGTTCACCGCCAGCCGGGCGATCTGCTCTTCACTGAGCTCGAACAGCACCGGCACCGGCTCGAACGGCCGCCGCCCCTGGCGTACACGCCTCTCGAACAATTCGCGATCATCGGGGGTGAGCTGCAGCACCTCGACGATCACGTCCAGCACCTGCTCCCAGTCACCGGCACGCTCGCGGGTAAGGGTCAGACTGAAGCTGGGCCGGTTGTCGGCAATGATCACCCCGTTGCGGTCGTAGATGAGCCCGCGGTTCGGCGGGATCGGCTGCACGTGGATGCGATTGTTCTCCGCCAGCGTGGAGTGGTACTCGTACTGGATCACCTGCAGGTAATACATGCGGGCGATCAGCGCCAGGGTCAGCACCAGAAAAAGCACGCCACCGACCAGCGTGCGTCTGCGGATGAGGCGCGCGTCCTTTTCGTGGTCTTTGAGGCGAATCGGCTGGGGCATCGGGATCGCTGACTACTTGTGATAAGGGTGACCGGACAACACCGTCCAGGCACGATAAATCTGTTCGCCGACCAGTATCCGTACCAGCGGGTGAGGCAAGGTCAATGGCGACAGCGACCAGCGCTGTTCGCTGCGCGCCTGGACTTCCGGCGCCAGCCCTTCCGGGCCGCCGACCATGAGATTGACGGTGCGCGAATCCAGGCGCCACTTGTCGAGTTCGACCGCCAATTGCTCGGTACTCCAGGGCCGCCCTTCGACTTCCAGGGTGACGATGCGTTCCCCGGGCTGCACCTTGGCCAGCATGGCTTCGCCTTCCTGGCGGATCATCCGCACCACGTCGGCGTTCTTGCCGCGCGTGGTCAGGGGAATTTCCAGCAGTTCCAGGGACAGCTCGGACGGCATGCGTTTGGCATACTCCTGCCAGCCGTCTTCGACCCAACGCGGCATGCGCGAGCCGACCGCAATCAGTTTGATGCGCACGACAGCCGGCCCTTACTCGCGCTCGATGCCTTGCTGCGCACGGCTCTGCTCGGCGCCCTGCCACAGACGTTCCAGGTCATAGAACTGGCGAGCGGTAGGCAGCATCACGTGAACGACGATATCGCCCAGGTCGAGCAGTGCCCATTCGCCGCTGTCCAGGCCTTCGCTGCCGATCGGCCGCACGCCCTGCTCCTTGGTCTTTTCCAGCACGTTGTCGACCAGCGACTTGACGTGACGGCTGGAGGTGCCGCTGGCGATCACCATGTAATCGGTGATGCTGGTCTTCTCGCGCACATCGATGGTGGTGATGTCCTGCGCCTTGATCTCTTCCAGTGCTGCGATGGCCACTTTGACCAGGTCTTCACTGTGCATGGTTTGCTTCGTCATAACTAACTCGTTTGCCTCGTGTTCGATTTACCCACGGTACAGTCCATGGGCATTGATATAAGCCAGTACCGCATCGGGCACCAGAAAGCGCACCGATCGGCCGCTCGCCAGCAGCGAACGGATCTGGGTGGCAGACACCGCCAGCGGTGTCTGCCAGATGAAAGAAATCTGCCCCGCCGGCCCGTCGAGCGCCAGTGGGTCGGCAATATTGCGTGCCGCCAGCAGGTCACGCAGCGGCTCGCTCGCCTCGCTGTCGGCATCCGGGCGCTGCAGCACCAGAATATGGCAGTGGCGCAGCAACTCGTCCCAACGGTGCCAGGCTGGCAAACCGCAAAAGGCATCCCAGCCCAGGATCAGAAACAACTGATCATCCGCTGCCAGTTCGCCCCGCAGCGACTCCAGGGTGTCGATACTGTAGGACGGTTTGTCGCGCCGCAGCTCGCGGTCATCCACCTGCAACTGCGGCAATCCCGCCACTGCCTGCTCGACCATCGCCAGGCGATCCTGCGCCCCAACCTGAGGGGTTTCCCGGTGCGGTGGACGTGCACTGGGGATCAGCCGCAGCTCGTCCAGCCCCATGAACTCGACCACCTCCAGCGCTGCGCGCAGATGGCCGATGTGCACCGGATCGAAGGTACCGCCCAACAGTCCGATGCGTTTGCGGCTCGCCATCAGGTGCGCACGTGACCGTCGCCGAATACCACGTACTTCTCGCTGGTCAGCCCCAACAGGCCAACCGGCCCGCGGGCGTGCAGTTTGTCGGTGGAAATACCGATCTCCGCGCCCAGGCCATACTCGAAACCATCGGCGAAACGCGTCGAGGCGTTGACCATCACCGAGCTGGAATCCACCTCGGTGAGGAAGCGCCGCGCATCACTGAAGTTCTCGGTAATGATCGCGTCGGTGTGCTGCGAACCATAGGTGTTGATGTGCTCGATGGCAGACTCCAGCGAGTCGACCACGCGGATCGCCAGGATCGGCGCGTTGTACTCGGCATGCCAGTCGTCTTCGCTGGCTTCCAGCACGTCGCTGCCCAGCAGCGCGCGGGTCTGCGCATCGCCGCGCAGTTCGACGCCCTTGTCACGGTAGATGGCGGCCAGCGGCGGCAACACGCGCGCGGCGATATCGACATGCACCAGCAGGGTTTCCATGGTGTTGCACGGCGAGTAACGCTGGGTCTTGGAGTTGTCGCAAACGCGGATGGCCTTGTCGAGGTCAGCGGCGATGTCGACATAAACGTGGCAAACCCCGTCCAGGTGTTTGATCACCGGCACCTTGGCTTCACGGCTGATGCGCTCGATCAGGCCCTTGCCGCCACGCGGCACGATCACGTCGACGAACTCGGGCATGGTGATCAGCGCTCCGACGGCGGCACGATCCGTGGTCTCCACGACCTGCACCGCACTGGCCGGCAAACCGGCTTCGGCCAGGCCTGCCTGGATGCAGCGGGCGATGGCCTGATTGGAATGAATCGCCTCGGAGCCGCCACGCAGAATGGTGGCGTTGCCCGATTTCAGGCACAGGCTGGCCGCATCGATGGTCACGTTGGGCCGCGACTCGTAGATGATGCCGATCACGCCCAGCGGTACACGCATCTTGCCGACCTGGATGCCGGAAGGCAGGTAACGCATGCCCTGGATCTCGCCGATGGGATCCGGCAGCGTGGCGACCTGACGCAGGCCTTCGATCATGCTGTCGATCACCTTGGGCGTCAGCGCCAGGCGGTCGAGCATGGCCGGTTCCAGGCCGTTGGCGCGGCCGGCGGCCAGATCCAGTTCGTTGGCGGCACTCAGCTCGGCGCGCGCGGCGTCGAGCGCAGCGGCGGCGGCCTGCAGGGCCTGGTTCTTCTGCGCGGTGCTGGCCCGCGCGAGCACGCGCGAAGCCTGGCGGGCGGCGCGGCCCAGGCGGGTCATGTAGTCAAGCACGGACTCGGTCATGGCAACTCAGGTCTGGCAGTTGGAAAAAGTTGCTGATTATAGCGGTCATGCCGCCCCGCGCACAGCGGCGCCTGGCAGAAGGTTGTTTCGAGCTGCAAGCTGCAAGCCACAAGCTTCAAGTTAAAGGTGAATCGGCGCTCTTCCAGCTTCTGGCTTGAAGCTAATTGCTATGATCTGCCGCGCTTCGCAACATGACAGGAAACCCATTCCCACACGGATGGGTCGAAGCCTGCGTTCTCTCGTCTGAAGGATGCCCACCGATGAGCCAGTGGCTCGACAGTCTCACCACCTGGCTCGCGGCCAACCCGCAGTGGCTGGGCCTGGCGATCTTTCTGATCGCCTGCATCGAATGCCTGGCCATCGCCGGCATCATCGTTCCCGGCACGGTACTGTTGTTCGCCGTTGGCGTGATGGCCGGCAACGGTGCCCTGAGCCTGTGGGAAACCCTGGCGCTGGCGTATTTCGGCGGCCTGCTCGGCGACGCCATTTCCTACGCCCTGGGCCGCTACTTCCATCAGGACATCCGCCGCTTGCCTGGCTTGCGCAGCCACCCCCAGTGGCTCAACGGCGCGCAAACCTACTTCGAACGTTATGGCGTCGCCAGTCTGCTGCTCGGCCGCTACATCGGCCCACTGCGGCCGATGCTGCCAATGGTCGCGGGCATGCTGAGCATGCCGATTGGCCGCTTCATCGCCGTCAGCATGCTGGCCGCCGCTGGCTGGGCAATCGCCTATCTGCTGCCTGGCTGGGCGGCCGGTGCTGCCTTGCGCCTGCCTCTGCCAGCGGGTTTCTGGCCCCAGGCCGCCGTCGTCGCGGCCGGTCTGGCACTGCTCCTGATACTCACCATCCAGAGCAGCCTGCGCGAACAGCACCAGGCCAGCCTGATCGCTGCCGGCCTGGGCGCGATTCTGCTGCTCGTCCTGTTCATCGGCTGGCCGCACCTGATCCAGCTGGATCAGGGCCTGATGACCCTGATCCAGGAGGAGCGCAATCCGCGCTTCGATCATGTGGCGGTACTGATCACCCACTTCGGTGACTTCGACGTGCAACTGGCGGTCGCCATCCTGCTCTGTGTTCTGCTGCTGCTCGCCCGCAAGTGGCAGGCCCTGCTGTTCGCCAGTGGCGCCATGCTCAGCACCGCTCTGGCCAATGGCGCCCTCAAGGGACTGTTCGAGCGGGCGCGCCCCGATGTGTTGCTCGAGCCCCTGAGCACCTACAGTTTCCCCAGCGGGCACAGCTCGGCGGCCTTCGCGTTCTTCCTGGTCACGGCCGTGCTTGCCGGCCGCGGACAACCTGCCCGTCTGCGGCTGACCTGGATACTGCTCGCCTGTCTACCGGCACTCAGCATCGCCCTGTCGCGTGTCTACCTGGGTGTGCATTGGCCGAGCGATATCATCGCCGGCGCCTTGCTGGCCAGCAGCCTGTGCGCACTGAGCCTGGCGCTGATGCAACGCTATGCATCACTGCCTCCGCTGCCGACGAAGGTCTGGGGGGTGGTCGTGCCGAGCTGCGTAGTGCTGCTGACCAGCCTGGCACTGTGGCGGATGTCGGCAGGGGTGGAGATCTACCGCTATTGAGCAGGGCCGTCGCCCTGTAACTGCTCGACCAGATCCTGCAGCATGGCCAGGCGCTGCGCGGCGTCCGGCTCGGCCAGCAAGGCGATCTTCTGCTCGGCGTTGAACGGCAGCAGGTAGCCGAGCTTGTTGGCCAGTTCGGACTGGCTTTCGGCACTGCCGCCCATGTCCAGGCTGGCGACCATCGGGTGTTCGGCCAGCGCGCCAAGCAGCGCCAGCAGATCGGCATGCTCCTCGTCCAGCGGCTGTTGAGGCTCTTCTTCGAGCCATTCGACCTGGGCCAGGGTCAGCTTGTCCGGCAGCACCTGCGCCTGCTTGACGCGAAAGCGTCGGCCACCTTGCACCCGGATACCCAGCAGGCCGTTGGGGCGCTGCTGGAAATCGCTGATGATCGCCTCGCAGCCCATCTGGGCGATGCGTTCGGCGACCTCGCCCACCTCTGCGCCCTCGACGATGCACACCACGCCAAAGCCTTCGCCCTGTTTCATGCAGCGGCTGATCATGTCCAGGTAGCGCGCTTCGAATATCTGCAGATCCAGCACGCAGCCGGGAAACAGGACGGTGTGCAACGGGAATAAAGGTAGGGTCATTGGGGTTCTCAGTTCAGAAAGACGATAGCCAATGGCAACAGGATGGCCGTGAGCACACCCATCAGGCTCATGGCCAGGGCCGCGAAGGCACCGCACTCCTCGCTCTCCTGCATGGCCCGCGAGGTGCCGACCGCATGGGCGGTCATACCCAGGGCCATGCCCAGGGCAGCGTGATGGCGCACACCGCACCAGCGCAACAGTGACGGCCCGATGATCGCCCCCAGCACACCAGTGATCATCACGAACACCGCAGCCAGCGCTGCCAGGCCGCCGATCTGGCTGGCTACCAGCATGGCAATCGGCGAAGTCACCGACTTGGGCGCCATGCTCATCAGCATATTGTGCTCGGCGCCCAATACCCAGGCCAGGGCGACGCCGAGCGCGGTCGCGACCGCCCCGGCGATCAGCAACGTGAGCACGGTGGGCCAGAATACCTGGCGGATACGCCTGAGGTTGAGGTACAGCGGCACCGCCAGGGCGACGGTAGCCGGGCCGAGAAAAACGGTCAGCGCCTCGGCGCCGGTTTTGTATTCCGTGAAGGTCAACCCGCAGAGCAACAGAATGGCGATGACCAGCATCGTCGACACCAGCACCGGCTGCAGGAATACCCAGCGGGTCTTCTCATAGGCGGCAATCGCCAACTGATAGGCGCCCAGGGTGATGCCCGCGCCAAACAGCGGATGATGGGTAACGGCCATCCAGGCAGCATGCCAGTCGAGCATCATCCTTCCCCCCGACGGCGCGCCTGGCGCTCGATCAGTTTCTGCATCATCCAGCCGGCGAACACCAGGGACAGGATCAACGACAGCACCAACGCACCGATCACCGCCCAGAAATCGGCGACGATCGCCTCGGCGTAGGCCATCACCCCCACGGCCGGCGGCACCAGCAGCAGCGGCAGGTACTTGAGCAGGCTGCTGGCGGCCTGCTGGATCGGCTCGTCGACCTCACCGCGACAGAGCAGAAACACCACCAACAGCAGCATGCCGAGAATCGGCCCTGGCAGCATCGGTAGAAACAGTGCATTGATTGCCGTGCCAAGCAGTTGGCACAGCACCAGCCAGAACAGGCCACGAAGCAACATGGAAACTCCCCTCAGACGCTGGGCAGGCACCCCAAGCGGGACGCACCACCTTACTAAGACGGCCATTATAGGCAGGTAACGCAGGTGGCTTAACAGTGTGCGAACGCATGCCACGACGCAGTAGCACGCGCATTTTACCTGCCTGGGCGTCGCCAGACGCTTTACGGCATACTGCTGTATCGCTCATCCGACCTGGACGCCCCGCATGTTCCGCCTCGCGCCTTTGGCCCTGATTCTTTTCCTCACAGCCTGCGGCCAGAGCACACCCTTGCTGCCTCCCGACGCCATCCTGCCTGACGGTTCGCGCTATCACGGTAACGTGGTCGATGGCCTGCTGCAGGGCAAAGGGCGTCTGGATTACGCCGATGGCAGTTGGTTCATCGGCCACTTCCTCGATGGCCAGCGCCATGGTGCCGGTGAGTGGCATGGCGCCAATGGCGAACATTATGTTGGCGAATTCAGCGCGGGCAGTTTCGACGGCCAGGGCACGCTGAAGAATGCCGACGGCAGCCAATACAGCGGCGGTTTCGCCAAAGGTCGTTTCAGTGGCGAAGGGACTCTGGAGGAAGCCGGGCAGATCTACCGTGGACAATTCCGTGATGGCCGCTTCCACGGTCTGGGCACTCTGGAGCAGGCAGACGGCAGTCGTTTCCAGGGCCGCTTCGTAAAAGGCCTGCCGGATGGCCAGGGCGTGCGCGAGGACGAACTCGGTAACCAACTCTCCGGCCATTTCGCGGGCGGCCAGCTCAAAGGCGCCGGCAACTACCGCAGCAGCGAAGGCGATAGCTACGACGGCGAATTGCAGGACAGCCTGTTCCACGGCAAGGGCCGCTATCAGAGCGTGACGGGCGATATCTGGAGCGGTACTTTCGTAGCAGGCTCCCTCAGCGGCCAGGGCGAATACACCGGCAGCGACGGCAGCCGCTATCAGGGACAATTCAGGGATTGGCGCTACCAGGGTGAAGGCCGCCTGCAACAGGCGGATGGCAGTCGCTTCGATGGCCGCTTCACCAATGGTCGCTTCCACGGCGAAGGCACTCTGACACTGGCCGACGGCACGCGCCAACAGGGCACCTGGCAGCGCGGCCTGCGGGTACGTGACGAAAACGGCCAGGCCCTACCGGATCCGCTCGAAATCGGCCTGCTGAAACAGGGCGAGCTGCTCGACCAGGCCATCGCTGCGCTGCCACAGTCCACCCCACGCAGCGAACTCTATGCCCTGACGCTGGCCGGCGACGGCAAGCAGAGCGTGTTCCTGCGCGAAGCCGACTATGTCGCAAACCTGCTCTCCGAGCGTTTCTCCGCCTATGGTCGCATCACCCTGGCCAACCATCGCGACCACTTGGCCGACCGCCCGCTGGCGACCCGGGAAAACCTGCGCCGCGCCGTGCAAGCCATCGCCGAGCGCAGCGGCCCGGAAGACTTGGTGTTCATCTACCTGACCAGCCACGGTTCGCGCGGCCATGAACTGAACCTGGATCAGCCACGCCTGCAGCTGGCCGATCTGCCCGCCGACGAGTTGGCCACGCTGTTGCAACCGCTGGCCGACCGGCACAAGGTGGTGGTGATTTCCGCCTGCTACTCCGGAGGCTTCATCCCGGCCCTGAAGGACGACAAGACCCTGCTGATGACCGCCGCACGCGCTGACCGGGTGTCGTTCGGCTGCTCCGAAGAAGCCGACTTCACCTATTTCGGTCGGGCGCTGTTCGCCGAGGCGCTGCAGCAGACGGACGACCTGCAACGCGCGTTCGATCTGGCCAGCGCTGCCGTCGCAGAACGCGAACAGACCGATGGTTTCGAGCCATCCGAGCCGCAGATATGGGCTCCGCCTGCCGTACTGAAGCACTGGAATGCACTGCGTCAGCAACCAAGCGAAGCGGCCGTGAACGATAAATCGGCCGCAGCTCCCTAAATCAGGGTCTGTAGGAAAAATCACCGAGTGCAGGTACTTTTCGTACAGAGCCAAGAATCGAAACAGCAGTCGAGGATCGACCATGTACCTGACACCCCAGCACATTCTTCTGGCAGGCGCCTCCGGCATGACCGGCGAGCACCTGCTGGATCGCTTGCTCAACGAACCCACCGTCGAGCGTGTGCTGGCTCCGAGTCGCAGGCCGCTGGCCGAACATCCCCATCTGGAAAACCCGGTCGGGGAACTGCTCGACCTGTTGCCCACGCTCAATGGCCCGGTGAATACCGCCTTCTGCTGCCTGGGCAGCACCATCAAACAGTCGGGATCGCAAGATGCCTTCCGCGCGGTCGATCACGATCTGGTGGTGGCGTTCGCCAAGCGCGCCCTGGAGCTGGGCGCGCGGCATCTGCTGGTGGTCAGCGCTATCGGTGCCGACCCGCGTTCCTCGGTGTTCTACAACCGCATCAAGGGCGAAACCGAGGAAGCCCTCAAAGCGCAGGGCTGGCCGCAACTGACCCTGGCTCGCCCTTCCCTGCTGCTTGGCCCGCGCAACGAGTTCCGCCTCGGCGAGCGCCTGGCAGCACCGTTCATGCGCTGGCTGCCAGGCAAGCACCGCGCCATCGACGTGACCGCCCTGGCCCGTGCACTGTGGCGCCTGGCCCTCGAAGAAGACCAGGGCCTGCGCGTGGTCGAGTCGGACGAACTGCGCCGCCTGGGCCGCTGAGGGCGACCTTCATAGCCGGGCGCGCGGGTCGAGCGGATCGATCATCCCGGCGACGATGGCCATGCCCACCAGATCGGCGAGGCGTTCGGCCTGCATGCGCTTCATCACCCGCGCCCGATACAGGTCGACGGTCTTCACGCTGATCGCCAGTTGCTCGGCGATTTCGCGGTTGGTGTAGCCCTGCACCAGCGGCAGCAACACGTCACGCTCGCGCGGGGTGAGGCTGGCCAGGCGTTCCTGCAACTGGCTGTAGCCGCTGCTGCCGGAGCGCCTGGCGTCGATGCTGCTGAGCGCCTGCTGCACGCTGTCGAGCAGCAGTTGCTCGTTGTAGGGCTTTTCGATGAAGTCGCGGGCGCCGGCCTTGAACGCCCGCACCACGATCGGCACGTCGGCATGGCCGCTGACGAAGATCACCGGCAGGTCGAGGCCGCGGGCGCGCATTTCCTCCTGCACGTTCAGCCCGCCCATGCCAGGCATGCGCACGTCGAGCAGCACGCAGGCGTTGAGGCTGGCGTCGCAGGCCTCGAGAAAGGCACGGCCGCTGGTGAAGGGCACGGCCTTGAGACCGACCGACTCGAACAGCCAGACGGTCGAGTCGAGCATGCCCTGGTCGTCGTCGACCACATAGACCAGTTGTTGCTGTTGCAGGGTCATCCGTTATTCCTCTTATTGTTTTCCGCGATCCCTGGCAGGCGGCCGCCGCTGCCAGGGGCCTGTCTCATGCATCCACGTCGTCGCTGCGTGCTGGCGGCAGGCGACAGGTCAGGCACAGGCCGCCGCCCGGATACGGCCGGGCCTCCAGCGCGCCGCCGAAGCCCTCGACGATGCTGCGGCTCATCGACAGCCCGAGCCCCAGGCCATCCGGCTTGCTGGTGTAGAACGGGGTGAAGATCCGCTGCAGTTCGTCCTCGCCAAGCCCCGGCCCCTGGTCGCAGACCCTGACGTGCAGGGCGCCGTCGGCCGCCGCCGTGGCCTCCAGCAGGATATCCGAGGCCTGCCCCGGGTGCGCCTCGCGGTTGGCGTCGATGGCGTTGCGCAGCAGGTTGAGCAGCACCTGCTCCAGCAGCACCCGGTCGGCGTACACCGCGGGCAGGCCGGCCGGCAAGCGCTCCTGGATCAGCACCTGGCTGGCGCCGGCCTCCCAGGCGCACAGGCGCACCGCCTCGCGCGCCACTTCGGCCACGTCGAGCGCCTGCATGCGCCGCTGGCCCTTGCGCAGGAAGGCGCGCAGCCGCTTGATCACCGCGGAGGCGTGGTTGGCATGTTCGGTGATGCGCAGCAGGCCCTGGGCCACGCGCTCGACGGCCTGCGGGTTGCGGCCCAGGGACTGCAGGTAGCGCTGGCTGGCGCTGGCGTAATTGACCACGGCGGCCAGCGGCTGGTTGATTTCATGGGCGATGCCCGAGGCCAGCTCGCCCAGGGTCACCAGGCGCGCGGTATGCGCCAGCTCGTCCTGGTGCCGGCGCTGCTGCGCCTCGCGCAGTTCGCGCTCGGTCATGTCGCGCGCCACCAGCGAGTAGTAGCGCTCGCCCCCCGCCGCCCGGTGCGCCAGCAGCACCAGCGAGACCGGCACCGAGACGCCGCCGTGCAGCGGCTGCAGGCGGCAGTCGTCGCTCCACACCCCGGTTCGCTCGGCGGCGCTCCAGCCGGCATGCCGCAGGCGCAGCAGGTCGTCGCTGGCGAACAGCTCGGCGAGCGTCGGCATCGCCTGCCCGTCGCCGAGTTCGAGCATGCGCCGGGCGGCCGGATTGAGGTAGGTGACCAGGCCCTCGGGGTCGAGGAACAGCACCGGGTCGGTGTTGGCTTCCACCACTTCGGCCAGGCGCCGCTTGTTCTCTTCGGCCTGCACCCGCGCGGTGATGTCCCGCGATACGCTGACCACCTCGACCACCGCGCCGGTATAGGTTTCGCGGATGGCCCGGCTGGCGGTCTCGAACCAGAGATAGTGGCCGTCGCGGTGGCGGATGCGGAAGGTCATGGTGTGGTAGCCGTCCTGCTCCAGCGCATCCCGGGCGCGCTGCACCAGTTGCGCCAGATCCTGGGCATGGAACAGGCCCTGGGCCGGCCGCCCGCGCAGCGACTCCGGCCAGTAGCCGAGCAGCGTCCAGGACGCTGGCGACGCATCGAGGAAACGCCCGTCCGGGGTGTGCCGGGAAATCAGGTCGGTGGTGTTCTCGGTGATCAGCCGGTACAGACGCCGCGCCTTGGCCGCCTCGCGCTCGGCGCGAATCTCCCGGGTGGCGTCGCGGCAGCGGGCCAGCACCCGGTTCTCCTGCGGGTCGGGAATGAAGACCCAGATCAGGATGCGCTCCCCACACTCGGCCTCCACCTCCTCGATGGCCCGCCGCTGCGCCAGGCAGGCGCGCACCAGCGAGCGGTGGTTCACCGGCAGGAAGCCGGCCACCTCGCTCAACGGCCGCTCGGCGAGCAACGCCAGCAGCGCGGCATTCAGCTCCAGCGGGCGCGCCCGGGCGTCCAGCAGCAGGCTCGGCTGCGGATCGTGGCCCAGCAACGGCGAACCGCGCAGCAGGCCGTTGGCCATGGCCAGCAGGGTGCCCAGCAGCTCCGCCACCCAGCCCAGCCAGTCGAGGCTCACGCCTTCGTGCACCTCGACCAGCAGCAGCCCGGCCTGGCCCGGCTGCAGCGCCAGGTCGAACACCTGGCCATGGCTGATGGCCGCGCGGCGCAGGCGGCCGGACAGCCAGCAGTCGAGCAGGCGCAGCCGATCCAGGGCGATGCGCCCCTCGTCGGCCAGCCGCTCGAACAGCGCCTGGTCGCTGGCCAGCATGGGATCGCCCTGGCCCGGCGGCAGGTGCTGGGCGCTGCCCTCGTGGCTGTAGATACGCGCGCCTTCCTGCCAGCTCAGGTAGAACGCCTGGCGCACCTCGGGGCAGCCGCGCAGCGCCTGGCACAGGGCGTCGGCGCGGGCCGCCAGCGGCACGCCTTCACGCTGCAGGCGCAACCAGGTATGCAAGCGAACCGGGGTATGAGTCATCGGGGCTCCTGTCTCGAAGGGAGCCCAGCATATCGCCACGCCGCGCGGATGGCTGTATACATTCAGCACGACGCCATCGCATATAGTAGATATACCATAATACTCAGGTATTACTTCCATACATTGCCGAATTTGATATATAAAGCACCCTGAATACCTAACCGAGCTCCCGGAACAGCCGAGGAGCATCGGACATAAAGAGCTAACAATCAGCCACCGGGTGCCCAGCATGTCGATCTTTGAACAGGGTCTCGCCCCTGCCGCCGTGAACCATATCGCCCTGTCTCCGCTCAGCTTCATCGAGCGTACCGCCAGCGTCTATCCGAACTACCCCGCCGTGATCCACGGCTCGATCCGCCGCAACTGGGCCGAGACCTACGTCCGTTGCCGGCGCCTGGCGTCGGCCCTGGCCGGGCGCGGCATCGGCAAGGGCGATACGGTGGCGGTGATGCTGCCGAACATCCCCGCCATGCTCGAGGCGCATTTCGGCGTGCCGATGATCGGCGCGGTGCTCAACACCCTCAACGTGCGCCTGGATGCCGAGGCCATCGCCTTCATGCTGCAGCACGGCGAGGCCAAGGTGCTGATCGCCGACCGCGAGTTCTTCGACGTGATCCACGCCGCCATCGGCATGCTCGACCACCCGCCGCTGGTGATCGACGTGGACGATCCCGAGTACGGCGAAGGCCAGGCGGTCAGCGACCTCGACTACGAAGCGCTGCTGGCCGAAGGCGATCCGCAGTTCGCCTGGTCGTGGCCGGGCGACGAATGGGACGCCATCTCGCTCAATTACACCTCCGGCACCACCGGCAACCCCAAGGGCGTGGTCTACCACCACCGCGGCGCCTTCCTCAACGCCATGGGCAACCAGATGACCTGGGCCATGGGCAACCACCCGGTGTATCTGTGGACCCTGCCGATGTTCCACTGCAACGGCTGGTGCTACCCCTGGACCATCACCGCGCTGGCCGGCGTGCACGTGTTCCTGCGCCGGGTCGACCCGCAGAAGATCCTCACCCTGATCCGCGACGAGCAGGTCACCCACCTGTGCGGCGCGCCCATCGTGCTCAATGCCCTGGTGAACATGCCGGCCGAGGCCAAGGCGGCCATCGACCATCCGGTTCAGGCCATGGTCGCCGGTGCCGCGCCGCCGGCCAAGGTGATCGGCGCCGTGGAGGAAATGGGCATCAAGGTCACCCACGTCTATGGCCTCACCGAGGTCTACGGCCCGGTCACCCTGTGCGCCTGGCACGCCGAGTGGGACGAGCTGCCGCTGGAGCAGCGCGCCGAGATCAAGGCCCGCCAGGGGGTGCGCTACCCGACCCTGGAGGGGGTGATGGTCGCCGACCCCAAGACCCTCGAACCGACCCCACGCGACGGCCAGACCATCGGCGAGATCTTCATGCGCGGCAACACCGTGATGAAGGGCTACCTGAAGAACCCCAGCGCCACCGCCGAAGCCTTCGAGGGTGGCTGGTTCCACACCGGCGACCTGGCCGTGTGCCACCCGGACGGCTACGTGGAAATCAAGGATCGGCTCAAGGACATTATCATCTCCGGCGGCGAGAACATCTCCACCATCGAGGTCGAGGGCGTGCTCTACCGTCACCCGGCGGTACTGGAGGCCGCGGTGGTGGCGCGCCCGGACGAGAAGTGGGGCGAGACGCCCTGCGCCTTCATCACCGCCAAGGCCGACCAGCAGGGCGTGCGCGAAGCCGACATCATCGCTTTCTGTCGCGAGCACCTGGCCAGCTTCAAGGTGCCACGCACGGTGGTCTTCACCCAATTGCCGAAGACCAGCACCGGCAAGATCCAGAAGTTCGTCCTGCGCGACATGGCCAGGGCCCTCTGAGGCGCAGCGCAAACGACCGAAAACAGCGCTGAAAGGCTGGAGGCTGAACGACGAGCGGCCCGAAGCCGCTCGCAAGCCGGGCTTTTCGTTCAGCTTTCCAGCCTCCAGCGCCTTTTATCGAATGGCCATGTCGTGTCGCCCGCCGCAAGTCTAGGCACAACAAAAACAAAGGAGCCGTACCATGAGCCAACCCGAGTTGTCCCACGCGCAGAGTTGCGAGCGCATCCGCGCCAACCCCAAGTTCCAGGCACTGGCGCGCAGCCGCGCGCGGCTGGCCTGGTCGCTGACCGCCCTGGTGCTGGGCGGCTACTACCTGTTCATGCTGGTGGTGGCGTTCGCCCCGCAGTGGCTGCATGCGCCGCTGGGCAGCGGCAGCCAGCTGACCGTCGGCATCCCCGCCGCCGCCGCGGTCATCGTGCTGTCCTGGCTGCTCACCGGCTGGTACGTGCGCGTCGCCAACACCCGTTTCGACGCGCTCGGCGCCGAACTGCTGGAGGATCTGCAATGAACCGCCGCCTCCTCATCGGCAGCGCCGCCCTGCTCGGCCTGCTGCCACTGGCGGCCAGCGCCGCGCCGGCGCTGGCCGCCAAGCAGCCGCTGAACCTGCACGCCATCGCCATGTTCTTCGTGTTCGTCATGGGCACCCTGGCGATCACCTGGTGGGCCGCGCGGCAGACCAAGTCCACCTCCGACTTCTACACCGCCGGCGGCGGCATCAGCGGCTTCCAGAACGGCCTGGCGATCGCCGGCGACTACATGTCGGCGGCGACCCTGCTGGGCCTGTCCAGCCTGGTGTTCGCCAGGGGCTACGACGGCTTCATCTACACCGTGGCGTTCTTCGTCGGCTGGCCGATCATCACCTTCCTGATGGCCGAACGCCTGCGCAACCTGGGCCGCTACACCTTCGCCGACATCGTTTCCTACCGCCTCGACCAGACCCGCATCCGCACCTTCGCCGCGTTCGGCTCGCTGACCGTGGTGTGTTGCTACCTGGTGGTGCAGATGGTCGGCGCCGGCCAGCTGATCAAGCTGCTGTTCGGCCTCGACTACAGCACCGCGGTAATGGTGGTCGGCGTGCTGATGCTGGTCTACGTGATCTTCGGCGGCATGATCGCCACCACCTGGGTGCAGATCATCAAGGCCGTGCTGCTGTTGTCCGGCGGTACCACCCTGGCCTTCCTGGCCCTGGCCGAGTTCGGTTTCAGCCTGGAGACCCTGGCCGCCCGCGCGGTCGAGGCGCACGCCAGCGGCTGGGCCATCATGGGCCCCGGCTCGATGCTCGCCGACCCGATCAACGCCGCCTCGCTGTCCCTCGGCCTGGTGTTCGGCATCGCCGGCCTGCCGCACATCCTGATGCGCTTCTTCACCGTGCCCAACGCCAAGGAAGCGCGCAAATCGGTGTTCTACGCCACCGGCTTCATCGGCTTCTTCTTCCTGGTGGTGATGGTGCTGGGCTACGCCGCCATCGTCATCGTCGGCAGCGACCCGCAGTTCTTCGTCGGCGGCGATACCGCCGGCGCGCTGATCGGCGGCGGCAACATGGTCGCCATGCACCTGGCCAAGGCGGTGGGCGGCAACCTGTTCCTCGGCTTCCTCTCCGCCGTGGCCTTCGCCACCATCCTCGCGGTGGTCGCCGGCCTGGCCCTGGCCGGCGCCTCGGCGATCTCCCACGACCTCTACGCCACCGTCTGGAAGAAGGGTACGGCCAGCGAGAAGGACGAGATGCGCGTGACCCGCATCGCCACCGTCGGCCTGGGCATCGTCGCCATCGGCCTGGGCATCCTGTTCGAGCAGCAGAACGTCGCCTTCCTGGTCGGCCTGACTTTCGGCATCGCCGCCTCGACCAACTTCCCGGTGCTGATCATGGCCATGTACTGGAAGGATCTGACCACCCAGGGCGCCCTGGCCGGCGGCTTCGCCGGACTGGTCACCGCCCTGGTGCTGGTGATCCTGTCGCCGGCGGTGTGGGTGGCGGTACTGGGCAACGCCGAGGCGATCTACCCCTACGACCACCCGGCGCTGTTCTCCATGCCGCTGGCGTTCCTGGTGATCGTGGTGGTCTCCAGGCTCGATCGCAGCGCCCGCGCCGCCCGCGAGCGCGCCGCCTTCGACGACCAGTTCGTGCGCGCCCAGACCGGTCTGGGCGCGGCCGCCGCCTCCAGCCACTGAAATGCCGGGCGGGCCTGCCCCGCCCTCGTACAATCCTCGCCAGGCAGCCCGCCTGGCTCGTTCATGAGGTACAGCAATGCCCGACTACAACGCCCCCCTGCGCGACATGCGTTTCGTCCTGCATGAGGTGTTCGACGCCCCGAGCCTGTGGGCACGCCTGCCGGCCCTGGCCGAGACGGTGGATGCCGCCACCGCCGACGCCATCCTCGAAGAAGCGGCCAAGGTCACCGGCACGCTGATCGCCCCGCTCAACCGCAGCGGCGACGAGGAAGGCGCGCACTGGCAAGACGGTATCGTCACCACGCCCCAGGGCTTCAAGGAGGCCTACGCCACCTATATCGGCGGTGGCTGGGTCGGGCTGTCCGGCAACCCCGCCTACGGCGGCATGGGCATGCCCAAGATGCTCGCCGTGCAGTTCGAGGAAATGCTCTACGCCGCCGGCTCCAGCTTCGCCCTGTATTCGGCGCTGAGTTCCGGCGCCTGCCTGGCGATCGACGCCCACGCCAGCGAAGCGCTGAAGAGCACCTACCTGCCGCCGATGTACGAGGGCCGCTGGGCCGGCTCCATGTGCCTGACCGAAGCCCATGCCGGCACCGACCTGGGCATCATCAGAACCCGCGCCGAGGCTCAGGCCGACGGCAGCTATGCGATCAGCGGCAGCAAGATCTTCATCACCGGCGGCGAGCACGACCTGACCGAGAACATCGTCCACCTGGTGCTGGCCAAGCTGCCGGGCGCGCCGGCCGGGCCGAAAGGCATCTCGCTGTTCCTGGTGCCCAAGCTCCTGGTCAACGCCGACGGCAGCCTCGGCGCGCGCAACGCGGTGAGCTGCGGCTCCATCGAGCACAAGATGGGTATCAAGGCCTCGAGCACCTGCGTGATGAACTTCGATGGCGCCACCGGCTACCTGATCGGCGAGGAAAACCGCGGCCTGGCGGCGATGTTCACGATGATGAACTACGAGCGCCTGTCCATCGGCATCCAGGGCATCGGTTGCGCCGAGGCGTCCTACCAGAGCGCCGCGGCCTACGCCCGCGAGCGCCTGCAGAGCCGCGCGCCGAGCGGCGCGCAGGCCCAGGACAAGGTAGCCGACCCGATCATCGTGCACCCGGACGTGCGCCGCATGCTGCTGACCATGCGCGCCATGAGCGAAGGCGGCCGCGCCTTCGCCAGCTACGTCGGCCAGCAGCTCGACCTGAGCAAGTTCTCCGCCGATGCCGACGAGCGACAGGCCGCCGACGCCCTGGTCGCCCTGCTCACCCCGGTGGCCAAGGCGTTCTTCACCGACAGCGGCCTGGAAAGCTGCATCCATGGCCAGCAGGTATTCGGCGGCCACGGCTATATCCGCGAATGGGGCCAGGAACAGCTGGTGCGCGACGTGCGCATCGCGCAGATCTACGAAGGCACCAACGGCATCCAGGCCCTCGACCTGCTCGGGCGCAAGGTGATCGCCAACGGCGGCGCCGCGTTGCGCCTGTTCGCCAGCGAAATCCGCCACTTCGCCCAGCACCCCGGCACAGCCTATGGCAGCGAGCTGAGCCAGGCCCTGGAACGCCTGGAAACGCTCAGCGGCTGGCTGCTGGAACAGGCCAAGGCCGACCCCAACGCGGTCGGCGCCGCCTCGGTGGACTACCTGCACCTGTTCGGCTACGTGGCCTATGCCTACATGTGGGCGCGCATGGCCGCGGTGGCCGAGGCCCGGCGCGATGACGACCCGGCCTTCTATGGCGCCAAGCTGGCCAGCGCCGCGTTCTACTTCGCCCGCCTGCTGCCACGCACCCTGAGCCTGGAAGCGAGCATCCGCGCCGGCAGCGCGCCGCTCTATGGGATGAGCGCCGAACAGTTCTGAGCGTTTGCGCGGCATCACCGCCCGAGAGATGCCGCGCCTTTTTATTCGAACCGCCCGGTGCGCACGCCGCACCCCACGAGGAAACCCCATGCGTGACGTCGTCATAGTTGCCGCCACCCGTACCGCCATCGGCACCTTCCAGGGCTCCCTGAGCCGCATTCCCGCGCCGGAGCTCGGCGCCGCGGTGATCCGCCGGCTGCTGGCCGACAGCGGCCTGCCCGGCGAGCAGGTGGACGAAGTGATCCTCGGCCAGGTGCTCACCGCCGGCAGCGGGCAGAACCCCGCACGCCAGGCCGCGCTCAAGGCCGGCCTGCCGCACACCGTGCCGGCGCTGACCCTGAACAAGGTCTGCGGCTCCGGCCTCAAGGCCGTGCACCTGGGCGCCCAGGCCATCGCCTGCGGCGACGCCGAGGTGGTGATCGCCGGTGGCCAGGAGAACATGAGCCTGTCGCCCTACCTCATGCCCGGCGCCCGCACGGGGCTGCGCATGGGCCACGCCAAGGCGATCGACAGCATGCTGCAGGACGGCCTGTGGGACGCCTTCAACGACTACCACATGGGCATCACCGCGGAGAACCTGGCCGAACAATATGGCATCGGCCGCGACGAGCAGGATGCCTTCGCCGCCCGCTCCCAGCAGCGCGCCTGCGCGGCGATCGAGGCCGGACGCTTCACGGATGAGATCACCCCGGTCGAGATTCCCCAGCGCTACGGCGAGACGGTGATCTTCCAGCAGGACGAGCAACCGCGCCCCGACACCAGCGCCGCGTCCCTGGCCACGCTGCGCCCCGCGTTCAAGCGCGATGGCAGCGTCACCGCCGGCAACGCCTCGACCCTCAACGACGGCGCCGCCGCCGTGCTGCTGATGAGTGCCGGAAAAGCCGCCAGCCTCGGCCTGCCGGTACTGGCGCGCATCAAGGCCCAGGCCAGCGCCGGGGTCGATCCGGCGATCATGGGCATCGGCCCGGTGTTCGCCACCTGCAAGGCCCTGGACAAGGCCGGCTGGAGCCTGGAACAACTCGACCTGGTGGAGGCCAACGAAGCCTTCGCCGCCCAGGCCATCGCGGTCGGCCGCGAGCTGGGCTGGGACAGCGGCAAGGTCAACGTCAACGGCGGCGCCATCGCCCTCGGCCATCCCATCGGCGCGTCCGGCTGCCGTATCCTGGTCAGCCTGCTCCACGAGATGCGCCGGCGCGATGCGAAGAAGGGCCTGGCCACCCTGTGCATCGGCGGCGGCCAGGGCGTGGCGCTGGCGGTGGAGCGCGATTGAGCGGCCCAGCCGGGGCTTGACTGCGACGTCATGGCCAGAGTGATGCGTTCGGGGCCAGCCATGCTCAAGCCTCCAGATCCAGAGCGGCAGCCGGCTTGCCATGCAGGCCACCGAAACCGCCGTTGCTCATGATCACCACCTGGACACCGGCTCGGGCTTCGGCCTTGCCCCCAGCGATGATCGCCTCCAGCGAGTCGCAGACCCGGATCGGCACGACACCGACATGGCGCGCCTGCCACTGTCCGCCATCGCCGGTGGTCTGTACCGGCGTCCAGCAGGTCGGTAGCGACTACTTCCAGCAACGCCAGCTCAAACGCGGTGCCGCTGGCTGGGTGCTGCCGGTCGGCCTCCCGCGCAACCTAGGCAGCCCCACCCGAAGGGCTGGGCTCCCCTGCGTTTCTCGCCGGCTCATTTGGCCAGCCAGACTTCGCGGCTCGTGCCTTGCCTCGCGGCAAAACGGGCTCCGGCGCGGTCGTGCTGAAACGTCAACAGATCCCAGGCCCTGACCTGCTCAGCATCGACAACGCACAGCCGGTGTCGCGTGCACTCAGAACAGGCCAAGCGTCCAGGCAACGCCGAACAGCACCAGCGAGAAGCCCCACATCCACCAGAACGAATAGCGGATGTGCTTGCCCATCTCCAGCCTGGCCAGACCGAGCGCCAGCCACAGCGCGGGTGAGAACGGGCTGATGAAAGTACCGATGATATTGCCGATCATCAGCGCATAGACCACGCTCGGTGCCGCGACGCCATGGTTCTCGACCACTTCCATGACCACCGGCAGCAAGCCGAAGTAATAGGCGTCGGTATTGAGCAGGAACTCCATCGGGAAACCGAAGATCCCCAGGATGATATGCAACTGGCCAACCATGCTGGCGGGCAACACCCTGACCAGATCCTGAGCGATGGACGTGAGCATGCCGGTGCCGGCAAGAATCCCGAGCATCGAACCCGCGGCGAGAATGATCATGCCCATTCCCAACGCCGCTGCCGAGTGGGCCGCGATGCGCTGCATCTGCAACTTGCCATTGGGGTAGTTGATCAGCAGCGCCAGGCTCAAGCCGATCATGAACACATAGCCAGCCGGCAACACGCCCGTGAACAGCGCCACGAGTACCAGCAGGAACAGACCGGCGTTGATCCACATCCGCCCGGGCCGTTCGAGCGCGAGCTCTTCATCACTGATCTCGCCAGGATTGCCCACGTGATCCACTTCACCGTCGTCCACCACGGTGCCGCCGGTTGCTGCGATACGGCGCTGCTCGCGCCAGCCAAGCAAAGCGGACAGCGCCACCAGCAACACCACACCGACGCCCTGAATGGCCAGCAATGGCCGCCACAGCTCCGTCACGTCCAGCCCAGTGACCGCCGCCGAGCGGCCCAGGGGCCCTGCCCAAGGCACCATGTTGAGAATGCCGGCGCCGGTGGCCAGCAGCATCAACATCAGGTACGGGCTCATGCGCAACTGCTTGTAAAGCGGTAGCAAGGCAGGAATGGTCAGCAGGAAGGTGGTAGCGCCAGCACCGTCGAGATGGGCCAGCATACCGATGATCGCCGTGGCGACCGCCACGGCGATTACGTTGCCGCGGGTCAGCTTGACCATGAACCCGATGATCGGGCGAAACAGGCCGGTGTCCTGCAGCACGCCGAAGAAGGTGATGGCGAAGATGAACATGGTGGCGATGGCTATCACCCGGCTGACGCCATCGGTGAAGAATCCGGAAATTTCTTCCGGGCCAAAACCCGCACAGAGCGCGCCCAGCAATGGCACCACGATCAACGGCAGTACGGGCGACATACGCCCGCTAAGCAACAGTGCAACCAGGCAGACGATGGTCAACAGGCCAATCAGGGTCAACAAACCGATTTCTCCTCTTTTTCTTGTGTTAGTCGGTGCAGGCACGACAAGAGGCGCGGATTCTAGAAGCCGAACCTTTCAGCAACCTTTACCCAACGCATCGTCAAACCATGTTTTGTCAGTGAATATGTAAGATTCGCCTACGAAATAACGGCCATGGATTGCTAAGCTGTCGGCCCACTCAGCACTGGAGCCTTGCCATGCCATCAAACAGAACGGCACTGATCATCGGTGCCTCACGCGGCATCGGCCTGGGCCTGGTGCGCCAGCTACACGCCGATGGCTGGCAGGTCACCGCCACCGTGCGCGACCCGACCCGTGCGACGGATCTGCAGGCACTGGAGGGCGTGCGCATCGAGTCACTGGATATCGACGACAACACGGCACTACAGAATCTGGTGAAACGCCTGGGCGGTCAGGCATTCGATCTGCTGTTCGTCAACGCCGGTATTCTCGGCCCGGCCCACCAATCCGCTGCGGCCGCCACTGCCGAGGAGCTGGGCCAGCTGTTCCTGACCAACGTGGTGGCGCCGATTCGCCTGGCCGAACGCCTGGTCGGACAATTGCGGCCGCATACCGGGGTGCTGGCGTTCATGAGTTCAGGGCTGGGCAGCGTGGCGAATCCGGAAGGCAACAACCTGGCGCTGTACAAGGCCAGCAAGGCAGCGCTCAACTCGCTGACCAACAGCTTCGTCTGCGAATTGCCGGAGCCGCGCCCGACGGTGCTGTCGCTGCACCCGGGCTGGGTAAAGACCGATATGGGAGGCGATGGCGCCACGGTCGAAGTGATCGACAGCTGCCGCGGCCTGATCGAGCAGGTTGAGCGCCATGCCGGGCGCGGGGGTCACCATTTTGTTGACTACCAGGGCAACCCTATCGCCTGGTAACCGAGGTCAGTCCACAAACAGCGCAGCCACCCAGGTTGCTATCGCCGGCAAGCCGACTCCTACCAGAATGGTCGTGGTTACAGCCCGAGCATCGCCAGCATGATGAACGTGGCGAACAGCACGAAATGGGTCATGCCCTCGATGGCATTGGTTTCGCCATCATTGAGATTGATCGCGCAGACGATCAGGGTGATGAACACCATCACCGTCTGTACCGGGGTCATGGCCATCTGGAACGGCTGACCGCTGTACAGCGCCATGGCTTCCATCACCGGCACGGTGAGGATCACCGTCGACAGCGACGCGCCGAGGGCGATGTTGACCACCGACTGCATACGGTTGGCCAGGGCCGCACGCAACGCAGTGAGAATTTCCGGTGCGGCGGAAATCCCCGCCACCACGATGGCCGTGAGCACTGGCGGGGCACCGCTACCTTCGAGGCCGACATCCAGAGCCTGCGACATTACTTCGGCAAGCACGCCGATGACCACGACGCCAAAGACCAGCACGCCCACTGACCACGCCACGTTGACCTGTGGCGCACTGGCCGCCTGCACAGCGCCGCCCCGGCTCTTTTTCTCCGGATAGCTGTAGCTGAAGAAGTAACTGTGCGGACCAACCTGCATGCGCAGGAACACGGCGTACAACACCAGCATGGCGACAATGGTGAAGGCCGAATACACCTTCCAGTCCGACTCGGGAATGAACTCGGGCACCACCATCGAAATCCCCATGGCAGTGAGGATCATCACGCTGTAGCTGCGCGCGGAGTCGTCGTTATAGGACTGCTCGCCATGTTTGAGCCCACCCATCAGCGCGGCCAGACCGAGAATACCGTTGATATCGAGCATCACCGCCGAGTAGATGGTGTCGCGCACCAGGGTCGGCGACGCCTGGTTGCTCATCATGATCGCCAGGATCACCACCTCCACCAGCACCGCCGAAAGCGTGAGGATCATGGTGCCGTATGGGTCGCCGACCCGCTCCGCCAACTGCTCGGCGTGGTGGGCCACACGCAGCGAAGCGCAGACGATGGCGGCGATCAGCGCCACCGCGCCGGCCAGCGCAATACCCTGGCCATGACCGAGCAACGCATGTTCCATCGGCAAGGCGATGACAGCGGCGAGCACGGCCAGTAGCAGCCAGTATTCCTGCTTGATGGCGTTCAACATGGACGATTCCTTTCATGGAGGAGCGCATCGATCCTGCTCCGACTGCAACATGCTGTAAATAATTCCCACGCGATACCGCCCAGGCTCTCGATGCCGCATGCCTGGTTGCATGCGGTTAAACTTCCCGGCCAAGCCCGATGAACGAGATTGCCCCCATGTACGACTGGCTCAACGCCCTGCCCAAGGCCGAACTGCACCTGCACCTCGAAGGCTCCCTGGAGCCCGAGCTGCTGTTCGCCCTGGCCGAACGCAATGGCATCGCCCTGCCCTGGAACGATGTCGAGGCGCTGCGCGCAGCCTATGCCTTCAACAACCTGCAGGAATTCCTCGACCTCTACTACCAGGGCGCCGACGTGCTGCGCACCGAGCAGGACTTCTACGACCTGACCTGGGCCTACCTGCTCAAGTGCAAGGCGCAGAACGTCATCCATACCGAACCCTTCTTCGACCCACAGACCCACACCGACCGCGGCATTCCCTTCGAGGTGGTGCTGCGTGGCATCAAACAGGCGTTGGACGATGGCGAGAAACAGCTGGGCATCAGCCACGGCCTGATCCTCAGCTTCCTCCGCCACCTGCCCGAAGAACAGGCATTCAAGACCCTGGAACAGGCCATGCCGTTTCGCGACGCCTTTATCGCCGTGGGCCTGGACAGTTCCGAGCAAGGCTTTCCGCCGCGGCTGTTCCAGCGTGTGTTCGACAAGGCCCGCAGCGAGGGCCTGTTGACCGTCGCCCACGCCGGCGAGGAAGGCCCACCGGAATACATCTGGGAAGCCCTGGATCTGCTCAAGATCGAACGCATCGACCACGGCGTGCGCGCCAGCGAAGACGAACGCCTGATGCAGCGCATCATCGACGAACAGATCCCGCTGACCGTGTGCCCGCTGTCCAACACCAAGCTCTGCGTGTTCGAGCACATGGGCCAGCACAATATCCTCGCCATGCTCGAGCGCGGCGTGAAGGTCACGGTCAACTCCGACGACCCGGCCTACTTCGGCGGCTACGTCAGCGAAAACTTCGCCGCCCTGCACCAGGGCCTGGGCATGAGCGAAGATCAGGCCCGGCGCCTGGCGCAGAACAGCCTGGAGGCACGGCTGGCGTAGGCCCTGCCGACGCTTCGGCGCGTCGATACACGAATCGTGTTGCCAGGCTTCACGCTTGGCTCATTGATGGCTGACGGGGGCGCCCTATCCTGGGTTCGGGCGCCCGCTGCGCGCCGCCCGCGTATGGCAGGCGGTCGTAGCAGGCGTTGCAGGAGCCGCCCGGTGGGTGGCTCCGCCCCGAATAACGTCAAGCGAGCCCTAGACCATGAGTCGCGCCAAGACCCTCTACGACAAACACATAGATTCCCATACCGTGTGCACGCTGGACGATGCCGGCCACGTGCTGCTGTACATCGACCGCCAGGTACTCAACGAATACACCAGCCCCCAGGCCTTCAGCGGCCTGCGCGAGGCCACCCGGCCGGTGTGGCGCCCGGCGACGGCCCTGGCAGTGGTCGACCACGTCAACCCCACCGCCCCTAACCGGGTGGCCGCCATGCCGGATGCCGGTGGCGCACGCCAGGTCGCCTACCTGGCCGAGAACTGTCGCGATTTCGCCATCGAGCTGTTCGATGTGCTGGACAAGCGCCAAGGCATCGAACACGTGGTCGCGCCCGAACAGGGCTTCATCCTGCCCGGTATGGTGGTCGCCGCTGGCGATAGCCACACCACCACCTACGGCGCCCTGGGCGCCTTCGGCTTCGGTATCGGCACCTCGGAAATCGAGCATCTGCTGGCCTCCCAGACCCTGGTCTACAAACGCCTGAAAAGCATGCGCGTGACCGTCACCGGCGAGCTGGGCCCAGGGGTGGCGTCCAAGGACATCATCATGGCCCTGATCGAACGGATCGGCGCGGCCGGCGCGACCGGCTACGCCATCGAATTCTGCGGCCCGGGCATCGATGCGCTCAGCGTCGAAGCCCGCATGACCATCTGCAACATGGCGGTCGAAGCCGGCGCCCGGGGCGCCTTCATGGCGCCGGACGACAAGGTGTTCGCCTACCTTCGGGACAAGCCACGGGCGCCCAGGGGCGCGTTGTGGGAACAGGCCGTAGCGCGCTGGCGGCACTTGCGCAGCGACCCCGAGGCGCAGTTCGACCGTGAAGTGCGGATCGATGCCAGCCAGTTGCAGCCCATGGTCACCTGGGGCACCAGCCCGGATCAGGCCGCGCCCATCGACGGTTGCGTACCGGATCCGCTACAGCAGCCTGACCTGATCCTGCGCCGTGACCTGCAGCGCGCACTCGCCTACATGGGCCTGGAGCCGGGTCAGCCACTCAAGGGCGTCCCCATCGACCATGCCTTTATCGGCTCCTGCACCAATGCCCGTATCGAAGACCTGCGCCAGGTCGCCGAGGTTGTCAGGCAGCGCAAGGTCGCCAGCCATGTACGCGCCATGATCGTGCCCGGCTCCACCGCCGTGCGCGACCAGGCCGAAGCCGAGGGCCTGGCGCAGATTTTCCGCGACGCCGGTTTCGAGTGGCGTCAGTCAGGCTGCTCGATGTGCCTGGCGATGAACGATGACGTGCTGCAGACCGGCAACCGTTGCGCGTCGAGCACCAACCGCAATTTCGAAGGCCGTCAGGGCGCCGGTGCGCGCACCCACCTGATGAGCCCGGCGATGGTCGCCGCGGCAGCCATCGCCGGGCACCTGACCGACCTTCGTTCCCTCTGATTCGCGAGGCCAGCATGCAGCCCTTCACCACTGTCAGCGGCACAGCCGCCCCTTTTCTCGCCGCCAACGTCGACACCGATGTGATCATGCCCAAGCAGTTTCTCAAGGGCATCGACCGCCATGGTCTGGATCGCGGCCTGTTCTTCGACCTGCGCTTTCTCGCCGACGGCCAGCTCAACCCTGAATTCATCCTCAACCAGCCCGCCTGGCGCGACGCACGCTTCCTGGTGGTGGGGCCCAACTTCGGTTGCGGCTCCAGCCGTGAACACGCGGTCTGGGGCTTGAAGCAGTTGGGTATTCGGGCACTGATCGGCAGCAGTTTCGCCGGAATCTTCTTCGACAACTGCCAGCGCAACGGCGTGCTCACCATCAGCCTGAGCGACGCCGAAGCGGGCCGGCTCGGCCAGTGGGTCGGTCAGGCCGAGCACAACCGCCTCGAGGTCGATCTGGCGGCGCAAAGAATCGGCCTCAGCGACGGCCGCAGCCTGGCGTTCAGCATCGACCCGCTGCGCAAGGAGGCGCTGCTGCACGGCCTGGACGCCATCGGCAGCACCCTGCGACGCGCCGAACAGATTCGCCAGTTCGAGCGCCGCCATCTGCAGGAAAACCCCTGGCTGGCCTGACGCCAGCGCTTGCCAGGGAGCTGCAGACGGAACATTCCCGGTCACGCAGCGACGACCCTAAGAGTGGCCGCCAGGGATGGCGGGCCACACACGATACCCCGTTGGCTTATCCGGCCATGGTGGGGCCGAGAAACGCCAGTACCTCGTCGAGCAACAGCTGCGGGACTTCTTCAGCGATGTAATGGCCGCTCGGCAGGGCCTTGCCACGCACGTCATCGGCCACCTGGCGCCACTCGCGCAGCGGATCGAAGCAATGCCCCACGGTGCCATCGGCACCCCACAGGGCCAACAGCGGCATGCTCAGCCTGCGCCCGGCCTGCAGATCGGCGCGATCATGCTCCAGGTCGATGCCGGCGCTGGCGCGGTAGTCCTCGCAGACGCCATGGGCGGCTCCGGGCAACTGCATGCAGCGCAGGTACTCGGCGAAGGCCTGCTCGGTAAAAGGCCGCATGCCCGCGCTACGCGCGCCCATAACGCTGCGTAGATACAGCTGTGGGTCGGCTTCGATCAGGGTTTCCGGCAATGGCGCCGGACGAATCAGGAAGAACCAATGCCAGTAGGCCTTGGCGAACGCCTCGCTGGTTTGCGCGTACATCGCCAGGGTCGGCGCGATATCCAGGGTTATCAGATGCTTCACCGCCTGGGGATGATCCAGCGCCAGGCGGTGGGCGACCCGCGCGCCTCGGTCGTGGGCCAGCACGTCGAACCGGGCGAAACCCAGCGCACGCATCAGCTCGAGGCCGTCCAGGGCCATCTGCCGCTTGGAATAGGCGAGATGCTGCGCGTCACCCTCCGGCTTGTCGCTATCGCCATAACCACGCAGGTCGGCGGCCACCACGGTGAAGTGCTCAGCCAGCCGGTCGGCCACCTTGTGCCACATCACGTGGGTTTGCGGGTGCCCGTGCAGCAGTAGCAAGCCATGGCCACTGCCGCCCTTGCGGTAATGGATGGTGATGCCGTTGACCTGGCAGCGGCCCTGTTCGAACGAGGCAAACATCGTTGAGTCTCCTTATGAGATGGTCTGCCGCCATTCTCGGCTGCCCGGGACGCGGGACTAAGGCACAAAACGTGGTGTGGCCATTCATGAAGCGTGGCCAAAGGCCGGCAGCGTCGACAGGTAATGCTCGAGAAACTCCACGCAGACGCGCAACTTGGCTGAATGGGCCAGGCGCGTGGGATACACCGCCCAGACATTGGCGCTCTGGCTGCACTCGGGTAACAGCTGCACCAGTTCCCCGCTCTGCAGCAGCGGTTGCACCTCCCACTGCGAGCGCAACATGATGCCGCGCCCGGCCAATGCCCAGGCCAGGACGATTTCCCCGCTGTTGGAGGACAGCGGGCCATTGACGCGCAGGCTGTGCGTCTCGCCATCACGCTGCAGATTCCAGATACCGAAGGGATAGTCGCGCTCCTTGATCACCAGGCAATCATGCTCCTGCAACGCCTCCAGGCTGGCAGGCACGCCGCGTCGCTGCAGATACCCGGGCGAGGCGCACAACACCCGGCTGTTGCTGGCCAGGCGTCGGCCGATGCATTGCCCCGGCAGGTCGTCGCCCACGCGAATCTCCAGGTCGAAGCCTTCACCGACGATATCCACCACACGGTCGAATACCTCCAGGCGCACGTCGAGATCCGGGTACTGCTCCACCAGTCGGGCGATGGCCGGAGCCAGGTGCGTCCGGCCAAAGCCAAGGCTACTGCTGATGCGCAGCAACCCTCGGGGCGTCTGCCGAGCGACGGACAACTCGTCGAACAAGGCGTCCATATCATCGAGAATGCGCAGTGCCCAGCGCAGGGTACGCTCACCATCCTCGGTCAGTGCGACACGCCGTGTGGTGCGGTGCAACAGGCGGGTTTTCAGGGTCGCTTCCAGTATCTGGATGCGCTTGCTGACATAGGCGGGAGACACGCCGAGCTCCTCCGCCGCGGCGGCGAAGCCCTGCTTGCGCATGACGGTGAGAAAGACCCGCAAATCCTCGGGCAGAGGGAAGGGATCACGTGAGCTGTTCATGACCCGACTCCGCGGCTGGGTAAACGCCGAGGATACCGGCTGGCAGGCGCCAGGGCGACCCTGGCGCTCGCCCGGCGATCAGTGCTGGTGATGCTCGGCCGCGGCCGGTTCATCCTTCTGCACCGCCACCTCGACCTGCACCTGCCCGGCCTTTTCGAAGGTCAGGGTCAGCGGGAAACGATCCCCATCCCTGGCCTGTTGCTTCAGGTCGAACAGCATCACGTGGTAGCCCATGGGGGCGAATTTCACTTCGCCGCCAGCGGGAATCACCACATTCGGTACCTGCTGCATCTTCATCATGCCGCCGACATGGGCATGCTCGTGAATCTCCGCCTTGCCAGCCACCGGTGTCTCAATGGCCAACAGGCGATCATCCTGGTCACCCTTGTTGTGCACCACGAAATAGGCCGCGGCGGTTGGCGCCACCGGCGGCATTTCCCGCGACCAGGGATGGTCGATATGCAGCTCGCCAGCGTCGTACTCGTGAGCAGTGGCCAGCAGGCTGGCGGCGAGCAGCGCGGTGGTCAGCGCGATTTTCTTCAATGACATGGTGATTCTCCGTGGATCGAATGGAATACAAGGCCGTACCCGCGGGCATGGCAACGAAAGGTCAAGCCAGCCGGCGTGTCGCAAGACGCGACAGCAGCAGAAAATCCAGGGCCCAGATCAGCAGCAAGGAAGCACCCACGAGTGGGAACAGCACGCCGAGGCCGATCATGATCGCCACGCCGACCTTCCAGCGCGGCAGGTCATGGCGCAGCGGCGGCACGCCGAGGCTGCCGCTGGGCCGTCGGCGCCACCACATGATCAGGCCGCTGATCGAGCTGAGCAGAATCAGCAGGCACACGACGAAGATGAACAACTGATGCGGCAGACCGTAGAGCTTGCCCATGTGCAGCATCACGCCACTTTCCACGGTGCGGGCCGCCAGGCCGTAATCGCGCCAGCGTACATCGGCCAGTACGGCGGCGCTGTACTGGTCGATGTGCAGCGTGGCGTCGTTACGTGGATCATCGGCGAACACCGCGATGGTGTAGACGCCCTCCGGGGTGGTCGGGAAGGTGATGCTGTAGCCCGGATGCACGCCTCGCTCGCTGGCGATATCCACCACCGCCTGCAAGCTTACCGTCGGTGTCGCCGTGGAGACCGGCCTGGCACCGCCGTTGTGCGCGGCGTGGGGATCGGACACCGGCATCGGTGTGTTTTCCAGCGCCCAGGGCACGATCTGCCTGTGGCTCTGGTTGAGTACACCGACCTGGCGATCCGAGGTCGGCACCTCGTCCCACATGGCCGCGGGAAAGTGATTCCAGGCTCCGGCGAACTGCTTGCCCCAGAACCCCGTCCAGGTCATGCCGGTGAGCAGCATGAACAGCAGCAACAAGGCCCCCCAGAAACCGGTGACGGCATGCAGGTCGCGCCAGAACAGCCGGCCACGGGCTGACAGCCGCGGCCACAGCACGCCAGCCTTGTTGTTGCCCCGAGGCCACCAGAGATACAGGCCGGAGACCACCAGCACCACACCCCAGCCGGCAGCCAGTTCGATCAGACGATCACCCGGCGTGCCGATCAGCAGGTCGGCGTGCAGCGCACGGGCCAGCGCCTGCAGATTGTCGTGGGCATCCTGGGTACCGAGGATGGCGCCGCTGTAGGGGTCGACGAATACATTGCGGGTGCGCTCGCCAACAGCGGCGATGAACTGCGCGCTATGGTCGGCATCCACCGGCGGCAGGTATTGGCTGACGCTGCCCTGGGGGTAGACCGCCTGTACCCGGCCAAGCATTTCATCGGCTGTCAGTGATTGGCCGCTGGCCTCCACTTGCAGCAGATCGGCGTACATCAGTTGATCGAGCTGTGGCTTGAACAGGTAGATGATGCCGGTCAACGACAACATGATCATGAAGGGAATGACGAACAGGCCGGCATAGAAATGCCAGCGCCAGGCCAGGTTATAGAACGAGGGTGTCGCGTTTCTCATGTGGAACCCGATCTTGTGCGTAAGCGAATTGCCCACAACGCCAAAACACGCAGCAGGCAACGACAACCAAACGAGGTCAGGCGATCAGCGGAGAAGCGCGAGGGTTGGCCGAGGGCCAGAGATAGCGCACGGCCCCGCCGGGTTCGGCGTTGGGGCGCGGGTTTGCCGGGCGCAGGCGTGGCAACAGGCCAAGCAGGCCGAAAAAGGCAGCGAGCGCCAGGGCAACGAAGGTGGAACACAACGGGCAACCGGATCCCGTCGAGGGCATCGGCATGCCGGAATCGACGCCGCCCATGTCCATGGCACCGCTGCCACTTGCATCGAGGGCGCAGTAGCCGCCGTCCATCCCGCTGAGTTGCAGGCCGGTCATCTGTCCGTGACCGATGGCACAGGCGAACGCGCTGAACAGGACGCTGAAATACAGCACCCAGGCGAGCAACGAGCGATCAGAGCGGGACAGGTTCATGGGCGGCGATTTTAGGGCTTGTGGCGTATCAGGTGCTGCGGTGGATTGCCGCAGAGCTTAGCGACCCCACGGAGCCTGCGCCAGCAACTCGGCGCAGCGCGCCTGGACGAACTCGCGCAATAGATTCACCGGTTTGCTCAGTTGCTCACGATGGGTGCAGATCAGATTGAGCGGTGTCGGCTCGCCCAGCACCTGCGGCAAGAGGATCTTCAAGCGCCCGGCGTGCACATCACCCGCCACGTCGAGCCAGGACTTGTACACCACACCCGCCCCTGCGACCGCCCAGCGGCGCACCACGTCGGCATCGTCACTGAGCCGGTCGCCAGCGACCTGCAGGCTGTGCTCGCCGTCGGCATCGTGAAAGCGCCAACGCTCGTAGGCACGGCCACCGAGCATGTAGATGAGGCAGTTGTGCTCGCGCAGATCACTGATCTGCTGCGGCTCGCCATGCCGCTGCAGATAAGCCGGCGCCGCGCACAGCACCCGGCGATTGCCGGGTGCCACAGGCAGCGCCACCAGGCTCGAGTCTTCCGGCGCGCCGTAGCGCAGGGCGATATCCACGGGCTCGCGAAACAGATCGGTGACCCGGTCGCCAAGCAGCAACCGCAGTTGTACCTGCGGATGCGCCTGCATGAACGTATCGAGCCATGGCAGCAAGGTATTGCGACCGAAATCGGACGGCACCGAGAGCTGCAGCGGCCCGCTGATGGCGGATTTGCTCCCGGCCAACTGCTGGCGCCCGGCCTCCAGGCTCTGCAATGCCTGCCGGGCATGCACCAGAAAGGCTTCGCCCTCGCCGGTCAGGCGCAGGCTGCGAGTCGAGCGGGCGAATAGCCGCGCCTGCAACTGCTGCTCCAGCCGTTTGAGCCCGGCGCTGGCCACCGCTGGCGAGATATCGAGCAGGCGCGCTGCGGCAGACAGGCTGCCTTCCTGGGCGATACGCACGAACAGTTGCAGGTCGTCAAAACGCAGCATGGCGTCGATCTTCAAAAAAATATTGAAAGAGACTCTACCTTCATCCGGTTTTTCCTGGCAATGGATTGGCGCAAGCTGCGTTCATCTCAGTCACCAGACAGGACACTCACATGAAAGCCGTCGCCTATCACCAGTCGCTACCCATCGATGACCCGCAAGCCTTGCAGGACGTGCAACTGGATGTACCAACGCCAGGGCCACGGGATCTCCTCGTCGAGGTCAGGGCCATCTCCGTGAACCCGGTGGACACCAAGATCCGCCGCAACGTGGCACCGGAAGGAGGTCAGCCCAAGGTGTTGGGCTGGGACGCCGCCGGCGTGGTCAAGGCAGTCGGCAGCGACGTAACCCTGTTCAAGGTCGGCGACGAGGTTTCCTATGCCGGCGCCATCAATCGCGCGGGTGCCAACAGCGAGCTGCATCTGGTCGATGAACGCATCGTCGGCCGTAAACCGCGCAGCCTGCCCTTCGCCGAAGCCGCGGCCATGCCGCTCACTGCGATCACCGCCTGGGAGCTGCTGTTCGATCGTCTGCAGGTCGCCGACGGCACCGCCGACCAGGGCCAGAGCCTGCTGATCGTCGGCGCGGCGGGTGGCGTCGGCTCGATGCTGGTGCAACTGGCCCGCCAACTCACCGGGCTGACCGTGATCGGCACTGCTTCACGGCCAGAAACCCAGGCCTGGGTACGCGAGCTGGGCGCTCATCACGTGATCGACCACAGCAAGCCACTGAACGAGGAACTGGTTCGTATCGGCATCCCCCAGGTCAGCCATGTGGCCAGCCTGACCCAGACCGACCTGCACTACGACGCCCTGGTCGAAGCACTGGCCCCGCAAGGCCGCCTGGCGCTGATCGATGATCCGCTGCAACCGCTGGACGTGATGAAACTCAAGCGCAAGAGCATCTCCCTGCACTGGGAACTGATGTTCACCCGCTCGCTGTTCGAAACCGCCGACATGATCGAACAGCATCGCCTGCTCGACCGCGTAGCCGATCTGGTCGACGCCGGCACCCTGAAAACCACCCTGGGCGAACACTTCGGCACCATCAACGCCGACAACCTGCGCCGCGCCCACGCCCTGCTGGAAAGCGGCAAGGCAAAAGGCAAGATCGTGTTGGAAGGGTTCTGAAATCCGGGTTAGCCAACGAACGTTAGGGGGGTTAGCGACGCCAAGCATCGTGGCGCGTCGCGTAATCCACCAGGCGATATCCGCTGTGACGCCGATGGTGGGTTACGGCGCGGCGACAATCGCGCGATCTTTATGTCCACCCTACGAAGAGCTCGCGGCTACTGAAATCGCGCGCAGTGATCCTCGGCCGGCAGGGCGGCGGTGTACCACACATAGTCCGCCTGCTCTGCCGTCACCGGCTTGCCCACCTCGGCGAGGATCAGTACCTGGGCGGTAGCGGATGCGCCCAAATCGCTGAGGTGCAGCGGCACACCCAGGTCACGCCGCACGTGGAAGGCGCCGGCGAACAGCATCGCTGGCTGCGGCGCGGCCAGCAGGCGTTCGGCCATGCGCCGGTCACGTTGCTGCTGCACCGCCAGCATCGCGGGTAACTGGCTGACCGGCAGCTTGTCGCAGTGAGACTCGCGAATCTGCGCCAGCAGCGGCTCACGCACCGTTGCGGCGGTCGACGCACGGCCCTGCAGAACAGGCTGCTCACGGTAGATGGCCATGATCTCGGCGCGGTCGAGATTCGCCGCTCTCAGCCCATGATCCTGAGCCAGCCCGTGGCGCACGATCGGCCCATACAACGTCCAGGGCCAGCCATTGCTCCACTCCAGCGCCTTGGGCAGATCATCGATCTGTCGGCCTTCTCTCATCTGCTGCGCCACGTTATCGGCTAACGGCTGTTGGCCGGACGCGAGCATCTCCAGCAGCAAGCCCCCCTGCTTACGACGTTGCTCAAGAGCGCGCAACAACCACAGCTGCAGCGCGTGATGATCCGGGTTGTCGTGCTGCTCACCGACCAGAACATGGGGCATCACAGCCAGGCGTGCCACCAATTGCTCGGGTGTCAGCCGCTCGCCACTATGCAAATCCCGGATCTGCCCCAACTCGGCATGCTCGCGCCCCTGCGGGCTTTGCCACTCTGGCAGCGGTGCCAGCACAGGCTGACCTTGACAGGCGGAAAGCACCAGCACGGCAAACAACAGAAGGGTACGCATGCTGGCTCCTTAACGGGCGACGATAAGCGGATGCCCGCGTTCTGGATGCCGTTGCACCAGCACCTCGAGGCCGAACACGGCCTGTAGCGGCTCGGCACGCAGCACTTCGGCGGGCAGGCCGATGGCATGGGTTCGCCCGTCGTTGAGTAACAGCAGGCGGTCGCAATAACGCGCGGCCAGGTTCAGGTCATGGAGGATCACCATCACCGCCGCGCCTTGTTCGGCAAAGCGGCGCACGGCCTGCAGCGTGGTGTGTTGATGCAGGGGGTCGAGCATGGAGGTCGGTTCGTCGAGCAGCAGCGTCTGCTCGGCGCCGCCCGGCCACAACTGCGCCAGCACCCGCGCCAGATGCACGCGCTGGCGCTCGCCGCCGGACAACTCCAGGTAGCTGCGTTCGGCCAGGTGCTCGGCGTCGGCGGCCTGCAGCGCCTCGCGGACGATCTGCGCATCACGATCCCGACCGGTGTCGTGTGGCATGCGCCCCATGACCACCACATCGCGAACCGCAAAGCCGAAGCTCAGCGACGAACTCTGTGGCAGCACCGCCAGGCGCCGGGCGCGTTCCACGCCATGCCATTCACTCAGTGGACGATTGCCAAGCGATACCTCGCCCGCTGCTGCCGCCAACTCGCCGCACAGGGCACCGAGCAGGGTGCTCTTGCCGGCACCGTTCGGGCCGAGCACACCCAGCACCTCGCCGGGCTGCAACTGCAGATCGATATCGGCCAGCACCTGCTTGTCGCCGCGCAGGATCGACAGCTCGTGTGCACTGAGCATCAGGTGCGCCCCCGCAGCAGCAGATAAAGAAAGAACGGTGCGCCGATCAATGCGGTGACGATGCCGATGGGCAGCTCGGCCGGCGACAGAATCAGCCGGGCGAACAGATCCGCCAGGAGCAACAGGCTGGCACCGGCCAACGCCGAGGCTGGTAGCAGCACGCGGTGATCAGGGCCGACCAACAGACGTACCAGATGCGGCACCACCAGACCGATGAAACCGATCATCCCGGCCGCCGCCACGGCCGCGCCGACGCCCAGCGCCGTGCAGAACACCAGTTCGCGCTTCAGCCGCTCGACCGCGAAGCCCAGATGGCGCGCCTCGGACTCCCCCAGCAGCAAGGCATTCAGCGCCTGGGCTCGGCGCGGCAACCACAGTGCCACGGCGAGGGTCACCAGCAGCAGGGGCCACAGCCGCGCGTAGCTGGCACCGTTGAGGCTGCCGAGGTTCCAGAAGGTCAGGGTGCGCAAGGTGGCATCGTCGGCCAGGTAGGTGAACAGGCCGATGCAGGCGAACGCCAGGGCATTGAGGGCGATCCCGGCGAGCAACATGGTGGTCACGCTGGTCTGGCCATTGCGCCGACCCAGGCGGTAGACCAGCGCGGTGACCACCAGCCCGCCAAGAAAGGCGCACAGCGACAGCAGATAGGGCGCGAACAGCTCGGGAATACCGCCCAACGCCGCGCCACCGACGATGGCGATAGCCGCGCCGAGCGCCGCACCGCTGGACACCCCGATCAGGCCGGGATCAGCCAACGGATTGCGAAACAGCCCCTGCATCGCCACACCACACAGCGCCAGCACCGCTCCAACGGCAAGGCCCAGCAACGTGCGCGGCATGCGGATCTGGCCGAGAATCAGCTCGGCCTGCTGCAGACCTTCACTGTCCAGTGGCAAACCCGCCAGGCGTAACGCGGCCCGTAGCGTGTCGCCCAACGCCAGGCTGACGGGCCCCAGCGCCAGGGATAGCCACAACGCAAGCGCGAGCAGCAGGCCCAGTGCGATAAACAGTGAGCGCGGGCTGATCACCGGCCTCATGGGGTCGCGGGGGTGAGCGGTGTACGGCCCGGATAGAAGGCCGCTGAAAGCTCGGCGAGGCCAGCGGGAATGCGCGGGCCGAGACCGCCGACCAGCAAGGTCGGGTCGATTGCCACCAGGTGCCCTGCCCGACCGGCCTTGGTCGAGGCCAGCGCCGGGTTCTGCTTGAGCAACGCCTGCCTGGCCTCGTCGCCACTCAGGCGGCGGTCGGCGAAAATCACCACCTCGGGATCCAGCGCCAGCAAGGCCTCGGTGGACAGCGCCTTGTAGCCATTGTGGGTAGTCAGGTTCTTGCCGCCAGCGTGCTCGATGACCCAGGCTGCGGCAGTGTCCTGCCCGCCCGCCATGGGACTGCTGCCGGCGTGACCGAGCAGCAGCAACACGGTCGGCGCCTGGGTATCGGCCTGCGCCTTGGCGACCCAGTCGGCCTGCTCGCTCAGCCGTGCCTGGTATGCGGCGAATACGCTTTCGGCACGCGCCTCGTCGCCCAGCAGTGCACCGATACGCTGCAGATTGCCGTGCAATACCTGCAGATCGGCATCAGCCGACAGGGCTTCGACCTTCACGCCTGCCGCCGCCAGTTGCGCCAGTACGGGCGGTGGGCCCATCTCCTCGGTGCCGAGCAGCACCTCGGGACGCAGGGCAAGGATGCCCTCGGCGGCCAACTGGCGCTGGTAGCCCACGCTCGGCAATTTCTGCAGGGACGACGGGTGCAGGCTGGTGGTGTCGACGCCGACCAGCTTGCCTTCACCACCCAGTTCCACGACCCACTCGCTGAGCGAGCCGCCGGCGCTGACCCAACGCTGGGGAAGGTTTTCGGCACTCGCCACCAGCGGCGACAGCAGGCTGGCGAACAGGGCGAATACGGCGATGGGGCGGGTCATGGATCAGGCTCCAGAAAAACGGGATTCGTATCAGGGCCACCACAAGGCATCAGTGGCCAGGGCTGGCAGTGTAGCCGCAGACAAGGCGGTTGCACGTGCTTTCAGGCTTGCAGAACCGGAGTTTCCTCTGCCAGGCGACGCCAGTCCTCGCGTTCAGGCACACCAGGCTTGCGCGCACCGAACAGCTGCAGGATCAGCTCGCCCTGGACATCGAAGGCTTCCCAACTGGTGATCACACCGTCGCTGCTCGGCTTGCGCACCCGCCACAGCTCATGGATGTCGTTGGCCTTGAGGTGCAGGTTGAACTGCGGATCCAGTACGTTGAACCAGGTATCCATCCAGCGCAGGTTGCTTACCGGGCCGGTGTGGATCTGGATGCAGTGCCGGTTGCCAACGAACACCATGATCGGCACCTCGGCAGTTGCAACGCGCTCGAACAGCCCAGGCAAGGCGCCGGGCGCCAGCGCCTCGGCCCACTCGCTGCCTGCCAGGCGCAGCGCCTGGGTGCGGGTTGCACCGTGGGTCTTCAGCAAGGCGAAGAAATGGTGGGTGTCCTTGAGCGTCGACCAACCAACGCGCAGGGCGCTGGCATCGATCTGTTCGTCCGCACGCTGCACCGCCGGCTGCGGCTGGGGTTTCAGCTCCAGCTCAGCGCTCTGCTGCGCGTCACGGAAGCGTGCAACCAAGGGTTCCCAGGCCGCCAGCTCGCTCTGCTCGGTGAGGTACACCTTGTGCACCGCCACACCCTGAAAGTCGAAAACCTGGAAGCTACGCATCACCCCACGCGGGCTCTGCTCCTCGACAGCGAACACGCTGGCCCAGCCACCGAGAAACAGACGCAGGTCGATATCCGCCGAGACCACCAGGCCCATCTGGCCATTGGCGGTCACCGTCACATCGCGGTAAACGCCCTTGCGCTCGTGCACGCAGGACTCGTTGCGGGTCAGGGCCATGACATCCCCGAGCTCGCCGAGCGCCGGTAATAGCGCCGCCCACTCCGGACGCAGGCGCACAGCGTCCACGCCCAGACGGCTGGCGGTCAGCTCGGCCTCACTGACGCCCAACTGCGCTGCGGCATCGCGGGCACGCAGGTGCGGCTGCTCGCCGCGCAGCACTTGCCAGCTCAAGTACAAGGGGCTCGGAGCACGAGCGGAAAGAGGATCGGACATCATGCTATTCCTTCAGGATCACGGCCTGGCGTAGCGAGTGGCAGGGACAAACGTCAGCCCTCAGAGGGGTAAGAACGCAACGCACCAAGACTGACGAGATTAACCCAATGAGAATAAAAACCCAACAGCACTGATAATGATTTGCATTAACCAAATAAAGTGATTTAACGTCCGCTCCGCCAATCAGGCCATCAAGAGCCACTGCGCGGAGCCAACGTCATGAGCATACCTCCCTTTCCCCTGCGACCATGGATGGCGCTGCTGCTTCTGAGCCCCTCTCTGACCATGGCCCAGAGCATCGGCAACACGACTACCGAACTCGACAGTACGAACGTCGTCGATACAGCGATCGAACAACCCCTCCCCACCACGACGTCGACGGATGCCGTAGTTGAACGATGCGGTACGGGGCGTATCGGGCGGCCTCGACTCGATCGACTTCAACAGCCTTTCGGATATCGACGTATCGCGCGGCGCGAACTCCAGCCAGATAGGCTCCGGAGCTCTTGGCGGCGCCCTGCAACTGCGGACGCTGATGACCTGCTAGCCGACGGCAAGGCATTTGGCACAAGGTAGAGTCCGACACCGACTTCAAGGCACCCGGCTACGGTGTGCTCGACCTCACCGGCTACTGGCAACCCGTAGCGCTCGATGGTGTGAAGTTGCAGGCCGGCCTGTTCAACCTGCTCGACAAGAAGTACTGGAACGCAGTGTCCATCGACACCTTGAGCCAACCAGAGGATTACTACAGCGAAGCCGGACGCAATTTCCGCGTGTCCGCTTCCTGGCAGTTCTAGATTTCGCGCAAGGACGCGCCCCCTCTTCCATCGCCAGGCCGATACGGGATAATCCCCCGCTCAGGCCTGGAGACTTCGATGATTCGTCTATGCGCCCCGGATGAGCTTCCAGAAGCTCAAAGCCGGGGCTTTTCCGTTGGAGGTACGCAATTGTTCGCCGTTCGCAAGGATGGTGAGGTGTTCGTGTACCGCAATCGCTGCCCACATCGTGGCGTGCCACTGGAATGGCAGGCTGACCAGTTTCTCGACCCCAGCGCCAGCCTGATTCAATGTGCCCGGCATGGCGCGCTGTTTCTGATCGAGTCCGGCGAGTGCGTGGCCGGCCCTTGCGAAGGCGATGCCCTGCAGGTCATCGACAGCCGAGAGGCGAGTGACGGAATCTGGGTCGATCTGTAGTCAAAACCCGGCAGCAGTCTTACGTCAGCAGCACATCCAGACGTCGCATGACCTCGATCCCCTGCGGGGAGATATCCACGCCGTAAGCCAGTACCTCCACACCAGCGCTCACCGCCTCGACCAAGGCCGCCGCGTAGGCGGGGTCGATTTCCCGGGCAGGCCGCACCGCCTCGATGCCCGACAGGTTCACGCAATACAGCTGCACGGCACGCACACCACTGCGCGACAGGGCCGCAAGCTCGCGCAAATGCTTGGCACCGCGCTCGGTGCGCGCATCCGGAAATGCCGCCACGGCGCTATCGGCGAAGCCCAGGGTCACGCTCTTCACTTCGACGAAGGCCACGCCGCTCGGGTATTCCAGGCAGAAATCCACCCGGCTGCGCTCCACGCCGTAGGGCACTTCGCGGCGCAAGGCGCTGAAGTCGGCGAGCTCGGGGATCAGGCCGGCGCGCAGTGCTTCCTCGACCAGGCCATTGGCTCGCCCGGTGTTGATGCAGGCCAGACGACCATGGGGCGTTTCGCCGATCTCCCAGGTGCCCGGCAGCTTGCGCTTGGGGTCATTGGAGCGGCTGAACCAGACTCTGCAGCCCTCGCTCATGCAGTTGAGCATCGAGCCGGTGTTCGGGCAGTGGATGGTCAGCAGCTCGCCAGTTACGGTTTCGATATCGGCGAGAAAGCGCTTGTAACGGCGCAGCAGGCGGCCTTCTTCGAGCGGCGGATCAAATCGCATCGGCGCTCCAGCTCTTCAGGCCACGGGCAATGCGCTCCACGGCTTGTTCCAGGCGCGGCAAGCTCTGCGTGTAGGCGAAGCGCACGTGGTGCCCCGCCTGATGGCGCCCGAAGTCCAGACCCGGGGTGAAGGCCACATGTTCGGTTTCCAGGAAGTGCTGGCAGAAACCATAGGCATCGCCGCCGAAGGCACGGATATCCGCATACAGATAGAAGGCGCCCTGGGGTTCCACGGCAATGCCGAAACCCAGTTCGCGCAACGCGGGCAGCAGGAAGTCCCGACGCTCGGCGAAAGCGCCGCGGCGTTCTTCGAGAATGGCCAGGGTCTGTGGCTCGAAACAGGCCAGCGCCGCATGCTGGGCCATGCTCGGCGCGCTGATGTAGAGGTTCTGCGCCAGCTTTTCAAGATCGCTCACCGCCCCTTCGGGCGCCACCAGCCAGCCCAGGCGCCAGCCAGTCATGCCGAAATACTTGGAGAAGCTGTTGAGCACGAAGGCGTCATCATCCACTTCCAACACGCTGCTGGCATCCACGCCATAGGTCAGGCCGTGATAGATCTCATCGACCACCATATGGCCGCCGCGGGCTTTCAGGGCCTGGGATAACGCCGCCAGCTCTTGCGCACTCAGCATCGTGCCGGTGGGGTTGGCGGGTGAGGCGAGCAAGGCACCGACGCTATCGGCGTTCCAGCACTCGGCCACCGCCTGAGCGGTCAGTTGATAACGTTCCTCGGGGCCGACCGGCACCAGTTGTGCGGCGCCCTCTACCAAACGCAGGAAGTGTCGATTACAGGGATAGCCAGGGTCTGCCAGCAACCAGTGCTTGCCAGGATCGACCAGCAAGCTGGCAGCCAGCAATAGCGCACCGGAGCCGCCGGGCGTGATGAGGATGCGCTGCGGGTCTATGCTTAGCCGGTAGCGTTGCGCATAGAAAGCGGCGATCGCCTCACGCAGAGCCGGTAGCCCGCGAGCCGCGGTATAGCGGGTGTGCCCCGCGGCCAGCGCAGCCTGGCCGGCTGCGACGATGGGTGCTGCGGTGGTGAAGTCCGGCTCGCCGATCTCCAGGTGGATGACGTCATGGCCCTCGGCCTGCAACTGGTTGGCGCGAGCCAGCAGTGCCATCACGTGGAAGGGTTCGATCGCGCGGCTGCGGGCGCTGTAGAGCTGGGCCATGGGAAATGCCTTGGGAAACCTATTAAAGGTGGAATTCTATCAGGCCGGCTCTGTCATACCGTGCCGACAGGATACTGAAACAGGTGTTTACACTGCGATTGCAAAGGCCCGTTCGGCAGATAGTACGGCGTCCGTGGCGTGGCCATGAGGCCCTCTGCAAAGCCGCTGGGGACGCTCTATCGAACCAAGACGCACAACCGCGACATCCGGGAGTGGCGCGGCTTGAGTCGATCTGGTAAGTTCGCCCGCTTGCAGTCGCAGGGCCGTTATTGTAAACGGCAACGGACACATTCCCTGCGCAGTGGATTAGAGAGAGTGAGAGGCGGTCATCCATGCCCATCAAAGCAAAAGCAACAAACGGCCAATTGATTCGTGGCTTCGAACCCTATAAGGAAACCAAGGGTGAGGAATACATGAGCGAGGCGATGCGCGCCCACTTCACCGGCATCCTGAACAAATGGAAGCTGGAGCTGATGCAGGAAGTCGATCGTACCGTGCACCACATGCAGGACGAGGCGGCCAACTTCCCTGATCCGGCAGATCGTGCCAGCCAGGAAGAAGAGTTCAGCCTGGAGCTGCGTGCCCGTGATCGCGAGCGCAAGCTGATCAAGAAAATCGACGAAACCCTGCAACTGATCGAAGACGAAGAATACGGCTGGTGCGACTCCTGTGGCGTCGAGATCGGCATCCGCCGTCTGGAAGCCCGCCCCACTGCCACGCTTTGCATCGACTGCAAGACCCTGGCGGAAATCAAGGAAAAACAGGTCGGCTCCTGAGCCGATCAGACAACGGGGCGCTCAGGCGCCCCGTTTCGTTTCCCCTTCATATACACCCGCCCGCATGCACAGCTCCGCTTACATCGGTCGCTTCGCCCCTACGCCCAGTGGCTATCTGCACTTCGGCTCGCTGGTCGCCGCCCTCGCGTCTTACCTTGATGCCCGTTCCGTGGGCGGCCTCTGGCTGCTGCGCATGGAGGATCTCGATCCACCCCGGGAAGTCCCTGGCGCACAAACCGCGATTCTGCAGACCCTCGAGCGCTACGGCCTGCACTGGGACGGCGAGCTGGTACGCCAGAGTGAACGCCACGCCGACTACGAAGCATTGGTGCAGCGCCTGTTCGATCAGGGCCTGGCCTACGCCTGTACCTGCTCGCGCAAAAAGCTGGAAGGCAGCGGCGGTATCTATCCGGGTTACTGCGGCAATGCCGGACACGGTCGCCATGATGCTGCTATCCGCCTGCGCGTACCACAGCTGACCTACCGCTTCACCGATCGGGTACAGGGCGAGTACAGCCAGCACCTGGGCCGGGAAGTCGGCGATTTCGTTATCTGCCGTCGTGATGGCTTGTACGCCTACCAGCTCGCCGTCGTTCTGGACGATGCCTGGCAAGGCATCAACAACGTGGTGCGCGGCGCCGACCTGCTCGATTCGACCCCACGGCAGCTCTATCTGCAGGAACTGCTCGGGCTGCCCCAGCCACGCTATCTGCACGTCCCGCTGATTATCCAGCCTGATGGCCACAAGCTCGGTAAGTCTTACCGCTCGCCACCGCTGCCAGGCGATCAGGCCACGCAGCTGCTGCTTCGCGCCCTGCGCGCACTCGGCCAGGAGGCACCGAGCGAGCTTGCGGACGCCAGCGCCGAGGAGCTGCTGCTCTGGAGCGCAGGTCGCTGGGATGCCAGTCGCATTCCGCGTACACGCAGCCTGGCGGAAAGTCAGTTGCGCTGACCGCCGGTAACGGGCAGCCTTGCCAGGCCGTGTGAAAACGTAGCGAGCGAAGGTCAGGCAAGGGCTAGGCGCCCCCGCAAACCGGCGAAAAAGCGCAGTTTACGAGTTGTAAATGAGCATTTTGACTGGGCTGGCATTCCAGCCGGTTTTTAACGCCGCATGACCGAGCGCAGTAGTTTTCACACAGCCTGTTGCCCCCAATTCATGATCAGGAATCCACCATGCACGCCCAGCTCGAAGAACTCATCGGCAAAATCAGCTCGGGCTGCCTGCCGCAGGACGAGATCACCCGTATCGCCGACGAAGCCGCCCAGGCTTATGCCGACCCGATTGCCTTTCTGGCGGCCAACCCGGATATCAACTACGACGACAGCTTCCCCATCCCTCTGGGCGAATGGATGGTGGTCGGCAACCTGCCGGATACCGTGCTGTTCCAGGCCGACAGCTATGACGAGCTGTTCAGCCAGATCACTGCGTCCTTCGGCGCCGAGGTGAGCTTCGTGCTCACCGCCAAGCAGTTGCACAAGGTCGAACCGCTCAAGGCCCTGAACCGTATCCAGGTGCAGCTGAGCAGCCTGTCCAAGGAAACCCAGGGCTATGTGCTGGTCGACTTCAGCGAACCGCTGGACGACGAACTGCAGGCGGTCTTGGTGTACACAACCGACTTGCCACGGGTGCTTGAGCTGGCCGTGGAAGTGGGCATCTACGCGGCTCCGGCCTATGAGACCCTGAAAGCGGCGCAAGCCGAGCAGTAAGCTCATCACGTGCGTAGGTGGAACGGCATGATCGCTCCACCGCTGACGCTCCGACATGGCTTTCCCGGGTATCGCTTCGCTCACCCCAGGCGACGGTTCCGCGCGAATCAATTGCAGAAGCTGGGGCGCCTGGCAATTGTCGCTCACGAACTACCGTCTCGTAGGAGCCGGCTTGCCGGCGATCAATTCGCCGGAACGGATAGACCTACAGTCCCTCTTCGTGCAACCGGCGCAGGTGCTCGATATACAGGCTGACCGGATTGACGCCCTCGCCTGCACGGCCGAAGTGCTGGTTGACGATATCCAGGTGATCCAGCGGGTAATCGTCGCGAATCACCTTACCCAGATGGGAGCTGACACGGCCAACCATGCCATCGCACTGCCCGGCCTCACGCACGAAGGTGCGGGCGAAGCGCCGGCAGAACCAATGCGACGGATCGCGTCGATTGCCGCCCTGGTCGGTGATACCGGGCTGCAGGATCCCGGACCAGGAGTAATAGCGCACGCCATTGACCTTTTCAGGCCCCTCCTCGCCCCATACCGACGGTAGTCCCTGGGGGTACTGGTGATTGAAGATGCCTACGCCTTCGGTGGTCAGCGAACGATGGGCGGCTGTGGCATTGATCGGCATGCTCGCGCCACGAGCACCACTGTCCAGCAGCGTTACCACGCGCGCCAGCATATGCACCCCGAGCAGCAGCAACTTGCCGCGCAGGCTGCCTGGCGCGGCTTTGCGCTCTATATGATCGGCGAGCTCCGAACCCTGGTGGGGGCCGGCCAGGGAAGTCACCGACGCGACCCATTCCGGCCTGTGTGCAGCGGCGTAGCGGCACACCAGAGCACCCTGGCTATGGCCGATCAGATGCACCTTTTGCGCTCCGCTACGCCGACGGGCGTCGGCGATCTGCAGCAGCAATTGTTCGCCGCGAAGCTCAGTGGCATGCACCGACGACAGACGCGCCGGGTAAACATCGACGCCCTGATTGCGCAGGGCCGTGACGATGCCATACCAATATTCGAAACCGAGCAGGCTGACGAAGCCCAGAAAACCAGGAACTAGCACCAGTGGATACTGGGGAACTGCACGATGACCCATTTCAGACTCCATGGAGGGTGCCGCCTGGCCAATGGCAGGCATCAGGCAAGCACCAGGGAAAGCACATCATGATCGTCGATGGCCACTATCGAGACAGTCGACTTCATCCCTGACTACCTCGCCCTTAGCATGGTTCCGTGAAACACCGTATGCAGAGAGAACGAGGTGCAACCATGAAAGCCCTGACCATCGCCCTGGCCCTGAGTCTTTTGAGCGCCAATGCGCTCGCATTGCCCAGCCGCGGCCCAGCGCCCATTCTGGGCGAGGCCGTAGATAGCAGCCAGCAACAACCGCAAATCGACCGCTAGCCTCAGGATGAAAGCCCGCGACAGCATGTGAGTGCGACTGCGGGCACGACCAGACCGAGCCATGGGTGATTTAGGACGAACTTATCCACACTCGCCGGGTTCGAAAAATGGTCTGGTTCATCACAAGGGAAATCCATCATGTTCAAACAAAGTCTGGGTGCCGCATGCGTTCTGGCCGTCCTTACCGGTTGTGCCGGCACGCCTGAGAATCCGGTCGACCACATCACTTACCGTAACGAGCCGCTGGTCAAGCAGGTCGAGAAAGACATGAGCAAGTCGACCGTTCTGGAACTGGGCGGCCCACCTTCCTCGGAAATCACCCGCACGGTTCAGCCTGGTAGCTGCAATAACTACGTCCTCAACAGGGATGGCAAGGAGCAGCCCTACTACGTTGCCTTCAACTCTGCCGATCGCGTCGACGGCAAAGGCTTCCTGACCTGCGAGCAGATGGAAATCAACGAACGCGAACGCGCCCGCGGTCACGGCATCTGATTCGGTCGCTCGCAATGAAAAATGCCCGCCTCCAAGGAGAGCGGGCATTTTTTAGCTTCAAGCCAAGCCAATCCCAATTGAGCGGCGCTTTATAGTCTTGTGGCTTGAAGCTTGTCGCTTGCAGCTGCCTTTATCAGATCGCGCCGCGGCTGCGCAGGATCGCCAGCACCTGTTTGACGCACTCGTCCACCGACAGGCTCTGGGTATCCAGCACCAGATCAGCGTTCAGCGGTACATCGTAGGGGAAGGAATCGCCCGGGATGTTATCGCCGCCCGCCGTATACAGCCCCTGCGGGTCACGCTCTGCGCATACCTGCGGCGAAGCCTGCACGTAGACGGTGATCAGGCGCTCGGCACCGATCAGCGCCTTGGCCTGCTCGCGGCCCTCGGCATCCGGCGCCACGAAAGCCGCCAGGGTCAGTAGACCGGCTTCGTTGAACTGACGCGCCACGTGAGCGGCACGGCGCCAGTTCTCGGTACGCCCGGCGCGATCCTGTGGCAGGCCCTTGTTCAGATCATGACGCAAGTTCTGCCCATCGAGCACGTACACCGCCCGGCCCATGTCGAACAGCTTGCGCTCCACGGCGTAGGCCAGGGTGCTCTTGCCCGCGCCAGACAGGCCGCTGAACAGCACGGTGGCCGGCTGCTGGCCGAAGCGCGAGGCACGCTCTTCGGTGGAGACATGACCGGACTCGCTATGGTGGCCCGAACCCGAGACACGAGCGTCGCTGATGATCATGCCGGCGCCGACGGTGCCATTGGTCAGGCGGTCGATGACGATGAACGCGCCGGTGGTGCGGTTATGCGCATAACCGTCCAGAGCGATCGGCGCGTCGAGGGCGATCTTGACCTTGCCGATCTCATTGAGCTGCAGACTGCTCGCAGTACCCTCTTCCAGGGTGTTCACATCCACCCGGTGGGCGATGCTGGCGATGGAGCCCGGCACATAGCTGGTGGCGCGCTTGATGTCGTACTTCTTGCCCGGCAGCATCGGCTCTTCGGCCATCCACACCAGCATGGCGTCGAAGCTGTCGACCACCTGAGGACGGTTGTCGGCATGCACCAGCATGTCGCCGCGCGAGACGTCGATCTCGTCTTCCAGGGTCAGGGTGATCGCCTGACCTGGGCCAGCCTGCTCCAGCTCACCTTCGTAGGTGACGATGGACTTGACCTTGCTGACCTTGCCCGACGGCAAGGCAATGACTTCGTCGCCCTTGCGCACGATGCCGCTGGCCAGGGTGCCGGCGAAGCCGCGGAAGTTCAGGTTCGGGCGGTTGACGTACTGCACCGGGAAGCGCAGGTCGGTGAAATTGCGGTCACCCGCCACTTCCACGGTCTCGAGAATCTCCATCAGCGACTGGCCGCTGTACCACGGCGAGCGCTCGGACTTGTTGACCACATTGTCGCCCTTCAGCGCCGACATCGGCACGAAGAACAGCGAAGTGGGCTTGAGGTTGATCTTGTCGGCGAAGGCCTGGTAATCGGCCTTGATCTGCTCGAACACGCCCTCATCGAAGTCCTTGAGATCCATCTTGTTGATGGCGACGACGATATGCTTGATGCCCAGCAGGGAGGCGATGAAGCTGTGGCGCTTGGTCTGGGTCTGCACGCCGTAACGGGCGTCGATCAGGATGATCGCCAGGTCGCAGGTCGAGGCGCCGGTGGCCATGTTGCGCGTGTACTGCTCATGGCCGGGGGTGTCGGCGATGATGAACTTGCGCTTGGCGGTGGAGAAATAGCGGTAGGCGACATCGATGGTGATGCCCTGCTCACGCTCGGCCTGCAGGCCGTCGACCAGCAGCGCCAGATCGACTTCCTCGCCGGTGGTGCCACTCTTCTTCGAATCGCGGGTGATGGCTTCAAGATGGTCTTCGTAGATCATCTTGGAGTCGTGCAGCAGACGCCCGATCAGGGTGCTCTTGCCATCATCGACGTTGCCGCAGGTGAGAAAACGCAGCAGCTCCTTGCGCTCGTGTTGCGCCAGGTACGCGTGGATGTCTTCGCTGATCAGTTCGGATTGGTGACTCATTCTTCGTAGCTCCAAGCGGCAAGCTTCAAGCGGCAAGTAAAAGCACTCAGCTAGCCTGAAATTCTGTTGATCAACCCGCTGAGCATTCTGGAAAGCTCACGGGTTTCCTGTATCCACTGACTTGCAAGCGCCTTAGGGATGTAGCCGATATCGCTACCGATCAGCAATTGGGTTCGCAACTCTGCACAGGATCCTTTGGCAATGCGCAAATAGTGGCATTTTTCTTTACCACTACCACGCTCCATGCCTTCAGCGATGTTACTGGGCACGGACAGCGCAGAACGCCCGACCTGGTCTCGAAAACCATAATCGCCACATTCTCGCAGCGCCAAGAACACCTGTACCGTCAGTTGCCTGGAACGTTGCCAGACCTCAAGCCTCTCAAAATCCATTTTGTCCCAGCTCCAGTCCACTTGAAGCTTGTCGCTTGCAGCTTGCGGCTTAAAAGTACCCCTGACGTTTTTTCTCTTCCATGGAACCGGCACCGTCGTGATCGATCACGCGGCCCTGGCGCTCGGAAGTTCGGGTCAGGAGCATTTCCTGGATGATGTCGGTCAGGCTGGTCGCATCGGATTCCACCGCACCGGTCAGCGGGTAGCAGCCGAGGGTACGGAAACGTACTTTCCTCTTCTCGATACGCGCCTTCTCGTCGTCGGAGAGGTGCTCGAGGATGCGCTCGTCGTCGATCATGATCAGCGTGCCGTTCTTCTCGATGACATCGCGTTCGGCAGCGAAGTACAGCGGCACGATCGGAATCTGCTCGAGGTAGATGTACTGCCAGATATCCAGCTCGGTCCAGTTGGAGAGCGGGAACACGCGGATCGACTCGCCCTTCTTGACCTTGCCGTTGTAGACGTTCCACAGCTCGGGGCGCTGGTTCTTCGGATCCCAGCGGTGCTTGCTGTCGCGGAACGAATAGACGCGCTCCTTGGCCCGGGATTTTTCCTCGTCACGTCGGGCGCCGCCGAAAGCTGCATCGAAACCATACTTGTCCAGCGCCTGCTTGAGGCCCTCGGTCTTCATGATGTCGGTGTGCTTGGCACTGCCATGGGTGAAGGGGTTGATATTCTGAGCGACGCCATCCGGGTTGACGTGGGTGATCAGATCCAGGCCCATTTCCTCGACCATCTGGTCGCGGAAGCGATACATCTCCTGGAATTTCCAGCGGGTGTCCACGTGCATCACCGGGAACGGCAGCTTCCCGGGAAAGAAGGCCTTGCGCGCGAGATGCAGCATCACGGCGGAATCCTTGCCGATGGAATAGAGCATCACCGGGTTATCGAATTCGGCGGCCACTTCACGAATGATGTGGATGCTTTCCGCCTCGAGCTGTTTCAAGTGCGTCAGTTTGTCGAGCATGGCTACTCACGGGATAACGATATTTATTCAGGCCGACGGGCCTTGGACGAGCGCGCACTCTAGCACAGCGTCTCATTCTAATCAGGAAGGCACTTAGATCGAAACGATCTAGCGTTATACCGCTCCGCAACGGAGCACCAGCTACTCGCCGGGACACATGATTTCGAGAAAGGCCTCCTGGCGTCGGCCACTCATGCCGCGGAAACGCTGGAGCAGGGCGAACTCGCGCTCGCTCCAGGTGCGCCGCGGATCGCTGAGATAGGCAGAAGGTCGCTCCTGCACGAGCGTCTCGTCCGGCCAACCGTCCACCAGGGTGTCGAGCGAGATCTTCAACGCCGCGCGCAGGCTCAGCAGCGCATTAAAGCTCGGCATTTCCCGACCGTTCTCCCAGGCAGACACCGACGCCTTGGTCACCCCGACCTCGAACCCCAGATGCTCCTGGGTCAGGCCAGCCGCCAACCGGGCTTTGCGCAGGGTTTTGCCGAAAATGCTCATGGCCCACTCTTCTTACGATTGGGCAGAGTGTAAGGAGCGATCGCTTCGGTGTCGTATCGCACTGCTTGACTTTAAAAATATGGCTGAACGATACTTTTCAATCCCTATGGGCACCCGGACGAGCATGACACCGATCACCCTGCACCCATTGGATCTCCTCCCGAGCACCATGGCCCGGAGCCTGGGGAGAAACCTCGCCGTGGGAGCGGTCGCCATCCTGGCCTTCAGCTCCGGCATCGGCTGGCTGATGCTCTGCGCCATCGCGCCATTGCTCTACGCCATGGCCGGCCTGTTCTGGTACCCCATCATGGAGTGGCGTCTGCAACGCACGACGGTGGTCATCGGCCACGATGCTATTGCCTGCAACGGACACCCTTTCGCCTATCGTGACGTCCTCGCCCTCAGCTACCGTCGCCAGGGCACGTACGGTCGTCAGCTCAGATTGAAGGGGCGTCAGCGCGCCCATGCCATCGCCCTGCATCATTACGACCTGCCCGCGCCGCTGAACGACGAGCTCCTGCTCACCCTACTCGCCAGGCGCGTCCTGGAGGCCAATCCCAAGGCCCTGATCGACATCCGCTACTGAGAGGCACGCCAGCGGCTACCGCTGCGTCGGAAACGGCACCCATGCGCACAGCCGGCTCGCTCTTCGTGCGAGCCTCGTAGTCAAGCCGATGCTAGATCGGATTAGGGCAGTCGATGAACAGATGCTCGATGGCGAAGCGGCGGCTCAGGTATTCGCCCAATGCCTGAACGCCGTAACGCTCGGTCGCATGGTGGCCAGCAGCGATGAAGCTGATGCCGTTTTCCCGGGCACTGTGGTAAGTCTGCTCGGACGCCTCCCCCGTCAGATAGAGGTCGACGCCCGCCGCGACGGCCTGATCGATATAGCCCTGCCCACCGCCGGTACACCAGCCGATGCGGCTGATCATGCGGTCGCCTTCCACCAGCAAGGGTTCACGGCCCAGCACCTCGTGGACACGGCGGGCAAAATCCCGCGCGCTCATGGGCTGCGCCAGCGAGCCGACCAGGCCGACGGTGCGTGGGTTGTCCGGCTCCAGCGGCCCTTCGACGGTGATCTCCAACTGCTGGGCAAGCTGCACGTTGTTGCCCACCTCGGCGTGCAGATCCAACGGCAGGTGATAAGCCAGCAGACTGATCTCGTTGGCCAGCAGGGTTTTCAGGCGACGCTGCTTCATGCCGGTGATGCAGGGATTCTCGCCCTTCCAGAAATAGCCATGGTGCACCAGCAGTACATCCGCCCGTGCCTCCACGGCGGCCTCGATCAGCGCCAGGCTGGCGGTCACGCCACTGACGATGCGCTGCACGTACGGCCGGCCTTCGACCTGCAGGCCATTGGGGCAATAATCGCTGATCCGCGAAGCACCGAGATAGCGTTCGGCGTCCTCTACCAGGGTCGTCAGAGCAATGGCCATACAGTTTCCTCACGAGCTGTTGCGAACCGCTGCTTTCTTGGCGCGGTTCTCTATAATGGCGCACCTTAAGGGCCTGTTCAGGGCCTCGCAACCCTCAGGATTGGATCGATGCTCAAGGCCCTGCGTTTCTTCGGCTGGCCACTACTGGTCGGCGTTCTGGTATCGCTGCTGATCATGCAACAGTACCCGCAACTGGTGGGCCTGCCGATGCACGACGTGCAGTTGCGCCAGGCGCCTGCCTATACGCATACCCGAGAGGGCCCTGCCTCCTACGCCAGTGCGGTGAGCACCGCCTCGCCGGCAGTGGCCAACCTGTACACCACCAAGTATGTGAGCAAACCGAACCATCCGCTGTTCGAAGACCCTCAATTCCGCAAGTTCTACGGCGATAACCTGCCGGGTCAGCGACGCATGGAGTCCAGCCTCGGCTCGGCGGTAATCATGAGCCCGGAAGGCTACCTGTTGACCAACAACCACGTGACCGCCAATGCGGATCAGATCGTGGTAGCCCTCAAGGATGGGCGTGAGACGCTCGCACGGGTGATAGGCAGCGACCCGGAAACCGACCTGGCGGTCTTGAAGATCGACCTCAAGGATCTGCCCTCGATGACCCTTGGGCGTTCCGACAACATCAGGATCGGTGACGTCTCCCTGGCCATCGGCAACCCCTTCGGCGTCGGCCAGACCGTGACCATGGGCATCATCAGCGCCACCGGGCGTAACCAGTTGGGCCTCAACACCTACGAAGATTTCATCCAGACCGATGCGGCGATCAACCCGGGCAACTCCGGCGGCGCACTGGTCGATGCCTACGGCAATCTGGTCGGCATCAACACGGCGATCTTCTCCAAATCCGGCGGTTCTCAGGGCATCGGTTTCGCCATCCCGGTGAAACTGGCGATTGAAGTGATGCAGTCGATCATCGAACACGGCCAGGTGATCCGTGGCTGGTTGGGCCTCGAAGTGCAGCCACTGACTCCGGAACTGGCCGAGTCATTCGGGCTGGAAGGGCGTCAGGGCATCATCGTCGCCGGTATCTACCGCAATGGGCCGGCGCAAAAGGCTGGGCTGCAGCCCAATGACCTGATCCTCAAGATCGACGGCGAACCTGCCGGCGATGCTCGCCGTTCGATGAACCAGGTCGCTCGCGCCAAACCGGGCGAGAAGATTCGCATCGAGGTCATGCGCAACGGCAAGATGATGGAGCTCAGCGCCGAAATCGGCGTACGCCCACCAGTCGCCAACAGCAACTAGCGCACAACACTCGCAGCACGCCCACCGTTGTTTCGCACCGAGGCCGACGCTCCTACGCAGCTGGTAGCCGTCTCGCGCCACCTTGTAGGAGCTGCGCCCCGCAGCGAATGGCGATGGCAACACCGATATTACGAACGGTCGCCTGAGCTGAGCCACGCTTCATCGGCAATGAAAAAGCCAGGGCAGTGCCCTGGCTTTTTCATTGCTGCGCGAAATTATCAGAGCGTTGCCAGGCCATCCAGCAATGCCTGGTTCTGCTCCGGCGAACCGATGCTGATGCGCAGGAACTGGGCGATGCGCTCCTGCTTGAAGTGGCGCACGATCACGCCCTGCTCACGCAGCGCCGCAGCGATGCCGGCAGCATCGCGCTGCGGATGACGGGCAAAGATGAAGTTGGCGGCCGATGGCAGTACCTCGAAGCCCAGCGCCTGCAAACCGGCCGTGACTTGCTCGCGACTGTCGATCACCGCCGCGCAGGTCTGCTCGAAATAGGTTTGATCCTCGAACGCCGCCGCAGCACCCGCGATGGCGATGCGATCCAGCGGGTAGGAGTTGAAACTGTTCTTGATCCGCTCCAGGGCCTCGATCAGATCCACGTGCCCGACTGCCAGGCCAACACGCAGGCCAGCCAGCGAGCGGGATTTGGATAGCGTCTGCGTGACCAGCAGGTTCGGGTACTTATCCACCAGAGCGATGGCCGACATGCCGCCAAAGTCGATATAGGCCTCGTCCACCAGCACCACGCTATCCGGGTTGGCCTGCAGCAAACGCTCGATGGCCTCCAGCGCCAGCAGGCAACCGGTGGGTGCATTGGGGTTGGGGAAGACGATGCCACCATTTGGCCGCGCATAATCCTCGACGCGAATCTGGAACTGCTCGTCCAGCGCCAGAGGCTCGGCCTGGATGCCATACAGCCCGCAATACACCGGATAGAAGCTGTAGCTGATATCCGGGAACAGCAGCGGCTTGCCGTGCTGGAACAGGCCGTGGAAGGCGTGGGCCAGCACCTCGTCGGAGCCGTTGCCGACGAACACCTGAGCAGGCTGCACGCCGTAATAGCCGGCAACCGCCTGCTTCAGGCGCTCGCCATTGGGATCGGGATACAGGCGCAGATCGTCGTTCAGCTCCTCGCGCATCGCGGCGAGGGCTTTGGGCGACGGGCCGTAGGGGTTTTCGTTGGTGTTGAGTTTGACCAGCTTGCTCAGCTTGGGCTGCTCACCCGGCACATAGGGCACCAGGTCTTTGACGAAGGGGCTCCAGAATTTGCTCATCTGCCCTTCTCTCCTCGAAATTGTTCAGTATGCGTAGAGTAAAAAACCGCGCAGCATTTTCCGGCGGACGAAACGGTGGACGAGAAAAGCGTCGTCCACCCTACAACCAGCTATCACTTTTTAATGCGGTACTCGGCGCTACGGGCATGGGCGGTCAGCGACTCGCCGCGGGCCAGCACCGAGGCCACCTTGCCGAGCTCGGAAGCACCTTCGGCCGAACAATGGATGATCGACGAACGCTTCTGGAAGTCGTAGACCCCCAATGGCGAGGAGAAACGCGCAGTGCCCGATGTCGGCAATACGTGGTTCGGCCCAGCGCAGTAATCACCCAGCGCTTCGGCGGTATAACGCCCCATGAAGATGGCGCCCGCGTGGCGGATCTGCGGCAGGTACTGTTCGGGGTTCTCGACCGAAAGTTCCAGGTGCTCGGGCGCGATACGGTTGGCCACCTCGATGGCCTGGGCCATATCGGCAACCTGAATCAGCGCGCCACGGCCCTCGATGGAGGTACGGGCAATCGCTTCACGCTCCAGGCTCGGCAGCAGACGAGTGATGCTCTCGGCGACCTTGTCGAGGAACGCCGCATCCGGGCTGACCAGGATCGACTGGGCGTCTTCGTCATGTTCGGCCTGGGAGAACAGATCCATGGCGATCCAGTCCGGGTCGGTCTGGCCGTCGCAGACCACGAGGATTTCCGAAGGCCCGGCGATCATGTCGATACCGACCTTGCCGAACACATGGCGCTTGGCGGTGGCCACATAGATGTTGCCCGGGCCGACGATCTTGTCCACCGGCGGCACGCTTTCGGTGCCATAGGCCAGTGCGGCGACGGCCTGGGCGCCGCCGATGGTGAACACCCGGTCGACGCCGGCAATCGCCGCCGCGGCAAGGACGATCTCATTGATCTCGCCACGCGGCGTCGGCACCACCATGACTACTTCCGGCACCCCGGCGACCTTGGCCGGAATGGCATTCATCAACACCGAGGACGGGTAGGACGCTTTGCCGCCGGGCACGTACAGGCCTGCACGATCCAGCGGTGTGACCTTCTGCCCGAGCACCGTGCCGTCGGCCTCGGTGTACGTCCAGGAGTCCTGCTTCTGTTTCTCGTGGTAGCTGCGCACCCGCTCGGCGGCGATTTCCAGCGCCTGGCGCTGCTCGGCGGTAATACGGGTCAGCGCCAGCTCGAGGCGCTCGCGCGGCAGGATCAGGTCGGCCATGGACGCCACTTCCAGCGCATCGAAACGCTGGGTGAACTCGACCAGCGCCGCATCGCCGCGCTCACGCACGGTCTTGATGATGTCCAGTACGCGCTGATTGACGCCGTCGTCCGAGACGCTTTCCCAGCTCAGCAGATGATCCAGATGGCGCGCGAAATCCTGATCAGCGGCATTGAGTCGGCGGATGGCAACGGGAGCGGTCATAGCTAGAGCCTCATCTGGATGGCGTGTTCTCAGAGCCTGTTCAAGGTCTCGCGAGCTAGAGCAATGCAAGGCAAAAACAGGCGAGGAAGCGGAGTTTACTGCAGTAAATGAGCATTCCGAGCCTGTTTTTAACGCCGCAGGGCCGAAGCGCAGCAGACATTGGACAGGCTCTCAGGCGCCGCTAGCGTAGCAAGCCCACCGTGCGGGCACCTGAGAACTTGACACGGATAGGCGTTGCGCGACCGCGAGGCCGCGCGGGGAGAGGGTCAATGCGGATGGTGCGTCTCGACCGCTTCACGCAGCGTGTCGATCAGGGCCTGGATGCGGCCATGCTGCATCTTCATCGAGGCCTTGTTGACCACCAGGCGCGAGCTGATGTGAGCGATCAGCTCCTGGGCCTCCAGACCATTGGCGCGCAGGGTGTTGCCGGTGTCGACCACATCGATGATCTTGTCGGCCAGGCCCACCAGCGGCGCCAACTCCATCGAGCCGTACAGCTTGATGATATCGACCTGACGGCCCTGCTCGGCGTAGTAGCGCTTGGCGACGTTGACGAACTTGGTGGCCACGCGCAGGCGGCCCTTGGGTTCGGCCGCGCCGACCGCGCCAGCGGTCATCAGCTTGCAGCGGGCAATACGCAGATCCAGTGGCTCGTAGAGCCCCTGGCCACCGTATTCGAGCAGCACGTCCTTGCCGGCGACGCCAAGATCGGCAGCGCCGTGCTCGACATAGGTCGGCACGTCGGTGGCCCGCACGATCAGCAGACGCACGTCATCCTGGGTGGTCGGAATGATCAGCTTGCGACTCTTGTCCGGATTCTCGGTCGGCACGATGCCTGCCGCCGCGAGCAGCGGCAGGGTGTCATCGAGAATACGGCCTTTGGACAGGGCGATGGTCAGCATGTGGTCAGCCCGGCACGCGGCGAATCTTCGCCCCCAGCAGTTGCAATTTTTCTTCGATGCATTCGTAGCCACGGTCGATGTGGTAGATGCGATCGATCACCGTGTCGCCCTGGGCAACCAGCGCGGCAATGACCAGGCTGGCCGAAGCGCGCAGGTCGGTGGCCATTACCGGAGCACCCTTGAGCTGAGCGGTACCGGTGACGATGGCGGTGTTGCCTTCGACCTGGATCTGCGCGCCCATGCGGCTCATTTCGTAGACGTGCATGAAGCGGTTTTCGAAGATCGTCTCGATGACCGTGCCAGTGCCTTCGGCAATCGCATTGAGGGCGATGAACTGCGCCTGCATGTCGGTGGGAAACGCCGGATAGGGTGCGGTACGCAGGTTCACGGCCTTGGGACGTTTGCCTTTCATGTCCAGCTCGATCCAGTCGGGGCCGGTAGTGATTTCGGCACCCGCTTCCTGCAGTTTGGCCAGCACAGCTTCCAGGGTACTCGGATCGGCATCCTTGACCTTGACGCGGCCGCCGGTCGCAGCGGCGGCCACCAGGTAGGTACCGGTCTCGATGCGGTCGGGCATCACGCTGAAGCGTGCGCCGGTGAGGCGCTCGACGCCGTCGATGGTGATGGTGTCGGTACCGGCACCCTCGATCTTCGCACCCATGGCGATCAGGCAGTTGGCCAGGTCGACCACTTCAGGCTCGCGGGCGGCGTTTTCCAGCACGCTACGGCCCTTGGCCAGCGTTGCGGCCATCATGATGTTCTCGGTACCGGTCACACTGACCATATCGAAGAAGAAGTGCGCACCGCGAAGGCCGCCTTCCGGCGCCTTGGCCTTGATGTAACCACCCTCGACATCGATCACCGCCCCCATGGCCTCCAGGCCGCGGATGTGCAGGTCGACCGGACGCGAGCCGATGGCGCAGCCACCAGGCAGCGCCACTTCAGCCTCACCGAAGCGCGCGACCATGGGGCCGAGCACCAGGATCGAAGCGCGCATGGTTTTCACCAGCTCGTACGGCGCGACCAGAGTCTTCATGGTGCGCGCATCAACCTCGACGCTGAGTTTCTCGTCGATGATCGGCTCGATGCCCATGCGGCCGAACAGCTCGATCATCGTGGTGATGTCGTGCAGGTGTGGCAGATTGCAGATGGTCACCGGCGCATCGCCGAGCAAGGTGGCTGCCAGAATCGGCAGTGCGGAGTTCTTTGCACCGGAAATGCGGATCTCGCCATCGAGGCGTACACCACCGGTAATGCTTAATTTATCCATAGCTGGTTCGTAGCCTCAGGAACGAGCGGCCCAATCGGCACGGCTGAAAAATTTCATGCTCACGGCGTGGATGCTGCCATCGGCGATCCAGGGATTCAGGTGAGCGTAGATTTGCTGCTGGCGTTTGACCGGGCTGAGCGCGGCCAGCTCGTCGCTGATCAGATTGAGCTGGAAGTTGCAGCCTTCGCCGTCGACCTCTACCTGAGTATCCGGCAGTTTGGTCTCCAAGAAACTTTTTACCTCAAGGGCCTGCATGCTCAACCTCGACAACGTATTCAGTAAGCGTGAACGTCGCACGGCGACGTCTGTATACAGTGTTCGGCCAACGGTTGCGGGGAAGGTCAGGCAGCGATGACGCTGGTTGCACGATCCGCCTGCGGCACGCGACACGAGCCTGTAGACATGGGGCGGGCATCATACCAAAAAATCGCCGGGAGCGATTTCTGACGTCGCTCGCGATGATCCGAAGGATGGCCACCAGGGACGACAGACCACAAATGCTTTTCGGGAGAAATTCTCGGTAACGAGCCGCAGCGCCCGAAGGTGATCGCCGGGCTCGGAGAACGTTCTCAGGCCTCCAGAGGCAGCACATGATGCAACTCACACACCTTGGCGATCCCACTCATGTCCTGGGGCAGACTGCGAATGCTCAACGCTTTACCGGCGGCCTGGGCGTCGCGGGTATAAGAAAGCAGCAGAGACAGGCCGACGCTGCTGGACTTTTCCACTGCAGAGCAATCGACCACACAGGTAGACGCCTGGGTGGCGCGGATCAGGCGACCGCCCTGCTCACGCAGGGCAGGACCACTCCGATAGTCGAGCACGCCGGAAAGCGCCAGTAATCCCGGTGCCTGTTCGACGATAGCCGCTGAACTCACGACGCCCCCCGAGCCTGACGTGCCCTGGCGACGGTGTCGGCCCAAGAGTCGATGACCTTGTCCAGATCGTTGCGGTTGTTCTGCATCGACTGGGCGAACTGGTCACGGAACAGCTTGCCGACGTTGATGCCATTGATCACCACGTTACGCAGCTTCCAGGTTCCGTCCATGGCAACCATGGTGTAGGACAACGGATAGACCGTACCTTTGCCATCGCGGATCTCCATGTTGACCGAGGTACGCTGCGGATCCGGTTTGCCGGAAACCGGAAGCACACGGATGTCCTGGTTGTTGTACTCGAGCAGCGCGTTGCCATAGAACTGCATCAGGCTACGCTTGAAGTTCTCCTGGAAACGAGTCATCTGTTCAGGCGTGGCATTACGCGAGTAGCGCACCGTCATCACGCTGCGGGACACGCCATCGACATCCACCACCGGACCAAGAATCTCGTTGAGCGAGTTGTAGAAGGCATCCGGGTTGCTGCGGTACTCCTCCTTGTTGGCCTTGAGGTCGGCCAGGAGGGTCTCGGTGGTTTCCTGCACCACTTCATGGGCGGCAGGCGCGGCCACAGCCAGCAATGGTAGCGCGGCCAGCAGGGCGACAAGGCTGTTACGCACGGTCTTGATCATCATCGGGTACCTCATTGGCTGTCCTGATCCCTGTTGACCGAATTGAGCAGAAATTTGCCAATCAGGTCTTCGAGTACCAGAGAAGACTGGGTGTCATGAATGGTTCCGCCATCGGCCAGCAACTCTTCGTCGCCACCGACGCTGATCCCCACATACTTTTCACCGAGCAGGCCGGCAGTCAGGATCGACGCGGTGGAATCCACCGGAAGATTGTCGACGCTGCCGTCGAGTTCCATCGTTACGCGCCCGGTGTAGCTGTCACGATCCAGATCGATCGCCGTTACGCGGCCAATGCTCACGCCCGCCATGGTCACTTTGGCGCGCATGGTGAGGCCGGCGATATTGTCAAAGTGCGCATAGACCTTGTAGGTGTCGACGGTGTTGCCGGGCGCCAGGCCGCTGACCCGCAGGGCCAGCAACAGCAGGGCCAGCAAGCCGGCCAGGAGGAACAGGCCGACACCGATTTCCATCGTGCGGTTTTGCATCAGAAATCTCCAAACATCAAAGCGGTCAGAATGAAATCCAGCCCCAATACGGCCAGCGAGGCATACACCACCGTTCGGGTGGTCGCGCGGCTGATGCCTTCCGAGGTCGGCTCGCAGTCGTAACCCTGGAACACGGCGATCCAGGTGACGACGAAGGCGAAGACCAGGCTTTTGATTATCCCGTTGAGCACGTCTTCGCGGAACGAAACGCTGTTTTGCATGTTGGCCCAGAACGAGCCTTCGTAAACGCCCAGCCAGTCGATGGCGACCATCGCGCCGCCCCAGATACCGACCACGCTGAAGATCATCGTCAGCAGTGGCATGGAAATGAAACCGGCCCACAGACGCGGCGCGACGATGTGCTTGAGCGGGTCGACGCCGATCATCGCCAGGCTCGACAACTGCTCGGTTGATTTCATGTTGCCGATCTCGGCAGTCAACGCCGAGCCGGCACGGCCGGCGAACAGTAGTGCGGTGACCACCGGCCCCAGTTCACGCAACAAGGTCAGGGCGACCATCTGCCCCACCGCCTGCTCGGAGCCGTATTTGGCGAGAATGCTGAAGCCCTGCAGCGACAGCACCATGCCGATGAACAGGCCGGAAACCACGATGATCGCCAGGGACAGCACGCCCACCGAATACAGCTGTTTGATCAAAAGCTGCAGCGAATGGCCCGATGTGCCACGCCCGAACAGTGCGCGCAGCAGAAAGACCGTCGAACGCCCCAGCGTGGCGACCACGTCGATACCCGCACGCCCGAACAGGCGCACGCGTTCGAGTGAAGATGTCCTGCGCATCAGCGCCCCCCCAGTAGATCGTCGCGGTAGCTCGGCGCTTGAAAATGAAAAGGAACCGGCCCGTCCGGCGTGCCCTGCATGAACTGACGCACCTGTGGATTTTCGGAGTCACGCAGCTCGGCCGGCGTTCCCTGGCCCAGAACCTGACTGTCACCGACGACATAGATGTAATCGGCGATGCTCGCCGTCTCCGCCAGATCGTGAGACACCACGATACTGGTAATGCCCAGGGCATCGTTGAGCAAACGAATCAAGCGCACCAGCACGCCCATGGCGATGGGATCCTGCCCGACGAACGGCTCGTCATACATGAGTATCTGCGGATCCAGGGCGATTGCCCGGGCCAGCGCCACACGCCGCTTCATACCACCGGAGAGTTCATCGGGCATCAACTCGATGGCGCCACGCAAGCCAACCGCTTGCAGCTTCATCAGAACAATGTCACGAATCATTTCTTCGGGCAGTTGCGTATGCACGCGTAGCGGAAATGCCACGTTTTCGAACACGTCGAGGTCGGTGAACAACGCACCGCTCTGGAACAGCACGCCCATCTGCTTGCGCATGTCGAACAGCTCGCTGCGCGACAGATCGGGTAGGTTCAGGCCGTTGACGTGGATTTCGCCCGCGCTTGGCCGCAACTCGGCGGCGATCAGCCGTAACAGCGTGGTCTTGCCACAGCCGGAGGGGCCCATGATCCCGGTGACCTTGCCCCTCGGGATGCGTATATCGACGTTCTTGAAGATGTGCCGCTCGCCGCGCTGAAAACTTACGTTCTTAAGCTCGACCGCGTACTGATTTTCGGCGCTCATCGGAACTCCATTACGTACTGCCTTGCCTAATCAGATGCCCTGCATCGGGATAAGGGCACGGCGATCGGCCATACGAGCCAAAAATGGCTGCGGACTATAGCATTTGCCTCATTACCCGCCAAAGCCGAGCACCCTGACCGTTCAGGCTTGTGACAGCTTTGCCGTTTCACCTCGGCGCCATGGATGATGAGTCCTGTAGTCTTTCCCGTTATAATCCCCGTCTTTTTCGTCCAGCAGTCCAAGCCAAGCATGAACCAGACCCGCGACCTGATTGATTCCGCCCAACGCACCATCCGCCTCGAAATCGAGGCGGTACAAGAGCTGTTGCCCCGTATCGACGCCAATTTCGTCAAGGCTTGCGAGTTGATCCTGGCCAGCAAGGGCCGCGTGGTCGTGGTCGGCATGGGCAAATCCGGGCATATCGGCAACAAGATCGCCGCCACCCTGGCCAGCACCGGCACCACTGCTTTTTTCGTGCACCCTGCAGAAGCCAGCCACGGCGACATGGGCATGATCACCCGTGACGACGTGGTACTCGCCCTGTCCAACTCGGGTTCCACGGCAGAGATCGTCACCCTGCTGCCGTTGATCAAACGCCTCGGCATCACCCTGATCAGCATGACCGGCAACCCGGAGTCGCCGCTGTCCAAGGCTGCCGAAGTGAACCTCGACACCCGCGTAGCCAAGGAAGCCTGCCCGCTCAATCTGGCGCCGACCTCCTCCACTACCGCTTCACTGGTACTGGGCGACGCTCTGGCCATCGCGCTGCTGGAAGCTCGTGGCTTCACCGCCGAAGATTTCGCCTTCTCCCATCCAGGTGGCGCTCTGGGTCGGCGCCTGCTGCTCAAGGTCGAGAATGTCATGCACACGGGCGACAGCCTGCCTCAGGTCAGGCGCGGCACCAGCCTGCGCGATGCACTGCTGGAAATGACCCAGAAAGGCCTGGGCATGACCGCCGTACTGGAAGCCGATGGCCGGCTCGCCGGGATCTTCACCGACGGCGATCTGCGCCGCGCTCTGGATAAAGGCGTCGACGTGCGTGATGCACGCATCGACGACGTCATGACCCCGCACGGCAAAACCGCCCGTGCCGACATGCTCGCCGCCGAGGCCCTGAAGATAATGGAAGACAACAAGATCAGTGCACTGGTCGTGGTGGACACCAGCGGGCGCCCGGTAGGTGCCTTCAACCTTGGCGACCTGTTGCGCGCGGGGGTGATGTGATGAGCGACCTGCTGCAGCGCACGCGCGCAATCAAACTGGCCATCTTCGATGTCGACGGCGTACTCACCGACGGCAAGCTGTACTTTCTCGTCGACGGCAGCGAGTTCAAGACCTTCAATACCCTGGACGGTCAGGGCATCAAGATGCTGATCAACTCGGGCGTACGCACCGCCATCATCAGCGGCCGCAAGACGCCCGTGGTCGAGCGCCGTGCACAGAACCTGGGTATCCAGCACCTGTACCAGGGCCGCGAAGACAAACTCGACGTGCTCGACGAACTGCTCGCCGAACTTGGCCTGAGCTACGAACAAGTGGCTTACCTGGGCGATGACCTGCCGGATCTGCCGGTGATTCGCCGAGTCGGCCTGGGCATGGCGGTAGCCAGTGGCAACGGTTTCGTACGCGAGCATGCCCATGGCGTCACTCAGGCGCGCGGCGGTGAAGGTGCGGCCCGCGAATTCTGCGAACTGATCATGCGCGGCCAGGGCACTCTCGAAGCCGCCCAATCCGCCTACCTCTAGGGCCTGCCGATGCTGCGCAAATTCATCACACCCGCCCTGCTGACCCTTGGTGCCCTGCTGCTGGCCGCCGCCGGCTACTGGAACATCAACCCGGACAGTTTCTCCAGCAGCCCGCAGCATAGCGGCCCGGACAACCCCATCGACTTCTACGCGATCAACGCCCACAGCGTACAGTACCTGCCCGATGGCAAAGTGCAGAGCGACATGACCAGCGATCTGCTCGAACACGTGCAGAGTACCGACGTCACCCTGCTGACCGAGCCCCGCATGAACCTGTTCCGCGGCACCGACTTTCCCTGGAAGGTACGTAGCGCTCGCGGTGAAGTCGGCCCCGATGGTGACGAGGTCGAACTGATCGACCAGGTGCGTGTGGAACGCACGGATGACAAAGGTCGCACCACTATACTCACCACCAGCCGCCTGACCGTATTCCCACAGAAGGAATATGCGCAGACCCAGCAAGCCGTTAGAATCGACGCGGCCAACGGGGTGACCACGGCACAAGGAATGAAAGCGTACTTGAATGACGGCAGGATGCTCCTGCAGTCCAACGTAAGAGGCCAGCATGAGGTTCGTTAAAACCCTCCCCCTACTTCTCAGCCTCGGCGCAACGCTAGGAAGCGCAAGCGCCTGGGCTCTGCCGAGCGACCGCGATCAACCGATCCGCGTGCAGGCCGACAGTGCTGAGCTGGACGACAGACAAGGCGTAGCGGTGTACCGCGGCGACGTCGTCATCACTCAGGGCACCATGAAAATCACTGGCGATACCGTCACCATCACCCAGAACGCGCAGGGTGATGTCGACGTGTTCACGTCGGTGGGCAAGCCTGCCTATTACGAACAGAAACCCTCGGTCGACAAGCAGATCGTCAAGGCTTATGGGCTGACCATCCAGTACTTTGCGGCCAATGAGCGCATCATACTGATCGATCAGGCCAAGGTCGTTCAGGAAGGCAACACCTTCGAAGGCGAGAAGATCGTCTATGACACCCAGCGCCAGATCGTCAACGCGGGCCGTGCCACGGGCACCAATGTGTCGACCCCGCGTCCGCGCATCGACATGGTGATCCAGCCGAAGAATAGACCCGCCGATGGGCAGGGCCAATAACGATGGCCACCCTGAAAGCCCAGCACCTGGCCAAAAGCTATAAAGATCGTCAGGTCGTTCGCGACGTCAGCCTGAGTATCGAAAGCGGGCAGATCGTCGGCCTGCTCGGCCCGAACGGCGCCGGCAAGACCACCTGCTTCTACATGATCGTCGGCCTCGTTCGGGCCGACCAGGGGCGCGTGCTGATCGACGACCTCGACGTCAGCCACCAGCCCATGCATGGCCGCGCTCGCGCCGGTATCGGCTACCTGCCCCAGGAAGCGTCGATCTTCCGCAAGCTCAGCGTGTCCGACAACATCATGGCGATCCTGGAAACGCGCAAGGATCTGAACCGCGCGCAGCGCCTGCAGGAGCTGGACAGCCTGCTGCAGGAATTCCACATCACCCATATCCGCGACAACCTGGGCATGAGCCTGTCGGGCGGTGAGCGCCGCCGCGTGGAAATCGCCCGCGCCCTGGCCACCTCGCCGAAATTCATCCTTCTCGACGAGCCTTTCGCCGGTGTCGACCCGATCTCGGTCGGCGACATCAAACAGATCATTCATCACCTCAAGGCCAAAGGCATTGGCGTGCTGATCACCGACCACAACGTACGCGAAACCCTGGATATCTGCGAAACCGCCTATATCGTCAGCGACGGTCAACTGATCGCCGAAGGTGACTCCGCTGCCATTCTGGCCAACCAGGTGGTCAAGGAAGTCTATCTGGGCCACGAATTCCGCCTGTGATGGATTCCCCCATCGATGAGCGCACCCATGAGCCTGTTACCCTCACGGCATTGCTGCAATGAAATGGTAACAGGCCCTAGGCAAAGCACTCTGATTCAGGCATATAATTTGCTTCCTAGTGGCGCTTTGGCGCCCTGTCGTGGATCGCGCACAGACGCCGGATAAGGTCTGCAATGAAACCATCGCTAGTCCTGAAAATGGGCCAGCAGCTGACGATGACACCGCAGCTGCAACAAGCCATTCGCCTGCTCCAACTGTCGACCCTGGATCTGCAACAGGAGATCCAGGAGGCGCTGGAGTCCAACCCGATGCTCGAGCGTCAGGAAGAAGGCGACGACTTCGACTCGGATCCCATGGCCGACGGCGCGGAAAGTGCCACTGCGAGCGCCACCCAGGAAGAGAAATTTCAGGAACCGACCTTCCAGGAAAACACACAGACCGTCGACAACCTGGAAGAAGGCGAATGGGGCGAGCGCATTCCCAACGAACTACCTGTCGATACCGCCTGGGAAGATGTCTACCAGACCAGCGCCAGCAGCCTGCCGAGCAATGATGATGACGAGTGGGACTTCACCACTCGCACCTCTGCCGGGGAAAGCCTGCAGAGCCACATGCTCTGGCAACTCAACCTGGCACCGATGTCCGACAAGGATCGCCTGATCGCCGTCACGCTGATCGACTGCATCAACGGCCAGGGCTACCTCGAAGAAACCCTCGAGGAAATCACCGACGCCTTCGACCCCGAACTCGATGTCGAGCTCGACGAAGTCGAAGCCGTGCTGCATCGCATCCAGCAATTCGAGCCGTCCGGCATCGCGGCCCGCGACCTGCGCGAATGCCTGCTTCTGCAACTGCGCCAACTGCCGACCAACACGCCCTGGCTGAGCGAAGCCCAACGCCTGACGAGCGATTATCTCGATCTGCTCGGCAGCCGCGACTACAGCCAACTGATGCGCCGCATGAAGCTCAAGGAAGATGAGCTGCGTCCGATCATCGAACTGATCCAGAGCCTCAACCCACGCCCCGGTTCGCAGATCGAATCCAGCGAGCCCGAGTACGTGGTACCTGACGTGATCGTGCGCAAGCACAACGACCGCTGGCTGGTGGAGCTCAATCAGGAAGCCATGCCGCGCCTGCGCGTCAATGCGCAGTATGCAGGTTTCGTCAAACGTGCCGATTCCAGCGCCGACAACACCTTCATGCGTAACCAGCTGCAGGAAGCGCGCTGGTTCATCAAGAGCCTGCAGAGCCGCAACGAGACCCTGATGAAGGTTGCGACGCAGATCGTCGAGCATCAGCGTGGCTTCCTCGACTACGGCGATGAAGCCATGAAGCCTCTGGTGCTGCACGACATCGCTGAAGCGGTAGGCATGCACGAATCGACCATTTCACGCGTCACCACGCAGAAATACATGCACACGCCGCGTGGCATTTACGAGCTGAAATACTTCTTCTCCAGCCACGTCAGCACCTCCGAAGGCGGCGAATGTTCGTCCACCGCGATCCGCGCGATCATCAAGAAACTGGTCGCTGCGGAAAATGCGAAAAAGCCATTGAGCGATAGCAAGATCGCTGGTCTACTGGAAGCACAGGGCATTCAAGTGGCGCGCCGCACAGTCGCCAAGTACCGTGAATCGCTCGGTATAGCGCCTTCGAGCGAACGCAAGCGACTGATGTAAGGTGCCCTTGTAGCAAAGCCCCCAGTGTTCCTGCGGCAGGTTTGAAAGCCTGCCACTCACACACGGCAACAAGGAGAAGCGGTATGCAAGTCAACATCAGTGGACACCAGCTGGATGTGACAGACGCACTACGCAGCTACATCGAAGAAAAGCTCGGGCGTCTCGAGCGACACTTCGACAAGATCACCAATGTGCAGGTCATCCTGGAGGTCGAAAAGCTCAAGCAGAAAGTCGAAGCTACCTTGCATATCGCCGGAGGCGAAGTGGTGGCCAATGCCGAACATGACGACATGTACGCAGCCATCGATCTACTGACCGACAAACTCGACCGCCAACTCATCAAGCACAAGGAAAAACAGCTCGACCGCCAGCAGGGCGCAATGGCCCGCTGACCTCGTCCTTCTCCTATGATCCGACTTGAAAATATCCTGACCCCCGGCCGTTCCCTCGTGAACGTGCCGGGCGGCAGTAAAAAACGCGTACTCGAACAGATAGCCGCCGTGATCGCGCGCGACCTGCCCGATCTCGATGGCCAGACCATCTATGAAAGCCTGATCGCCCGGGAAAAGCTCGGCTCGACCGGCTTCGGCAATGGCATCGCCATTCCCCACTGCCGCCTGCCTGGCTGCAGCACGCCGATCAGTGCCCTGCTGAAGCTGAATATCGCGGTCGATTTCGATGCAATCGATGGTGCGCCTGTCGACTTGCTGTTCGTGCTGCTGGTTCCCGAAGCGGCGACCGATGAGCACCTGGAACTGCTGCGTCAGATCGCCAGCATGTTCGACCGAGAGGATGTCCGCGAGCGGCTTCGCCAGGCTCAAGACAGCGAATCTTTGTACCAGACCGTAGTGAACGTGCAGAACGGTCAATAGCCCTACAGGATGAGCCCATGCGCCTGATCATCGTCAGCGGCCGTTCCGGCTCGGGCAAGAGCACCGCCCTCGACGTGCTCGAGGACAACGGCTTCTATTGCATCGACAACCTGCCTGCCGGCCTGCTTCCCGAGCTGGCCGAACGGGCGTTGCTGCACACCGAGCTGTTGCACCCGCAAGTGGCGGTGTCGATAGACGCACGCAACCTGCCTAGCCAGCTCAAGCGTTTTTCCGAACTGCTCGATGAGGTGCGCGGCCGCAACATCCGTTGCGATGTCCTGTACCTGGATGCCAGCGAAGAAACGCTGCTCAAGCGCTTTTCGGAAACCCGTCGACGTCACCCGCTGACCAACGACCAGCGTTCGCTGGCCGAAGCCATGGCCGACGAAACCAAGCTGCTGAGCCCGATCATCGACCGTGCCGATCTGAAGATCGACACCACCCACCTGAACCTCTATCAACTGCGCGACACACTCAAGCTGCGTCTGCTCAACCAGCCGGAGCCGGGCACCGCCTACCTGATCGAATCCTTCGGTTTCAAGCGCGGGATGCCGGTGGATGCCGACCTGGTGTTCGATGTGCGCTGCCTGCCAAACCCCTACTGGAAGCCTGAGCTGCGCGACTTCACCGGCCTCGAGCAGCCGGTAGAGGAGTACCTGGCAGCCCAGGAGGATGTTCAGGACATGTACCAGGACATCTTCGCCTACCTGCACAAATGGCTGCCGCGCTTCGCTGCCAGCAACCGCTCCTATGTCACCGTTGCGATCGGCTGCACGGGCGGCCATCATCGCTCGGTGTACCTCGCCAATCGCCTGGGGCACGCCCTCAAGCCGCTGCTGAAGAACGTTCAGATCCGCCACCGCGACCTCAGTTAAGGAATTGCCGCGATGCCCGCCTGCGAAATCACCATCATCAACAAGCTCGGCCTGCACGCGCGCGCGGCCGCCAAGTTCGTCGGGGTTGCAGGGCGTTTTCCCTGCCAGGTGAAGATCGGGCGCAGCACTGAAAGCCTTGTCGATGGCAAAAGCATCATGGCGGTGATGATGCTCGCTGCCGGTAAAGGCACCACGGTGCATCTATCTACCGAAGGCGAACGGGATGAAGAGGCGCTGCAGGCGCTGACCGACCTGATCAACGATTACTTCGACGAAGGCGAGTAACAGGGTCGATCACTGTTGCCCAAGCGTGCCTGGCGGGCGCTGCGGATACACGAAGACGCCTAGACGCCTCTATGGCACCCAGCCTGGAAAAGCGCTTAAAGCCAGTTTTGCATACCTTCGCAAACTTTGAGGGCGAGGATTAACCCGCCCCCAAAAAGCAGCATCAAGCCCAATGCATAACGCAACGAGCGGCGGTTGGCCACGATCAGCTCATGCAATGGGCTCATGCGCATCTCGATGTCGCCTCAAAGACAAACCATCAAGCCAGAGCAGCCTGATAGCGGCGAGCGACTTCGGCCCAATCGATGACATTGTAGAAGGCACCGATGTATTCGGGACGACGGTTCTGGTAGCGCAGATAGTAGGCATGCTCCCACACGTCCAGGCCGAGGATCGGCGTATTGCCGTTCATCAGCGGGCTATCCTGGTTACCGGTGCTTTCGACCACCAGTTGCTTCTGCGGCGTCACGCTGAGCCAGGCCCAGCCGCTGCCGAAACGGGTCAGTGCAGCTTTTGTGAAGGCTTCCTTGAAGGCTTCCAAACCACCCAGTTGGCTGTCGATAGCGGCTTTCAGTTCGCCTTGCGGTTCACCACCGCCGCCGGTGCTCATCACCGTCCAGAACAGCGAGTGGTTGGCGTGCCCGCCACCGTTGTTGATCACCGCGCCGCGTTTGTCTTCCGGCACCTCCTTGAGGCGAGTGAGCAGTTCTTCGACCGGCAACTCGGCCAGCGGATTGCCTTCCAGGGCAGCGTTGAGGTTGTTGACGTAGGTCTGGTGGTGCTTGCTATGGTGGATTTCCATGGTTTGCGCATCGATATGCGGTTCCAGGGCATCGTAGGCGTAAGGCAGAGCAGGCAGGCTATACGGCATGGTTTCACTCCTCTAATGGTACTGACGGACGACAGACACTGAGCGTTCTGCCGGTGACGCATCGCCAGGCGTGTTAGCGCCCAGCAATCGATCTGTACGGGGGTAGGCCCCGTGCTCGGCGACAAAGTTCAACAGACTGGTATAGGTGCGACTGCTGTGATTCAGCGCAGCCTGGCGCAGGGACGGCGCCAGGTGCTCGCTGCCCATGCAGCGCAACAGGTGCTCGTGGCAGGCGCACAGGTGCTCTGCGGACTCCTCCGGATGGCCGATCATCAATTGTAGATCGGCCAGGTTGTGCTGGGAGACGACGAAAGCCGCCACTGCGGCGTCGGCGTCACGCCAGCGCTCGAAGAGCACCTGAGCCAGAGCCAGCGCCTGCAGATACTGTTCACGGGCCTCGACCCAGGAACCGTCGGCGAAGTGGCGGTTACCGGCTTCGATGAGTCGCTTCCACTGCTCCATGGGATTGCCTCCTCGCCCTAGGGCGAAAACGCGCAGAACACAAGACCTGCGCACGACCGTTTCTGCTGTTACAGACCGCCTTCGGTAAGGCGCTCCGGGTTGAGCAACTGTTCCAGCTCGGCACGTCCCAGGTCGGTCATTTCCTCAGCCACGTCGATGATCGGTCGACCTTCCCGGTACGCCTTCTTGGCGATTTCCGCGGCCTTCTGGTAGCCGATCAGCGGGTTCAGCGCGGTCACCAATATCGGATTGCGGCCCAGCGCTTCCCTGAGCTTGGGTTCGTTGACCTTGAAGCTGGCGATGGCGCGATCCGCCAGCAGGTGGCTGACGTTGGCCAGCAGTTCGATGCTGCCAAGCAAATTATGGGCGATCACCGGCAGCATCACGTTCAGCTCGAAGTTGCCGGACTGCCCCGCCACCGCAATGGTGGCGTCGTTGCCGATGACTTGAGCGGCGACCATGGCCGTCGCTTCCGGAATCACCGGGTTGACCTTGCCAGGCATGATCGAGGAGCCGGGCTGCAGCGCCTCGAGTTCGATTTCGCTAAGGCCGGCCAAGGGGCCCGAGTTCATCCAGCGCAGGTCGTTGGCGATCTTCATCAGCGACACTGCCGTGGTTTTCAGTTGCCCGGACAGCGCCACCGCGGTGTCCTGGGAGCCGATCAGGGCGAAGAAATTGGCGCCAGGGGTGAACTGCCGGCCAGTCAGGGCATTCAGCTCCTGACAGAATAGCTCGGCAAATCGCGGATGCGCGTTTATACCGGTGCCGACTGCAGTCCCCCCCTGGGCCAGGGCCTGCAGAGCCGGCAGCAGGCTGGTAAGCAACTGGATGTTGCCCTGGATCTGCTGAGCCCAGCCATCGAGCACCTGGCTCATACGCACGGGCATGGCATCCATCAGGTGCGTACGACCGGTCTTCACGAAGGGCTGCACTTCGAGGGATTTCTCGCAGAGTACCTTGAGCAGATGGCCGAGCGCCGGCAGCAGCCTTTCGCTCACTTCGATGGCGGCACTGACATGGATGGTGGTGGGAATGATGTCGTTGCTGCTTTGCCCGCAGTTGACGTGATCATTCGGATTGACCGGCTCGCCAAGAATGCCCGTGGCCAGGGTGGCGATCACTTCGTTGGCGTTCATGTTGGAGCTGGTGCCGGAACCGGTCTGGAACACATCCACCGGGAAGTGCCGCATGAAATCTTCAGCCAGCAACTGCTGGCACGCCGAGACGATGGCATCGCCCTGGGCCGGCAGGATCTGCTCCAGATCGACGTTGGCACGGGCGGCTGCCGCCTTGGCCAGTACCAGCGCACGAATGAATGCCTTGGGCATGGCCAGACCCGATACCGGGAAGTTGTTGACCGCGCGCTGGGTCTGGGCACCGTAAAGCGCCTCGGCGGGTACTGCCAGTTCGCCCATGCTGTCGCGTTCGATGCGGGTGCCGCCACGGGTGTTATTCATAGGGATTTCCTTCTGCCAATTCGGACATTGAAAGGGAGGGCTGCATACGCAAGGTGGCCAAGCGATTGCGGACGCGATTCAGGCTGTGTTGCTGATCGCGGTTGGCCGCCAGATGCTGCAGCGCGTAGAGGGAGCGATAGGCGTGATCCAGACAGACACTGCGCCAGTGCCAGGGCAGCGCCGTATCGCAGGCGGTATCCATGAGCAGGTTCAGGGTGGTCAGCGACATCCGCCAGGGGCACAGGCGGCCATGCTCGACCAGTTGCCGGCCCTGCGCCCAGTGCAGTTCAAGCAGCCGTGGTTCATCTGGAAGCAGGGCACAGCGGATCCTGAACCCCTGCCAATACCAACAATCCAGACATGGCGTATTGCTTGAGCGAAATCTCATGGCGCCCCCTCAAAAGATAATAATATTAATTCCTATATAGAAAGAATAATCAATACCGAATTAGACCGAAGCGCCATTGGCCTGTTCGGGCAGGTTCACAACCAGCACCTGGGAAGAAAGGCTTGAAGTGGGCGAAAGCTACCGAACGGCTGCTAATACGCCGCCATCGGCCGCTAGCGGTTTCGAACCGGCGAAGGAAAGCAGGCGTGAGATCGCCACATTGCGTGGCATGCCCGAAAAGAACCGGGCGCCGATTGGCGCCCGAGTGAATCAACTGCCAGCGACGGTCATTTTCTCGATCAGCACCGAGCCCGTGCGGATATTGCTGCGCAGCTCCAGGTCGCTGCCGACGGCGACGATCTGCTTGAGCATGTCGCGCAGGTTGCCGGCGATGGTGACCTCCTGCACGGCGAACTGAATCTCGCCATTCTCCACCCAGTAGCCACCCGCGCCGCGGGAGTAATCGCCGGTGACCATGTTCAGGCCTTGGCCCATCAACTCGGTGACCAGCAGGCCGCGGCCCATACGCTTGATCAACGCTTGCTGATCTTCATCGCCATGGCTGACGAACAGGTTGTGTACGCCCCCGGCATTGGCCGTGCTGGGCATACCCAGCTTGCGCCCGGCGTAGGTGCCCAGAATGTAGGAGACCAGCCTGCCGCCCTCCACGAAGGGTTTCGCGTAGGTAGCCAGACCATCGCCATCGAACGCGGCGCTGCCCATGGCACGAGGAATGTGCGGACGCTCATCGAGGTTCAGCCAGGAGGGAAACAGTTGCTCGCCCAGAGAACCTTCGAGGAACGACGACTTGCGGTACAGCGCGCCACCGGAAATGGCGCCGAGGAAGCTGCCGAACAACCCGGTGGCCAGCTCTGCGGAGAACAGTACCGGAACCTCGCAGGTCGGCACCGGACGAGCGCCGAGGCGGCTGACTGCACGTTGCGCGGCGCGACGCCCGATGCTCGCGGCATCGGCGAGCAACTCGCCCTGCCGGTTCACGTCGTACCAGTAATCGCGCTGCATCTGCCCGTCGCTTTCGGCGATCATCACGCAGCTGAGGCTGTGCCGGGTGCTGGCGTAGCCGCCGATGAAGCCATGGCTGTTGCCATAGACACGGCAGCCCTGATGGGTACCCAGGCTGGTGCCATCGGCGTTGCGAATGCGCGAATCGGCATCGAACGCCGCTGCTTCGCAGACCAGCGCGCGCTCGATCGCCTGTTCCGGGGTGATGTCCCAGGCGTGGTAGAGATCCAGCTGCGGCAGATCACGAGCCATCAACGCAGCGTCGGCGAGGCCGGCGCTTTCATCCTCGGAAGCATGCTTGGCGATGGCCAGGGCGGCTGCCACGGTTTCGCGGATCGCCGCCTCGCCGGTTGCCGAGGTGCTGGCCGAGCCCTTGCGCTGGCCAACGTAAAGGGTGATGCCGAAGCCCTGGTCGCGGTTGAACTCGACGGTTTCCACCTCACGCTGACGCACTGTGGTGGACAGCCCCTGCTCCACCGAAACCGCCACTTCACAGGCGCTCGCGCCCTGCTTCTTCGCCTCGGCGAGGATCTGTTCGACCTGCGCCTGCAGACCCGGTAACGCACCTGGCCCGACTACTTCCACTTCACTCATAACGACTCCACATTTTTGAAAGCAGCTGCAAGCGGCCAGCTACCAGCCGCGAGTAAATCTTTTGCCATTCGCTCTTCGCTTGAAGCTTGAAGCTTGAAGCTTGAAGCTTGAAGCTTGAAGCTTGAAGCTGCTGTTATCATGGCGGCGTTTCCCATTGGATCACCGCAAATGTCTGATTACCTCGACGACTTCTCCGGCGAGAAGAGCAAAACCCAGGTCAAGCGTGAGTTCCACGCCCTGCAGGAGCTAGGCCAGCGTCTGGCCGGCCTCAAGCCCGAGCTGCAGAACAAGCTACCGCTGACCGATGGTCTGCGCCGTGCTCTGGAAGAATCCCCGAAGCACACCGCCAATTCGGCGAAAAAGCGCCATATGCAGTTCATCGGCAAGCTGATGCGCGATCAGGACATCGAAGCGATCCTGACGCTGCTCGACCAGCTCGACGCCTCCACGCGCCAGTACAACGAACGCTTCCACAACCTCGAACGCTGGCGCGATCGCCTGATCACCGGTAACGACGAAGTGCTGGAGAAGTTCGTCGCCGAGTACCCCGACGCCGACCGTCAGCACCTGCGCGGGCTGATCCGCCATGCCCAGCATGAAGCGGCACAGGAAAAAGCTCCGGCCTCGTCACGCAAAATCTTCAAGTACATCCGCGATCTCGACGAAACCCAGCGCGGCCTGCGCTAGGCTTTGGGCCGAGGCACTCCCGGCCCAAATCCTCAGGCTCCGGTACCGCCGACCGTGATCGCATCGATCTTCAGGGTCGGCTGGCCAACGCCGACCGGCACCGACTGACCATCCTTGCCACAAGTGCCGACGCCGCTGTCCAGCGCCAGGTCGTTACCGACCATCGACACCTTGCTCATGGCCTCGGGGCCATTGCCGATCAGGGTCGCGCCCTTGACCGGCGCGGTGATCTTGCCATCCTCGATCAGGTACGCCTCGCTGGTGGAGAACACGAACTTGCCGCTGGTGATGTCGACCTGACCACCGCCCAGATTGGCGCAGTAGATGCCCTTCTTCACCGAACGGATGATTTCCTCGGGGTCGCTCTCCCCGGCCAGCATGTAGGTGTTGGTCATGCGTGGCATCGGCAGGTGCGCGTAAGACTCGCGGCGACCATTGCCGGTACGTGCCACGCCCATCAGACGGGCGTTGAGTTTGTCCTGCATGTACCCCTTGAGCACGCCATTCTCGATCAGCGTGGTGCACTGGGTAGGTGTGCCTTCGTCGTCCATGCTCAGTGAGCCGCGGCGCTCCGCCAGGGTACCGTCATCGACGATGGTGCACAGCTTGGACGCCACCTGCTGGCCGATCTTGCCGCTGTAGTTGGAGCTGCCCTTGCGATTGAAGTCGCCTTCCAGGCCATGGCCGACCGCCTCGTGCAGCAGCACGCCCGACCAGCCAGCGCCCATGACCACCGGCAAGGTGCCCGCCGGCGCGGCAATCGCCTCGAGGTTGACCAGAGCCTGACGCAGGGCTTCACGGGCATAGCCCATGGCGCGATCCTCATTGAGGAAATAGCTGTAATTCGTACGCCCGCCACCGCCATGGCCCCCGCGTTCACGGCGACCGTTGTGCTCGACGATCACGCTGACGTTGAAGCGCACCAGCGGACGGATATCGGCGCCCAGGCTGCCGTCAGTGGCGGCGACCAATATGCGATCCCAGACACCGGCGAGACTCACCGTCACCTGCTTGATCCGCGAATCCAGAGCACGGGTGGCCTGGTCGACACGCTTGAGCAGCTCGACCTTCTGGGCGCGATCGATCACGTCCAGCGGATTCTCCGGCGCATACAGTGGCGTCACCTGGGTCGCGGCAAACGCCTGCACGCGCCCCTGCTGCCCGGCGCGGGCAATCGAGCGCGCGGCACGGGCGGCCTGGCTCAGCGCCTCGGGGGTAATCGCATTGCTGTAGGCGAAGCCGGTCTTCTCTCCGGACTGGGCGCGCACGCCGACGCCCTGGTCGAGGTTGAAACTGCCTTCCTTGACGATGCCATCTTCCAGCACCCAGGTTTCGGACACCTGGGTCTGGAAGTACAGATCGGCGGCATCGATGCCGGGGCCGGCCAATTCGCCGAGTACGCCCGGCAGATGCTCCAGGGTCAGACCGCCGGGGCTCAGCATCTGCTCGCTGACGGTCAACAACATGTCGCTCATAACGTCTCCACATCAGGCTGCCGCGGTTCGGCCGCAGCGAAAAATCGTTTGTGTCGCACTACCGGCATGCGCTCGCGGATCGAGGCTTGCTCGACGCCATCGCGCTCGGCCAGCAAGGCCGCTTCGCCATCCGCACGTTCTACCAGCTTACGCCCCCAGGGATCGATGATGGCCGTGTGGCCATAGGTTTCTCGACCACCCGGATGAACGCCGCCCTGAGCCGCCGCCAACAGGTAACACTGGGTTTCGATGGCGCGGGCACGGATCAGCACGTCCCAGTGGGCCGCACCGGTGACCCGGGTGAACGCCGACGGCGCACTGATCAGTTCGGCCCCCGCTTCACGCAACGCGCCATAGAGCTCAGGAAAGCGCAGGTCGTAGCATACGGTCAAACCCAGACGCCCAACGGGCGTATCGGCGACCACCAGCTGTTCGCCGTGGGCGTAGTCGTCCGACTCGCGATAACGGCCACGACTGTCGCTGACATCCACATCGAACAGGTGCAGCTTGTCGTAGCGGGCGACGGTTTCACCCTGTTCGTCGATCAGCAGCGAGCAGGCCCTCGGCTTGCCGCGGGGTTGGTCGTCCGGCGGCAACGGCAAGGTGCCGGCCACTATCCATAACCTGAGGTCACGTGCGGTGCGTTTCAACCAGGGCAGCACCGGGCCCTCGCCACTGGCTTCCAGGCGCCCCAGGTCGGCGGCATCGCGCCGCCCGAGGGCAGAGAAGTTCTCCGGCAGTACCGCCAGCCGGGCACCGGCTGCGGCGGCCTGCTCCAGCAAGCGCCGGGCCTGCAGCAGATTGGCGGCGATATCGTCCTGGCTGACCATCTGGATCACGGCGAAAGACATCACGGTTCCTCTGTCAGGAATGACGACACGTCAGTTGGGTTTCTCGAAAGGTTTGTCGAACGTCAGTTGCGGGTCGTGCAAAGTGCCCTTCACGTCGTATTGCACGCTGGCGAAGCGCGCCACACGGTCACCCAGCAGTTTGTCGGCGAGGAACAGCGCACCGCCAATGGCCGGCGCACCGACGATCAACGCCGCGAGAGGCAGGTTGTTGGTGACCGGCAGGGTCACCAGCAGCTTGGCATCGATGCCCTGGTCGATCATGTTCAGGGTGCCGTTCAACTCCAGATTGCTCGACGGACCGGTCATGGTGATCGGTTCCTTCGTCACGAACACGCCATCGGTTGCACTCAGATTGCCTTTCACACGGTCATAGCTCAGGCCCTTGCCGAGCAGATCGGAGAAGTCCAGACGCAAACGGCGGCCGATGGAGTTGAAGTTGAGCAGGCCAAAGACCCGCAGCGCCGAGGCCGAGCCCTGCACCTCAACGAACTGCCCCTTGCGCAGCGACGCATCCAGGCTACCCGAGTAGCGTTTGAGGCTGAACCAGACCGGCGAGCCTGGCCAATGCCCATCGGCATCCAGGCGGAAGCTCTCGCTGGTAGCCGACGGCGCGTAGCCCCAGGCTTTCAAAACCTCGGAGAGTTTTTCGCCCTGCATACGGCCCTTGTACCAGCTGCGCGTCTGCCCCGGGACACCCTGCCAACCAATGGCGCCGCCGAGATGCAACCCCTTGAGGTTGATATCCAGATCGCTGAACCGCACGCCCTGAGCATCCGGCCGCGCCTTGAGCGACCAGGCCCCCATATCGTCGTCGCCCTGGAATACGTGGGCGATGTGCAGATCAAGCGCCGGAATCTGCCGTGGATCGAAATCGGCCAGCGGATCCGGAGTCTCAGGCTCCGGCTCATCCTCGGTTTTCGGTTTGATCGCCGGCAGGCGCACATATTCCAGGTTGGCGATGATCGGTCGAGCAGCCGCTTCGAACAGATCGACACGGCCCTTGGCCAGGGCGCTGTCCATGCTCAGCGACCAGCCGCCGTCAATGGGCCGGAAGCCCACATCGAGATCCTCGAGCGTTTGCCCCAGCCCCTCGAAACGACCAATACGCAGCTCGGCATCGGTGAACAGCTGTTGGGCACCTTCACGAGGCGTTTGCTCGTAAGTCTTGGCAACGCTCTGCCAGGCCGCCAGATTCACTTGCGCGACCCGACCGCGAATCCGTATGCCACGAGCGGCCGGCAGGATCGCTGGCCCATCGCCCAGACGCAGCTCACCACGGCTCTGATTGAACTGCCCAGGCGGCGCGGCCAGAGTGAAGCTGGCCACGTCGGCGTAATCCAGCCAGTAACGCTGTTCGCGCCCGCCGAAACTCATGCGCCAATCGGCGTAGCGCTCCTCGCTGGCCGTTTTGCCGAACGGCGCTGGCAGCCCGATGCTCAGGCCCTTGAGGTTGGAATCGACACGTAGCTGGCTCTGCGAACCCTCAAGGCTCAGACGCAGGCGATACGGCAGGCTGCCCTGGGCCGGCAGCGGCTGCTTCACGCCCAGCCAGCCGGTCAGGTTGCCCAGGGGAATGATCCCGTTGGCCTCGATGCGGCTGCGGGCCTGGCCGGGCCGGCCGTCGGCGACGGCCTTGCCGCGTACCGCATGGCCCAGCGCGCGGGCGGTGATCGACGGCGCGCTAAGGCCCTTGCTGGTGTCGTAGCGAAAATCACCCGTCACGTCACTCAGTTCCAGCGCCGGTTCGCGGATGCTCAGCGAGGCCTTGTCGGCACTGAAGTCGACGATCACCTTCGCCTGCTCGCCCTTGTGCAGCGGGATATCCAGATCCAGAGCGCCATTCAGTGCCCCCGCGCCCTTCCAGCCGTCGAAGATGTCGGCGACACCCAGTGGCGTCTCCTGAAGGATCTTCAAACCGTCGCCGACACTGCTCTGCAGCTTGCCCTTGAGCTTGAGGTGCGGCGTTTCACCGGTATCGACATGGGCGATATCGGCGTAGGCCTCACGCACCTGGCTGTCGAGAATGCGCCCTTCCGAAACGCGCACACGAACCCCACTGTCCTCGATCAGCACCTGGCCACGGGCATCGTGCAACGCTGGCCAGCCGGGCTGGAAGGCCAGCTCGGCATCCTGCACGGCGAAGAACAGGCTGATACTGCGCACAGCGGGATCCGGGTCGCGATTGATCGAGCCCTGATACTGGAAATAGCCTTCATCGACCTTGCCACCGCGAATCGCGGTTTTCAGCCACTCGTCGAGCGCCGGGCTGAGCACCGGTGTCGGCAGGTATTTCTCGGTGAAGCGCGCATCGCCGTCACGCATCCCGACACGCAGATCCATATAGTCCTCACGCTCCGGATCCTTGAGCATGCGGATCAGGAAGTCGCCGGCGATCTTGCCCTCTTCGCCCACGACCTGCAGGTAAGGCGCACGCAGGGTGAAGCCTTCATCGTTGAGCGTCCAGGTCAGCCGGCCCTTGGCCTGCTGATACTCCCAGGCTTTGGGGAACAGCGTGGTGAGGTGCAGGGAGAAGTCTTCGCTGTCGACCTTCAGCTCGCCCTGGCCGAGATCACCGGTGATGCTGCCGCTGCCGTTCTCCACGGCCGGCGAGGCATGCCAGGCGGAAAAACCGACGCGCTCCAGGTTCGCCGAGAACTGCAGGCGCTCCGGCCCTTCGAATTCTGGGCGAAAACTGACATTCAGGTTGCGCAAGGCGCCATGGGGCTTGAGCGTCTGCAGCAATTCCAGGGCACTTTCCGGCATCGGCGCCAGACCTTCCACCAGCGGCACCAGGGGGGCGACATCCAGGCGATCGGCGCTCAGGCTCCAGCGCTGGGACTCGTCACCGCTGGCCGCCTGATGGCCGAGGGCGATACGCGCTCCGCCCCAACGGTTGTCGTCACGGCTGAAGGCGAAGTCGTCGAGCAACAGGTCGAAATCGTCATCCTTGCGCTCGAAATAGGCATTCAGGGACAGATCCTCGAGCGCCACGGCCTCGCGTTCGCCATAATGCCCTGCCAGCTGTGGAGCATGCAGACGGGTAACGGCCCGCTGCAGGTTGCGCTTGTCCCAGAGCCCCCACACCTCACCACCCAGCTGCAGGTGCTCAAGGTGCCACTCGCGGGTCAACGCCGGTGGCAGCCAGGACGCCCAATCGCTTTGCGGTGCGCTGAGATAGAACTCGGCGCGCGCATCCTGCCAATGTTCGGCTTGAATACGGGTACGCAGTTGCAGGGCCAGTGGCTTGCCGTCCGGCAACTGCACGCGGGCATCCAGACGCTGGCGGGTGCTGCCATTGCTCAGGCTCAGGTTGATGGCAGTGAGCTCAAGCGGTTTCCGATCGTGCGCCTGAATGCTCATCTGGCTATCGAACAGCGAGATACGGCTGACCATCTGCGACTGGCGCAGCACCTTGGCGATATCCAGCGGCGGCTGATCCTGCCGCTGCGGCAGGCCTTCCACGCTCCAGGCGCCCTGCTCGTCCTCACGCAGCGTCAGGCTCACGCCGTCGAGCTGCAACTCGGCAATGCGGGGTTGCCAGGCCATCAGACTGCCAAGCAGATCGGGAACCACACGCACCTGTTGAAGGACCAGCCCCTGCTCACCTTCGCCAAGGTGCAGGTCGCGCACCGTCAACAACGGCGAGAAGCCGCTCCAGTGCCCTTCCAGCGCGCCGATGCCGACCGGCATGCCCAGCGCTTCGGTGGCGCGAGCTTCAGCTTCTTCCCGGTACTCGGCGAGCAAAGGCACCAACTGACGGCCAAGGCTCACGTAAAAGGCGGCCAACACCAAGCCCAGCGCACACAGCCCCAGACTCCAGCGCAACAGTGCGACGAACGCCAGCCCCTGTCGCTCCATTCAGTTCACATCCCGGCCCGGCCGGGTCTCGTTATAGCAGCACCACATCGTATTGTTCCTGGGAGTACATGGTTTCGACCTGGAACTTGATGGTTCGCCCAATGAATGCTTCGAGATCGGCGACATTGCCCGACTCCTCGTCGAGCAGGCGGTCGACCACCTTCTGGTTGGCCAACACGCGGTAGCCTTCGGGCTGATAGGCGCGGGCCTCGCGGAGTATCTCGCGGAAGATCTCGTAGCAGGTGGTTTCCGCAGTCTTCAGCTTGCCACGGCCCTGGCAGTGGCTGCACGGCTCGCACAGCACCTGTTCGAGGCTTTCGCGGGTGCGTTTGCGGGTCATCTGCACCAGGCCGAGCTCGGTGATGCCGATGATGTTGGTCTTGGCGTGATCGCGCTCCAGCTGCTTTTCCAGGGTACGCAGCACCTGGCGCTGATGCTCTTCGTCTTCCATGTCGATGAAATCGATGATGATGATCCCGCCGAGGTTACGCAGGCGCAGTTGCCGGGCGATGGCGGTGGCCGCCTCGAGGTTGGTCTTGAAGATGGTTTCTTCGAGCGTGCGATGACCGACGAAGGCGCCGGTATTGACGTCGATGGTGCTCATCGCCTCGGCCGGGTCGATGATCAGGTAACCACCGGACTTGAGCGGCACCTTGCGCTCCAGGGCCTTCTGGATTTCGTCCTCGATGCCGTGCAGATCGAAGATCGGCCGTTCGCCGGGGTAATGTTCGAGGCGGTCGGCGATTTCCGGCATCAGTTCGGCGACGAACTGGGTGATCTTCTGGAAGGTCTCCCGCGAGTCGACGCGGATCTTCTCGCTGCGCGGGCCAACCAGATCGCGCAGGGTGCGCAGGGCCAGGCTGAGGTCTTCGTAGATCACCGACGGCGTGGGCGCGGTCTTCATCTGTTCGCCGATCTGATCCCACAAGCGGCGCAGGTAACGGATATCGACCAGAATCTCGTCGGCCCGCGCGCCCTCGGCGGCGGTACGCAGGATGAAGCCACCGGCTTCCTCGATGCCTTCGGCGGCGACGCAATCGGCCACCACCTGCTTGAGGCGCTCGCGCTCGCCTTCGTCTTCGATCTTCAGGGAAATGCCGACATGGCTGGTGCGCGGCATGTACACCAGGTAGCGCGAGGGGATCGACAGCTGAGTGGTCAGGCGCGCGCCCTTGCTGCCGATGGGATCCTTGGTGACCTGCACCGTCAGGCTCTGGCCTTCATGCACCAGCGCGCTGATGGTTTCCACCGCGCTGCCTTCACGGCTGGAGATTTCCGACGCATGAATGAACGCCGCCCGCTCCAGGCCGATATCGACGAAAGCCGCCTGCATGCCAGGCAGCACGCGCACCACTTTGCCTTTGTAGATGTTGCCGACGATGCCGCGGCGCTGGGTGCGCTCGACGTGTACCTCCTGCAGAACACCGTTTTCCACCACCGCCACGCGCGATTCCATCGGCGTGATGTTGATCAGAATCTCTTCACTCATGCGCCCATCTCTGCTTGAGATGAAGCTGAAAGCAGCGGCAGGCTCAGTTGAGCCCGACCATCGCGGCCTGCAACCTCTGGGTTATGCGCTGGCAGTCATTGCCAGCACGGAATCGCGAATTCCGCGAGCAGCTCGGCAGTCTCGCACAACGGCAGGCCGACTACCGCTGAATAACTGCCCTGCATCTGGCTGACGAAGACCGCCGCCAGACCCTGAATACCATAACTGCCTGCCTTGTCGCGCGGTTCTCCGGTATCCCAATACGCTTCGATCTGTGTCTGGCTGAGCGTCTTGAAGCGCACCGTACTGGTCACCACCCGCGTGGCAACCCGCTCTTCGCTGGCCAGAGCGACGGCGGTCAGCACCTGATGCTCGCGCCCGGACAGCGCGCCGAGCGTGGCCAAGGCGTCGGCACGGTCGACGGGTTTGCCGAGGATGCGGCCATCGAGCACCACGGCGGTGTCGGAGCCGAGCACCACCACACCATCGCGCTCAGGCTGGGTGTTCAGCACAGCCTCGGCCTTGGCCCGCGCCAAACGCTCGACGTAGGTAGCCGGGGCTTCGCCGGCCTGCGGCGTTTCGTCGATGGGCACGATCCGGGTGATGAAAGGAACGCCGATCTGCGTCAGCAGTTCACTGCGGCGCGGAGAAGCGGAGGCCAGGTAAAGCGTTGGCATGCAGACGTCTCGCAATCAGGCGCCGCAGCGCGGTTTCAGTTGACACCCAGGCGACGATGCACGGCACGCAGCAACGTACAGATCCACGGCCAGAGCAAGGCACTGACCAGCGCAGGAAGCACGAACGCCATGGTTGGCGGACGGCTGCCGGTCAGCGCGTTGAGCCACAACTGCACCAGTTGCGCGACGCCGAACACCACCAGCAACACCATGCTCTGCTGCCACATGGGGAACATGCGCAAACGCTGATGCAGGCTCAGCACCAGAAAGGTGATCAGCGTGAGGATCAGCGCGTTCTGCCCCAGCAAGGTGCCGTTGAGCACATCCGCCAGGAGGCCGACGCACCAGGCAGTGGTCATCCCGACGCGATGCGGCACTGCCAGCACCCAGTAGGTGAGAAACAGCGCCAGCCACAGCGGGCGACCGATTTCCATGAAGCGCGGCAGGGTGGAAACACTGAGCAGCAGCGCCAGTGCCATGCTGACCCATATGACCCAGACATTGTTCGAACGAACGGCGATCATTGGCTGGCCTCCTCACCACCGGCGGGAGCCGTGGCCGGATTATCCGTTACAGGCGCGTCAGCAGGTGGTGTATCGGCATCAGGTGTTTCGCCACCGGGCTGCTCGAGAGCCTGGCGATCGACTTCTTCCTGCGCCTCGGCCGACTCGGTGGCGCGCTGCTCCGGCGTTCGCGGGTCGGTGAACACCAGCAGCATGTAACGGGTGCGATTGAGATTGGCGGTCGGTACGGCGCGCACGATGGCGAAGGGCTGACCGGAGTCATGCACCACCTCAGTCACCGTGGCCACTGGATAACCCGCCGGGAAGCGCTGCCCCAGTCCGGAGCTGACCAGCAGATCGCCTTCCTTGATGTCGGCGGTGTCGGCAACATGGCGCAGCTCCAGGCGTTCCGGATTACCCGTGCCGCTGGCGATGGCGCGCAGGCCATTGCGGTTGACCTGTACCGGAATGCTGTGGGTGGTATCGGTGAGCAGCAGTACACGCGAAGTGTAAGGCATCACCTCGACCACCTGCCCCATCAGACCGCGAGCATCGAGCACCGGCTGACCGAGCACCACACCGTCCTTCTCGCCCTTGTCGATGAGAATGCGGTGAGTGAAGGGGTTGGGGTCTATGCCGATCAGTTCGGTGGCCAGCACCTCATCGTCGACCAATGCAGAAGAGTTGAGCAGCTCGCGCAGACGCACGTTCTGCTCGGTCAGCGCAGCCAGCTTCTGCAGGCGGCGCTGCATCATCAACTGCTCGGCCTTGAGCTTCTCGTTCTCGGCCGCCAGCTCACTGCGTGAGCTGAATTCCTGGGTCGCGCTTTCCCACAGGGTTACCGGGAAGCGGCCAAGCCAGTACACCGGCTCGACGATCAGGCCGAGCTGGCTGCGCACCGACTGCAAGGCGGTCATGCGCGCGTCGACGACCATCAGCACAGCCGACAGCACGGCGAACACCAACAGGCGTACACCGAGCGAAGGACCTTTGGCGAATAGCGGCTTTATGGCATTTACCTCGCGGCAGCCTGCCCGGAGCTGCATGCGGCATCCAGGCTGCTGCAGCGGAAGGCGTGCGGCTTATTCGGTGGACAACAGATCCATGGTGTGGCGATCCATCATTTCCAGCGCCTTGCCGCCGCCACGGGCGACGCAGGTCAGCGGGTCTTCGGCAACGATCACCGGCAGGCCGGTTTCCTGGGACAACAGCTTGTCCAGGTCACGCAGCAGCGCGCCGCCACCGGTCAGCACAAGGCCGCGCTCGGCGATATCCGAAGCCAGCTCCGGAGGCGATTGCTCCAGGGCGCTCTTGACCGCCTGAACGATGGTCGCCAGGGATTCCTGCAGAGCCTCGAGCACCTCATTGGAGTTGAGGGTGAAACTGCGCGGCACGCCTTCGGCCAGGTTACGGCCACGGACGTCGACTTCACGCAGCTCGCCACCTGGGTAGGCGGTACCGATTTCCTGCTTGATGCGCTCGGCCGTGGACTCGCCGATCAGGCTGCCGTAGTTGCGGCGCACGTAGGTGATGATGGCTTCGTCGAAACGATCGCCACCAACCCGTACGGATTCGGCGTAAACCACACCGTTCAGGGAGATCAGTGCGATTTCAGTGGTACCGCCACCGATATCGACGACCATCGAACCGCGGGCTTCCTCGACCGGCAGGCCGGCACCGATGGCGGCGGCCATCGGCTCTTCGATCAGGAACACCTCACGGGCACCAGCGCCCAGTGCGGATTCACGAATCGCGCGACGCTCGACCTGAGTCGATTTGCACGGTACGCAGATCAGCACACGCGGCGACGGCTGCAGGAAGCTGTTTTCGTGAACCTTGTTGATGAAGTACTGCAGCATCTTTTCACAGACGCTGAAGTCGGCGATCACGCCATCCTTCATCGGGCGGATGGCGGCGATATTGCCTGGCGTCCGACCGAGCATGCGCTTGGCGTCGGTGCCGACGGCTACAACACTTTTCTGATTGCCATGGGTACGGATGGCGACGACCGACGGCTCGTTCAGGACGATGCCGCGCTCGCGAACATAAATAAGGGTATTGGCAGTGCCCAGGTCAATCGAGAGATCGCTGGAAAACATGCCACGCAGTTTTTTGAACATGGGATAGGGACCCTAGGCAACGCGTGGGTAAAGATACAGCGCAAGAAAACACGCAGGTAAAAAAGTGCGGCAAACTCTAACAACGGCAGGGATTTTGAGCAAGGCACCAATATGTTAGATTGCCTGTTTTTCCGCGGCTTTGAGGCATATTCGTACAATGGTGGTGATAGTGACAAAAACTGTCATGCGCGACCAGCATATGCCCCGAGCCATACAGCGCCGCCTTTGACCGCGGGCCAGACACATCCGTTCCCTGCCCTCCGTGCACGGCACCTGCTCATATTTTCACTGGCGGCCCGATAGCGGCCAGCCTTTATAGGGAGAACCCGATGGCGCTTGAACGCTCCGAGGTGGAAAAGATCGCACACCTGGCCCGACTGGGCTTGAGTGAAGGCGAATTGCCACATACTACCGCAACCCTCAACAGCATCCTCGGCCTGATCGACCGCATGCAAGCGGTCGACACCGACGGCATCGAGCCACTGGCGCATCCGCTGGAAACCACCCAGCGCCTGCGTGCAGACGTGGTCACCGAAGTGAACCAGCGCGAAGCCTACCAGGCTATCGCTCCGGCGGTGGAAAGCGGTCTGTACCTGGTTCCCAAAGTCATCGAGTAAGGAAAGCGCCACGCCATGCATCAATTGACCCTGGCCGAGATCGCCCGCGCACTCGCCGACAAGCAATTCTCCTCCGCCGAGCTGACCCAGACCCTGCTGACTCGCATCGAGCAGCTCGATCCACAGCTCAACAGCTTCATCACCGTCACCGCCGACCTCGCCCTCGAACAGGCCAAGGCTGCCGATGCCCGCCGCTCTGCTGGCGAAAACAATGCCTTGCTCGGCGCGCCGATCGCCCACAAGGATCTGTTCTGCACCCAGGGCGTGCTGACCAGTTGCGGCTCGAAGATCCTCACCGGCTTCAAGGCGCCCTATGACGCCACCGTGGTCGAGAAGCTGGCCAGCGCCGGCACCGTCAGCCTGGGCAAGCTGAATATGGACGAGTTCGCCATGGGCTCGGCCAACGAATCCAGCCACTACGGCCCGGTCAAGAACCCCTGGGATCTGACCCGCGTGCCTGGTGGCTCCTCGGGCGGCTCGGCCGCAGCCGTTGCCGCACGCCTGCTACCGGCTGCCACCGGCACCGACACCGGCGGCTCGATCCGCCAGCCGGCGGCACTGACCAATCTCACCGGCATCAAGCCGACCTACGGCCGCGTCTCGCGCTGGGGCATGATCGCCTATGCTTCCAGCCTCGATCAGGGCGGCCCGCTGGCGCGCACCGCCGAAGACTGCGCCCTGCTGCTCGGCGCCATTGCCGGTTTCGATCCCAAGGATTCGACCAGCGTCGATCAGCCGGTGGACAACTACCTCGCAGCCCTCGCCCAACCCCTGGCCGGCCTGCGTATCGGTCTGCCGAAGGAATACTTCGGCGCGGGTCTCGACGCCCGCATCGGCGAGAAGATCATCGCCGTGGTCGAGGAACTTAAGAAGCTCGGCGCCACCGTCAAGGACATCAGCCTGCCAAACCTGCAGCACGCGATTCCGGCCTATTACGTGATCGCACCGGCCGAAGCCAGCTCCAACCTGTCGCGCTTCGACGGCGTGCGCTTCGGTTATCGCTGCGAGAATCCCAAGGATCTGCAGGATCTGTACAAGCGCTCCCGTGAGGAAGGCTTCGGCGCCGAGGTCAAACGCCGCATCATGGTCGGCACCTACGCGCTGTCCGCCGGCTACTACGACGCCTACTACCTCAAGGCGCAGAAGATCCGCCGCCTGATCAAGAACGACTTCGTCGCGGCCTTCAAGGATGTAGACGTGATTCTCGGCCCAACCACGCCGAACCTGGCCTGGAAGCTTGGCGAGAAGAACGCGGATCCGGTCTCGGCCTACCTGGAAGACATCTACACCATCACCGCCAACCTCGCCGGTATCCCGGGTCTGTCGATGCCTGCGGGCTTCGTCGACGGCCTGCCGGTCGGCGTGCAGTTGCTCGGCAACTACTTCCAGGAAGGCCGCCTGCTGAACGTCGCACACCAGTACCAGCAGGTCAGCGACTGGCATAAACAAGCACCCAAAAGCTTCTAAGTCATGGCGTAGCCATGCAGCCCATCCCCCTCTCCCTACGGGAGAGGGTGGCGCGAAGCGCCGAGTGAGGGCAAAGGCAGCACGCCATACAGGATCGAGGAACACTACAGATGCAATGGGAAACGGTAATCGGGCTCGAGATCCACGCTCAGCTCAGCACCCAATCGAAGATTTTCTCGGCCAGCGCCACCACCTTCGGCGCCGAGCCCAACACCCAGGCCAGCCTGGTCGACCTCGGCATGCCCGGCACCCTGCCGGTGCTCAATGAACAGGCGGTGCGCATGGCCTGCCAGTTCGGCCTGGCCATCGATGCCGAGATCGCCGAGCGCAACGTCTTCGCCCGCAAGAACTACTTCTACCCGGACTTGCCGAAGGGCTACCAGACCAGCCAGATGGATCACCCCATCGTTGGCAAGGGCTTCCTCGACATCACCCTGGAAGACGGCACCGTCAAGCGTATCGGCATCACCCGCGCGCACCTGGAAGAAGACGCCGGCAAGAGCCTGCACGAAGACTTCCAGGGCATGAGCGGCATCGACCTGAACCGTGCGGGCACACCGCTGCTGGAGATCGTCTCCGAGCCGGATATCCGTAGCGCCAAGGAGGCGGTGGCCTACGTCAAGGCGATCCACGCACTGGTGCGTTACCTCGGCATCTGCGACGGCAACATGGCCGAAGGCTCGCTGCGCTGCGACTGCAACGTCTCGGTGCGCCCCAAGGGCCAGGCCGAGTTCGGCACCCGTGCCGAGATCAAGAACGTCAACTCGTTCCGCTTCATCGAGAAAGCCATCAACCATGAAGTGCAGCGCCAGATCGAGCTGATCGAAGACGGCGGCAAGGTGGTGCAGGAAACCCGCCTGTACGACCCGAACAAGGATCAGACCCGTTCCATGCGCAGCAAGGAAGAAGCCAACGACTACCGCTACTTCCCCTGCCCCGATCTGCTGCCGGTAGTGATCGAGCAGAGCTTCCTCGACGAATTGCGCGGCCAGTTGCCTGAGCTGCCGCCGCAGAAGCGCGAACGCTTCGAGAGCCAGTTCGGCCTGTCCACCTACGACGCCAGCGTACTCTCGGCGAGCCGTGAACTGGCCGACTACTTCGAGGTGGTCGAGAAGACCTGCGGCGATGCCAAGCTGTCCGCCAACTGGGTGATGGGCGAACTGTCCAGCCTGCTCAACAAGGACAACCTGGAGATCGACCAGTCGCCGGTTTCCGCCGAGCAGTTGGGCGGCATGATCCTGCGCATCAAGGACAACACCATCAGCGGCAAGATCGCCAAGATGGTCTTCGAAGCCCTGGCTGCCGGCGAAGGCGCGACGGCTGACGAAGTCATCGACAAGAAAGGCCTCAAGCAGGTCACCGACTCCGGTGCCATCGAGAAAATGCTCGACGACGTGCTGGTGGCCAACGCCGAGCAGGTCGAACAGTACCGCGCCAGCGACGAAGCCAAGCGCGGCAAGATGTTCGGCTTCTTCGTCGGCCAGGCCATGAAAGCCTCCAAAGGCAAGGCCAATCCGGGGCAAGTGAACGAACTGCTGAAGAAAAAGCTCGAAGGCTGAGCGATTTGAAAACGCCGGGGATTCCCGGCGTTTTTGTGTCTGGCAGAAGGCCTGCTCATGAGCCCATGCCAGGAACCGGTCGGTGAGGCGCGACAAGGCGTAAGCGGACGGTCGTAGCATGGGTCGGGCGGCGCAGGTGCAACCCATCGACAATTGATGGGTTTCACCCATCCTACGGGCTTCGCGTAGGGTGGATGACGCTTTTTTCATCCACCATTGCGATTGCGGAGCGGTGGACGGGTCGGGCCGCGCAGGTGAAGCGTCGTCCACCCTACGAACGGCCGCTACCGCCTTTTCATGGCCGTAATGAAACATCTGCAGGCAGCGCGTAGCAGGTCGCGAACAGGTTCCAAGAGAGAGAAGTAATGCGTCGATTATCGGTTCTGCTGATCCTGTTCAGCCTGCTCGCTGGCTGTAATGGCCTGCCCTTTGGCGGCGTACCCGGCGATTATCGGGCCGAAGGCAAGGCTTCGTATTACGGCAAGGCACACCATGGCAACAAGACCGCCAGCGGCGAACGCTTCAACCAGAACGACCTGACCGCAGCGCACCGTACCCTGCCCTTCGGCACGCGGGTCAAGGTCACCAACCTGAACAACAACCGTAGCGTGGTGGTGCGCATCAACGACCGCGGCCCCTTCACTCGCGGGCGCATCATCGATGTTTCGCACAAGGCCGCCGAAGCGCTGGACATGATTCGCTCCGGCGTGGTGTCAGTCAGAATCGAAAACCTGAAGTGAGAACAGCCACTAGTGCGTAGGAGCGTCGCCCCGGCGCGAAATGATAGTGATCGTTCCGTGATATCAGCGCTGCCAGAGATATTCGCCGCGAGGTCGCGGCTCCCACAGATATCACAGAATCCGCTCAGATCGCCGGATCCCAGCGCTGCGACCAGTCGGCATCCTGAGCGGCGATCTCGCGCAGCAGCGCGAAGCTCTGCTGCAGGGCCGCCGAATCGCGTTCGCGGGAATAGACCAGATAGGTTGGATAGCTGAACTCAGGCGCCTTGGCCACGCGCTTGAGCACCTTGCTGTCCAGATAGCTCTGCACCACTCGCGTACGGAAATACCCCGAGCCGCCATGTTCGAGGATGTACTGCAGGGCCAGCGGCCCGAGATTGAAGGACACCGGCGCCCTGGCCTTGTCCGGCAAGGCGCGGTCGTGTTGCGCGCGGAAGCTGTCGCCCCAGTCGATGTAAACGTAAGGCTCCGGGTTCGCCGCCTTCACCAGGATCAGCTTCTCTTCGAGGATCTGCTCGACCTGCATGCCCGCCCAATAGGTGGGCTGGTAAACCAGCGCTGCATCCAGCACGCCGAGCTCCAGCTGGCGCAGCAGGCCGGCGCCATCACCGATCTGCGCGCGCACCGCGTAGCCGTCGATGGATTGGCGAATCGCGCTCACCCAGTGCAGCATCAGCGGGTTGCACAGGCTGACTTCGCCGCCAATGTGGATGACGTTGTGATAACCATCCGGCAATGGCAGGTCGCGCTGCGCGGCCTCCCAGGTCTGCTGGATCTGGTTGGCATAAGTGACGAAGGCCTCGCCATCGGCCGTCAGTCGCGCGCCCGCACGGTTACGCACGAACAGCGTGCTGCCGAGGTGGCTTTCGAGCTTCTGGATACGTGCGGTAATGGCCGTCTGGGTGACGTGCATGCGTTCGGCGGCGGCGATGAAGCTGCCACTGCGGACGATTTCCAGAAAGGTGCGGGTAAGGTCGATATCCATCGTCACTGGGCCAGCGTCATGGGTGCTGGCAACTCCTCAAGATTGATCCGGCGCCCAGTGTAAGGGTGTCAGGCCGATCATTCGATGTTTCAGTTGAGACGTGTGAGCAGATCGCGATGCAGCGCCGCCACCAGATCGGTCTGGGTGATCACTCCGACCAGAGCACCGTTATCCAGAACCGGCAAGCAATGCAGGCCCTCGTCCGAGAGCAGCGCGATCAGGTCGACGACATGGGCATCGACCTCCACCGACTGCACGGGCGAACTCATCAACTCGCCAAGTACCTGCTTCTTTTCCAGACCGAGCATCGCGCGCAGGTTGAAGCTGTTGGAACGTACGGCGCTGACCAGATCCACCAGGCTGACGATGCCGACCAGTTGCTTGTCCCTGTCGAGAATCGGCAACGCCTTGAGCTGATGATGAGTGAGCAGGTACAGGCCCTTGGCAACGGGAGTTTCGGGTGTGGCGTAGACCAGATCGCGGGACATCATCTGCCCAGCGCGAATGTCACCCATGCTGCGGCGCAGGGCATGCTTCTCGGTGCTGCGCACGATCAGCTCAAGATCCTCACGGGTGATATCGACGAAGGAGCCCAGTTCGTCCAGCGCGTGATCGAGGTCATCGGTATTGATCCCTGTTCGTTCGCTGGGCAGTGGATCATGGGTGTGGTGCAGGGTGATCGAGCCCGGATGCGGACGTGGGTAAGGCACCCGCGTCAGGTTGTTGTAGAGCAGGGCGCAGGCCATCAGTGCAACACCGGCGGTCATGGCCGCCAGTGCCGGTTGCCAGACGGGGTCGCCCGGCAGCGGTGTGGCGAACACCATGCAAAAGGCGATGGCGCCACCCGGCGGATGCAGGCAGCGCAACGGGCACATCAGCAGCAGGCTCAGGCCAAGCGCCAAGGCGGCGCCCACCAGGCTGTGGTCGATAAAATGACTGACCGTCAGCGCGACCGCGCAGGCACACAGATAACTGCCGAGAATCGACCAGGGCTGCGCCAGCGCACCCGAGGAGACGGCGAACAGCAACACGGCCGAAGCCGCCAGGGGGCCGGAAAAATGCACCGCCATGTGCAGGCCGAACAGTTGGCTGCACACCCAGGTACTGAACAGAAAGCCCGTAGCGGCGCCGAGCGCGGCACGGCTCCATTCACGGGGGCGGGTATGCAGGGCGTCAGGCAGGAAGGCAGACAGCCATTGAGAAAAATACGCTGGGGACTTCATCGATATCGTCAAAAAGAAGCGAGCCTTTCAAACGAAAGGCTCGCTGGGTACCGCCAATGGCGGCCGACAGGAGTATCCATCCTTGGATAATGTAATCGTCTGTTTGCGTCCGCCTCAGCAGAGAAACCGATTCGGACAAATGGAGTGTGACGAACGACGACAACTTCATCAAACGAATAATAATGAAGGATATATAAGGTTTTTTTGATATTAAAGGAGCAGTTTCAAGCCTCAGAGCCTGTTCATGATCTTTGTGTACCTGGGAACCCGTACCCCTATGGATCGACGGCAATAAGGCGGGAGCAGCCGGTCGGTGACCCGCGTTGAACCATGGATCACGGCCTTCGGCCCCGGATTACGCCTGCGGCTAATCCAGGCTACGTTCTACAGCCCGTAGGATGGGTGAAACCCATCAATTTCCGATGGGTTTCACCCATCCTACGACCGTCCGCTTACGCCACTTTGCTGTCATTGCATATGGGGGTTCGTCGAAAGATCATGAACAGGTTCTCAGGGGTAGCTGAAGCTTTTCACCAGCGTCAGCTCGCCCGGAGTGCGCATCGGTACAAGGAAGCTTTCCTGCTTTTCGTCGACCGTACCCTCCTCGCTGATCACCGTGATCTGCCCGGTGGTGAGAATCTGCTGAGCGGAGCTCTCGCCATCCTCGTTATAGCTGTAACCGCCGCCGTAGTAATTGACGTAAACCAGATACTGGCCCTTGAGCGGTGTCGGGGTGGCGATCATTTCCGGGCCGTAGCCGGTGGTCACGTCGACATCCAGGGCGGCGCCGTTGGCCAGGGAGCGACCGCCGTACCAGACGTGGCCGCCATCGGGTGTCACCAGGTGCAGGTCGAGATCGGTGTTGTCGCTATCCCATGACAGCACCACACGCAGGCGCGCCGGGGTTTCGCCGCCGCCACTGTTGTAGAACTGCACGCGGCGGCGCTGCCCGCCATCCGGGCTGCGCACCTCGACGTTGTTGCTGCCCGCGGAGAACACGAAGGGCCGGTCGAAGCTGCCGTCCTCGGCGATCTTCAGCGGCATGCTGACACCGTTGACCACCAGCCGACCCGGCGCCTTGCCGCCCTTCTCCAGCGTGCTGATCGCGCCCTTGATCCGTGCGGTCTCGGCCTGATTGGCGGCGCTGTTGACCGATGAGGCCGGGTAATTGACCTGCTGCATGAAGCGCGCGCCGTCGGCGCCACCCTCACGCCAGCCGCTGCGTGGTGTGTCGAGTTGCACATCGGCCAGCGCCGACAACGGCAGCAGGGCCAGAGAGGCAAGCAGGGGGATCATCGGAGTCATGCTGTCATTCCAGTAACAGGGTGCGGGCGAGACCTTCGACATAGGTCTCGTCCTGTCCATTGGGGTGGGCGGCAAACGCCAGGTGCAGGTATTCGTGGGTCAGGTCGAGGCGATCCTGCAGGGAAAAGAAGCCGCGCACGTAAATGCGCTGGCGCTCGCGATCCACATAGGGCCGGCCGGACGCCAACTGGCACACGGCGAACTGCTGGATTTCCTCGTAGCCGGGCTCGGCATCCAGGCGCTGGCGCCAGTCGCGGCGTTGCTTGCGCAGCCACTGCTCGGCCGCAGGCAGCGGCTGACAGGCAACCACGGGTTTGTCCCAGCGGCTCAGCGTGGCGCGCGGGAAGGCGCGCGCCAGGATGGCGTCGTAACGCAGACCGGTACCCGCCTGCTCGATCGCTTGCGACCAGGCCAGACGATCGGGGCCGGGCTGGTTGCTGTGATAAGTGACAGCTGTACCGGCCAGTACCAGATCGGCCGTCCACGCGGCGATATCCCGTGCCCCCTGGCTGGCCGGACGCGGTGCCACCCGCTGGTTGACGCTGCTGTCGTCGATGGTCAGGCATTCGCCACGACGCCCGGCGTTCTGCAGCAGGTAGGTGCGGATGCTCACCGCCAGCGCCTTGGCTGCTTCAGCCGGTTGCGCCGAGGCTTCGCGATCCAGCACGCGGGCGACATAGTCCTCACGCGGCAGATGTGCCGTGAGCTGCAGCCCCTCGCCCACTCGCTCCAGAAAGAGCTCGCCGCTACTTTCGATAGGCAGACGATTGCCATTGCTGAACTCGACCTCGTACTGGCCGTTCAGAGCCCCCGGCTCCACCGGTTTCTCACTGCCTGCACGGCGCAACTGGCGTACCGGGTAGCGAGCGAACAAACGCACTTCCACGCAACGACCGGCATCGCTCGGCCAAGGCGTCGGCAACACCTCACCGAGCATCTCGGCATGCTGTTTGAGCACCATCATGCTGGTGCCCGAACCACCAGCCCACAGCGGCGTGCCATCGACCAGCCAACCAGCGAAACCACCCTGGCGCGCCTGGGGATCGCCATCAGCCAGCCAGCTCCAGGTCTTCACCCGCAGGCGTCCGCCCAGGGCACTCGCCGCCATGCCCTCGGCGCTGTTCAGGGTCACGTCCAGCAAGACCTTGCGCGCTTCCTGCTGCGCAGGCAGGTGAGCGAGCTGGTCGAGCAGTTGATGAACCGGCACAGGGGTCTGCGGCGCCAGTTGCTGACGGTCGGCGATCCATAGCGGTGCCTGACGAGCCTGCCAGTAATGCGACCAATCGCTGTTATCCAACTGCAGATTGCTCTGCTCGAAGTACAGACCGCAGGACTGCACCAGGGCGCGATCACGCTCGATACGCTCGCCTGGATCGCAGCAGTACACCTCATCCTTGTTCTGGCCGCGACACTGATAGCCGGCGTCCGGCTGTTTGTTGTCTACCAGATAGGCATAGACGAACAGCTTCCACAAACTGCCCAGTGGGGCCTGCAATGTGTCGGGCAATGGCTCGCGGCCAATCACCCGCTGCCGATCCAGACGCAACAGCTCGTTGCCGCCAGCCGTTTGCCAGGCCAGCGACAGCGGCGCCTCGGTTGCGGTTGCCAGCCCCGAGAAAGCGGACAGCAGCGCCAGCGAAGCGAAGATGAAGCGCTTAGCAGGCCGTTGAAAAACGTGAGCGAGGCAGCCAGCGCAATACCGATGGCGGCCCCGCAAAAACAGGCGAAAAAGCGACCGGGGTCGCGCTCGACTGTACGAGTAGTACATGAGCATTTTGAGCCTATTTTTAACGCCGCGATGGCAACGCAGATAGTTTTTCAACAGCCTGTTAGTCAACGGTCACCTTCCGCAGGGCCGGCTCGGCTTCCAGCGCCTGCTCGCCAGGCGCGTACAGGCGCAGATAGCGAGCGGGCGGCATTACGAACTCGCCCTTCTGCGAGAAGCGCACCAGGTGTCGCAACACCAGCTCGCCCTGCAGGCTGTCCACCGGTACCGCGTAGCTCAGCTCGCCCGGCTCGTTGCGCGCCTTCTCCAGTGCCGAGGCCTCTTCCCCAGCCAGACCGCTGACCTGAATGCCCCAGGTGGTACGTTCCACATCGGCACCCGGCGGTAGCGGTACTTCCAGCATGCCGTAGCGCAGGGCCTGCTCCGAATCGCTGGTCAGGGTGATTTCGTCCAGATACAGACTGGCGCTGGAAATATCGTCCCTGCCCACTTCATGGGCACTGAATACGAAGGCTTCATCGCTCTCGACCAGTTCCAGCAAGCGCCGCTTGATGGTCACCGGTACCGCACTGGGCGCAGCCTGGGCGCTCTGGTAGTCGATGCGCACTTCGCTCGGCTGATCCAGGTCGCCAGCCAGCACCAGGGCCTGGGGCGGCTGTGCGCCGCTCCACTGCCAGTAGGTCTCACCGCTCGGGCCTTCGATGGCCTGCCAGTCGCCTTGCGGCGCCAGCGCAGGTTGCGTACCACGCAGATCCAGCGACGGCTGCAGCCAGGTCAGTGCCAGGGCACGCTCCAGACCGGGCTGGGCTGGCGCCATGGCGGCGAGCAGACGCTGGGCCTCCTGTCGATCCGGGCCATTCAGGTACAGGGCCACGGCGTCGACGAATGGCGAGTCGCTGACCTCGAGGCGTTCACGGGCAACCTCAAGCTGGGCCAGCAGCTCGTCCGCCACTGGTACGCCAGCCTGCTGCGCCAGCTGGACGCCCAGCTCACGGGCGATTGCCAGGCCGAGCGCGGAATCCGGCGCCGCCATCACCAGGCTGGCACCTTCTCCGAGTGTCTCTTCCTGACCTTCCCCTGCAGAGGCCAGGTCATACACCAGGCCTTCGAGCAGGGTTTTCACCGGCAGGCCCATGTCACGGGAGAACGCGATGATCAGCGCGCGTTGCAACAATGGCGTGTCCTGGGCGCGCTTGGCATAGAGTTCCAGCAGACGCTGCCAGTGCTCCGGCGGCAACTGGATCGCCAACGCACGGCTGGCGTGCCAGTCGGCGTAATAGGCGTAGGCGGTGAGGAAGGCGTCGCCATCGGCATCGCCGCCCCACCAGGTGAAGGTCGCTTCCGGCCCCGCCATCTGCACCAGGCGCAGACGACTGTTCTGCATGACCAGACGCAGGCGATCCCTGATCCGCGGCTCACCCGCCGCCAGGGTCGGGTAGGCCAGGCTCAGTGGCAGCAGGCGGCTGGCGGTCTGCTCGACACCGCCATAGGGATAGGCGAGCAGATCATCCAGCGCTGCGCCGAACAGGCCAGCGCCACTGTCATCCAGACGCACGCGCACCTGGCTGGCATCGGCAGGCAACTGCAGCGGTGTGCTGCCCGGGAAAGCCGAGAGGCGCGTGCTATGTACCTGCTGCCAGCCCGGTGCGACCAGCCGCAGGTTCACGGCCAGGGCATCGGCCAGCTTGTCGCCCTGGTGCAGCTCGGCGCTGAAATCGCCGGCAGCGATCGCGGCGTCTTCAACGGACAGGTAGTTGATGCCCTTGGCCAGTACCACCTCGCGGCGCTGCTCCTGCTCGCCATGGCGGATCAGCAGTTCGGCCTTGGCACCCTCTTCGCCCTGGTTGAAGGCGAACAGCCCCAGTGCAGGCTTGTCGCCGACCCGGAAGCGACTCGGGCCGCTCCACTTCAGGTACAGCGGCTTCTCCGAGCGCACGAACTGACGCTTCTGACCCACCTGACCATCGGCGCTCACCGCACGGGCGGTGATGCGCCAGCGGGTCAGCGAGTCGGGCATGCGGAAGCTGAAACGCGCCTTGCCGTCGGCATCGGTGACCAGATCCGGCTGCCAGGAAGCGGTGTCGACCTCTTCGCGGCGCGGCCGCTCCAGCACCTTGACGCCACGCTCGCTGCGGTTGGCACGGCCCGGCGCGCTCGGCGTACCCGGCAGGGCCAGGTCGTAACTGATGAACGACAGGCTGGCACTGGTGCGCACGTTGTTGCGCCGTGGGTGGTAGAAGAACTGATCGATACCCGGTGCGATTTCCGGCTGCAGAGCGTAGATCATCTCGTCCACCACGCTGACCGTCAGGCGCGTGGGTACCGGCTTGCCTTTGAGCAGGGTGCTCAGCTCGACGGTGACCATGTCACCGGGCTGCACCACCTCCTTGTCGGTCTTGATGGCGATATCGATCTGCGGTGTGGCGACCTTGATCCCGGCGTTCTGGAAGCTGTAATCGCCACCACGGGTATAGAGCGCAGAGAAGGTGATGTTCGGCGAGAAATCATTGCCTACCGCAATCCTTGCGCGGTACTGGGTATCGGACAGACGCTCGAGCTTGAGCCAGTCGCCGCCCTTGGAAAGCAGCGCGGTGGCCTCGACCTTGTCGCGTTCCAGGGTCAGCAGCGCATCGCTGACCGGCTCCGGGAAGGTGATCAGTGCCAGGGCTTCGTCGCCGGCCAGGTACTCGGCCTTGTCGAGCACGATCTCGATGGTGCCGGCGACCGATTTGACACCCTCGCCGCTGACCGAATGACCGGTGGCGCCGAGGATCAGGCCGCTGCTGTCCTTGAGGGTGATGCTGTAGGTGCCGGGGCGCTCGAAACTCAGCTCGAAGCCCGTGGCATCCGCCGCCAGCTCGCCGTTGCCGGTGCTCTGGTCTTCCAGTCGCACCCAGTCGTAGCGGGCCGGGCGCCGCTCGCTGTCACTCTCGCCGCGGTAGCTGAAACTCACCGCCTGACCGGCCGAACTGAAGCGCTGCGGCGCGCTCAGGCGATAGCGGGCAGCGCCGCGCTCGATAAGGATTTCCTTGCTGGTCTTGACCCGGTAGGCGGCACCGTCGCTGGCGAACACGCTGAGCAGATAGCGGCTGGGTTTGTCGGCAGCCGGCAGGTCGAGTTCCGCGCGGCCCTTGTCATCGGTGATCACTTCGGTGCTGCTCAGCTCCACCGGGAACTGGCCGAGGTACTGCAGTTCGTTGTCGATCATCGACAACTGCTGGGCGCGCAGGCTCAGTTGCACCTGGGCGTGCACCACGGGCTTGCCGTCCGGGTAGAGCAGCACCAGGGCGCCCTTGACCGGCTCACCGGTGCGGAAGTCCGGCTTGTCCAGATCCAGCGACACCTCGAAATGCGGCTTGATGTACTCGGCGACGCGGAAGGCGCTGCTGTACAGCTGGTCGCGGTAGGCGAAGCGCAGCTCGTAGCCACCGGCCACGGCGTTTTCCGGCAGCTGGAAACGCCCCTGACCGCCACTGGCGCTGTCGAAATCGAGTTTCTGGGTCTGCAGCACGGTGCCGTTGGCATCCAGCACACTGAGGCTGATCGGTGCAGTGCCAGCAGCCACCGAGTCGCGGGCGTTCTTGAACTCACGGCCAACGATCTTCACCTCGACCCAGTCGCCGGGGCGATACAGCGGTCGGTCGGTGAAGGCGTACAGCTTGGTGTCGTAGATTTCGCTGTCGTAGTAGAAGTTCTCGGAGACGAACACGCCGCCCTGGGCATCCTCGCCGATCACGTAGGAGCGCTCGGGACTGGTGTGGCCGAGGCGCAGCAGGCCTTGCGCATCGGTCTTGCCGCTGCTCATCACGCCCAGGCCATCGCTCCACAGCAAGCGCGCGTCGGCCACCGGCGTGCCCTGATGCTTGTCGGCCGTCCATACGAGGAGTTCGCCACCGGCGATCTTGCTCACCGCCACGGTGTTGGAAACGAATACCACGGTGGTGGCGCGGTACTTGCCAATGATCGCCTCGGCCAGGTACAGGCCTGGCTCCAGCTTGCCCAGCGGGATGTAGACGTTACCCGAGGCGACGCTGATGAAGTTGCTCGACGAGCCGGACAGATCGACACCTTGCGGCGGCTCGATAGGTTTGGCTTCCCACAGCGGATAGCGGAACTCGGCCACCAGCGGCAGGCCCTTCATCGGCGCGAACTGCACCTGCGGCGTGAATTCGGTCGGCTCGGCGATGGCGCTGCCCATCTTCAGCTCAGGCGCTTCCTCGGTGACCTGCTTGCGTGACTCGTAGGAGAAGGCGCGCTGCATCACGCGGCGCGATTTGCGGTACCAGTTGTCCCACAGGTACGACAGGGTGTTGGACAGCCCTTCGCCCTTGAACTGGCCCTCGGTGACCACCCGGTGCAGATTCTTCTGGCGCTTGAGGAACTCCAGCGGCTGGTCGATGCGGTACAGGCGCATGTCGACGCCACCGTAGCCTTCCATGCGGTAGCGGCGGTAATCACGGCCCGGCGCTTCGAGGCGCACCGTGGCCACTTCGTCGGCCGCGAAGCTGCTGTCGGCGAGCAGGAAGAACGACTCGCCGGACAGCGGCGTGTAGTTGCTCGCCGGCACCTCGTCCTCCGCGTGACCCGCCAGGGGCAACAGGGCCAGCAACGCGACAGCGAAGAGGCGGTTCATCGCGCGAGGAAATTCAGCCGATAGATGCCGATAAAGTTGGGGTTGGCGTCGTCGGGTATCCATCGGGTGTCCTTCCATGTCATGAGTTGTTGCAGGCTGACGGCACGCATGCCGTTATCCGTGGGAGTGGTGGTACCGGTGTGGTAAACGATGTCGCGGCCCATCCAGATCATCAGGTGCTGATCGTCGCCCTGATCGAAGAACATCAGGTCGCCGGGGCGTGCCTGGTTCAGATCGCGACCGAGCAACTGGCTGTTGAACTGGATCAGCTTGATCGCATTGACGTAAGGGCCGACCTGGCCGCCGCCCTGCTGCCAGTTCTGCGCCAGGCGACGCTGGGCGTCGTCCAGCTCCAGCTCTGGCGGCAGGTAGCGGTTGGACAGACCATTGGCATGCAGCCACTTGGCGTCATGCACCTTGAGCGCCTCGTTGGCGGCGAAGCGCACCAAGCCGACACAGTCCTGCTGGTGCCAGCGCGGGCTCGGGCCCTGGCGAAGCTGCTCCTGGGCGATACGCACGAACCAGGCACGGAATATCTGCGACTGCTCGGGGTTCAGCGCGGGCGCCGGTTCGGCGCGCACGCCAAGGCTGAACGCCATCAGTGAAGCGGCGAGCAGGAGACGCAGGCCGGGAGCGAAAATGATCAAAGCGCGCGCCATTCGAGTGGAATCCACTGCCAATCGTCTGTGGCTTCGGTATTGGCCGGCAGCGTCAGCGCGAACTGGCCGTAACCGCCCATGGCACGCAGCTTGGGCAGCAAATGAATGTCGGCGGCGTTGCGGAATACCGGCTCGTAGTTGGCCGGCAGGCTGTCCAGGGTTTCCTGTTCGAGCAGGCGCGACAGGCCTTCGGATGCCAGATAACCCGGAACCAGGCCGTCGGCGGGCAGCACTTCGGCGAGCGGCGGGAAGCGCTTGCCGAGGGTATCGAGGGCCTTGTCCACCAACCGATCATCCAGGGAGAACAGCAGCGTCTGCCCCTGGCGCGCCAGGCTCACACGGAAAAAACTGCGGGAAGTGAGAGCATCGGGCTCAACGCTCTGCGCGGCCGGGTACTGGCCAAAGTTGGAACCCACCTCGCGGCGCCAGGTATGGCCATCGGCGCTGCTCTGGCTTTCGACCGGGAAGCGGCCGTTTTCGGCATTGGCTTCGAACGCGCCGATCATGCCGTCGAACAGCCCGCCGATTGCCTGATCGAGCTCAGGCGTGACGGCTTCGTCAAGGTGGGTGACCAGCAACGGCGAATGCAGTCGCGAGTCGGCGTACCAGCACAGACCCGCGGTGCTGCCCAGGCGTTTTTCGAGATCTTCGCTGACCGCCTCGCTGGCGCCGACACGCGCCAGCAGGCGCTCGGCACTGCCCGGCGCCACGGGTACCGCCACACAGGCGCTGGCCCCCATCGGCATGGCTTTCCAGATCGGCGTGAAGTCCAGGCGCGGCTGGTCGTCGACTTCGTTCAGAGCCAGGAAACTGCTCCAGCCACCCTCCCCCTTCTCGAAACGCAAACCGGCGAAGGCCGGGAAGAAGCGCTGGTAACCGAGCGCGACATATTCGCCACTGAGGGAAATGCGCTGCTGCTCCTGCTCGCGGGCCTTGAGGCCGAAGCGTTTGGGAAACGGGTTGTCGCCGTCGAGCAACGACTCCACCGACTCCACGGCTTCGCGGCCGAGCTTGTCGTCCTCGCCGAGCAACATGCCGGGCGAAGACAACACCAGCAGTTTGTCGCCATGGCTGGCCAGCAGCAGCGCACGGTCACCCAGATAGTTGAGGCGATACAGCGGCACGCTGCTGCCATCGACGCGCAGTTCGCCAGCCTGGCGCAGTTGGCTGTCGTCCAGGGCGATATGGGCCAGCGGTTCCAGCACCTTGGCCAGGCCACCACGCTGCATGACCATCAGGAAATGCTTGAGCTTGCCATCGGCGCCCTTCCACAGGGCCACGTCGGCGGGCTGGTCGAGCAACTCGTCGAGCAGGTTGTCACGCAGTTTCAGATCACGTTCGTAGATGATCCGTCGCAGGCTGCCGACCAGCCCGAGGCGGTCGGCGTTGTGTTCGTAGTAGAAGACGAAGTCTTCGGTGAGGGTGTCGCGCAGCAGCGGCACCGCCAGCAGATCCCTGGGCAGACGGCTGAGCGACGCGCTCTCGATCAAGGCGTCGGGGCGCTGCAGATCCAGGCCCAGGGCGCTGCGTTCACCCAGCTCGCGCGAGTCCTGGCCGCAGGCGGCAAGCAGCACGGTCAACGCCAGGGTAGAGAAGCGCTGCAAGTGGGCGGCAATAATCCGGTTCATAAAAAAGTCCCTATTCATCCGAGCATCGGGATATCAGGCTGTTGAAAAACTATCTGCGTTGCCATCGCGGCGTTAAAAACAGCCTCAAAATGCTCATGTACTACTCGTACACTCCGCTTTTTCGGCTGTTTCTGCCTTGCGCTGGCTGCCTCGATCACGTTTTTTCAACGGCCTGCAAAATTGAAAGATTTGACGAAAAGCAGCTCACCGATGGCGCGTAGCGGCACCAGGAACGTCTCGCGCTTCTCGTTGACGGTGTTCTCGTTGAAGATCAGGTTGATCTGCGCGGTGATGATCTCGTTCTGGTTGCTGCCAGCCTCGAAGTTGTAACCACCGCTGCCCAGGTTGCCCCAGTAATTCACGTAGATCAGATAGGTTCCCTGCAGCGGCGCGGTCATGGTGAACATTTCCGGGCCGGGGCCATCCACGCTGTCGACATCCAGGCCGCCGCCGTTGGTGAGCACCGGCCGGCTCCAGAAGGCGTGCTGGCCATCCGGAGTGACCACGTGCAGGTCGAGTTCGGCCTTGGGGTCGTCCCAGCCCAGTACGATGCGCATGCGCGCCGGGGTGCGCAGGTCGTTGGCTTCATAGAATTGAATGCGTTTGAGCGACTGCCCCTCGCCAGCGACCAGCTCGACGCTGTTGGAGCCAGCGCCAAAGGCATAGGGCCGGGCGAAGCGGCCCTGCTCGTCGGTGTACAGCGGCAGTGGATTGCCATTGACCACCAACCGATGAGGCGGGCGCAGTTGGCCAATGTTCTGCAGGGTGCCCTCGATCATGCTGCGCCCACGTTGGGCGCCGCGGTCGATAGGCGGAGTCGGGTAAGCGACGCGGGGCTGATCGGCGCCATCATTATTGAGGCCGTGATAACGCCAGCCGCCGCTAGGGCCCTGCAGGGAAACCGAAGGTTCGGCCCAGGTCATGGCAGGCATCAGGAAAACGCACAGAAGCAGCACGCGACGCGCCAGACAGGCGCGGGCCTGGGCGAGCCGAAACGTTCCGCGGCGCGGAAAGGGACGAACCACTGCTCTGCACTCCTTGTGCTGGCTCAGGCCTGACAGCCTGGCATCCGCACTTCACATCGTAGGCTCATCGTAGGCGACGAGGCGCCTTCATGGACGATCACATGCCGAAGAGGCTACCTCGGCAGCGTCATATGAAGTTACACGCTAGCCGAGGATGCTAGCGAGTTACCCCGGAACTGACAATCGTGGCAGTTACGAATCAGTACTGGGTCACAATGGCGAGCGACCAATGGAAGGCGTAAGCGGACGGTCGAAATTTGTATCGGATGTGCCGGCCAAATGTCGGATTACGCTTCGCTAATCCAACCTACAGGGAACCATGGCACGAATGTAGCCTGGATTAGCCGCAGGCGTAATCCGGGGCCGAAGGCCGTGATCCATGGTTCAACGCGGGTCACCGACAGTCTGCTTCCGCCACAAAGCTGCCCTCTTCGACTATCTGAGCCCCTGCGATTACTAGATCCACTGCGCCCATTGCAGCAGCAACAGCCCGACGTTGGTGGTAACCACCGCTGCCAGGGTGGTGATGACGATGATCGCGGCCGCCAGTTGATAGTTGCCATTCACCGCCCGGGCCATGACGAAACTGGCGGCGGCCGTGGGGCTGGCGAAGTACAGGAAGAGGATCGCCAGATCCGCGCCGCGGAAGCCGAACGCCCAGGCACCCAAGGTCGAGAACAGCGGCAGCCAGACCATTTTCATCATGCTCGAACCAATCGCCGTTCCGCTGCTTTCACGCAACGAGGTCAGCGACAGGGTACCGCCGATGCAGATCAGCGCCAGCGGCAGGGTCATCTGCGCGAAGTATTCGCCGGAAACCATCATCCAGTGTGGTAGCGGAATCTGCCAATAGGCGAACGGGATGGCAGAGAGCACGCCGATGATCAGCGGGTTGGTGAAGATACTTTTGCACAGCGTCCAGGGATCGGACTTCATGTTCGGGCTGTAGATCGCCAGAACGATGGCCGACAGCACGTTGTAGCAGAGGATCACCACGCCACCGAGCACCGCGCCCACCGACAGCCCGTATTCACCATACATGCTGGTGGCCAGCGCCAGGCCGACGATACCGTTGTTACCGCGGAAGGCGCCCTGAGTGTAGATACCGCGATCGGCCATCGGGCAGCGCCAGATGGCCCAGCCCCAGGCGGCGACGAAGCTGACCAGGGTGGCGAACACGAAGTAGCCGATCAACGTGGGCTGCAGCGCCGCATTGAGATCCGCGCCGATGATGCTGAGAAACAGCAAGGTCGGCATGGTGCCGCGAAATACCAGAGACGAGGCGGTATCGATGAACGCATTGTCGATCCAGCGCAGCCGTTTGAGCAGCACGCCGAGAAACAGCATGGAAAAGACCGGAGCAGTGATGCCGAGGGTTTGCTGAAGCACAGCGAGCATGGAAGTCCCGGGAGCGAGAGACATAACCGAATGGGAATCGAACGTAGTCGAGTGCCCGGCCAGAAAAGTGCAGAAACAGTATGAAGTTGCCAGGAATGATAGCAAAGCACGGGCCATGCAGGCCGCCACCGACTGCATCGCGATTCATCACCTGCTTCCGGGCAAATGCACCGCTGGCTCAGCCCAGCACCTGCATCAATCTCGCGCGATCCTGAGCGCCCTGCCAGCGGGCGAGCACCAGGCAAGCGACGCAGTTGCCCAACACATTGGTCAGCGAGCGACACTTCATCAGCCGCTCTACCCCGACGAGAATACCGATTGCCTCCAGCGGTACTATCTGCACCACGCTCAGCGTGGCGGTCAGCGTGATGAATGCCGAGCCGGCCACGCTGGTCGAGCCCATGGAGGTGAACAGACTGACCAGTAGCAGCGTGAGCAATTGCGGGGCACTCAGGTCGATGTGCACCAATTGTGCGAGGAACAGAACGGCGACGCCCAGATACAGGTTGGAACCATTGAGGTTGAAGTTGTAGCCCGCGGTGAGAATCAGGCGCACCAGTTGACTGTCGCAACCGGCCGCTTCCAGCTTGTCGATCAAGCGGGGCAGTGCCGCTACGGATGACCCCGTTGACGCCACCAGTAGCAACTCCTCCCTGATATGCACGATCAGGCGCAGAAGACTTACGCCTGCAAGCCTGACCATCAGTGTCATGACCAGCACGATGAACAGCAGACAGGCGACATAGGCCACTGCGACAAACTTGAGCAGCGGAATGGCCGCACCTGCACCATGCTTGCCGATGGCGAAGGCAATGGCGCCGAACGCCGCCAGAGGTGCGAAGAAGACGATAACGTGCATGATCCGGAAAACCATGCCGACCGCGGCATCGAGTGTCTGCCGCAACGCCATCCCCCGCTCACCGATCCGCCCCAACAACAAGCCCGCCAGGAACGCGGCGAGCAGAACCTTGAGAATGATGCTCTGGGCAAATGCGGCCAGCAGCAATGCCGGAATCTGCGCAAAGAAATGAATATCGATCGGCGCCATCCCCGCCGGGGAGAACTCGGCGGTGACCATGGTGCTCACACCCGGCTGCAACAGAGACGCCACGGACAATCCACAGGCCAACGACAGCAATGACATCAGTTGCCAATAGGCGAGCGCTTTGAAACCAAGGCGCAGGGTGGTGCCATCAGCACGCATGCGCGCCACACTCGAACAGATCAGCACGAATATGACCACAGGCGTGACCAGCCCCACGCTGGCAATGAACAGATCGCTGAGCGGCTTCATCTGGGTAGCCAGCGATGGCCGCCACACGCCCAGGAAGCCGCCAAATAAAACGGCCATCACGAGCTGGGCTACGCGGGAACGGGCAAGGCGGAAAGTCATCGGAGCCTGGTTTCTTATTATTCGCGCACGGTTCGAGCACCGTGCATGTCGCCCTATCCTATCCCAGCGCGAATTGATTCGATATGGTGTGTCGCCATCGCATGCTGGCCCTATCAACTGCCCGAGGTGAACACTGAATGGAACTCCGTCACCTTCGCTACTTCGTCATGGTATCGGAGGAAAAGCACTTCACACGTGCCGCCGCCAGGCTGAATATGCAACAGCCTCCGCTGAGCCAGCAGATTCGGGCGCTTGAACAGGAACTGGGCTTCGAGCTGTTCGTGCGTCATCCCAAAGGGGTCGATCTCACGACGGGGGGTCAGGTCTTCCTGAGCGAAGCGAAGGAGATTCTGCAACGCGTGGAACTGGCGGCCGCCAAGGCGGCCCGTACGGCTCAGGGCATCGTGGGCACCTTGAGCATCGGTTTCACAAGCTCGGCTGCATCGCACCCTCTGATTCCACGGATAATTCGTGAATACCGGAAAAATTATCCAAACGTGGACATCACGCTACATGAAGGCAATGCCGGCGAGCTGACCGAACAGGTCACCAGCGAACGGGTCGATGTCGGCATCCTCCGCGCGCCCGTGGCTCGTCCACAGGGCGTGCAGTTCCACCGGCTGCTCAATGAGGAAATGTTATTGGTCTTGCCGACCGGCCACCCTCAACTGAAGGGGGGCAGTGAAACGCCAGTCTCGTTGAAAGATCTGTCCGACGAACCCTTCATCCTGGTTCGTCGGCCTGGTGCGCCGGGTATGTACGCCAACCTGATGCAGGCCTGCCGCAATGCCGGCTTCGAGCCGAGGATCGCTTTCGAAATCGAACGCATGCTGACCAATGTCAGCCTGGTTGCCGCCGGTGCCGGTATCTCGGTGGTGCCGGCATCCATGAAGGGCTTGCACACGGACAGCGTCGTCTACCGCCGCATACGTGATGCCAAACCCCGCCTCGTCGCGCCAATCACCCTGGCGAGCCGGGGCTTCAATCAGTCACCGGCCACAGACAACTTCATCCAGCTGGCCCGCCAGCTCAGCAGCCAGTACCGCAAGGAACTGGTCGCGCGAGCGAGCTGAGCGCACGGCAAACTTCCAGGACAACACAGGGCTCTCAGCGACGAACCGGGCGCTTCTGCAATTTGCGCTGCAGGGTACGGCGATGCATGCCGAGGGCACGGGCGGTCGCCGAGATGTTGCCTTCGTGCTCGGCCAGCACCCGCTGGATGTGCTCCCACTGCAGACGATCCACCGACATGGGGTTTTCCGGCACCAGGGTGTCGAGGTCGGCATGCTGGGTGAGCAGCGCGGCGAGCACGTCGTCGGCGTCCGCCGGTTTGCACAGGTAGTTGCAGGCGCCGCGCTTGATGGCTTCCACCGCGGTGGCGATGCTCGAATAGCCGGTGAGGATCACCACGCGCATTTCGGCATCCAGCTCCAGCAGCTTGGGCAGCAGCACCAGACCGGAGTCGCCTTCCATCTTCAGGTCGAGCACGGCGTAATCCGGCAGATCCTGCGTGGCGATGGCCAGGCCTTCCTCGGCAGAAGCGGCGGTCGACACACGCAGGCCGCGGCTGCTCATGGCCCGCGCCATCACGCGGGTAAAGGTGGGGTCGTCATCGACCAGCAGCAGATGGGGTTGTTCTTCACTTTCCAGCAGCGCTTCGTCACTCATACATCACTCCTTATGCCCTGGCATAGGCTCGCGGCAACTTGAGCTCGGTGAGCGTGCCGCCTTCTTCATGGTTATACAGCTTCACCGTACCACCGGCGCGGGTCACGCTGGCCTGGCTGAGGAACAGCCCGAGGCCGAACCCCTTGCCCTTGCCTTTGGTGGTGAAGAACGGCCGGCCCAGTTGCTCGGCAATGGCCAAGGGTACACCCGCACCGTAGTCACGTATGCTCAGCCGCACCCACTGATGATCCCAATCCAGGCAAATCTCCAGGTTCTCCGGACAGGCATCGGCGGCGTTGTTGAGCAGGTTGAGCAGCGCCTGGGTCAGATCCGCCGGCGGCATCAATTGCGGCGGTTTGCCGACACCCAGACATTCATAACGATAGCTGGCCTCGGGGCGCATCAGGTGCCAGCGATTCAGGGTGGTTTCCAGCCAGACCACCGAGGACATTTCCACCACGGCCTGACGACGATCCGCTTCGGCAGCGCGCACCAGTTGCTGGAGGGTTTCCTTGCAGAGTTTGACCTGCTCCTGCAGCAAGGCGAGATCTTCCTGCAGCAGCGGATTCTGATGCTCGCGGCGCAGCTCCTTGATCAGCACGCTCATGGTCGCCAGGGGCGTCCCGAGTTCATGGGCAGCGCCGGCAGCCTGGGTAGCGACGGCCAGCAGTTGCTGATCGCGCATGCCCTCCTCGCGGCGTTCGGCGCGCAGTTTTTCCTGCTGACGCAGTTCCTCGGCCATCTTGGCGACGAAGAAGGTGATCAGCCCCGCCGCCAGGGCGAAGCTCAGCCACATACCGTAAACCAGGAGGCTTTCCCGCGGCCCGACCGGCAGCTGCAGCGGGTGCGACCACACCAGCAGCAGCGTGTAGGACGCCAGCGCCATCCCCGCGAGGATCATGGTGAACAGCCACGGCAGCGTCGCCGCGGCGATGGTCAGCGGCACCAGGTAATAGGAGACGAAGGGGTTGGTCGAGCCGCCCGAGTAATACAGCAGCAGGCTGTGAATGATCAGGTCGCAACCGAGATGGATTGCGTACTCGGCTTCGGTCACCGGCCAGGGGCCACGCAGACGCAACGCCGTGAGCAGACACAGCACCAGAGAGGCGCCAAGGGTGATGCTCAGTTGCAGCCAGGGCAGCGGCAACAGCTCGGACTTGTAAGCGAGGCCAACCGAACCGGCCTGCGCCGCCAGCACGAGGAAGCGAATCAGGGTCAAACGCCAGAGATTCTGGCGACTGGCGGATAACAACTGAACAGGGGCCAGCATCAACATTCCTCGGGGGCTCATCGCAAGCCTGGCGAGTATAACCAAGCGTGTCCGCGCACTGCTGCGGCAACGCGCCGCAGCAGCCGTTCGCAAGCGGCGATAGAGGGATCGCAGCCGACGAGCGGCGGTCAGATGCCTGCATATTTTTTTCAATGCGGATTAACCCGAATCGGTAAGCCGCCTCGTCTACCCTTATGAACACGGCTGATCAGCCGTACACATCATCGATAAGGAACCGCCATGCAGCCACTGTCCCGCCTCGCCACCGTTCTGGCTTTCACCACTGCCGGCCTGTTCAGCATCGCCGTCCAGGCCAATGAGCCACGCTATAACCAGATATCCCTGAGCACCCAGGTCAGCCATGAAGTGGCTCACGACCTGATGCAGGTCACCCTGTACACCGAGGCCCAGCACAAGGATCCCGCCGCTCTCGCCGCGGAAATTACCCGCACCCTCAACGCCGGGCTGACCCAGGCCCGTGGCGTGAAAGGCGTGAGTGTGTCCCAGGGCAGCCGCAACAGCTATCCGGTCTACAGCGAGAAAGGTGAGGAAATCAGCGCCTGGCGCGAGCGCGCCGAGATCCGCCTGGAAAGCGCGGATTTCGCCGCCCTCTCGAAACTGACAGGCGACATGCTCAAGACCCTGAAGATGGGCGGCATGAGCTTCAGCATCGCTGACGCCACGCGCAAGAAAGAGGAAGACGCGCTGATCAAGGACGCCGTCGCGGCCTTCAAGGAACGCGCGCAGCTGACCACCGAAGCCCTGGGCGGCAAGAGCTACAAGCTGGTCAGCCTGGGCCTCAACAGTGGCGGCTTCGTACGCCCGCCGATGCGCATGGAAGCCATGAAGGCCTCCGCGTTCTCCAGCGACAGCATTACTCCGGAAGTCGAAGCGGGCACCAGCCAGGTGACCCTCAGTGCCGACGGTGTGATCGAAGTGCAGATGTAAGCGAAAACATTCCTGGCACCAGCCTCCCTGGTACGCTCTATCATGGGGTTGCGACGACCGTCGCAACCCCATGCGCAATATCCCCCGCGCCCTTCTGCCATTTTCGGCACATCCCGTGCATAGCGTAAAACAAGGTCTAGGGTTAACACAGGCTCGTCACCATCTGACACGCCCGGTTTCCCAACAGCAGACCCCTCACGAAAAAACACAATAGACATGAGGTAACCATGCACAAGAACGCCTTCATCCAGGCTTTTGTTGTCGCCGGCCTGATCGCCAGCGCCCCCTTCGCGCAGGCCGCCGGTAACCTGGTGTACTGCTCCGAAGGCAGCCCAGCGGGCTTCGACCCGGGGCTTTACACCACCGGTACCGACTTCGACGCCGGTGCGGAAACCGTATTCAACCGCCTGTCGCAGTTCGAACGCGGCGGCACCGCCGTGACACCGGGCCTGGCAGAAAAGTGGGACATCAGCGATGACGGCCTCGCCTATACCTTCCACCTGCGCGAAGGGGTGAAATTCCACACCACCGAGTACTTCACGCCGAGCCGCGAATTCAACGCCGATGACGTGCTGTTCACCTTCAACCGCATGCTCAGCAGGGAGCATCCGTTCCGCAAGGCTTACCCCACCGAGTTCCCGTATTTCACCGATATGGGCATGGACAAGAACATCACCAAGATCGAGAAGGTCGACGAACACACGGTGCGTTTCACCCTGAGTACCGTTGATGCAGCCTTCATCCAGAACATGGCCATGAGCTTCGCGTCGATCCACTCGGCCGAATACGCGAATCAGCTACTCAAGGCCGGCAAAGCCTCGGACATCAACCAGAAGCCTATCGGCACTGGCCCGTTCGTGTTCAGCCGCTACCAGAAAGACGCGCAGATCCGCTACAAGGGCAACAAGGAATACTGGCTGCCCGAAGACGTGAAGATCGACAATCTGATCTTCGCCATCAACACCGATCCCTCGGTGCGCATGCAGAAGCTGCGCGCCGGCGAATGCCACGTCAGCGTTTTCCCGCGCCCTGCCGACCTGGAAAACCTGAAGAAAGACCCCAAGCTGCAGATGCCCGAACAGGCCGGTTTCAACGTCGGCTACCTGGCCTACAACACCGAGCACAAGCCGTTCGACCAGCTCGAAGTACGCCAGGCCATGGACATGGCGGTGAACAAACAGGCGATCATCAATGCCGTGTACCAGGGCGCCGGGCAGGTTGCGGTGAATGGCATGCCGCCGACCCAGTGGTCCTATGACGACACCATCAAGGACACCCCTTACAACCCGGAAAAGGCCAAGGAACTGCTACAGGCCGCCGGCGTGAAAGAAGGTACCGAGATCACCCTGTGGGCCATGCCCGTGCAGCGCCCGTACAACCCCAACGCCAAGCTGATGGCCGAAATGCTCCAGTCCGACTGGGCCAAGATCGGCATCAAGGCACGCATCGTCAGCTACGAGTGGGGCGAGTACAACAAACGCGCCAAGGCCGGCGAACACGACGCGCTGCTGATCGGCTGGACGGGCGACAACGGTGACCCCGATAACTGGCTGAGCGTGCTGTACGGCTGCGATGCCATCGGTGGCAACAACTACAGCCGCCTGTGCAACAAGGAGTTCGACGGGTTGCTCAAGCAGGCCAAGGCGATCAACGATCAGGCGGAGCGTACCGCGCTGTACAAGAAGGCCCAGCACCTGCTCAAGGCCGACGTGCAGAACACGCCGATCGCCCACTCCACCGTGTACCAGCCGATGAGCACCAGGGTTAAGGACTTCAAGATCAGCCCCTTCGGGATCAATTCCTTTTACGGAGTGAGCATCGAGTAAAGCAGCAGGCAGAACGAAAGAGCCCGGCCAATTGGCCGGGCTCTTTCGTCTCGACAGGCTGGTTACGCGCTCAGCCCGAAGGGGTCGTCCACCGAATGGCTTGGCTGGGTAAACCAGCGCGGGCCGTTGGCGGTCATGTAGAAGTGATCTTCCAGGCGGATGCCGAACTCGCCCGGCACGCAGATCATCGGCTCGTTGCTGAAGCACATGCCCTCGGTCAGAGGCGTGTCATCACCACCGACCAGATAAGGCCCTTCGTGGATGTCCAGGCCGATGCCGTGACCGGTGCGGTGCGACAGCCCTGGAAGCTTGTAGCCAGGGCCAAGTCCGGCAGCCTCCAGGCTACGGCGCGCCGCAGCGTCCACCGACGAACAGGGCGCACCCAGAGTGGCGGCCTCGAACGCCGCCTGCTGGGCAGCCTTTTCCTTGTTCCAGAACTCGCGCTGGCGGTCGCTGGGCGTACCGAAAACGTAGCTGCGGGTGATGTCCGACAGGTAGCTGTGTACCTGGCAGCCGGTGTCGATCAGCACCATGTCGCCGTCCTTGAGTCGCTGCGCATGTTTGACCCCGTGAGGAAAGGCGCTGGCAGCGCCGAACAGCACGATGCAGAAGATCGAGCCTGGCGCGCCGACACGGCGATGAGCCTGGCGAATGAACTCGGCCACCTCGATGGTGCTGATGCCTTCGTGGAGGATGCTCGCAACCGCTTTGTGCACTTCCAGGGTCATGTCCTTGGCGCGTTGCATCAGGGCGATTTCCGCTGCTGATTTACGCTGACGGCAAACGGCGGTGACCTGGCCGGCATCGACGAAACGGTAACCGTCGGTCAGTTGGCGGATGCCTTCATACATGAAAAAAGGCATGGAAGAACAAAGACCTACCTGGGGCGGCGCACCATCATTGGGCAAAACGCCAAGGCGCTGCAAACAGGCCAGCAACAACGCGTAAGGGCTTTCGTGCTCCTCCCAGGTATTGATCGCGCCCGGCACGATCTGGAAGTCACGCACGGTGCCCTCTTCGAACGTCGGAGCCAGGTATTCCAGTGCGCCATCACTCGGCAGAATCGCCCCCACCATCCGCTCGCTGGGATGCCACTGCACGCCGGTGAAATACTGCAGGTTGCTGCCAGCTGCCAGAAACAGCGCGGCGATACCCTGCTCGCGCATCAGCGCCTGAGCCCGCTCGATACGAGCCAGGTATTCCTCTTCGCTGATCGGCACGCTGCCGGCCGTCATGTCCTGCAGGCGCGCCAAAGCCTGCTCCGGCGTGCTGCCGCCCACTCCCAGTGTCATCTGCGCATCCTCGTCTGGCGCCCGCAACGGGCATCGTTGCCGGGCAGTTCGCTGGAGCAAAATTTAAGTCCAACTTAAATTCTGGTCAAAGCATTTTTCAGTCAGACTTAAAAAATGCTCTACCTTCAGGCTGGAGTCCCGACGTCTCATGGGTATACTGCGGAGATTCGAACAGCGAGCCCCTTTCATGACCGCAGACCGCATTGGCGAACGCTTGCGCCGCTACCGGCGGGCCGCCGGCAAGACCCTCAATCAGGTGGCGGCCGACGCCGGCCTGACCGCCAGTTTCCTGTCCCAGGCCGAGCGCAATCTGACAGGCGTGTCGCTGTCGTCCCTGGCGAGCATCGCCAAATCCCTCGATGTGCCGCTCAACGTTTTGTTCGACCAACCTGCCCAGGCTCAGCCGGACTCCCACGTCAACGAACGGGTGCGCTACACCGTGGGCGGCCAGCTGCTGGCCTACGAGCGCCTGTCCAGCTCGTTTCCCGGCAACTCGATCAACGCGGTGAAGATGAACATCCCCGTGGGTTACCAGTCGGAACTGATCGCCCACGAGGGCGTGGAATTCTCCTACGTGCTCAGCGGGCAGATCGTCTACACCATCGAAGGACGTGACTATCCCCTCGGGCCGGGCGATTCGGTGCACTTCGATGCGGGCAAGCTGCATCGCCTGGCCAATGCCACGGATGTCCCGGCCGAAGTGCTGACCATGACCACCATGGCACTATTCGGCGACCATCCCGCCAACGAGTGAATTTCGCCCCAGATGAGGGCATTTATGCGCAATGTTAGTGCTGCTTAATTTTTGTTGACCGAAATTTCAGCATGACTTAATTTCGAGCTCGACCCGGTGGGCTATCCGCCTTCACCGCATTCCGAGCTCGCGCTGAACCAGGCGCGGACAAAAAGAAAAAAGAGGTTCGCATGCGCATGTCTCCCCTGTGTAAGGCTCTGCTCACCGCAGGACTGCTCACCAGTGCTTCGTTCGCACACGCCAGTAACCTGGTGTATTGCTCCGAAGGCAGCCCGGGCGGTTTCGACCCTGGCCAGTACACCACCGGCACCGACTTCGACGCGGCATCGGAAACCATCTTCAACCGTCTGGCTGAATTCGAACGCGGCGGTACCAAGGCGCAACCGTCTCTGGCCAGCTCGTGGGATATCAGCGAAGACGGCCTGACCTACACTTTCCACCTGCGCGAAGGGGTCAAGTTCCACACTACCGATTACTTCAAGCCGACCCGCGACTTCAACGCCGACGACGTGCTGTTCACCTTCCAGCGCATGCTCGATCGCAACCATCCGTTCCGCAAGGCTTACCCCAGCGAGTTCCCGTACTTCACGGATATGGGCCTGGACAAGAACATCGCCAAGGTCGAGAAAACCGACGACAAGACCGTGGTGTTCACCCTCAACGCCGTGGACGCCGCCTTCGTGCAGAACCTGGCGATGAGCTTCGCTGCCGTGCATTCGGCCGAATATGCCGACCAGTTGCTCAAGGCCGGCAAGGCTGCGCAGATCAACCAGCAGCCGATCGGTACCGGCCCGTTCGTGTTCAGCCGCTACCAGAAGGACGCGGTGATTCGCTTCAAGGGCAACAAGGAATACTGGGCACCCGAGCTGGTGAAGATCGACAACCTGATCTTCTCCATCAACACCGATGCCTCGGTGCGCGCGCAGAAGCTGCGTGCCGGTGAATGCCACGTCACCCTCAACCCGCGTCCGGCCGATCTCAAGGGCCTGCAGGCGGACAACAACCTCAACGTGCCGACCGAACCTGGCTATAACGTCGGTTATATCGCCTACAACGTCACCCGCGCGCCGTTCGACAAGCTCGAGGTACGTCAGGCGCTGGACATGGCGGTGAACAAATCGGCGATCATCGATGCGGTATACCAGGGCGCCGGCCAACTGGCCGTGAACGGCATGCCGCCGACCCAGTGGTCGTATGACGAGTCGATCAAGGACGCCGCCTACGATCCGGAAAAAGCCAAGGAGCTGCTCAAGGCCGCCGGCGTGAAGGAAGGCACCGAGATCACCCTGTGGGCCATGCCCGTGCAGCGTCCGTACAACCCCAATGCGCGCCTGATGGCCGAGATGCTGCAGAACGACTGGGCCAAGGTCGGTATCAAGGCACGCATCGTCAGCTACGAGTGGGGCGAGTACATCAAGCGTGCCCACGCAGGCGAGCACGACGCCATGCTGATTGGCTGGACCGGCGACAATGGTGACCCCGACAACTGGCTCGGCACGTTGTACGGCTGCGCCTCGGTGGATGGCAACAACTTCTCCAAGTGGTGCGATGCCGAATACGACAAGCTGGTGGTAGCCGCCAAGCGCGTCACCGATCAGGAGCAGCGCAGCGAGCTGTACAGGCAGGCTCAGGTGGTACTCAAGCGCGAAGTGCCGATCACTCCGATCGCCCACTCCACCGTCTACCAACCGATGCGCACCAGCGTCAAAGGCTTCCAGATCAGCCCATTCGGTCGCAACAGCTTCAGCGGTGTGAGCAACGACTGATAGCCTGTCGCGCAACCGCCCCATAACGACGTGCCCCGGGCAAAACGCCCGGGGCACGTCGTGGTCGAACAGCTAACCTGCAAGTAAGCGAAGGAATCGCCAGAATTCCCTGCTGCTCGATGCCGTCCTGATTAGGAGTTACCTACCCCAATGCTGAGTTTCATTGCGCGCCGCCTGGGCTTGCTGATCCCCACCTTCTTCGGCGTCACTCTGCTGACCTTCGCACTGATTCGCATGATTCCCGGCGACCCCGTGGAAGTGATGATGGGCGAGCGCCGCGTCGACCCGCAGATGCACGCCGAGGCCATGGAGCGCCTGGGCCTGAACAAGCCGCTGTACGCTCAGTACGTCGACTACATCAGCCAACTGGCGCGGGGTGATCTGGGCGAATCGCTGCGTACCCGCACACCGGTATGGGACGAATTCACCACCCTGTTTCCCGCCACCCTGGAACTGACGCTGGCCGCCTTGCTGTTCGCCGGCACGCTGGGCCTGATCGCCGGGGTAGTCGCCGCGCTCAAGCGCGGTTCGCTGTTCGATCACGGCGTGATGGGCATCTCCCTGACCGGCTATTCGATGCCGATCTTCTGGTGGGGTCTGCTGCTGATCATGTTCTTTTCGGTATGGCTCGGCTGGACACCGGTGTCCGGGCGCATCGACCTGCTCTACGACATTCCACCGGTGACCGGCTTCATGCTGATCGACAGCCTGCTCTCCGATGAAGAAGGCGCGTTCGGCAATGCCCTGCGCCACCTGATTCTGCCCGCCATCGTGCTGGGCACCATCCCATTGGCGGTGATCGCGCGCATGACCCGTTCGGCGATGCTCGAAGTGCTGCGTGAAGACTACGTACGCACCGCCCGCGCCAAGGGCCTGTCGCCCGCCCGCGTGGTGTTCGTGCACGGTCTGCGCAACGCGCTGATTCCGGTGCTGACGGTGTTCGGCCTGCAGGTCGGCACGCTGCTGGCCGGCGCCGTACTGACCGAAACCATCTTCTCCTGGCCCGGTATCGGCAAATGGCTGATCGAATCGATCGGCGCCCGTGATTATCCGGTAGTGCAGAACGGCATCCTGCTGATCGCCTGCCTGGTCATCCTGGTCAACTTCGTGGTGGACATCCTGTATGGACTGGTCAACCCACGCATTCGCCATCAGCGCTGAAGGAGTACCCCATGTCCCTGAATCAGCACTGCTGGATCAAGCCCGTAGGGTGGATGACGCTTCTTTCATCCACCATGAACAAACCGCAGTTCGTAGGGTGGATGAGGCTCTTTTCATCCACCAGCCGCAATCCGCAATGGTGGATGGGTGAAGCGTCATCCACCCTACCCCGTGACTACCATCGCGAAGGGCAAGAAATCGGAGCGCGTCCATGACCTCGACCACCACGCCTCTCGACCAGAGTCTGGTCTACCCTTCGCCGCTGAAGGAATTCTGGAGCGCCTTCAGCCACAACAAGGGCGCTGTCGCCGGCCTCGGCTTCATGATCCTGATCGTGTTCTGCGCCCTGTTCGCGCCCTGGATCGCGCCCTACTCGCCCAGCGAGCAGTTTCGCGATGCCCTGCTGACGCCGCCGGTATGGCTCGAAGGCGGACAATGGCAGTTCCTGCTGGGTACCGACGAGGTCGGTCGTGACCTGCTTTCGCGACTGATCCACGGTGCACGCCTGTCGCTGCTGATCGGCCTGGCCTCGGTGGTCATCTCGCTGATTCCCGGTTTGCTGCTGGGCCTGGTGGCCGGCTTCTTCCCGCGCCTGATGGGCCCTTCGATCATGCGCCTGATGGACATCATGCTGGCGCTGCCTTCGCTGCTGCTGGCCGTGGCCATCGTTGCCATCCTCGGCCCAGGCCTGATCAATACCGTGATCGCCATCGCCATCGTCTCGCTGCCTTCCTACGTACGCCTGACCCGCGCTGCCGTGATGGGCGAGCTGAATCGCGACTACGTCACCGCCGCACGCCTGGCCGGTGCCAGCCTGCCGCGGCTGATGTTCATCACCGTGCTGCCCAACTGCATGGCGCCGCTGATCGTGCAGGCGACCCTGAGCTTTTCCTCGGCGATCCTCGACGCTGCCGCCCTGGGCTTCCTCGGCCTTGGTGTGCAACCGCCGACCCCCGAATGGGGCACCATGCTGGCCTCGGCGCGCGACTACATCGAGCGCGCCTGGTGGGTGGTGACCCTGCCGGGGCTGGCGATCCTGCTCAGCGTACTGGCGATCAACCTGATGGGCGACGGCCTGCGCGATGCGCTGGATCCGAAGCTCAAGAACGCGATCTGAGGAGGCCGCCATGAACACCCCCCAATCCGTAGGATGGGTGATAACCCATCATCCAATCGATGGGTTGTCACCCATCCTACGCTCCACTAGGAACCCTGCAGGGTGGATGACGCTCTTTTCATCCACCATGGCCGCACCTCGCTATCAGACGGAGGCCACCCGATGAGCCTGCTGGAAATCAGTAACCTCAGCGTACGCTTCGGCGACGCCAACGCCGTGCCGGTGGTCGATGGCCTCGACCTGAGCGTCGACAAGGGTGAAGTGCTGGCCATCGTCGGCGAATCCGGCTCCGGCAAATCGGTAACCATGATGGCGCTGATGGGCCTGATCGACGCCCCTGGCATCGTCCGCGCCGACCGCCTGATCTTCGATGGCACCGACATGCTCAAACTCAAGGGTCGGCAACGTCGGCATATCGTCGGCAAGGATCTGTCGATGATCTTCCAGGATCCGATGACGGCCCTGAATCCCAGCTTTACCGTCGGTTTCCAGATCGAGGAAGTGCTGCGCCAGCACCTCGGCCTCAAGGGCAAGGCGGCACGGCAGCGCGCCCTGCAACTGCTCGAGCGGGTGGAGATCCCCGGCGCGGCCAGCCGCCTCGAGGCCTACCCGCACCAGCTGTCCGGTGGCATGAGCCAGCGCGTAGCAATCGCCATGGCGATTGCTGCCGAGCCCAAACTGCTGATCGCCGACGAGCCGACCACCGCCCTGGACGTGACCATCCAGGCACAGATCATGGAACTGCTGCTCGACCTGCAACGCGAGCAGAACATGGGCCTGGTGCTGATCACCCACGACCTGGCCGTGGTCGCCGAAACCGCCAACCGCGTCTGCGTGATGTACGCCGGCCAGGCCGTGGAACTGGGCCAGGTACCGGCACTGTTCGATGCGCCAACCCACCCGTATACCGAAGCGCTGATCAAGGCGATCCCCGAACACAGCCTGGGCGCCACTCGCCTGTCGACCCTGCCCGGCATAGTGCCAGGGCGCTACGACCGTCCCATCGGTTGCCTGCTGTCGCCGCGTTGCCCGTACGTGCAGCCGAGCTGCCGTGAACGCCGCCCGGCTCTGGAACCCCACGAGCGCGGTGCCGTGCGCTGCTATTTTCCGCTCAATCTGAATGCCGAGGTGGCGTGATGACGACCGTCCTGACCGCACGCCAACTGACGCGCCACTACTCCGTGTCCCAGGGGCTTTTCAAACCCAGCGCCACGGTGCAGGCGCTCAATGGCGTGTCCTTCGAACTGGAAGCCGGCAAGACCCTGGCCGTGGTCGGTGAATCCGGCTGTGGCAAATCCACCCTGGCCCGCGCCCTGACACTGATCGAAGAGCCCTCCTCGGGCTCGCTGCAGATCGCCGGCCAGGAAGTCGCCGGCGCCAGCCGGCAGACCCGCAAGCAACTGCGCCGAGACGTGCAGATGGTGTTCCAGAACCCCTACGCCTCGCTCAACCCACGGCAGAAGATCGGCGACCAACTGGCCGAACCGCTGCAGATCAACACCAGTCTTTCCCGCGCCGAACGCCGCGAGAAGGTGCAGGCGATGATGAGCCAGGTCGGCCTGCGCCCCGAGCATTACCAACGCTACCCGCACATGTTCTCCGGTGGCCAGCGTCAGCGCATCGCACTGGCGCGCGCCATGATGCTCACGCCCAAGGTGCTGGTGGCCGATGAGCCAACCTCGGCACTGGACGTGTCGATCCAGGCCCAGGTGCTCAACCTGTTCATGGATCTGCAGGAAGAGTTCAAGACCGGTTACGTGTTCATCTCCCACAACCTCTCGGTGGTGCGCCATGTAGCGGACGACGTGCTGGTGATGTACCTCGGCCGCCCGGCGGAAATCGGCCCCAGCGAGCGTATCTACGAACGCCCGCTGCACCCGTACACCAAGGCGCTGCTGTCGGCCACGCCGACCATCCACCCCGATCCGGCCAAACCCAAGATCAAGATCGTCGGCGAACTGCCCAACCCGCTGAATCCGCCCTCAGGCTGCGCCTTCCACAAACGCTGTCCTTACGCCACCGAACGCTGCCAGGAAGAACTTCCCCTGCTACGTCCGCTCGATGGCCGTCAGGTTGCCTGCCATCATGCGGAACAGATCAACTAGAAACGGGGAGCACGTTACAAATACCAGGCGCTGTACAGACGCCATTGGCCGAGCAATGAAACAAGCATTACGGCCTACTGCGCTTCGTCGCCTGCAGCGGCTCGCGTGACGGATCTGGTCTATGACTTCATAGCCACCCTGCACACGGAACAGCGACGATGCGCATCAATAGCTACCTGATCTTCGACGGCGACTGCGAAGCTGCCTTCAACCGTTATGCCGAGGTGCTCGGCGCCCAGCTCAGCCTGTTTCGCTTCGGCGAGAGTCCCGCGCGCGACGAGGTGCCGGCCGAGTTCCACCAGCGGATCATGCACGTCTGCCTGCAGGTGGGTGAGCAACAACTGATGGGCTCCGACTCGCTACCGACGCATCCTGGCAATGGCTTCCAAGGCTTTTCCATCAGCCTCAACGTCGACAGCATCGACGAAGCGCAACGCCTGTTTGGCGCGCTGGCGCAAGGCGGTAGCATCCAGATGCCACTGGCGGAAACCTTCTGGGCCAAACGTTTCGGCATGCTCACCGACCGCTTCGGTGTTTCCTGGATGATCAACCATAGTCTGCCGGAAAATTGAACGACTGACTCCCACAACTGGGTGAATGACGCCTTGTCACTCACCCAGCCGGTCAGTAAACATCCCGTCGATAACGCCCCTGCTCGAGCAACTCGTCGACAGCTGCGTCGCCCAGCACCTCACGCAGAGCGCGATCCACGCCGCCCGCCATGCCTTGCAAACTGCCGCATACATAGATGGCTGCGCCGTTCCGCATCCAGGCACGTAGTTCGTCGGCGGCTTCACGCAGGCGATCCTGCACGTAGATGCGCTGCGCCTGATCCCGCGAGAAGGCCAGATCCAGGCGCTGCAACTGGTCGCCATTCGACCAGCCTTGCAGCTCCTCGCGGCAGTAGAAATCGTGCTCGGCGCTGCGCTCGCCGAACAGCAGCCAGTTGCGTGAATGACCAGCCGCGATGCGCGCCTTGAGCAGGCTGCGCAGGCCGGCCAACCCCGTGCCATTGCCGATCAGGATCATTGGTCGATCATCCGTCGGTGCATGAAAACCGCTGTTGCGCCGTACCCGCGCCAGCAGTTGCCCGCCAACGGGCAGGTGCTCGGTCAACCAACCGGAGCCCGCGCCCAGCTCACCGTTGGCCAGGTGTTGCTGGCGCACGATCAGTTCCAGCCTGCCATCGGCGGGCAGCGAAGCGATGGAATACTCGCGGCTCGGCAGCGGCACCAGTGCATCCAGCAGCGCCTGGGCATGCAGGCCGACCAGGTGGCTGGCGCTGTACGGCAACTGGCGTGCGGTCAGGGCCTCGCATAGCGCATGACCCAAAGGGTCGACGGCGGCAGACGCCAGCGCCTGCATCCCATGGTCGTGCAACCAGCGATGAACCTGCGCCTCGCTGTTGCGCGGCAGAATTTCCAGGATATCGCCCGCTTCCCATGAAGCATCGGCGGGCGGCAGCAAGCCGATCAGCCAGGTGCTCTGCCCCTGCCCGTGAGGATTCAGGCACTGACGCTCACGCAACACCCAACCACCGAACGGCACCTGCTGCACGGGAAGCGGCTGCACGCCGGTCAGTTCCGCCAGTTGCCGCTGCCAATTGAGCAGCGCTTCTTCATCATCACCGTCGACCTCGATACGCTCGCCAAGACGCGAGGCACCGCGACTGGTCAGCCAGTCATCGAGGCGCCGGGCGAAACCGCAGAATTGGCTGTACTGACGATCGCCAAGGGCCAGAACCGCATAGCGCAGGCCTGGCAGTTTCAGTGTTGCAGCGAGCCACTGGCGCTCGACACCGCGGGCGCTGTCCGGCGCCTCGCCATCACCGAAGGTACTGAGAACCAGCAGCGCGCGGGGCGTGGCGCTCAGCTTGGCGGTATCGATCCGCGCCAGCGGCTGCACCTCTACCGTCATACCCGCGGCCTGCAATTGGCCCGCAGTCTGCCAGGCCAGTTGCTCGGCGAAGCCGCTCTGGCTGGCGAACCCGACCAACCAGGACTCACCGCCCTCGCTACCACCGAGCGCCTGCCGCGCCGCCAGTGCCGCACGCTTCTTGCGGCGGCGATCCAGATACAGCAGCCAGCCGGTGATGAAGAACACTGGCATCAGCAGGCTGGCGGCCATTACCAACACCCGCCCGGTCATGCCGAAATACTCGCCGGTATGCAGGGCGTAAACGCTGGCCAGCAGCTGCGCCTTGAACGACTTGTCGGCGTAACGCTCCACCTGTCTGGTTTCACCCGTCAGCGGGTCGAGCTGCATCTGATTGAAGGCGCGAGTGTGCTCGGCATCGCGCAGCCTGAAGGACACCCGTGCCGGCTGGCCGGCTGCATTGGGCAGTTGCAGGCTGTAGACACCCAGCTTGTCGCCAGCGGTTTGGCGGATGCCCTGCCAGAGATTGGCATAATCCACCTCGGGCATCGGCTGGCCAGTCGCAGGCGGCCCACGTCGCCCGCGCTCCTCGCCTGCTACCCGCGGCGTATCGCTGAGCAGGGTTTCCAGGCCGCTGCGGTACCAGTCGTAAGACCAATACAAGCCCGTCAGCGCCGCACACAGGTACACCGGCAGGCACCAAGTGCCGACCACGGCATGCAGATCCCAATTGAAAGCGCGGCCCTTCTTGGCCCAGTCGAACGTCAGCCAGGCACGCCAGCTCAACGCCCGCCGCGGCCAACGCAGGTAAAGCCCGGACAGGCAGAAGAACACCAGGGCAATCGTACAGGCGCCGGTGATCTGCCGGCCGGTCTGGCCCATGGCGAGGAAACGATGCAGTTGCAGCATCAGGCCGAAGAACGCCACGCCGCGCGGCTCGCCCAGCGATTCGGCGGTATAAGGATCGACGAAGCGCACGCCGCCGCGTCGCTCTCCCGGCGGTGGCGTCAGGAAAATCCGCGCTGGCTGACCGCCTTCGGTATCCACGTAGAGGCCGGAGACACTGATGCCCTGGGCCTGCAAACGCTCGATCATCTCCCCCGGTTCGAGCACCGACCCCGGCTGCGCCGTCACCGCCATCTGCGGGTTTATCGCCAGCAGGATTTCCTCCTGAAAGCTGTACAGCGCGCCGGTCACGCCCATCAGGGCAAGCACCAGGCCGGCACTGATGCCGAGCAACCAATGCAACTGGAAGAGGATTTTCTTGAACACCGGAATCGACTCTGAAAACACGCGCCGCGATCGAGGGAATCAGTTGGTGTTCAGGTGGCGAAACTCACCCTCTGGACACACAAAACCCCGCCAGCGCGGGGCATGGGCGGGGCTGAGCCGTCAGCTGATAGGCCTCGGATCACGCTGGGCCATAAAAAAGGCGAGTCTATTCGATAACAATTATCATGCAACATATATTCGCATCTTTACCTATGTAAAGGCTTGATGCGACGTTGATGGCGAAGCGGCTGCATTACTCAGCGGAGGCGGCGTGGCTCGCAAGGCTTGGCCAGGATGAAGAGATCCCGGGCGATGGTTTCCGGGTACTGATCGACCGGCAACGCCTTGGGCAGGTACAGGGCGGCAGCATCCAGCGTCGCCAGGTCGAACTCCGGCTCGATAGCGCAGGCCTGGAACAGATGACCGATCGCCTCGACCTCGGCACTGCTGGTGCAATTGACACGACGGCCACCGAGAAAGGCGTTGAGCTGATCACAGACCTTTTCCGGCACCAGACCGGTGGCTTCAGCTTCGAGCAGCGAAAGCCCGAGATCTTCTTCACTCATGGGGTCGAGCACCGCCACACCGGCAGTCGGCTTGATGATGGCGGACATGCTGGAGCCAGGCACTGCGGCGCCGACTTCGATGGGAAACGGGCCATTCACACTCTGATAGAAGCGGACGGCCATTGCGCCTTCGAGCATTCCAGGGATCGATTTCATTACACGACTCTCGTTAAACCAGCTTTGTTCTGACCCGCGACGACATCCTGTTGCCGCAACGGGGAGGCATTTTCATCCTCTTGTGTGTAAGAGTCGTGACAGCGGCAGATGGTTGAGTGTTTTTTGCCAACCAGAACGCACAGCGAGCGGCCGTTCCGTTCGACGCAAAGGGATGTGTTTGGCTGCTAGGGTGGTCGATGTGACCCGTAATGTGGGATGGCAGCTATGTGGCGCAAGCGACCTTTCGTAGGGTGGACGACGCTTCACCTACGCGGCCCGACCCGTCCACCGCTCTGTGATCGCAATGGTGGATGAAAAGAGCGTCATCCACCCTACGTCCGCTATCGCCTTTGAGTGACCACTCAGCCCAATCGATCGGATACGACATTTGATGTGTGACGCTACACTAGTTCAATCAGGGCGATGGCCGCCCGGCCTGGCCAGAAAATCAGGTAGCGCAGCAGGATGCCCTGCTGCGCGTGATGCGCCTAAACCACGCCCTGGGCCAGCATCGCATCGGCCACTTTGACGAAGCCGGCGATATTGGCACCCTTGACGTAATTGACCTGCCCATCGCTCTGGCCATGACGCACGCAGGCATTGTGAATGGACTGCATGATGCCGTGCAGCTTCTCGTCCACCTCGCCTTCGCTCCAGTGCAGGCGCATGGCGTTCTGCGACATTTCCAGACCGCTGACCGCGACGCCACCAGCGTTGGAAGCCTTACCCGGCGCGAACAGGGCGCCGTGCTCGATGAACAGATCCACCGCGTCCAGTGTGGTCGGCATATTGGCGCCTTCGGCCACGCACACGCAGCCATTGCCAAGTAGCGTGCGCGCGTCTTCCAGGTTCAGCTCGTTCTGCGTCGCGCATGGCAGGGCGATATCGCACGCCAGGCTCCACGGCCGCTGGCCGGCCTGGAAGCGCAATCCGCCGCCTTCCAGTTCACGGAGACGCCCGCGCTTCTGGTTCTTCAGCACCATCAGATCCTGCCACTGCTGCTCGCTGAAACCCGCTTCGGCGTAAAGCGTGCCTTCGGAGTCGGACAGCGAAATCACCTGCCCGCCCAATTCCATCACCTTGCGCGCCGCATACTGCGCCACGTTGCCAGAGCCGGAGATAGCCACACGCTGGCCGTCGAAGCTGCGACCGCGGGTCTTGAGCATTTCCTCGGCGAAATATACGCAGCCGTAGCCGGTCGCCTCCGGGCGGATCAGGCTGCCGCCGTAGCTCAGCCCCTTGCCGGTGAGCACCGAGGAGAACTCGTTGGACAGGCGCTTGTACTGGCCGAACAGGAAACCGATCTCCCGCGCGCCAACGCCGATATCACCGGCAGGCACGTCGAGATCCGCACCGATATGGCGGTACAGCTCGCTCATGAACGACTGACAGAAACGCATCACCTCGGCGTCGCTCTTGCCCTTCGGGTCGAAGTCCGAGCCGCCCTTGCCGCCGCCCATGGGCAGCGAGGTCAGGGAGTTCTTCAGCGTCTGCTCGAAGGCCAGGAACTTGAGCACGCTCAGGTTCACCGACGGATGAAAACGCAGGCCACCCTTGTAGGGACCGATGGCGCTGTTCATCTGCACGCGGAAGCCGCGATTGACCTGTACCCTGCCCGCATCGTCGACCCACGGCACCCGGAACAACACAGCCCGCTCGGGCTCGACGATACGCTCGACGATCCCGGCTTCCAGATAGTGAGGATTGGCCTCGAGGAACGGCCAAAGGCTACGCAACACCTCTTCCACCGCCTGATGGAATTCGGGCTGATCGGGGTCGCGCTGTTTCAGGCGGTCGAGAAAACGGTCTACGGAAAGGGTCATGGCGGAGTCCTGGCGTCTTGCTGCGCCGCAGGTTGAATTGGCCGCGACTCTAGCAAGAACAACTCGCACTTAAAAAGAGCAAAATGACGCCTTGATGAAACTTTTTGGTGCCTAACTATAAATTAATCGCCAAAACCCCCATAAATACCTGGGCTATAACGCACGACTAAAGAACATAAGAGCACCAAAAAGGCGCACTCATTACCCCACACCTGCCCAACCCGACCACGCCAAATCGCGAGACGAATCAGGCAGTGGCAAGCGCCTGGTGACTCCGCGCCAATCGTCCACTCCAGAAGCCGGGGCCGCCAGAATCATATGTCCGGCGCCCCAGGCTCCTGGCTTGGCAAGCGCTGCTCGATCACGCCATACCAGCCCAGGCCGGCGTAGGTTTCGAACCCGGGCGTCAAGGAATAGGCCTGAATGGTGTGATCGTTCAGCGAGCAGTAGCCAGTCTTCTGATCCTGGCGGAGTTGCAAGGCGATCGACGTGCCCAGCTGCGCTTTCGGATCCGAGCTGGCGATGAGGCGGTGCTGGGCATCCACCAGCATCAGATGGCTGCGGGCGCGCTCTTCGTCGCTCAAGCGGATACCGTCGATGACGGAACGCGCCTGGTTCTGCCAGTCGAACAGGATACCTATCGTGCCGATGCGCTCGCGCCCCTGCGCGCCACCGAACACGGCAGCGCTGAATATGCAGCTACGGGCGTTCTCCAGCAGCAGCTCCTGCTGTACGGCACCGGCATGGTACTGATCTCCGTCGCGATGGCGCATGGCCGCCTGAAACCAGTCGGCCTGCGAGACATCAGCGCCCGGTACCCGGCGGTAGGTGTCCGGGCGACCCGAGGCGATGATCGTCCCTTCGGTGTCGGTGAGCCAGATGTCGAGATAGACCGTATAGGCGCTCAGGATAACGCCCAGGCGCTGGCTCGCATGGGCGCATGCTTCGGCTGTGCGCAGGCACAGCGCTTCGACCAGGGAAGCGTCCGTCGCCCACCAGCGTACGTCGCAGGAGCGTTCGTAGAGGTTGCGGTCGATGATCTCGATCATGTTCAGCGAAAGGTCGGCCAGGCGCTGGCCACGAACATCGAAGCACATGCCACGGCCGAGTTCGGACAGCTCGCTGACGGCACTCTGCAGATCGCGGGTGAGGCTCGCGGCGATGCCGGTGATACGCTCGGAGATGGCCTTCACCTCCTCGGCCACGACCGCGAAGCCGCGCCCCGCCTCGCCCGCATGCGCCGCCTCGATCAAGGCGTTGATCGCCAGCAGGCGGGTCTGCTGGGTGATCTTCTGGATGTCGTTGATACCGCGCCCCGCCAGTACTTCGACGTCGTGTGACAACGCCACTATCCGTTCCGGTTCTATCATTTTGTAGTCATGCCTACGCAGATGGATGGGGCAGACAAAACAGAACAACACGATACGGGCGGGAGCTGTTTTCGCTCTTGCCGGGAATATGCCAGCTTGGCTGGCACCGGTTCGCCTGGTGCAGATTTTTATCCGAAAGTGCAGCGGTTGAACAGCTAGGGTCGCTGCCGAGCCACGCCGGACAATGATGCTGCCGCCTGAAGAGCGCTCGCCAATTCTTCAGGCATAAAAAAACGGAGCCAGTGGCTCCGTTCTTTCATGGCAGCGCTTACTGCGCCAGCTTCTTGTGCCGTACCCGGTGTGGCTGGGCGGCGGCGTCGCCGAGGCGTTTCTTGCGGTCGGCTTCGTACTCGGTGTAGTTGCCTTCGAAGAACAGCACGCCGTCGTCCTCGTAGGAGAGGATGTGGGTCGCCACGCGATCCAGGAACCAGCGATCGTGAGAGATCACGATGGCGGCGCCAGGGAAGTCCAGCAGCGCGTCTTCCAGCGAGCGCAGGGTTTCCACGTCGAGGTCGTTGGACGGTTCGTCGAGCAGCAGGACGTTGGCGCCTTCTTTCAGGGTCAGCGCCAGGTGCAGGCGACCACGCTCACCACCGGAGAGATCCTTGACGAACTTCTGCTGGTCGGCGCCCTTGAAGTTGAAGCGGCCAACGTAGCCACGCGACTGCACTTCGTAGTTGCCGATCTTGATCTGATCCAGCCCATCGGAAACGGCTTCCCACACGGTCTTGCTGCCGTCCAGGTCATCACGGCTCTGATCCACGCAGGCCAGTTGCACGGTGTCGCCGATCTCGATGCTGCCGGAGTCCGGGGTTTCCTTGCCCATCAGCATGCGGAACAGGGTCGACTTACCGGCACCGTTACCGCCGATCACGCCGACGATGGCGCCTTTGGGCACGCTGAACGACAGGTCTTCGACCAGTACGCGGTCGCCGTAGCCCTTGGTGACGTTCTTGAACTCGATGACCTTGTCACCCAGACGCGAACCGGCCGGGATGTAGATCTCGTTGGTCTCGGCACGTTTCTGGAATTCCTGGGACTGCATTTCCTCGAAGCGCTGCAGACGAGCCTTGGACTTGGACTGGCGGGCCTTGGCACCTTTGCGCACCCACTCCAGCTCTTCCTTCATGGCCTTTTCATGGGCCGACTGCTGCTTGGATTCCTGAGCCAGGCGGGACGATTTCGCCTCCAGCCAGCCGGAATAGTTGCCTTCGTACGGGATGCCCGCGCCGCGGTCGAGTTCGAGAATCCAGCCAGCGACGTTGTCGAGGAAGTAACGGTCGTGGGTAATGGCTACCACGGTGCCGGGGAAATCGTGGAGGAAACGCTCCAGCCAGGCCACCGAGTCGGCGTCCAAGTGGTTGGTCGGTTCGTCCAGCAGCAGCATGTCCGGGGCCGACAGCAGCAGGCGGCACAGGGCCACACGGCGCTTCTCGCCACCGGACAGGTGCTCGACCTTGGCATCCCAGGCCGGCAGACGCAGGGCGTCGGCGGCGACTTCCAGCTGGCGCTCCAGGTTATGACCGTCGCTGGCCTGCAGGATGGCTTCCAGCTTGGCCTGCTCGGCGGCCAGCTTGTCGAAGTCGGCATCCGGCTCGGCGTAGGCAGCGTATACCTCATCCAGACGCGCCTGGGCGTCCTTGATGCCACTCACGGCTTCCTCGACCACTTCACGCACGGTCTTGTTCGGGTCGAGCTGCGGCTCCTGCGGCAGGTAGCCGACATTGATATCCGGCATCGGACGGGCTTCGCCGTCGAACTCGGTGTCTACCCCGGCCATGATGCGCAGCAGGGTCGACTTACCCGCGCCGTTCAGGCCGAGCACGCCGATCTTGGCACCCGGGAAGAACGACAGGGAGATGTTCTTGAGGATCTCGCGCTTCGGCGGCACGACCTTGCTCAGCCGATGCATGGTGTAGACGTATTGAGCCAAAATTCAGACCTCACTAATAAATGGCAACGATGGCGCGCACCCTATGCGAAGACGATGCGTCACGCAAACGGAGAAATGCCGCGCCGGGCGAACGATCCTGCAGCTCGCACGCTGAACGGCAAGACTAGGGTCTGCTGACGTTTCAGCACAAGCCGCGTTGCCGCGAGAAATCTCGCCAGGCTAGGCGGAGGACGCAGGGAATGGCATTCCCTTTTCAAGTCCTCCAACGACGCATGGCGAGATTTCCCGCGCAACCCGCAGGGCCGGGCCCGTTTTGCCGCGATGCTGCGTTTCTCGCCGGCTCATTTGGCCCGCCAAACTTCGCGGCTCGCGCCTTGCCTCGCGGCAAAACGGGCTCCGGCGCGGTCGTGCTGAAATGTCAGCAGACCCTAACCTATGCGCTCGACAGCGGTTCAATCCCGAGGCAGAAGCCAGCGAGTACTGCAGCACATATAAAGAGACAACCTCGGAGAGCTGCAGCAGCCGACGGAAATACATTTTCGGTGATCTTGCGGCGACTAGAAAGAGCCGACAAACGCAGGACACGCACCACCAGGGATGGCACTTGGCCATAAGTGTGGCATGCTAGCCGCCCTGAGAAGCAGACGCCCCCTGTTTTAACCTTTTCAACAGCATCACCTGCCTTCTTTACCCCCGCCGTTGCAGGACTTCATCACGTGTCAGCGCCCAAGATCACGCGCCCCCACCGCGATCCACTGATTGTGCCCATGCGCCGTTCATTCAAAGGCGCTCTGGTGATACTGGTGCTGGGGCTTCTGGTGTTGCTGCTGTGGCAGTTGCAGCTCGAATTCCGCCAATTGAAGGATAACCAGCGCGCGCTCAACCTTGCCGTGAGCGAGCAGTTGGCCAATCAACTGGGCCTGAGCATGAGCTCCATGGCCAACGCCGGGCGCGCTGTGCTCAATGCTACGCGCAACCCTGAAGAACCCGCCAGCACGCCGCATGACCGCTACCTGGATAATCTGCGCGTAGTCTTCCCCTCCCTGCAAAGCATCGCCCACCTGGATGCCATCGGTCGCCCGCTGCATGACAGCGCGCCACACAGCACCGACCATCAATTGCTTGCCGAACTGGCCGGGCGTAGCGCCAACCAGACCTATCACTACGCATTCGACCCGCAGGACGATGGCCGCATCTATCTGCTACTGCACACCCCCACGGATGATGGCTACTGGGCGCTGCGCCTGAACGCCAATGCCCTGAAGAGCTGGCTGCTGAATAGCCGCCAAAGCGATTTCCCCTGGTTGCTGGAAGACACCATCAGCGAACGGGTGATCGCCGACTCGCGTGGCATAAGCCCACAGGAGCGCAGCTACCCGATGGTCACAGCGGCCAACCAGGCGCAGACCCTTTTCCTGCAAGGCCTGCCCGGCTCCGACTGGCAACTGCGCGCCATGCTCGACGAGCGCAAGGTACAGGCTCAGGCGCTGCCGGAAATGGCCGGCAAGTTCCTGCTGTTCACCCTTTGCACCCTGCTCGCCCTGTTCGCCCTCTATCGCCTGGTGCGTGAACAAAGCCACCTGCACGCCCTCAATGCGGCGTCGCGACGCTCGCTGCATCAAGCCGCCAGTGCCTTGAGCGTTATCGAGGAGCGGGTACTGGTGACCGACAGCAGTGGTCGCCTGACTTACCTGAACCCGCAGGCCGAGACACTGTTCGGCCTGACCAACCGGTACGCCCGTGAATGGCACCTGCTGGAGCTGCTGCCGCGCCTCGACCCGTTGTTGCTGCACGCCACGGCATTCCACAGCGACCTCGGCCCGGATCTGGTGGAGATCCGCCAGAACGGTGATATACGCCTGTTCACCATCACCCGCAGCGACCTGGGCGACGAAAATCGCCATCTGGGCTTCGTCTGGGTACTGCGTGACGTCACCGAAGAGCAGCAGGCCACCCGCGTGCTGCAGGAAACCCGACGACGTTATCAGGACATCTTCGACGGTACCGGCACCGCCCTTTGCGTACTCGACCTTGCCGGGCTCTATCACTTTCTGCGTGAAGAAGGGCTGAACAGTGGCACCCAGTTGCAGCCCTGGCTGCAGTACAACCCGCAGCGCCATGGCGAATTGCTCCGGCACATTCGCGTCACCGAAACCAATCAGATCGCTCTGCGCCTGCTCGGCGTCAGCACGCCCGAACAGGCCTGGGAACAGTTGATCAACCGTGGCGCCGTGAACCCGAACGGCTTCCGTGCCCAACTCGGCGCCGCCCTGCTCGACGGCGGTGGCCACCTGGAGCTGGAAAGCCATATCGAGGGTGCCAACGGCATCGTCCGCCATCTGTGGCTGGTGATGCGGCTGCCGGAAAGCTCGCAGGATCTGCACGCCGTAGCCTTGAGTATCAGCGACATCACCAGCCGCAAGCGCATGGAGCTGTCTCTGGTCGAGCGTGAGCGCTTCTGGTCGGAAGTGGTGCGTGCGGTGCCGGACACCCTCTACGTCAACGACATCCCATCGCGCACCCTGCTGTTCAGCAATCACGACATCGGCCCCAAGCTGGGTTACGACCCCGCCTTCGTGAAAACCCAGGGCGACGGTTTCTGGAAACGTATCATCCACCCCGACGATAGCGACTTGTACGGGCGCGTGCGCAACCTGCAAACCGTGCTGAGCAACGGCGTGCTGCTCGAATCGCAGTTCCGCGCGCGTCACCAGGATGGCTCCTGGCGCTGGCTCAGCATCACCGAACAGGCGCTCTCGCGAGACAGCAACGGCTGGGTCAGCCGCCTGATCGGCGTGGCCAAGGACATCACCGAGCAGATCGCCCGCAACGAATCGCTACGTGACGACGAACAGCGCTACCGCATGCTGGCCGAAAGCATCAGCGACGTGATCTGCTCTACCGACAGCCAGTTGAACCTCAACTACATCAGCCCATCGGTACAGACGGTGCTCGGTTATGCCCCGCAGTGGGTGCAGAAGCACGGCTTCGAAGGCCTGGCCACCAACCCGCAGCAACTGGTCGGCATCTACGCCCTGCTCGAACGTATTCGCTCTGCCCTCGGCATCCCCCAGCACATGCACGAACTGCGGCAGAAGCTGACGCCACAGCTGTTCGTCTTCGACTGCCTGCGCGCCGATGGTCGCAAGATCCCGGTGGAGCTGCGCCTGGTGCCGATGTGGGACGACAACGGACGCTTCGAGGGCCTGCTCGGTGTCGGCCGCGATATTGCCCAGCAGCGCCGCGCCGAGAAAGACCTGCGCATGGCGGCCACGGTATTCGAGCACTCCACGGCGGCGATTCTGGTCACCGATCCGGCGGGCTACATCGTTCAGGTCAACAATGCCTTCAGCCGGGTCAGTGGCTACAGCTCCGAGCAGGTGCTCGACCAGTTGCCGGGCATGCTCACCGCCGACAGCCAGAAAAACAATCACCTGAACTACGTACTGTCCCAGCTCCACCAGCGCGGCACCTGGGAAGGCGAGATCTGGCTGAAGCGGCTCAACGGCGAGCACTTCCCGGCCTGGGTCGGCATCACTGCGGTACACGACGAAGAAGGCGACCTGGTCAGCTACGTGTGCTTCTTCAGCGACATCAGCGAGCGCAAGGCCAGCGAACAGCGCATCCACCGCCTGGCCTACTACGATGCCCTGACCCAGCTGCCCAACCGCACCCTGTTCCAGGATCGCCTGCACACCGCCCTGCAGCATGCCGAGCGGCATCGCGAGTGGGTGGTGCTGATGTTCCTCGACCTTGACCGCTTCAAGCCGATCAACGACTCCCTGGGCCACGCCGCCGGCGACCGCATGCTCAAGGACGTGGCGATTCGCCTGGCCGCCTGTGTCGGCGAAGACGACACCGTGGCACGCATGGGCGGCGACGAATTCACCCTGCTGCTGCAATCCAACGGCAGCCGCGACGTCGCCCTGCATCGGGCCATCCACGTCGCCGAACAGATTCTCGCCAGCCTGGCCCGCGCCTTCGTGCTGGAAGGCCGCGAATTCTTCGTCACCGCCAGCATCGGCATCGCCCTCAGCCCCCAGGACGGCAACGAGCTGAGTCAGTTGATGAAGAACGCCGACACCGCGATGTACCACGCCAAGGAACGCGGCAAGAACAACTTCCAGTTCTACCAGGCGGACATGAACGCCAGCGCCCTGGAGCGCCTGGAGCTGGAAGGCGACCTGCGCCACGCGCTGGAACAGGGCGAGTTCCTGCTCCACTACCAGCCGCAGTTCTCTGGCAACGGCAAACGCCTCACCGGCGTCGAGGCACTGCTGCGCTGGCAGCATCCCAAGCGCGGCCTGGTCGCCCCGGAAGCGTTCATCCCGGTGCTCGAAGAACTCGGGCTGGTGGTCGAAGTCGGCGACTGGGTGCTCTCCGAAGCCTGCCGCCAGTTGAGCATCTGGCACCACCACAAGATCCGCGTGCCGAAGATCTCGGTGAACCTGTCGGCCCGTCAGTTCAGCGACGGCGACCTGCACCAGCGCATCGAACGCATCCTCGGCCATAGCCGCATTCCCGCGGCCTGCCTGGAGCTGGAGCTGACCGAAAGCATCCTCATGCAGGACGTGGCAGCCGCCATGCAGACCCTCAACGACCTGAAGAACCTGGGCCTGTGCATCGCCATCGACGACTTCGGCACCGGCTACTCGTCGCTCAACTACCTCAAGCAGTTCCCCATCGATGTGCTGAAGATCGACCGCAGCTTCGTCGACGGCCTGCCCCAGGGCGAGCAGGACGGGCAGATCGCCCGCGCCATCATCGCCATGGCCCACAGCCTGAACATGACGGTGATCGCCGAGGGCGTGGAAACCCAGGAGCAGCTCGACTTCCTGCGCAACCACGAGTGCGACGAGGTGCAGGGCTATCTGCTCGGCCGACCGATGCCTACCCACCAGTTCGAGGCGAAATTCTGCGGCCGCAGCCTGTTCATACTCGAGTAGCGCCGCAAAAATCGTCGCGCGGGCAGAGCGTGAGCGCCGCTTATCCTGCCCATGATCACGCTTCATATGCCTCGCCAGCTCGGATGCGCTAGAATCCGCACCCTATTTCATCCGCCCAGCTGACTCTCAGGGGATTGCCATGTTCAGCCGTGATTTGACCATTGCCAAGTACGACGCCGAGCTCTTCGAAGCCATGCAGCAAGAAGCTCTGCGCCAGGAAGAGCACATCGAGCTGATCGCCTCGGAAAACTACACCAGCCCGGCGGTCATGGAAGCCCAGGGCTCGGTGCTGACCAACAAGTACGCCGAAGGCTACCCGGGCAAGCGCTACTACGGCGGCTGCGAGTACGTCGACGTGGTCGAGCAGCTGGCCATCGACCGCGCCAAGGAGCTGTTTGGCGCCGATTACGCCAACGTCCAGCCACACGCCGGTTCCCAGGCCAACGCTGCTGTCTACCTGGCCCTGCTGAGCGCCGGTGACACCATCCTCGGCATGAGCCTGGCCCATGGCGGTCACCTGACCCACGGCGCCAGCGTGTCCTCGTCCGGCAAGCTGTACAACGCCGTGCAGTACGGCATCGACGGCAACGGCCTGATCGACTATGACGAAGTCGAGCGTCTGGCTGTCGAGCACAAGCCGAAGATGATCGTCGCCGGTTTCTCCGCCTACTCGCAGATTCTCGACTTCCCGCGCTTCCGCGCCATCGCCGACAAGGTAGGTGCCTACCTGTTCGTCGACATGGCCCACGTAGCCGGCCTGGTCGCCGCTGGCGTGTACCCGAACCCGGTGCCGTTCGCCGACGTGGTAACCACCACCACCCACAAGACCCTGCGCGGCCCGCGCGGCGGCCTGATCCTCGCCAAGGCCAACGCCGACATCGAGAAGAAGCTCAACTCCGCGGTATTCCCGGGCGCCCAGGGCGGCCCGCTGGAGCACGTCATCGCCGCCAAGGCGATCTGCTTCAAGGAAGCGCTGCAGCCTGAGTTCAAGGCCTACCAGCAGCAGGTCGTGAAGAACGCCCAGGCCATGGCCGGCGTATTCATCGAGCGTGGTTTCGACGTCGTCTCCGGCGGTACCGAAAACCACCTGTTCCTGCTCTCGCTGATCAAGCAGGAAATCTCCGGTAAGGACGCCGACGCCGCACTGGGCAAAGCCTTCATCACCGTCAACAAGAACTCGGTGCCAAACGACCCACGCTCCCCGTTCGTGACCTCCGGCCTGCGCTTCGGCACTCCGGCCGTCACCACTCGTGGCTTCAAGGAAGCCGAGTGCAAGGAACTGGCTGGCTGGATCTGCGACATCCTGGCCGACCTGAACAACGAAGCGGTGATCGACGCCGTCCGTGAAAAGGTCAAAGCCATCTGCGCCAAACTGCCGGTTTACGGCAAGTAAGCGCTAACGCTGCAAACGAAGAGCCCGGCTGATGCCGGGCTTTTTCATGCCTGTGAAAAATCACAGACCGTAGGATGGGTCGGGCCGCGCAGGTGACAACCCATCGAAACGATTGTGATGGGTTTCCACCCATCCTACAGCCTGCCGGTTCACAGCCAATAAGTGAAGGATGACCGGGCAGATCATCCCCCAATCATGATCAACGCGCAGTAGCAGCCGGTGCTGCTGCGGCAGTGCAAGGAGCGTTGGCACCGAGGCCAGCCGTCATGCTCTCGACATTGTCCAGTACATCGTTGCCCTGGTTGACCTTCTGGGCTTTCTCCGCAGCCTGCATGCGCTGGCTGTAGTTGGTGGAGCTGCCATTGAAGCTTTGCTGAGTTTCCAGCACGGAGTTCGCGATGCTCAGCAGGCTGCGGCCAGTGGAGATCAGGTTATCGGTGGTAGTCGGCGTGCAAGGCGCGTTGGCGTTCGACAGTTGGGTATTTTGCAGCCCCTGGGTTTGCGTGTTCTGCGGCAGGCACCCTGCGAGTGTGGCCAGCATCGGTGCAATGAGTAGAGTTCCAATCGTTCCTTTGATGCTCATGTGACATTTTCCGTGATCACTGAGCTCCGACCCGTTGCCGAAGCGATGCTCAGGATTCTAGGAAGGGTATATTTGCGGCGGAATAGTACGGGTGTGCTAAAGGCACTTTGCACCGCCGATAGCGTCTTGCACCTTCGAGTGGCTGCGGCCTATGGTGGGCCAGGATCAGATGCATCGCCAGGGAATCTCTATGTTCGCGACCGCCTCCCCCACGTACGACGTCGAGCGTGCTCAGGCGGTCGTGCGCCTGATCATCGCGCCAATCGCGATCTGCTACATGCTGCTGCTCTACCAGCAATCCATCATCGCGACAGAACTGGCCTGGCAGATCCTATCGCTGGGGTCGCTGTTCTTTGCCGCCGCCCTGGCGCTATGGGTCGACATCACGCGCCGCCCCGGCAACCGGCCGGCGCGGCGCGTGCTCACCATGCTCGGCGACTATATCTGCATCACGCTGACCATTGCCGCGGGTGGCGCGGCCATGCTGCCGGTCTACGCGATCCTGATCTGGGTCACCGTCGGCTATGGCTTGCGTTACGGTTCGGGTTACCTGCTGCTGGCGACCCTTCTGGCGACGATCTCGCTGGTGCTGATCGCCAGCACCTCGGCCTACTGGCAGTCGCAGCCTTATCTGATCATCACCCTGTTGCTCACCACCCTGATGGTACCGGCCTACATGCACGCCCTGCTCAAGCGCTCGCGCCTGGCCACCGAGGCCGAGCAGGCAGCCAACCTGGCCAAGTCACAGTTCCTGGCCCAGGCCAGCCACGATCTGCGCCAGCCCATTCATTCCATCAGCCTGTTCACCGCCTGCCTGCGCGACAGCAGCCTGGGCGACGAGCAGCGGCGCCTGGTGGAAAACATCGACAAATCGCTGCATAGCGTCGCCCGCCTGTTCCGCTCGATTCTCGATATGTACTCCCTGGACAGCGGCAAGGTGGTGCCGCAGATGGAAACCCTGCCGCTGTACACTCTGCTGCAGCAACTGATCCAGCAGAATGCCGAGGCGGCTCGCTGGGCCGGAGTCGATATTCGTCTGCACTGCCCGCCGGTGTACGTGCGCGCCGATCATGGGCTGCTGACCACCATGCTGCAGAACCTGCTCTCCAACGCCTTGAAGTACGCACCCGGGCAGCCAGTGCTGATCGGCTGTCGGCGCAGAGGCACGGGCCTGTCCATCGAGCTGTACGACAAAGGCCGCGGTATCGCAGAAGGGCATCTCGACAACATATTCGAAGAGTTCTACCGCGTGCGTCAGGCACGCGACAGTGATGTAGAGGGCATGGGCCTGGGGCTGACCATCGTCAGGCGGCTGGCCACGTTGATGGACATGCGCATTCGGATTCGCTCCGTGGAGGGCCGCGGCACACTCGCGGCAATCGACGGCCTGCAACGGGCAGCGGCACCGGCCGAGAACGCCGCCCCGGCACAGGGCAGCAACCAATCACCGCGCATGCTGGATGGCTTGCGGGTGTGCCTGATCGAGGATGACCAGAACGTACTGCTGGCCACCGCGACCCTGCTGAAAAAGTGGGGCTGCGATGTCGCAACCTTCACTTCGCTACCCGATGCGTCGCCTGACTTCGATCTGCTGGTCACCGACTTCGACCTCGGCCGCGAGACGTCCGGCGCTGACTGCATCAACCATATGCGCGCACTCAGTGGCCGAAACGTTCCCGCCATCATCATGACCGGACACGACGTGCGCCGTGTGCAGGAGCAGTTGGGCGACGAGAACATTCCGGTATTGCCCAAGCCCGTGCAACCCGCCGAACTGCGCTCGCTGCTGGTGGCGCTCAAACTCAAATCACGGGCTGTCTAGGGCCTGTTGACGTTTCAGCGCAGCCCGGCCTTGGCCGCCTTGGCGGCTGCGGCTGCGCGGGTGCTGACGTCCAGTGTGCGCAGCAACGAAGAGACATGGATGCGTACGGTAAAGGGAGAGATGTCCAACTGACGGGCGATTTCCTTGTTCGACAGGCCGCGCACCAGAAGCCGCATTACGTCCTGCTGACGCGGTGTCAGCTGCTCCAGAAGATGCCTGCCCTCGGTAAAGGCCGGCACGCCAGCCGGGCCCATGCTGAGGACGAAATCGCCCGCACGCACCGCCAGCAACGCATCGGCGATTTCATCGGGAGGAGTCGCCTTGCCGATGAAGCCATCCGCACCAGCCGCCATCACCTCGTCGATCAGCTCGCGATTGTCGACCATCGACACGATCACGATCGAACTGCGCTGAAACCTCTGGCGCAACGCACCAATGGCATGCGGTGATTGCCCCGGAAACAACAGATCGAGCATGAACAGGCTGGGCGCCACACCGGCATGGGCCAAGTCGAGTACCTCGTCCATGTCACCCGCCTCGAAAATGCAGGCATGGGGAAAGACGCGCTGCGCGATGCGGCTCAGGCCTTCGCGAAAAACCGGATGATCATCGGCCACGATGATGCGGTCTTGCCGGGATCGTTCGATCATAGTGGGCGTTTCCATCATGGTCTCAGACTAAGGTCATATCCATGGTGACGCCAGCGCCTGGTTCTCAATATGGCACGGATGGGGGCGGTTCACCGTTCGGCCCGAACGCCTGCCAAGCAGCATAGGTCGTCAGGTCGTGTGAAAAAAGATCCGGCCTTTGGCGAGAGATTTGACCTGAGAGTTCATAGACATGAAAAAGCCGCGCAGTGCGCGGCTTTCAAGATGGTGGGCCCACGCGGACTCGAACCGTGAACCAAAGGATTATGAGTTGCCTAGAAACGCTGCAAGCCTAGTGAAACCGTACATAGGTTAGCGTAGGTACAATTAGTTGAAAGCAGCGCCGTAGAGGGGGTTTAGCGTAATTGAGAGAAATCTTTAAAAGCTGAGCACTGTACCGCCAGTGTACTGTTCTTTGTACTGAAAAACGATCCGGTTTTGCTTTCCCATCGGGGTATGCCTGCGCAGGTGCACTTGGTCGTGTGGGCTCAGGCATTGACCCGCAGCGAATGCTTAGCGCTATTAGAGGGAGTGCTTTAGACTTGAGTGCGCGCCTACCGAAGTCGAAGGCAGGCTTGGTGGAGTAGCGCGTGAATAAAATGTAGATTAGAGGTCTCAGCATCAGGTGTGTGAAGCACGTTCTTACGAACGGTACCTCTCAACTCAAGGCTTTATTTAGACTTTGCGGGTCTGAATGAAAACAAGAGCGAAATGCGTTGTAGGATAAGAATCTATCGTTCCGCGCCATAGCAATCTTGACCTCTAACCAACAGGCAATTATTAACACTTTAATAGACGGCTTTCAACTCTTTTCGCTCTAAAAGTTTAATTAGGTCTAGATTCTTCCATTTTACAAACCAGAAATTACTCAAAAGCTCAATTGCAAAAGCAGAAACGGCGTCGTCGGTGAAAGCCTCATCGGGCTCGTAGGCGGCGAGGTACTTTTTTATTAGCTCTATTCTTAAGTCGGCGGTTATGTAAGGGCAGCATATTAGGTCCAAGAAAATGTGGGCTTGCTCCGACTCTTGCTGAAGGTTGAAGTTTTTATTCAGTCTGTCAATCGCTATTTTTATTAAAGTTTTTTTTGCGGTGTCATATATTGGATGACTCTTAAAATAATAAGTTAGTGAAACTATATCGAAGTACGTAATGTTTGCTTCTTCTTTTTCTAAGTATGAAAAAATATTTGGCTGCAGAAGATAGTTACTACCAAACTCACTAGTGGCAAGTATTATATTTAGCCGCTCTAGCGATATAAAACCATTCCTATCGTCGTTTTTCTGCCTGTGAAATTTTAGCTTGTTAACATGGCTCATTATCTCAGTTCGGAAGAATTCGAGGTGGTGCGCTTTTTTTGTTTTTATGAATTGGTCTGTTGTTATTAAGGTTTTTGCAATTTTGTTAGATGAAGGTACTGAGGGGTTTACGCTGTAAAAAAAGAAGGCTAGGCGGAATATTATCAATATAGCCTCTCGTAGTATCAACTCTTCCTCGTGTGTTTGCTCTGTGTTTGGGGTGTGGCTGGAAAGCAGTTCAAGTGCGCGCTTGCATAAGATGGATATAATGTATGAGGATACTTCTGAGTAACCCTTATTGCTATCGGCTATTATAAACTTAACTTTATTGATAAAGCTCTGACATAATTTCCCAGGATTATATATATCTTTCGGCTTTAGTTGGCGCCTTCCTTTGTAAGTTGTTTTGGTGAAGAGTGTTTTCTCGAGGTCGTCTATTAGAGACTTTGCCCCGATTATTGCTTTGGATTTTTCTGTGAGAAATGGTCGTTTATATGTTATTTTTTTTGAGTCATTGATGTTTAGATTATAACTACTGAGTATGTCAGAGATTGTGTCTGCGATAAGCTCGGAGTTTTCATTGCTGTGGGAGAAAACAATGTAATCATCTACATACCTTAGTATGTCGTAGTCTATTCCATGTTTTAGTCTGTGCTTCCCAAGCTCACCAATTATCTTCACGTCAGCATCTTGGAGAATTATTTCAGCAAAAATTCTGCTTATTTCTGATCCGATAGGTATACCGTTGGTTTCATTGTTATTGCTTCTTTGTATTAGGGTGTCGAATTTTTGGCAGAATTGATTCGTATTGGCAATATTTTGCTTTATGAATTCTTTGTTTTTAATTGCCCAGGATATAGTATGCGTATAAATGCTTTGAAAGCAGTTTGCTATATCTAGCGTCCACATTGAAGCGTATTTTTGCTCCATATTGAAATATCTGGGTGAGTTGTAGAGCTTGTAAAGCCTGTTGAAGCCTTTGTACGCGAAATAAGAAGATGCGTGTTTCCTGTTTAGCTCGGTTTCGATCGTGTCAATGTTGATTTCTTTATATTTGTTATGGGGATCGGCGTCGCTGGAATAGAAAGAGCCGCCTATTTTGGCAGGTGCCCTTATGGTCAGCGGACTTTGAGAGCATAGAGATATAATCGCACTTCCATATTCACTATAAAACGAGCAATAATTTTTCTGTGATCTGGGGTGTATCAGAGATAATGTTCTCAGGCTGGTTTCATTTTTTATTATTTTGTATTTGAGAGGGTAGGACTGTTTGTTTTGGGCACTTGCTGCGTCGTCAATGTTCAGCTTTGTGCTCTCGATGGGGCTTACAATTCTCTCGTATAATGATTTTATTATATTAAAATTAGTTGGCCCGGCCAGTCTTGACTTGTGGTGGTTAATATAAAGTCCGTCATTGGAAAATATTATCGGAGTGTCCGAGGGGGCGGTATCTGTGAGAATGGCTCTAAAATGATCTTTCTTATCAATTTTTGTGTATTTTTTATTTTTCACAACCAAATCCTTGTTATTTCTTTTAGCCGGTTAGGGCTAAATTTTCTATGTGCTCTCTTTTCGAATCCTTGACTAAAGCTTAGTTTTAATAATTTTGATTTGTGCTCGCTCGTGATATGCGATGAATAAGTCTTCTGGAGCCTGCCGAATTTCCCTGTGAGCGTGCTCATCAAGAATTTATCGAGATTATTCAAACCACCTGCCTGCGTATCAATTGAGGCGTAGTTATAATAAATTCCAGTGGGCACTTTTCTGCCCCCGCTTTTGTTTTTAAGTTCCCTATTACTTGTTAGGAAACTCACGCGATCAAAGAGCAGTTCGAAATCTTTGTTTTTTGAAAAGCTATATATGGCCTTGCATATTTTTTCTTTGATTTTTCGGATCTTTTTCTCTTCAATATCTATGCAGACTTTTCTATATATAGAGGTTGCGGTCTTGCTATTTTCTACACCGTCTTTCAAAGGTAGTGGTGTGTCATATACCTTGTATGAGTACCCTAGAAAATCAAAGCTGAGTACTAACTTACCGTTCGGGTTGGCAGTGCCTGCCTTTTTGCGGCGTGGCACCGGGTAAATTTGAGTTTTAGTGGAATTGTATTCAAGGGGGAGGGGTAGAAGATCGCATAGCCATTTATAAAACTCATCCTCGTTCTCGTTTGAGGATGTAATGATCAATATGTCATCAACAAAGCGTGAATAATAAAATACTTCGTCGTGTGAGGTGACTTTCTTATCATACTCGGATAGCAATAGCTCTGAAAGTGACGGGCTGGTCTCAACGCCTCTTGGAATCCCGCTACCGTAGCGTTTCTTGAAGTCTTCAATGTGGGATCGGATTATAAATTTTGTTTGGCATGATAGTTTTTCGCTGCTATCAATTATATTTAGCAATATGTTTGCAGGTATGTTTTCAAAGAAGGATTTTATATCTAATCGATATACTTTATATTTTGTGCCGTCCCTTAAATATGCTGGTAGCTCTCTGGAAATTGATTGTCTATTTTTAGGGGTTATATTGTATGCTTTATTGATGTTTTTATTGCAGCGCCGAAGCACCATTTTGCTGGCAAGATTGCCGGCAGTGTATCCCGTCTTGTTGCTGATTTTAATTTGTTTAATTGCCGGGGGGGTTTCGGTTGGATTCTGAGCTATTTGCAAAGCATAAGAAATAACGCTTTTCCTATAGTCGTCATCTGAAATGCGTGGGTCGTCATAAAAGTCAGCTTTAAATAAACAGCGTGCTAAAGATGAAGTACTAAAGGCTTGATTTGCCACTATGCTTCTCCATCAAAATAATCGCTATCTAATTTTGGTAACTTGATCAACCGCGATGCGACGCCAACCTCGTGATCCATCATCAGGTTGACCAACCGATTGCCATCTACCAGTACCAAGCCTTCTACTGAACGGGAAAAATCTATCGCCTGTGCAGTAAAACCTGATGTGGTAATAAACACGCCCCGCTTAGCTTTCTGCCCGGCGAGAGCGCCATAGAAAGCTTGCAGTTCAGGCCGCCCTACCGTGCCTTGCCAGCGCTTGGCCTGAACGTAGACCTTTTCCAAGCCGAGCTTGTCGAGTGAAATAATCCCGTCGATACCGCCATCGCCGCTACCGCCAACACGTTGCAGGTCGTTTCGGCTAGCGCCATAACCAAGGCTGTGCAGCACATCCAACACAATTACTTCAAATCGATTTGGGCTGACTTGTAGAAGGCTATCAAGCAGGTCTGCTGCCGTTGCCTCGCGTAGCTCACGCAGAGCCTGTTCCAAGCGGTCGTCAGGGCTGACAGTCGCTGAGCTTGGCTCTAGCGCAGGCTGTTCTTGCCCGTCGAGTGGGATGGCATCGGTTGGGCTTTTGAGCTTCACGTCCATAAAGCCGACGGCGAGTTGCTCGACCTTATCCGCAGCCAGGGGGGGAGTGTGCTGGGCGGCATAGGTGATACCTGCTTCAGTCAGCTTCCAGTGTCCACGCTTAGCGCTGCTAGACAGTCCGGCGCGCTTGAGGCGGTCATGGGCCCAACCTGCACGATTTTTATAGGTAGCCTGTCCGCTGGCAATCAGCTCTTGCCGCTGACTCTCTGAAAGGTTCAGCGCATCCGCAGCAGCCTCATGGGCGTCACGCGCTACGGCCCCTTCGGGTTTGGCGGCCAGGTAGCGCAGAATCGGTTCAATGAACTGGTCGTAGGTTGGAACGGACATTGCGACTCCAGGCGCAGGATTGATGTTAGGACCGCGTGCTAAAGGCTCTGTATGGTTTTGCATTTGGGAAAGGTAGAGCAGCCCCAGAATTGTTGGCCGACATTCGTCCCTGTTTTACGCGTGCGAATAACCAGCGCGCTGCCGCATTTTGGGCATTGCCGCTCTGCATTAGGGTCGCTACGGCGCTTGAGGTTTTGCACGTGCTCGCGCTGAGTGGCAAGCGTGGACGCACGGCGGCCGGATTGCAGTGCGTGCAGCATGGCGTCGACCTCAGCCTCGCTGAATACCGGATGCTGGAATGACTTGATATAGCGGATAAAACCAATGCCCTGAGTCACGTTAGCAGGCACTTCGGTTTTAAAGGTGCTGCCGCCAACAAAGGTGATAACCGAGTGCAGGTGCTCGGGGTTAACGCCAAGGGTGGCTTCCAGGGCTTTGAGGTGTTTGTAGTTCTGGCGCAGCGGGTTCTGGAATTTGAACGTGCGCTTGTAGAGTTTCTGCGTCCATTGCGCCTGCTTTTCGCTGCCGAAGATCCAGCCGCTCATGTTCTTCGTTTCCAGCACAAAGATGCCGTAGACCGACAGAAAGACGTGGTCGATCTGCGTGGTGCCGTCGGGCGTATTCAGGGTGACGTTATGCAAACGACGGTAGGTGTGCTCATCCAACTGCCGGTGAGCGAAGAAGCGCACAAGTAGCTCGCCGATATGGCCCTTGGCCCACGGCGACTTGAGCAGCGCAATCAGAAAGACGGCTGGGATAAACCAGACCAGCATGCCCCAGACCTGGGCGATGACAGGGGTGAAGTCCATTTCTCGACCTTTCGGAAATCCTGCGTTGGCCGGATAGTACCGAAATTCAGCGTAATGGCACGACAATATTACGGGCTCGCTGTGTCAGGCTCTGACGACCTGATAGCGAGTGCTACGACCACCGCCAGGCAAGCGAACAATGCATCCCTTATCGAAAAGATCACTCAGATGGCGCGTTGCGGTGGCCTTTGAAACCTTGGCGACCACTTGATACTGAGCTGCGCTGATCCCCTCCTCAAAGCCGCGCTCACCACCGTCGAGCAGTCGATTAAGCACCTTGACCTGTTCGGTAGACAAAGCCTGGCCGCGATGCGCCTGCCAGAACCGTGCTTTGGCCAGCACTCTGTCGATACGCGCCAAGGCCTGCTCCAGGCTCTTTAGCACCGTGCTCAGGAACCATTGCAGCCAGGTGGTGATATCCAGGCTGCCTTTTTGGCTGGCTTCGAGGGTGCGGTAATAGCCGGCGCGGTCGTCCAGGATGCTCGCCGACATGGCATAGAAGCGGATAGCCTGCGGCTCGCTTTGTGCCAAGGCCATATCGGTAATGGCCCGTGTCAGACGGCCGTTGCCATCATCGAACGGGTGTAGGGTGACGAACCAGAAATGGGCGATGCCTGCGCGTAGCAATGGATCGAGGCCCGCATCATTGCGGCTGCTTCCGAACCAGGCGAGGAAGTCCGTCAGTTGCTGATCCAGTCCATCCCGTGGCGGTGCTTCGAAGTGGACGGTTGGTCGATCAAGCCGGCCAGAAACGACCTGCATCGGTTCCACACCGCGCAGCTCACCGATGCGCAAAGGGCGAGCCGATAGACTCTCATCAACCGGGAACAACCAGCGATGCCAGTTGAGCAGGCGTGACAGATCCAGCGGTGACTGGCATTCGCGAGTGGCATCGATCAACAGCTCTGCCAGCCCTTCCGAGCGCGGTGTCGTGCGGCCATCCTCATTCAAGCCCAGGCGCCTGGCCAGTGAGGAGCGCACTGATCCTACGTTCAGTTGTTCGCCTTCGATGGCGGACGACGTGACGATGTTCTGCAGCATGGCATCCAGGCTGCTCTGCACCTCTGTGTCACTTCCTACGGCTCCAAGCATGCCCAGCAGGCGCCCCTGGGCATGGACGCAAGCACGCAGCAGCGGAGCGAGCTGTTCAGCTTGCCAGGTGAAGTGCGGCCAGTTGGGCTGCTGCCAAATCCAATTGGGGTTGGTCATCGTGCTTGCTCAAGCATGAGCCGATTAGCCAATCTATTCGGCTCATATAATGAGTCGATAATGCCGACTATTCGGCTTAGTGTCTAATCATCGTAGCCAGCTCTGCTGCATCTGGTGATGAACAGCTCTCAAAACTACAAGCCGCGCATGCGACCGATAGCGAGGGTCAGCCTATTTCCTCTGGAAAGCTTTTCGCGCAGCTGTTTTTCGACCAGACATGAAAAAGCCGCGCAATGCGCGGCTTTGAAGATGGTGGGCCCACACGGACTCGAACCGTGGACCAAAGGATTATGAGTCCTCTGCTCTAACCAACTGAGCTATAGGCCCTCAGAGGCCGGCGGATTATACCGATGCACCTGGCCGAGCGCCAATCTCATGCGCAGACTGTCCGGCAGCACCGCAAGGACACTGCTCGGTGCCCCCATCCCAAGAAGAAATACCGACTCGGTTGCAGGAGCGCGACCCACATCCTTGAAGAAGTGCGATGTTTCTAGCCGCAGCTAGAAGGTTCGCTTGAGCCGATTAGATTCATTATTCGGCTCACTGACGAGCAAGCCCATGAATTACATCCTCTGAGTCCGTGAGATTTGCCTGAAACAGGCTATATCGTGCGACTACCTGGCGGCCTGCCACACCAGCCTCAGGAGGCTTTATGGAAGACGCCTTTACAACCTTCGCGATGATGCGCGGCCCTTCGCTCAATCAGCTGCCTCATCATGCGCCTCCCCCCCAGCAGCCAACGCGTCCTCGAACCGCTGCACGAAAGTGCTCAGGCTGACACCCAACACCTGGCAGATGTCCCGCAGTTGTATCAGATCGAGCCGGCGCAGGCCGCGTTCTACGTCGCTGACGAACGACTGTGGGCGCTCGAGTGCTTTGGCGAATGCCTCCTGGGTCAGCCCTGACTCGGTTCGGCACTGTTTCAGCAGTTTCAAAAAAATTAGATTTTCGTTCCGATAAACCGACTTTTCCACAGGCGTCATCCGTCCGTTGACAGGACAGACACGGTATATCTAACCTTCAGATATCTGATTTACAGATATTCAGTTGTGCTCAGGAGGTCTTATGGATAAAGCCTTTACTCCTCTCGTATTGATGCGCCATCGCCAACCGCTGCGCGGGGTGATGATCGATCGGCAGCCGTGGGTATGTGCCCATGAGTTCGCCCGCCTGATCGGCCATCGCCGCCCGGAGCGGGTCTGCCGGCTGATGGATGCCGACCAGTTGCGCCTGGTGCATTTTCAGCTCGCCAGCGGGCAGCTGGAGGCCGTGGAGGTACTCAGTGAGTCGGGGATGTACCGGGCGCTGTGCCGCTTCTCGCACCCGGAGAACCGCCACCTGCGTCGCTGGCTCAGCCATGTGGCCCTGCCCGCGCTGCGCGACAGCGAGGTTGCCGAGGGGCACGGGCCGTCACGCTGCCTGATGGCCTGGGGCAACGGGCAGGTCAATCTGCTGGAGTGGCAGGGTGAGCTATGGGTTGCCCTGGATGAACTGCCGCGCTTCCATGGGCAGCCACATGCTGCACCCTCCCCGATCGGCTCGTGGTTCGCGCGCTGGTGGCGGGGCCGGTTGCAGGCGGGGCGATAAACGATGGTGGGCGGCAAGAGCCATTCCCCTGGCTGCTGCTTCGGTACCCAGCTTTTTGCTGGTCAACGACTACAAAAACGCTAATTTCGCTATTCCCCGCCTCTGAACACAATGCCCTCAACGCACGAGCGGCTTGCGCAAAGCGCCCGGCCTCCTTCAGAGGGACATAGAAATGACTGTCGAAAAGATCGAAATAGACACCCTGGTGGTTGGCGCAGGCCAGGCCGGGGTAGCGATGAGCGAGCACCTGAGCAAGCTGGGCGTGCCGCACCTGGTGCTGGAGCGCGACCGCATCGCCGAGCGCTGGCGCACCATGCGCTGGGATTCGCTGGTGGCCAACGGGCCGGCCTGGCACGACCGCTTTCCCGGCCTGGAATTCGACATCGACGACGACGCCTTTCCCGCCAAGGAGCAGGTAGCCGCCTACTTCGAAGCCTATGCACGCACCTTCAACGCGCCGATTCGCACCGGCGTGGAGGTCAAGAAGGTACGCCGCAACGCCAATCGCCCCGGCTTCACCATCGAAACCTCGGAAGGCGTGATCGAGGCCAACCGCGTGGTCGCTGCCACTGGGCCATTCCAGCGCCCGGTGATTCCGGCCATCGCGCCGAAGGACGAGCGCCTGACGCAGATCCATTCCGCTGCATACCGCAACCCACAGCAGTTGCCGGCCGGCGCGGTGCTGGTGGTGGGTGCTGGCTCCTCGGGCACGCAGATCGCCGATGAGCTGATGCAGGCCGGCCGCCAGGTGTACCTGTCGGTCGGCGCTCATGACCGCCCGCCACGCGCCTACCGCAACCGCGATTTCTGCTGGTGGCTGGGTGTGCTCGGCGAATGGGACGCGGAGATCGCCAAGCCCGGTCGCGAGCACGTGACCATCGCCGTCAGCGGCGCCAATGGCGGCAAGACCATCGACTTCCGCCATCTGGCCCATGAGGGTATGACGCTGGTCGGCCTGACCCAATCCTTCGAAAACGGTGTGGTGCGCTTCGCCGACGACCTGGCCGACAACATCCGCCGTGGCGACGAGAATTACCTGGCACTGCTCGATGCAGCGGACGCCTATATCACCCGCAACGGTCTCGACCTGCCGGAAGAACCGCAGGCGCGCCACATACCCGCCGACCCGGCCTGCATGACCGAGCCACTGCGTGAGCTGGATCTGATCGGGGCTGGCGTGACCTCGATCATCTGGGCCACCGGTTTCGCCACCGACTTCAGCTGGCTGGAGGCCGATACCTTCGATGCCAACGGCAAGCCGCAGCACCAGCGCGGCGTATCCCGCGAGCCGGGCATCTATTTCCTCGGCCTGCCGTGGCTGTCGCGCCGTGGTTCGTCGTTCATCTGGGGCGTGTGGCACGACGCCAAGCATGTCGCCGATCACATCGCCACCCAACGCAAATACACCGCCTATCGCGATGCCGAGCAGCGCCAGGCAGATGCCCCCATCACCCGTCTGCAGGGAGTCAAGTGATGCCCACTCATACCCGTATTCGCATGTTCAACACCAAGGACACCTACCCCAACCAGTCCCTGGACAATGACCTCTGCCAGGCCGTGCGCGCCGGCAACACGGTGTACGTGCGCGGCCAGGTCGGCACCGACTTCGAGGGTAACCTGGTCGGCCTCGGCGATCCGCAGGCGCAGACCGAACAGGCGATGAAGAACCTCAAGCAGTTGCTGGAAGAAGCCGGCAGCGACCTCTCGCACATCGTCAAGACCACCACCTACCTGACCGACCCGCGCTACCGCGAGCCGGTGTACAAGGAAGTCGGCAAATGGCTGAAGGGGGTGTTCCCCATCTCCACCGGCCTGGTGGTGTCCGCGCTCGGCCAGCCGCAGTGGCTGATGGAGATCGACGTGATCGCCGTGATCCCGGACGATTGGCAAGCCAAATAGGAGGCAGGCATGACCTTTTCCATCGTCGGGCGTTGCCCGGAAACCGGCCAGTTGGGCATCGCCATCAGCTCGTCGAGCATCGCGGTCGGTGCACGCTGCCCCTGGCTGCGTGCCGGCGTCGGCGCGGTGGCTACGCAGAACGTCACCCTGCCCGCCCTCGGCCCGCAGATTCTCGACCTGCTGGAGCAGCAGACGCTGGAACCGGGCGAAGCATTGCAGCGCGCCCTGAGCGCCAATGGCTGGAGCCAGTATCGCCAGGTTACGGTGATCGACAGCCACGGCCGCACCGCGCTGTTCAGCGGCAAAGAGGCGCTGGGTCTGTACAACGCGGTAGCCGGTGAGCAGTGCGTGGCAGCGGGTAATCTGCTGTCGGGCGAAGCGGTGATCCAGACCATGGTCGAGGCATTCGAAAATGCCAGCGGGCAACTGGCCGACCGCCTCCTTGCCGCCATGCATGCGGCGATGGCCGCCGGCGGCGAAGCCGGCCCGGTGCATTCGGCCGCGCTCAAGGTGGTGGGCGACCTGATCTGGCCGATCATCGACCTGCGGGTCGACTGGGCGGACAACGACCCCATCGGCCAACTGGATGGGCTGTGGCAGGCCTACCGGCCGCAGATGCAGGATTACCTGACCCGCGCCCTCGACCCGACGGCCGCGCCGAGCTACGGAGTGCCGGGTGATGAATGAGCCCAGCAGCCGCGCCCTGCTCGAGCGGCTGATCGGCTTTGCCACGGTCAGCCGTGATTCCAATCTGCAGCTGATCGAATTCATCCGCGATTACCTGGCGAGGTTCGGCGTCGACAGCGAGCTGTTCCACAACGCCGAAGGCACCAAGGCCAATCTGTTCGCCACCATCGGCCCGCGGGATCGTGGCGGCGTGGTGCTGTCCGGCCACACCGACGTGGTGCCGGTGGACGGCCAGGCCTGGACGGTCGACCCGTTCCTGCTGACGGAGCAGAACGGGCGCCTGTACGGCCGAGGCACGGCGGACATGAAAGGCTTCATAGCCTGCGTGCTGGCGGCGGTGCCGAGCCTCGTACAACGCCCTCTGCAGGTGCCGGTGCACCTGGCGTTTTCCTACGATGAGGAAGTCGGCTGCCTCGGCGTGCGCTCCATGCTCGCCGAACTGGAAAAGCGCCCGCACAAACCGACTCTCTGCCTGATTGGCGAACCCACCGAACTGAAGCCGGTGCTCGGCCACAAGGGCAAGCTGGCGATGCGTTGTGAAGTGCACGGCGCAGCCTGCCATTCGGCGTATGCGCCCCATGGCGTGAATGCCATCGAATACGCGGCGCGCCTGATCGGCCACCTGGGAGATATCGGCACGCGGCTGGCGCAGCCCGAGCATCACGACGCGCGCTTCGACCCGCCCTTCTCCACCGTGCAGACCGGCCTGATCAAGGGTGGCCGCGCACTGAACATCGTGCCCGCGGAATGCGAGTTCGATTTCGAGGTGCGCGCGTTGCCGGGTTTCGATGCGCAGAGTGTGGCGGATGAATTGCAGCGCTACGCCGCCCAGCAGTTGCTGCCGAAGATGCAGGCGGTGAGTGCCGATAGCGACATTCGCCTGCAACCGCTGAGCGCCTACCCCGGTCTCGCCACGCCGCTCGACAGCGAGGCTGCACGTTTGCTGGCGAGGATCTGCGGGTCGAGCGATTTCGGCACCGTGGCCTTTGGCACCGAAGGCGGGCTGTTCGACGGAGCCGGCATCCCCACCGTGGTCTGCGGCCCCGGCAGCATGGATCAGGGTCACAAGCCCGACGAGTTCGTCAGCGTGGAACAGTTGCAGGGGTGTGATGCGATGCTCTCGAGACTGGCGGATTACCTCTGCGAGCCGGTTTGAGATTCGGTTGTTCGGTGGGCTAAAGCGACTCGCCGTCCGGCCCACGAATCGTAGGGTGACCCTACGACAAGTCGCGTTATCGGTCGGGTAGCGTAGGTGAAACCCATCTAAATCTGATGGGTTGCACCCATCCTACGGGCTGCTGAGATTGGCAGGTTACCTACGCGAGCCATTGTGAAATCCGGCTACGTGGTGGTGGATGAAAAGAGCGTCATCCACCCTACGTGGCGCACGGACGTAGGGTGGGATCCGGCCCACCAATTACGATTGCCGGCCCCCTGCGACCGCCTGCTCACTCAATTCCCCCAACCGCTCCCGGCAGAAGTCCACGAACAATTGCGCCGGTTTGGTGAGCTGGCCACGTTTGAGGCGTGCCGCCACCAGCCCGGAAGTGGCAACGGGTTCGCTGATGTCCACGGTCACCACACGCTTGCCGTCGTAGGTGCATTCCGAATGGGGGCGGGTGACCAGTAGCGAGAAGCCGAAGCCCTGGCCAACCATGCCGCGCACCATCTCGATCGATGGCGAGCTGAACACGATGTTGGGCGTCAGCCCCAGCTCGTGGAACAGGCTGACGAAATAGGTACGACTGGGCTGCACGTCGAGCAGGATCATCGGTTCCAGGCACAGGTCACGCAGCGACACCTGGGCCTGGCCGGCGAAACGATGGTGTTCGGGCAACAGCACGTAGGGCTTCTGCGGTGGCATCAACGGCTCGGTGGCGATGGTGCCATCGAGGTCGTGTTCGTAGAGAAAGGCCAGGTCGAAGGAGCCGGCGGTCAGGCCTTGCACCAGCTCCTGCTGCTCGCCATCGCGAATGCGGATGTCTACACCCGGATAGCGCTCGCGAAAGCCGGCGATCAGCTGCGGCAGATAGAGCGGTGCCACCGTTTCGAAACAACCGATGTCGATCTGTCCGGCGACGATGTCGTTGTCGGCCAGCGCGTTCTGCTCGAACTCCCGCGCCATGCGCAGCAGTTGTTGGGCCTTCTCGTAGAAGCGCGCACCGCTGGGTGTCAGCGATACGCCCTGGGCGTGGTGGCGAATGAACAGCTGCACGCCGAAGCTTTCTTCCAGGCCCTTGATCGCCGTGGAGATGGACGGCTGGGCGATGTACAGCTGCCGCGAGGCCTCGGCCACGCTGCCTGCTTCCACGGTGGTGACGAAGTACTTGAGTTGCCTGAGGGTGTAGGTAGCCACGTGTCGATCTCACCACCATTACTGTCTGCACCTTACTCCAGTAATGCCTTGCTACGGGGCAACCGCTTGCAAAGTTTTTTCGTATGTCTCGAGCATATTTTTACTAATTTTCCTCCTCGCCAGACTGACGCACCATGTCCCTCACTCGAACAACGCACGGGTCGCGACGACGACCTGAACGGATTGCCGTTCACGCTCACCAACCGAGCGGACGCCCATAACAAGAACCATCCCCCTGACGCGTGGTACGACGCGCAGGTTCGCCGATTCGGCCATTACTGCCTCAGACCTGACTACAACGTAAAAAACAGCGAGGGAGTTTCCATGTTCAAGCACTTGCGTCCATGCATCCGGGCCGCCATCGGCCTGTCCATTCTGGCCGGCGCCAGCACCTCGGCCCTGGCCGATTCTTCCAGCCTGACGGTGATTTCCTTCGGCGGCGCCACCAAGGTCGCGCAGACCGCCGCCTACTTCAAACCCTTCGAGCAGAGCGGTGCCGCCAAGGTGATCGCCGGCGAATACAACGGCGAATTGTCCAGGGTGAAAGCCATGGTCGATGTCGGCCAGGTCACCTGGGACGTGGTCGAAGTGGAAAGCCCGGAATTGCAGCGCGGCTGCGAGGAGGGCCTGTTCGAGCGCCTCGACCCGGCCATTCTCGGCGACACCGCCAACTTCATTCCCGGCACGGTCAGCGAATGCGGCGTGGCCAGCTACGTCTGGTCGATGGTGCTGGCCTATAACGGCGACAAGCTGAAAACCGCCCCGAAATCCTGGCAGGACTTCTGGGATCTCAAGCAATTCCCCGGCAAACGCGGCCTGCGCAAAGGCGCCAAATACACCCTGGAAGCCGCCCTGCTGGCCGATGGCGTGAGCCGCGAAGAGCTGTACAAGGTGCTGGCCACGCCTGAAGGCGTCAACCGCGCCTTCAAGAAACTCGACGAGATCAAACCGTCCATCCAGTGGTGGGAAGCCGGTGCCCAGCCACCGCAGTGGCTGCTGGCCGGAGACGTCGCCATGTCCGCGGCCTACAACGGCCGTGTCGGTGTTGCGCAGAAGGAAGGTGCCAACCTGGCTATCGTCTGGAACGGCAGCCTGTACGACCCGGATCACTGGGCCATCGTGAGCGGCAGCCCGAACAAGGCCGTGGCCGAGCAGTTCATCAAGTTCGCCAGCCAGGCGGATACCCAGAAGGTGTTCTCCAGCCAGATCCCTTATGGTCCGGTACACAAGCAGGCCCTGGCCGAGCTGCCGGCAGAGGTTCAGGCGCAACTGCCGACCGCCGAGGCCAACATGGCCGGCGCACAACTGGTGAACGCCGAGTTCTGGATCGACCACGGCGAAGAGCTCGAAGAGCGCTTCAACGCCTGGGCTGCGCGCTGATCAATTGATTGGCAGCAGATACGAAGACGCGGGCCAAGGCCCGCGTCTTCGTTTACGGCACTCGCTCAACCATCGAGAAAGCCGTCATCCTTCATCTTCTTCGAGCGGTACTCGCGCGTCATTCATAAGTGGTGAGTGAAGAAGCCAAGCGGCATGATCCACTTCAAGCGTCGCAGGACTCCCAACGGAGGCAAGCCCTGACCTGATGACAAAACGCCCGACGGCCCGAAAGGCCGTCGAGAGTTTGCATGCTTTGCTTCATGCGAGTCTGACGAAACGCGCCACAGATCCTAAGGCAGCGGTTCGAACTTGAGCTCGCTCAGGCTCTGTACCTTGTCTTCACGTACCATCTTGTACTCGGTGTTCGGGCCGATCCAGCGCTCCCAGATGGCGTCGATTTCACCTGCCTCCTCCATCGCGTAGAGGGTCTCGTTGACCTTGGCGAGGAAGGCCGGTTCGCCCTTGCGCATACCTGCGCCGACGGGTTCCAGGGCCATGGGCTCCTTGGCGATGGCCAGCTCGATGCCGCTTTGCTTGGCCTGCCCGACCAGCTTGATGGCGGTCATGGTGTTAGTCACCAGGCCGATCACCTTGTTCTGCTGCAGGGCCATGTAGGCCGAACCGGTGTCCTGGAAAGTCACGGGCGTGGCATCAGCCAGTCGAATGGATTGCTCGGAGGTGGAGCCCTTGGTCGAGCTGATGCGTTTGCCCTTGAAGAAGTCCTTGGGCTGATCGGCATTGGCGGCGCGCACCACCAGGGTTTCCTTGGCGATGTAGTACGGGTCGCTGAACTGGATCTGGTCGGCGCGGCTCTTGGTGTAGGCCAGATTGGCGAAAATCACATCGACGCGGCCCATCTTCACTTCCGGAATACGTGCCTCGACGGACAGTGGCTTGAGTTCCAGTTCCACGTCCAGGTGCTTGGCCAGTGCCTTGCACAGATCCACGTCCATGCCCACCAGTTCGCGGGTTTTCGGATCCGGCGCCGAGAACGGCGGCACGTCGGCGTAGACGCCGCAGCTCAGACTCTTCTTGCTCAGCACATCACTCAGCTGATCGGCCTGGGCCAGCGAAATCGCCAGCGGGGACAGCGCGAACACAGCCAACAAACGCTTCAAGCTCATGGGATTACTCCTGGACTCGTGATTGAATCGGTGGTGACTTGCGGCCTCAGTGGCTACGCAGGTCGGAAATGAAGCGCTGAGCACGCGGGTGTTCAGGCTGTTGGAAAAACGCCTCGGGTTTGGACTTTTCCAGGATCTGGCCGGCGTCCATGAACCAGATGGTGTCGGCCACTTCCCGGGCGAAGTTCATCTCGTGGGTCACGCACATCATGGTCATCCCCTCCTTCGCCAGGCCCTTCATGACGCTGAGCACCTCGCCGACCATTTCCGGGTCAAGGGCGCTGGTGGGCTCGTCGAACAGCATCACCGGTGGCTCCATTGCCAGGGCACGGGCAATCGCCACACGCTGCTGCTGACCGCCCGAGAGCTGGGCCGGGTAAGCACCGGCCTTGTGCGAGAGACCTACGCGGTCGAGCAACTGCATGGCCCGCGTCTTGGCTTCGGAGGCCTTGAGGCCCCGTACTTTGGTCGGGGTAAGAATGATGTTGTCCAGTACCGACAGGTGCGGGAACAGGTTGAAGCTCTGGAACACGAACCCTACCCGGCTGCGCAGGCGGTTGACGTTGGCATCGGTACCATTGACGTCGTGGCCGTCGAACAGGATCTGGCCTTGCTGGATGTTCTCCAGGCGATTGACCGTACGGATCAGGGTCGACTTGCCGGAGCCTGAAGGCCCGCACAGCACCACCACTTCGCCGCGCTTCACGTCGGCACTGATATTGGTCAGCGCCTGGTACTCGCCGTACCACTTGTTGACCTGGGAAAACATGATCATCGGATGCATGGGCGCGCCCTCAATTATCGGTAGTCAGTACGGGGCTCTTGTTCGCCACGAGCACCGTGGTGCCCAGACGCTTGCGGGCGATACGGCGCTCGACTGCGTTGGCCACTCGGGTCAGGCCGTAGCACAGCACGTAGTAAGTGATCGCCAGGATGAAGAACACCTGGAAGGGTTTGGTCAGCAGCTGGTTATTGACCTGGTTGGCGGCGAAGGTGACTTCCTGGACGTTGATCACGTAGCCCAGGGACGTCTCCTTGATGATCGAGATGAACTGGCTGATCAGGCTCGGCAGCGAGTTGTACAGCGCCTGCGGCAGGATTACCCATGCCGTGGTGCGCATATAACCCAGGCCCAGAGCCCGCGAGGCCTCGTACTGCCCCGGCGGCAACGCCTGGATGCCACCACGCACGATCTCGCACAGATAGGCGCTCTGGTACAGAACCAGGGTGCAGAGCATGGTGGTGAAACCGGTGATGTTGTGACCGATGATCAGAGGCACCAGGAAGTAGGTCCAGAAGATCACCATCAGCAGTGGGATACCGCGCATCACGTAGACCCAGACCGTGGCCGGGTAGCGCAGCCAGCGCCACGGAGATACCCGCGCCAGGGCCATCAGCACCCCCAGCGGAAAAGCCAGGATCAATGCCAGCGCAGCGAGAATCAGCGTGGTGGCGAGGCCGCCCAGGGCGCCATGGGGATACTGGCCGACCAGGAACAGCGTCCAGTTATCACGCAGGATCGTGAAAATATCGAACATCGCCGCTTACCTCGCCATCGCTTTGTTGAAATGACGAGCCAGCAAGGCGCCGAGCCCCATGAGTGCCAGGGAGAAACCCAGGTACACCAGGGTGGCGACCAGGTAGGCCTCGAAAGTACGGAAGGTGTAGTTCTCTACTTCCCGCGTGGCGTAGGTCAGTTCCACTACGCCAATGGCCATGACCAGGCTGGTGTTCTTGAACAACAGCACCGTGTGGTTGATCAGCGATGGCAGGCTGTTACGGATGCCTTGCGGCAGGATCACATAGCGCATCGAGCGGATATAGCCCAGGCCCATGGCCCGCGCGGCCTCGGTCTGCCCCGTGGGAATGGCGCGCAGGCCGCCACGGATGTCTTCGCTGAAATAGGCGGCCTGGCACAGGCCCAGGGCGATCAGCGAGAAGATGAATTCGGTACTGTAATTGGCCAGCCAGATCTGCGTGGATTCCGACAGCAGGGTCGGGATGCCGAAGTACCAGAGCATCAACTGCACCAGGGTCGGTACGTTACGGTGATAGGACACGTAGGCGGCGACCGCGCCTTCGGCATAGCGGTTGCCGGTCAGGCGGATCGACACCAGCACCAGGGCCAGCGCCATGGCCAGACACCAGGCGAAGAAGGCCAGCTGCAGTGTCATGCCGATGCCCTTCAGGATCAGCTCGGCGTACTCGCCCTGCAGGATCGCGGAAAGATCGAAATCAGTCGTCATGGTCAGGTTCCAGTGACTTCAGCTTGGGGCAGGAGCAAGGCGCCAGGTGGGCTGGCGCAGGTGATGCACGACGGCTTGAGCCGTTCTATTGGGGAGCCTGACGGTGTTTCAGCCTCAAATTTCGCCGGGGCGCGCGGTGGAAAGTCCGCCGGGTACTTGCAGGGTCGGGGTGATTTCCATATGGCCGATGTTCACCGCGACGGGGGCGGCGATGGCGAAGGCGATGGCAGCGGCGATGTCCTTCGCCTCAGGCAATTCGAAGCCTTCCAGGAAGCGCTTGCGCACTTCTTCGGAGTCGCCGTGCACGTGGGCGAAGATGTCGGTGGCGACACGCCCCGGGCAGATTTCGGTGACCCGTACGCGCTTGCCGAAGGCATCCACGCGCAGCTGTTTGGAGAGCATGCTCACTGCGGCCTTGGTCGCGTGATAAGTCGCGTTGCCACCAAAGTTGTAGGCGGCGGCGATGGAGCTGATATTGACGATGTGCCCACGGTCGCGCTCGACCATGCCCGGCAAGGCCAGGCGGGCGATCTGCAACACCGCGCGCAGGTTGACGTCGACCAGCAGGTCGATGCCTTCGGCGTCGGCCTTGAGCAGCGAGCCGGGACGGTCGACCCCGGCATTGTTGATCACTACATCGAAGACATTGGTGCGGAACAACTCGGTCAGCCCGGCCAGGTCGGTGACGTCGATGGCGTGAGCGATGCAGCCGGTGCGCTCGGCCAACTCGGCCAGCTTGTCGGCGCTGCGGGCCAGGGCATGAACCTGCAGGCCCTCGGCACACAGGCGCTCGACGACGGCAGCGCCGATCCCGGAGGAAGCGCCGGTAACCAGCGCGGTTTGGTAGTCGGAAAATGGCATGACGTGTTCCTCTGATTCCTCTGCGATCGCCGGCCATGAGGGGGCGATTGCCTTTCACTGGACTGTAACCACTGCTGTTCGGGTCGACCAAGACGCAATGATTGTGTGGCAATAAGCTGCGCTTATGACCCAGCCAGCAGCTGTGTAATCGGGGTGATCAGCCCGCCCTGGCGCTCGATGCTGGCGCGGATGCTGCGCGCGAAACTGACCGCTCCCGGCGTGTCGCCGTGCAGCAGGATCGAGCAGGCATTCACCGCCACGCGCTTGCCGGTGATGGTGGTCACCGAGCCGTCGTCGAGCAGTTGGGCAATGCGTGCCATCACCTGCTGGTGATCATCGATCACTGCCCCCGGCGTACCGCGCGGCACCAGCAGGCAATCGTCGTCGTAGGCACGGTCGGCCAGGAAGGTGGTGGCGACGCGCAGGCCGCATTTGTCCGCCGCACGCTCGATGGCCTGACTGGTCGACGAGCTGATGATGATGTTCGGATCGAAGCTGGCCACCGCCCGTATCAGCGGCCCGGCCAGCTCGGCATCGGCCGCGGCCATATTGCCCAGGGCACCGTGGAAGCTCATATGGCTGACCTGGTGGCCGGCTGCCCTGGCGATGCCGCTGAGCGCGCCGAGCTGGTAGACCACCATGCAGCACAACTCTCTGATCTCGATGTTCATCCGCCGCCGACCGAAGCCCTGCAGGTCGGGAAAGCCGACATGGGCGCCAAGATCGATGCTCTGAGCCTTGGCCCTGCGCACCGTGGCATCCATGATCAGCGGGTCGCCGGCATGGAAACCACAGGCCACGTTGGCCGAGGAAATCAGCGCCATCAGCGCTTCGTCCTCACCCATTTTCCAGGGGCCGAAGCCCTCGCCCAGGTCGGCGTTCAGGTCGATCTTCACGATGCCAGCTCCTCGAGTTCGATCAATGTCTGGCCATAGCCGACGGTTTGGCCATCTGCCACCGATACCTGGCGTACCCGCCCTGCCACCGCGGCGCGCACCGGCAGGAACACGCTGCCGACCCGCAGTACGCCAACCAGTTGACCCTGGCTGAGCACATCGCCGCCTTGCACGTAGGGCGCCGCCTCGTCCGGATGGGTGGAGAAGAACACACCAGGGCCGCTGGCCTTCACCGTACACGCGAGACGTTCGCTGCCGCGCGCAGGCGTTACGCTAGCCGGTAGCGAAGCGCTCGGATTGATTCGCGCCGTACGCCGCAGCAGTACGCTCTCGTCGCCCCTCTTCAATTCGATGGCGGTCAACCCGGCCTCGCCAAGCCAAATCGCCAACTGGCGAATCTCGTCAATCTTCATCAGGAGTTTCCTCAACTGCGCAGCGCCAGCTGCTGGCGGGTGCGTTCGATAAATGCCTGGTTGGCCTCGAGCGCATCCAGGGCCTGGTCATAACTGCAGGCGACGAAGCGCACCTTGCTGCCGATGGCGGCCTGGCCCAGCCGCCAGATATCCGCCTCGATCACCGTGGCGAACTTCGGATAGCCGCCACTGGGTTGCGCATCGCGCATCTGCACGATCGGCTGGCCGCCGTGGGGCACCTGGATCACGCCCGGCACGATGCCGTGGGAGCGGATTTCCAGCGGCCGCTCCGGCAACAGCGGCGTGCCTTCCAGGCGATAGCCATAGCGATTGCTCTGCGGGGTGATCTTCCACTCGCCGGCGAAGAACGCATCCCGCGCCTGGGAGTTGAAACACTCGAACTCCGCCGCCGGCAGCACCCGTATCGCCGGGCGCCCCTCCAGCGTCAGCGGCAGTGCGGCGAACACCGACTCGACCCCGAAGTCGGCGGGCTGGTCGAGACCGGGACGCGCTGCGGAAATGCGGTCGCCGCGCTCCAGGGCGCGGCCCTGCCAGCCGCCGAACTCGCCGCGCAACTGGGTACTGCGCGACCCCAACACCTCGGGAACGTCGACGCCGCCCGCCAGGCACAGGTAGGCACGGCTGCCCGAGGTCGGATACGTCAGCGTCAATACCTGACCCTTGCGCCCTTGAGCTACCCAGTTGGGCGGCAGGCGCTGGCCATCGAGGCGCACAGCGCAGGCGGCGCCGCTGACGGCGAAGGTGCAGTCCTCGACGAAGCGTGCCTCGAAGGGGAACAACGGAATCTCGATGGCCGCCGCATCGAGGTCGTTGCCCAGCAGCAGGTTGCCGAGCTGCAGGGACAGCGCGTCCATCGCCCCGGAGGTGCCGACGCCGTAACCCAGGCTGCCGTGGCGGCCAAGATCCTGCACGGTGGCCAGCGCCGTGGCGCTGATGATCTCGATCATCGGATGATCCTCTCGATACGCAGACGCAGTCGATCGCCCGGCTGCAGAATCGCCGGCGGGTTTCGTTGGGCATCGAAGAACACCATCGAGGTACGGCCGATGGTGTTCCAGCCGCTGGGGCCGGCCGATGCGGAAATACCGGTCTGCACGCCGCCGATGGACACCGCGCCGGCGCCGATGCTGAGCACCGGCACCTGGCGCCGTGGCGTGGCCAGGCGCGGATCCATGCCGCCGAGGTAGCAGTAGCCCGGATGGCTGCCCAGGGCGTAGACCGGGTACAGCGGTTCGCAATGCAGGTTGGCGATGGTCTCGATATCCAGGCCGGTATGGGCGATGACATCGGCCATGTGCGGGCCGTCTTCGCCGCCGTAGACCACCGGCAGCTCGACGATGCGTCCCTCGATCGGCAACGGCTGACACTGCTCCCAGCCTTCGAGCAGTTGCGTGCTCAGCCCGGCGATATCGCGCGGCGGCGTCTTGAAGGTCAGCATCAGGTTGTTCATCCCCGGCACCGCCTCATGTACCGCCGGCCACTGCTGCGCCAGCCGGGCCAGGGCCCAGATGCGCTGCTGGGTGACCAGTTGCAAGTCACCGGGCGCTTCGAACAGCAGGGCCGTGCTGCCCAGCAGACTGATATGCGCGGTCATGACGAAGCCCTCTGCTGCAGCCAGCGTTCGAGATGGTGAATGTCCACCGCGCCGGCGCAGAACGCCGGATCCTGGAGGATCTCGCGGTGCAGCGCGAGGTTGCTGGAGATGCCGCCGATGGCCATCTCGCTGAGGGCCAGGCGCATGCGCGCCAGCGCTTCGTCGCGGGTCGCGCCCTGGGTGATGACCTTGGCGATCATCGAGTCGTAGTACGGCGGCACCCGATAACCCTGGCTGACGTGGGAGTCGACGCGCACACCAATGCCACCGGGCAATAGCCACTCGCTGACCAGGCCCGGCGTGGGCATGAAGGTCTGCGGATCTTCGGCGTTGATGCGGCATTCCAGCGAATGGCCGAGCGTGCGAATGTCCGCCTGGGTCAGACTCAGACGCTCGCCCAGGGCCATGCGAATCTGCTGCTGGACGATGTCGATACCGGTGGTCACTTCCGTCACCGGGTGCTCGACCTGCAGCCGCGTGTTCATCTCGATGAAGTAGAAAGCGTCGTTCTCGAACAGGAACTCGAAGGTGCCGACCCCGCGATAGCCGATCTGCCGGCAGGCCTCGGCGCAGCGTTCGCCGACCTGGGCGATCAACGCCGGGTCGATGCCGGGGGCTGGCGCCTCCTCGAGTACCTTCTGGTGGCGGCGCTGCATCGAGCAGTCCCGCGAACCCAGCCACAGGGCGTTGCCGTAGGCATCGCAGAGCACCTGGATTTCCACATGGCGCGGTTTGCCGAGGAACTTCTCGATATACAGCTCGGGGTTGCCGAACGCCCGCCGTGCTTCCTCGCCCGTTACCGCGACGGCATCGAGCAACTGCGCGGCCTCCTGCACCACACGCATGCCGCGACCGCCACCGCCGCCGGCGGCCTTGACGATCACCGGGTAGCCGATTGCCTCGGCAATCGCCAGAATCGCCGATGGCTCGGCCGGCAGGCTGGAGTCCGGGCCCGGCACGCAGGGCACCCCGGCCAGGCGCATGGCGCGCTTGGCCGCGACCTTGTCGCCCATGCTGCGAATGCATTCGGCGCTGGGGCCGATAAAGGTCATCCCGGCATTCTCGATACGCTCGGCGAAGGTCGCGTTCTCGGAGAGAAAGCCATAGCCCGGATGAATGGCCTGAGCCCCCGTCACACGCGCCGCGTCCAGCAGGGCCATCTGCTTCAGGTAGCTCTGCCCGGGCGCAGCCGGGCCGATGCACAGCGCGTCATCGGCCAGCTGCACATAACGGGCATCGCGATCGGCCTCGGAATAGACCGCAACGGTCTTCAGCCCCAGGCCCCTGCAGGCGCGCTGGATACGCAGGGCGATCTCCCCACGGTTGGCGATCAATACCTTGTCAAACATCGTGCTTCTCCGTGGCGAGATCGCCCACACGGGCTGCGCCCGCCGGGCACTTTGGCTGCGCCGCTGCGCCGCGTTGCGGCTGGTCACCACGGTTGGCGATCAGAACTTTGTCGAACATCAGAATTCTCCGCCCTTGCTCACGCGATGCGCACCAGCACCTGGCCCGCTTCGACCTCGCTACCACCCGCCACCAGAATCGCCTCGACCACACCATCGGCCTGGGCCTTGAGCGGGTGAAACATCTTCATCGCCTCGAGCACCGCCAGGGTCTGCCCGGCGCTAACCTGAGAGCCGACTTCGATGAACGGCGGCTGATCCGGCGCCGGGGTGAAGTGCACGATGCCGTGCAGCGGGGCCTTGGCCTGGTAACCGCTGACCTTCTCGCTTACCGCCTGCGACTCGGGCGTGGCAGGCTGAGAAACCGCTGCCGGCGCAGCGACTGAGGTGCACACAACCTGGCCGTGCTCACGCAGCAGACGCAGCTGCGCGCCCTCCTCGCTCAGGCTCAGCTCGCTCAGGTCGGATTCGGCCATCAGGTCGATCAATGCTTTTATGCGTTCGGGTTTCATCTACGGCCCCTGCCGATGAAAAATTGGCTGAGGGCAATGTATCGAGGCCATCTCGGAGCGGCCAAGACGGTTTGGCTGTGGGGTAATAAGGCCTCCTTATGACCCCTCGCCCTCTGCTGGCGGGCGGCTCGTGCGCATCTCGGCGACCAGTTCCAGCAGAATCGCCTTGACCGCCTGCGCCGGTACCGAAAGCGGCAAGTGGCCGGACAGGCACAGCGCCAGCGGCGCCTCGATATCCGGTTCGACGACGCGACTCAGGTGCAGGCCATGGGCATCCGCCAGCACCCGGGCAGCCGACTCCGGGAGAATCGTCGAGCCGAAATGATCGGCCACGGCGGCGGCCAGGGTGGTGGACGACTCGATTTCCGCGACCACCTGAGCGCTCATCTCGATACGCAGAAAGGCCTCATCGACCAGGCGACGCATGACGTTGTAGGTGCGTGGCAACAGCAACTGGTAGCTGGCCACTTCACTCAGGGCAATCCGTTCGCGCCCCTGCAATGCCGGTTCGGCGCTGACCAGGTAGAGCGGCTCGCGCATCAGCTGGATAAAGCTCAGGCCATGCACCTCGCGCCCACCGTAGAGCACCGCCATGTCCATGCGGCCGTTCATGATCAACTCGCTGAGGGTGGTGCCGAAATTCTCGTTGAGGTACAGCAGGATACCCGGATGCTTCTCGCGCACCCGTTTGAGCAACGGCAACGACAGGGTCGACGCCGCGGTGCCCGGCGCCAGCCCCACCGACACCGGCCCGGACAGCGCGAGGCCACTGGCATTCACGTCGCTCTGCGCCTGCTCGCACTGGCGCAGGATCACCTGAGCGTGGCCGTACAGCACCTTGCCGGCTTCGGTCGGCGTCACCCCGCGCTTGGTGCGGATCAGCAGTTGCTGCTGCAGTTCGGACTCCAAAGTGCTGAGTTGCTGGCTCAACGCAGGCTGGGCGATATGCAATACATCGGCGGCCTGGGTCAGGCTGCCGATGTCGACGATCTTGACGAAATATTTGAGGCGACGGAGGTTCACGGTGCGCTGCTCTGTACAGATGAATACTCCCTGGCAGAGCAATAGGCGGGCCAACGCATATGGAAAGCTGCGCCTGGATACATAAGCGTTTCATATGACTACACATCGGCGACTGGCGATCCCTGTTCTGGAGCCTACGCCTTTGCTGTCGCACAACATTGGTGCGCAACATATCGAGCTCTATCCATAAGCACTTCCTATCAAACCAGAACGAACTCATCTTATGGTGCCCATGCGGCCGAGCCGTAACGTAATCCTCGTCAAGGCCCTAACCGAGGATCATTCCCGTGACCGCATCCCGCATCGCTGCCCGCGTGCTTCGTATCAAACCGTCCCCCAGCAGCGCTGCCGCAGATCGCGCCAACGAGCTGCGCCGTGCGGGCAAATCCATCATCAACCTGGTGGTCGGCGAGCCGGACTTCGACACCCCCGAGCACATTCGCCAGGCCGCCTGCCTGGCCATCGAAAACGGCGAGACGCGCTATACGCTTAACGCCGGTACCGCGGCCCTGCGCGAGGCCATCGTCGCCAAGCTGCAGCGCGAGAACGGCCTGAGCTATCCGGCCAGCCAGGTGGTGGTGACCAGTGGCGCCAAGGCGGCGATCTTCAACGCCCTGGCCGCGACCCTGGGCGTCGATGACGAGGTGCTGATCCCGGCGCCCTACTGGGTCTCCTATCCCGACATGGTTCTGGCCTGCGACGGCCGGCCGGTAACGCTACCCTGCCCGGAAGAAAACCAGTTCAAGCTCACCGCTGCACAACTGCGCGACGCGATCACCCCACGCACCCGCTGGCTGCTGCTCAACTCGCCGAGCAACCCGACCGGCGCCACCTACAGTGCCGAGCAATACCGTGCGCTGGCCGATGTGCTGTTGGACTACCCCGACGTGCTGGTGATGACCGACGACATCTACGAGCACATCCGCTACGACGAGCGCCCCATCAGCCACCTGCTCAGCGTAGAGCCAGCCCTGCGCGAGCGGGTACTGATCATCAACGGCGTCTCCAAGACCTACGCCATGACCGGCTGGCGCATCGGCTACGCCGCCGGCCCGGCCGACATCATCAGTGCCATGGCTACCCTGCAGTCGCAGTCCACCAGCAATGCCTGTTCGGTCAGCCAGGCCGCCGCCGTGGCCGCGCTGCAAGGCGAGCAGAGCTTCGTCGCTGAAAGCGTGAAGGTCTATCAGCAACGCCGCGATCACTGCCTGGAATTGATCAACGCCATCGACGGCCTGAGCTGCATCAAGCCGGAGGGCGCCTTCTACCTCTACGTCAACTGCGGCGCCCTGCTCGGCAAGCGCACGCCCGATGGCAAGGTGCTGGAGGCCGACACCGACGTGGTGCTGTACCTGCTGGAAAGCCAGGGCGTCGCCGTGGTCGCCGGTACCGCCTATGGCCTGGCGCCGTTCTTCCGCATGTCCACCGCCACAGCCATCGAAACCCTGGAAACCGGCTGCGCGCGGATCGCGGCGGCCGTGGCCGAGTTGCGCTGAGCGCAGCGCCATGACGATGTCGAGCCAGCCTTCGATGACCTTCAAGCAGGCGCTGCTGGCGATGCTCGGTGTCTCGCTGGTGCTGATGCTGTCGGCGCTCGATCAGACCGTGATCGGTAACGCGCTGCCAAGCATCGTCAACGAGCTGCAGGGCTTCGACCTCTATGCCTGGGTCGCCACAGGCTATCTGCTCGCCTCCATCGTCACCATCCCGATCTTCGGTCGTCTTGGCGACTACTATGGCCGCAAGCCCTTCGTGCTCGCCGCCACCCTGATCTTCACCCTGGCCTCGCTGGTCTGCGCCCTGACCGACAGCATGCTGGTACTGGTCATCGGTCGTATCCTGCAGGGTATCGGCGGCGGCATGCTGATCGGCACGGCGTTCGCCTGCGTGCCCGAGCTGTTCCCCGATACCCGCCAACGCCTGCGCTGGCAGATCCTGCTCAGCGCCATGTTCAGTGTGGTCAACGCCATCGGGCCGGGTCTGGGCGGCTACCTTACCGGCGCGTTCGGCTGGCGCTCGGTGTTCTGGCTGAACATCCCCCTGGGGGTTCTGGCGCTGTTCTTCGCCTGGCGCTTTCTGCCCTGGTATCGCCCGCAGTCTGCCGGGGCGATGAACCTCGACTGGGTCGGTGCACTGCTGATCGTGCTGGTGCTGGGCAGCCTGCAGCTGTTCGTCGAGCGTCTGGAACAGGCCGACCTGCTGCTGTGCTCGCTGCTCGGCGCGCTGTTCTGCAGCGCCGCGTTCGCCCTGTGGCGCTGGGAACGGCGCTGTCGCTTCGCCCTGCTACCGAAAGAACTCTTCATACAACCGAGCCTGCGCCTGCTGTTCGTGCTGTCGATGCTGGCCGGCGCGATCATGTTCACCCTGCTGTATTACCTGCCGCTACTGCTGCAAGGCAGTTATGGCTACTCGCCACAGGACGCCGGCCTGTTGATCACACCACTGGCCCTGAGCATCACCCTCGGAGCGATCATCAACGGTCGCATCGTCACCCGCATGGCCAATCCCAACCTGTTGCCGCTCGCTGGTTTCTGCGCGCTGCTGGTGGCGTGCCTGGGGCTCGCCTGGGTCGGCCTGTCGGCCAGTTTCAACCTGCTGCTTGGCTTGATCCTGCTGGCCGGCCTGGGGCTGGGTTTCATCCTGCTCAACCTCACGGTGTTCACCCAGACCCTCGCCGCACACCAGTTCCTCGGCATCGCTACCGCCCTTACCCAGTCATTGCGCCTGGTCGGCGGCCTGCTCGGCACAGCGATGATGGCCGTGCTGGTCAAGCTGCTCTACGCCAGTACCTTGCAGCGCAGCCTGATCGCCGCAGGTGAAGGGGATGCCCTGGCGCAATTCGCCAATCCTCAAGTGCTGTTGCAACACGCGGCCAGCGACACACAGACACCATTGCTGATGTTGGCGCGCAGCGCCCTTGCCCAGTCGATCGGCGTCGGCCTGCTGCTCTGCGCCGCCCTCGGTGTTCTGGCCCTGCTCATTCTTTACCGTTTGCCGCCGGTGGTGTTACCGCGCGTGCGACCTCCCGTTGCTCCAGAAAAACAACAACCTTGACTGCCGACATTTGACTGCCTCTCACAACACCCAATGACAACCAGAGGATGAACACGATGGAGCGTTTCAATCGCACCCCCATTCTAGCGACAGGCCTTTGTGGCCTGCTCATCGCGCAACAGGGCCATGCGGCAGGTTTCGTGGAGGACACCAAGGCCAGCATCCTGGCCCGTAACTTCTTCAGTAATGCGGACAACCGCAGTGGCAGCGCAGATCCGAGCTACACCCAGGAGTGGGGCCAGGGCTTCATGCTCAACGTGCAGTCAGGCTTCACCGAGGGCACGCTCGGCTTCGGCGTGGATCTCATCGGCCAATGGGGCATCCGCCTCGACTCGGGCAAAGGCCGCCACTACAACCCCGACAGCATCAACTTCAACGGCAATGTATTCCCCACCGACAGCGACGGCCGTGCGGTCGATCAGTTCGGCAGCCTGGGCGGCACACTGAAGGCGCGCTTCGCCGAAACCGAACTGCGCTACGGCACACTGATCCCCAAGCTGCCAGTGGTGGTCTCCACTGATCGCATGCTGCAGCAGACCTTCCGCGGCGGCCAGATCCAGTCCAGGGATCTGGATGGATTCACCTTCACCGCCGGCCAGCTCGAGCATGTCATGGGCCGTGGCTCGACCGATCAGATGGGCATGTCGATTCCCGGCGCGAACAATCCGCTAACCGGTGAGTTCGTCAACACGTTCTATTACGCCGGGGTCGACTACAAGGCGCTCGACAACCTCACCCTGCAGTACTACTACGGCAACCTCGAAGACTTCTACAAACAGCACTTCGTCGGCCTGCTGTACGATCTGAAACTGGGCGAAGGCACGCTGCGTAGCGACCTGCGCCACTTCAACAACCGCTCCGATGGTGCCAACGGCCATGACTCGGCCTTCTACACCAATGGCTATTACGGCAATGGAGTGACCAAGGGCAAGGTCGACAGCCGCATGAGCAGCGCCCTGTTCTCCTACCTGATCCAGGGCCACACCTTTGCGGCCGGCTACCAGGTAGTCAGCGGCGACAGCGATGCCGTGTGGCTGAACCAGGGTGACGGCTCTTCGGCCTACTTCATGACGGAGTCGATGATCGGCAAGTTCCAGCGTGCCGGTGAACGCACCTGGCAGGTGCGCTACGGTTATGACTTCGCTAACGTCGGCGTGCCTGGCCTGACCTTCGTCGGCATGTACGAAAGTGGTTCGCACATCAAGGCGGTCGATGGTGACAAGAAGGAGTGGGAGCGCAACGTGACCCTCGCCTATACCGTACAGTCCGGCCCGGCGAAGAACCTGAACATCCAGCTTCGTCATGCACAACTGCGCTCCACCGTGGGCAATCAGCGTGACGCGGACGAGCACCGGATCCTGATCAACTACCCGATCAATATCCTGTAAGCCCCCCACTTGGCAGCTGCTACAAGAGCCGCTGCCAAGCCCCGTGAAGGTCAGCCGCCGGTGTTCAACACTTGCGAGTGCGTCCTCTTGCCGATCACACCGAAGTAATCAGCGTGTCAGCCTCTTTGCCGCGCGCATGTGAACCCAGAGACCCAACGCCACGACGACGGCCGCTGCCGCGCCGGTGGAGATGACCAGTACCTGGTACTCCTCGACGAATGCCATGGTCACCAGGCAACCGACGATGAAGACGATCACCAGGTAGGTCAGCCAGGGGAACAGCCACATTTTCAGGCGGATGTCCTTGCCCTCGGCTTCCAGCTTGCGGCGCATCTTCAGTTGCGAGAAGGCGATCACCAGGTAGACCAGCAGGGCGATCATGCCGGTGGTGTTCATCAGCGTGTCGAGCACGTCTTTCGGGCGCAGGGTTTCGCTGAAGTTGATCAGCGCCACGAAGATGGCCACCGAGCAGGAGGCGATGATCGCGAACACCGGCACACCGGTACCCGCACGAGTGATTTTCAGGAACGACGGCGCATCACCACGGGTGGACAGCGAGAACAGCATGCGCGAAGCGGTGTAGTGCGCCGAGATCATGCAGCTGCTCACCGAGGTCAGCACCACGAAGTTCATCAGCAGCTCGGCGCCCGGAATGCCCAGCAGTTCCAGGGTGCGGCGGTAGGAGCCATAGCCCGACTGAGCCATCAGCGGGTCGTTCCACGGCACCAGGCAGACGATCAGAAAGATCGAGCCGATATAGAACAGGCACACGCGCCAGACCACCGAATTGGTCGCCTTGACGATCTGCGTCGACGGATCCTTGGCTTCCGAGGCAGCAATGGTGACGATTTCGGCGCCGAGGAAGGCGAACATCACCCCGAGGATGGCCACCACCACGGCTTCGATGCCATTGGGCATGAAGCCCTGAGCAGTCAGGTTGCCGAAGCCACGCACTTCGCCGGTCGGCCACAGGCTGAGCACGGCCATGCTGCAGACCACCAGGAAGCAGATGATCGCCACCACCTTGATCAGCGCGAACCAGAACTCGAACTCCCCGTAGTGTTTGACGTTGAAGAAGTTGATGCTGATCAGCAGCAGCGTGGTGGCCAGCACGAAGACGTTGACGCTGACTTCGGGGAACCAGCTATTGAGGATGGTGCCCGCCACGTAGGCCTCCCAGGCCATGAGAATCACCCAGAACCACCAGTACAGCCAGCCGATGGTGAAGCCGGCCCAGCGGCCGATGGCGCGCTCGGCGTAGGTGGAAAAGGAGCCGGTATCCGGCGAAGAAGTCGCCATCTCGCCGAGCATGCGCATGATCAGCACCACCAGAATGCCGCCGGCCAGGTAGGCCAGTACAGCTGCCGGGCCGGCGCTATGGATCACGCTGCCGGAACCGACGAACAGAGCGCCACCGATCACGCCGGCGATCGACATCATGGTCAGGTGCCGGGACTTCAATGACGCACTGAGCTTGCTCTCGTGCTCCTGCTTTGCCTTGTCGGTTGCTACAGCATCCATGGATGGACTACCTCTTATCGATCTTGCTGGAAACAGTTGAAGCCAGGCCGTCCTCGGACTGATCGACGCACGAAACGCGGCAACGGGTCTGCCACACGCAGGCGTTGTCGTGACTGCTTGCCATATGAGCGTTTCCGGATCCGCCCTGGCCGGTCTCGGGCAACAGTCCTTGCCGAAATCCATCCGGTTGAATCAGAGGACGACCCAGCATCACTCGCGTGACGTTCTGAGCCATTACCGCAGCGGCGGTGTAGCCAGGGAAACACCAGGCACACCGGCTTGAATGTTCGTTTTACTCCACAACCAGCTCAGCCCGAGGAGAGCTGAACCCATATTTTCAATAAGGCCTTATGCACCGTTCTAGAGGGATTACCACTAGAAAATCCGACGACTGGAAGGGTAAGCCCAAGCGCGGAGCAGGCGAATGAAACCTGTTCATAAAATCAAACGCGCCGGATGGTAACGGAAAAATGAGTTTTGGGAAGACCTCGGGCCGAAGCATCGACCAAAGGTGGAGACGAACAGTGGATATTGCAGCGAGGGAAACAGCGTCAGATGACTGTTCTATTGACCAACGGCCTGGCCTGCAAACCAGGAACACGGCAACAGTGCCGCACGTTGAACAGAGAGGCCTGGAATCGGTTCACGATTCATGGCCCCAGGCCCTGCGGACACCTCCTCATTATTTACGACCGCAAAAAAGCGTAAGCGGCCGGTCGTAGGGTGGATCGGGGCGCGTAGCTGACGCTTGCCTACGCGGCCCGATCCGTCCACCGCTCTGCAATCGCAATGGTGGATGAAAAGAGCGTCATCCACCCTACGTCCACTCCCGCCTTGTAGGTCGTAGGATGGGTGAAACCCATCGGAAATTGATGGGTTTCACCCATCCTACGGGCTAATCCAACCTACAGGTCGTGGCCGAACGTAGCCTGGATTAGCCGCAGGCGTAATCCGGGGCCGAAGGCCGTGATCCATGGTTCAACGCGGGTCACCGACCGTCCACTCCCGCCTTGTAGCGCGACTCAGCTCTTCGCCGGGGTTTTGCGGCCACGCTTGCCAGCCGTGCCCTTGCGGGCTGTCGCCTTGCGCTTGCCTTTCCAGGGTGCACGCCCTGCTGGTGCGGGGCCGCTGATGGTCAGTTGCAGGCCGAGACAGCGCTCGATCTGCTTGCCCATCCAGGCCGATTGCTTGGCGACGAACTCCTCCAGCGGCATCTCGCCGCTCTGCACCATATCCAGCGCCTGTTCCCAGATCGCCGTGGTGCCAGGATCGGCGATGGCCCGCGGCACCGCATCGATCAGGCCGAAAGCCGCCGGGGTGGCGGCCAGGGTCTTGCCCTGCTTGATCAGGTAGCCGCGGTCGAGCAGCCCCTGGATGATGCCGGCGCGGGTGGCTTCGGTACCGATCCCGGTGGTGTCCTTGAGCTTCTGCTTCAGGCGTGGATCCTCGACCAGCCGCGCCACGTTCTTCATGGCCTGGATCAGGTCGCCTTCGGTGAATGGCTTGGGCGGCTGGGTGTGCAGATCCTTGAGGGTCACCTCACGCACCGGACACTGCTGCCCTTCGTGCAGAGCCGGTAGTGCCTGGGGCGCTGGGGCTTCGCGCCCCTTGGCGGGCGCCAGGGCTTCCGGCAGGGCGCGCTTCCAGCCGGGCTCGACGATCTGTTTGCCGACCGCGCGCAGGCTATGGCCGGCGCAGTCGAAATCGGCCTGGGTGCGGTCGTATTCGTGGTTGGGCAGAAACTGCGCCAGATAGCGGGCGCGAATCAGCTCGTAAACCGCTCGCGGCCGACCACTCAGGCGCGCCAGCCCGCCTGCGGCCAGGGTTGGGATAATGCCGTGGTGCGCACTGACCTTGGCATCGTTCCAGGCCCGCGAGCGGCGCTGCGCCTGAGTATGTCCGAGCACCTCGCGCAGCCCCGGGTCAGCCTGCCCCAAAGCCGACAGGATCGCCGGTGCCTCGGCATGCTGGCTCAGCGGCAGGTAACCGCAATCGCTGCGCGGGTAGGTGATCAGTTTGTCGGTCTCGTAGAGCTTCTGGGCGATATCCAGGGTTTCCTGGGCGCCGAGGCCAAGCTTCTTCGAACAGACCTGCTGCAAGGTGCCGAGATCGAACAGCAAGGGCGGCGCTTCGCGCATGCGCTCGGTCTTCAAGTGCTGTAGCAGGGCCTGCTCGGCGCCCTGAATATCTTCGGCGGCGCGTTGCGCCACCTCCTGACGCAGGCAACGGCCCTGCTCGTCGCACTGCGCTTCGGGCGCTCGCCATTGCGCGGTGAATCGCGTGCCGTTGCCGTCGAGTCCTACGTCGATGGCCCAGAACGGCACCGGCACGAAGGCCGCGATACTACGATCACGATCCACCACCAGGCGCAGGGTCGGCGTCTGCACGCGCCCGACCGGCAGCACGCCCTGATAACCGGACTTGCGGCCAAGCAGGGTGAACAGCCGGCTCATGTTCATACCGATCAACCAGTCGGCCCGCGAACGACCGAGCGCCGACTGATAGAGGTTGTAGGTCATCGCGCCCGGCTTGAGCGCAGCCAGTGCCTTGCGGATCGAGGTATCGTCCAGCGCCGACAGCCACAGGCGCTGGATGGGCCCGCGGTAGCGGCAGTGGTCGAGCAACTCGCGAGCGATCATCTCGCCCTCACGATCCGCGTCGGTGGCGATCACCAACTCCGCGGCCTCACCCAGCAGCCGCTTGACCGCCTTGAACTGCGCGGCGGTCTTGGGTTTTACGCGCATCTTCCACTGCTGCGGCACGATGGGCAGGTCGTCCAGCACCCAGCGTTTGTAGCGCGCGTCGTAGGCATCCGGCGGCGCGGTTTCCAGGAGATGGCCGATGCACCAGGTAACCGTCACCCCGTTGCCCAGCCAGCAGCCATCGCCACGCCGTGTGGCACCGAGCACACTGGCGATATCCTTGGCTTGAGAGGGCTTTTCGCAGAGAAACAGACGCATGAGACATCGGCACGCTCGAATGAACAGGCGCCAGAATACTGTATATCCATACAATCCAGCTACGCCCGCACTGATTTGCCCATAGGCAGGGGCTCTGCTAGGGTCTGCTCCCGATTGAGCATGACGATGCCAGAGCGCGCTTTATCGCGAGCCGCGAAGTCTGGTTGCGCCAAATGAGTGGCGAGCAACGCGGCATTCGCGACAAAATGAGCCCGACCCGGAGGGTTGCGCGTAAAATCTCGCCACGCACTGCTCTTGGCCTGCCTGCCGTGTTGGCGAGTTTTTTCGCCGCAACGCGGCTGGTGCTGAATCGAGAACAAATCCTAATGTCGCGCCGAACCGCGAACCCCGCCTGAGAATTCCCGCCATGGCCCGTAAGAAAGCCTCGCTCGATTTCGAGCAGTCCCTCACCGACCTGCAAACCCTGGTCGAACGCCTGGAGAACGGCGAACTGTCGCTGGAGGAGTCGCTGAGCGCCTTCGAACAGGGCATCCGCCTGACCCGTGACTGCCAGGCGTCGCTGACCCAGGCCGAGCAGAAAGTACAGATCCTCCTGGAGCGCGATGGCGAACTGGAAGCGGCGCCGTTCGAAACGGACGAACCGATATGATCACCACGTACCAGGCCCGCTGCCAGAAGCAGGTCGACGCGGCTCTGGAGCTGCTGTTCGCAGCACCGCGTACCGAGCTCGAGCGCCTCTATGCGGCCATGCGCTACAGCGTGTTCAACGGCGGCAAACGCATTCGCCCGCTACTCGCCTACGCCGCCTGCGAAGCCCTGGGTGGGGATATCCGGCAAGCCGATGGTGCGGCCTGCGCGGTGGAGCTGATCCACGCTTACTCCCTGGTACACGACGACCTGCCGGCCATGGACGATGACGACCTGCGCCGCGGGCAGCCGACCACCCACAAGGCCTTCGACGAGGCGACGGCGATCCTCGCCGGCGACGGCCTGCAGAGCCTGGCTTTCGCGGTGCTGGCCGACGAGCAGCGCAACCCGCAGAGCGCCGATGTTCGCCTGGCCATGTTCAGCGCATTGGCCAACGCCGCAGGCCCGGCGGGCATGGTTGGCGGTCAGGCCATCGACCTCGGCTCGGTCGGCCAGCAACTGCAACAGCAAGCCCTGGAGGTCATGCACCGTCACAAGACCGGTGCGCTGATCGAAGCCAGCGTGTGCCTCGGCGCCCTGGCCAGCGGCCGGGCCGATGAACGCACGCTGACGGCCCTGAGCACCTACGCTCGCGTCATCGGCCTGGCCTTCCAGGTGCAGGACGACATCCTCGACGTCGAAAGCGATACCGCCACCCTGGGCAAGACCCAGGGCAAGGATCAGGCGAACGACAAACCCACCTACCCGGCCCTGCTCGGCCTGGAGGCGGCGAAGCACTATGCCTGCGAACTGCGCGACCAGGCCCTGCAGGCGCTGCACCCGTTCGACAGCGCCGCCGAGCCACTGCGCGAACTGGCTCGCTATATCGTCGAAAGGCGCAACTGAAGTCACGCCCTCGCTGTCTCATCTGCCACGACCGCTGCGGCGATCCGCGCTCTTGCCCTGCTTGGGCTCGGATCGTCGCATCAGGTAAACTGCCCCATTCTTTGAATTCTTATAACGACTCGCCTGATGCCGACGACTTTCCACGAGATTCCCCGCGAACGCCCGCTGACGCCGCTGCTCGACCGCGCCAACACGCCGGATGAGCTGCGCCGCCTCGGCGAGGCCGAGCTGGAGACCCTGGCGGACGAATTGCGCCAGTACCTGCTCTACACGGTCGGTCAGACCGGCGGGCATTTCGGCGCAGGCCTCGGGGTGATCGAACTGACCATCGCCCTGCACTACGTCTTCGATACCCCGGACGACCGCCTGGTGTGGGACGTCGGCCATCAGGCCTATCCGCACAAGATCCTCACCGGCCGCCGCGAGCGCATGAGCAGCCTGCGCCAGAAGGACGGCATCGCCGCCTTTCCGCGTCGTTCGGAAAGTGAGTACGACACCTTTGGCGTCGGTCACTCCAGCACCTCGATCAGCGCCGCACTGGGCATGGCCATCGCTGCCCAGCGCCAGGGCAGCAAGCGCAAATCGGTTGCCGTGATCGGCGACGGCGCCCTGACTGCCGGCATGGCGTTCGAAGCGCTCAACCATGCGGCAGACGTCAAGGCCAACATGCTGGTGGTGCTCAACGACAACGACATGTCGATCTCCAAGAATGTCGGCGGCCTGTCCAACTACCTGGCCAAGATCCTCTCCAGCCGCACCTACGCCAACATGCGCGAAGGCAGCAAGAAAGTGCTGTCCAAGCTGCCCGGCGCCTGGGAAATCGCCCGCAAGACCGAAGAGCACGCCAAAGGTATGCTGGTCTCCGGCACGCTGTTCGAAGAGCTGGGCTGGAACTACATCGGCCCCATCGACGGCCATGATCTGCCGACCCTGCTGGCCACCCTGCGCAACATGCGCGACCTGGAAGGCCTGCAGTTCCTCCACGTGGTCACCAAGAAGGGCAAGGGCTTCGCGCCCGCCGAGGTCGACCCGATCGTCTACCACGCGATCACCAAACTGGAGCCGATCAACGCACCAGCCAAAGCGAAAAAGCCGTCCGGGCCGAAGTACTCCAGCGTGTTCGGTCAGTGGCTGTGCGATATGGCGGCGAGCGACGAGCGCCTGATGGCCATCACCCCGGCCATGAAGGAGGGCTCCGACCTGGTGACCTTCAGCGAGCGCCACGGGGATCGCTACTTCGACGTGGCCATCGCCGAACAACACGCGGTGACGCTCGCCGCCGGCATGGCCTGTGAAGGCGCCAAGCCGGTGGTGGCGATCTACTCGACGTTTCTGCAGCGCGCCTATGATCAACTGATCCACGACGTGGCCGTGCAGAACCTCGACGTGCTGTTCGCCATCGACCGCGCCGGCCTGGTCGGTGAAGACGGCCCCACTCACGCCGGCAGCTTCGACCTCTCCTACCTGCGTTGCATTCCCGGCATGCTGATCATGACGCCGAGCGACGAGAACGAACTGCACCACATGCTCACCACCGGCTACCAGTTCGCCGGCCCGGCAGCGGTGCGCTACCCGCGTGGCAGCGGCCCGAATGCGCCGATTGACCGCGCACTGAGCGCTCTGCCGATTGGTAAAGGCGTGATCCGTCGCCAGGGCAGCGGCGTCGCCCTGCTGGTGTTCGGCGTGCAACTGGCCGAGGCCCTGCGCGTCGGCGAAACGCTGAACGCCACGGTGGTCGACATGCGCTTCGTCAAGCCCCTGGACGAAGCCCTGATCAGCGAACTGGCCGCCAGCCATGAGCTGCTGGTGAGCATCGAGGAAAACAGCGTGATGGGCGGCGCCGGCAGCGCCGTCAGCGAATTCCTCGCCCAGAGTGGCGCGCTCAAACCGATGCTGCACCTGGGCCTGCCCGACAATTATGTCGAGCACGCCAGGCCCGAACAGATGCTCGCCGAGTGTGGCCTGGATGAAGCGGGGATCGAAGCGGCCGTGCGTAAACGCCTCGCTATTCTTGAGAAAAATTCAAGCAAAGACTGAGGTGCTTGCTTGTAATTCACTCAGGCGCACACTAAGGTACGCGGCGTTCATATCCTGCAAGGTGCGCCCTGACGATCAGCCGTCGGGCGTTAAACGGGAAGCCGGTGCCCTCGCCCAGCGAGTCATCCCGGCGCTGCCCCCGCAACGGTAATCGACTGCAGTACTGCACAGCCGCTCAACAGCCACTGGGTTTCCCGGGAAGGCGAGTGACTGAGTCGAGAGCCCGGAGACCGGCCTCGCAGGATTCGACTGGTGTTGCGGAGGGCATCACCGTCAAGCGACGGCCTTCTGCGCCGCGCTTGCTTCTGCCCTCCTCGAAAGTCTGCCGACCTTTGAGGAAATACATGTGAAATTGTCCCGCCTGATCCTTGCGACGTCTCTGGCTCCCGGCCTGGCTTTGGCCCAGGCCACCAGTTACGACGACGCCCTGAAGCTCTCGGAAACCGTCATCACCAGCAATCGCGAGGTACAGCCACGCGAGCAGAGCAGTACCGCCAGCACGGTATTCACCCGCGAAGATATCGACCGCTTGCAGCCCAGCAGCGTGCTCGATCTGCTGGCCCGCGCTCCCGGCGTACAGGTCACCCGTAGCGGTGGCAGAGGCAGCAACAGCGGCCTGTACATCCGTGGCACCAAATCGGCGCAGAGCCTGGTACTGGTCGACGGTCAGCGCATCGGCTCGGCGTCCGCCGGTATCTCCCCACTGGAATACCTGAATATCGAACAGATCGAGCGCGTCGAGGTACTACGCGGTTCACGCTCGGCGATCCATGGTGCCGACGCGATCGGCGGCGTGGTGCAGATCTTCACCCGTCGGGCCACTGGCGAGGGGCTCAATCCGCGCCTGCGTATCGGTTATGGCACGAACCACACCTGGGAGCGCAGTCTCGGCCTCTCCGGCGGCAACGCAGACACCCGCTTCAACCTCAGCATGAGTGCCGATGACACGCGCGGCATCAACCGCACCTATGCCCGAGTGGCGCCGGATCATGACCGCGACGCCTATCGCAACAACGCTTTCAGCGCCAGCCTCAGCCATCGTTTCAGCAACGAGCTGGAGGCCGGTTTCAGTGTGCTGGATCAACGTGGCGAGAGCGAATATGACCTGGGTTGGGATGGCGCCTACCCCTATGCCGACTACCAGCTCACCAGCTACTCGGGCTTCGTCAGCGCCCAGTTGCTGCCGAACTGGAAAAGCCGCGTGGAACTGGGCCACAGCGAGAACCGCTCCGCCGAGCGTTTTGACGATGTTCCCGACAGCAGCCCGTTCAGCACCTACCGTGACAGCCTGGCCTGGCTCAACACACTCGATTTGGGCAATGGCAACAGCCTGCTCGTCGGTGCAGAAAGCTATCAGGAACAACTCAACAGCAACACTGACCATGCGCAGGACAGCCGCTGGAACCATGCGCTGCTCGCTCAGCACAGCTACCGCGGCGAAGTGTTCTTCACCGAGCTCGGCCTGCGCCACGAGAAGAACCAGCAGTTCGGCAGCGCCAATACCTTCAGCGGCGCGCTGGGCTACAAGCTGGATGCGCGCAACGAACTGATCCTCTCCTACGCCGAAGGCTTTCGCGCGCCAACCTTCAATGACCTGTACTGGCCGGACGGCGGCAATCCGGATCTGCAGCCGGAGACGTCCAAGTCCTACGAACTGCAGTGGCGCAGCCAACTGGCCGAGCGCACTACGTTGCAGGCCTCGGTCTACCGCACCGACCTGCGCGATGCGATCAATGGCTGGCCTGCCGAAAACGTAGACAAGGCGCGCATCAACGGCTTCGAGAGCAGCCTGCAACACGAGCTGCTCGGCTGGCAGACGGCTCTCGGCCTGAGCGTGATCGACCCACGTGATCGCACCACGGGCAAGCAACTCGATCGCCGCGCCAAACGTACCCTGAGCCTGGATGTGGATCGCCAGTTTGGCGACTGGTCGTTCGGCGCGACCTGGCAGGCAGTCAGCCGTACTTACGACGATGCCGCCAATGAGCGTGAGATCGCCGGCCACGGCCTGCTCGGCCTGCGCAGCAGTTGGCAGGCCACGCCAGAACTGGCACTCGGCCTGAAGGTGGATAACCTGCTGGACAAGCGTTACAGCCGTACGCAGTACAGTTATGGAAGCTGGCCGGTGACGAATTACAGCGAGTATCGTGAGGAGGGCCGTACAGCCCTGCTATCGCTGACCTGGACGCCAGCGTTCTGAGAGTCTGTTCACGATCTTTGTGCACCTGGCAAACAGGAACCCGTATCCCTATAGATCGGCGGCAATAAGGCGCAAGCGGCCTGTCGTAGGGTGGACGACGCTTTACCCGTCCACCGCTCTGCAATCGTAATGGTGGATGAAAAGAGCGTCAGCTACGCGCCCCGATCCACCCTACGGGGTGAGCGTCCGCTTGCGTCTTTTTGCTGTCCTTGCACGTGGAATCTCGTCGAAAGATCGTGAACAGGCTCTGAGTCAGGCAATCGACATGCTCACACCCAGCCCTGGGCTTTGAGCTCGCTCTTGAGGTAGGCGTAGTACACCGGCGCAGCGACCAGCCCGGCGATGCCGAACGCCGCTTCGAACACCAGCATGACCAGCAACAGCTCCCAGGCACGCGCCTTGATCTGCCCACCGACGATGCGTGCGTTGAGGAAGTATTCGACCTTGTGGATGACGATCAGATAGGCCAGCGCACCGATCGCCACCCAGATCGACATCGACAACCCCACCACGAAGATCGCCGTATTGGAGATCAGGTTGCCAACCACTGGCAGCAGCCCCGCCACGAAAGTGATCAGGATCAGCGTCTTGGTCAGTGGCAAGTGCACACCGAACAGCGGCAACACGCCAATCAGGAAAATGCTGGTAAAGGCGGTATTGAGCAGGGAAATCTTGATCTGCGCGAACACCACGTTGCGGAAGGCCTCGACGAAATGCCCGACACGCGTCAACAAGGCACCGGCCAATGGCTTGAGCTCACCCGGTTCCGGCACGTTCTGCAGGGCAATGACCGCACCGAGGATCATGCCGATCAGCACCGTGACGAACATGTGCACGGCCCCCTTGCCCAGCAGTTGCAGCTCGCTGATATGGCCGCGCAGCCAATCGTGCAGTGCGATGCGGATGTCGTCGACGCTGGCCGGCAGGTAGGCCACCAGCACCTCCGGCAACTGGGCGCGGGCACGGTCGATCACCTCGAACAACTTGCCCATCAGCCGCCCCGGGTTGTTCAGCTCGTGTATCACCAGCGAGAAGCTACCGGCGAACACCAGACCGAGCACGGCGATCACCAGCACGCTGAGCAGACCGACAGCCAGCAAGCGCCCGAGATGCCCGGCGAACATCCGTTGCATCGGGCGAGCCAGACGGTTGACCAGTTCGAACACCAGCAAACCGGCCAGCAGACTCGGCAGCAGTTTCAACGGGAAGACCAATAGTAGCGCGGCGCCAACGATCAATGCGCTGGCGGGGGAAAACCAAGGGGAGACAGGGGCTTTCATAACATCTGCAACAAACGGGAAGGCATCCAATCTGCCAGTTGCCAGCGCGCTTTACCAGCGTCATCGCATGTCGGCAGTAGGCGGTGCGACCGCCATCACCGAGCGGGTGCCAACAGCTCGCAGAGTTTGGCGGTCGCATCGAGCATCTGGAAGCTCGCGCGCTCCAGGCCTTTGTCCGGTAACCCCCACAATTGCTCGCGCTGCACCGCCGTGAGCTGTGGCCAGCGGCGCCAGGCCTGCAGTTGCCTGATGTCGCCTGCGATGATCACCGCAGGGTCGCGCTGCAGTACGGCCTCGACACTCACCTGCGGGGCCGGCAAATGCAGATCGGCAAATACATTGCGCGCACCGCAAACCTGCAAGGCATCGCTGATGATCTGCCCGCCACCCACGGTATACAACGGCGCATCCCACACCTGATAGAACACCGGCACGGGCCGCTCGCGGCGATAACGATCACGCAGCTCATCCAGCCCGGCCACGAAACGCTCATGCAGGCGCTGCCCCACCTCTGCCCGGCCAAGATGCTCGCCGATCTGCACGAACTGGTGAGCCAGTTCGTGCAGCGAATGGGGTTCCAGCACCAGCAGAGGAATACCGAAGCGTTGCAGTTGCTCGCGCTGAGTGGCACTGACACTGCCCGGCCACAGCAGCACAAGGTCAGGTTGCAGGGCCAGCAGGGTTTCCATCTCCAACTGCCCGTAACGCCCGACTGAAGGTAGATGAGCCAGTGCTGCTGGGCGTTCGCCGCCGTCGAGCACACCGACCAGGAGGTCGGCGGAATCCAGCTCGAGGACGATTTCGCTCAACGAAGGCGCGAGGCTGACCACACGCTCGGCGGCCGACAACACCGTCACCTGCAACATCAATAACGCGAGTAAAGCGCGCAGCATCAGAGCTGCCTGGGAATTCGATAGAGGTAAAGCAGCACGACACTGGCGAGCGCCAGCAACACCAGCGGCACGGCTTCCAGACCTGCGAATACCGCCAGGGCGGCGATCCAGGCCGGCAGCCCGGCGCCAAGAAAGGCCGCACGTCGGCGCTCGGCCAACGTCAGCCAGGCAGCAGGCTCGTCAGCCGTATCCAGCGCCTTGACGGTGGCAAACAGCGCACGCTTGTAAGCGCCGAATAGCGGCAGGCTGACGAACAGCGAGGCCAGCCCTGCGACGAACAGCGGCATGGCCAGCACGCCAGGTTGGCGACCAGCCCCGAAAACGAAGTTGATCAGCAGCAGCGGAGCCAGGGTCAGTGCCAGTTGCCGCCACCAGAGCAGGGCCAACCGGCGCTTGACCGCGGCGCGGGTCAAGGCCGCTCGACCTCGCCCTGGTGCAGCTTGCCGAGCATATGCCCGAGCTTGCCGGCTTTGGTCGCCAGGTATTTGCTGTTGTGCGGGTTCTGCCCAAGCTGCAGCGGCACACGATTGGCCACGGGGATGCCCATGTCGCCCAGCGCCTTGACCTTGCGCGGGTTGTTGGTCATCAGCTTGAGCGAAGAGATACCCAGATGCTGCAGCATTGGTAGACAGATCGCGTAGTCGCGCATGTCCGCACCGAAGCCCAGGCGCTCGTTGGCTTCGACGGTATCGGCGCCACCATCCTGCAGTTCGTACGCACGGATCTTGTTGAGCAGGCCGATGCCGCGACCTTCCTGACGCAGGTAGAGCAACACGCCCCGGCCGGCTTCGGAGATGGCCCGTAGCGCGCCTTCAAGCTGGAAGCCGCAATCACAGCGCAGGCTGAACAACGCATCGCCGGTCAGGCATTCGGAATGCAAGCGACCCAGCACCGGCTCGCCATCAGCCACGTTACCGAAGGTCAGAGCGACATGCTCTTTGCCGGTGGCCTCCTCGAGAAAGCCATGCATGGTGAACACGCCGAACGGGGTCGGCAGTTGGGAGGCGGCGACGAACACGACAGGCACCGGATGCTCCTGGTATCGGAAAGGATGCGGATTTGCGAGGGGTGATAGTGTAACAGCAGCGCCAATACCCGCGTCAGCCGAATTACCGATCAAAAGGATCGAGCGTCCGGCTCATGCGCTGCCTAGGGTCTGTTGCCGTTTCAACGCGAGCCGCGTTGCAGCGAGAAATCTCGCCAGGCCGGGCGGCGATCCGCTAGGCGGAGGACGCAGGGAATGGACTAGCCGTCCGCGTTTTCCCTTGCCAAGTCCTCCAACGACGCATGGCGAGATTTCCCGCGCAACCAGCAGGGCCGGCCATGCGTGAAACGGCAACAGACCCTAGTGTCGCGACAACGGTCATATGTCGGCCAGGGTGGTCGATGTGCCCGAGGCGGCGAACGGGGTATCGTAATGTGGGATGGCAGCTATGTGGCGCAAGCGGCCTGTCGTAGGGTGGACGACGCTTCACCCGTCCACCGCTCTGCAATCGCAATGGTGGATGAAAAGAGCGTCATCCACCCTACGGGGTGAGCGTCCGCTCCCGCCTTTGAGCGACCACCCAGCCCAATCGCTCGGATACGACATTTGATGTGTGACGCTACACTAGCCTGACAGCGAATTATCGGCGCGCAGCGCAATCGATCCCGACACGGCTTCCAACCGCCACGCCAAGTGCGCCGAAATCGCCTTTCCCCACCTCGATGATGTAACGCACCGGCTCCTTCGAGCCGTGTCGCTGCAGGCTGTAGGGCTGCATATCGACCACCTTGCGCACCACGCCGCCAGCATCGATAAAAGCTGCCGAAAGCGCCACACGCGTATTCTTCATCCACAGCTCGCGCATCCCCTCCTCCGGCCAGGCGAAGAGCATGCCGCTGCCGATATCGTCCCGCCCGGACAACCCCACCGCACGCGCCTCGGCGCTGGCGGCGAGCGGCAGATCCAATGTCTCGCCATTGGGAAAGCCGACCCTGCACTCGGACAATTGCGCCAGGGCTGCAGAGGAAGCGAGCCCCAGGCCGCCGACCAGGATGCAGCGCAGAACCCAAGGTGCCATGGGTAACCTCGAACCTGAGAAAAAAGGTGATCCTACCGACAAGCGCCCGTTTTCGGCACTGCCGATACGATCAGCGCCTGACAGGAGACGCCCCAGCGTCCCTGCATTTACCGCTATAATCGCGCATTTTTCCGGGCTCACAGGCCCGCCAACGCTTTCAAGCAGGCACGCATCCATGACCATTCAGGCCGCCGAAGTCGCCAAGCGCCGTACTTTCGCCATCATCTCGCACCCCGACGCCGGTAAAACCACCATCACCGAAAAGCTGCTGCTGATGGGGCAGGCAATTGCCGTGGCCGGTACGGTCAAGTCGCGTAAATCGGATCGCCACGCGACCTCCGACTGGATGGAAATGGAGAAGCAGCGCGGGATTTCCATCACCACCTCGGTGATGCAGTTCCCCTACCGCGAGCACATGGTCAACCTGCTCGACACCCCCGGTCACGAAGACTTCTCCGAAGACACCTACCGCACCCTGACCGCGGTGGACTCGGCATTGATGGTGCTCGACGGTGGTAAAGGCGTCGAGCCGCGTACCATCGCCCTGATGGACGTCTGCCGCCTGCGCGACACGCCGATCGTCAGCTTCATCAACAAGCTGGATCGCGACATCCGCGACCCGATCGAACTGCTCGACGAAATCGAGGCCGTACTGAAGATCAAGGCTGCGCCGATCACCTGGCCGATCGGTTGCTACCGCGACTTCAAAGGCGTTTACCACCTGGCCGACGACACCATCATCGTCTACACGCCGGGCCATGGCCACGAGCGCACCGCAACCAAGATCATCGAGAAACTCGATTCCTTTGAGGCTCGCGCCCACCTGGGTGACGAATACGATCGATTCGTCGAGCAACTGGAGCTGGTGCAGGGCGCCTGCCACGCGTTCGACCAGGAAGAGTTCCTCAGCGGTCAACTGACCCCGGTGTTCTTCGGCACCGCACTGGGCAACTTCGGTGTCGACCATGTGCTCGATGCCGTGGTCGACTGGGCACCTCGCCCGCTGGCCCGTGTCGCCAACGAACGTACCGTGCAACCGGTGGAAGAGAAGTTCACCGGCTTCGTGTTCAAGATCCAGGCGAACATGGATCCCAAGCACCGCGACCGCATCGCCTTCATGCGCATCTGCTCGGGCAAGTACGAGAAAGGCATGAAGATGCGCCACGTGCGCACCGGCAAGGACATACGCATCGGCGATGCCCTGACCTTCTTCTCCAGCGAACGTGAGCAGTTGGAAGAAGCCTGGGCTGGCGACATTATCGGCCTGCATAACCACGGCACCATCCAGATCGGCGACACCTTCACCGAAGGCGAAGCGCTGGGCTTCACCGGCATCCCGCACTTCGCCCCGGAACTGTTCCGCCGCGTGCGCCTGAAGGATCCACTCAAATCCAAGCAACTGCGCCAGGGCCTGCAGCAGCTCGCCGAAGAAGGCGCCACCCAGGTGTTCTTCCCCGAGCGCAGCAACGACATCATCCTCGGCGCCGTCGGTGTGCTGCAGTTCGATGTGGTCGCCAGCCGCCTGAAAGAGGAATACAAGGTCGAGTGCGGCTACGAGCCGATCACCGTCTGGTCAGCTCGCTGGATCGAATGCAGCGACAAGAAGAAGCTGGAAGAATTCTCCAACAAAGCCGTGGAAAACCTCGCTCTGGATGGCGGCGGCCACCTCACCTACCTGGCTCCGACCCGCGTCAACCTGAGCCTGATGGAAGAGCGCTGGCCGGACGTGAAATTCCGCGCGACTCGCGAGCATCATTGATACCCAAAACCGTAGGGCGTATTAGCCGAAGGCGTAATCCGCCGCAAGAAAGCGGCACCACCGCCCCCTCAAACAGCAGAACGCCCCGCACGAAGGCGAGGCGTTCTGGCATCTCAGCGGATGCAGCAAGTTCACGGTAAATTACGGACGCCTATCCGCCTTACCGCCTTACCGCCTTGCAAAATCGACTTCGAATACTCCAGAAATTCATCCAGATGCCCGGTAATCACCGCGATGGTGATCGGCAGTTGCAACGCCTGGTATTCATGTACCGCAATATTGCGATACCCAACCATCCGCTTGAGCGCATCGGCCAGATTCGTCGTAATCCAACCATGTTCGGCCAACAGAGCGAACACATCACGGGCACTTTGCGGAATCCCCATACGTTCACGGCGAATCAAATGCTGGCCCATATCCAGCGCGGCTTCACAGGCACGCTGGATGTTCAGAATGGCGGCATCCTGACGGGTGAAATCTTCACCGAACGTCGCCGGATCACGGTCGTACTCCTCACGAGCCCGCCTGACACAACGCTCGATACTTGCCGCTTTGTTGAGTAAAACATCATCGACCATAAACCCGCCCTTCTCGCTCGATAATACGCAGGAGCGGCGCCCTGGCAGCATCCAGAGCCAGCTTTTCGCTGAGCATGGCACATTCGAACAACCCGGCGCGCTCGTCAGCAGCCCACCACCGCTCGCCATACGCGATTACCTGCTGCTGCATCACCGTTGATGCCTGGCGCAAATCCAACAGATCCACCGGGCAGCCCACCACGTCTTCAAGCTCCCCTGCCAGTGCCCATAACGCCAGAGGCTCCGCATACCCCTCCACCAATACGGCGAGATCCAGGTCGCTCCGTTCATTGGCCGTGCCCTGAATGCGGCTGCCGAATGCATAGATGCCCAGTACCCCCGGGAGCCGGGCGCGTAGCAAATCGATCACGGCCTGTTGGTACATAATCCCTCCTGGTGGACGGGCAGTGTAACTCAGCCCAGGAGCGCCGCCCCACATCACCTGAGATTGTTGGCAGAGCACTGAGCGGACGCAACCTCCGCGCTTTTCATCCACCATTGCGATTGCGGAGAGGTGGACGGGTCGGGCCGCGTAGGCAAGCGTCGTCCACGAACGGCCGCTTCTGCCTTACTGCCCACTAGGAAATCTCTATCTGATAGCCCGTAGGATGGGTGAAACCCATGGCAATTGGTGGTTTTCACCCATCCTTCGTCCGCTACCGCCTTGTAGCGTCCTGTCAGGCGCCCTTTGATCTCACGAGCCAGAGCGTAGGGTGGATGGCGCTTTATCCATCCACCTTTGGGCCGCGATATGGGAAAGGAGCACCAGCGGTACGCACGGTTCCTGCAAACCTCGCCATCGCTTACTGCTTATCCTCGGCCAACGTCCAGGCCGTTACCGAGTCACCGATTCTGGTGCCGAACGAGCCATGCCCGCCGGCCATCTGCACGACGAACTGCTTGCCGGACTTCTCCGAGACATAGGTCATGGGCGTGGCCTGTCCGCCAGCTGGCAGACGCCCCTTCCAGAGCTCCTTGCCGGTCTGCAGGTCATAGGCGCGCAGGTAATAGTCCAGAGAGCCGCTCATGAATGCCACGCCACCCGCGGTGACGATCGGGCCACCCAGCGCTGGCGTGCCCACCGGGAACGGAAGCCCCAGCGGCGCGCTGTCGCGACTGGTACCGTTCTTGTGCATCCAGACTTTCTTCATGGTGCGCAGATCGACAGCCGTCACATAGCCCCATGGCGGTGCCTGGCATGGCAGGCCGAGTACCGACAGGAAAGGCTCCAGGCGCACCATATACGGCGCGCCGAGATTGGGCTGCAGACCCATTTCACCGCCGCCACTGGGGCCCTCGGAGGCGTCGTCGCTACGCTTGACCATCTGCGAGATGAACGCCAGATAGTTCGGCGCCCCGAACAGCAGTTGCCGGCTCGGGTCGACCGCCACCGACGGCCAGTTGAACGTGCCGACGTTGCCCGGATAGATCAGCGAGCCCTGCTGCGAAGGCGGCGTGAAATCACCTTCGTAACGCAGCTTGCGGAACTGGATACGGCACATCATCTGATCCAGCGGCGTGCCACCCCACATGTCCCGCTCGTGCAGCGGCTCCTCAGGCGCATAGCTGAGCGCCGAGGCCGGTTGAGTGGGCGCCGTGGTGTCGCCATAGTCGGTGCCCTGGGGAACTGGGAATTCATTTACCGGCACGATGGGCTCGCCGGTGCGGCGGTCGAGCACATAGAGATCGCCGCGCTTGGTCGGCTGGATGATCGCCGGCACCTTGCCCTGCGCCCCGTCGATATCGACCAGCGTCGGCTGAGACGGCAAGTCGCGATCCCAGAGGTCATGGTGCACGGTTCTGAATTCCCAGCGCACCTTGCCGGTCGCCAGATCCAGCGCGACCAGGGCGGCGGTGAAGCGCTCAGCCAACTCGGTACGCGGGATCGACCATTGATCCGGAGTCTGATTGCCAGTGGGGATGTAGACCAGACCCAGCGCTTCGTCAGCCGTGGCGATCGTCCAGGAGTTGGGCGTGCTGCGCACGTAGGTGTCTCCCGGCGCAAGCGGCTCTGTGGCGTCGGGGTTACCCGGATCGAAATTCCATACCAGCTCGCCGGTTCGCACATCGTAGGCACGAATTACGCCGCCGGGGGAATCCACCGAACCGTTATCGGTAATGGAGCCCCCCACGATCACCAGCTTGTCGGTGACCACTGGCGGCGAGGTAGGCAGGTAGACGCCCAGCGCATCATCACCCAGACCGACCTTAAGATCGACCGTGCCACCATCGCCGAAGTCCTCGCACGGTTTGCCATCCCCGACATCCAGCGCGACCAGGGTGCCGTCGTTGGTTGGCAGGAACAGGCGACGCTCGCAGCGCGCCGCTGGTTGATCCGCCGCAGTGGCCGTCGCGGCGGATCGGCCGCCATCATGATAGGCAAGGCCGCGGCAGGTCATGTGCTGGTAATACTCGGCATCGCGATTGATGCTGGGATCGAAGCGCCAGCGCTCTTCACCCGTGTCCGCATCCAGGGCGATCGCCATGCTATGGGGCGTACAGATAAACAGGTTGTCGCCGACTTTCAGCGGGGTGACCTGATTGGTCAGCTCACTGGGATCGCCCGGCCCCGGCAGATCCCCCGTGTGGAATTCCCAGGCTTTTTCCAGCTTACCGGCGTTATCTGGGGTGATCAGATCAGCCGTCGAGTAACGATCACCCTGCCTGGAACCGCCGTAGGCAGGCCATTCGCTCTGCGATCGTTCGGCCTGCCCTTGCAGATCCGAGCCCTGCATCTGCGCGTCGCTGAATTCGCCCTTGATGGAGTGGTAATCCTGAGTCAGCGAGTAACCCGCCATCAACGCACCGGCCAACACACCAAGCCCCAGAATCCCGCTGGCGCCATCACGCCAGACTCGCTGATCACTTACATGACGATTGACGAAAGGCAGAATCAGCCAAAGGCCCAGAATGCACCAGAGATCGATCCGCGGCGCCAACTGCCACCAGTCGAAGCGGACTTCATAAACCGTCCAGATCAAGGTTCCAAGCAGCAGCCCGCCGTACAACCCAATAGCCGCCCGGCGCCGCGCGATCAACAAGCCGGCCACCACCAACAGCCCAATGCCTGCCACAAGGTAATACCAGGAGCCCCCCAGTATCGCGAGATAACCACCGCCTACGGCCATCACCACGCCCAGCACCAATATCGCCACCGCGGTCAGGGTGATCCGTAGGGGCCGACGGCCATATTCGATGCTCATGTGGCACTCTCCGGTCGATTCATTTCACAACAAGTGCCGACAAAACCTTCAGAAACAAAGGCTCAACAGCAGCCAGTTGAGAGGGGGAAATACCTTTGGTTCAGCTTTATCTACCAGCCTAGGATCGTCAGGAGATCTTCGCCGAGAATTTTCAGGTTCGTAGGGCGTATTAGCCGAAGGCGTAATCCGCCGCAAGATTCGCAACAATGCAAACCCCAGACAGCAAAACGCCCCGCACAAGGCGAGGCGCTCTGATATGCCAGCAGATGTGCAGGTTCGCGGTAAACGACGGATTACGCCTTCGGGCTTCGCCCCCGGATTACGCCTGCGGCTAATCCAGGCTACGGTTATCCGTCATACCGCGATGCGATCCATCCAACGCAGTTGATCCGTCTTACCGCCCTGTCGCACTCACCAATTCGGCATCGCCCGCCCAATCCAGCGGGTAGAGCCCTGCACCCACGTCGCGATGAAAGCTCGAATAGGGCCAGTCTCGTACTCGCTGCGCCAAGCCATGCTTGAGTGGGTTCACATAGACGTAATCGACATGCCGACGAAAATCTTCATCGTCACGAATCTGATGTTCCCAGTAGCGCCGCTGCCAGATACCTCGCTCGCCACGCCGGAAACGAACCAAGGATCGGTGCTCGCTCACCGGTAAGCCACGGCAGAAGAAGGTTTTGATCAGTCGCCAGCGCAGCGGGTAATCCGTATCACCAGGCGGCAACGTCCATACGCAGTGCATATGATCCGGCAATACCACCCACGCATCGATCACGAATGGATGCTGATGATGAACCTTACGCACCGAATCACGGAGCAGGTCGATATGCTTCACCAGCAAATCGTTACCCCGGCGCTCCAGCAAGTTGACCGTAAAGAACCAAGTTGCCCCAGGCACAAAGACACGACGATAGTTTGGCATCCATGCCACCTTTTCCCAGGAAAAAGCGAAGCATAGACCAGCGATCCAAACATCCCCCCGGCGACGCAAACCCGTAGGGCGTATTAGCCGAAGGCGTAATCCGCCGCAAGATTCGCAACAATGCAAACCCCGGACAGCAAAACGCCCCGCACGAAGGCGAGGCGTTCTGGTATATCAGCGGATGCAGCCGGTTCGCGGTAAACGACGGATTACGCCTTCGGGCTTCGCCCCCGGATTACGCCTGCGGCTAATCCAGGCTACGGTCGCCGTACCGCGATACGGAGTTAATCCGCCTTACCGTGTTTACGGATATGAATCCGTCTTATCGCGTTAAGTTACGGTGCTGCAGCTACAGGGCAGCCATTCGGCGCATAGCTATCTTTCCAACCGTCGCTGCCCGAGGCACTAACTTCACAAGTCCAGATACCAGTGGCGTCACGCGTCACGGTAACAACGGCGCCAGTTACCGAAGCGCCAGCATTACGACCCAATGTGCCAGCAATACTCGGCGTATCACCATCACCGTCAGTAACTTCGATTTGCGCTTTGCCATCACCAGCCAGCAAGTTGGACTCAGTAAAGCCCAAATCAACTTCACCTGCCCCAGGCGCTGCGTCAGAAACAATGGTATTGCCTTCCAGAAGCGCCGACTCTGCAGCAGTTTTCAAGCCGCTGATTTCGCTAACGACACGTGTAACCTGTGTACGAGCGGTGTAGTCTTGGTATTGCGGAATAGCGATAGCTGCCAGAATACCGATGATCGCCACAACGATCATCAATTCAATCAGGGTAAAACCCTTTTGCATTTGAGCTTTCATGCAACTCTCCATTTTAATTTAAGTGTCAGGCAGACAAGCCTGCTGGAGATTAAGCAGGAGGCGTGCCAATACAGCCCAACCTTGTAAATACAATGAAAACTGCAAGCCACCTCACAAAATGAAGCCTCGTACGCCAGTAATGCGAAACAACCAGACCGCGCTTCTCCGCATCTTGTGACGTTTTTCGTCACCTCGATACTGGTCGTTTGGCAGCCCCTGTCATCTGCGCTATAACGCACCCATTCGATATACGTGAGGTGTGCATGAGCGACTATATTCCCCTTTCCGGCCTGGCCAAGCAGGTGGTACTGGCTGAGCTGCTGGACGAAAAGGCCGCTCAGCAAGCGCAAGCGCAGGCCAAGCGCAATAAGTTGTCGCTGGTCACCTATCTGGCACAGAACAAACTGGTAAAGAGTCGCGCTCTGGTGGAACTGGCAGCGGAGCAGTTCGGCGTCGCCTATTTCGACCTCAGCGCCCTGGACAAGGAAAGTCAGCCCAAGGATCTGGTCAGCGAAAAGCTGGTGCGCCAACACCGGACGCTGCCTTTGTGGCGGCGTGGCAACAAGCTGTTCGTGGGTATCTCCGACCCCTCCAATCACCAGGCGGTTACGGATATTCAGTTCAGCACCGGCCTATCCACCGAAGCGCTGCTGGTAGAAGACAACAAGCTGGGCGAGGCCATCGACAAATTCTTCGATAACGGCCATAGCGGCCTGGAAGATATGGGCGATGTCGACCTGGATGGCCTGGAAACCGAATCCGCCGATGATGACAAGAAAATCAATGATGGCAGCGGCCAGGATGCCGACGACGCCCCGGTGGTGCGCTTCGTCAACAAGATGCTGCTCGATGCGATCAAGGGCGGCTCGTCCGACCTGCACTTCGAACCCTATGAAAAAGCCTACCGGGTGCGCTTTCGTACCGACGGCATCCTGCACGAGACGGCGCGCCCGCCCATCCAATTGGCGCCGCGTATCGCTGCACGCCTGAAGGTGATGGCTGGGCTGGATATCTCCGAGCGGCGCAAGCCGCAGGATGGCCGTATCAAGATGAAAATTTCCAAGAGCAAGGCCATCGACTTCCGGGTCAATACCCTGCCGACCCTATGGGGCGAGAAGATCGTGATGCGAATTCTCGACTCCGCCAGCGCGCAAATGGGTATCGATGCACTGGGTTACGAGGAAAGCCAGAAGGATCTTTACCTCGCTGCGCTCAAACAACCACAAGGGATGATCCTGGTAACCGGCCCGACAGGGTCGGGCAAAACCGTATCTCTTTATACCGGCCTGAATATTCTCAATACCGCGGATGTGAATATTTCCACGGCGGAAGACCCGGTGGAGATCAATCTGGAGGGCATCAACCAGGTCAACGTCAACCCCAAGCAGGGCATGGATTTCACCCAGGCCTTGCGCGCGTTCCTGCGTCAGGATCCGGATATCATCATGGTGGGTGAGATTCGCGACCTGGACACGGCCTCCATCGCGATCAAGGCGGCGCAAACCGGGCATATGGTGATGTCCACCCTGCACACCAACAGCGCGGCAGAAACGCTGACGCGTTTGCGCAATATGGGTGTGCCTTCCTTCAATATCGCCACCTCGGTCAACCTGATCATCGCCCAGCGCCTGGCGCGCAAGCTTTGTAATAGCTGCAAGAAGGAAGTAGCAATTCCTAACGAGGCGTTGCTGGAAGAAGGTTTTCCCGAAAACAGGCTTGGCACCTTCAAGCTTTACGGCCCGGTTGGCTGCGAAAATTGCAAAGGCGGTTACAAAGGCCGTGTCGGTATTTATGAAGTGGTTAAAAACACGCCGAACCTGCAGCGGATTATCATGGAGGAAGGCAACTCCATCGATATTGCCACGCAAATGCGTAAAGACGGCTTCAACGACCTGCGTACCTCGGCCCTGCTGAAGGCCATGCAAGGCGTGACCAGCCTCGAGGAAGTCAACCGCGTGACCAAGGATTAACCATGGCAGCAGCAAAAGCAGCGAAGACCAGCACGTTCGTCTGGGAAGGCAAGGATCGAAAAGGCTCCGTGGTCAAGGGCGAGCTCAACGGGCAGAACCCTGCGCTGGTCAAGGCACATCTGCGCAAACAGGGCATCAACCCGACCAAAGTACGCAAGAAGGGCATGTCGCTGTTCGGCGGGGGCAAGAAGATCAAGCCCCTGGATATCGCCCTGTTCGCTCGGCAAATGGCGACGATGATGAAGGCCGGCGTACCGTTGTTGCAGTCCTTCGATATCATCGCTGACGGTTTGGAAAACCCGAATATGCGTAAGCTGGTCGATGACATTAAGCAGCATGTGGCGGCAGGTAACAGTTTCGCCGCGGCGCTGCGCACCAAGCCTCAGTATTTCGATGATCTGTTCTGCAACCTGGTTGAAGCGGGCGAACAGTCGGGGGCTCTGGAGACGCTGCTGGATAGGGTGGCGACCTATAAGGAAAAAACCGAGGCTCTGAAGGCCAAGATCAAAAAGGCAATGAACTACCCTATTGCGGTGGTTACTGTCGCAATAATAGTTTCCTGTATTCTGCTAATAAAAGTGGTACCACAGTTTCAGAGTGTCTTCTCGAGCTTTGGCGCAGATCTGCCTGCGTTTACCCTATTCGTGATCGGTATATCTGAAGGTCTTCAGGAATGGTGGTTTATCTTCCTGATTACGCTCGTGGCCTCGGGCTATGCATTTGTACAGGCGAAACAGCGTTCCGAAAAATTCCGGGACGGACTGGATCGCGCGATACTCAAAGCGCCGATTGTTGGCAATATCGTCTACAAATCATCGGTCGCACGCTACGCCCGTACGCTGTCTACCACTTTTGCCGCCGGGGTGCCCTTGGTCGAGGCACTGGATTCGGTCGCAGGCGCGACAGGCAACGTGGTGTTCCGCAATGCCGTGAACAAGGTCAAGCAGGACGTTACCAGCGGTATGCAATTGAACTTCTCCATGCGCTCCACCAATACCTTTCCGGCAATGGCCGTACAGATGACTGCCATCGGTGAAGAATCTGGCGCACTGGATACCATGCTCGACAAGGTTGCCAGCTACTACGAAGCGGAAGTAGACAATGCCGTCGATGGTCTTACTGCCTTGATGGAGCCATTGATCATGTCCGTACTCGGCGTACTGGTTGGCGGCCTGATCATCGCCATGTACCTGCCAATCTTCCAGCTGGGCAACGTCGTTTAAATATGACCGTAATCGACTTTCTGGCCGGCAATACGCCGGCCTTTGTTTTCTGCACCTTGGTACTTGGCTTACTGGTCGGCAGTTTCCTTAACGTCGTGATCCATCGCCTACCCAAAATGATGCATCGCGACTGGCGCACTCAGGCGCGGGAAGTACTGGAACTGCCGGCTGAAACCGAGGGCGAACCCTACAACCTCGTACTGCCTCACTCCAGCTGCCCCCACTGCAAGCACGAGATTCGCCCCTGGGAAAATATCCCGGTTATCAGCTACCTCTTTCTGCGCGGCAAATGCTCTGGCTGCAAAGCGAAGATCAGCCTGCGCTACCCGCTGGTCGAGCTAAGTTGCGGGCTGCTGTCGGCCTATATCGCCTGGCATTTCGGTTTCGGCTGGCAGGCTGCAGGCATGCTGGTGCTGGCCTGGGGGCTGCTGGCCATGAGCCTGATCGATGCCGACCACCAGCTATTACCGGACGCCCTGGTGCTGCCACTTTTGTGGCTGGGCTTGATCGCCAACCACTTCGGTCTGTTTACCAGCCTTGAGGATGCCTTGTGGGGCACGGTCGCTGGCTACCTCAGCCTGTGGTCGGTGTTCTGGCTGTTCAAGCTGGTCACTGGCAAGGAAGGTATGGGTTATGGCGATTTCAAGCTGCTGGCCATGCTTGGCGCCTGGGGTGGCTGGCAGATTCTGCCGCTGACCATTCTGCTCTCTTCCCTGGTCGGTGCCGTGCTGGGTGTGATCATGCTGCGCTTGCGCGATGCGAACACCAGCACCCCGATCCCCTTCGGCCCTTACCTGGCCATCGCTGGGTTTATCGCGCTGCTCTGGGGCAAGCAGATCACTGATACATACCTGCAGTTCGCTGGCTTTAACTGAGCCTCTTATCCCGCGGTGGTTGAAGGTTTCACGCGACTCTGTAGGAGCCGGGGGGCGCCTAGCCCTTGCCGGCGATTGGCATGGACGACGCCGATGTTGCGGTAAGGCTGCAATCGCTTCGCGCCGGGGGCGGCGCTCCTATATGAGAGCGGCAGTTCACTGCCATGACCCTGATTAGCCACACGCTGGGTGGCTCCTTTACAATCCGCCCCTGATTTTCCATAAGGGGCACGCGCACACCATGAAACCCTGGACGCTCGGCCTTACCGGCGGTATCGGCAGCGGCAAGAGTGCCGTTGCCGAGCACTTCGTCGAACTGGGTGTGGATCTGATCGATGCCGATCAGGCGGCTCGCTGGGTCGTGGAGCCTGGTCGCCCTGCGTTGGCGGCTATTGCCGAGCATTTTGGCGAGCAGGTTTTGCAGGCCGATGGCCAGTTGAATCGCTCGGCACTGCGTGAGCGGATCTTTGCAGACCCCGCACAAAGACGCTGGCTGGAAAACCTGCTGCACCCGCTGATCGCTCAGGAGGTTGCGCAGTTCCTGGCTCGCGCACAATCGCCCTATGCGATTCTGGTATCGCCCCTGCTGATCGAATCCGGGCAATACAAATTGACGCAACGCGTGCTGGTGGTCGATGTGCCCGAGCAGTTGCAAATCGAACGCACCATGCGCCGCGACCAGTTGTCGGTTGAACAGGTGCAGGCCATTCTGGCTGTCCAGGCAACACGCACGGAACGCTTGCGTCATGCCGATGATGTGTTGACCAACGACCGCGATCTGACCTGGATGAAAAGCGAAGTCGAGCGCCTGCATGCCTTTTACCTGACCTTGAACGGAGGCCAACCATGAGCACCCCCACCCTCGTCCCCTGCCCAACCTGCAACGCCCCGGTGGAATGGGGCCCGCAAAGCCCGAGCCGCCCCTTCTGCTCCGAGCGTTGCAAGCTGATCGATCTCGGCGCCTGGGCCTCGGAAGAACACGCGATCCCGGGAAACCCGCTGGAAGACGATCTGTTTTCCGATGATCTGCCACCTCGCCAGCACTGATCGAATCGAACGATGGGCCAGGTTGCGCGCTCGATCCATCCTGCGTATCCGCGATACCCGTAGGGCGTATTAGCCGAAGACGTAATCCGCCGCAAGAAGGCGGCATCACCGCGTCCCCAAACAGCAAAACGCCCCTCCCGAGGGCGAGGCACGGATGTATGCAGTAGCTGCATGGGCTCGCGGTGAACGGCGGATTACGCTTCGCTAATCTACCCTACCTATCTAGAATGCCCACACACAGGAACCGGAGCTCATCCGGTACGCGACCACCACAGATCGTCTGCGCTCAGGCAATGGGCCTGTGCTGATTGATGACTCCTGAGTCGCCTGGTGCTATGAGCCTCTGCTCGCCCGGACTCACCACAGATTTTTTAGCCTTGTGAGAAGCATCCATGACCCATCGAATCGTAATCGTCGGCGGCGGTGCCGGCGGCCTGGAACTCGCTACCCGCCTGGGAAGAACACTGGGCAAGCGCGGCAAGGCCCATATCACCCTCGCCGATGCCAACCTGACCCACATCTGGAAGCCACTGCTACATGAAGTGGCGGCCGGCTCACTGAACTCTACGGAGAACGAGCTGAACTACGTTGCTCAGGCGAAATGGAACCACTTTGAATTCCAGCTCGGCCGCATGAGTGGGCTGGATCGCGAACGCAAGACCATCCAGCTCGCCGCGACGCTGGATGAGGACAACCGCGAACTGGTGCCAGCACGCGAACTCGCCTACGACACTCTGGTCATCGCCGTCGGCAGTACCACCAATGACTTCGGCACCGAAGGCGCGGCCAACCATTGTATCTTCCTCGATACCCGCGAACAGGCCGAGCGCTTCCACCGCAAGATGCTCAGCCATTACCTGCGCGCCCATGCAGGTAACGGCGACAACGACCAGATCAGTGTCGCCATCGTCGGCGCGGGCGCCACAGGCGTGGAGCTGGCCGCCGAACTGCACCACGCGGCCCATCAGCTGGCGGCCTACGGGCTGGATCGCATTCGCCCCGAGAACATGCGCATCACCCTGATCGAAGCAGGGCCGCGTGTACTGCCGGCATTGCCGGAACGCATCAGCGCACCGGTGCATAAAACCCTGCAGAAGCTGGGCGTGAACGTGATGACCAACGCTGCGGTGAAGGAAGTCACTGCCGACGGCTTGCTGACCGCCAGCGGCGAACAAATTCCGGCGAGCCTCAAGGTGTGGGCGGCCGGTATCCGCGCACCAGCGTTTCTCAAGGATCTGGATGGCCTGGAAAACAATCGCATCAATCAGTTGGTGGTCACACCGACCCTGCAAACGACCCGCGACGAGAACATTTTCGCCTTCGGTGACTGCGCCGCCTGCCCACTCGGCGATGGCAGCGAGCGCAACGTACCGCCACGCGCGCAGGCCGCTCACCAGCAAGCCTCGCTGCTGGTCAAATCGCTCGCGCTACGCCTGCAGAACCAGCCGCTGCCCACATACACCTACAAGGACTACGGTTCGCTGATCTCGCTATCGAGCTTTAGCGCCGTTGGCAATCTGATGGGCAATCTGATGGGCAGCGTGAAACTGGAAGGCTGGCTTGCCCGCATGTTCTACATATCGCTGTATCGCATGCACCAGATGGCGCTCTATGGGAGCTTCCGCACCTTGCTGCTGATGCTCAGCGACCGCATCGGCCGCAGCACCGATCCACGGCTCAAGCTGCATTGATCCTGAGGGGGCGCCGGGCAGTATGCTCGGCGTCATGAAGGCGGGAGCGGCCTCTCGTAGATCGCAGGATAGGTCGGGCCACGCGGTGAAACCCATCGGCAATTGATGGGTTTCACCCATCCTACGGCTGCATTAATCCTGAGAGCGGCCAGTCGTAGGGTGGACGACGCTTCACCTGCGCGGCCCGATCCGTCCACCGCTCCGCAATCGCAATGGTGGATGAAAAGAGCGTCATCCACCCTACGGCCGCTTACGCCTTTGAAGCGTCAGCCTGCCTATCCCCAGAAAGCAAAAAACCCGCTCTAGGCGGGTTTCTTACTCAAGCAGGGCTTGAAATGGTGGGTCGTGTAGGATTCGAACCTACGACCAATTGGTTAAAAGCCAACTGCTCTACCAACTGAGCTAACGACCCAAAAATGGTCGGGGTGAGGGGATTCGAACTCCTGACATCCTGCTCCCAAAGCAGGCGCGCTACCGGACTGCGCTACACCCCGAAGAAAGATTGGCTCCGCGACCTGGACTCGAACCAGGGACCCAATGATTAACAGTCATTTGCTCTACCGACTGAGCTATCGCGGAACTATGCTTCTTTCAGTCTCTGTTACTAGCTTCCGGCTCTCGCCGTTTGCCGCTGCAGAGGCGCGCCATTTTACGGTTCCGCGAGCGGCTGTCAACCCCCTAAATTGCTTTTATGACAATGCTTTGCGAACCAATGGCCATTTGCTATACCTTCATCCCATGCCTGCGCTGTTTTAGGCACTACAGTGAGGTTCACCCCAGGATCACAGATGACCACTCAGGGCACGCCGCCGACTTCCCAAAACGGTTCGCGCACACTGGCAAGCCGAGGCATTCAGCCGCGCTTCAGTGAATTGGGGCAGAGCTGCCGCAAGCTGGTACTCAATCATCTGGCGGACAACCTGGAGCGCACGTTCGCCCAGGTCGACGACACCCTTTTCCAATGCGCAGAGAAAGCGGAGAACAATCAGGTTCAGACGCTGTTCTTCGACAACATGCGCAGCATCCGCAAATTGCGCCCGCAGATCGAGCGCCACTATCACCTGAGCATCTCCCAGGGCATTGCCGACTTCCTCGACGGCAAGCTCGTTGCCCCCCTGGTATCGCCTACGGATATGAATGCCGAGGATCTGGCACTGGTGCAGAACGAGGACTACGAAGAAATCCTTCAGGTGACCAATATGGCCAGCCGCGTTCAGGCCCGCTGTGCCCAGGCTCTGTTCGCACTTGAGCAGCGTCTTGCCTTGCTCAATAACGGCCAGCCGCTGCCGGAAGGCAGTAACCCGATCGCCCCGAAAGCCATTGCCCAGGCATTTCTCACGGCACTTGGCCCCAGTGGATTACCGCTACGCATCAAGCTGGTGCTGTACAGCCTCTTCGATCGACAACTCATGCACGAGCTGGACAAACTCTATGACGCGCTCAATCAGCGGCTGATAGATGCCGGTGTGCTGCCCAATCTCAAATACACCGCCGCACGCACACCGGAACCGCTACGCTCGCCCTCGCAAACCGAGACGATGCCGCAATCTGCCAGCAGCCCGCCGAGCGAAATGCAGGACGAGTCCCCGCTGCTCGATCTCGATGCAGCTCCGCCGGCCGATCTGGATCAACTGGTCGACGGCCTCAGCACCCTCCTCGTCGAATACCGCAAGCAACAGACCGCAATCAGACTGTTCAGCGGCACGCCAAGCATGGCCAGTTTCGCGCCCGAAGGCGCCAGACGCACCTATGATGCTGCCGACCTGCTGGCAGCCCTGAACCGCATGCAGCAAGCATCCGCCATCGAGCTGGCCCAGCGCCTGGAACAACCGCAGCAGGTCGCCGGGCTGAAGGCCGATCTGCAGCGACAGCTGGCCAGCCACAGCAAAGAGCCCCAACAGCATCGCCTGGGCAACCGAGAAATCGATGTCATCGACCTCGTGGGCATGCTGTTCGACTTCATCCTCGATGACGACAACCTGCCGCAGCCCTACAAGATAGCCCTCTCCCATCTGCACACGCCCTATCTGAAAGTGGCACTGCAGGACAAAGCCCTGTTCACCCGCCGGCACCATCCGGCGCGCAAACTGATCAACGCCATGGCCAAGGCCGGTGTTCTCTATGGCGCGCAGGATGAAGCCCATGGCCTGCTGGCCAAGGTGCGCTGGGTCGTGAAACAGGTGATTCAGAACTTCACGGGCGACCTGCGCCTGTTCGACGAGCTGCTCAACGAATTCGACGAGTTCACCGGCCCACTCAAGCAGCGGGTGGATCTCCAGGAACGTCGGGCCGTGGAAACTGCCAAAGGCCGCGACAAACTGCTCAGCGCCCGGCATATGTCAGCCCAGGTGATCGCTCAAAGCCTGGCCGAGCGCTCGCCACCACCACTCATTCGCCACTTCCTCGAGCGCACCTGGATCGATGTACTGGTGTTCATCCAATTGCGCCATGGTTCATCCAGCAACGAATGGCAGCGCGCCAGCGAAGCAGCCGAGCAACTGGCCTGGAGCGGAACACGGCTCGACGCCGCGCAACGTGATCGGCTGCAGCACCAGCGCACCGAGATGCTCGAAGAGCTGCGCAAAGGCCTGATGCTGCTGGGCGGCTATCACGAGGACGACATCCGCCGCCTGCTCCAGGATCTGGTCGCCTGCCAGCACGCCGTGCAGGCGGGGCAACCCGCGCTCGCCTCCGGCCTGACATTACCGCCTAGCCCCAGCCAGCTGGGCGCCATGCTGGGAGATGATGCCGCACTGCTCGATCCGCTCCTGGCCAGCACCCCGCTTTCGCAGAATGGCCAGCGCCTGATGCATGAACTGGAGAAGGTCGAGTTCGGCACCTGGTTCGAATTCATCAACGGTGATAAACGCCAGACGCTGAAGTTGTCCTGGTACAGCCCGACGACCCACAACTACATGTTCGTCGACCCGAATGGTCAGCGTGCCGCGGTCAGATCGATCAGCCAACTGGCCCAGGAAATGGAGCTGGGCACAGCCCGGCTCAGCAAACCGGATCGCGCCGCGCCCCTGGTCGATCGCGCGCTGACCGCCGTTTATCGTGTTCTACAGCAGCTCACCGGTCGCACTCAATGAGATCCACCTATGGATGATCGTCGTCAGCACAGCCGTTACCAGGCCACCTCGCTGCTCGAAGTGTTCGAGCAGCACAGCGGGCGCTATCTCGGACGCGTCGCTGATATCTCCAGTGATGGTCTTATGCTCTGCAGCCCGACGCCTCAGCCTGAGGATACGTTGGTTGAATGCCGACTGGTTTGCTCGACGCCGCTCAATGGTGTCGGTGAGCTACGTTTTATCGGCGATTGCCTGTGGAGCCGCGAGGGTGAACCGGATCAGCAATGCTGGGCGGGCTATCGCATCATCGATATCGATCAGCACAATACGCAAGCGCTGCACGCACTGTTACGGCACTTCCAGGCATCTTCCTAACCTCATGAGACCAGCCCAGAAGCCTGATTTTAGAGCCTGATCGAGCCTATCGATAGATGGCGTCGATCATCGTATTGGCAACAGCGATTAGACGCCGATAGCCCAAGCGCCTAGGCTTCTCTGTGTCAATCCGTCGCAGGGGAGCTTGCCGTGCCCCGGTCAGCCGAGATATCAACCGTTCCTGATTTCAACGAGTCCGCTGCCCCGCAGCCGGAGGGCTACGTCTATGCGGAGCTTGGCAACCCGCAAGCCACTGACTCCGCCGTCCTGGCCCAGGAAAGCGCGCTGGCCATCAGCTACAACGGCATCAGCCATGCCGTGATGATGGTTTCGCCCACGGCCGTGGAAGACTTCGTCGCCGGCTTCAGCCTCAGCAGCGCGGTGGTCGACTCCATCGACGATATTTATGACATCCGTGTGCGTCACCTTGGCCCGGCAATCAATGCCGAGGTCGAGATCAGCAGCCGCGCCTTCTGGGCGATGAAACAACAGCGTCGGCAACTGGCCGGTACCAGCGGTTGTGGCCTGTGCGGTGTGGAAGCCCTTGACCAGGCACTTCCGCAATTGGCGACGCTGGCCAAGGCTGAACTGCCTGTGGCCGCGCACCTGATCGGCCTACGCGAGCGAATCGCCGCCGTGCAGGATCTGGCCCGTCGCAGTGGTGCCTTGCATGCTGCGTTGTATGTCGATGGCAACGGCGAGATACGCGCCTGCCGTGAAGACATCGGCCGGCACAACGCCCTGGACAAGCTGATCGGCGCCCTGTTGCGCGAAAACCATGATGTTCGCCAAGGCTTCGCGGTGGTGACCAGCCGCTGCAGCCTGGAACTGATTCACAAGGCGGTCAGAGCCGGTATCGGCAATCTGGTCAGCCTTTCGGCCCCGACCGCCCTTACCGTGCAATGGGCGCGCCGGCACAACCTCAACCTGATCCATTTGCCCCACCACAGCGCGCCCCGGGTCTACAGCCCCGCGCCGTCTGCAAGAGAAGAATAACCATGAGCCTGCAACCCGTTAACCCGCGTTACAAACCCTACAAAGGCGCTGCCGCTGGTTGGGGCGCGCTGATCAGCGTCACCCAGTTCTGGCTGGACAGCAAACAGCCGTTCAAGAACCTGCGCGCGCTGCTCAAGACCAACCAGAACGGTGGCTTCGACTGCCCCGGCTGTGCCTGGGGCGATTCCCCGGAAGACGGCCGCATCAAGTTCTGCGAGAACGGCGCCAAGGCGGTCAACTGGGAAGCGACCAAGCGTCGTGTCGACGCAAAATTCTTCGCCAAGTACACCGTCAGCCAACTGCGTGAGCAAAGCGACTACTGGCTCGAGTATCAGGGCCGCCTGACCGAGCCGATGCGTTACGACGCAGCCACCGACCGCTATGTGCCCACGTCCTGGGACGACGCTTTCAGCCTGATCGCCAAGCACCTGAAAAACCTCGACACCCCCAACCAGGCCGAGTTCTATACCTCGGGGCGGGCCAGCAACGAGGCAGCCTTCCTTTATCAGCTGTTCGTCCGCGCGTTCGGCACCAACAACTTTCCCGACTGCTCGAACATGTGCCACGAGGCCAGCGGCGTCGCGCTGATCCAGAGCGTCGGCATCGGCAAGGGCAGCGTGACTTTCGCTGACTTCGAGCACGCCGATGCCATTTTCGTGCTCGGCCAGAACCCGGGCACCAACCACCCGCGCATGCTCGAACCACTGCGTGAAGCAGTGAAGCGTGGCGCCCAGGTGGTGGCCTTCAACCCATTGAAGGAGCGTGGCCTGGAGCGTTTCCAGCACCCGCAACATGCTCTGGAAATGCTCACCAACGGCTCAGAACCGCTCAATACCGCCTTCTTCCGCCCTGCGCTGGGCGGCGATATGGCGGCACTGCGTGGCATCGCCAAGTTCCTGCTGCAATGGGAGCGCGAGGCGGTCGCCAAGGGCGACAAGCCGGTGTTCGACCATGCCTTCATCGCCGAACATACCGATGGCGTCGACGCCTACCTGGCAGTGCTCGATGAAACCTCATGGGACTCGCTGGTCGAGCAGTCCGGCCTATCCCTCGCGGACATCGAGCAGGCTGCGCTGATGTATCGCCGCGCCGAGAAAGTGATCATGTGCTGGGCGATGGGCATCACCCAACACCTGCACTCGGTGGCGACCATCCAGGAAATCGTCAACCTGCAACTGCTGCGCGGCAACCTCGGCCGCCCCGGCGCGGGTCTGTGCCCGGTACGTGGCCACAGCAATGTGCAGGGTGACCGCACCATGGGCATCAACGATCGCCCGCCAGTGGTGCTGCTCGACAATATAGAGAAGCGCTTCCAGTTCAAGGTGCCGCGCGATAACGGTCACAACACCGTTGAAGCGATCAACGCGATGGTCGACGGTCAGGCCAAGGTATTCATCGCCCTCGGAGGCAACTTCGCCCAGGCGACGCCGGACAGCCCGCGCACCCATCTGGCGCTGCAGAAATGCGAGTTGACCGTGCAAATCAGCACCAAACTCAACCGCAGTCACCTGACCACAGGTACCGATGCGCTGATCCTGCCGTGCCTGGGTCGTACCGATATCGACCACCAGGCCACCGGCCCGCAGGCGGTGACCGTGGAAGACTCGTTCAGCATGATCCACGCCTCCAATGGCCAACTGGAGCCGCTGTCTAGGGAAATGCGCTCGGAGCCTGCGATCGTCGCCGGCATCGCCAAGGCCACCCTGGGCAACCACCCGGTGGACTGGGATGCCATGATCGCCGACTACGACCGCATCCGTGAGCTGATCGCCGACACCATCCCCGGCTTCCAGGATTTCAACACCCGCGTGCAGCATCCGGGCGGTTTCTATCTGGGCAACTCGGCCGGTGCCCGCCAGTGGAAAACCACCACCGGCAAGGCCAACTTCAAACCCAACGCCCTGCTCGCCGATCTGATGCCCGCACAGGTGCGCAACAGCGGCCAGACGCCGGATCTGATCCTGCAGACCATGCGCTCCCACGATCAGTACAACACCACCATCTATGGCCTCGACGACCGCTACCGCGGCGTCCGCGGCCAACGTGACGTACTCTTCGTCAACGAGGCCGACATCACTCGCCTGGGCTACAAGCCTGGGCAAAAAGTCGACATCACCTCTCTGTGGGACGACGGTATCGAGCGCAAGGTCGTAGGCTTCACGCTGCTGGCGTTCGACATTCCTGCGGGCCAGGCGGCGGCCTACTACCCGGAAGCCAACCCGCTGGTGCCGCTGGAAAGCGTGGGGCTGGGCAGCCATACGCCGACGTCCAAGTTCGTGGCCATCCGTCTGCACGCCGCCCAGGAGACGGCGCGCATTCTGTCGGTGGCATAAAGGCGCACACGCACCTGTGATGGATTGGGGAGCGAAGCGTAATCCGTCGGTTACCGCGCACCCGCTGTATCCGCTGATATGCGATATGCCTGAACACCTCGTCTCGTACGGGGTGTTCTGCTGTTTGGGAACGCGATGATGCCGCTTTCTTGCGGCGGATTACGCCTTCGGCTAATACGCCCTACGGATTTACGGATCGGCAACCCGTAGCCTGGGTCGAGGAGCGCAGCGACGATACCCAGGAAATCGCGCATCTCGACCGCCCATCAGCGACGCGTAATTCACCGATGTTGCGCCCATGGTAGGTTTACGGTGCCACGTAGAGTGGATCGTTCATGCGTTCGAGGGGCGGCACCTAGCCCCCCTACGGATTGCAGTTCGTCGGAATCTGCCAGGCATGTCCGCAAAAACGCCTACTGATGTCCCTTTGCCGTCACCCGCGTCAGTTAACGTGCCGAGCCAAGTGCTCAATCGAAGCGCGTAGCTTTGCCTGCCCAAGCCACGATGTGGCCCTTCGGGCTTCTGCCAGACGAGCAACACCCTGTGAATGACCTGCCGAGCCGCGCAACAGAGCCGCTCTGCATATGGCGTCATTCGCCTGCAACGGGAGGGAGTTCCATGCGTTTTCCATCTGCTGCTCTGCTAGGGGTGGCTCTGCTGAGTATCCATGCCCAGGCGGCGATCCTGGAGCGGGAACTGGGCGACTACGCCCTCAACCTCGGTACCACGCCAAGCCGTAGCATGGCTCAAGGGCTGGTCAAGCCGCAGAGTGGCAGCGCCTTTCACGGCGGGCTGGATCTGAGCCACCCAAGTGGCTGGTACCTCGGCCAATGGGCACCCAACCTGGGCATCAGCCCAGGCAGTCGCATGGAACTGAACAGCTATGTCGGTTACCGCCAGCATTTCGCCGATACGCTCGGCTACGAACTCGGCACCATGCGCTACAGTCATCCCGGCTTCAGCCACCTCGACAGCCAGGATCTGTACGCCGGCCTGACCTACGACACGCGCCGCTTCGGTCTTTCCCTGAGCAACGACCCGACGCGGATCAACAGCACACTGCTGGCGGACTTCGGTCGTATCAACGCCTTGGGCATGGCGGTGACGGTGCGCTATGGCAATCACCTGCTCGACAATCCGGCGACGGTTAGCGATGGCCAGCAGATCAGCTCGTTCAACGACTGGTCGCTGAGCCTGTCACGACCCTGGAAAGGCATCGACTTCGACTTTTCCTATTCAGACTCCAACCTGAGTGGCGATGCATGCTCGGCGTATTCGGGCCATAACACCGAGTGCGAAGGCTGGTTCTCCATCAAGGCCTCCCGCTCGCTGTTCTAGATACATGTCCAGACGCGTACCGCCTGGGCGAGCCCAGCATCACACACATTCAGATACATTCATTCATGTATCTTTAATCGCACCTTCGGGAATTTCCTTGCAGATCAGGCTCTAAGCTTGTGTCGCCGGCAACTGCACGGCTGACCGCCTGAATCCGTGGCGATGCCATGGTTACGCCCGCAAGGGTATTTTTCGAGGGTTGCGCAATGCGTACATTCCTTACCGCATTGGCTTTCAGTGCACTGGTTTCTCCCCTGGCCAACGCCGATACCACCAAGACCGCGATCGGCAGTGGTGTCGGCGGCGCGCTCGGTAATATCGTCGGCCAGCATCTGGGCGGCAGCACAGGCGCCGCGATTGGTGCGGGTCTTGGTGGTGCAGCCGGCGGCGCCATCAGCTCACGCAACAAGACCGAAGCCGCGCTGGGCGGTGGCCTGGGCGCTTCCGCGGGCTCCGTGCTTGGCAACCAGTTCGGCGGCGGCACGGCTTCGACCATCGGCGCCGGCCTGGGTGGCGCTGCGGGCGGGGCACTGGCCAATGAAATGGCCGACAGCAACCGCAATGAATCCCGCTACCGCGATAACGGCCATCGCCATGGCAAGAAGCACCATAAGCGCCATTACAAGCATCGTCATCGTTGATCGATACACAACCGGGGCGCTTTTTAGCGCCCTCGGTCTTTCAGGTCACCTGCAACTGCTCCATCGCCAAACGCAGCATCTCCGGGATAGCAACCGGCCGGGTGCTGGCCCTGTCCACGAACACGTGTACGAAGCGCCCGGCGGCGCAGGCCTGCTCTTCTCCTTCCTTGAATACCGCCAGCTCGTACTGCACCGAGCTATTGCCCAGGTTGCCGACTCGCATACCGATCTCGATACGCTCGGGAAAGGCGATCGACGCAAAGTAGTCGCAGCTCGAACTCACCACGAAACCAACGGCCTCACCCTGATGGATGTCCAGGCCGCCCACCTCGATCAGGTAGGTATTCACCGCGCTGTCGAAATAGCTGTAGTAGGTGACGTTGTTGACGTGCCCATACAGGTCGTTGTCATGCCAGCGCGTGGTGATCGGCTGAAAGTGGCGGTAGTGCTCGCGCAGATGCTGCGGCTGCTGCATGGGGGCGACACCTTGCAAAGAGAGAAGCCGGCATGGTGCCGGCCTCCATCAACGCTGACAACCCGTGGATAACCGGGCTCTGGCGAGCCGATCAGTAGGCGACCTGGTAAATGGCCAACGCATGGGCCTGGGTCATTTCACGAGGGTTATTGGTCAGCAGACGTTCATGCAGCATGGCGTCCGTGGCCAGGCGAGGCAGTAGCGCCTGATCGACGCCCACATCACGCAGACGCGCGGGAAGGCCGCTGCGCTCGCTGAGGTCGGCCAACTCGATGATGAACTGTTCGGTGTGATCCGTGGCATCGCCCCCGCGAAGGCGCTCGCCCAGCAGCAGCGGTGCCAGCTCTTCATAGAGCGGCGCGGCGACGGATGCGTTGAAGCCCAGCACATGCGGCAACAGCACCGCCGTACTCACTCCGTGCGGTACCTGACAATGCCCGCCGAGGGGATAAGCCAGGGCATGCACGGCCGCCAATGGCGCATTGGCATACGCCTGCCCGGCGAGGCAGGAGCCCAGCAGCATCGCCTGCCGTGCCTCGCGATTGCTGCCGTTGTGTACCGCTTCGTCGAGATTGGCGCCGAGCAGTCGCAGGGCTTCCCGGGCGAGCATGTCGGACAGCGGATTCTTGCGCCGAGCCCCGGTATACGCCTCGACTGCATGTCCCATGGCCAGGATGCCGCAGGCCGCGGTAACGGGTGCCGGCAACTGCAGGGTCAGCTCCGCGTCCAGCAATGCCAGATCCGGCAACAGGCGAGCCGAGACCACCGCGATACGCGTGGAATGCGCCGTGGTAACCACGGCAATGGGCGTCACCTCGGAGCCGCTGCCAGCGGTAGTCGGCACCTGGATCAACGGCAGGCGTTGCCCTACAGCCTTGTCGACACCATACAGATCGTCGAGCGACTGCCGACAATCGGGATGAGCCAACAGCGCGACCAGCTTGGCCACGTCCAGCGAACTGCCGCCACCGAAGCCTACGACCAGATTCGCCTGCACGTTTTTTGCGAACTGCGCGGCGCTGGTTATCACGTTCTCCGGCGCGCCGGCGGTCACACCGTCGAACACATGCAAGGCCACATCGCTGCCCGCAAAGGCGGCCCGCACCTCTTCGAAGAAATCGAGCCGCGCGACCCCGGCATCGGTCACCAGCACGACTGAGCGCGCCCCCCATGCCGTGCACAAGGGCACAAGCCGTTGTACGGCTCCGGGTTCGCAGATGAGATGGGCGGCTGTAGCGAAGCTGAATGGCTGCATGACGCTTTCCTCTTCTTGTGATGGCACGCAGGTGGTTGCGCGTGGAGCCATGCCCTGTGTATCAGGCTGCCGGATCACGACAACCAGACAACGGCCTCCTGCTATTCATAGTAGGTCGGGAAACACCATCTGCCCGGAAAAACCGAAGCCCGGCGCCGTTCCTCGACTCCACGCAAGTGCCCGAAGCGCTCGCTGAGCAGCTAAGTGAATAGCGTCCGGAACCATTCAGAAACAGCGTGTGGGGGAATCTCGACCCGTTCGCTATCGACGGAAACCTGGCGTAACAACACGCGCAGCTGGAAACCACACCATCAGCAAGTCATCCCGTGCCTGGCGGTGAAGTCGGATCGAATCGGTCGTAGTCATAAAACGCATCGAGCCCTCTGTATCGTCATTATCGACGACGGCACAGAGGGCTCGGTTTGTGTGTTTTCAGGTAGATCTGCGCGCCTATTCACCAGAACAGACGCGCAAGGAGATCACTCTCTGCCGAGAGCCTCCTGACGATCCAGGAATTCTTCCTGCAACAGGGCATCGGAGTTTTCAGGCTCGCTGGTGTCCAGCTTCTGTTCGAGATGCCCGGTGCCGACCGCCTTGATTTCCAGCTTGCCAACCAGATGTTCCAGCGCATGGCGCATCTTCTCGGCAGCGCCTTCCACAGCCTGCTCCAGCGATTCAGCTTTGTGAGTGACCGAAAGCGGCTGATGGCCCTTGGGCCTGGCTTCGATCTGGCAGCGCTTGTCGTCAGCTCCGCCCTTGCCACCATTCTCATCGCTGATATGTACTTCCACCCGCGATAGAAACTCCTCGTAACGCTCCAGTCGATCCGCCACCGATGCACCGCCCCATTCCTGGAGCCGCGCACTACCTTCGATATGGTTGCTGTTCACTTGAACTTGCATGGTATTCCTCGCTTTGACGGGTCTATCACCTTGGAGACGATGGGCCGGAACTAGGTTCCTGCTGTTTGCCCCTCGAGCATAAGCGCCTGTTCATGATCTTTGTGTACTTGGGAACCCGTATCCCTATGGATCGACAGCAATAAGACGGAAGCGGCCTGTCGTAGCGTGAACGACGCTTGCCTACGCGGCCCGATCCGTCCACCACTCTGCAATCGCAATGGTGGATGAAAAGAGCGTCATCCACCCTACATCTGACAATCGTGGCAGGTCGTAGGATGGGTCGGGCCGCGCAGGTGCAACCCATCGGCAATTGATGGGTTTCACCCATCCTACAGGCTGTATTGGATGTGCCAGCCAAATGTCGGATTACGCTTCGCTAGGCTGCGCCCCGATCCAACCTACAGGTCGTGGCCCGAACGTAGCCTGGATTAGCCGCAGGCGTAATCCGGGGCCGAAGGCCTGATCCTTTCGTTCAACGCGGATCATCGACCGGCCGCTTCAGAAACGGTCGCGGATCACCACCTCATCGAACGGCAGCTTGCCGATACGCGGTTTGGCATCGATGGCTTTCTTGCCAACGGCGACCATCAGGCCGATCACGTGGTTTTCCGGCAGGTTGATCAGCTTGCCCACTGCGTCGAAATCAAAACCGTCCATGGGGCAGGAGTCCAGCCCTTTGCCGCGCGCCGCCAGCATCAGGGTCTGCGCCATCAGGCCACAACTGCGCATGGTTTCATCACGCTGCACCTGGGGCTTGTCGCGGTAGTAGGTGTCGATGGCGCCTGCCATGTATTGCTGCACCTCCACCGGCGCGCCGTCCCACACTCGGCCGACGTTCTTCTCCCAGCTATCGACCTGAGCGCAGATCACCACGAGCATCGAGGCATCGGTCATCTGCGCCTGCCCCCAACCGGCTTCGCGGATTTGCTGACGCAGCGCCGGATCACTGACTTCGACCAACCGTACATGCTGCAGGTTGAACGCTGACGGGGCGAGCAGCGCCAGCTGCAGCAGCTCGTTCTTCTCTTCGCTGCTGAGGGTGAACCCTGCGTCGTAACCCTTGATGGCGCGGCGGCTACGGATGGCTTCATCGATATGCATGGGATAACTCCGGAAACGGTGATGGAAAAAATGCTCTGCAATGCTAGGCAACACAGCGAGGCAAAACCATCGGGCTTTTGCGATCCGATTCATCGCCTGTAACGATTTATTCGAACCCCCGCCCAGCTTCGCCAGTCGATTACCCATAACCTGCAGCCCGTGCCTACCTTCGCGCCCTGAATCTCATCCACAACAACAGGTGTTTACAAGGTAGCCTCAAGGCTCTATTACGACTGTTCCATACGAACGTTCGAGCGTTAAGCTGTCGACCATGACCAACCCGCCCTACATCTCCCCACCCACTGCCGAAGCCGCTGCGCTGAAGGTGGGTGGAGACTGGACGCTCGCCCACTACGGCGCACTGCTCGCTCAGGTAGACGCGATCAGCCGCGAGCGGACGGATGACCTGCCTGCAGATATCAGCGAACTGAACGCGCTGGATACCGCCGGCGCCAGCCTGCTGGTGGAGTTGCTTGGCACCGAACGCCTGAACCAGTTACTGCCAAGCGCGAACCTCAGCGAAGAGCGCCGCGCCTTGCTGCAGACCGTCGCCACGGCCATGCAGGAAGCGCAGCAAGCACCGGAACATCCCAGCCACTCGACCTACCGCGAGTTTTTCGGTCATATCGGTGAGGTGGTAGAAGGCGTTTGGCACAAGGCTGTCGGGTTGCTGGGTTTCGTCGGTCTTACGCTCAGCACCATGCTGCTGATTCTGCTCAACCCGCGCCGCTGGAGGCTGACGTCGTTCGCTTCGCACCTGGAACAGGTCGGCCTCAATGCGGTGCCCATCATCGCCTTGCTGACCTTTCTGGTCGGCGCCGTGGTGGCCTTCCTCGGCGCGACCATCCTTGCCGACTTCGGGGCGACCATCTATACCGTCGACCTCGTAGCGTATTCGTTCCTGCGTGAGTTCGGCGTGCTGCTCACCGCCATTCTCATGGCCGGCCGTACTGCCAGCGCCTTCACCGCACAGATCGGCTCGATGAAGGCCAACGAGGAAATCGACGCGATCCGCACCCTGGGCCTAAACCCCATGGAGCTGCTGGTGCTGCCGCGCGTGTTCGCCATGCTGATCGCCCTGCCGCTGCTGACCTTCATCGCCATGGTCTGCGGCATGGTCGGCGGTGCCATGGTATGCATGCTGACGCTGGATATCTCGTCGGCGATGTTCATTAACCTGCTGCAGGAAAATATCCCGATCAATCACTTTCTGGTGGGCATGCTCAAGGCACCGATCTTCGCCTTCCTGATCGCCGTGATCGGCTGCCTCGAAGGCTTCAAGGTCACCGGCAGCGCACAATCAGTGGGTGAGCGCACCACTTCCAGCGTGGTGCAGTCGATCTTCGTGGTGATCGTGGTGGACGCCGTGGCCGCGCTGTTCCTGATGGAGATGGGCTGGTGAGTGACGAAGCGATCATCCAGGTACGCGACCTGACCAATCAGTTCGGCCCGCAGGTCGTACACCAACACCTGGATCTGGATCTGTACCGCGGCGAAGTACTCGGTGTGGTGGGCGGTTCGGGCACCGGTAAATCCGTGCTGCTGCGCACCATCGTCGGCCTGCGCCAACCCAACGCGGGCACGGTGCGGGTGTTCGGCGAAGACCTGCTGGCGCTTTCGGCGCAACGCCGCTCCGAACTGGAACGGCGCTTCGGCGTGCTCTATCAGCGTGGCGCGCTGTTCTCCTCGCTCACCGTGCTGGAAAACATCGCCCTGCCACTGATCGAACATGCCGGGCTCAACCGCGCCAGCGCCGAGCGCCTGGCCGAATCCAAGGTGGCACTGGTCGGCCTACCCAATCATGCTGGCGACAAGTACCCGACCGAGCTGTCCGGCGGCATGATCAAGCGTGCGGCCCTGGCCCGCGCCCTGGCGCTGGAGCCGGACATCCTGTTTCTCGATGAGCCGACGGCAGGCCTCGATCCGATTGGCGCCGCGGCTTTCGATCAGTTGATCCGCACCCTGCGCGACGCCCTGGATCTCAGCGTTTTCCTGGTCACCCACGACCTGGATACGCTCTATACCCTGTGCGACCGAGTGGCGGTGCTATCGCAGAAGCGCGTGTTGGTGGCCGACAAACTCGAAGTGGTCGCCGCGACCGACGATCCCTGGATTCACGACTATTTTCACGGCCCGCGCGGACGCGCTGCCGAACAGGCTTCAGCGAGGATTAGTTGAATGGAACCACGCGCCCACCACGTATTGATAGGCATGTTCACGGTAGCGATCGTCAGCGCCATCCTGCTGTTCGCCCTGTGGCTGGGCAAGTCCAGCGCGGACAAGCAGTTCAATTATTACGAAGTGATCTTCACCGAAGCGGTCAGCGGCTTGTCTCAGGGCAGCGCCGTGCAGTACAGCGGCATCCGCGTTGGCGACGTCACCAGCCTGACCCTCGACCCGCAGGATCCGCGCAAGGTGCATGCGAACATCCGCATCACCAGCGCCACGCCGATCAAGGAAGACACCCGCGCCCGCCTGACCATCACCAACATCACCGGTGGCGCGGTGATCCAGCTGCACGGCGGCTCACCCGAAAGCCCGTTCCTGAAGGCCAGCAATGGTGGCATACCCGTGATCATCGCCGACCGCTCGCCGCTGTCACGGCTGATGGCCAACGGCGAAGATCTGATGATCAGCGTCACTCGCCTGCTCGACCGCGCCAACGCCATGTTCTCCCGCGAGAACACCCAGAATATCGCCAAGACCCTGCGCAACCTGGAGCAGATCACCGCCAGCGTCTCCGAACAACGCGACGAGCTGCGCGAAGCACTGGCCCAGATGAGCGTCGCCGGGCGTGAAGCGGCGGCCCTGATGAACAACGCCAACCAGCTATTCTCCGGCCCCGCCCGGAACACCCTGGACAGCGCCGAGCGCCTGGTGTCCTCGCTGGAACGCACCAGCAACAACATCGAACAACTGCTGCAGGACAATCGCGCCGCCCTCGATGGCGGCATGCAAGGCATAGGCGAACTGGGGCCGGCCATCAATGAACTGCGTGACACGCTCGGCTCCCTGCGCTCGTTCTCCCGGCGACTGGAAGAAGATCCCGCCGGCTACCTGCTGCGCAGCGACAGCATCAAGGAGTTCCAACCATGAAAGCATTCGCCACCCTCGGCGCCCTGCTGCTGACGAGCGTGCTCAGTGCCTGCTCGATTCTGCCCGCTGGTGAAACGTTGAACGTTTATCTGCTGCCCAGCAACTTGCCGGTACGCGCGACCGAGGCGCCTCGTGAGGACTGGTCGCTACGGGTCAACCGGCCACAGAGCAGCCAACTGCTCGACAGCCCACGCATTGCCGTACTACCGGAAGGTGATCTGATCAGCGCGTATCAAGGCGCACGCTGGAGCGACCGGGCTCCCGCGCTGTTTCGTGATCGACTGATCGGCGCCTTTCTCGATGACGGCCGCGTCGGCGCCGTCAGCAGCGATGACAGTCGCCTGCAGGCCGACCTGGAGCTGAGCAGCGACCTGCGCGCCTTCCAGAGCGAATACCGCAACGGCCGACCGGAAGTGCATATCCTGCTCGATGCTCGCCTGGTACAGGCCGGTAATCAGCGCATTCTCGCCAGCCGCCGTTTCGAGGTACGCCAGATCGCCGGAGACACCGCCGTGGAATCGGTCGTGAAGACATTCGGCGCAGCCAATGACCAACTCTCGCGCCAGTTGATCGATTGGGTGGTGGAACAAGGCCAGCGTAACGCGCCGAATACCAACAAGCCTTGAACAGCGAAAATGTATGACGGCTGTGATGGGGCGGGCGGCGCAGCAATTGATGGGTTTCACCCATCCTACGGGCTGCAAAGAGGCGTAAGCAGACGTAGGGTGGATCGGGGCGCGTAGCCGACGCTCTTTTCATCCACCATTGCGATCGCAGAGCGGTGGACGGGTCGGGCCGCGTAGGTGAAGCGTCGTCCACCCTACGACAGGCGGCTATCGCCTTCCAACACCACATCGCTCAACACAAACTATCGATCCGCCTCACCTACATCGCAATAACGAAACGGCCGGTGTGATCGCTCACACCGGCCGTTTGTTTTGCCGCTACCGCAGGGCGTCAGGCGAAGACGATCTCCTCGCCTTCGACCTTGCCGGTCACGGTGCTGCCCGGGTTGAACTTGCCGGCCAGGATCATCTGCGCCAGCGGGTTCTCGATCCAGCGCTGGATCGCCCGTTTCAATGGCCGTGCACCGTACACCGGGTCGTAACCAACGGCGATCAGCTTGTCCATCGCCTCGTCGGACAGCTCCAGGCTCAGCTCGCGCTCGGCCAGGCGCTGCAACAGGCGCGACAGCTGAATGCGGGCGATGCCGGCGATCTGCTCGCGAGCCAGAGGCTCGAACACCACCACCTCGTCGATACGGTTGACGAACTCGGGACGGAAGTGGTTGCCCACCGCATCCATCACCGCCGCGCGCTGCGCCTCACGGTCACCGACCAGTTCCTGGATCTGCGCCGAACCCAGGTTGGAGGTCATCACGATCACCGTATTCTTGAAGTCCACGGTACGGCCGTGGCTGTCGGTCAGGCGGCCGTCTTCGAGCACCTGCAGCAGCACGTTGAAGACATCCGGGTGAGCCTTCTCGACCTCGTCCAGGAGCACCACCGAGTATGGTTTGCGGCGCACCGCCTCGGTCAGGTAACCGCCCTCCTCGTAACCGACGTAGCCGGGCGGCGCGCCGATCAGACGAGCCACGGAGTGTTTCTCCATGAACTCGGACATGTCGATACGCACCAGTGCGTCCTCGGTATCGAAGAGGAATTCGGCCAGCGCCTTGCACAGCTCGGTCTTGCCGACGCCGGTCGGGCCGAGGAACAGGAACGAGCCGCTGGGCCGATTCGGATCCGCCAAGCCGGCGCGCGAGCGGCGCACGGCATTGGACACCGCGACCACGGCCTCGTCCTGACCGATGACGCGCTGGTGCAGCAACCCTTCCATCTTCAGCAGCTTGTCGCGCTCACCTTCGAGCATCTTCGACACCGGAATCCCCGTCCATTTGGAGACGACCTCGGCAATCTCTTCCTCGGTCACCTTGCTGCGCAGCAACTGGTTTTCGGTCTTGCCGTGCTGGTCGACCATCTGCAGGCTGCGCTCCAGATCGGGAATCACACCGTACTGCAGCTCGGCCATGCGGTTCAGATCACCCTTGCGACGCGCCGCTTCCAGCTCGGTACGGGACTGCTCGATCTTCTGCTGGATCTGCGCCGAGCCCTGGACTTCGGCCTTTTCCGACTTCCAGATTTCATCGAGGTCGGAGTACTCCTTCTCGAGCTTGGCGATGTCTTCCTGCAGCTTGACGAAGCGCTTCTTGGCCGCCTCGTCCTCTTCCTTCTTCAGCGCCTGGGCCTCCACCTTGAGCTGGATCAGACGGCGATCCAGGCGGTCGAGCACCTCCGGCTTGGAGTCGATCTCCATGCGGATACGGCTGGCCGCTTCGTCGATCAGGTCGATGGCCTTGTCCGGCAATTGACGATCGGTGATGTAGCGGTGGCTGAGCTTGGCCGCGGCAATGATCGCGCCGTCGGTGATAGCCACCTTGTGGTGCACCTCGTAACGCTCCTTGAGGCCCCGCAGAATGGCGATGGTGTCTTCTTCACTCGGTTCATCGACCAGTACTTTCTGGAAGCGACGCTCCAGGGCGGCATCCTTCTCGATGTACTGGCGGTACTCATTCAGGGTGGTGGCGCCAACGCAGTGCAGCTCACCACGGGCCAGGGACGGCTTGAGCATGTTGCCGGCGTCCATGGCGCCCTCGGCCTTGCCGGCGCCGACCATGGTGTGCAGCTCGTCGATGAACAGGATGATGCGGCCTTCCTGCTTGGACAGCTCGTTGAGCACCGCCTTGAGGCGTTCTTCGAACTCACCGCGAAACTTGGCGCCGGCGATCAACGATCCCATATCCAGGGACAGCAGGCGCTTGTCCTTGAGTCCATCGGGCACCTCACCGTTGACGATGCGCTGGGCCAGACCTTCGGCGATGGCCGTCTTGCCCACGCCGGGTTCGCCGATCAATACCGGGTTGTTCTTGGTGCGGCGTTGCAGCACCTGGATGGTGCGGCGGATTTCGTCGTCACGGCCGATCACCGGATCGAGCTTGCCCTCTTCGGCACGCTTGGTCAGGTCAACGGTGTACTTGTCCAGAGCCTGGCGGGACTCCTCGATATTCGGGTCGTTCACCGCATCACCGCCACGCAGGTTGGCGACGGCGTTCTCCAGGGCCTTGCGGCTCACGCCCTGTCCCAGCAGGAGCTTGCCCAGCTTGGTGTTCTCGTCCATGGCGGCGAGCAGCACCAGTTCGCTGGAGATGAACTGGTCGCCCTTCTGCTGCGACAGACGATCGGCCTGATTGAGCAGACGCGCCAGATCCTGGGACAGGCTCACATCGCCGGTAGGGTTCTGGATCTTGCCCAGGTGGTCGAGCTCTTTGCTCAGGGCCTGGCGCAGGCTGTTCACATCGAAGCCCACCTGCATCAGCAGCGGGCGAATGGAGCCGCCCTGCTGGTCGAGCAGCGCCTGCATCAGGTGCAGCGGCTCGATGGCGGAATGGTCGTGGCCGACGGCCAGGGACTGGGCGTCGGAAAGGGCAAGCTGCAACTTGCTGGTCAAACGGTCGATTCGCATGGCGTCATCCTTCCTTTAAAGGCAGGCCGGCGCGGTGCATGCGCCTGAAATCAAAACCTGCCGAGATGAAGCATAGATGAGGCCGATTGTGCGGGTTTCAAGCGTGGCGGTGTTGATCACGGTCAAGCAGCGCCGAATGGCTGAGCAGACCTCAGAACCTGTTCACGATCTGTGTACTTGGCAAACAGGAACCGTATCCCTATGGATCGACGGTAAAAGGCGGATGCGGCCGGTCGGGTGGACGACGCTTGCCTACGCGGCCCGATCCGTCCACCAACCTAGCGATCGCAATGGTGGATGAAAAGAGCGTCATCCACCCTACGGGGTAAGCGTCCGCTTCCGCCTTTGAGCAGCCATTGCACATGGGGTCTCATCGAAAAATCGTGAACAGCCCGTAGGATGGGTGAAACCCATAAATTGCCGATGGGTTTCACCCATCCTACGACCTGAACAGACCTCAGATCGGTAGGAGCCCGCTTGCGGGCTCCTACGAAAACCTTAGCGATCCGCCAGCCAGATCAACGAGGCGAAGCGGCCGGTCTGGGCGGCGCGCCGGTAGGAATAGAAGCGCGAATCGCTGAAAGTGCAAAAACCGCCGCCATACACTGCGTTTATACCGCGTGCGGCCAGACGGATGCGCGCCAACTGGTAGATATCCGCCATAAAGCGCCCGGCGTTGGCGCTGGGTATGAAGGCACTGGCTGCCTGGTCATGCTGGCTGACGAACGCCTCGCGCACCTCGGCACCGACTTCAAACGTCTGTGGGCCGATAGCCGGGCCCAGCCAGACCAGAGTGTCCTCGGGCTCCGCGGCCAGTGCATCCAGCGTGGCCTCCAGCACGCCGTTCGCCAACCCACGCCATCCGGCATGAGCTGCCGCCACACGGGTACCCGTACGGTCGCAGAACAGCGCGGGCAGGCAGTCGGCGGTCATCACCGCACAGGCAACGCCCGGTGTGGCCGTCCAACTGGCATCGGCCTCGATGACGCTTTCCGGGTCAGCCTGAGCGACGGCGATGCCGTGCACCTGCTGCAGCCAGGCCGGGCGGCAACCCAGCTGACTCAGGAGCCGCTGACGGTTCTTGGCAACAGCCACCGGGTCATCCTCGACATGCGCGGCGAGGTTGAAGCTGTCGTAGGGCGCCGCACTCACACCACCGGCGCGAGTGGTCACGCAGGTACGTACCCACTCGGGAGCGGGCCAATGGGGTGTCAGCCAGTCATGGGCCTTGTCGCTCATCCGATGAACGCCTCGCGATCCTGACGCAGCAGCGTCAGCAACCAGACGAAATCATCGGGCAACGGCGACTGCCACTTCATACGCTCACCGGTAATCGGATGATCCAATTCGAGGAAGCGGGCGTGCAGGGCCTGACGCGGAAACTCCTTGAGGCTCTGCACCATGGTCGGGCTGGCGGCCGGCGGAATGCGGAAGCGCCCGCCATAGACCGGATCGCCGACCAGCGGATAGCCGACGTGACTCATGTGCACACGGATCTGGTGCGTGCGCCCGGTCTCCAGCTTGACCCGCGTGTGGGTGTGCGAGCGGAAACGTTCGAGCACGCGGTAATGGCTGACCGCCGGCTTGCCGCCATCGGTAACGGCCATGCGCTGACGCTGCGAGGAGCTGCGGCCGATGGGGGCATTGATCTTGCCGCCAGCGGTGATCACGCCAATCACGATGCATTCATAGATACGGCTGACCGTACGCTTCTGCAACTGATCGACCAGGCGGGTCTGCGCTTCGATGGTCTTGGCCACCACCATCAGGCCGGTAGTGTCCTTGTCCAGGCGATGCACGATGCCGGCCCGCGGCACGTTGACGATGTCCGGCACGTGGTGCAGCAGCGCATTGAGCAAGGTGCCGTCGGCGTGCCCGGCAGCCGGATGCACGACCAGGCCAGCGGGCTTGTCGATCACCAGAATCTGTTCGTCCTCGTAGACGATATTGAGCTCGATGTCCTGGGCGATCCATTCACCCTGGGCTTCCTGCTCGGCGGAAAGGGCCAGCACGGAGCCGCCGTGAACGATGTCACGGGGGCGCAGCACCTGACCATCGACGGTCAGATTGCCCTCCTTGATCCAGCCGGAAAGGCGCGAGCGCGAGTGCTCGGCGAACAGCTGGGCGGCGACTTGGTCGAGGCGTTGACCGCCCAGATCGTAGGGCACCTCGGCGGATAACTGAATGGCCTGCTTATTAATAGATGACATGCTCGGCAACGGCGGGGGCATAGCCTTTGGTTTCAGCTACACGCTTGTGGTTAAATACGGCGTCTTTGCCCCAGGGGTACCGGGGGCGCTCATCATAACAGGACGGCCCTGCCCAAGACAGCCGCCGTCCCAGGGACGCAAGCCGCCATGCAAGTGAAACACCTGCTGCTGATCGCCATCCTCGCACTCACCGCCGCCTGTTCGTCCAAGGAAGTCCTGGATGAAAACCTCAGCGAGGCCGAACTCTACCAGCAGGCTCAGACAGATCTGGACAACGGCAGCTACACCAGCGCCGTCACCAAGCTCAAGGCCCTGGAGTCCCGCTATCCGTTCGGCCGCTATGCCGAACAGTCGCAGCTCGAGCTGATCTACGCCAACTACAAGAACGCCGAGCCGGAAGCTGCGCGCTCCTCCGCCGAGCGTTTCATCCGCCTGCACCCGCAGCACCCGAACGTCGACTACGCCTATTACCTGAAGGGCCTGGCGTCGTTCGATCAGGATCGCGGCATCGTTGCGCGCTTCCTGCCGCTGGACATGACCAAGCGTGACCCGGGCGCGGCCCGCGACTCCTACAACGAGTTCGCCCAGCTCACCAGCCGCTACCCGAACAGCCGCTACGCGCCGGATGCCAAGCAGCGCATGATCTACCTGCGCAACCTGCTGGCCTCCTACGAAATCCACGTTGCCCACTACTACCTGACCCGTCAGGCCTATGTCGCCGCCGCCAACCGTGGCCGCTACGTGGTGGAAAACTTCCAGGAAACGCCATCCGTCGGCGATGGCCTGGCCGTGATGGTCGAGGCTTATCAGCGCCTGACCCTGGACGACCTGGCAGCCACCAGCCTGGAAACGCTCAAGCTCAACTATCCGGATCACCCGAACCTGGTCAACGGCGAATTCGTGCCTCGCGAGGAAGACGCCGATAATCGTTCGTGGCTGGCCAGGGCCACGCTGGGTCTGATCGAAAGCGACGTACCGCCACCGCCAAGCCAGACCCAGGCGAGCCAGGACGTGATTCGTCAGTACGAAGAAGCCTCGGATCAGATCCCGGCTGAACTGAAACCGGAAAACCAGAGTGAGCAAAGCGAAGAGCCGCAAGGCAGCAAGCGCTCCTGGTTCAGTTACATGACCTTCGGCCTGTTCGACTGATCCTGGCAGCACCGCGTTAACCAAGATGCCAGTCAACCGACTGGCATCTTGCGTTTCTGCACTGCAAAAACGCTGACCAAGCGGCTGTCCGCCCACCCCTTCCTTAGCTAAACTGGTGCATTCATCTATGTGAAGAGAGCGCCATGGGCCTGTTCCGCCTGCTGTTCTGGATTGCCATCATTTTTGCAGCCATCTGGGTTTGGCGCCGCTACTTCGGTGCGGCGCGTCGACGCCAGGCGCCGCCGCCAGCGGAAACCCCAACACCGATGGTGCGCTGTGCCCATTGCGGCGTGCACACGCCACAAGAGCACGCCGTGCAACTGGCACAGCGCTGGTATTGCAGCCAGGCCCATCTCGAACAAGGCCCCAAGCCCGGTGATCGCTGAAGGTCTCGCTCTAAGCGGCCAGCAGGGTCGCCGTATTTTCAGGCTGTACCACCTTTACCGATTGCTCATCGGTGTCCTGCTGGTTCTGCTGATCTCCGCCGACCTGGATGGTGAACTGCTCGAACTGGCACACGTGCCGCTGTTCCGCAGCACCAGTTGGCTGTATCTGATCCTCAATATCTTCGTCGCGCTGATCATTCAAAACCCGCGCAGCCTGGTTCAGGTGTTCGGCGTGGCCCTGGTCGACGTGATCCTGCTGTCGACTCTGTTCTATGCCGGCGGCGGCACACCCAGCGGTATCGGCAACCTGCTGATCGTTGCGGTGGCGATCGCCAATATCCTGCTGCGCGGCAGGGTCGGCGTGCTGATCGCAGCGAGTGCGACGATCGGCCTGATCTACCTGACGTTCTACCTCAGCCTCAGTCACCCCCAGGCCAGCAGCCAGTATGTGCAGGCCGGCGCACTGGGCGCTCTTTGCTTCACTGCAGCGCTGTTCGTGCAGGGCCTGACGCGGCGCCTGCAAGCCAGTGAAATCCTCGCCGAGCAGCGGGCCGCCGATGTCGCCGACCTCGAAGCCTTGAACAACCTGATTCTGCAGCGCATGCGCACCGGCATCCTGGTGGTGGACGAACAGCATCGCGTGCTGCTGGCCAATCAGTCCGCCTTGAGCTTGCTCGGCCGAGAGAACCTGGCCGGCAAGATCCTCGACCCGCACTGCACCGAACTGGTCAAACGCCTGCAGTACTGGCTGGAAAACACCAGCCTGCGTCCGACCAACTTGCAGGCCCGCGCCGACGGCCCGACCCTGCAGCCCAGCTTCATCTCCTTGCAGCGAGGCGGCCAGCGCCACACGCTGATCCTGCTCGACGATATCTCGCAGATCGCCCAACAGGCCCAGCAGCTCAAACTGGTCGCCCTGGGCCGGCTGACCGCAGGCATCGCCCACGAGATTCGCAACCCGCTGGGCGCCATCAGCCATGCTGCACAATTGCTGCAGGAGTCCGAAGACCTGCACGGGCCAGATCAGCGCCTGGCGCAGATCATCCAGGATCACTCCCGGCGCATGAACCTGATCATCGAGAACGTCCTGCAACTGTCGAGGCGACGTCAGGCAGAGCCGCAACTGCTGGATCTCAGGTATTGGCTGCATCGCTACGCTGCCGAATTTCGCAGCACCGCCACGGCCTCGAGAATCCTGCACCTGAGTATCGAGGGCAGCAACATCCAGACCCGCATGGATCCGAACCAGCTGACCCAGGTGATCACCAACCTGGTACAGAACGGCCTGCGTTACAGTGCCCAGCTCAATCCCCGGGGTCAGGTGTGGCTGAAACTGTTTCGCGATTCGCACAGTGATCTGCCGGTGCTCGAGGTGCTCGATGACGGCCCGGGCATCACGACAGAACAACTGCATCACATCTTCGAACCTTTCTACACCACGGAAAACAAAGGCACCGGCCTGGGCCTGTATATTTCCCGCGAGCTCTGTGAAAGCAATCAGGCTCATCTTCACTACAAACCACGCGAAGGCGGCGGTGCATGTTTCCGTATTACCTTCGCTCATCCGCGAAAAATGAGCTGAACGACCGATGAACCACCAGAGAGCCCTGATTGTCGACGACGAACCCGATATCCGCGAGCTGCTGGAGATTACCCTCGGGCGCATGAAACTCGACACGCGCAGCGCGCGCAACGTCAAGGAAGCGCGCGACTGGCTGGCCAAGGAGCCATTCGACCTGTGCCTGACCGACATGCGCCTGCCCGACGGCACCGGCCTGGATATCGTGCAGCACATCCAGCAGCGCTATCCGCAAACGCCCGTGGCGATGATTACCGCCTTTGGCAGCCTGGATACCGCGATCAACGCGCTCAAGGCCGGCGCCTTCGACTTTCTTACCAAACCGGTCGATCTCGGTCGCCTGCGCGAGCTGGTCGCCACCGCCCTGCGCCTGGGGGCCGATCAGGATGAAGAAGCACCAGGCGCCAGCCGTCTGCTCGGCGAATCGCCCCCCATGCGCGCCCTGCGAGCGCAGATCCAGAAACTGGCGCGCAGCCAGGCACCGGTATATATCAGTGGCGAATCCGGTAGCGGCAAGGAGCTGGTCGCCCGACTGATTCACGAGCAGGGGCCGCGCCGAGAGCGCGCCTTCGTGCCGGTCAACTGCGGCGCAATTCCGTCGGAACTGATGGAAAGCGAGTTTTTCGGTCACAAGAAAGGCAGCTTCACCGGCGCCATCGAAGACAAGCAGGGCCTGTTCCAGGCCGCCCACGGCGGCAGCCTGTTCCTCGACGAAGTAGCCGACCTGCCGCTGACCATGCAGGTCAAACTGCTGCGGGCGATCCAGGAGAAAGCCATTCGCAGCGTCGGCGGCCAGCAAGAGGTCGTGGTGGATACCCGCATCCTCTGCGCTACCCACAAAGATCTGGCCGCCGAAGTGGCCGCAGGGCGCTTCCGTCAGGATCTGTACTACCGTCTCAACGTCATCGAACTCCGCGTGCCTCCACTACGCGAACGCCGCGAAGACATCCCGCTGCTGGCCGACGTAATGCTCAAGCGCCTGAACGAAGGCATCGGCCTGCCGCCCGTGAAACTCGATGGGCCGGCCCTGGACAAGCTCAAGAGCTACCGCTTTCCCGGCAACGTACGCGAACTGGAGAACATGCTGGAGCGCGCCTACACCCTGTGTGAAGGCGACGTGATCTGCGCCAACGACCTGCGCCTGGTCGATGCGTCACCCGCTGGTGAAAATGGTGATGCCAGCCTGGCGCAGATCGACAACATCGAGGACTACCTGGAAGACGTCGAGCGTAAACTGATCATGCAGGCTCTCGAAGAAACCCGCTGGAACCGCACCGCCGCAGCCCAGCGCCTGGGCCTGAGCTTCCGTTCGATGCGCTACAGGCTGAAGAAACTGGGGATCGACTGATCATCGGTGAAAATGGCTGCTGCCCGTTAGCCGTTACACGAATGATCCTGTGCTAGGATTCCCTCACTTGAGTTCATCGAGAAATAGCGTGAAACCGTCGCTAGCACTTGATCTAAAACGAGCCGCCATCCGCGAAGCGACCAGCCGCTTTCGCGCAGCCAACCCACGTGTATTCGGCTCAGTACTGCATGGTACTGACCAAGAGGGCAGTGATCTCGACCTGCTAGTGGACGCCCTCCCTGGAGCAACCCTATTCGACCTCGGTGGTTTGCAGGCTGAGCTGGAAGAGATTCTCGGCGTTCAGGTAGATCTGCTCACTCCCGGCGACTTGCCCGCCAGCTTCCGCGAACAAGTGCTGTCAGAGGCACGATCGGTTTGAAAAAGTATCGTCTGGACGACTATCTCAGCCACATGAGACAAGCCGCAAGGGATGCATGCAGCTTCGTCGAGGGTTTGGATAAAGACGATTTCGATACCGATAAACGCACGCAGCAAGCCGTCATCATGAATCTCATTATTATCGGTGAAGCTGTAACCAAGTTAATGGATGGGCATATCCAGTTCGTGAACGAGAACCCCCAAATTCCATGGCGAAACATGCGCGGTATGCGCAACCGCATTGCCCATGGCTACTTTGATATTAATCTCGACATCGTTTGGGAAACGGTACAAACGGCGCTACCGGAATTGCTCGAGCAGTTGCTCACTGTCGATAGTAGAGATGATTCAGATACCGCCAGCCAGTAGGGTGAAATCCCGCCTACTGCATCACTGACCTCCGCCAACGCTTATAAACGTAATATCGGTGCATAAGGCGCCGGATCGATAATCGGCTCACGCCCCAGCATCAGGTCAGCCAGTAACCGGCACGACGCCGGCGCCAATACCAGGCCATTGCGGTAATGCCCGCAGTTCAGCCACAGCCCCTCATGGCCGGGCACCTCGCCAATGAAGGGAATCCCCTCAGGCGACCCGGGTCGCAACCCCGCCCAATGCCCCACGACCTCGGCATCCTTCAGCGCCGGCAGCAAGGCTTCGGCCGAGGCGCGCAGGCTGGCCAGAGCATCCTCGGTAGGCGTCTTGTCGAACCCGGCATGCTCCAGGGTGCTGCCTACCAGGATATGGCCGTCGCGACGAGGGATCGCATAGCGCCCGCGGGCCAGCACCATGCTTGGCAAGAAGTCCTCGGCACATTTGAACAGGATCATCTGCCCCTTGACCGGCTCCACCGGAAGCGCCAGCCCCAGGCTCTGCAGCACCTCGCCACTCCAGGCTCCAGCCGCCACCACCACCTGATCCGCCAACAGCTCGCCATCGGCAGTGCGCACCCCGACGATTCGAGCACCCTCGCGGACGAATCCCTCGACGGGGTCGTGCTCGCGCAGAGTGACCGCAGGCATGCCCTGCAGCGCCGCCCGCAGCGATTTCACCAGCCGCGGATTGCGCACGTTGGCCACACCAGACATATGAATCGCCCGTTGGAACCCTGCGCCCAGCGGCGGTACCGCGGCGTAAGCCGATTCAGCGGACACCTCATGCAGCGGCCGCCCTTCGCGCTGCGCCCAGGCCAGCGCCTCAGCCTGATCGTCCAGATCCAGCCAGTACAAGCCGGTGACATGCACCTCCGGATCCAGACCGGTACACGCCAGCAGTTGCTGACCGAGGCCCGGGTAATAATCCTGAGACCAATGGGCCAGCGCCGTCACTGCCTGGCTATAGCGCCAGGGATACAGCGGCGAGACGATCCCGCCCCCTGCCCAGGAAGCCTCGCCACCGACAGATCCACGATCCACTAGCGTGACGCGCTTGCCCGCCGTCGCCAGTTGATACGCCGACAACAACCCAATGACCCCACCGCCGATAACGATCACATCCGAACGCACAACTCACCCCATCGCGTGAACGGCAAGCCTTGACAGCGACACCTCAGGGTCTAAACAGAAAAGGCAGGCCAGGAAGGCCGCCAATCATACGCGCATAGGGATTTGCATCATGAATGGAAATCAACAGAAGGCATTCAGCCTTGTGGAGTTGCTTGTCGTCCTGTCTCTACTCGGCATCCTCCTCACTTTCGCAGTCCCCACCTTCGGCAAGCTCCTGCAAGACAACAGGGACGAAGCCTTGCGCAACCTGCTCCGCAGCCAGCTCCAGCATACCCGGGCACAAGCCGTCATGACCAACCGCCAATATTGGTTATGCGGCTCCAGCGATGGCACCACCTGCAATGGCGACTGGGCGAGCCACTGGCTGATCACCACCCCACCCCATGTTCATCAACTGCAACAACTGCCTGCGGATAATGGCCTGTGCTGGCGTGGTTTCACCAGAAACATCCGCTTCCATCCCAACGGTACTACCCCTGTCAGCAACGGCCGCTTCAGCCTATGTCGAGACGGAAAAACGATCTGGGCACTGACGATCAATCGCCAGGGACGAGTGCGAGACTCCAGCGCCGAAACGCACCAAGGCTGTTGCCCGACCAACCATACCGGTACTTGAACCACTCATCCCCCTTCCCGCAGACAAGCGCAGGTCGGCTAGGCAGTATGCCGCTGTCCACAGTATCCAGAGCCAATCGATATGCCTTATGCCAAGGACAGCAAGTACCTTGTTGCGCATGCTCCTCAAAAAAGAGGGGCAGGCGGTTTTACCCTGATCGAGCTGATGGTCACGCTCACCGTATTGGCCATATTCATATCCATCGCGGTACCGTCGTTCGGCCGCTTGATCGAAAACAATCGTGTCACAGCCACAGCCAACGAGTTTCATGCACTGCTGATCTCCGCTCGCAGCGACTCCGTCACCAAGCGCACCAGCATCACCGTGACCCAGAGCGGCACAGCCTGGAGCAGCGGCGACCGCAGCGTGGAAATCCCCCCCAGCGTGACCGTCACCCCCAGCGGAACCAGCATCGTCTTCAAGCCGAACGGCACGGCCGAGGCATCCAGCACCACCTTCAAAAACAACGACGAAAGCCTCTCCTTCACCGTCTCGACTCAGGCGGCTGGGTTCATCAGGAAAGTTCAGGACTGAACATGAACAGAGCGCACGACATTCGCGGCTTCAGCATGATCGAAGTCCTCGTCACCATTCTGCTGATCAGCATAGGCGTATTGGGCCTTGTCGCCCTGCAAGGGCGCACCATCACTTACACTCAGGACTCGGCTCAGCGCAACGCTGCTGCCATGCTCGCCGACGACCTGCAGGAAATGATGCGTGCCGACCTCGACAAGGTCATCGCCAACGGCCTGCCACGCGACTCGTCCGACTACTACAAGGCCAAGGATGCCGACTTCCCCGACCCGGCGGACGACTGCACCTCTCTCGCCAACGCCACCGCTCAACAACGGCTTGGCTGCTGGGCGGAAAAAGTCAAAACGAGCTTGCCGGGCGCGGAAGATCTTATGAGCAGTGCATTCCACATCTGTCGCACCAAGACATCCGGCTCCTGCACAGGAGACGGTTCCACCATAGAGATCCAGCTCGCCTGGGCCGTCAAGGGCGGAGAATGTCTGACCAAAGAGGTCGACACCAACGAATACTGTACCTATGCCGTGCGCGCGGAGTTCTGAGCATGTTCCCGACACCTTCCCGAAACCAGCGCGGCCTGTCCCTGGTCGAGCTGATGGTCGCCATGGCCATCAGCAGCTTCCTGATCCTGGGCATCACCCAGATCTACCTCGACAACAAGCGCAACTACCTCTACCAGCAAGGTCAGGGCGAGAACCTGGAAAACGGCCGCTTCGCCCTGATGCTGATCGGCGAGCGCCTGAGCAAGGCTGGCTACCGGCGCAACCCCAGCCTCGGCATGGATATAGCCTTTCCCGCCCGAACCGTTGACGGCTGCGCCTTCACCGCCGGGCAGGCAGTCGTTCGCGTGGATGACGCCACCCTATGTCTGCGCTACCAACCCAGAGATGAAAACGAAACCAACTGCCTGGGCAATACCTACAGCGGCACCAGCGACCTCAGCACACCTTATGACAGCGACACCACTCTGTCTCACTTCAACAGCGACGACATCATGGTCGAGAAAATCGTTCTGGAAGATGGCGCGCTCAAATGCAATAACCAAGAGCTGGTCAGCAACATCGAGGATCTGTACTTCGACTACGGCATCAACGATGACCTCTATGCGTTGAGAGTCGACTCCTACACCGCCAACCCCGATGCCGGCGACATTATCCGCGCCCTGCGCTACTCCGTGCTGCTGGCCGCCACGCCAAGCAACCTGACCCAGGGTGTCGACAGCAAGGTCTGCAGCAACCCGAACAACGATGACGAAATCGGCGACTGGGAAAACCTCACCGGCCAACCGCTCGACTGTGAAGCCGGCCGGCTCTACCAAATGGTAAGCGGCAGTTCGACCCTGAGGAACCTGATGCCATGACTGTCTTCCCCCATCACCGCCAACGTGGCGCCGTACTGGTCATCGCCCTGGTCATGCTGCTGATTATCACCCTGCTGGGCATCGGCAGCATGCGCGAGGTCGTACTGGAAAGCCGTATCACCGGCAACCTGATCGAACAGAAAAAGCTGCGCAACGCCGCAGAATCCTCCCAGCGCGAAGCGGAAAGGCGTATCGCCGGGGCGGCAACTATCGAAGACTGCTCTGAAGGCAACGTCATTCCCTGTTACTACGGCAAAGCCGAGGACTACATCTACAACTTTGCCGATAAGCCAACCTACAAAGGCCTCGATGGGGGAACCGCACTGGAGCGCGATGCCCGCTGGTACATCCGCTTCATTGGCGGCCCCTTTAATGCCGGGGGCGGCGGCACCAATGACGCCGGCAACGCCGGCGGTGCACTGGCCGGCATAGATACCGCAGAATCGGGAAGCAGCTTCTTCTACGAAGTCAACGCCCAGGCCTACAAGGAAAGCGACAAGGGCGACACCTGCACCTCCGGCACCCTCTGCCTGACTTCGACCACTTTGCTCATCAAGAAATGAGACGCCAGGAGACTTTCATGTTCCAGCGGATAACGTCCTTCGCCTTCTGCTCCCTGTTCGGCATGACCATCGGCCTTCCCGTGACCTGGGCCGATAGCAACTCAATTTCGCAAACCCCGCTGTTCGTCAGCGAGTCGGTTCCCCCTCTGAACATGCTGGTCATGGGCCGCGATCACAAGCTTTACTACGAAGCCTACAACGACGCCTCCGACCTGGATGGCGATGGTGTAATCGACGTCGGCTACAAGCCAACCATCGACTACTACGGCTACTTCGACTCGAACCGCTGCTATACATACAGCAGCAACAGATTCAATCCTGCCGAACCGGCCAGCAATAAGAAATGTTCCGGGCAGTGGAGCGGCGATTACCTTAACTATCTGACTACTTCACGGATGGACGCTCTGCGCAAAGTGCTCTACGGCGGTTATCGTTCCACTGACAGCACCACGGAAACCGTACTCGAGCGCGCATACATTCCGCAAGATGCCCATAGCTGGGGGAAGGAATACCGCTCCGAAGCTCATGACGGTTACCGAATCAGTGACTACACCCCTTTGGCACAACCCACTGGCACAACACGCCATCTCTTCGCCAATACGACCCTACGCGCTGACAACAATGAGCATCCCCTGCTGCGCTATATCCAAAACAGCACCTTCCGTATCTGGGAATGGGTATCGATTGAACAGCCGGTCGCAGGATCGGATTGTGTTCGCGGTAGCGATAACTCCCGGAGATCATGCGGAACCATCACCGACCTACGTGTAAGGGTTGCTGCCTGCGTCGACGGTAAGCTCGAAGACAATTGCAAGACCTACTCGAATGGAAAAAGCAAGCCGACCGGTATCCTGCATGACTTCGGCGAAGCCGATCGCATGTACTTCGGCCTGCTCACCGGCTCCTACGCCAAGAATACCGCTGGCGGCACCCTGCGCAGCAATATGGCCAGCTTTTCGCAGGAAATCGACGGGAACGGTCGATTCATAAAAACCGATGGCATAGTCGCCACCATCAACAATCTCAAGACCATTGAGTTCGATACAAACAGACAGTACAACGTCAATTGCGGCTGGATTACCGACGGCCCGATCAGTGATGGCCAGTGTTCGATGTGGGGCAACCCCATTGGCGAAATGATGTACGAAACCATGCGCTACTTCGCCGGTGCCAATGGCCCGCATGGCACTTATGACATCGGTGCCAATGCCAAGGACAGCACAACGCTTGCCCTGCCCCGGCCCAACTGGGTCGCCCCGTACAAAAGCGCAGCTCAAGGCGGTGGCGACTACCCTGCCTGCGCCATTCCGGTCATGACCGTGGTCAGTGACATCAACCCATCCTACGACTTCAAACTTCCCGGCAGCCACTGGAGCAACCTCAGCGCCCAGGACACGCCCTCCATCGCAGGGCTCAACGTCTCCACCGAAGTCGATGCCATTTGGACTAGCGAAGGCGGTGGCAGCCGCAACGTCTTCATCGGCGAGTCCAATAATGTGGCGGACAGCGCACCAACGGCCAAAACGGTCTCCAATCTGTCCACCGTTCGCGGCCTGGCGCCCGAAGAACCCAGCAAGCAGGGCACCTATTACTCCGCAGGGGTGGCGCGCTTCGGCGCCAACAACAAAATCGGCGGCGACAAGGAGATGATGACCTACTCGGTCGCTCTGGCGTCCCCCCTGCCGAAGATCGAGTTCCCGGTAGGCGGCAACACGGTGACCGTGGTGCCTTTTGCCAAATCGGTGGGAGGCAGCGGGATCAGCAACACCAGCAACTTCCAACCTACCAACCAGATCGTCGACTATTACGTTGCGCAGATAGCCAATACCGACCCCCAAGGCAGTGACCAGGACGCCACCGTCAATGGCGGACGCCCATACGCCCAATTCCGCATCAACTACGAAGATGTGGAGCAGGGTGCCGACCATGATATGGATGCCATTGCCCTCTATACCCTGGCCGTCAATAGCTCAGGGCAACTCGATATAACACTGAAGTCGGAATACGCCGCGGGCGGTATTCATCAGTATATGGGCTATGCGATTTCCGGAACGACCAAGGACGGCGTCTATCTGGAGATATGCGACCTGAAAGACAATCGCGCCAACGACGGTACCAACAACAAGGCAAATAACTGCGCCGCCCAGGTGCGTTACAAGCTCAACACGCCGCCAGGCCGCGACCCAGGCTGGTGCGCCATTGAGGCGAATCGCACCGGTAGCGCAGAGTGTAACGGTCTACCGCCCGATGCCAGCCGCGCTTTTACCCCCTCCAACACTCCAGGCGCCACCCTGCTCAACAATCCGCTGTGGTATGCGGCCAAATACGGTATGCCGGCACGCACTCCCTCCGATGTGAGCGGCGATCCCGACAACTACTTCCTGGTGACCAATGCCCTGACCCTGAAGGATCAGTTGACCAGTGCCTTCAATGACATCGTGAAGCGCAACAGCAGCGTCACCTCACCCACGATCAGCACGGAAGGCAGCAGTACAGCTGATGGCACCTTTGCCTATACCACCAGCTTCGATGTTGATCCCTGGAGCGGCACGCTGAGCAAGATCAACACCAATACCCCGGGACAGGGCAATGGGGAATGGACTACCGACACAACGCTGACCGGTGCCGGCCGGAATATCATATTCGCCCGGAATGGCACGTTGGCGTCGTTCAACTGGAGCAATCTGAGCGAAGCTCAGCAAGCGCTGCTCAACACCGCCCCGAATGGCACGACCGATACCCTCGGCGAATCACGCGTGGGCCAGATCCGTGGCAGCAAGCTAGGCGATATCGTCAACTCCTCCCCACTGCTGGTCGCTGGCGCCAACTATTCCACCAGCAATGCCAACGCTCTGGAAGGCAGCAACAACTACGCCACGTTCAGGGCGGAGCAGGCAGAACACTCCACGATCTACGTCGGTGCCAATGACGGCATGCTGCATGCCTTCGACGCCGTAACCGGCACGGAGCGCTTTGCCTTCATTCCTAGCGCGGTAATCAAGAACCTGCCGATCCTCACCGCCGATGACTACGGCGAGGAAGGCGGCACCCCGCACCAGTACTTCGTCGATGGTTCTCCTGTAGCGCGCGACGTGTACTTCGAGAATGGGAGCTGGCACAAGGTGCTGCTCGGCAGCCTGGGGGCTGGCGGCCGCTCCGTTTTCGCTCTGGATGTCACCGACCCGAACAACCCCGAACTGCTCTGGGAATTCAGTCACGAGGATGACTCGGACATGGGCTACAGCATACCCACCCCGGGCCTCTTTCGTCTTCACACCGGCGAATGGGCCGCACTGGTTCCCAACGGTTACGACAGTGGCAGCAATGCTGCCGTACTGTTCGTGCTCAACATCGAGACCGGCGAAGTCATCCAGAAGCTGACCGCCACCCCGGAGCTGGAAGAAAACGAAAGAATAGACAGCCTGGCCAATGGCTTGTCGCGCGTGATGGGCTTCGACATCAACAACGACGGCATCGTCGATTACGCCTATGCCGGCGACCTGCTCGGCAACCTGTGGCGCTTCGACCTGCTCAAGACCGGCGTGGATAGCCCATTCACCGCCGATGCCACTAAAGATGACCTCGAGGTCTCCTTCGGCGGAAAGCCGCTCTACGTGGCCCGAGATGCAAATGGCAAGCGCCAGCCGGTCACCGCGGCACCACTGCTGACCAGGCACCCGAGCGGTCTGGGTTATATCGTGACCTTCGGCACCGGACGCTATCTGACCATCCTCGACAAGAACAATACCGATCAGCAAAGCATATATGGCATCTGGGATCGTAAAACCGCCGGACAGGCAACCAGCAGTTCGCTGAGCGATGGTAAAAGCCGTAGTGACCTGCAAGAACAGGAGTTCACCGCAACGACCTTCAATGGCAGGAAGGCATACAGTCTCAGCCAAAACACCATTGACTGGTACGATGGCCAGGGCATGGCCGATAACAATGTTGACCAATGGGGCTGGTATATCGACTTCCCCGAGGACGGCGAGCGCCTGATCTACAACATGCGCATGCTCGGCAATACCCAACTGCTGACCACCATCACCCCAAGCGAAGACCCTTGCGAGTCAGGGCTGACCGGTAGCGCCTACGGAATCAATTCGACGACAGGCGGCGCCACCCTTTATTCAACCTTCGACCTGGATGGTGACGGAGAATATGACCCGAACATTTCCGGTTTTGTCTTCGACGGCGGCGACTTCAGCATTTCCAGCGGCAGCATCTATGTGAACGCAGGCGACAGCTCCAGTGGCGTCGAGGATTACGCCGTGAACGCCGGCCTGACGGAAGGCCGCCAAACCTGGCGACAATTACCTACAGAGGAATGATCCAGTGCTCAACAGCCACTACCCTCGCCAGAACGGCTTTACCCTGATCGAAGTGATGATCACCGTGGTGATCATCGGCATACTCGCGGCGATCGCTTATCCGAGTTATCAGGAATTCGTCAAGCGCGGCAACCGCACCGAAGGCCAGGCGTTCCTCAACGAGGTCGCCGCCCGACAGGAGCGTTACTATGCGCAGAACAACGAGTACACCGATGACGTGGACAAGCTCAACCTGAAGAATGGCAGCACATCGGAAACAGGAAAATATGAGCTGTCTATCGACGAAGTCGCTGGTGACGGCGGCTACACCCTCACCGCAGAACAGAAGTTCAACGACACTGCCTGCGGCAGCCTGACTCTGACCGCAACAGGCGTAAAAGATGTTACCGGCAGCAAGGACTGGAAGGACTGCTGGAAATAAACCAATTCCAACGCCAACTAAAAAGGCTCGGCGCCTGCCGTGAGCGCTTGCTCAAGGCTCAGCGCCGGGCCTGACACTCCGCAGTGGCTCGTCAGGCCGTCGCTTTGCCTCGGCCCCCTTCAGACTCGCAGTCACCCGCAAAACCCTCCCTCCAACCAGTGCTTCCCTTGTCGGGGGAGCGGGAAATATTCGCCCTTGAGTGAGAGCGCCCTACCGGGCGCCGATTTCTGCAGCAGCTGGGACTTCAGCGCTTGGCGATGATGTACACCGCATGAATGATGCCGGGGATATACCCGCACAGTGTCAGCAGGATGTTCAGCCAGAAGGCACCGGCAAAGCCGACCTGCAGGAATACACCGAGCGGAGGGAGGATAATGGCGATCAGAATGCGGATCAGATCCATGATGTATGTCCTATTGAGGTTGGCCCGGCTGGGCGATACCTGACAATCGACTTCCGCCATTGGCATCCGGTTCAAGGAAAATCGGGCCGCCTGCGATGCCGCGCATGGCCCCTGCGACGCGTCTTCGGCGGGCTTTCACACGATGATCGGAGGCGTCTATAGTGTTCTGGCCTGTCTATAACCGCTCCACTCCTCCGCAAGGGAATTCCTATGAGCAAGACCTATAACGTGGCCGTACTGGTTGGCAGCCTGCGCAAGGCGTCGATCAACCGTAAACTCGCCTTGGCGCTGGCCGATCTGGCTCCGCAGAACCTTAGTCTGAAAATCGTCGAAATTGGCGAATTGCCGCTGTACAACGAAGACATCGACGTCGATCCTGCACCGGCGGCCTACACCAGTTTCCGCGCTCAAGTGAAGGCAGCGGACGCCGTGCTGTTCGTCACCCCGGAATACAACCGCTCGATCCCCGCGCCCTTGAAGAATGCCGTGGACGTGGGCTCGCGCCCTTACGGGCAGAGCGTATTCAGCGGCAAGCCGGCCGGCGTGCTCAGTGCCTCACCGGGTGCCGTCGGTGGCTTCGGTGCCAACCACCAATTGCGCCAGGCGCTGGTATTTCTCGACATGCCACTGCTGCAACAACCGGAAGCCTATCTGGGTGGCGCAGGCAACTTCTTCGATGAGAGCGGCAAGCTGGGCGACAGCATCAAGCCGTTCCTGCAGAAGTTCATCGATGCCTACGCCGCCTGGGTCGAGAAGACCGCCAAGGGCTGAGTGCGTCCAACAGGGAGCCTGACAAGGCTCCCTGCCAAGAAGCTGAATATCTTCCCGTCCTGCTGCAGGGCGCTGCTCAACCATGCGGCGCACTCACCAAGAATTGTGATAGTGCCGGAGATGTCGTCCAGGAAGCCTATCCGACGGTAGATCAGGTGAGATGGGCATGGCCGCCCGTGAGGTAGTCGAGCAGGCGAAACAGCGTGCTGTTGGCCGAGCGCCCATGGGAAATGCCATCGCGCAGCGCGGCGCGATCCTGTACCGCACCAGGGCGGGACAGTTCATCGGCACAGTGCGCCAGCAGGGCTTCGACACTTTCGGCCGTACTCTCCAGATGGCATTGCAGCGCCACGGCGCGCTCGCGCCAGACAAAACCCTGATTAGCGCAGGCTGCCGACCCATAGAGCGCAATCGCGCCTTTGGGAATGGCGAACTGCTCACCGTGCCAATGCAACGCCATCAGCCGCTGCGGCAGCATTCGCCCCAATGGCGAGCGGCTGGAATCGACGTGCTTTTCCAGCGGCCACCAGCCGATCTCCGCGCCTGCGCAGCGCGTAACCGGCGCGCCCAGGGCTTCGGCCAACAACTGGCCACCCAGGCAGATACCAAGCAGGCGTTTGCCGGCCATCAGCGCCTGATGGATCAGGCGCTTTTCAGCAGACAACCAGGGCAACGAAACCTCATCGTGCACGCTCATCGGCCCACCGAGCAGGATCAACAGGTCGAAGCACTCGACCGTAGGTAGACGACCGTCCTCATAAGGCAGGAAGACCTCGGGCCGTACCGCATAACCCGCCAGCCAGTCCAGGATCGCCGCCGGCCCCTCGAAGGGCACGTGCTGAATGATCGCGACACGCATGTCAGACCACCTCCATCGTTTAGGGTTTGTTGACGTTTCAGCACGACCGCGCCGGAGCCCGTTTTGCCGCGAGGCAAGGCACGAGCTGCGAAGTTTAGCTGGCTAAATGAGTCAGCGAGAAACGCCGCATCGCGGCAAAACAGGCCCGGCCCTTCGGGTGGGGCCGCCTAGGTTGCGCGGGAAATCTCGCCATGCGTTGTTGGAGGACTTGGCAAGGGAACAACCATTACCGGCGTCCTCCGCCTAGCGGATCGCCGCCCGGCCTGGCGAGATTTCTCGCGGCAACGCGGCTTGTGCTGAAACGTCAACAAACCCTATGCACTTGGCGCGGGAAAAAGCCCGGGTCAGGCGCCGCAGCATTTCATCGACATTACCGGAGCTGACCGTCAGCGCCGGAGAAAAGCGCAGGCAGTCGGCCTGGGGCGCGTTGATCAGCAGGCCTTCCTCGAAGGCGACACGAGCCACCACGCCGGCATCGAGGTCAACCAGTGGCAAAGCCAGCAGCAAGCCCTGCCCACGCACCGCGCCGTGGCCATGACGCCTGGCCAGGCGCGACAGCCCATCACGTAGATGCTCGCCTACCTGCCGCACCTGCTCGAGAAACCCCGCCTCCAGCACGGTGTCGAGCACCGCCAGCCCGGCCGCCGTCATCAGGGCGTTGCCATGGTAGGTTCCGCCCTGCTCGCCCGGCTCGAAACAACAGGCGTTACCGCGGGCCAATAGCGCTGCCAACGGCACGCCACCACCGAGCCCCTTGCCCAGCGTGATGACATCCGCGCGCACGCCGTATAGCTCCTCCGCCAACAATGCGCCGCAACGGCCAATGCCGGTCTGCACCTCGTCGAGGATGAGCAGCACGCCCTGCTCACGACACAGCCGTTCGGCGCCCTGCAGGTACTCCAGCGTAGCCGGAACAACGCCCGCCTCGCCTTGCACCGGCTCGAGCATCACCGCCGCCGTGTTGTCATCGATGCTCGCCGCCAACGCCTGCAGATCGTTGAACGGCACCTTGCTGAAGCCCGGCATCACCGGCGCGAACAAGCCTTCGAAAGCTGGCTTGCCGGAGGCCGCCATGGTCGCCAGTGTGCGGCCATGGAAAGCGTGGCGCGCGGTGACGATGCCCGAGGCGCCAGCGCGGTGAATCCGCCCCCACTTGCGCGCCAGTTTGATCGCCCCTTCGTTGGCTTCCGCGCCGCTGTTGAGGAAATACGCCTGGTCACTGCCGCTGGCCTGACAAAGGCGAGAAGCCAGTTCGAGCATGCCGCGGTTGTAGAACGCCGGCCCGGGATTGATCAGTTGTTCGGCCTGACGCTTGAGCGCCTCCACCAGCACGGTCGGGCTATGACCGAGGCTGTTGACCGCCCAACCCTGAGTGAAGTCCAGGTAGGCGCGCCCGTCGGCATCCCACAGCCAGGAGCCCTGCCCCCGCACGAAAATCTGTTCAGGACGTACCACGGTATTCATCAGACGCAGGCTCGCTAGTGGGTCGCGCATCACTGCGGTACCTCTTCATGGCGGTACTCGACACCCAGCAAGCGCAACCCCTGGGAACTCTGCTCGAGGATACGGCGCAGCTCGCGGCGCCGTTCGATGTACAGCTCGAATCCTTCGTCGCTCGGAAAGCGCAGGCGCAACTCGCGGCAGACCTCGACGTAACGGACGCTGCTGACGCTCATCTCGGTCAGCAACAAGCCGTTGCGTGACAGCACGATACGGTAGTCACTCATGCGCTGATGCCCTCCAACGGCCGGCCGAGCAGGCGCGCCGACCAGTCTTCCAGGCGGCCAGAAGCCAGCCGCTGTGAGACCTGCTCACGCCAGCGTGCCGACAGTGCCGGGCACATCTGCAACTGCTGCAACCCCTCACGCTCCAGAGGTGTGTGGAAGAAGTACGCCACCGCCTGGGCCACGCTCAGCGACGGATAGGGACGCTCGGAAAGCTCGAGAGGATTTTCCACGCTGACAAAACCCGACTTGAGCACGCGGTAGAACCAGCCACAGCGGCCACTGTCCTGCACTTCATGCGGCAACTGCTGCAACGACCAGCGCCGACTCAGGCGATAACAAGGTGAGCGTGGCTGGCTGACCTGCAGCAGCGCGTCGCCCCAGCGAAACACATCGCCGATGCACACCTGCCTCTCGGTCATTCCCAGGGTGGAGAGATTCTCCCCAAAGCCCGGCGCCTGCCAGCTGACCTGCGGGTAGCGCTCGCGCCAATGGGCGTAGTGCTCGGCCGGATAGTGGTGCAGGGCCCGCTCCGGGCCGCCATGAAAACGCGTGTCGCCCTGCTCATCGTTGCCCAACCCCTGCGGCCATAACCATAAGCGGTGACTGATCGGACGCTTGTCGATGGCGCTACGCAGCCCGCCGCCAATATCTTCGGCTTTACCTATGAAAACCCCAGCCACGCTCAGCCTGCTCATTACCTTATCCGCCGCCCTGAAACTTAGGAGATCCTAGATTATGGGGTTAGGCCAATAGCCAGCCATTTCGATTTTCCAGTTTTATCTATAAGCTCTACTTATGGATTTCAGACAGCTTCGCTATTTCGTCGCACTCTATGAGGAAGGCCATGTTGGCCGGGCCGCCGAGCGCCTGAGCATTTCCCAGCCCGCGCTCTCGCAGCAGGTCAGTCAGCTGGAGCGACAGCAGGAGGTCGCCCTGTTCGAGCGCACCGGCAAACGCCTGCTACCGACCCTGGCCGCCCACACCTTGTACAACCACGCGCTGCCGCTGCTCGATGGCCTGGAGCGCGCCCAGGAAGCCCTGCGTGGCTTCCGTGGGCAAGGGCCGCGCACACTGGCCATCGGCGTGCTGCAAACGGTCAATGCCAGCCTCGTGCCGCTGCTGCTGGAGCGCCTGCACCAGGCTCAACCGCATCTTATCGTGCGTATCTATGAATTGTCGGGGATCGATATCGAGCGACGCCTGCTGACCGGCAGCCTGGATATCGGCATCGGCTTCCTGCCGCCGCGTCAGCCGGGATTACACAGCCTGGAGCTCTACGAAGACGAACTGCAACTGGTGATACCCCAGAACCATTCGCTGCGCGAGTTCAAGAAGGTGTCCCTGACCCAGGCCGCTGAGCTGCCCATGCTGCTACTCGGTGAGGAGTTTCGCATCCGCCAGATCTGGCAGGAGCAATTGGCCCTGCTCGGCCGCAGGCCACGGGTCCAGGCGGAACTGAACCACATGGGCGGTATTCTCGACAGCCTGATGCATACACCGCTGGCCACCGTACTGCCCGGTCGCGCCCGGCAGATGCACGCCAACCAGGGCCTGCTATGGAAGCCATTGAGCGAGCCACGCGTACCGCTGAAAGTCGGCTTGGTATTTCGTGATGCGCAGCGCCAGCAGGCGACGCTGGAGCTGTTGCGCTCGGTGCTCGACGGGGTCATTCAGAAGCCGCAGTGAGCCTCGTAAATGCGGGGCATATTGTTGTTTGGGGGCGTGCGCGGTGATGCCGATTTCTTGCGGCGGATTACGCCTTCGGCTAATACGCCCTACCGGTTTACGGTGAACGCGGGGAGGTGTAATCCATCGTTTACCTGCAGGAGATCGCCAGGCGCCACGGTTTTTGTTTGCCGCACAAAGAAAACCCCGCCGAGGCGGGGTTTTGCAGACTGTATCCTGACATCCTTGTCAGCTTGCCATCCTGGCAGCATCCCACGTATCCCTGTCTGTCCAGTGCGCTTCCTGCGCCAAGTCCCTGAATGAAGATTATGCTTCGCATGCAACTGCCAACAGTGGTCAAAGGCAGAACTGCATGTAAGCGATAGCCTACATGCAGCACACCAGTAGAGCCGTGGCTTACAGCCTTTAGAACTGCTCGGCATCGAGCAGGTACAGGCTCTCGCTGCCGGCGCTCACCGACGCGCTCAACGAATGAATGCGCGGCAGCAGACGGGCGAAGTAGAAACGCGCGGTGCCCAGCTTACTGGCATAAAAATCATCCTGCCCTTCCTTGCCCAGTGCCGCCTTGGCCATCAGTGCCCACATATAGGCGTAGGCGGTGTAACCGAACAGATGCAGATACTCCACCGACGCCGCGCCTATCTCGTTGGGATTGCTACGCGCACGCTCGAGCAATGCAGTCGTTTGCTCTTCCAGGTTGGCGACCGCCGCCAACAACGGCCCACTGAACTCGGCAGGCGGTGCATCCGCGGCGCTGGCGAAGGCGCGAATCTCATCGGTGAAATGCCGGGAGAAAGCGCCACCGCTGCCCACGATCTTGCGGCCGACCAGATCCAGTGCCTGGATACCATTGGTGCCTTCGTAGATCTGCGTGATGCGACAGTCGCGCACCAGTTGCTCCTGGCCCCACTCACGCACGTAACCGTGCCCACCGAAAACCTGTTGACCATGAATGGTGGTTTCCAGCCCGAGATCGGTCAGGAACGCCTTGGCCACCGGCGTCAGCAGCGCCACCAGCTCTTCGGCACGCTTGCGGGTGGTCGGATCGATGCTGTACTTGGCGGTGTCGAGCTGCATGGCGACGTAGCTGGAGAAGGCACGCCCGCCTTCGTTCAGCGCCTTCATGGTCAGCAACATGCGACGCACGTCCGGATGCACGATGATCGGGTCGGCCACCTTGTCCTTGGCCACCGCACCACCCGGGGCGCGGCTCTGGATGCGCTCGCGGGCGTACTCGATGGCACTCTGGTAGGAACGCTCGCCGGTCGACAGGCCCTGGATACCGACGCCCAGGCGCTCATAGTTCATCATGGTGAACATCGCCGCCAGACCGCGGTTCGGCGCATCGATGATGTAACCGGTGGCACCGTCGAAGTTCATCACGCAGGTGCTGGACGCCTTGATGCCCATCTTGTGCTCGATCGAGCCACAGGACAGCGCGTTGCGCTCGCCCAGAGAACCGTCGGCCTTGACCAGGAACTTGGGCACCAGAAACAGCGAAATGCCCTTGGGCCCAGCGGGTGCGTCGGGCAGTTTGGCCAACACCAGGTGAATGATGTTCTCGGTCAGGTCGTGCTCGCCACCAGTGATGAAGATCTTGGTGCCGCTGACCTTGTAGCTGCCGTCGGTCTGCGGCTCGGCCTTGGTACGGATGATGCCCAGATCGGTACCGGCATGCGGCTCGGTCAGGCACATGGAGCCGGCCCAGACACCGGCATACATGTTCGGCAGGTAGGCCTGCTTCAGCTCTTCGCTGGCGTGCGCGTTGATCGACAGGCAGGCCCCCGCAGTCAGCATCGGATAGAGGCCGAACGACAGGCTGGACGAGTTGACCATCTCCTCGACCTGGGCGGAAATCACCTTGGGCATGCCCATGCCGCCGAACTGCGGATCGCCGCCCACCCCGACCCAGCCCCCTTCGGCATACGCCTTGTAGGCCTCGATGAAACCGGCTGGCGTGGTGACCACGCCGTTGGCCCAGGAACAGCCTTCTTCATCGCTCGCCCGGTTCAGTGGCGCGATCATGCCTGCGGTGATCTTGCCCGCTTCCTCGAGGATCGCATTGGCGGTTTCCTCATCGACGACCTCGGCCAGGGCCGGCAGCTGCGCCCACAGTTTTGAGACCTGTAAAACCTCGTTGAGCACGAAGCGCATGTCACGCAGGGGAGCTTGATAATCGGCCATGGGAAGTCCTCGGTAGCACGTTCAGACCCCGAGTCTAGCCCAACAACTTTTCAGACACATAGGGTCGTGTCGTGACCGATCAGCCACTGATCGATCACGCTGTCATTCAGGCCCGATCAGTCTTCAGCTTGACTGCGCCGCGCCGCTGCACCTGGCTGCTCACGCAGTTGCGCCCGGCGCTCTTGGCACCGTACAACGCCTTGTCGGCGGCCTTGAGCACTTCCTCCACGCTGCGCTGTTCGTCACCGCGTTGCGCCACGCCGATGCTGACCGTTACCGACACATGGGTGGCGCCAGCGCCAGTGCGGCGCTGGCGGCCGAGCTGATCATCACCGGGACGCTTTTGCCGATCACGCAGCTGAATCTGATACTGCTCCACGGCCTGGCGTATCGCCTCCAGGTGCGGCAGGCACTGCTCGATGGTCTTGCCCGGAAACACCAGGGTGAATTCCTCGCCGCCATAGCGATATACCTTGCCCCCACCGCCGACCTTGCGCAGCTGGCTGGCGACCAGACGCAGCACCTGATCACCGACATCGTGGCCGTGGGTATCGTTGAATTTCTTGAAGTGATCGACATCCGCCATGGCGAGTACGTAATTGCGCCCCAGCCGTTGCAACCGCTCGTTCAGCGCACGACGGCCCGGCAGGCCGGTGAGCTCGTCACGGAACGCCATCTGGTAAGCCTCGTGGGCCACGCCGACGACGATCATCAACATCACCACACTGGACATCACCTGCAGCGCATGGGGCTGGATAAAGGTATTGGGCAGCATCCACAACAGGGCGATCACGCCAACACACTGCACGGCGTGCACCGGCCGCGGCGTGCGCAGGTACTGCACCAGCAGCGCGACGATGACCAGCAGAAATAGCGGATAAGCCAGCTGCACCAGGCTCATCCACTCGGCATGCAGCGCGGGCCAGCGGATCACCGACAACCACTGCTCCAGTGCCTGTGGAAAACGCCGCGCAAGCGCCGCGGCCACTGCGCAAGCAGCCAGCAGCACCGCCACACGGGCAACCAGATCCTGGATCAGGTGCGTGCGCTCGTGCCACAGCGCGAACAACCCGTAGAGCGCTGGCAACAACAGGCTGCAGAGGTGAAAGACCAGCGCCGCGTCATCGCGTACCTGACCGAAATCGCGGTAATGATCGGCCTGCTCATCGAGCACGAAATAACCCAAGTAGAGCACCAATAGCAGGAACAGTTCGCGCTGCCGGCCATAGACCACGCAAAAGGTGCCGCCTAGAAGCAACAACAGGGTCGGCAGGACATTGAAGAGCGAAGTGAAGAAGTCGGTCAGACTCGGCAGAGTCGCAGCCAGCCATCCACCACCGAGCAACAACAACGCCGGCAGAAAGTGTCCCAAGCGCAGGGCGGCTAGGCGCGACAAGGCGAGCTCCGCAATGACCGAAAAGAGACTGGCATTTTGCCTGTGTTTAGTTGGCGGCGCACGGGATCAGCTCACATCGTGATCTCTCTTTTTCGCCGTGCTCGCAAACCTGCACGCCGGGCAGCTGTGTTCCAGATGAATGAAGTCATAAAGAATGGCCGGGGGCCATTTTCAACGTCGCTTGCGACGGACGGCTCGAAGGGTGGCCGCAGGCCATAAAAAAACCGCGACCCGATGGGCCGCGGTTCTTTCAACGCCTGGGCTATCAGTAACCCAGCGCGAAGTCTTCCTCGTTCATGTCCATCAGGCTGCTTGCGCCGGACAGCATGGTTGCAACGTGGGTGCGGGTACGCGGCAGGATGCGCGCATAGTAGAACTGGGCGGTCTGCAGCTTGGCCTTGTAGAAGGCCTGGTCACCCTCGCCCGTGGCGATCTTCTCCGCCGCGACACGCGCCATGTCGGCCCAGAAGTAAGCCAGGCAGGCATAACCGGAGTACATCAGGTAATCCACCGACGCGGCACCGACTTCCTCGCGATCCTTCATGGCGGCCATGCCGATCTTCATGGTCAGCTCGCCCCACTCCTTGTTCAACTTGGCCAGCGGCTCGACGAATGCCTTGATCGATTCGTTGCCTTCGTTGGCCTGGCAGAACTTGTGGACGATCTTGGTGAAGCCCTTGAGTGCTTCGCCCTGGGTCATCAGTACCTTGCGGCCCAGCAGGTCGAGGGCCTGAACGCCGGTGGTGCCTTCGTACATCATGGAGATGCGGCAGTCGCGCAGGTTCTGCTCCATGCCCCACTCGCTGATGAAACCGTGACCGCCGTAGATCTGCATGCCGTGGGAAGCCGACTCGAAGCCCACCTCGGTCATGAACGCCTTGGCGATCGGCGTCAGGAAAGCCATCAGGCCATCTGCGGCTTTCTTCTGCTCTTCATCCTGGCTGTGCTTGAGGATGTCCACCTGCTTGGCGGTGAAGTAGACCATCGCCCGGTTGCCCTCGGCGAACGCCTTCATGGTCAGCAGCATGCGACGTACATCGGGGTGCACGATGATCGGGTCGGCCGCTTTTTCCGGCGCTTTCGGGCCAGTCAGCGAGCGCATTTGCAGGCGCTCACGGGCGTACTTGATGCCGCCCTGGAAGCCGGCTTCGGCGTGGGCCAGCCCCTGCAACGCAGTACCCAGGCGCGCGGTGTTCATGAAGGTGAACATGCAGTTCAGGCCCTTGTTCGGCGGGCCGATCAGGTAGCCGGTGGCTGCGTCGAAATTCATCACGCAGGTGGCGTTACCGTGGATACCCATCTTGTGCTCGAGGGAGCCGCAGGTCACCGCGTTGCGCTCACCGACGCCGCCTTCGGCATTGGGCAGGAACTTCGGCACGATGAACAGGGAAATACCCTTGGTGCCAGCCGGTGCGTCTGGCAGGCGAGCCAGCACGATATGCACGATGTTATCGGCCATGTCGTGCTCGCCAGCGGAGATGAAGATCTTGGTGCCGGAGACTTTGTAGGAACCGTCAGCCTGAGGCTCGGCCTTGGTACGCAGCATGCCGAGGTCGGTGCCACAATGCGATTCGGTCAGGCACATGGTGCCCGTCCACTCGCCGGACACCAGCTTGGTCAGGTAGATGTGCTGCTGCTCGGGAGTGCCGTGGGCGGAGATGGTGTTCATCGCGCCATGGGACAGGCCCGGGTACATGCCCCACGACCAGTTGGCGGTGCCGACCATTTCGCTGACGGCCAGACCCAGAGACTCCGGCAGGCCTTGGCCACCGTGCTCGACATCATGCGCCAGGCTCGGCCAGCCGCCTTCGACGAACTGCTTGTAGGCTTCCTTGAAACCTGTCGGCGTCGTCACACCGGATTCGCTCCAGGTGCAGCCTTCGGTATCGCCCACGCGATTCAGCGGAGAGAGCACCTGCTCGCAGAACTTGGCGCCTTCCTCGAGGATGGCGTCGACCATGTCTGGCGTGGCGTCCTGGCAACCGGGCAGGCTCTGGTAATGCGCTTCATAGCCGAGCAGTTCGTCACGAACGAAACGGATGTCGCGCAAGGGGGCCTTGTATTCAGGCATAGCGGGTACCTCTGCGGGTGGTCTCTTATGTTTGGGATGACCGATAGGCGGTCGTTAGCAGAATGGTCATATATGGAATCGGCTGTCAGCGCAGCCGACTCAAACACATGTTTGAAACATACGTTTACGCCCAATCACTGTCAAGGCCCGCCCTCGATCGTTCAGGCGTGCAGATCGAGTAAGCCGGAGGATGCCTGATCAGTTGCGGACATGGCGTAGAGAGCGATGCCTGCGGGCACCGGGCGGGTTTCCTGGCCGACAGAGCTGACTGACGGGTCGTCGCTTTCCTTGCCCTCTTCGTCGGCGGGAGCCTTCGACACCTCAGCTTCGCTGCGCTGCATCGCGGCGAGTTCGGCGCGCGCCACCGCCATTTGTGCCTGGGCCTGGCTGGCCACACTGCGATCCTGTGCCGAGGGCTCGGCAGGCGCCAGGGCAGCCCGTATCACGATCTGCATCTTGCTCAGCGTCGCCTGTGGATCATTGGCTACCACCCCGACGTCGATACTTACCTCGCCACCAGTGGCATAGCGCTTGCCGTCCGGCCCACGGGTATAGGTGTAGGGTCACACATCAATGTCGTATCCGAGCGATCGGCTGAGTGGTCACTCAAAGGGGCGAAAGCAACCGTAGGATGGGTGAAACCCATCAATGCCGATGGGTTGCACCCATCTTACGACCGTCCGCCCCTTATGGCTGCCATTCCACATTACGATACCCCGTTGCCGCCTCGGGCACATCGACCACCCTGGCCGACATATGACCGTTGTCGCGACACTAGGCGGTGACGTCGATCAAGGTGCCTAACACCTTATCCGCGGTTGCCACGACACGAGCGCCGGCCTGGGCTTCGTATTGCCCGACACGCATCTCGACCATCTTGTCCGCTATATCGGAGCGGGCGGCGGACGGCTCATTGGCATGCACGCGTTCGGCAGTCACGGGGGCACTGGCGATGTCACCGGCAGCCTGCTCGACGCGACGCTGGCCGGATTGGATGGTATTGATGCCAGCATTGAAGGCGCTGGGGGCAATCTGCATGGGACGTCTCCTGCTGCAGGAACTTCATGGCATGTATTTAAGCAGAAGCCGCTTAAAAAACGTACAACCAAAAATCGAGGATAAATCAGCTTCTTAGAAGCTGTTCACGATCTCGCGGGCCAGAATCAAGGGTCGCCTGACAGGACGCTATGTGGCGCAAGCGGACAGTCGTAGGATGGGTGAAACCCATCGGAAATTGATGGGTTTCACCCATCCTACGGGCTAATCCAAGCTACAGGTCGTGGCCGAACGTAGCCTGGATTAGCCGCAGGCGTAATCCGGGGCCGAAGGCCGTGATCCATGGTTCAACGCAGGTCACCGACCGTCTGCTTCCGCCTTGCAGCATATGAACAGCTTCTTATCGCATCAATCTCGATAAATCGAGATGCTGCGCCACCTGCTCCGGCGAGGCCGATGGCAAATGCGGCACCTGACCGATACAGGGCGCCGGCAGTCGCTCGCTCAGGGTGTCGAGATTGTCCTGCAGCCGTGCGACATGCGGGTCGACGATATTGGCTACCCAACCCGCCAGCGGCAGGCCGTCACCCAGGATAGCCTCAGCGGTCAGCACAGCATGGTTGATGCAACCCAGACGCACGCCTACCACCAGAATCACCGGCAATTGCAGTGCCCGAGCCAGGTCAGACAAATTGGCAGTGCCGCTCAGCGGCACGCGCCAGCCACCAGCACCTTCGACCAGGGTGAAGTCCGCGCCTTTATCCAGAATCGTCCGAACTGCTGCACTCAACTCAGGTACCTCGAGCAGTACACCGTCATCACGGGCCGCCAGATGCGGCGCGATGGCCGCGGCGAACGCCTTCGGGTTCACCTCTGCATAGCACAACGGCAGGCTGCATTGCGCGAGCAGAGCCAGGGCATCGTCATTGCGCAGCCCGTCTGTGGTGAGCTGGCAGCCGGAGGCGACCGGCTTGGCCGCAGCCGTCGACAGCCCGGCGCGGCGAGCGGCATGCAGCAGGCCGGCAGCAATGGTGGTCTTGCCGACTTCGGTATCGGTGCCCGTAACGAAATAGGCCGCGCTCATGGGCGTTGCTCCTTTTGCAGTACGCCGTAGATGACCTGATAGGTGCAGGGCAATCCCTCTGGCTGGCGCCGCTGTTCGTAGGCATCGCCAAGCGCGCGTAGTCGCGCGCGACCTGTCAGCCCGGCGGGGCGACCGTCATTGAGGTTGTGTGCGCCCAATGCCTTGAGGCCGTGAGTGAGGCTGCGCAGATCCGGGTAGTGGAGGCAGTGCGCACGAACCTGCAGCCTGTTTATCTGCAAACCGCTGGCGGCGCACAGCATCTGGTAATCCTCAGCGCGGCGAAAGCGGTTGACGTGAACGAAGCCGTCCACGGCCTGCCAACTGTCGCGCAGCTCCTGCAAGGTGCCGACGCACAGACTGCTGAACGCCAGTACGCCGCCCGGTCGCAATACCCTGCGCACCTCGCTGAGCACGGCCTGGAAATCCTCGCACCATTGCAGCGCCAGGCTAGAGAAGATCAGATCACAACTCTGATCGCGCAGCGGCAGCTGCTCGGCGTCACCGGCGACGAATTGCCCAGCACCGCCCGCCTGACGGGCGTGATGCAGCATGCCTTCGGCGATATCCAGGGCGATGCCTTGGGTGTGGGGAAAGCGACCGGCCAGTGCACGGCTGAAATAGCCGGTGCCGCAACCGAGATCGACCCACAGCTCTGGCGACAGGCTCGCCGACAGTTGCTCCAGCAGGCGCTGGCCGACCTCACGCTGCAAGCCCGCCACACTGTCGTAGCTGCTGGCAGCCCTGGAAAAGGAAGCAGCCACGCGGCGTTTGTCGGGGCGCTCGTTCACGTTTGCGCCTCCATGAACCGGATCAGCGTGGCAGCCACCTCTACGGCCTGTTCCAGAACGAAAGCATGGCTCGCACCTTCGATGCTGCGCACCTCGGCCGCAGGCTGCAATGTCTGCACAGCCGCCGCAGCACTAACCGGCACCAGTGCATCCGCATCGGCGAATAGATGCAATTGCGCCCCCTCGAAATGCCGTAAGGCGGATCGCGTATCGAGCGTGGCGAGCAGGTCGAGCCCGGCCATGGAATCAGCGCCGCCTGCTTGCGCCATCAACGCCCGAGACAGCCCCCGTGCATCCGCGGCGCCCTGGCTGCACAACATGGCGAAGCGTTTGAGGGTGGCGGAAGGGTTCTGTCCGTAAGCATCGCAAAACGCTGTGAAAGTGGTCGCCGGCATCGCCTCGGGCCAGGCTTCGTTCGCGATGAAAGATGCATTGCTCGCCAGCGTCAGCAGGCCAGGACAATCCTTGCCGCGCCGCACTGCCAGAAGACTGGCAAGCATGCCGCCAAGTGACCAGCCTCCCAGCCAGACACCGCGAGGCAGGCGCTCATCCAGCGCATCGAGCCAGCGTTCGACCTGCGCATGAGCGAACCCTGGTAACGGTTCTATCCGCACCTGCAGATGCGAGCCAAGCGCGTCGGCCAACGGCTCCAGCGGCGCACTGCCAAATCCCCAGCCAGGCAGCAGGATCAGTCGTTCAGCCATCACCCAGGCTCTCCCGGCAGTTGCGCCCAGCACTGGGCGAGTGCCTCCAGCAGACGATCGACCTGAGCGAGATCATGGGCGGCAGACAGGGTGACGCGCAGGCGCGCGCTGCCCGCAGGCACGGTCGGCGGACGGATCGCCGTGACCAGGATGCCGTGCTCGCGTAGCGCCTGGGACAAGGCAACGGCACGGCCACTGTCGCCAATCAGGATCGGTTGAATGGGCGTATCGCTGTCCATCAGCTCCAGGCCGATGCTGGTTGCGCCCTCCCGGAAACGGCTGATCAGCGCGGCCAGATGCTCACGTCGCCAATGCTCGCTGCGCAGCAGCTCCAGGCTCTTCAGGGTGGCGCAGGCCAACGCTGGCGGCTGGCTGGTGGTGTAGATATATGGGCGGGCGAACTGCACCAGGGTGTCGATCAAATCGTCGCTGCCGGCGACGAAGGCACCAGCGGTACCGAATGCCTTGCCGAGTGTGCCGACCAGCACCTGCACGTCATCCACACCCAGGCCGAAATGTTCGACGACCCCACCGCCCGTGGCTCCCAGCGTGCCGAAACCATGGGCGTCATCGACCATCAGCCAGGCCTCCTTGCGCCGCGCTTCGGCACACAGTGCCGGTAGGTCGGCCATATCGCCGTCCATGCTGAACACCCCGTCGCAGACCACCAGAGTATTGCCCTCGGCCTTGTCCAGACGCGTGGCGAGGCTGCCGGTGTCGTTGTGCAGATAGCGCGAGAACCGCGCGCCGCTGAGCAGGCCTGCATCCAGCAACGACGCATGGTTGAGGCGATCTTCCAGCACCGTGTCGCCCTTGCCGACCAGCGCCGTGACGGCACCCAGGTTGGCCATATAACCGGTGGAAAACAGCAGCGCACGGGGTCGCCCGGTGAAGTCGGCCAGGGCCTCTTCCAGTTCATGGTGCGGCGTGCTGTGGCCGATCACCAGGTGCGAGGCGCCACCACCGACGCCCCAGCGTTGCGCGCCGGCGCGCCAGGCTTCGACCACCTGCGGATGATTGGCCAACCCGAGGTAATCGTTGGAACAGAAGGCCAGCAGTTGGCGTCCGTCCACCTCGACCAGTGGCCGTTGCGGGGTGCCCAGCAGGGGGCGCTGGCGATAAAGATCGGCGGCACGACGCTCGGCCAGGCGAGTGGATAGATCGAAGGGCATGTGATGGTCGGCTTTTCGTAGGAGCCAGCTTGCTGGCGAATCTGTCAGGAGCGACAAACGCTTCGCGAGCGAGCTCGCTCCTACAGGATCGGCGTCAGGCTGAAGCTGCGTCGTAGAACAGCCGCGAGTCGCGCTGCTCGACCAGCGCCTGCTCGATGGCAGCCTGGTGCACCTCGTCGGCGTGCTCTTCACGCGCTTCCGGCTGGATGCCGAGGCGGGCGAACAGTTGCATGTCCTTGTCGGCCTGGGGGTTGGCCGTGGTCAGCAGCTTCTCGCCGTAGAAGATCGAGTTGGCACCGGCGAAAAAGGCCAGGGCCTGCATCTGCTCGTTCATCGCCTCGCGCCCGGCGGACAGCCGCACATGGGATTTCGGCATCATGATCCGCGCCACGGCCAGCATGCGGATGAAGTCGAAGGGATCCACGTCCTCTTCGTTGGCCAGCGGCGTGCCCTCGACCTTGACCAGCATGTTGATCGGCACCGACTCCGGATGCTCCGGCAGGTTGGCCAACTGGATCAGCAGGCCCGCGCGATCATCCAGAGATTCGCCCATACCAAGGATGCCGCCGGAACAGATCTTCATGCCCGACTCGCGCACATAGGCCAGGGTCTGCAAACGCTCGCTGTAGGTGCGGGTGGTGATGATGTTGCCGTAGAACTCCGGCGAGGTGTCGAGGTTGTGGTTGTAGTAGTCGAGGCCGGCCTCGGCCAGGGCGCGGGTCTGCTCCTGATCGAGACGCCCCAGGGTCATGCAGGTTTCCAGGCCCAGAGCCTTGACCCCTTCGACCATCTTCAGCACGTAGGGCATGTCCTTGGCGGACGGATGCTTCCAGGCCGCGCCCATGCAGAACCGGGTCGAGCCGATGGCTTTGGCCTCGGCGGCCGCCTCCAGCACCTTCTGCACTTCCATCAGCTTCTGCTTGTCCAGGCCGGTGTTGTAGTGGCCGGACTGCGGGCAATATTTGCAGTCTTCGGGGCAAGCGCCGGTCTTGATCGACAACAGGGTCGAGACCTGCACACGGTTGGCATCGAAGTGCGCACGGTGCACGGTCTGGGCCTGGAACAGCAGGTCGTTGAACGGTTGCTCGAACAGCGCCCGGACTTCAGCCAGGCTCCAATCGTGACGCAGGGTGGCGGCGGTACTAGCGCTCATGGGGGCAAGTCCTTATCTACAGGCGGCCTGCTACAGTCGAAAGCAGACCCAACACGGATGTGCGGCATAGTTAAGGAAGCGCCATGCACTGTCAACCATATGCTTTTATCAAGGTTTACAACTGGCTAAAAATAAAACAAACCTGTTTGCTCTGCGATGATCCTATCGACACGCGCCTGCCGCTCTGCGCGGAATGCGATACCGAGCTCCCATGGCTCGGCCCGCATTGCCAGGTCTGCGCCCTGCCCCTTGCCGTCGATGGATTGACCTGCGGCGGCTGCCTGAAACGCCCACCGGCTTTCAGCCGTGTCGAAGCGCCATGGCGCTATGGCTTTCCCGTGGACGCGCTGATCAATCGTTTCAAGCATCAGGCTCGTTGGCCCGTGGGCCGACTGCTTGGCGATCTGCTCGCTCGTCACTTGGCGCATGCATTCAGCGAAGGGCTGCCCAGGCCAGATCTGTTACTGCCCGTGCCGCTGTCGCCCAAACGTCAGCGGCAGCGTGGTTTCAACCAGGCGCAGATGCTGGCTCAGGTGCTCGGTCAGGCATTGCAGATACCCCAGCACAGCGACTGGTTGCGGCGCATCGGCGATACGCCGGCCCAACAGCAGCTCGATGCGGCAGCCCGCCAGCGCAATCTGCGTGGCGCCTTTACGGTACGCCCCAAAGCACAGGTGAAAGCGCGGCATGTGGCACTGGTCGACGACGTACTGACCACCGGCGCCACGGCGCGGCAACTGGCACGCCTGCTCATCAGGGCTGGCGCGGCGCGCGTGGATGTCTATTGCCTGGCTCGCACACCCGCACCGGGCGATCATTGACGAGGGCAGAAGCGTCACGCACAGTGGCCGACCGTCGTGACTACCACCGTTCAGCCCATGACCACCCTCTCCCTGCTCGCCCAGCACGTCACTCGCCGCCCGCAACGCATCGCCCTGCTCGAGCAGATCGCCGAGCAGGGCTCGATCACCCGTGCGGCCAAGGCGGCGGGCATGAGCTACAAGGCCGCCTGGGACGCCATCGACGAATTGAACAACCTGGCCGACCAACCGTTGGTGGCGCGTAGCGTGGGCGGCAAGGGCGGTGGCGGCGCGCGGCTGACGCCTGCTGGCGAACGCCTGCTGCAGTTGCACCAGCGCTTGCAGGCGATTCAGACCGAAGTGCTGCAGGCCGCCGAAGATGATGCCGACCTACAGGTGCTCGGCCGCCTGATGCTGCGCACCAGTGCGCGTAACCAGCTGAGCGGCCGGGTGCGGGCGATCCAGCCCCAGGGCTGCAATGACCTGATCGACATCGAACTGCCCGGCGGCTCGCCGATCCAGGCGCAGATCACCCGCAGCAGCACCCAGCATCTGCAACTGCAGCCCGGCGCGCCCTTGATGGTGTTGATCAAGGCCGGCTGGCTGCAGCTCAGCCCGCCCAGCCTGGCAGCCGATGTAGACCTCAACGAGCTACTGGGGCATATCGAGCAGATTCTGGTCGAGGCCGATGGCCCCAGCGAAGTGCGCATCGCCCTGCCCAACGGGCAAACGCTGTGCGCCCTGGCTTCCGCCGAGCAGCTCGCCAAGCAGGGTTTGCTGGTAGGTAGCCCGGTGCGCGCACAGTTCGCCGCCAGTCATGTGTTGCTGGGGACGCAGGTCTAGCGCAACTGGTGGACTAAAACGGATCACCGCCCGGTTCACCTGATATGTACCTATCAGGATACGAGCACGAATAGTGGCCGTGCCGAACGCCCCAGGCGTTACACTCTCCGGCCAACCGACGGAGCTGCCCATGTCTCATCCTTTCGCCGCCCTCACCCCCGATCTGGTTCTGGATGCCGTCGAGAGCCTGGGCTACCTCAGCGACGCCCGTGTGCTGGCGCTGAACAGCTATGAGAACCGCGTCTACCAGGTAGGCATCGAAGGGGAAACCCCGCTGATCGCCAAGTTCTACCGGCCCCAGCGCTGGAGCGATGCGGCGATCCGCGAGGAACATACCTTCAGCGCCGAACTGGCCGAATGCGATGTGCCCGTGGTGGCACCGCTGCAGCGCGATGGTGAAACCCTGTTCGAGCACGCCGGCTTTCGCTTTTCTCTGTTCCCGCGCCGTGGCGGACGTGCGCCGGAACCCGGCAATCTGGATCAGCTCTATCGCCTCGGCCAACTGCTCGGCCGCTTGCATGCGGTTGGCTCGCTACGCCCGTTCGTTCATCGGGAAACCCTGCAGGTGAGCAACTTCGGCCACGCTTCCCTGGCTACCTTGCTGGAAGGCAACTTCGTACCACGCAGCCTGCTGCCCGCCTACGAGTCGGTGGCCCGTGATCTGCTGGGGCGTCTGGATCAACTGTTCGCGGAGAACCCGGTGCAAGCGATCCGCCTGCACGGCGACTGCCACCCAGGCAACCTGCTGTGCCGCGACGACACCTTTCACATGGTCGACCTGGATGACTGCCGCATGGGCCCGGCTATTCAGGATCTGTGGATGATGCTCGCCGGCGAGCGTCATGAGCGACTTGGCCAGATCGCCGAGCTGATCGACGGTTATCAGGAGTTTCACGACTTCAATCCCCGCGAACTGCCGCTGATCGAAGGCCTGCGCTCCCTGCGCCTGATGCACTACAGCGCCTGGCTGGCACGCCGCTGGGACGATCCGGCCTTTCCGCCGAGCTTCCCGTGGTTTGGCAGCGAGCGCTACTGGGGTGAGCAGATCCTGATGTTGCGCGAGCAGATTTCCGCCTTGAATGAAGAACCGTTGAAGCTGTTTTAAGCGCGTCGCACCCGCAATAAAAAGCTGAACGATCGGACAAATATCGCACTAGAATGGTGCATCTCTCCACTGCCTTGTTAAGGACTTGCATGGCCACCGCAGATCTGCGCCGCGGCTACATTCTGGGCCTCTCAGCCTATGTCATCTGGGGCCTTTTTCCGCTCTATTTCAAGGCGATCCAGACTGTTCCGTCACTGGAAATCATCGTCCATCGGGCGCTCTGGTCTGCCGTATTCGGCGCGCTGTTATTGCTGGTGTGGAAGCATCCGGGCTGGCTACGCGAGCTGCTCGACCATCCCAAGCGCTTCGCGGTGCTGGCCATTAGTGGTTCGCTGATCGCTGGCAACTGGCTGGTATACGTGTGGGCGGTGAACAACGAACGCATGCTCGAAGCCAGCCTGGGTTATTACATCAACCCGCTGGTCAACGTACTGCTCGGCATGCTGATCCTCGGTGAACGGCTGCGTCGCCTGCAATGGGTCGCCGTCGGGCTGGCGGCCGCGGGCGTTGCCCAGCAGCTTTGGCAGGTCGGCAGCCTGCCCTGGGTGTCGCTGGCGTTGGCGCTGAGCTTCGCGGCGTACGGCCTGATCCGCAAGAAGGCGCCGGTTGCCGCACTGCCGGGGCTGGTGGTGGAAACCTGGTTGCTGCTGCCGCTGGCCATCGGCTGGATTCTTCTGCACCCCACCGCCATGAGCAACCAGCTGGCATTCTGGACGACCAGCGAGGCGCTGTGGCTGATGGCGGCCGGGCCAGTCACGCTGATTCCGCTGGTGTGCTTCAACGCCGCCGCACGCCACCTGCCCTATACCACCCTGGGCTTCCTGCAGTACGTGGCGCCGACCCTGGTGCTGCTGCTGGCAGTGTTCGTTTTCGACGAGCATTTCGATCCGGGCAAGATGGTCGCTTTCCTGTTCATCTGGGCTGGCCTGGCGGTGTACAGCGTCGATGCCTGGCTGACCCTGCGCAAGAACTAACGCATCACGTCGTCGGCAAGAATCTGCTTGCGCAGACTTGCCGATAACGAACCGTCCATACAAAACCGACCACAAGCGATTGCAGGGCGTAGTTGCATCCTGCAATCATATGCGAATAATTATTGCTTTATTTTCGCGGAGCCACCTGTGTCGGTCGGGGAATCCACGCATCAGCAACTGACTGGTCAGCTCTATCGCGATCACCGCGACTGGCTGCTCGGCTGGCTGCGTAAAAGCCTGAGCTGCCCGCAACGGGCCGAAGACCTGAGCCAGGACACTTTCGTTCGCGTACTCGGTAAGCCCGACCTGCAGCAGTTGCGTGAACCTCGCGCCCTGCTCGGCACCATCGCTCGCGGCCTGCTGATCGACCACTTCCGCCGTAACGCCGTCGAACGTGCCTATCTGGAAGAGCTGAGTCATACCCCCGAAGCCGTGCACGCCAGCCCCGAAGAACAGGCGCTGGTGCTCGAAGCCCTGCGCGAGATCGACCGTTTGCTCGGCACGCTGTCGCTCAAGGCGCGCAGTGCCTTCCTCTACAACCGTCTGGACGGCCTTGGCCACGCCGAGATCGCCGAGCGCCTCGGGGTGTCCGTCTCGCGCGTGCGCCAATACCTCGCCCAGGCGGCGCGGCAGTGTTACATCGCGCGGTATGGAGAGCCGACCGCATGATTGCCGCATCTGCGCCGGTCAGCAATCGTGTACTGGAAGCCGCCATCCACTGGCAGCTCTGTCTCGACTCAGGCATGACCAGCGAACGGAAGAAAGTGGAATTTCAACGCTGGCTGGCCACCGACCCCGAGCACGCACGTGCCTGGAAACAACTGACCGGGCTGGATCAACAACTCGGTGTCGCAGCTGCTCCTGCTGCGCGCAAGGCCCTGTTGCGACGACCTGAACGCACCAGCCAACGGCGTAACGTCGGCGGTCTGCTTGGCGTGCTGCTGGTCGGCGCCCTGGGCCTTGGCCTGCTCAATCATCAGCGCCCGCTCAGTGACTGGCTGGCCGATGAAAGAACCGCCAGCGGCGAACAACGCGAACTGCAACTGGTGGATCGTAGCCGGGTGCGCCTGAACAGCCGCAGCGCCCTGGATATCGATTTCAATCCCAAAGAGCGTCGACTGTTCCTGCGCAGCGGCGAAATCCTCGTGGAAACCGCCCATGGCGATCCGCGTCCGTTTCTGGTCGAAACCAGGCACGGCACCTTGCGCCCCCTGGGCACCCGCTTTCTGGTGCGCGAGGAAGACCAGGGCACCCGCCTGATCGTGCTGCAATCAGCTGTAGCCGCGCACCCGCTGCAATCCCCGGACGAGCGCGTGATCGAACAGAACCAACAGGTACTGATGAACAGCTACAACCTGGGTGCCAGCCAAGCCGCACCACCAGCCGCCGACGCCTGGATGCACGGCATGCTGGTAGTGGAGAACGTGCGCCTGGCCGACCTGCTGGAACGCCTCGGCGAGTATCAGAGCGGCCACCTGGGTGTCGACGACAGCATCGCCGACCTGCGCATCAGCGGTAGCTTCCCGCTGCGCAATCGCGATCTGGCTTTGACCGCCCTACCGGCCAGCTTGCCGGTACGGGTGGAGCGCTACACCGATTGGTGGATCCGGATCGTGCCGCAGGCGGAAAAGCCGTAGTAAAAATATTTTCGCGGCTGCCCTATCACTTTCTGCATCTGCTTCGGCAATAGGAGATCGAGACTCATTTCCCTATAGGAGCAGCTCGCGATGCCGATGTTCAGCCGTACCCCGTTCCGCCCGAGCATACTGGTCGCCGCCCTGGCGCTGGCCAGCCTGCCAGCACTCAGCCAGGCCCAATCGGCTGAATCCGCCGTGCGCACCTACCAGTTGCCCGCCGCACCGCTGGCCAGCTCCCTCAACCAGATCGCCAGCCAGGCCGGCGTGGTGCTGAGCATCGACCCGAGCCTGACCGCCGGCAAGAGCGCACAGCCGGTACAGGGCGAATTCGACACCGCCAGCGCCCTGCGCCAGGCACTTTCCGGTACCGGCCTGATGCTGGTACCCGGCGCTGCCGGAACCTACAGCGTGCAGCCGGTAGCGGACAACGCCGCACTGGCTTTGCCCGAGACCAACATCAGCGCCAGTTCAGTCTCCGCAGATGGCGGCGAAACTTCCGGATACCGGGCCACTAACGCGAAAAACATCGGAGCGCTTGGCGGCATGAACCTGCAGGATGCTCCCTACTCTATAAGCGTGGTTTCCAGCGACCTGATGCGCAATATCCAGGCAACGTCGATAGACGATGTCTTCAAGCTCAACCCCTCCACCCAGTTCACCTCTCCATCCACTGCTGGCTATGCGAGCTCGGTCAGCGTCCGAGGTTTCAGCGACCTGGGCAATCTGAACATTGCCAACGATGGGCTGCGTTTTAGCAACGCCTCTGACAGCGGCAATTTCGTGGAAGAAATGGATCGCCTGGAAATCATCACCGGGCTGAGCGGTTTTCTGTATGGCCCTGCAGCTCCGGGAGGCCTGGTCAACTATGTTCTTAAACGACCAACTTATGAACGCTATAACAGCGTGACACTGGGCAATGCCGGCGGCGAGAACTATTACTTGCACGGCGACTTTGGCGGCAAGATCGACGATCAGGGTGTTCTCGCCTACCGAGTAAACCTGCTTACCCAGGACGGTGAGACCGCCATTGATATGCAGAAGCGCCGTCGCCAGATGGTCAGTTTGGCGCTCGACTGGAATGTTAGCGACGATCTGCAGATCCAGTTCGATGCTTCCTACAAAGAAAACCAGACTCGTGGCCTGACCAGTTACTGGTATTTCGATGACCAAGCCTATCGCCCGGATGCGAATGACCTGAAGAACGATGAGCTGTACAGCCAGCGGTGGGCGTTCTCAGATAGCGAACACAAGCGGGTCGGCAGCCGCTTCAACTGGAGGCTCAGCGATATCTTCAGTCTGCGCGGCGCGCTCGCATACGACCTGAACGAAACCCAGTACACCTACACCGGCCCCAGTTTCTACAACCCGGATACCTATGTGCAGGAACTCTATGCTTTCGCACCGGTAGAGCGGGAAGAAACCTCGGGCTATCTGTTTCTCGACTCGGTTTTCGATACTGGCGGCATTGGCCACAAGGTAACCCTTGGCTATCAGGGCAATACCGCCCGTGAGCGCAACTACACAGATTACATCGATCTGAATTACCAGTACGGCTCGGTAATTGGAAACCGCCCGATCAGTGAGCGCCCACAAGTACCCAAACCACCTTATTCCGTCGGACATGGCGACCAGCACCTCTCGGCACGCACACAATCCGATAATGTGTTGATTGGCGACGTGATTACATTCAACGAGCAGTGGTCGTCCGTGCTGGGCGTGACACGTACACGCATCAAGACCTTCAGCGACAATTTTGTCTGGGTAGAAGCGTTCGGATTTGCGCCCGAGATTGAAAGCTACAGCGAGAGCAAGACTTCACCCAACATATCCCTGATATACAAGCCCCAGCCATGGCTCACTACCTATGCGACGTACATTGAAGGATTGCAGGAAGGCGGAATTGCTCCTAGCACATCGGCCAATGCGGGTCAGGTTATGGCACCGGCAGTCAGCGAACAATATGAAATTGGGGTGAAGGCCGCACTGGGAGAAGCACTCCTGACCGCAGCGCTGTTCAACATCGAAAAACCGAACAGTTTCACCAATGACCAGAACATCTATGTCCAGGACGGCAAACAGGAGAACACCGGTCTGGAACTCGGCCTGACCGGCAAGGTAACACCTAGCCTGACCCTCATCACCGGCCTGACCCTGCTGGATCCGGAAGTGAAGAAGACGGGTAATGCCGCCAATGATGGCAAGAAACCGGTGAGTGTCGCTTCGCAACTGGCCAAGCTCTATGCCGAATACGAAATCGGCGCGGTACCCGGGCTGGTTCTGACTGGCGGCGCCTACTACACAGGCAAGCAATACGCCGATGAAGCCAACCAGCACAGCCTGCCGTCGTTCACCACCTTCGATGCCGGCGCTCGCTACCGCGTCCCTGTGGCCGACAATAGCCTGACCTTGCGCGCCAACGTCAGCAACCTGACGGACAAGGACTATTGGCTGAGTCGCCATTATCTCGGAGCACCGCGCACCCTGACCTTCTCGGCACAGTTGGAGTTCTAAGGCAGGCAGTACCTGATCCCCCATGTCCGGCTCGCACGGGCATGGCGGGTCGCCTACTCCTCCATCCGCAACTTCAGCTCCACCATCAGATCGTCCGCCAAGGTTTCCAGCGATGTCTGCAGCGCACTCAGCGGCAGGCCTTCAGGTACCGCCAGAATAGCCTGTGCGTGAAACAGCGGTTCGCCGCTCATGGGCGCGGGCGTCACGTCAGTGATCAGGCTTTCCAGATTGACACCGTTATCCGCCAGCAGCCGCGTGATATCGCGCACGATACCCGGTCGATCATTGCCCAGCAGATCGAGATGGATCGACTTCCAGGTGCAATCCGGCTCGGCACCAGCCGAAGCGAGTTGCACACGAATGCCCTGGGCACTCAGCTCGTTCAGTGCCTCCATCAGCGCGCCGTGGGAAGCCGCCGGAACGTCCACCCGCAGGATGCCGGCGAATTGCCCCGCCATCCGCGACATACGGCTTTCCAGCCAGTTGCCGTCATGCTTCGCCACGCACTGGGCGACACGCTCGACCAGGCCGGGTTGATCCTGGGCGATAACGGTCAGTATCAGATGATCCATGCTCACGTCCTCGTCGTTGCTGCTCAACTCAGGTCGAGCCAGTAGGTAAGGTAAACCGCATCCCGGACATAGCCGAGGCGCTCGTATAAGGATTGTGCCGCCAGGTTGGTCTTTGCCGTTTCCAGCTGCAAGCCGCAGGCGCCAGTGCTCAGTGCATACTGCCGGGCGGCGTCCAGCAACTGCTCGCCAATGCCCTGCCGACGCGCCTGATCGGCAACGTACAAGTCGCTCAGCAACAGGCTCGGGCGCAATGCCAGCGAGGCGTACAGCGGATAGAGCTGCACGAACCCCTGCGCGCCACCTTGCTCGTCACGGGCAATGAACAGCGTTGAATCGCCTCGCTCGAGGCGCGTCGCCAGAAAGTCGCGCACCTCTGATGCGGCCTTGTCCACGGCATAGAAATCCAGGTAGGCCACGAACAGCGGCACCAGGTCGTCGAGATCGGCAGTTGCGGCGACGCGTATCGACATGTTCGATTCCTCGCAGATGGTCTGCAGTATAGGCAGTTCCGTCACGGCGGCTTTGCGACCGGAGTACGACCAAGGTAGCGCCGACCATTTCTGGACTGTTTTTCCCGATTCGTTCATGTAGTATCTGTTAAAAACCACTACATGAATTCAACCCCAGTCCTGCTGGTTGTGGAAAACCCCGCTCACGAAGCATCTCCAGACAAGCCGCATCGACCCGGGCAGCCGTCAACAACGGCCCCCCGACAATGGTCTGTCTGCGCAGCACCGAGGGTTCCCTGCCGATACAGTGGCTAAGCGAAGCAGAGAGGCGAGAGATGACTGAGCGTGTTCAAGTCGGTGGCCTGCAGGTCGCCAAGGTGCTGTTCGATTTCATCAATAGCGAAGCCATTCCCGGCAGCGGTGTCAGTGCCGATGCTTTCTGGGCCGGTGCCGATGCCGTATTCCGCGACCTGGCACCAAAGAACCGCGCCCTGCTCGACAAGCGCGACCAGTTGCAGGCGCAGATCGATGGCTGGCACCGCGACCGGGCCGGCAAGCCGCACGACTCGGCCGCCTACAAAGCCTTCCTGGAAGAAATCGGTTACCTGCTGCCGCAGCCGGCTCAAGTACAGGCCAGCACTGAAAACGTCGATGACGAAATCGCCCGCCTCGCCGGCCCGCAACTGGTAGTGCCGGTGATGAATGCGCGCTTTGCCCTGAACGCCTCCAACGCACGCTGGGGCTCGTTGTACGACGCCCTGTACGGCACTGATGCGATCAGCTTCGAGGCCGGCGCCGAAAAGGGTAAGGGCTATAACAAGATCCGCGGCGACAAGGTCATCGCCTTCGCCCGCGCCTTTCTCGATGAGAGCGCGCCACTGGCGACCGGCTCCCACGCCGACGCCATCGGCTATCGCATCGAAGGCGACAAGTTGTTGATCAGCCTCGCGGGAGGCGAAATCAGTGGGCTGCATGACGCCAGCCAACTGGTTGGTTTCCAGGGCGATGCCAGCGCGCCCATCGCCATTCTGCTGCAGCACAACGGCCTGCATTTCGAAATCCAGATCGACGCCGGCAGCCCGATCGGCAGCACCGATGCCGCAGGTGTGAAAGACCTGCTGATGGAGTCGGCGCTGACCACCATCATGGACTGCGAGGACTCGGTGGCCGCTGTCGACGCCGACGACAAGACCCTGGTCTACCGTAACTGGCTGGGCCTGATGAAGGGCGATTTGAGCGAGCAGGTGAGCAAGGGAGGCAGTACCTTCACCCGCACCATGAACCCGGATCGCGTCTACACCCGTCCGGATGGCGGCGAGCTGACCCTGCACGGACGCAGTCTGCTGTTCGTGCGCAACGTTGGTCACCTGATGACCAACCCGGCGGTGCTCGATGCAAATGACAACGAGCTGCCGGAAGGCATTCTCGATGCGCTGTGCACCAGCCTGGCCGCACTGCACAACCTCAATGGCAACACCAGCCGCGCCAACACCCGCACCGGCTCGGTGTACATCGTCAAACCGAAGATGCATGGCCCGGAAGAAGTCGCCTTCACCAGTGAACTGTTCGGCCGTGTCGAAGAGGTGCTGGGCCTGCCACGCAATACGCTCAAGGTCGGCATCATGGACGAGGAGCGGCGCACCACGGTCAATCTCAAGGCCTGTATCGCCGCCGCCAGCGAGCGCGTGGTGTTCATCAACACGGGGTTCCTCGACCGCACCGGTGACGAAATCCACACCTCCATGGAAGCTGGCGCCGTGGTGCGCAAGGCGGCCATGAAAAGCGAGAAGTGGATCAGCGCCTACGAGAACAACAACGTCGACGTCGGCCTGGCCACCGGCCTGCAGGGGCGCGCCCAGATCGGCAAGGGCATGTGGGCCATGCCCGACCTGATGGCCGCGATGCTGGAGCAGAAGATCGGCCACCCGCTGGCCGGTGCCAACACCGCCTGGGTGCCCTCGCCGACCGCCGCCACCTTGCACGCGCTGCACTACCACAAGGTCGACGTGTTCGCGCGCCAGGCCGAACTGGCCAAGCGCACGCCGGCCTCGCTGGATGAAATCCTCAGCATTCCCCTGGCGCCAAGCACCGACTGGTCTGCCTCCGAAATCCGCAACGAGCTGGACAACAACGCCCAGGGCATTCTCGGTTACGTGGTGCGCTGGATCGACCAGGGTGTCGGCTGCTCCAAGGTGCCGGACATCAACGACGTCGGCCTGATGGAAGACCGCGCCACCCTGCGTATTTCCAGCCAGTTGCTGGCCAACTGGCTGCGCCATGGCGTGGTCAACGAGGCGCAGGTGCTGGAAAGCCTCAAGCGCATGGCTCCAGTGGTCGACCGGCAGAACGAAGGCGACCCGCTGTACCGCCCGATGGCGCCAGACTTCGACGGCAACATCGCCTTTCAGGCGGCCCTGGAGCTGGTGCTCGAAGGCAGCAAACAACCCAACGGCTATACCGAACCGGTGCTGCACCGCCGCCGCCGCGAGCTGAAAGCCAGCCTGGCGCGTTAAACGTCCGCGAAAAGAGAAAACCGCCTTTCGGCGGTTTTCTTTTTCCAGATCAGAAGACCCTCCCGTAGGGTGGGTCGGGCCGCGCAGGTGAGCGACGCAATGCCTCGCGACTTTAAACAACACCGCTCTAGAAGCGTCGCGTAACCCACCAGGCGACAGCCGGTGTTGCGCCAATGGTGGGTTACGGCGCCGCGGAAATCACCATACGCTTCCCATATAAACAGGCGCCTAACCCACCCTACGGAACCGCGCACAACCCGTAGGGTGGGTCGGGCCGCGCAGGTTAGCGACGCAATGTCCCATGACGTCCAAACAACACAGCTCTCGACGCGTCGTGTAACCCGCCAGACGATAGTCGGCGTTGCGCCAATGGTTGGGTTACGGCGCCACGGAAATCACCACACGCTCCCATATACAACAGGCGCCTAAGTTATCCTACGAAACTGTGCGCGTCACCCTGCCGGTTGTACCGCAACGCGGCGCTGCTGCCAGCGGTAAACGGAGAAACGCTTGGGTGTCTCGTAGAGCCAATTGATGTTGAGCGCTTCGAGAAACTTCGCCGCGATGATCGGCAGCAGCACCCCGGCCAGACAGCCTGCGACGATATGCAGGGTGTCGTCGTTGATGCCCAGGAACTTGCTCAGCATCACACGCATGCCGCTGCCAGCGAGGATATGCATGAGGAAGATCGGCATTGACAGCGCACCCAGGGTCAGCACCCAATCCATCGGTCGACGCGCCAGCACCATGCACAGGCTGACACTGAACAGAATGCCGATGAAGGCCACGACCAGCGAGGCCGCACCACGATCCGCATAGGTCAGGCCAAGCGGGCCGTGGAACAGATACTGCGCCACGACGAAGGCCAGGCCGCTGCCCAGCGCGAATGCCGAGGCGCGCGCCTCGATGCCGTCACGGATCTGGTTGAACCAGATGCCCAGGGCGAAGAACACGAAGTTCTGCGCCAGGAACACCAGTGCCGCGACACGTGGCGTCCACTGTTGCAGCAGGTAGAACAGCGCGCTGAGTACCAACAACGGCAGGAAGGCCCGGGTGGAAAAACGGCGATAGAGCAGAATCGCCAGGCAGAAGGCGGCGAACAGCGCATACAGGAACCAGAACTGCGCCCGTGGCGACCACAGCAGCGCGAGCACTTCGCCCATCCCCACACCGCCGTTGGTATAGCGCGCCAGCACCACTTCGATGCTGCCTTGCAGCAGCGACCAGAGCACGAAGGGATAGAAGATGGTATCGATCTTGTTGCAGAACAGCCCACCGCTGCCGCGGTTGTTCAGCGAATGCCAGAAGAACAGCCCGGACAGAAAAAAGAACAGCGGCATGTGAAAGGTGTAGATGATGCTGTCCACCAGCTCATGGAAGGCCACGTTCTCGGTGATGATTCCACCGTTGAGCAGGCCACGCACCACATGGCCATAGACCACCAGCAGGATGCCGACGGCCTTGGCGTAATCCACCCACAGATTGCGGTTTGTCATGCGTGCATCCTTGAGATGAAGTCCAGCGTGGAAGGTGGCGGCGACTCGAATGCCGCCACGCCGATCAGAGCATCGAGCCGAGGCTCAGGTTCCCGGGCCGATGCTGGCGCAGTTACCGCCGCCCAGGTACTTCTGTAGCACCGCCCACTGCGGGCGATCCTCGCCCTTGATCGGTTCGATCGACAGCTTGTGCTTGCCCCACGACGGCCCTGCCGCCCAGTAAGTGAAGGGAATGCAATGCTTCTGCAGGTAGGCGAGCGTGTGATCCAGCGCTACCAGGCCGCTCTCGTCCTCGGCCGGCACGCCGAACTCGCCGATATGGCCCTTCTTGTTGTGCTTGATCAGCCAGTTGACGAAGGGCTCGATGCGCTTGACGCCGATCTGCGGATCGAGGTCGGCGGCCAGGGCCTGCTGGTAACTGCCACTGCTGTCAGGATCGATGTACATATGCGCGGAATAGACGATGTTGTCTGCCGGATCCTTCAGATCCAGCAAGGCATCGTTGAGTTTGGGCCACTGGGTCGCCGAGGAGTATTGCGCCCCCTCCACGTACACGGCATTGCGCGAATCGTGCTTGCGCACCCCATCGATGCCTGCCTGAGCCACCGCTGGCCAGAACGTGTTGGCCGCACCGTAGGGCTCGTTCATCAGGTCATAGGAATACACCGCGGGATTGTCGCCCCAACGTGCGGCGATACGCTCCATCAGGTTCTGATAGGCGGAGATTGGCACGTCGTCGGTACCGATCACCTTGCCGTAGTAACGCCCGTAGTTGTGGACATCGAGCATCACCTCGATACCGCTCTGGTGAGCCTCGGCCAGGGTCTTGTCGATAAGCCTGGCATAGCTCTCGTCGAACTCACCGTTGGCCTCGGGCTGCAGACGCTCCCACTGGATGGAGAAGCGTATCCAGCTGATGCCTTTCTGCTGCCACTTGGTGTAGTAACCGGGTGGCGGGAAGAAGAAGTTGGTACCGTGCTTGCCGGGAATGTGCGAGCTGGCGAATGCCGCACCGGCCACGTTGATGCCGATAAGCTCGATGGGCTTCTGCTGCGCGCTGGCGCTGCAACTCAGGATGATGCCAAGCCCAAGGGCCAGAACCCGGCCAGGAAGGTTGCCACTCATTGATGCTTCTCCTCTGTATCCGGAACGAAAATGAAACCATCCGGATGCTCTAAAAATACGTCCCAGACAAAACAGGACGCCAAACAACCGCAGAGGTTCACGACAGGCCGCTGCAATCTCGTGACAATCGATAAAAAGCAGGTGGCAGGAACAGACCCTAGACTTACGTCCTATGTCGATTCCTGCCCCAGGCCGCCACCATGTCGCCACAAGAACAAAAAGGAAACGAGCGATGAAACCAGCGGACGACTTCGTCCAGGCCGGCAAGACCGCGGTGCGGCAGAACATCCACGGCACCATGGAGTTTCTGCAGAAGTTTCCGCCCTTCAACCAGATGGATACCGCCCACCTCGCCTACCTGGTCGAGCATTGTCAGCTGCGCTTCTATGGCGAGGACGACACCATCGTCCACCCGGACGATGGCCCGGTTCAGCACCTCTACATCGTCAAACAAGGGCGTGTGCACGGCCAGCGTCCTCACTCGGCACGGCGCGGCACGGAAACCACCTTCGAGATCACCAGCGGCGAGTGCTTTCCCATGGCCGCGCTGATCGGCGAGCGGGCGACACGTACCGCTCACCTGGCCGCCGAAGACACCTTCTGCCTGTTGCTCGACAAGGCGGCCTTCGTCCGCCTGTTCGCGCAGTCCACGTCACTGCGGGATTTCGCCCTGCGCGGCGTCAGCAGCCTGCTCGATCAGGTCAACCAGCAGGTGCAGATGCGCGCAGTGGAAACCCTCGGCTCGCAATATTCGCTCGATACCCGCCTCGGCGAGCTGGCCATGCGCCAGCCGATTTCCTGCGCACCGGAGATGCCACTGCGCAAGGCCGTGCGGCTGATGCACGAGCAACAGGTCGGCAGCATCGTCATCGTAGACCCTGGCCTGCGCCCACAAGGCATCTTCACCCTGCGTGACCTGCGCCGCGCGGTGGCGGATGGCAGTTCGCTGGAGCAGCCGATCAGCAGCCTGATGACCCAGGCGCCGTTCCATCTGCCGCCGAGCGCCAGCGCCTTCGATGCCGCCATCGCCATGACCGAACGGCATATCGCCCACGTCTGCCTGGTGGAACAGGGCCAGCTGTGTGGCGTGGTCTCCGAGCGCGATCTGTTTTCCCTGCAGCGTGTCGATCTGGTGCACCTGGCGCGTACCATCCGCCACGCCGGCCGCGTGGAAACCCTCGCCGCGCTGCGTGAAGACATACGCCAACTGGTCGACCGCATGCTCGCCCACGGCGCCAGTGCCAGCCAGATCACCCATATCGTCACCCTGCTCAACGACCACACCGTGTGCCGGGTGATCGAACTGACCCTCGAGGAGCTGGGCGACCCAGGCATACCCTTCACCTGGCTGTGTTTCGGCAGCGAAGGGCGCCGCGAACAGACCCTGCATACCGACCAGGACAACGGCATTCTCTTCGAGGCGACAGACGGCGCAGAGGCGGCGGCGATTCGTGGCCGCCTGCTACCCCTGGCCATGGAAATCAATCAGCGCCTGGCACACTGCGGGTTCAGCCTGTGCAAGGGCAACATCATGGCCGGCAACCCGCAGCTGTGTCTGTCGCGCCAGGAGTGGTCGCGACGCTTCGCCGGTTTCGTGCGCGAAGCCTCGCCGGAAAACCTCCTGGCCTCGACCATCTACTTCGACCTGCGCGCGGTGTGGGGCGATGCCAGTGGCTGCGAAAAACTGCGCGACGAATTGCTCGGGCAGATTGCCGATAACAGCCTGTTCCAGCGCATGATGGCCGAAAACGCCCTGCGCCAGCGGCCACCCGTTGGGCGCTTTCGGGATTTCGTGGTGGCCCGCCGCGGTGCCGAGAAAGACACCCTGGATCTGAAATCCCAGGGACTGACCCCCTTCGTCGACGGCGCCCGCCTGCTGGCTCTGGCCCATGGCATAAAGACCTGCAATACCCAGCAGCGCCTGCGTGAGCTGATCGGCCGCGGGGTGATCGATCCGCTGGATGGCGCCGCCTATGAAGAGGCCTATCACTTCATCCAGCAGACTCGCCTGCAACAGCACCAACTGCAGGCGCGCCAGTCCCAGCCGTACTCCAACCGCCTCGACCCGGACAGCCTCAACCATCTGGATCGACGCATCCTCCGTGAATCCTTTCGTCAGGCCCAGCGCCTGCAAAGCAGCCTGACGCTACGCTATCAGCTATGAATGCACTCACCTGGCTGACCCGCCGCCACACAACCCTGCCTCCCGAACAACAACGCCGTCGCGACGCGCTACCCGCGCCGGCAGCGCCTGACGACACACCACTGACGCGCCAGCGCCTGGTGGTACTCGACCTGGAAACCAGCGGGCTGGACATGAAGCGCGACCAGGTGCTGTCGATTGGCGCCGTGGTCATCGACAACGGCGCCATCCAGCTCGGCCAGCAATTCGAATGCACCCTGTACCGTGACGATCATCAGGTCAGCGCCAGCGTTCTGATCCACGGCCTGGCGCCCAGCGCCATCGCCGCCGGCATCGAACCGGATGAAGCGCTGCTGGCGTTCATGGAGTTTCTCGGCGACAGCCCGCTGCTGGCCTTCCACGCCGGCTTCGACAAGCGCATGCTCGGCCGCGCCCTGAAGGACACCCTGAACCTGCGCCTGCGCCATCCGTTCTTCGACGTCGCCGAACTGGCGCCCCTGCTCTGCCCCCAGGCGCAAATCCGCAACGGTGGTCTGGACGACTGGACGAAGCATTTCGGCCTGCAGGTACAACAACGTCACCACGCCAGCGCCGACGCCCTGGTGACCGCCGAACTGGCGCTGATCCTGTTCAGCCGCGCCCGCAAACAGCAGATCGACAGCCTCAAGGCCCTGGAAAAACGCCTGGCCGGATGGCGCCGACGGCAGCAGGCGCCATCGCTTTAACAGGCCGTTGAAAAACGGCCTGCGTTGCCATCGCGGCGTACCGGGCAAGGCGCGGGAAACAACAGGGCAATGCTGCGCGCCAGTTGCCGTCCCGCGCGGCGCTCTTCGCGCAGCCCGACGCACCCGCTCATCGCCGGTACCACAGGCGGAAGAAGCCCAGAGCGAACAGCAGGGCGATCTGCATCATCGCCACGCACAGTTGCAGAAACGACTGTACGGTGGTGTTCGCGGGTGCATCGGTCACCCCGCTCAGGGCGTTCCAGAATGGCGCCGGCAACGCCTGCAAACCGAGTTGGGCGAAGGGCCAGCCGCTGAGCATCAGTAGCTCGATCCAGTCGAAGCGGCCGACGAACATCATGCCGATCAGCAGCACGCCGGCAATACAGAGCCCCAGAGCGAAACAGGCGGAAAATTGCAGTAAGCGTCGCATATCGATCTCCAGAGGGCATGCGCTTGGCACGCCCCGGCAGGGTGTCAGGGGGTGACCACGGTTTCGCTGGCAGCCGGACGGCCCACGCCATACCAGTCGAGCTTGCGGGTCAGCACCATCACGCAGCCCAGCACGCCGAACACCAGCAGCGAACCCATCAGCAGGGCGTAGTCCTCGGCGCCGAGCAAGCCGTAGAGCAGCCCGTACAAGGCGGCCAGCAACACGCCGAAGGCACCGCCTCGCGACCAGCTGCGCAGCACGCTGCTGACGTAGAAGGTGTTCAGCGCCACGCAGCCCAGGGCGGACAATCCATAGGCGATGGCGAAACCCAGGTGCTCGGAAAGCGACAGCAACAGCAGGTAGAAGAGCGCCAGCGACAGGCCCACCAGGGCGTACTGCACCGGGTGCACGGCCAGGCGCTTGAGCACCTCGAAGAGGAAGAACACGGCGAAGGTCAGGGTGACGAACAGTAGCGCGTACTTGATCGCCCGGTCGGCCTTGAGGTACTGATCCACCGGCTCGATGAAGCTCACCCCGAACACGCGATTCTGCATCGCCGAGCAGGAGCCGCTGACGCAGGCGCTCAGCGCTTCCTGCATGTCGGTGGCGAAGAAGCTGGTCTGCCAGTTGGCAGTGAAACCCTGTTCGGTCACTTCGCGTTGGCTCGGCAGGTATTCGCCGACGAAGCTCGGGTGCGGCCAGTCCGAACGCAGGGTCACCTGACTTTCGCGGCCGACCGGGGTGATGCTCAGTTGCTCGGTGCCCTGCAGTTTCAGGTCGAAGGCAAAGACCAGGGTCTGCTCGTCGCGGCCATCATGCGCCGGTAACGGTACGTGCACACCACTGCCGAAACGGTCGTCACCACTGCCCGGCTCGAAGCTCAGGCTGGCACCATTGAGCTGCAATTTGAGGTCATTGCCGATCCCGCGCACATCGCTGATGCCGACGGCAATGAAGGGATCATCGAACCGATAGGCCTCGACATCGCTGACGCCGTAATGGGCCGGCACCTTGAATTCGCCACTGACCTGGCTGTCGCTGTGATACAGACGTGCCTGGTAGATACCGCGGTAGCGCAGCTCGGTACGCACATCGCCGTCGAGGGCAAAACGCTCCGGCAGGAAGTACAGGCGCCCCAGCTCGACGCCTTTCTCCAGATAGCGCTCGCTGGAACCCGCTACGGTTTTCCACTGCTGCACCGTCTTGCTGTAGGGCACCACCAGGATCGGCCCGGTGATCTGTTGCTGGTAACTGGAACTGCGGGCGATGTCGCGCAACACGTCATTGCGCAGGCTCTGACGTTCGTTCACCAGGCCATCGATCAGCAGCAGAGGGATCATCAACAACAGAATCAGCAGGGCAATGGTGCCCAGTTTCAGGAACAGGCTTCGGTTCATGGCACAGCGCTCCGTGCAGTTGGGATGCACGCAGTCTGGCCACGCCCCGTGGAGGCAGCGTGGAGCGAAGATGGAGATTGTGTGGCAATTGTGCGAACAGCGGCTCGATCGTAGGAGGCCTAGCCCTTGCCGGCGATTCGCCGGCAAGGCAGCTACGTGATCATTGGCTGCTCGCGACAGTGAGCATTACTCACCGCGGATGTACTGCTCCAGGTGCTGGATCAGGTTTTCCTGGGCGCTAATGATGTCCTTCACCAGGTCACCGATCGACAACAGGCCGACCAGTTGGCCGTCGTCCACCACCGGCAGGTGGCGAAGGCGGCCGCTGGTCATCAGCTCCATGCAGCGCTGGCTGTCCTCCTTGGGCGATACGGTGATGACCTTGGCGGTCATGATGTCACTGACCTTGAGATCCGTCGCCGAGCGCTCCAGCACGACGATCTTGCGCACGTAATCGCGCTCGCTGACGATGCCAGCCAGACGCTCGCCTTCGAGCACCACCAGTGCACCGATACCTTTCTCGGCCATCAGCTTCACCGCGTCGAATACCGAGGTGGAGAGGGTGACGCTGTATACATCGGTGTAGGACTTGCCCTTCAGCACATCTGCCACGGTCTTTTTCATGCGCGTTCTTCCTGTACCGGTCGATTGGCGATCAGCTCAGCATAGCCAAACTCAACGCGCCCGTATCATGGGGATAAAACAGTCGTCGCGAGGTGATTGCTGCAGGTCGGAAATCGCTTGCCGGGGAATCAGCGCGGAAAACTCAAGCACACCTCGACGCCACCGTCGACATTGCCGATCAGCAGCGTACCACCATGCAGTTCGGCCACTTCCTGTACGAAATTGAGCCCCAGGCCGGTGCTCTTGCGCCCGGTAGCCGGCCGCGCCAGGGAGTAGAAGCGCTCCGTCAGGCGCGGCAGTGCGTAATCTGGAATCGCCGCCCCCTGGTTGAACAGACGTACCTGCAGATGAGCATCACCGCTCTCGCTGGAAAACCGGATCAGCCCGCCCGGCGGCGTGAAATCCAGGGCGTTGTCGAGCAGGTTGGCCAGCGCCTGACGGAGCAGGAAGCGCTCGCCGAGCAGCGTATGGGCGGCCGCCACCTGGTTGTCCACACGTACGCCGCCGCGTTCGATACGCGCCATCTGTGCCTGCACGAGGCTGTCGATCAGCGGCTGCAGCGCCACCGCCACTCGTTCTTCCAGGCCCTGCCGCTGTTCGACCTGAGCCAGGTGCAGCAAGCGCTCGACGAGGTTCTGCAGGCGCTCGCTCTCCTCCACGATATTGGCCACGAAGCGCTGGCGCTGGGCCTCGGGCATATCGGCTTCCAGCAACTCGGCCGCACCGCGAATCGCCGCCAGCGGGCTTTTCAATTCATGGGTGAGGGTGTGCACATAGCGCTCGACGTACGCCTTGCCCTCCAGTTCGGTGCGCATGCGTTCCACCGCCTGGGCCAGTTGCCCGAGTTCACCGCCGCGTACCTGGGGCAATTCGGCCCGCTGCCCCTCGCTGACAGCCTGTGCATAACGGGTCAGGCGGCGCAGCGACCCACTGAGCCACCAGCTGAGTAGCCCGCCGATCAGCAAACCCAGGCCGATCAGCCCGGCCCCCAACCAGCCGAGACGCCGCTGTGAGCGTTCGATATAGGGCTGCAGCATGCGATTCGGCTTGGCCACCGACACCACGCCGAGAATGCGCCCGTCGTCGACGATGGGTGCCGCCACGTACATCACCGAGGAATCCGGATCGCTGGCATCTTCGCGGGTCGAGCGTACGCCGTAGCGACCACGCAGGGTCAGGTAGACATCGTTCCAGCGCGAGTAATCCTGGCCCACCGCCAGGCCGCTGGAGTCGAGCAGCACGATGCCCTGATCGTCGGTGACGTAGATGCGGTGATTGACCTGGTTCTTCGGCACACCCCAGATCTGCGCCTGGGGCTGACGCCGCCCATAGGCCTTGAGCAGTTCGGGCAATCGTCCCTGGGCCAGGTGACCTGATTTGACGTCTTCACGCAGGACTTCCGCCAGTAGGTGCGCGGTGTCGACCAGGGTTTCCTCGGTGGACTGGCGCACGCCGGGGCGGATTTCATCCATCACCGTGCTCAGCACGAACCAGCCGGACAAACCGACGAACAGGAAATACACCAGGAAAATACGTACCCCGAGCGGCATCAGCGAAACTCCTGGGAGGTGGGCATCTGACCTACTCCAGCTTCAGGCTATAGCCCAGGCCACGGTGCGTCTGGATCGGCTCTGCCTGCGGCGCGACCTGGCGCAGCTTGGCGCGCAGGCTTTTGATGTGGCTATCGATATTGCGTTCGTAGCCGGCATCTGCCGACACGCCCAGGGCATCGAGCAGCTGCTCGCGGCTGAACACACGCTCCGGTTGCCCCAACAAGCATTGCAGCAGTTGGAACTCCAGGCGAGTCAGGCTCAGGGTATGGCCGTGGTAATCGATACGCACCCGCTCGTTGTCGATCCGGAACGGCCCACCGACCGTCTTCGTGGCAGCCTCGCGAGGGCCGACCCGCTTGAGAATGGCTTTGACCCGTGCCGCCACTTCGCGCGGGCTGAAGGGCTTGACCACATAATCGTCGGCGCCGATTTCCAGGCCCACCACGCGGTCGATCTCATCATTGCGTGCGGTGAGAAACATCACCGGCACCTCGGAAAAGCGCCGCAGCCGTTTGCAGGCTTCGAAGCCGCTGATATCCGGCAGACCGACATCGAGAATCACCAGGTCGAAGGGCTCACGCTCCAGCAGGGTCAACGCCTCTCCAGCAAGGGTCGACCAGCGGGTAGTGAACCCCTCGGCTTGCAGGGCATACACCAGGGTATCGGCAATTGCGGCTTCATCTTCGACGATCAGGATGGTCGCCATGATTGGCATCCTTGCGGCTCGGGCTCCGGAGCCTGCGTGAAGGCCACTCTTATCGTCAAGAGCCGACACCCTTGGCCGCTATACACAAAACAGGTGGATCAATCTGTGGATAAGCTTGGCATGAACCGCTACAGCCCACTATCCATAGGTATCAAAGCCCTACGATCATTATTTGACCAATGACTTACCCGCAGTCCGAAAGCAGCCAAGCCACTGTAATAGCTGAGTTTTAGTCAATAGATAAATGCATGATTCGCATGAAGTATCCATGCACAGTTCAGGTGGACGAAGCTGTGGATAAGCATTGTATGAGCCTCGCTATGCCACGGAACATGCAACCTGCCAAACATCGTACATTTTATGATAAGCCCCCGTAAGACTCTGAAAATAGTCAAGAATCCAACCATTCATGTAAATGCCGTTCAGCACACCTGAAGCCAGGCAAACAGCTATGCACAATTGCAGTGGAACAATCTGTGGATAAGCTTGGGATGGCAGGCGGCGAGGCATGGCCGACGTGGCTTGCAGGAAGCTGTTCAATTTTCGAACAGGTCAGCTAGAAGACTTACAACCCGCTGTATTCGCTTGACTTTTCTTGCCATTGAAGAGGTCGAAACGAAGCGATACAAGACTCGACATCATACACAGTTCCCGTGGAATAACCTGTGGACAACCCTGGGAATAGTCACTGCAGGCCACAGTCTGTATGGCCTGCAGAGAAGCGGTCGTTTTCTGAGCAGCAGTGCCGCGACGGTATCAATCCACGCGGAAGCGACCGGTGTTCTGCGCCAGGGTTTCACTGCCACGGCGCAGTTGCTCGCTGGCATTACTGACCATGCGTGCGCCATCGAGCAGTGCACTGGCTGCGTGGTCGACCTGCTGGATGTTGTGGCTCACCTCATCGGCGGTGGCGGCCTGTTGCTCGGCGGCGGTAGCGATCTGCGCCAGGCGGTCGCTGACCCGCTGCACCGACTCGACGATGCCGTCGAGATCCGCACTCATCGCCAGCACGTTGCCTACATCGCCCTCGGCCTGCTGCATGGCCTGCTCCATTTCGGCGACCGACTGGCCTACCACCTTGTGCAGATCGCCCACCGTCTGAGCGATTTCCGCCGTGGAGTTCTGCGTACGCTGCGACAGCGAACGCACCTCGTCGGCGACCACGGCAAAGCCGCGGCCCTGCTCACCCGCGCGCGCCGCCTCGATGGCCGCGTTGAGCGCCAGCAGGTTGGTCTGTTCGGCGATACCCTTGATCACATCGACCACCCGGGTGATCTGCTCGGTCTGCTTGCGCAGTTGCTGCAGCGTCGTCGCGCTACCGGCCAGACGACCGCTGAGCTCACGCATGCTGGCGCTGGTGCGGGCACTGCGCTGGTTGCTCTGGTTGGCGATCTCGCGGGTTTGCTCGGCCTCCTGGGCGGCCTGCTCGCAGCTTTGTGCCACGCTCTGCGCGGTGGCCGCCATCTGCGTGGCCGCCGTGGCGATCTGGCTCATCTGCGCCTGTTGCTGCTCGACCGCTGCCAGCGAACTGCTGGCCTGGCTGCCAAGGCCCTGAACCGTCTCGTCGAGGTGCTGACCTTCGCGGCCAACGCCCTGCATCGAGTCGCGCAACTGGCCTACCGCGCTGTTCAGTGCCGTGGAGATCGCCGCCAGATCATCGGCGCCGTGCACATGCATGCGTACCCGCAGATCACCGTCGCGCAGGCCTTCGGCAGCCTGGATGATACCGGTGGTGCTACGGTGGATGGAGGCGTTGAGGCACAACAGCAGGTACAGCGCCAGCATGGTCAGCGCAGCGAAGATCAGCACGGTGTGCAGCATGTTCTGCTGGGCCTGACTCCGATAATCGCCAAGGCTCGCGTTGAACTGCTCGAACACCGCCTGGCGCAGCGCCCGCAATTGTTCCTCCAGGGTTTGCACCTGCTGCACGAACTGCGCAGGCTGCAGCACCATGGGGCTGGCCTCGAACATGTCGCGGTCGATTTCACCGAGGAAATGCTGCAGGCCCTGCTCGGCCTGCGCGAAGGGCTGCTGCAAACGCAGCATGGCAGCCGGAGAGCTGCGCTCCAAAGCGGTGCGCGCCTTGCTTATCTGTGCACCAGATTGTTCCAGAGAACGGCGCAGGTCACGCACCAGCACACGGTTTTGCAGGGTGAAGTGTTGCGCCACCAGGGAGCCATAACCCTGACTGGCAAAGCTGCCGAGATTTTCCGCCAGACGCGGCAGGGTGAACGTCAGTTGCTCCATCATCAGGTAGGTGTCGAGATACGGATCCAGTATCAGACCACTGTCGGTCGCCACCAGCTCACGCAGCACCACCAGGTGGGACAGTGTGTTCTGGTAACGCTCCAGAGCATCGAGCAGTGCCATTTTACCCAGCACATCCAGATCCAGCTCCCCCAACGATGCCTGCAAGGCCTCCAGCTGACGCTGGGTTTCGTCGCTCAGGGGCGTCAGTTTCAGTTGCTCGGAGGCCACTGCCAGCGCCTCGTCGAGCGCTTTGCTACGCTCATGCAACAGGCTTTCGGCAGCCTTGTCATTACCCTTCCAGCGGGCCAGCAGAAAGCGCTGTTCGAGCAGTTCCTGCTCCACTACACCGAGGGCATGAACGCCCTGCATGCCGTCAAATTCGTGGCCCAGCGCCTCGATTCGCTGCAGGTTGCTGCTCAGCATCACCCACAGCGCATAGCCAAGGGGGATGACAAACAGCACGAACAGCAACTGGAACTTGCGGGTAAAACTGACGCGTTCCAACACGCGTACACCCGGTTTGAGCAATCCCCACATACCCCACCTCGAAACAGGTACCACGAACACACAACGCCGTGGCAATGTGCCATTCCGAGGCAAGAATCACGCCTGAGTGAGCGAATAGGGCGCGCCGCTCAGCGGTTCAGCACTGAGGCCGCTCGGCGGTGTAGCGGTTGGCCGGATCGATGGCCGCGTCCAGCTTGCGAATGGCGCTCGCGCCGATCAGCAATGGATAGTCGAAATGGCTGCGGTCGGTGAGATTGACCTCGATGGTGCGCTTCTCTTCGCCCAGACAGATGTCCATATCGACCACCGGACGCGCGGAGTAGGAAGGCTCGCCGGCGCCGCCCTCCTCGGCGCGATTCTTGATCTCGGTGACACGTGCCAAGGGCTTTTCGAAGACCTGATCGTCGGCCTCGTCGATGGCCAGGCGAAAACGTACCCAGCCTTCACCGTCACGCTGGAATTGCTCGATATCGCGGGCCGACAGCGATGCGGTCATGGCCCCCGTGTCCATCTTGGCCTTGAGGGTCTGGCCGATCTGCGGAAGCTGAATGTATTCGTAGCGACCGTACAGGGTCGGCTGGTTGGCCATTGCCGGCAGGGTAACCACAGCAGCCAGCAGGGTTAAAACGGTTTTCACGCCTGAAAAGTCCTCATACTGAAAAGTCAGGTTAGTAGGACTTTAACGGACATGAATGGTTCTAAAAACCTGCTGGGGCTTATTCAGATGCGCCGAATGCAGCCATTGCTTATACAACCGCGAAAAAGGCAGAAGCAGACATTCGTAGGATGGGTGTAACCCATCGGCAATTGATGGGTTTCACCCATCCTACGGGTAGGCTACGCGCCCCGATCCAGAATGTAGCCTGGATTAGCCGCAGGCGTAATCCGGGGCCGAAGGCCGTGGCGCTATAACACCTGGCGCAGAAAAGCCTGCGCTCTTGGATCCTTCGGCTGGGCGAAGAACTCGGCAGGTGGTGCGTCTTCCAGCAGCTTGCCGTGATCGAAGAACAGCACACGATCCGCCACTTCACGGGCGAAGCCCATTTCGTGGGTGACGCAGACCATGGTCATGCCTTCCAGGGCCAGCTGCTTCATCACGTCGAGCACTTCACCGACCATTTCCGGGTCGAGGGCCGAGGTCGGTTCGTCGAACAACATCACCTTGGGATCCATGCACAGGGCGCGGGCAATGGCCACACGCTGCTGCTGGCCGCCGGACAGGCGCGACGGAAACTCGCCGGCCTTCTGGCCGATGCCGACCTTGTCCAGCAACGCACGGGCCTTGGCTTCGCGCTCGGCCTTGCCGCGCTTGCGCACCACTTTCTGCGCCAGGCACAGGTTCTCCAGCACGGTCATGTGCGGGAACAGGTTGAAATGCTGGAACACCATGCCGACTTCGCGGCGGTAGGCGTTGATATCGGTTTTCGGGTTGGCCAGGTCGAGGCCGTCGATGCTTACCGAACCTTCATCCAGCTCTTCCAGGCCATTGAGGCAGCGCAGGAAGGTCGACTTGCCGGAACCCGACGGGCCGATCACCACCAGCACTTCACCACGCGCCACTTGGGTAGTGACACCGTCGACAGCACGCACCTGCTGGCCGCGGGCGTCGAACACCTTGATCAGATCACGGACTTCAATCACTTTGCGCGAGCCTCCGTTCCAGGCGGTTGGCGATCTGCGACAACGGCAGGTTGATTACCAGATAGAGCGCAGCCACGCAGAACCAGATCTCGAAGGTGGAGAACGAGGTGGTGATGGCTTCGCGGCCGCTCTTGGTCAGCTCGGTAATGGCGATCACCGAGACCAGAGAGGTGTCCTTGACCAGGCTGATGAACTGCCCGGCCAGCGGTGGCAGCACACGCTTGAACGCCTGCGGCAGAATCACGTGGCGCATCGATTGCGCAGCGCTCAAACCCAGGGAGCGTGCCGCTTCATCCTGGCCACGGACGATGGACTGCACGCCAGCACGCACGATCTCAGCCACGTATGCGCCAGTGAACAGCGCCAGCGCCGCTACCCCGGCGAACTCGCGAGACAGATCAAGCACCGTGCCGATGAAGAAATAGAAGATGAAGATCTGCACCAGCAACGGCGTGCCGCGCACCAGCTCGACGTAGATCGTCGACAGGTCGCGCAGCGTCGGGTTGGCCGAGAGCCGGCAAAGGCCGGTGACCAGGCCGATCAGCAGACCGAATACGCCCGCCGCCACGGATATCCACAGGGTCGTCCAGAGGCCCCAGAGCAAGGGCCCGGCGGCCCAGTGACGATTGACGCCGATGACATCGCCTTCGGCGACATCGTCGCCCTCGCTGAACTGCAGGCTGTCGCTTGCCACGCTCAGTTGCTGTTGCTCACCGCTTTCGCCAAGCAGCGTGACCAGGGCGTCGTCACCTTGCCGGCTGACGCTCTCGACGCGGCCGTAGTCGGCCGCCCGCTGAGCCTCTTCGGCATGATAGGCGAAGTACTGGGGAATGCGATTCCAGCGCCATTCATAGGCGATCAGCGAGGTGGAATACCAGATCAGCACGGCAGCCACGACCAGGATCAGACCGGTCAGCAGGTGCCAGGGCCAGGTTCGGCGTTGTTTTCTAGTCACGATGAATCCCGCTATACAGGCAAAAGGCAGATTGGGCCGAAGAACCCGACCTGCCGCATCCAGCTGTTGCTCTTGCTTTTACTCGAAGCTTCGAGCTTGCAGCTTACGGCTGCTTTTATTCCATGTCCTTCAGCCAATTAGTGTTCTTGAACCACTTGGCATGGATCCGATCGTAGGTACCGTCTTCGCGGATCTGGTGCAACCAGTTGTTGATCCAGTTGATGCTGTCGTAGTCACCCTTCTTCAGGCCGAAGGCCAGGGGTTCGAAGGTAAAGGGCTCGTCGAGAAACACCAGCTTGCCGGCGCCGGCCTTGTTCACCGCGACGACGTTGTACGGGGCGTCGTAGATGAAGGCATCGGCCTTGCCGTTGACCACGTCCATCACCGCTTCCTGCTCGTTGTCGAAGCCGCTGTACTTGGCCTGGGCGATCAGCTTCTTGGCGACCATCTCACCGGTGGTGCCGACCTTCGAGGTGATGCGGTAGTCGGCGCTGTTCAGATCCTTGTAGCTCTTGACCTTGTCTGCCAGCTCCTTGCGGATCAGCAGGGTCTGGCCGACCACGATGAAGGGCTCGGAGAAGTTGATGCGCAGGTTGCGCTCCTGGGTCAGGGTCATGCCCGAACCGATCATGTCGAACTTGTCGGTCAGCAGCGCCGGGATGATGCCGTCATAGGAGGTGGACACCAGCTCCAGCTTGACGCCCATGGCCTTGGTCATGGCCTTGAGCAGGTCGACTTCGAAGCCGATGATCTCACCACGCTTGTTGGTCATTTCGAACGGCATGTAGGTCGGATCCATGCCCACGCGCAGGGTACCGCGCTTGACCGCGTCGTCGATGACGCCAGCCTGGGCGAGGCCGGTGAAGGCGCAGACGGATAACAGCAGTGAGGCGACAAGCTTTTTCATTCTTGCTCCTGAAGGGCAGACAGTTATAAGCGCCCAGAGCGGGTCACGCACCGTGATGATGCAGGCGACAGGCCATGGGCGGAAAGGCGGCGCGGCATGCTAACCGTGATCGACGCAGATAGCGAGATATCAGCGCCTGATCAGCGACAAACAGTACATGCCAGCGGCGAACGAGAAGGCAAGAAGCAGGCCAAGGCCAGGCCTGGCAGAGACGTCAGGTCTCCAGCAGGAAAGTCACCGGGCCATCGTTGATCAGGTGCACCTGCATGTCCGCGCCGAAACGCCCGCTGGCGACCTGCGAATGCTGCGCCTGGGCCTGCTCGAGCAGATGGTCGAACAGCGCCTCGCCCAGGGCGGGCGGCGCGGCGGTGGAAAATCCGGGACGCAAGCCGCTGCGCGTGTCCGCGGCGAGGGTGAACTGCGAAACCAGCAGCAGACCACCGCCAACATCCTCGAGCGACAGGTTCATCTTGCCCGCTTCATCACTGAATACCCGGAAGTTGAGCAGTTTGTGCAGCAGCTTGGCGCAACTGGCCTGGTTGTCCTGCGGCTTGACGCCGACCAGCACCAGCAGGCCCTGGTCGATGGCACCGACGGTTTCACCGGCGACATCGACCCGAGCACTGGTAACGCGTTGCAGCAATGCCTTCATGCTTCGTCCGGCGCCAGGTCGAGCAGGCGATGGGCGATCTCGTCAGCGGCGCGCACCAGCGCATCGGCGATGCCCGGTTCGGCGGCGGCGTGGCCCGCCTCGCGGATGATCTGCAACTCGCTGTTGGGCCACGCCTGGTGCAGCGCCCAGGCGTTGTCCAACGGGCAGATCACGTCGTAGCGGCCATGCACGATGATGCCTGGCAGATGGGCAATCTTCGGCATGTCGCGCAGTAATTGATCGGGTTCGAGGAAGGCGTCGTTGACGAAGTAGTGGCACTCGATGCGAGCGATCGACAGCGCCCGCAGGCTTTCGGCGAAACGATCGACCACCTGCGGGTTGGGCCGCAGCGTGGCGGTACGCCCTTCCCAGCACGACCAGGCCTTGGCCGCATGCATCTGGGCAATCTGGTCGGCGCCGGTCAGGCGCTTGTAGAACGCCTGCATGAGATCGCCCTGCTCCTCGGCCGGAATCGGCGCCAGGTAGTCCTGCCAGTAATCGGGGAACAGACGGCTGGCGCCTTCCTGGTAGAACCAGCGAAATTCCTGTGGCCGGCACAGAAAGATGCCGCGCAGGATCAGCGCATGCACGCGATCCGGGTGAGTCTGGGCATAAGCCAGCGACAGGGTCGAACCCCAGGAGCCGCCGAACAGCACCCATTTGTCGATGCCCAGGTGCTCACGGATACGCTCCATGTCGGCGACCAGATCCCAGGTGGTGTTGTTCTCCAGGCTGGCGTGTGGCGTGGAGCGGCCACAACCACGCTGATCGAAGGTGACGATGCGATACAGGTTCGGGTCGAAGTAGCAGCGGCTCGCCGAGTCGCAACCGGCGCCAGGGCCGCCATGCACGAACAGCACCGGCAGACCATCCGCCGAGCCGCTCTCGTCTACATAGAGAACGTGCCGGGCGTCTACCGCCAACTCGTGACGGGCGTACGGTTTGATCTCCGGATACAGCGTCTGCATGGTGCGCTCCTGAGGAAAATTTGAGGTAGGCTCGGGCCGCCCGCATGTCGAACGGGCTGTTGCGCTCGTCCGGGCATCATAACCATGAAAAAGGAATTCGGCATGCCGATCCGGAAATTTGCCCTGCCCCTCCTGTTCGCCCTGCTACTGGCCGGTTGCGCAGCGCAGGATGACCCGCAGGCCACGCTCGAAGCGGCCGTGCAGCAACTGCAAGACAATCTGCAGGCGAAGAAGACCGCTGCAGTGCTCGAGCAGTTGCACGGCGAGTTTCTCGCCCAGCAGACCAATGATCGGGATTGGGCAAAGCGCACCATGACCCTGCTGTTCCTGCGTCACAACAACGTCAAGGTACTCGCCCTGAGCAAGGACAGTCGCATCGATACCACCTACCGCGACAAAGGCTATACCGACGCGCAGGTGGCGCTGACCGGGGCCGAAGGCTTGATCCCCGACAGCGCACGGCATGTCAGCGTGAAGCTCGAATGGTGGCAGGACGACGGCGAGTGGAGACTGGCGCGGCTGGAATGGGATTGAGGCTCCGGTGACGAACGTGCAGGGGAATCGTAGGGTGGGTGGAGGCGCACTCGGTATGCCGGTCATTCTCGATGCAGGGCACCATAACCCACCACCGGTGCACCACCCGATACAGCCTGATGGGTTACGCAGCGCCCCACGACCGGATTGCCTGCCCCTTCACGGCTCGGCGCTGCTCACCCATCCTGCGTGTCCGCCCGAGCCACTGCGAGCGACGACGGCTCAACGGATTCAGGCCGGGTAACGCTCCTCTCCCCACGCCAGTAGCGTGCGCAGCAATTGCTCGAGCACTTGCCGGGTCGGCCGTGCCAGCGCTTCGCGGTAGGTGAAGGGTGCCACCTCATCCATATAGGTGCACTGCGCCAGTTCGAGCTGCACCGCATGGATGTGCTCTGCCGGGCTACCGTAATGACGGGTGATATGCCCACCCTTGAAGCGCCCATTGAGCACATGGCTGTAGCCACGCGCCTCGCTGCACACCGCCTGCAACCGCTCGGCCAACTGTGCATCGCAGCTCGCGCCATTGAAGGTACCGAGGTTAAAGTCCGGCAGTTTGCCGTCGAACAGGTGCGCGATCACCGAGCGGATCGAGTGGGCGTCGAAAAGCAATGCATAGCCGAATTGCGCCTTAAGCCGTGTCAGCTCTTGCTGCAAGGTGCGGTGATACGGCGCCCAGATCTGTTGCAGATACCTGGCGCGCTCTTCTTTCGAAGGCTCCAATCCCTCCCGGAACAAGGGAGTGCCATCGAATAACGTCGCCGGGTACAACCCGGTGGTGGCACCGGCATACAAGGGTTTGTCGTCGGCTGGGCGGTTCAGGTCGATGACAAAGCGCGAGTACTCGGCAGCCAGGGTGCTGGCACCCAGTTGCTCGGCAAAGTCATACAACTGCGGGATGTGCCAGTCGGTATCCGACAGGTTGTGCGCATCCGGCACCAACCCGGCCTCGACCGCCGGGGTCAGACGCAGCCCCGCGTGGGGCATGCTGATCAGCAGCGGCACGCGTCCCTGTTTGAAACTCAGAACCTTATCCACAACCGCTCTCCTAAAGACCTGTTTCGATACCGTGACGCACGACGCGTTTGTCCAGCTCACCGCCCAGCCAGTAGGCCAGATCGGCCGGCCGGTCGATCTGCCAGGCGACGAAATCCGCGACCTTGCCGACCTCCAGCGAGCCGTGGGTAGCGGCCATGCCCAACGCCTGCGCCGCGTGAATGGTGACGCCGGCCAGCGCTTCTTCCGGGGTCATGCGAAAACAGGTGCAGGCCATGTTCAGCATCAGGCGTAGTGACAATCCCGGCGAGGTACCTGGATTGAGGTCGCTGGCGACAGCCATCTTCACGCCGTGCTTACGCAGGGCATCCATCGGTGGCAACTGGGTTTCGCGCAGGAAGTAGAACGCTCCCGGCAGCAGCACTGCGACGGTGTCGGATTCAGCCATGGCGATGGCGTCTTCTTCTGTCATGAATTCCAGGTGATCGGCGGACAACGCGCGATAGCGCGCTGCCAGGCTGGAACCGTGCAGCGACGACAGTTGCTCGGCGTGCAGTTTTACCGGCAGACCGAGTTTCCGCGCGGCGATGAAGACGCGCTCGACCTGCTCCGGCGAGAACGCCAGGTATTCGCAGAATGCGTCCACCGCATCGACCAGGCCCTCGGCGGCCAGGGCCGGCAGCAGCTCGGTGCAGATGTGTTCGATATAAGCGTCCGCGCGCCCCACGTACTCCGGCGGCAACGCGTGGGCAGCCAGGCAGGTGCTGCGCACGCTGATCGGCAGCTCGTCACCCAGACGACGGATCACCCGCAGGATCTTGCGTTCGCTGGCCAGATCCAGGCCGTAGCCGGATTTCACCTCCAGCGTCGTCACGCCATCGCGCATCAGGCTCTGCAGCCGTTTGGCCGCACTGACGAACAGTTCATCTTCCGACGCCTCACGGGTGGCGCGCACGGTGCTGGCGATACCGCCCCCCCGAGCCGCGATTTCCGCGTAGCTGACGCCTTGCAGGCGTTGCTCGAACTCACCGCTGCGGTTACCACCGAACACGCTGTGGGTGTGGCAATCGATCAGGCCCGGCGTGACCCAGGCGCCCTGCAGATCATGGACAGCCGGATAATCAGCGGATGGCAATTGCTGGCGTGGGCCGATCCACTCGATGTGCGTCGCGCAGGTCACGATGGCCGCGTCCTCGATGATCGAGTAGACACCGTGCGCCATGGTTGCCACATGGCAGTGTTGCCAGAGGGTTTTCATCCACAGTCCTCGTCTGGTGAGCGATTAGAGACTAGGCAGCAGCTTCGCGGTAATCAGCCCGCTCAGGCACCGCACAGCCAGCAACTCGGTCGCCGCATGAATGTCTGGCGCAAAGAACCGGTCTTGCTCATAGAACGGCACTTCGCTGCGAAGAAGCGCCCGCGCCTGCTCCAGTTTCGGCGACGTCGTCAGGCCGTTGCGCAGATCCAGGCCCTGGGCGGCAGCCAACCACTCGACCGCGAGAATGCCGCGGGTGTTCTCGGCCATTTCCCACAAACGCTTGCCTGCGGCCGGCGCCATGGAGACGTGGTCTTCCTGATTGGCCGACGTCGGTATGCTGTCCACCGAATGCGGATGCGCCAGCGCCTTGTTCTCGCTGGCCAGTGCCGCCGCAGTTACCTGAGCGATCATGAACCCGGAGTTGACCCCGCCGTTGGCCACCAGGAACGGCGGCAGCTGCGACATGTGCTTGTCCATCATCAGCGAGATGCGCCGCTCACTCAGGGAGCCGATTTCGGCGATGGCCAGGGCCAGGTTGTCGGCGGCCATGGCCACCGGCTCGGCGTGGAAGTTGCCACCAGAAATCACCTCGCCCTCGGCGGCGAATACCAGCGGGTTGTCGGACACCGCGTTGGCCTCGATCACCAGTACCTCGGCGGCCTGGCGCAGTTGGGTCAGACAGGCGCCCATGACTTGCGGCTGGCAACGCAGGGAGTACGGATCCTGCACCTTGTCGCAGTTCTGGTGCGACTGGGAGACTTCGCTGCGTTCGCCCAGCAGATCGCGGTAAGCGGCGGCGGCATCGATCTGGCCCTTTTGCCCGCGGGCGGCGTGGATGCGAGCGTCGAACGGCGAGCGCGAACCCAGCACGGCCTCAACCGTCATGCTGCCCAGCGTCAGGGCAGCAGCGAGCAGATCCTCGCCCTCGAACAGACCACGCAAGGCGAACGCGGTGGACACCTGGGTGCCGTTGAGCAACGCCAGCCCCTCTTTCGCCGCGAGCGTCAGCGGCGTCAGCCCTGCAACGCTCAGCGCTTCGCCGGCCGACAGCCACTCGCCCCGGTAACGCGCCTTGCCCTCGCCCAGCAGCACCAGCGACATATGCGCCAGCGGTGCGAGGTCGCCGGAGGCGCCAACCGACCCCTTGAGTGGAATATGCGGATAGACCTCGGCATTGATCAGCGCAATCAGCGCATCGATCACCTGCCGACGAATCCCCGAGAAACCGCGGCTGAGGCTGTTGACCTTGAGCACCATCACCAGCCGCACCAACGCATCGCTGATCGGCTCGCCGATACCGGCGGCGTGGGACAGCACCAGGGAACGCTGGAGGTTTTCCAGGTCTGCGCTGGCGATGCGGGTCGAGGCCAGCAAGCCAAAACCGGTGTTGATCCCGTAGGCGGTGCGGTTGTCGGCGAGGATCTGCTCCACGCAGGCGACGCTGGCGTCGATCTGGGCCGAGGCACTGACGTCGAGGGTCAGCCTGACCGGCTGTTGGTAGACCTCACGCAGTTGAGCCAGGCTCAGTTGGCCGGGAATCAGGTTCAGCGCAGTCATGTCGTGCTCCTTTTGAGCGTTTCTTGTTAACTGACCAGCCGCTACGGAGTTATCCGTCGCTATCGGCCTTTTGGGCTTCAAGCGTCTTGGCCCGCTGGCAGGAATGGATTTCAGTGCAAATCGGGTAACGCGTCGTGCAGCACATTCGGATCTTTCAATAGGCTCGCGACGGCCGCGATATCCGGCGCCAGCCAGCGATCCTGATCGTAGGCAGGCACCCGCTCGCGCAGCAGTCGCCACGCCGTATCGGTGCCCCGGCCAAAGCGCTGCGTCTTGAGGAATTCAAAGGCTTGAGCGGCCAGCAAATATTCGATGGCAAGGATCTGCGTGCAGTTTTCCAGCGCGCGCTGCAGCTTCAGCGCAGCATTGGTGCCCATGCTCAGGTGATCTTCCTGCAGCCCCGAGGTGACGAAGTTGTCGAGCACCGCCGGTTGCGCCAACTGGCGATTTTCCGCGCACAGCGACGCGGCGACGTATTGCACGATCATCATTCCCGAGTTCACCCCGGGGTTGGCCACCAGAAAGGCTGGCAAGCCGCTGACGTGGGGGTTGATCAGACGATCCAGACGGCGCTCGGCAATCGAGCCGAGTTCGGCCATCGCGATGGCCAGCAGATCCGCCGCCAGCGCTACCGACTGCCCGTGCGGGTTGGCTTGCGACATGACCCGAAAACTGTCTGGCGTGCCCATCAACAGCGGATTGTCGGTGCAGCCGTTGAGCTCGGTTTGCACCTGCCTGATCGCGTGCTCCAACTGATCACGCGCAGCACCATGTACCTGTGGAATCGAGCGAATACTCAGCGCGTCCTGCGTGCGAATACCTTTGCTCGAGGCGATCACCTCGCTGCCCTCCAGCAAGGCTCGCAGGTTGCTACCCACCTGTTGCATGCCCGGGTGTGGCTTGAGCGCGATAATGTCGGCATCGAACGCATCGATCTGGCCACGCTGGGCTTCGAAACTCATGGCGCCGATCACATCGGCCCATTGCAGCAGCCGCGTGGCATCGGCAACCGCCAGACAACCGAGGCCACTCATGCAGGGCGTGCCGTTGACCAGGCAGAGACCATCCTTGGCCCCCAGTTGCACTGGTTGCAGGCCTTCTGCGGCCAGGGCCTGTTGCGCGGCAACGATCTGCCCGCGATAGCTGACAGCCCCCACGCCGAGCAACGCGATACCGATGTGAGCCATGTGGGTCAGGTAACCCACCGAGCCCTGGGAAGGCACCTGCGGGGTGATGCCACGATTGAGCAGCGCCAGCAGGGCCTCGACCACCTGACGATGAATGCCGGATCTGCCGTGGCTGTAATTGAGGATGGCCGCGCAGATGATCGCCCGAACCTGCTCATCGGCCAGTACCACGCCAACGCCACAAGCATGGCTGAGCAAGGTGTTGCGCGACAACTGGCTCAGTTGTTCGTCCTTGAGCGAGACGTTGCACAGCGCGCCCAGCCCGGTATTGACGCCATAGGCGCGCTCACCACTGGCGACGATGCGCTGGACGATGGCCTGGGCGTTGTCGATCCGCGCCCAGGCCTCGGTCGACAGCTCGAGCGGTGCAGCATGGCGGGCGACCGCCAGCACATCCTGCCAACGCAATGGGGCGTCGGCGATGACGACTTTTTCAGCCTGGGACATCGTTGGTCTCGCGAACTTGATCGTTGCACCGCTCATCACACCACCGCCGCCCGACGTTGCACGAAACGGTCGACATACTCGTCAGCCGGCGAATGCAGAATCTCTTTTGGCGTGCCGACCTGGATCAGACGGCCATCCTTGAGAATGGCGATTCGGTTGCCGATGCGCACCGCCTCGTCGAGATCGTGGGTGATGAAAACGATGGTCTTGTGCAGGGTCTTCTGCAGCTCCAGCAACTGATCCTGCATCTCGGCACGGATCAGTGGATCCAGGGCACTGAACGCTTCATCCATCAGGATGATGTCGGTGTCGGCCGCCAGCGCACGGGCCAGCCCCACGCGCTGGCGCATGCCACCGGAGAGCTGATGCGGGTACTTGCTTTCGTAACCCTGCAGGCCAACGGTGGTAATCCAGTGCATGGCGCGCTCGGTACATGCCGACTTGCTCTCGCCTCGCACCTTCAGGCCGTAGGCGACGTTGTCGAGAACGTTCCGGTGCGGCAACAGGCCGAAGCTCTGGAACACCATGCTGATCCTGTGTCGGCGAAATTCGCGCAGGGCGTCCTTGTCGTATTGCAGGATGTCCACGCCGTCCACCAGGATCACCCCGCTGGAGGGATCGATCAGTCGGTTGAAGTGGCGCACCAGGGTCGATTTGCCGGAGCCCGACAGGCCCATGATCACGAAAATCTCGCCCGTGCCGATGCTCAGGGACAGGTCGTTGACCCCGACCACACAACCGGTTTCGCTCAACACCTGATCCTTGCTTTTACCCTGGCCGACCATGGCCAAGGCATCCTTGGCGCGATGACCGAAAATCTTGAAGACGTTTCTGACTTCGATCTTGCTCACGGTTGCGTCGCTCATTTGCTCACCTCGTGCCGTGGCCGACCGTATGCCTGGGTAATGCGGTCGATGACCACCGCGAGAATCACGATCGCCAGACCGGCCTCGAGCCCACGCCCCACGTTGAGGGTCTGGATCCCCACCAACACTTCTTCGCCCAAACCGCGAGCCCCGATCATCGAGGCGATCACCACCATCGAAAGCGCCATCATGGTGGTCTGGTTGATCCCGGCCATGATGCTCGGCAGGGCCAACGGCAACTGTACGCCGAACAACTGCTGCCAGCGGTTGGCACCGAAGGCGTTGATCGCCTCCATGACCTCGCCGTCGACCTGGCGAATGCCCAGGTCGGTGAGACGGATCAGCGGCGGTGCGGCGTAAATCACCGTGGCGAAAATCGCCGGCACCTTGCCCAGTCCGAATAGCATGAGCACTGGAATCAGGTACACGAAACTGGGCATGGTCTGCATGATGTCCAGCAGCGGCATCAACACCGAACGCAGGCGGTTGCTGCGGGCCGAAAGAATCCCCAGGGGAATGCCGACCAGTACCGCGATCAGCGTGGCCACCAGCATCAGCGCCAGGGTCTGCATCAGCTTGTCCCACAGCCCGACCGCGCCGACCATGAAGAGCAGGCCGACAAGCACCGCGGTGGTCATCAGCTTGCGGGTCGAGTGCCAGGCAATGCCGCCGACGATCGCCAGCATCAGCCACCAGGGGGCCGCACGCAGCACCCCTTCAAGGTTGACGATGGCCCATAGCAAGGTATCGGAAATGTGCCGGAATACATCGCCGTAATGGGTTACCAGCGAGTCGACCCAGCCATTGACCCAGTCGGCGATGGAAAAGGTGAAGCGTTCAGGAAACATAAGCGTCTCTCGAGCAAAAGAGGTGTGGCGCAGCTACTCAAGGCCCTCATGGGCCACCGAAAAGTCCGCCCTACAAAGCCGCATCGATTTTCTTGGCGGCGTCGTCGCTCACCCATGGGTGCCAGACCTCGGGATGTTCCTTGAGAAAGACCCTCGCCAGCTCCGGCGACTCGATGCGTTCCTTGGTCATCCGGGCGAGATTCTGGTTGAGCAGGTCGATCGGCAGATTGGCCTTTTCCAACACCGCCACCAACTCCGGGGCTTCATCGTGGAAAGTCCTGGACAGACCGACCTTGATGCTTACGCTTTTATCCACACCCGGTTTTTCTTCCAGTTTCACCAGATCCACCTGGCCCATCAGCGGGGTTGGCGACCAGTAGTAGAAAAGGATCGGCTCGCCACGCTTGTAGCTCGACAGTACCGCCGCATCCAGGGCGGGGCCGGTACCCGGACGGAAGTTGGTGTAACTGCTCTCCAGGCCATAGCTCTTGAGCATCTCGCTGTTGTCGAGCTCACAGGTCCAGCCGGCCGGGCAGTTGTAGAAACGCCCCTTGCTCGGTTCTTCCTGATCCTTGAACACGGCCGCATACCGAGCCAGGTCAGCGATGTTTTTCAGCTCAGGCGCCTTGGCTTCCAGCTTGCGTTCGGAATTGCCTTCGATCACGTAGCGCGGCACGTACCAGCCTTCGATGGCGCCCACCACGGGTGCGCCAACGCCCACCACCTTGCCGGCCTTCTCGGCCTTGTTCCAGACCTCGCTGCGGCCAACCCATTCTTCGGCGAAGATCTGGATGTCGTTGCTGCTCAGCGCGTTTTCCATGGTGATGGAGTTGCCCGGCAGAGTATCGGTCTGGCAGTCGTAGCCCTTCTCCAGGACGAACTGCAGCACGTCAGTGAGCAACATGCCGCTTTCCCAGTTCAACCCGGCGAACTTCACCGGTTTGCCCGACTCGCACCAACCCGCTGCCTGAGTTGCTCCGGTACTGGCCAGCAGGCCAGTGGACAGCAGTGTAGTCAGCAGGATCTTGTTCATCTTCATCGCGTGACGCTCCTAATCATGAGTTGGCTTACGGCAGTCAAGAGGCATCCAGCCCTGTGCACATCCAATCAAGACTCACACCGCTGCAGCGCGGTGGGCCACTCAGCTCTTGTTCGCTCGGCTCCCGGCTCGATGACGCCGCACACGTCGAATCTCGCTGGGTACTGCAGACGATTCCCTTGACCTACCGACCGGTGATCATCGGCAGATCGAGGCCCTGCTGCCTGGCGCAGTCGATGGCGATCTGGTAACCCGCATCGGCATGACGCATGACGCCGGTGGCCGGATCGTTGTGCAGCACGCGGGCAATGCGCGCGGCCGCCTCGTCGGTTCCGTCGCAGACGATGACCATCCCGGAATGCTGGGAAAAGCCCATTCCGACGCCGCCGCCATGGTGCAGGGAAACCCAGGTCGCGCCGCTGGCGGTGTTGAGCAGGGCATTGAGCAGCGGCCAGTCGGACACGGCATCGGAGCCGTCCTGCATGGACTCGGTCTCGCGATTGGGGCTGGCCACCGAGCCGCTGTCGAGGTGGTCGCGACCGATCACGACGGGGGCGCTCAACTCTCCGCTGCGTACCATTTCATTGAAGGCCAGGCCGAGCTTGGCGCGCTGGCCCAGGCCGACCCAGCAGATCCGCGCCGGCAATCCCTGGAAGCTGATACGCTCGCGAGCCATGTCCAGCCAGTTGTGCAGGTGGGCATCGTCCGGGATCAGTTCCTTGACCTTGGCATCGGTCTTGTAGATGTCCTGCGGGTCGCCCGACAGAGCGGCCCAGCGGAACGGGCCAATGCCGCGACAGAACAGCGGACGGATGTAGGCCGGGACGAACCCGGGGAAGTCGAAGGCGTTGGTCACCCCCTCCTCCTTGGCCATCTGACGGATGTTGTTGCCATAGTCGAAGGTCGGCACACCCATCTTCTGGAAGTCGAGCATGGCTTGCACGTGCACGGCCATGGACTGCTTGGCGGCCTTGACCACGGCGGCGGGTTCGCTCTTGGCGCGAGCGCGGTATTCGTCCCAGCTCCAGCCGGCCGGCAGATAGCCGTTGAGCGGGTCGTGGGCGCTGGTCTGGTCAGTGACCATGTCCGGCCGCACACCGCGGCGAACCATCTCCGGAAGAACTTCAGCAGCGTTGCCGCAGAGGGCGATGGAGATCGCCTTGCCTTCGGCGGTGTACTTGGCGATACGCGCCAGCGCGTCGTCCAGGTCTTTGGCCTGCTCGTCGACGTAGCGGGTCTTGAGGCGGAAATCGATGCTGCTCTGCTGACATTCGATGTTCAGCGAACAGGCTCCGGCCAGGGTCGCAGCCAGGGGCTGCGCACCGCCCATGCCGCCCAGGCCTGCAGTCAGTACCCAGCGCCCCTTGAGGTTGGCATCGTAGTGCTGGCGACCGGCTTCGACGAAGGTTTCGTAGGTGCCCTGGACGATGCCCTGGCTGCCGATGTATATCCAGCTGCCGGCGGTCATCTGGCCATACATGGCCAGGCCCTTGGCATCGAGCTCGTTGAAATGTTCCCAACTCGCCCAGTGCGGTACCAGGTTGGAGTTGGCGATCAACACGCGCGGCGCGTTGGCGTGGGTCTTGAACACGCCAACCGGCTTGCCGGACTGCACCAGCAGGGTCTCGTCGTCGTTCAGATTGGTGAGGCTTGCAACGATTTTGTCGTAGCACTCCCAGTTGCGCGCCGCGCGCCCAATGCCGCCGTACACCACCAGTTCCTTGGGGTTCTCGGCGACTTCCGGGTCGAGGTTGTTCATCAGCATGCGCAGGGGCGCTTCGGTCAGCCAGCTCTTCGCGGTCAGCTTGTTACCGCGCGAGGCGCGGATTTCGGTGTCACGCGTTTTTGTAAAACAGGCCGTAGCAGGTTTCTGGGTCTTGTCAGTCACGCAAAATACTCCTCAGCAATCAATTCAAGCCAACCCCTGGCAGCGGGCACGCCAGCCTGTGCGCATGGTTACGCGACAAGCGAATCAGTGAGCGTTGCACAGAGATCGGAGCGATCCCGCACGCACACATATGTACTTGTACATACAAGCATATGCAAGCAAAAGACCAACTTGCTGGAGAGCGCTATAAGAAAAATCAAGAAGAGGGCTTCAGCCTTCTGTATCAAGGGTTCTAGCGGGGGCGGCAGCGTTGCCGAGGCGTTTCGAGAGAACGCGGGAAACGGCTAGACCAGGTGATTTCGCTCCACACTGGGGCGCTCGGTAACAAGTTGGTGCGCACTGAAGAGCAGGCGGGAAGTAACAGACATCGTGAGCGATGCTGAGGTGAAGGCGTTCCGTATCAGCGCGCCGTCAGTTCGATCACGCAGCAGGCAGCACTGACGGTAACTTCCACCAGGGCGGAACTACCGTCCAGTTGCAGACAATCGTGCAGGCCAAGTTGCGCGTTACTGCCGTCGATGCTCACGCCCAGCGATTCGCTGACGCTGAACACCAGCACCGTTGCGGCGCAAGTGAAGAAGCGCTGTTCGCCGGCCAGCCACTGCAACCGGGCACTGTAACGCTGAGGCGCATAGATCAGATTGAAGTCGCGGATTGCCCCGCCCAGCAAGGTGCAGGACACCTGGCTATCACCGCCGAAGGCGAATGGGTCTAGGGGTAACAGGCAGCGGGTGCCGTCACCGTCGACGCACAAGGTCATGCCATCACCCTGCAACACGGTAATCACACGCTGGTAGCCGGCAAATATCGAGAAACCGCCCGACTCGCCAATGTCGGCAATCGACAGGCGCCAACCAAAACCATCGAGTCCGGCCCCTGCATCGCGGGTGATTTCTGCGGTGCTGCCGCTGCCGTTCTTCCATGGCATGCGTGAGTAATCGCGCGTGCGCAAAACCTTCAATTCACTCATCGATGCCAGCCTACTTCTGAAAGCGCCCTTCGAGACGATGACGCGAGCCTGGATGGATCAGACGCGCTGCCGTCACCGGCAGGCGACCTGACCAGGTACGCCGGCGGATCAGCAGACATGGCTCGCCTTTTTCGATCTGCAACAACTTGCATTCGGCCGGCTCGGCCAGAATCGCTTCGACCACGTGCTCGCCTTCCGTCAGCGGTGCGATCTGGTTCAGGTAGGCGTATGGCGTCTGCAGAGTGAAATCCTGCTTGAGGTAGTCCGGCGCCACCAGCGCGTTGACGAAGCGGTCTTCGATCTGCACTGGAATACCGTTTTCGTAATGCACGATCAGTGAATGAAAAACCTTCTGCCCCTCGCGCATGTCCAGCGCCAGTGCGCGCTCTGAACCCGCCGCCTGTTCGTCGAGCGTGATGACCTGGCAGGAGTGGCGATGGCCCCGCGCAGCAATCTCGTCAGCGATATTGTGCACTTCGAACAGTGCGGACTGGCTCTTCGGCTCGGCAACGAATGTACCCACACCCTGCATCCGCACCAGCAAGCCATCGGCAGTCATTTCGCGCAGCGCACGGTTGATGGTCATGCGACTGAAGCCCAGTTGACTGACCAGCTCGCTCTCGGACGGCACGCGGTAATGTGGCGGCCAGTTACCGCTATCGATCTGCTGGGTGATCATCTGTTTGACGCGGGCGTACAAAGGCGCCGGACTGTCGTCCATCTTCGCGGCCAACGGGGAGACGGGAGGCGGAGTCGGCACGGCTGATCCCTGTTCATTTGATTAAGGTGGCTAGCTTGCCGGAGTTTACCGAGCACGCAAACGTCTGTATATGTATATACAATTCAAAACGCAATAGGGTATTCGAATCATGCCTGCCTTCTTTGCCGAACGCGCGCTACTGCCTAGCGGATGGGCCAACGATGTACGCCTTGAGGTCGCTGCCGATGGCCTGCTGACCCACGTCCAGGCCGACTCCAGCGCAGATGGCACCGAGCGCCTGGGCGGCCCGTTGCTGCCAGGCATGCCGAATCTGCACTCGCATGCATTCCAGCGAGCAATGGCCGGGCTGGCGGAAGTGGCCGGCAATCCGAATGACAGTTTCTGGACCTGGCGTGAGCTGATGTACCGGCTTGTCGGCAAAATCAACCCCGACCAGCTCGGCGTCATCGCTCGTCAGTTGTATATCGAGATGCTCAAGGCTGGCTACACATCGGTGGCCGAATTCCATTACGTGCACCACGACGTCAGCGGCCAGCCGTACAACGACCCGACGGAACTGTCTCGGCAAATCAGCCAGGCTGCCGCCAGCAGCGGCATCGGCCTGACTCTGGCACCCGTGCTCTACAGCCACTCCGGTTTCGGTGGCCAGGCACCCAATGATGGCCAGCGACGGTTTATCAATAGCACTGAAAACTACCTGAACCTGCAGACGCGCCTGCAACCGATCCTCACGGCACAACCGGCGCAGCACCTGGCCCTGTGCTTTCACTCCCTGCGCGCGGTCACACCACAACAGATCACGGAAGTGCTGGCCGCCAGCGACAAGGCTTCCCCCGTGCATATCCACATTGCCGAACAGCAGAAGGAAGTCGACGACTGCCTGGCGTGGAGCGGTAAGCGTCCGTTGCAATGGCTGTACGACAACGTTGAGGTCGATGAGCGCTGGTGCCTGGTGCACGCCACTCACGCCAATGCGCAAGAGGTGACCCTCATGGCCAGGAGCCAAGCGGTTGCCGGTTTATGCCTGACCACCGAAGCCAACCTGGGAGACGGGATTTTCCCCGCAGTGGACTTCCTCGCCCAAGGCGGGCGCATGGGCATTGGCTCCGACAGCCACGTGTCGCTGAGCGTGGTCGAGGAGTTACGCTGGCTGGAGTATGGACAGCGACTCAGGGATCAGCGGCGTAATCGTTTGTACCGCAGCGATCAACCGATGATCGGGCGCACGCTGTTCGACGCGGCACTTCAGGGCGGAGCACAGGCGCTGGGGCAACCGATCGGTGAGCTGGCGGTTGGCAAACGTGCAGACTGGCTGGTACTCGATGGCGCCGATCCCTACCTGGCAACGGCCCATGCCGATGCCATTCTCAACCGCTGGCTGTTTGCTGGCGGCAGTCGCCAAGTGCGGGACGTGATGGTCAACGGCAACTGGGTCGTGCGCCAGGGCCGGCATGCCGATGAGGAAGAGAGCACCAGGGCTTTCACTACGACCCTGCGAAGCTTGCTGGGCTGAGCAGCAACCCAGCCCTGCTGGCAGCATTTTTTCATGTCCCGGCGCACGGTCGTATCGAGACGCCCCAATCGCCTCTGCGCGACGCATCTTCAGGGCTTGTCTTGCCCGGAACGCCAGATCAGCTTGTCGGTGTCGTACCCCTGAGCACGAGCCACAGAGAGCAGCTCGTCGCGAACCTCACTGGAGATTTGCGGGGTACGCGAGAGCAGCCACAGGTACTTGCGGTTCGGGTGGCCGACCAGCACGCTCTGGTAGTCATCATCCAGATCGAGCACCCAGTACTCGCCCTTGCTCACGCCGGGCAGCAGGCGGCTGAACCAGTTGTCGAACGTCACCCAGAGCTTGTCGGTCTTGCCCTCGACCTGAGGCACGGCGCGTCCCTCGACCTGCTGCCATTCGCCATCGGCGTTGCGGCATCGGTTGATCACCGACACGCTGCCATCGTCCTGCAGGCCGTAGCGCGCTTCGGACTCCAGGCAGTTGCGCTGGAAGAACATCGGCAGACGCGCCACTTCGTACCAGGTGCCCTGATAGCGTTCGAGGTCGACCGACTCGACGGTCTTCGGCGGCACCTCGCCAGTCCCCGAATTGGCGCAACCGACCAACAGCGCAGCGCCCAGGGCCAAGATTCCAATCGCAAGCCTGTTCATCACTTCAACCCCTTGGCGGAAAACATCAACACCTTGTCACCGGCGTACTGAACGCTGATGAAGCTCACCTGGTCGCCCCAGGTGCAGCTGGACATGCCCAGGGCGCCGGAGCACTCCGTGGCGGTGCCGAGCAGGTCTTCGACCTCGGCTTTGGTCATGCCCGAATAGAGCTTGGCGTAGTTGTCCTGATTGACCTTGCTGCAGGCTGCCAGAACGACAAAGCCCGCCAGCAGCACAAGAGAGCGCAGGCGCATGAGGGGTAACTCCAGTAGTCCAGTGGTTGCCACATGCCGGTTCGACGTCAGAAGCGCGAGCCCGGTTCCAGCAGAAAGCGCAACTCCGCTTCGGTACCATTACGCCCGAGCGTTTCGTTGCGATGGGGAAAGCGCCCGAAGCGCTCGATGATGCGCAGATGCCTTTCAGCGTAATCGAGAAAGCCCGCGAACAGCTCACGCTCGGCGTCTGCTGCCGTCTCGCTCAGTTCGCCAAACAGTTGCATCGCGCGTAGCTGCAGCGGCAGGTTCTCGGCATGTTCGAACACCAGGTAGATGAACACCCGCTGTAGCGGTGACAACTGCCGATCCCAGCCCAGGGTGACGCCCTCTTCCACCAGCGGCTGAGCCAGCGCGTCGCCAGCGAAGGCCAGGGGCGTGTCGCGATAGATCATGCGCGGCAACTGGTCGAGCAACAGCACCTTGGCCAGCCAGCCGTGCGGATGCTCTGACCAATCCTGCAAGCCGCCAGCGAGCGCCTGTTCGACCAGCGAGCCAAAGCGCTCACACGCCTCGACATCCTGCTCGTCACGCTTGCCGAACCACAGCGCGTTACGCGCCGCGGCGCTTTCCACAGCCGAGCTGGACGGGCCGAACCACCAGTCGAGCAACGGCTGCCAGGGCTGCACGGGCATCAGCTCCGGTGGTAGCCGGTAACGCGCTCGACTTCTTCCTTGGAACCCAGGAAGACCGGCACACGCTGGTGCAGGGAGGTCGGCTGAATGTCGAGGATGCGCTGCACGCCGTCGGTGGAAGCGCCGCCGGCCTGCTCGATGATGAAGGACATCGGGTTGGCTTCGTACATCAGACGCAGCTTGCCTGGTTTGTCCGGTTCACGGCCATCGCGCGGGTACATGAACAGGCCGCCACGGGTCAGGATGCGGTGCACGTCGGCGACCATGGAAGCGATCCAGCGCATGTTGTAGTTCTTGTTCAGCGGGCCTTCCTGGCCGGCCAGCAATTCGCCCACGTAACGCTGTACCGGGGCTTCCCAGTGACGCTGGTTGGACATGTTAATGGCGAACTCGGCGGTGGTTTCCGGGACGCTGATGTTGTCGTGGGTCAGCACGAAGCTGCCCAGCTCGCGATCCAGGGTGAAACCCTTGACGCCGTTGCCCAGGGTCAGGATCAGCATGGTCTGCGGGCCGTAAATGGCGTAACCGGCGGCGACCTGCTGGGTGCCCGGCTGGTGGAAGGCCTTCTCGTCGAGGCTTTCGTTCTGGCTCAGGTATTCGTTCGGACAACGCAGTACCGAGAAGATGGTGCCGACCGACACGTTGACGTCGATGTTCGACGAACCATCCAGCGGGTCGAATACCAGCAGGTAGGCACCTTTCGGGTACTTGCCGGGAATCTGGTAGGCGTTGTCCATTTCCTCGGAGGCCATGCCGGCCAGGTGACCGCCCCACTCATTGGCTTCGAGCAGAATGTCGTTGGAGATCACGTCGAGCTTCTTCTGCACTTCACCCTGCACGTTCTCGGTGCCCATGCTGCCGAGCACGCCGCCGAGGGCGCCCTTGGATACCGCATGGCTGATTTCCTTGCACGCACGCGCCACTACTTCGATCAGGAAGCGCAGATCGGCCGGGGTATTTTGACTACGGGTCTGCTCGATGAGGTAGCGACTCAGGGTAACGCGGGACATGAAGGACTCCGGAAGGAAGGTAATCGGAAGGAGTTTAACCCTTTCCAGGAACGGGCGCCTCAGCGGCCGGCGACGCAATGCGCGGCAGCAGGCTGCTGACACGGTTACGCCCGCCACGTTTGGCCTCGTACAGAGCGGCATCGGCCGCCCGTAGCAATTCGTCGAGCACCAGGCCCTGATCGGGCCACAACGCAAGGCCGGCCGACAGGGTTACCTGCCGTACACCGCTGCGGGTTTCGATCGGCTTCTGTGCCAACCCCTGGCAGATCGCTTCGAGGCGTTTACTCGCTTCGAGCGAATCGGCACCGGGTAGAATCAGCAGGAACTCTTCGCCGCCGATACGAAAGACCGTATCGGAACTGCGCAAGTTCACCAGCAGATGCTGAGCCACGCTCTTGAGCACATCGTCGCCATCCAGATGGCCGTGCTCGTCGTTGAGTTGCTTGAAGTGATCCAGGTCGATCAGGGCCAGCGACAAGGGTGCGTTGTCACGCCTGGCGCGGGCCAGTTCGCGACCGAACAGTTCGTCCAGATAACGCCGGTTGTAAAGCCCGGTAAGCGGGTCGCACAGCGCCTGTTCACGCAATTGCTCATGCAGGCGGGTGATGGTGCGCAGGCGCTCTTCACTCAGGGCCAGCGCCTCGGCCAGTTTCAGTTTGCTGAGCTGACGCTGGGTGACATCGCGCAAATAAAGCATCTGCCCCAGTAGCAGAGAGCCGTGACGGGTCACCCGCTCGATGGCGCGCATGCGCACTTCGAAGTAGCGATCGCAACGGATCGGCATCAGCAGTTGATCCTGCCACGCGCCATGCTCCAGCAACAGCGCCTGCAGATCGCGGCCAAACACAGGCCACTCCTGCAGCTTGCGGCCCTGCCAGTCGGATTCGAGCCCGCCCAGCTTGAGCGCAGCCTGGTTGGCTTCGATCACCCGCCCCTGGGTGTCCACCACCAGCACCGGGTCGAGCAGCGCTTCGAGCAACAGGTGGCGCGCCACCGGAAGCAGGTCGAACAGGCGTACGCCGAGGACCAGCCAGGAGAACGCGACCAGGGTGAAGACGAAGCTGAACGGTGTGGGGTCGACACCGAACACCACCATACCGAAGCCCACGTAGGCGATATTGGCCGACCACGGCACCGCAGTGACCAGCACGAACGCCAGGTAGTGACGCCGATGCACGCCATGGCTGGTGAGCGCCGCGCGCAGCACCACGCCCAGGCTGAAACTCATGAACAGGTAGACATACACCGCCGTGGCGTAGAACAGCGGGCCATGCTGATAACGAATCGGCGCGCCCGGCTCGGCCGACACCGGCCCGGTTTCGGCACCATAGAACAGGCCATGCCAGGGGTTGCTCAGCACCACCAGCCAGATCAGTACCGGCGCAACGATCAGGCCGAGCACCGAGCGCCTGGCCAGCGGTTCGCGCACGCTATTCACGTACTGCCAGAGAAACACCGCCCAGAACGTCGGTACCGAAATGATTCCCGGCCAGGACAGGGTGGCCCAGAACAGTTTGCAGTCGGGTGCGACCGCCGCGACTTCGAGGCCAGCCATGGCCATCCACCACATGCTTGCCAGGTGCATCAGGATGAAGGTATCGCGGCCTGGAAAATACCGTTGCTGCGTGACCCACCGCGCCAGCAGCACACCGCCGATGCACACCAGGGCGGTGAGCAGGACGGCAGCGTCGAATTGCCAAGCGGAATTGAGGCAGGCGTTCACGGCTCGCCCCCACCGGCTACGCAGCAGCGATCGGCGAGTCGACACGCAAGGCTTGGGCCTGGACGGCGCGATACGGGGGCAAGCAAGGAAGAAGTATCCATTCCAACACGGCTCGGGATAGAAGCCAGGTCACTCGGCCTGGCGCCGTACAGTCCGTCCGGGCCGCAAGCCGCTGGGGGCGGCAGACCGGTACGACGGAACGTGGCCGCTAAGATACTGCAAATCACCTGCTTTTCAGGAGGTTTTTATCGCCTTGCGCGGCTGAAAATACGCACACAGCGCAACCAACCGGCGGATGCCTGTTCACAAATTCGCCAACATCGTTATTATCGCGCGCCGTCCACCACGCGAAACCTCCCCGAGATGAAAAGCAATCTGATCGCCGCTGCGGAAATAGACCGCCTCGATACCTGGGCGAGATATACCAGCGACATGTGTCACAGCTGCATTTCCAGCTGCTGTCAGTTGCCGGTCGAGGTGCGCATCGCCGACCTGATCCGCATTGGCGTGGTCGACGAGTTCGAGCGTGGTGACCCGCCGAAGAACATCGCCAAGCGTCTGCAGAAAGACGGCCTGGTCGAGCGCTTCAATCAGAAGTCCGGCATCTTCACCCTGACGCGCATGAGCAACAACGATTGCTACTACCTGGATCGCAAGAGCCGACTGTGCACCATCTACGAGCGCCGCCCGGATACCTGTCGCAACCATCCGAAGATCGGCCCGCGTCCGGGTTATTGCGCCTGGCGGCCGAAGTAATCCTGCAACTTCCGGTTACCCGCCAGCTTGAACACCGCAGCACACCCGTATCTCGAATCCTTCACACCCGGCTCGTACCGTCACCCGAAGGATTCGCATGCTTCACGGTTCCCTCATACGCCCACTATTACTCATGGTCGCCCTGCTCAGCGCCTCCGCTCAGGCAGATTCAGCGATGCCCGGCTGGCAGGAGCCGCTTCTCGAGCGCCTGCAAGCGGTAGCCGCCAAGCAGGACGGCGAGCTCGGCGTATATGTGAAAGATCTGCACAGCAACCTTGCGGTGACCTTGCACGCAGAGGAACTCTGGTACATGGCCTCCGGTATCAAGGTGCCCGTGGCCATCGCCGTGCTGCGAGGCGTGGAGCGTGGCGAGTGGAATCTGGACACCCGGCTGATCCTGGCCGCCAATGACTTCGTCGACGGGGCTGGCAGCACCAATCAACATGGGCCCGGTGCCCGCCTGAGCGTACGCTTCCTGCTCGAGCAGATGATCATCTACAGTGACAACACCGCCACCGATCGCCTGATCCGGTTGGTCGGCCTGGACGCGGTGAACCGGCTGGTCAGCGAGCTGGTATCCGAAGGCTTCGAACCCATCACATCACTGGCCGACGTGCGCCATCATATCTACCGGGAACTGCATCCGGCGGCTGAGCGGCTTGGCGGGCGTGATCTGCTTCGCCTGCGCCAAGCCAGCAAGGATGACGAACGCCTGGACAGACTGGCATCGCTGCTCGGCGTGCCACGCTCTGAACTGGCGCCCATCAGCCTGAACACCGCCTACGCGAACTACTACAGCCGCAACCTGAATGCAGCTCGTCTATCCGCTTATGGCGAGTTGCTGGAGCGCTTGGCCGAAGGCGAGGCGCTGGGCGCCGAGCAGACAACCTATCTGCTCGGCGTGATGGGTCGGGTGAAGACTGGAAGCAAACGCATCATTGCCGGGCTCCCAGCCGATGCCCACTTCGCTCATAAGACCGGCACCCAGCGCGCACGTATCTGCGATTCGGGGCTGATCGACACGCCTGCCCGTGGCTCGGCTGCTCCGGTACTGGTGGTAGCGTGCGTACAGGGCGAACCCTCACTGGCCAAAGCCGAGCGCAGCCTGCGCCAGGTTGGTGAGGCGCTGGCTCAATCAGGCGTACTGCAGCGCGATGCACTCAAATGAGGGTTCCCATGAAGGTATTGCTGGCTGGCATCATCATTGGTTGCGCGGCGGTCTCTCTCTGGCTATGGGCCACGCCACAGCGTGATGCGCGCTTCGAAGCCTTGCAGCAGCGCCTGGGCGAACTCGACGAAGCTTCTCCTGGCCAACTGGGCGTCTACCTGCTACGACCTGCCGATGGCCGTGAGCTGAGATACCACGCCGATCGCCCCTGGTACCTGGGTTCGGCAACCAAGGCGGCGATAGCCATCGCTGTGCTGCAAGAGATCGATGATGGAAAACTGCAGCTCGACCAGCAGATAGTCCTGGAAGAAAGTGACCGTGTCGACGGATCCGGCGGCCTGGTATGGGAAGACGCGGGCGCCAGCTATAGCGTGAGCGAGCTGATTCGGGAAATGCTTCAGGAGAGCGACAACACTGCTGCCGACATGCTGATCCGAGCGGCTGGCGAAGATCAAATCAATGGGCGTATCAGCAAGGCAGCTGGAAACGGTTTCGGCCAGGTGACGACGCTGCTGAAGGTGCGCCATGAATTGTATGGGCACCTGCACCCGGATGCCCGATCACTGGAAAACAATCACATCGTCGAAATCGCCGCAGCACCGCTCGGCCCTCTGCGCGTAGAGGCAGTGGCCAACGCACTCGAGCTGAAAACCGATCAGCTCGATAACCGCGACCTCGACGAAGCCTACCGCCGCTACTACGACAGCGGGCTGAACAGCGCGACCCTGATAGCCTACGGCCAGTTACTGGGGAAGCTGGTGAGCGGCGATCTATTGTCGCGCGAAAGCCAGGAGCGGCTCTACGACATCATGGGCTTGGACAGCTACGACGCCTATCGCCTTGAAGCTGGCCTGGCGAAGGATCTGCCCTTCATTCAGAAAACCGGTACCCAGCAGCATCGCGCCTGCCACATCGGCGTCGCCAACCCGCAGGATGAAAACGCACTGGTCATCGTCGCCTGCGCCGAGGGTCTCGACGAAAACGACGAGGCCGGCAAGCTGTTCGAACAGGTAGGCGAGGCGATTCAGGAACTGCTGCTGACCAGCGCGACAACCGAAGCCTGATCATCGCTCGCAAATTCGCCAATCGCACGCAGCCAACCACGCCTCATGTGATCCTGACGCCTCTGTCAGAACCGCTTTCTGGATCCGCGCAACAGGCTGAGCGCCATCAGCACCAATACACCAACCCCGATCAGTAACACCCCCCACAGGCCGACGCGCTTCCAGTCGATCCCACCAGCCTTCGGGCCGACGGTCGCAGGCACCACCTCGACCTCCGGAATACTGCCGTCGATGGCGGCCTGGCCCATGCTCTCCAGCCGCTGCGGGGTAAAGCCGGGCACCAGCGTGGTGATCGGCAGGCTACCAGCTTGGGCATTGGCCCGGCCGAGGGCCAGTCGATAGGGTGGATTACCCCGCGCCAGAAACAGCAACTCGGTGGCCCGCAGGGCCACGCTCAGCCGCGGTTCACCCTGCCCCAGGCCACCACCGCGGTTATCGACCTGCAAGCGCAACTGGCTGACTGGCGATTGCGGCAGCTCGATCTGATCCTGCACCACTTCATGACCATCGACCGGCAGACGGTAAAGCACCGAGCGCGCCAGGGGCGCCCACGGCGCACCGCTGTCCCGCCGTCCCTGCAGCAGCACCGGGGCCAGACTGTTGGCCTGCTCGACCTCGATACGCAAACGCTCCAGGGGCAAGGCCAGAGGCAAAGACCAGGTCACGCCCTCCTCGCCCACCTGCCCGTTCAGCCTCTGCGACCAGACCAGCTCCGCCGGCTGCGCCGTGCTGCGGGTACCGCTGACCGTGGCGGCGCTCAGGTTCACCGCCTGCTCCGGCGCCAGCCACAACAGACGCAGATAACGCGCCCGGGTGGGCGGCCACTCGACTTCGCTCTTGTCGATGCGCTCGCCATTGAAGCTCAACTGGGCGATCTGCCCTTCACCAAGCGGACGCCAGTTGTCCAGGTCATCGCTGGCCTCGATGCTGAAACACTGGAAGCCCTCGCTTTCGGCACTCCACTGCAGATACAGGCGCTGCAGCGGGAAGTCGGTGGCACTGGCATCCAGCAGCCAGCCGCGCAACACATCGGTCGCGGTGGAAGGCCCGGCGGGGGCGTTCAGCTCGATGATCGAGCCATCGTCACCACGCTGCACACGCAGTGTTGGCAAGGCCTCGCGGCGCCCCGCCGGGCCACGCAGCGGAAACAAGCGCAAATCGACACGCTGCTGGCTCTCGGCGAAGCGCGCTGCACCGGGAATCAGGCTGTAGGCCAGGCGCTCGCCCTCGGCATTGAACACACGCAGGTCGCGGAAGTCGGCATGCCTGGCCGCGAGGTGAGCCTCCATCGGCAGCTGCATCCGGTACCAGGGCCCCTCCCCGCTCACGGTCAGTGGCACATTGACGGCATAGTCGCCTGGTTTTTCCTGCACCTCGGCCGCCTGTACCACCAGGGCCATGCCCAATATGAGCAGCCCGGTTCCCATGCGCGGACTCATGTCGGCACCTGCGCTTCACGCTCGACCTGCCGCGGTGGCAATGGCGCGAAATAGCCGACCACCAGCAACAGCACGCCGACGCCGATGAAGGAGATGATCCGCTCCAGGCTGCCACTGTTGCCCAGATCGACGAAGAACAGCTTCACCACCACCACGCCGATCAACGCCGCACCGGCCATCCACAGATCACGACGAGCACGCAGGTGCCCGGCGATGGTCAGGCTCAGGGCGATCAACGTCCAGACGATGGAGAGCCCGGCCTGCACCAGGCGCGAATCGATCAGCGCGTCCACCTGGAACGGCACCTGGGCCCAATGGAACGCGGTACGACAGACCATCATGGTCAACAGGACGAACAGCGAGGCGCCGATCACCGCCTGGGCCGCCAATTGCATCTGCCTTGGCTCGACACCCAGCGGTGGCAAGCCATCGCGGCTCCACTGATGCACCGCGAAGAGGACGAACAGCATGCCCAACTCCAAGGGGTTGATCAGCGGCACATAGAGCAGTGGCTCGGCCGAGCCATCACTGAACAGGTTGACCAGCCAGAACCAGCCCAACAGAAGTACAGCCAACGGCAGCGCCGCATAACTGCGGTACTCCAGCGGATAGGCCGCCACGGGCCAGGGCAGCGTACGACGCAGACTCATCAGCATCAGGAAGGCACAGGGCACCAGCACCCAGCCCAGCCAGCGCCAGGCGTTGTAGTGTTCGGCCAGGGCGAAGAACAGAAAGCGCAGCTCCAGCGCCAGCACGCCGAGGAGCAGCCAGCAACCGAGCACGTGGCTAATGCGGATCAGCAACTCCGGCGCCAGTCCCTGGACTCGGCGCAGCATCACGACATGCAGGGCGAACAGTGCCGGCCAGGCGAGCCAGCCGAGCGCTGCCAGTGGGTGATAGCTCAGGTGCCAGGTGAGCAGCACGACGCCGAACCCCAACGGCACCAGCGCCAGACTGAACACAGCCAATGCCGGCCAGCGCTGACCCAGGGCAACAACGGTGGTGACGACAAGGCTGGCCACGGCGACCAGCAGGAACACATGGCCCTGCAAATCGTCCGGCACGAAGTGCGAGATTTCGCTCAACGATGCCAGCAGCCACCAGGCTGCGCCCCAGAACAGCGCCACGTGTGACAGCTCTTGCAGATTCACGGGCAGCAGATCGGATCGTGCCACACGCCCTGCCAGATGCAGACGCCAGGCACACAGCAGGCCCGCCAGCGCCAGCAATGCCGGCGCCCAGAACCCCAGATGAGCCAGCGGCCGCAGAACCCCGGCGGTCACGCCCTGATCGAGGCTGTCGTTGAACATCAGGTAGATCAACCCACCGAGCAACTGCACGGCGAAGGCGCTGATCAGCACGCTGCGCCCCCCCAGGTACAGCCCGGCGACCAGCGTCGCCACGCCCGCCACGGCCCAAGCGGCAGCCGTGGCGTAAGGGCCGAAGCACAGCGGTGCCATCAGGTAGAGGAACGCCAGGCCGCTGCAGGCCAGTACTGGCTGCAACTGGCGCTCGCGATCCGGTACCTGGCTTTCGCCAGCACTGCGTAGCTGCAGGAAGCTGAACAGCAGTGCCACACCGAGCATCAGTGCGCCCAGCGCCGAACCGGCGAGCAGGGTCTCATCGCCGGAGCGCAGCGCCCAGAGAAATGCCAGGGCCGCCCCTGCCTGCAACAACAGGGCGAACAGACGCGCGAACAGCCGTTGCTGGCGCAGCCCCAGCCAGTACAGGCCGGCACCCTCGACCGCCCAGGCGGCGGACGTCCAGCGTGCATCCAGGCCCAGCGGAATGGCCAGAGTGCCGAAGATCACGCCCAGCGCCAGGCAGGTTTCCACCAGCAGCACGGCCCGCCCAGGCGCGCGTGCGACCAGTAGCCGTGCCAGGAACAGGTACAGCAAGCCCATGGCCAGGGCGCTGAAGGCCGAGCCGAAGGGCAGGTGCTGAACCACCGCGTACTGCAGGCCGAAGCCCACCAGCGGCGTACCGAACAACACGCTGCCATCCACGTAACCGGCCTGACGGGCCGACCACTTCAGCAATGCCTCGCGGGAACCGTTTTCCGGCTCACTCGGCGCTTCGAGCAGACGCCGCCGGGGCGAACAACAGGCCGATGGCTACGTACATCAGGAAGAACAGCAGCAGGAAGGCTTGAGTGCTGAACCACAGATCCGTGGTGTAGGAGCGCAACCCCCAGGCCAGGCCGATACCAAAGGTGCCGACGAAGCCGATCAGATTGAGCTCGCGCCAGGCCTTGAACCAGGCGATGGCGAAGATACCGGCGTTGAGCAGGAGGAAATAGCTGAACAGGGCGACGTGGCTACCGCCGCCGCTGGAGGCCAGGATCGGCGCGGCGAAACCGCCCAGTGCCGCGGCAGCGGCCAGCCCACGGGCATCCTGCAGAATGGCCAGCACGGCCGAGCAGAGGGTCACCACCACCAGCAGCACCATCGCCACCTGCGGGGTGAGCAGCGGATGCAGGCGCATGGCCGCGAATACCGTCAGGTACAGCACCGCGATACCGCCACCCTGCATCAGCAAGGCGTATGCCGGGCGCCGCTGGCGCAACCACCAGCCCAGCGCCAACAGGGCGATCGCCGCCAGAGCCACACCGGCGTAGCGCCATTCGACAGCGACCACCACGCGCTCGGAGGCATAGCGCAACAGGAAGGCCAGGCCCAGGAACAACAGCACCAGCCCCACACGCAATACGGTATTGCCGCCCAGCAACCAGTCCCGCGCGGCGGCGACGCCGCGGTCGAACCAGGTTGGTGCAGGCGGCTCGCCGACCCGCGTAGCTGTCGGTGTGGGCGTCACTGCGGCTTGTTCCGCGACAGGCTCGGGCCGCGGTTCTGCCACAGGTTCCGTCGAAGCGGCAGCGGGAAGCACCAGATCCAGCGTCCACTCGCGCTCGACGGGTGACGCGACAGGCGCCGAAGCTACAGGCTCGGCAGAGGCCTGGACAGGCGGTGCCTCAGCCGGCTCGTGCTCGGTACGCTCCAGCGGAGCACCTTGCTCAAGACGCACGAGGCGTTCGTGCAGATCGCCAGTGCCGTGGTTGAAGCGAGCGATCAGATCCGCCAGGGATTTGCGCATCGCCTCATTTTGAAGCCGTAGCGCCTGCAGCGCGAACGCCTGCCCTGCAGCCAGCCCAAGCACGGCACCCAGCGCCGCGCCAGCCATCGCCTCTCCAGTGGTGGCGCCCAGCACCAGCGCCCCAAGCACCAGCCCTATCAGCATGAAAATCCATTGCATGCACTCGAGTCCTTGATGAATAACTGTCCATGCCGGCCCATTGGCCTGACCGAACCTGCAGTATATGAGCTCTACACGGATAGGTAATGGAGGCGCTCACAATTACAACCGACGGCCAGGCATGGCGGACGAAACGAAAAATGCCGGCAGCCATTTTCAACATCACGAGTGACAACGTACGGCGTGACTTGTCAGGACGGCGAGCAAAAAATCGGGGAGATTTTTAACGGCACTTGCGACGGCCCGAAGGGGGAGCGACCAGGGATCGCAGGCACAAAAAAGCCCCCGCAGGCTCACGCCGGCGGGGGCTTTCCAGTCAGCTAGAACCGGATCAGTTCTTGGCTTTCTTGGCAGCGCGGGTACGCTCGCCTTCGTCGAGGATCTTCTTGCGCAGACGGATCGACTTCGGCGTCACTTCGCACAGCTCGTCGTCCTGGATGAATTCCAGAGCCTGTTCCAGGGTGAAACGAACCGGCGGAACCAGAGCGATGGTTTCGTCTTTACCCGAAGCACGCATGTTGTCGAGCTTCTTGCCTTTGGTCGGGTTGACGCCCAGGTCGTTGTCGCGGCTGTTCAGACCGACGATCTGACCGTTGTAGATTTCCTGGCCGTGCTCGACGAACAGCTTGCCGCGCGCCTGCAGGGTTTCCAGGGAGTAGGTCAGCGCCTTGCCGGTATCGATCGACACCAGTACGCCGTTCTGACGGCCGGACATGTGGCCCGACTTCATCACGTCGTAACGGTCGAAGATCGAGGTCAGGATGCCTGCGCCGTTGGTCAGGGTCAGGAACTGGTTACGGAAACCGATCAGACCACGGGCCGGGATGTTGTATTCCAGGCGTACACGGCCCTTGCCATCCGGAACCATGTTGCTCAGGTCGCCCTTACGCAGGCCCATCTCTTCCATGACCTTGCCCTGAGCCTCTTCAGGGATGTCGATGGTGACGTTCTCGAACGGCTCGTGCTTGGCACCGTTGACTTCACGGATGATCACTTCCGGACGGCCTACGCCCATTTCGAAGCCTTCGCGACGCATGTTCTCGATCAGTACCGACAGGTGCAGCTCACCGCGGCCGGAGACCTTGAACTTGTCGGCCGAATCGCCTTCTTCGACGCGCAGGGCCACGTTGTACAGCAGCTCCTTGTCCAGACGTTCCTTGATGTTACGGCTGGTGACGAACTTGCCTTCCTTGCCGCAGAACGGCGAATCGTTGACCTGGAAGGTCATGGAAACGGTCGGCTCGTCGACGGTCAGCGGCTTCATCGCTTCGACATTGTTGATGTCGCACAGGGTGTCGGAGATGAACAGCTGATCCATGCCGCTGATGCACACGATGTCACCGGCAGCGGCTTCCTCCACATCGACGCGATGCAGGCCGTGGTGGCCCATCAGCTTGAGGATACGACCATTGCGGCGCTTGCCGTCGGCGTCGATGGCGACCACCGGGGTGTTCGGCTTGACACGGCCACGGGCGATACGACCCACGCCGATGATGCCGAGGAAGCTGTTGTAGTCCAGTGCCGAGATCTGCATCTGGAACGGGCCTTCGCGGTCAACGGCCGGAGCCGGAACGTTGTCGACGATGGACTGGTACAGCGGGGTCATGTCTTCGGCCATTTCGGTGTGATCCAGACCGGCAATGCCGTTCAGGGCCGAGGCGTAGACGACTTTGAAGTCCAACTGTTCTTCGGTGGCACCGAGGTTGTCGAACAGATCGAAGATCTGATCCAGCACCCAGTCAGGACGCGCGCCCGGACGGTCGACCTTGTTGATCACCACGATCGGACGCAGGCCGGCTTCGAAAGCCTTCTTGGTCACGAAGCGGGTTTGCGGCATCGGGCCGTCTTGAGCATCGACCAGCAGCAGCACGGAGTCGACCATCGACATCACGCGCTCTACTTCACCGCCGAAGTCGGCGTGGCCGGGGGTGTCGACGATGTTGATGTGGTAGCCGTTCCAGTTGATCGCGGTGTTCTTCGCGAGAATGGTGATGCCACGCTCTTTTTCCTGGTCGTTGCTGTCCATCACGCGCTCGTCGTTGAGCTCGCCGCGCTCCAGGGTGCCGGACTGGCGCAGGAGCTTGTCGACCAGAGTGGTTTTACCATGGTCAACGTGGGCGATGATGGCGATGTTACGTAGGTTCTCGATCACAGTAGTGGTCTCGTAGGTTGGGTCGGGCTACCCAGCAGTTGCATTCAGCGGCCCAACGCGAAAAATCGGGATAAGGATAAAGGCAGTTCGTTAACGATGTGTGGCGACAATGCCGCCGCGAATCGGGTCGGGAGGTCGGTGGCGGATACTGCCGCCATTCAGCCCAGGCGTTTTATGCCGGACGATAAACGCGCACATTGGCATGCCCCTCGCTCAGCAGGTGATGAGCATGCAAACGGCTCATCACGCCCTTGTCGCAGTAAAGGAGGTACTGGCGGCTCGCATCCAGCTCCTTGAAACGGTTGTTCAGTGCGTAGAACGGCATGGCCTGTACGTCGACGCCAGGCAGTTGCAGCGGCTCGTCCTCGACCAGATCCGGGTGACGGATATCGATGACCACATGGCTGGGCAGTGCCTCGGCCAGTTCCTCGACCTGAATGTCCTGGCCCAGCTCTTCGATCACTCGGTCGATCGGCAGCAGGCGCGCCCGCTCCAGCGCTCGTTCGAGCACCGCCATGTCGAACTGCTCTTCTTCATGGACGACGCGATGCGGCTTGGCCTTGGTAGTCGGGTTCACCGAGATCACGCCGCAGTATTCTGGCATGTGCCGGGCGAAGTCGGCGGTACCGATCGCCTCGGCGGTGTCGATGATGTCCTGCTTGTGGCTGGCGATCAGCGGGCGCAGCACCAGCTTGTCGGTGACCGAATCGATCACCGAAAGGTTCGGCAAGGTCTGGCTGGATACCTGGCTGATCGCTTCACCGGTCACCAGGGCATCGATCTGCAGGCGCTCGGCCAGTCGGCTGGCGACGCGCAGCATCATGCGCTTGAGGGTCACGCCCATGTAGCTGTTGTCGACCTTGCCGAGAATCTCGCCGAGCACTTCCTCGAACGGCACACTGATGAACAGCACACGGTGCGAGCGGCCGTACTTCTGCCACAGATAATGGGCGACTTCCATCACGCCCAGTTCGTGGGCACGGCCGCCGAGGTTGAAGAAACAGAAATGGGTCATCAGGCCGCGACGCATGATCTGGTAGGCGGCGACAGTGGAGTCGAAGCCGCCGCTCATCAGCACCAGGGTCTGCTCCAGCGAGCCCAGCGGATAACCGCCCAGCCCCGGATGCTGGTGATGAATGACGAACAGGCGCTGGTCGCGGATCTCGATGCGTACTTCGATCTCTGGCTTCTTCAGATCGATACCCGCAGCGCCGCACTGCTGGCGCAACTGGCTGCCGACATGACGCTCGACATCGATAGAGGAGAAAGAATGCCGGCCACCGCGCTTGCAGCGCACCGAAAAGATCTTGCCCGGCAGCAGGTCACCGTAATGAAGCTTGCACTTTTCGACGATATCGTCGAAGTCGCCCAGCGGGTATTCGTCGATCTGCAGAAAATGCACGATGCCCGGCACACAGCTCAGGCGTTCGATGATTTCCTGCAGACACCTGGGCTCGGTGACCTCGGTCTTCACTTCCAGATTGTCCCAGACACCGGTCACCTGCAGTTGCGGATCGAGATCACGCGTGACTGCACGGATGTTCTTGGCCAACTGCCGGATGAAGTTCTTGCGAACCGGCGGGCTCTTGATGGTGATTTCCGGGAAGACTTTGACGATCAGTTTCATGGGAGCAAATGTCGGGCACCAGGGCCTGAAAAACAGGGGCGCGGATTATAGCGGAAATTGCTCAAGCTTTGATCAAAAATCCTCAAACAATCCGCGAGCGCACCAAAAAAGAACACAACTCTGCTATTACGCACCAATAAGGAGCCACGACGAACCATGTCGATGCACCGACACCCGCGTCAGCGCTGGTTTTCAGGGCACGATCCCATCACGGGGCACTGGCATGCAAATTGCTCCCTTGTGAGGCAGGGTGTCCTGGCAGACCATCTTGCCCGGCGTCACGAACTCAAAGAAGGGTCAATAGAAGACCCTATCCACCTGGAGGACAACATGTCTAAGGCTGTTCAACTGATCAAAGAACACGACGTGAAGTGGGTTGACCTGCGCTTCACCGACACCAAGGGCAAGCAGCACCACGTGACCATGCCGGCCCGTGATGCCCTGGACGACGAATTCTTCGAAGTCGGCAAGATGTTCGACGGTTCCTCCATCCATGGCTGGAAAGGCATCGAAGCCTCCGACATGATCCTGCTGCCGGACGACAGCACTGCCGTTCTCGACCCGTTCACCGAAGAGCCGACCCTGATCCTGGTCTGCGACATCATCGAGCCGAGCACCATGCAAGGCTACGACCGCGACCCGCGCTCCATCGCCCGTCGCGCCGAGGAATACCTGAAGAGCACCGGTATCGGTGACACCGTATTCGTTGGCCCGGAGCCTGAGTTCTTCATCTTCGACGAAGTGAAGTTCAAGTCCGACATCTCCGGTTCCATGTTCAAGATCTACTCCGAACAAGGCTCCTGGAACACCGACGCCGACATCGAAGGCGGCAACAAGGGCCACCGCCCAGCCGTCAAAGGCGGTTATTTCCCGGTTCCGCCGTGCGACCACGACCACGAAATCCGTACTGCCATGTGTAATGCCATGGAAGAAATGGGCCTGGTCATCGAAGTTCACCACCACGAAGTGGCGACTGCCGGTCAGAACGAAATCGGCGTGAAGTTCAACACCCTGGTGGCCAAGGCCGACGAAACCCAGACCCTGAAGTACTGCGTGCACAACGTGGCCGATGCCTACGGCAAAACCGCCACTTTCATGCCGAAGCCGCTGTATGGCGACAACGGTTCGGGCATGCACGTACACATCTCGGTTTCCAAAGACGGCAAGAACACCTTCGCAGGCGAAGGCTATGCCGGCCTGTCCGAGACAGCCCTGTACTTCATCGGCGGCATCATCAAGCACGGCAAGGCCCTGAACGGCTTCACCAACCCGTCGACCAACTCGTACAAGCGCCTGGTTCCGGGCTTCGAAGCACCGGTCATGCTGGCCTACTCGGCTCGCAACCGCTCTGCCTCGATCCGTATCCCGTACGTTTCCAGCCCGAAAGCCCGCCGCATCGAAGCACGCTTCCCGGATCCCTCTGCCAACCCATACCTGGCCTTCGCAGCACTGCTGATGGCTGGTCTGGACGGTATCCAGAACAAGATCCACCCTGGCGATGCAGCGGACAAGAACCTGTACGACCTGCCGCCGGAAGAAGGCAAGCTGATCCCGCAGGTTTGCGGCAGCCTGAAAGAAGCCCTGGAAGAGCTGGACAAGGGCCGTGCGTTCCTGACCAAGGGCGGCGTATTCTCCGACGACTTCATCGATGCCTACATCGAGCTGAAATCGGAAGAAGAAATCAAAGTGCGCACCTTCGTACACCCGCTGGAATACGACCTGTACTACAGCGTCTAAGCCGAAACCCGGATTACGCCTTCGGCTAATCCAGGCTACGCTACCTGCGCCGCGCACACGGCGGCACGAGAAAACCTCCCCGGTTTTGCCGGGGAGGTTTTTTTTATGGCCTGCCGCCATCTCTGGCGGCCACGTCATGAGCTGTTTCGGCGCGACATTTGAATCATGCCCGGCCATTTTTATGGGCAAGTGCAAATCCTCGGCGCAGCGTGCTTGCCAGCGCGCCGCGGCGGTGCAAGGCTATCGACATCACCTAGATGGGAGACCGGCCCAATGCGCCGTACGCTCGCTTGCCTGCTGCTGATACTGGCCCTGCCAGTCAGCGCACAGATCTACAAGTACACCGATGCCAACGGCAACACGGTGTTCACCAATCAGCCACCGGATGGCGTCGAAGCCGAGAACGTCGAGCTGAAGCAGACCAATACCGTGGAGCCGCCAGCGACGCCCACTGCCCCTGACCCCGCGAGCCAGACGCAAGGCGAAGCAGCCCAGGCACCCTATAGCGTGCTGGAGCTACGGGATCTGCCCAGCGAAGAAGCGCTGCGCGCCAACAACGGCACCTTCTCCGTGGGCGTGACCATCGAGCCACGCCTGAGCCCCGGCCATAGCCTACGCCTGTTGCTGGATGGCAAACCCTATGGTTCGCCCAGCAACGTACCGCGCCTGCAATTGAACGAGGTCGACCGCGGCGAGCACAGCCTGGCCGTTGTCGTCATGCAGGGCGAGCAGGTGATTCAGCAAAGCGACACACGCACCTTTACAGTGCAACGCGTCAATACCAGCAGCCCTGCCCTGCGCCCGCCACCACCACGGCCGAGCAAATGATCGCCATGCGCACCCTGCTTTTCAGTCTGCTGCTGATCGCCCTGCCAAGTCTTGCCCAGGTTTATACCTATGTGGATGCAGAGGGGAATCGGGTCTTCACCGACAGCCCTCGTGACGGCAACGCCAAACAGTTGCAGATAATGCCCTCCAACCGCATCGAGCCACCACCAGCGCGTAGCGCCGAGCCGGCGACGCCACCCATGCAAAGCATGCCGCTGCTGGGTTACGAGCTGCTGAGGATCACCATTCCGCAACCGGACGCGACCATCCGCGACAACGCCGGCAACCTGATCGTCACCGCCAGCAGTGACCCGGCGCTGCACCCAGGCCACAGCTATCGCCTGCTGCTGGACGGCCAGCCGGTCGGCACCGCCGGGCGCAGCCCGGTGTTCCCATTGGAGAATATCGATCGCGGCACTCATCAGATCGCCGTGGAAATCATCACCGAGGGCGGCATCATCGTCGAACGCACGCCCAGCCAGCCCTTCCACATGGTACGCATCTCCCTGGCGCAGAAACGCCTGGCCCGCCCCTGCAAGAAGGACGATTACGGCGTGCGACCGGAATGCCCGCTCAAGGACAAGCCCAAGGAAGAAGACAAAGGCATCATCAGTATTCTTCCCTTCCTGTAACCCCCCACGCCCGATCAGCGCCGCGCCCCTGCTGCACGAGGCACGGCGCTGACACCAGCCCGCGCCTCGTCGCCAAAGCAATTCGCACCAAAAAGGTGCGATACGGCGCACTGATTTCTATACTCGTCCCAAATTGGCACACAGCGGTTTTCATCGTTGCGCCGAAAAGTTGCCAAATCCGGCCTATTGCGCCTTTGCGCGCGTCTTTAGAGGGCTTTGGTTTGCTTCTTGCATTTTCTCCCGCACTGCCGGATGGCCCGAGGTGCGCCTCGTTTGCCATGCCAACCGGCCCTTCTGCTGCAGAACACCGCACGAGGAACGACTTTTGGCTGGCCCACACACGCAACGAGACACAGCACGCTGCGCCCCGCTGCCGGACGACCATAGCCTTGTCGCGGCACGCCTCACCCGGGGACACGCCACGACCAGAGCGGCGGAGCCTGCCCAATGATCATCAATGACTCCCTGCACCGCCTGCTACTCGACAACCTGACCACGGCCACGCTGCTGCTCAATGCCGATCTGCGCCTGGAGTACATGAACCCTGCCGCTGAAATGCTCCTGGCGGTCAGCGGTCAACGCAGCCACGGTCAGTTCATCAGCGAGCTGTTCACGGAAAGCCGCGAAGCCCTGGCCGCTCTACGCCAGGCAGTGGCCGAGGCCCACCCGTTCAACAAACGCGAGGCGGTGCTGACCACCCAGACCGGACAGAGTCTGACCGTCGACTACGCCGTCACCCCGGTGCTCAGCCGCGGCGAAACCATGTTGCTGCTCGAAGTGCATCCTCGTGATCGCTTGCTGCGCATCACCAAGGAAGAAGCCCAGTTATCCAAGCAGGAAACCACCAAGCTACTGGTGCGCGGCCTGGCTCACGAGATCAAGAATCCACTCGGAGGTATCCGTGGCGCGGCCCAGTTGCTGGCCCGCGAGCTACCGGAAGAAAGCCTCAAGGATTACACCAACGTCATCATCGAAGAATCGGATCGCTTGCGTAATCTGGTCGATCGCATGCTCGGCTCCAACAAGCTGCCGTCCCTGGCGATCACCAACGTGCACGAGGTGCTGGAGCGCGTCGCCAGCCTGGTCGAAGCCGAGAGCCAGGGCAGCATCCTGCTGGTGCGCGACTACGACCCGAGCATTCCGGATCTGGTCATCGACCGTGAACAGATGATCCAGGCCGTGCTCAATATCGTGCGTAACGCCATGCAGGCGATCGGCGCCAAACCCGAGCTGCGACCCGGGCGCATCACCCTGCGCACGCGCACCTTGCGGCAGTTCACCATCGGCTACGTTCGCCACCGTCTGGTGACCAAGATCGAGATCATCGACAACGGCCCGGGCATCGCGCCGGAACTGCAGGAAACCATCTTCTATCCCATGGTCAGCGGGCGTGCCGACGGCACCGGCCTGGGCCTGGCGATCACCCAGAACATCATCAGTCAGCATCAAGGCCTGATCGAATGCGAGAGCCATCCTGGCAACACCGTGTTCTCGATCTTTCTGCCGCTGGAACAAGGAGCAACTCCGACATGAGCCGCAGTGAAACCGTATGGATCGTTGACGACGACCGCTCCATCCGCTGGGTACTGGAAAAAGCCCTGCAACAGGAAGGCATGAGCACCCAGAGCTTCGACAGCGCCGACGGTGTACTCGGCCGCCTTACCCGCCAGCAGCCTGACGTGATCATCTCCGACATTCGCATGCCCGGCTCCAGCGGCCTGGAGCTGCTGGCCAGAATCCGCGAGATGCACCCGCGCCTGCCGGTGATCATCATGACCGCCCATTCGGATCTGGACAGCGCCGTGGCGTCTTACCAGGGCGGTGCCTTCGAATACCTGCCCAAGCCCTTCGACGTCGACGAGGCGGTATCGCTGGTCAAGCGTGCCAACCAGCACGCCAAGGAGCAGCAGGGCCTGCACGTGCCGGTGGTACAAGCGCGCACCCCGGAAATCATCGGCGAAGCGCCGGCGATGCAGGAGGTGTTCCGCGCCATCGGCCGGCTCTCGCATTCCAACATCACTGTTTTAATCAACGGTGAGTCCGGTACCGGCAAGGAGCTGGTCGCTCATGCCCTGCACCGCCACAGTCCGCGAGCGGCATCACCGTTCATAGCGCTGAACATGGCGGCGATTCCCAAGGATCTGATGGAATCCGAGCTGTTCGGCCACGAGAAAGGCGCCTTCACCGGCGCGGCCAACCAGCGCCGCGGACGCTTCGAGCAGGCCGACGGCGGCACCCTGTTCCTCGACGAGATCGGCGACATGCCGGCCGACACCCAGACCCGCCTGCTGCGCGTGCTGGCCGACGGCGAATTCTATCGGGTTGGCGGGCACACGCCGGTGAAGGTGGATGTGCGCATCATCGCCGCCACCCACCAGAACCTGGAAAGCCTGGTGACGGCCGGCAAGTTTCGCGAAGACCTGTTTCACCGCCTCAACGTCATCCGCATCCATATTCCGCGCCTGTCCGATCGCCGCGAAGACATCCCGACCCTGGCCCGCCACTTCCTCAGCCGCGCCGCCACCGAACTGGCGGTCGAGCCCAAGCTGTTGAAGAGCGAAACCGAGGATTACCTGCAGCAACTACCGTGGCCGGGCAACGTGCGCCAGTTGGAGAACACGTGCCGCTGGATCACGGTGATGGCCTCAGGGCGCGAAGTGCATGTCGACGACCTGCCGCCGGAACTGCTCGTTCAGCCACAGGACAACGCGCCGGTGAGCAACTGGGAACAGGCGTTGCGCCAGTGGGCCGATCAGGCCCTGGGCCGTGGCCAGTCGAGCCTGCTCGATACTGCCGTGCCGGCCTTCGAGCGGATCATGATCGAAACGGCCCTCAAGCACACCGCCGGACGCCGTCGCGATGCGGCCATCCTGCTGGGCTGGGGCCGCAACACCCTGACCCGCAAGATCAAGGAACTGGGCATGAACGTCGATGGCTCCGAAGAGGACGACAGCGACGACAATTGAGCCGCGACCGCAACACCGAAACGCCGCGCGCCCTGATCAGGCCGCGGCGTTTTTTATGGCCTGCCATCCCTGGCGGCCACCCTGCGGGCCGTCGCAAGCGACGTTAAAAATGGCTCCCGGCCATTTTTTATGGCCTGCCATCCCTGGCGGCCACCCTATGAGAACGCGACATGCCGATGCGTTGTTCATCCCCTAAAGCAGTAGCGCACGCAAGAACCATGGTGGAACGATGAAGCGTGTTCCACCCTACGAAAGGCACCGCAGCACCGTAGCCTGGGTTGAGCACAGCGATACCCGGGGTGCCCTTTCCCGGGTATATGAAAATGCACGCGATCAGCGCACTGGTAGTGCGCTCATGCACTCGTGCGGAACATCCACGACCGTGCTACGCGCCCGCCAGAAATCGGCCATATCGGTTGGAGGCCAGTAATCACGGGGTCTTGCAGAGAAAAACAGAACCTGGCACGCCACCTGCAATGGTACAGATAACCCAGTTTCGGGGACCTTGGTACAGGCAGGCCGGGGATTCCCCTCTTTCTTTGGGAGCCTCGGTACAGGCAGGCCGGGAACTCCCTTCTTTCTTCGGGGGCTCTGGTACAGGCAGATCAGAGAATCCCCATTTTCTTCGGGGGCCTTGGTACAGGCAGGCCGAGCACCCCCTCTTTTATCCGCTACCGCGGCGCCAGACGAATCGTCAGGCGCCAGCGACCATCGATTTCCTCGGCATTCCACTCACCACGCAAAGGGCGAGCCGCCAGGACACGCACCTCCAGCTCTCGACCATCACGCAGCACACGCCAATTGGCGGCTCGTCCAGCTACCTGCAGCTGGCCCTGTTGCTCACGCCCCAGCCCTTCGAAACGCAGCGCGAATGCGCCCTGGAAATCGCTGACCTGCACCTGCGGCTCGACGTTGAACCACAGCACCAGTCGATCATTGTCGGCCTCCAGCGCCTTCAGGTGCATCGCGTCGGGATGGAACAGTCGGCCGACCATCAAGCCGACCAGAAAGCCGAAGATCGCCAGCGAGATGATCACCCGTAGCCACGGACGCGGTCTTGGCGGCTTATCGGGCGTAGAATACGCACCGTCTTCTGGCTCGGAGCCGTGCATGTTTCATGTAATCCTTTTTCAACCGGAAATCCCGCCCAACACCGGCAACATTATCAGGCTCTGCGCCAACAGCGGCTGCTACCTGCACCTGATCGAGCCGCTCGGTTTCGAGCTGGACGACAAGCGCCTGCGCCGCGCCGGGCTGGATTACCACGAGTACGCCACGCTACAGCGCCACGCCAGCCTGGAAGCCTGCCTCGAAAGCCTTGGCCAACCACGCGTGTTCGCCTTCACCACCAAGGGCTCACAGCCCTTTCACGAAGTGGCCTACCAACCGGGCGACGCTTTCCTGTTCGGCCCGGAAAGCCGCGGTCTGCCGCCGGAGGTTCGCGACGCCCTGCCAGACGAGCAACGCGTGCGCCTGCCGATGCGCGAGGGTTGCCGCAGCCTGAATCTGTCCAATACCGTGGCCGTCGCGGTCTACGAGGCCTGGCGCCAGCAGGGCTTCCGCTGAGCCGCTAAACGCCAGGCATAAAAAATGGCTGGAAGCCATTTTCAACGTCGCTTGCGACGGCCCGAAGGGTGACCGCCCGGGATGGCAGGCCATAAAAAAGCGCCCCGCAGGGCGCTTTCTTTGAGCAGCGACGACTTAGTTGGCCGCTTGCTGACGCTGCAGCTCTTGGGCGTACAGGGCGTCGAAGTTCACCGGAGCCAGCATCAGCGCCGGGAACGAACCACGTACCACGAGGTTGTCCAGGGCTTCACGCGCGTACGGGAACAGGATGTTCGGGCAGAACGCGCCCAGGGTGTGGCTCATGGAGCCAGCGTCCAGGCCCTTGATCAGGAAGATACCCGCCTGCTGCACTTCAGCGATGAAAGCGGTTTCTTCGCCATTCTTCACGGTCACCGACAGGGTCAGCACCACTTCGTGGAAGTCACCTTCCAGGGGTTTCTGACGGGTGTTGAGATCCATCGCTACGCTCGGCGTCCATTCCTGACGGAAGATCTCAGGGCTCTTCGGCGCTTCGAAGGACAGGTCACGCACGTAGATGCGCTGCAGGGAGAACTGGGGGGTCTGCTCGCCTTGGGCGGCACCGGTAACTTGTTCGGTCATGGGCAAAGCCTTCTGCTGTATGGACTTAAAGAAAGGTTCTAGATCTATCAGGCGCTGAGCAGCGCATCGAGCTTGCCTGCCCGTTCCAGGGCATACAGCTCATCGCAGCCACCCACGTGGGTATCACCGATCCATATCTGCGGCACCGAAGTGCGACCGGCCTTGCGCGTCATCTCTGCACGCAGTTCCGGTTTGCCATCGACGCGGATCTCGTCGAACGACACGTTTTTGTTCGTCAACAGTTGCTTGGCGCGAATGCAGTAGGGGCACCAGTCACTGGAGTAGATGACGACCTTGGTCATGTCACTTCACCACGGGCAGGTTGTCGCTGCGCCAGGTGGCGATGCCACCGCCCAGCTTGGCCGCCGTGAACCCGGCCTTCTTCAGATCGCGAGCGGCAGTGCCGGACTGCTGGCCCAGGGCATCGACGATGATCAGCGTCTTGGCCTTGTGCTTCTCGAGCTCGACGATACGCGAGGTCAGCTTGTCGTAGGGAATGTTCAGGGCACCGACGATATGGCCGCTGGCGAAGTCCTTCTTGTTACGGATGTCGACCACAACGCCTTCGTCGCGGTTGATCAGCGCGGTCAGCTCGCGGCTGCTCAGGCTCTGTCCGCCCTTGCGCAGCTCGGTGAAGATCAGCAGCGCGAGGATGATGACGAACAGGCCGCTGAGGATGAAGTGGGTGGTAGCGAATTCAATGAGGTTGGCAAGCATCACGCGGTTCCGGGACGGTAAAATGTCGGCCAGTATACACAGCCACACAGGTCCCACCAAAGGCCGTACGACCGTGACGGGATCTTTCCTTGGCCGTAGAATGTCTGAACTTTTCTATGTGTCCCTCAAGCAAAGCGAGCCCAGTATGAGCGCAACGCCCAAACCCTTGGTTCTGGTCATTCTCGACGGCTTCGGCCACAGCGACACCCCCGAGCACAATGCCATCTTCGCCGCCAACACGCCGGTCTACGACCGCCTGCGCGCCACCCAGCCCCACGGGCTGATTTCCGGCAGCGGCATGGATGTCGGCCTGCCGGACGGGCAGATGGGCAACTCCGAGGTCGGCCACATGAACCTCGGCGCCGGGCGTGTGGTGTACCAGGACTTTACGCGGGTGACCAAGGCGATTCGCGATGGCGAGTTCTTCGAGAACCCGGCCATCACCGGTGCTGTGGATAAGGCCGTTGGCGCGGGCAAGGCCGTGCACATCCTTGGCCTGCTGTCCGATGGTGGCGTGCACAGCCATCAGGATCATCTGGTGGCGATGGCCGAACTGGCTGCCCGCCGCGGCGCCGAGAAGATCTACCTGCACGCCTTCCTCGATGGCCGCGACACCGCGCCGAAAAGCGCTCAGGGCTCCCTCGAACTGCTCGATGCCACCTTCGCCAAAATCGGCAAGGGCCGTATTGCCTCGCTGATCGGTCGCTACTTCGCCATGGATCGCGACAATCGCTGGGATCGCGTCGCCCAGGCCTATAACCTGATCGCTGCCGGCCAGAGCCAGTTCAGCGCCGAGACCGCCGTCGCCGGCCTGGAAGCCGCCTATGCCCGCGGCGAAAGCGACGAATTCGTCAAGGCCACCAGCATCGGCGAAGCGGTCAGTGTCGAAGACGGCGATGCCGTGGTGTTCATGAACTTTCGTGCCGACCGCGCCCGCGAACTGACCCGCGCCTTCGTCGAGCCGGGTTTCGATGCCTTCGAACGCGCCCGCGTGCCGCAGACAGCCGGTTTCATCATGCTGACCCAGTACGCGGCAAGCATCGACACGCCCAGCGCCTACAAACCGGAACCGCTGGTCAATGTGTTCGGCGAGTACCTGGCCAACAACGGCAAGACCCAGCTGCGCATCGCCGAGACCGAGAAGTACGCCCACGTGACCTTCTTCTTCTCCGGCGGTCGCGAAGAGCCCTTCCCCGGTGAAGAACGCATCCTCATCCCCTCGCCCAACGTCGCCACCTACGACCTGCAGCCGCAGATGAACGCCCCCGAAGTCACCGACAAGATCGTCGATGCCATCGAGAACCAGCGTTACGACGTGATCGTGGTCAACTACGCCAATGGCGACATGGTCGGCCACACCGGTGTGTTCGAAGCCGCCGTGGCCGCCGTGGAATGCCTGGACACCTGCGTCGGACGCATCGTCGAGGCGCTCGACAAGGTCGGCGGCGAAGCGCTGATCACCGCGGATCACGGCAACGTCGAGCAGATGCAGGACGAGTGCACCGGCCAGGCACACACGGCACACACCTGCGAACCGGTGCCGTTCATCTATGTCGGCAAGCGCGACGTGAGCCTGCGTGAAGGTGGTGTGCTGGCCGATGTGGCGCCGACCCTGCTGACGCTTATGGGTATGCCGATCCCGAAAGAAATGACCGGCACCAGCATCATTACCCTGAAATGAGGGAATGAACGGCGTCACCCGAAGCCCCGGCTCCTGCCGGGGCTTTTTCCTTTCAGGGCCCACTCTTGCTCCCGGGGCAATTCTGTTTTGAGCCGCAGCCGGTTACTCGCCGCGCCAGCGCTGCCCATACTGGCGGCACATTCAGGAGGACACCCATGAACATTTTCATTACCGGCGCCGGTGGCTACATCGGCGGCTCCATCGCAACCGGCCTGGTTCGCGCCGGACACACCGTCACTGGCCTGGTACGCCGCACCGAACAGGCCGACGAACTGGCCGCGCTGGGTATCACCCCGCTGCTCGGCAGCCTCGACGACCGGCAACTGCTGATCAATCAGGCACGGGCCGCCGATGCGGTGATCAATGCCGCCAGCAGCGATCACCGGGGTGCCGTGGAGGCGTTGATCGAAGGCCTGGACGGTTCGGGCAAGGTGCTGCTGCATACCAGCGGCTCGAGCATCGTCGGCGACGCCTGTGGCGGCGACTCGGCGTCGAGCGAGATCTTCCGCGAAGACAACCTGCCGGCGCCAACCGCGGACAAGGCCGCCCGCGTGGCCATCGACGGCCTGGTGCTCGCCGCCGCCTCGCGCGGGATCCGCAGTGCCGTACTGTGCAACACTCTGATCTACGGCCACGCCCTCGGCCTGCCACGGGAAAGCGTACAGCTGCCGCGCCTGTTGCGTCAGGCCCGCAAATCCGGTGTGGTTCGACATGTCGGCCGCGGCCTGAACATCTGGTCGAACGTGCATATCGAGGACGTGGTGGCGGTGTACCTGCTGGCCCTGGAGAAAACCCCGGCAGGCACCTTCTACTTCATCGAGAACGGCGAAGCCGCATTCCGCGACATGACCGCCGCCATGGCCCGCGCCCTGCAGCTCGGCGAAGCCCAGGACTGGCCGCTGGCCCAGGCCGAAGCCGAGTGGGGCTACGAGATGGCCAACTACGGCCTGGGCTCCAACAGTCGGGTACGCGGTGAGCGCGCGCGCCGTCTGCTCGGCTGGACGCCAGGCCACTCGTCGGTGCTGCAGTGGATCGAGCACGAGATGCTTTGACCCCGTTGGGACACCGCCAAACGCCTTGGGTCGGCATTCGCGATCCAGGGCGTTTTTTTTGCCCCGCACCACGGGCATACTAGGCAGGTTCCCCGCCAGGTATCGCCTGCCCCATGTTTCGTGCCCTCACCCTGATTCTTCTCGCCTGCCTGCTGACCCCGGCCTTTGCCGATCAGAAAGCCGACACGCAAAAACAGCTGGAAGCAGCACGCGCCGACGTGGCCGAGCTGAAAAAGCTGTTGGAAAAACTGCAGCAGGACAAATCCGGCGTGCAGAAACAGCTGCAGGCCACCGAAACCGAAATGGGCAACCTGGAAAACCAGGTCAAGAGCCTGCGCGATGAACTGCAGGAGAGCGAAGAGGAGCTCAAACGCCTCGATCAGGAGAAAAAAAAACTCCAGGGCGCGCGCCTTGAACAGCAACGGCTGATCGGCATCCAGGCCCGCGCGGCCTACCAGGGCGGCCGTCAGGAATACATCAAGCTGCTGCTCAACCAGCAGAACCCGGAAAAATTCTCCCGCACCCTGACCTACTACGATTACCTCGCTGAAGCCCGAATGGAACAGCTGACGGCCTTCAACGAAACACTGCGCCAGCTGGATAATGTCGAGAAAGACATCAGCCATCATCAAGCCCAGCTGCAGGAACAGAAAAGCCAGCTGGACAAGCGCAGCAACGAATTGGCGGCCGTACGCAAGGAGCGCCAGATAGCCCTGGCCAAGCTGAACAAGGATTACGCCGCCCGCGACCAGCGCCTCAAGGCCCGCGAGCAGGAACAGGCGAATCTTGCCCGGGTACTCAAGACCATCGAGGAAACCCTCGCCCGCCAGGCCCGTGAGGCCGAGCAGGAGCGCCAGCGCGCCCTGGCCGCCGCCCGCGAGAAGCCCGCAGCGCCTACCGCCAAGACACCGGACAGTGGCCCGCTGGTCAGCTCCGGCGCCAGCTACGGCGGCCCCTTCGCCAATGCCAAGGGCAAGCTGCCCTGGCCAGTGAACGGCCGCCTGGTAGCGAGATATGGAACCCCTCGCGGCGAAGACGCTCGGACTAAATGGGACGGCGTACTGATCGGCGCTTCCGCCGGTAGTCAGGTACGCGCCGTGCATGGTGGTCGGGTGGTCTTCGCAGACTGGTTGCGCGGATCCGGGCTTCTGGTCATTCTCGACCATGGCAACGGTTACCTGACCCTGTACGGTCACAACCAGAGCCTGCTCAAGGACGCCGGAGACATCGTCAAAGCCGGTGACCCCATCGCCACCGTTGGTACCAGCGGTGGGCAGGATACGCCGGCTCTGTATTTCGCGATTCGCCAGCAGGGCCGCGCCAGCGATCCGGCCCAATGGTGTCGGGCGCAAGGATAAGCGCCATCTCATTGTCGTAGGAGTTAGTTCGATATGCCGCAACTGTCCCGCCTCACCTCCCTGGCCCTGGCGATTGCCCTGCTCGGTGGCGCACCTGTGCTGCATGCCGACCAGGCTCCAATCACGCCTCCGCCGGCTGCCGACCAGAGCGCCGCGCCACTGCCGCTGGAGGAGCTGCGCACTTTCGCCGAGGTGATGGATCGCATCAAGGCGGCCTACGTGGAGCCGGTTACCGATAAGGAGCTGCTGGAGAATGCCATCAAGGGCATGCTCAGCAACCTCGACCCGCACTCGGCCTACCTCGATCCCAAGGCGTTCACCGAGCTGCAGGAAAGCACCAGCGGCGAATTCGGCGGCCTGGGTATCGAAGTCGGTACCGAAGACGGTTTCATCAAGGTGGTCTCGCCGATCGACGACACCCCGGCCTCAAAAGCTGGCATCCACCCCGGTGACCTGATCATCAAGATCGACGGTAAGCCGACCAAGGGCCTGTCGATGATGGAAGCCGTGGAGAAAATGCGTGGCAAGGCCGGCAGCAAAATCCTCCTGACCCTGGTGCGCGAAGGCGGCAGGCCGTTCGACGTGGAGCTGACCCGTGCAGTGATCAAGGTCACCAGCGTCAAGAGTCAGTTGCTCGAGCCCGGTTACGGTTACATCCGTGTCACCCAGTTCCAGGTCAACACCGGCGAGGAAGTCGGCAAGGCCCTGAACAAGCTGCGCAAGGACAACGGCAAGAAACTCAGCGGCCTGGTGCTCGACCTGCGCAACAACCCGGGTGGCGTGCTGCAGTCGGCCGTCGAGGTGGCGGATCACTTCCTCAAGCAGGGCCTGATCGTCTACACCAAGGGGCGTATCCCCAACTCGGAACTGCGCTTCTCGGCCGACCCGCTCGACGCCAGCGAAGGCGTTCCGCTGGTGGTGCTGATCAACGGCGGCAGTGCTTCGGCTTCGGAAATCGTCGCCGGAGCCCTGCAGGATCACAAGCGTGGCGTAGTGATGGGCACCGACAGCTTCGGCAAAGGCTCGGTCCAGACCGTGCTGCCGCTGAACAACGACCGGGCGCTGAAAATCACCACGGCGCTGTATTTCACCCCCAATGGCCGCTCCATCCAGGCCCAGGGCATCGTTCCGGATGTGGAGGTGGCACGTGCCAAGCTGACGCGCGAGAGCGACGACCCGAGCCTCAAGGAAGCGGATCTGCAAGGCCACCTGGGCAACGGCAACGGCGGCGCCGACCGTCCGAGCCAGGGTAGCGCCGGCAAACCGGCTCGCCCGCAGGATGATGACTACCAACTGAACCAGGCACTGAATCTGCTCAAAGGTCTGAACATCACCCGCGCCAACTGACGCTCGGTAAACCAAGGCCCCATTGCAGGCTGCTGCAATGGGGCTTTTTCTTGGGCGAAATGGCGAGCCATCCAAGCGTCGGCCTGACCTGCGCGGCCCGCCCTGCGTTCCTTGCGGCCCCACTTGATGCGAAAAAACCCGGCACAGCGTTGCCATACCGGGTTTCCCTTTGAGCGTTTTTTAGAGGTAGTTGTTGGTCATCTCGTCGATGAAACCTTCGTTGCGCAGCTCGTCCAGAGCTTTCTGCAGGCGCTGCACCACTTCGTCCGGCGTGTCCTTGTTCAGCGCCAGATACAACTCGGCCTCGTTGAAACGCAGCACGGTATTCAGACCGCTGACCCCTTCCTGCTTGGCCAGGTAGCGACCGACCGGGTCGGTGGTGGCCCACAGGTCGATCTTGCCGCTGGTGAGCTTTTTCACGTTCTCCTGATCACGCAAGGCGTTGACCGGTTCCAGGCCCTGGCTTTCCAGGTGCTGACTGACGGCGTCGTTCTTGTAGGCACCAATCGTGTATTTCCCGGCCTCCTTGAGGCTGGCCACGCTGAGGTTGTTACCCGGCGCAGAGAGCAAGACCCAACCGGTCTTGGCCAGCGGGCCGACCCACTTGAACAGAGGCTGACGCTCAGGGGTGAAGGTGGTGGAGAACAGGCCGTAGTTGGGCTTGTCCAGGGTCAGCTTGTAGAGGCGATCCCAGGGGAAGCGCAGGGTCAGGGTGTAATCGATCTGCGCACGCTTGAACATCTCGCGCACGACTTCGGCACTGATACCGTCGATGGAGTCGTCGCGGGCGAAGTTCTTGTCGTCCACCGCCATGTTGAACGGCGGGAAATTCTCGGTCAGCAGCACCATCTTGTAATCAGGTGGCAGCTCGGCCCTGGCGGCACAGGCCGCCAGGGTGAGCCCGAGCAGTACAATCGCTTTCATAGTGTTCAACATCAGTAGTCCCCGCCGCGTGGTTATGATTATGGTTGGCCGGCTTCCTGCCCAATCCCCGCACCATCACCTTCCGTGGCGATGACCACCGTGTGCCCCAAGCACACTGCATTGCAGCATGCAGGCTAGATCATGACCACGCCGGGCGCCTCTCGGCAGCACCCGCGATGTGCCGTCAAATGACCTTCATGCCTAAAGATAACTGTTGAGAATGGTGTCGACGAATCCCTCAGCGCGCATCTTGTCCAGTTCGGTTTGCAGCTTCTGTACCACCTCATCCGGCACTTCCCGGTTCAGCGCCAGATAGAGCTGTGCACTGTTGAAACGCATCACGGTTTTCAGGCCGCTGACGCCCTCCTGTCGCGCCAGGTAACGGCCGGCAGGGTCACCCGTGGCCCACAAGTCGATCTGACCGGCCACGAGTTTCTTGGCGTTCTCCTGATCACGCAATGAGGTGATCGGCTGCAGCCCCTGCTGTTCCAGATGCTCGGCGATGGCGTCGCCCTTGTAGGCGCCAATCCGGTACCGCTTGGCCTGCTGCAGGCTGTTCACTGCCAGGTTGCTGTCGCCGCGCGCCAGCAGTACCCAATCGTCCGGCCCGATCGGCCCGACCCACTTGAACAGCTCCTCGCGCTCAGGCAGCCGCGCAGTCACGAACACGCCGTAGCCGGGCTTTTCCAGTGCGAGTTTATAGATGCGATCCCAGGGGAAACGCAGGGTGAGACTGTAGGCCACACCGGCACGCTTGAACATCTCGCGCACCACATCGGCGGCGATACCGTCGATATTGTCTTCCTGCGCAAAATTCTTGCCGTTGATCGCCATGTTGTACGGCGGGAAGTTTTCCGTCAGCAACACTACGTTGTAGTTCGGGTCGATTTCCGCTCTAGCCATTCCAGACATCAATAACAGGGCACCCACGCCCATCAGCCACAACCGCTTGCACATAAACAGGTTCCTACCAAGTCAGGGTTTTCAAAAAAGCGGCCCAGCTTAGCCCTGTTTTGGGGCAGACCAAACCTCAATCGTGATTACTGAGCGGTCGGTCACCCGCACCAAGGTGGCGCACAAAGGCTTTCGACGCACCGTGATATGGCTCGATGGCTCATTTGGCCCGCCAAACTTCGCATCTCGTGCCTTGCCTCGCGCAAAAACTGGCTCCGGCGCGGCCGTGCGTGAAACGGGAACAGACCCTAGGCATGGCGTTGACCGGGCGCTGGCAACTTCCCAGGAACTCAGGTGGCGGGCTCGCCCGGAACCGGTACAGGCTCGATGGCTGCCTCTTCTCTGAACCGGTCGGCTCAGGCCGGCACGCTGCCCGCGTTCAGGTAGGTGGTCTTCACCAGGGTGTAGAACTCACGGGCATGGCTGCCCTGCTCCCTGGGGCCGTAGCTGGAATGTTTGCGCCCGCCGAAGGGCACGTGATAATCGACCCCGGCAGTGGCCGCGTTGATCATCACCATGCCGGCCTGGACATGCCGCTTGAAGTGGCTGGCATGGCTCAGGGAGCGGGTGCAGATGCCCGCCGACAGGCCGAACTCGCTGTCGTTGGCCATGGCCAGGGCCTCGGCATAATCCTCGGCACGCAAGATCGAGGCGATGGGCCCGAAGACTTCCTCGCGGCTGATGCGCATGTGCGGCTCGGCGCCGACCACAAGCGCCGGGCGCATGAAGAAACCGCGCGTGTCCCGCTCCAGCAGTTCGCCGCCGTGCACCTGGCCGCCTTCGCTCCTGGCCACGTCGAGGTAAGCCTGGTTCCTGCGCAGTTGCGCGGCATCCACCACCGGGCCGATATCCACCGCCGCCTCCAGGGCATGGCCGACGCGCAGGGCGGCCATGCGCTCGAGCATCGCCGCGACGAAGCGGTCATGGATGCCGGCGGTGACGATCAGCCGACTGGAAGCGGTACAGCGCTGGCCGGTGGCGTGGAAGGCCCCGTTGATGCAGGCCTCGACCGCCACCTCGAGGTCGGCGTCGTCTAGCACCACCATGGGATTCTTGCCGCCCATCTCCAGTTGCAGTTTCTTGCGCAGCGGCAGGCAGGCCGCGGCGATGCGCTGGCCGGTGTGCACCGAACCGGTAAAGCTGACGGCATCGACCTGTGGCGATTCGCTCAACGCCTGCCCGACCACCGCGCCAGAGCCCATGACCAGGTTGACCACGCCCCCGGGCACGCCGGCTTCATTGAGGATGTCGACCAGCGCCCAGGCACAGCCCGGCACCAGTTCAGCCGGTTTGAACACCAGGGTGTTGCCGTAGGCCAGGGCCGGGGCAATCTTCCAGGCCGGTATCGCCATGGGGAAATTCCACGGCGTGATCAGCCCCACCACGCCGAGCGGCTCCCGGGTCACCTCGACGTTCAGGCCGGGACGCACCGAGCCGAGAATCTCGCCGTGCAGGCGCAGGGCCTCGCCGGCGAAGAACTTGAAGATCTGTCCGGCGCGACCGACTTCGGCGATCGCCTCGGGCAGGGTCTTGCCCTCCTCGCGGGCGAGCAGCCGGCCGAGTTCTTCACGGCGGGCGAGGATCAGGCTGCCGGCACCGTCGAGTATGTCGAAGCGCTGCTGCGGGGACACCTGCGCCCAGGCCGGGAACGCCGCGCGGGCGGCGGCGATGGCTTCGCCGGTCTGCCCGGCATCCGCCTGGGCATAGTCGCCGATCAGGTCGTCCTGATCGGACGGGTTGAGATTGCTCCGGTACTCGGTGCCTGCGCGCCAGCGACCGTCGATGTAGTTGTCGAACCGCATGTGTGGCACTCCTTGCTAGCGGGCCGTTGGAGAACGTTAGCGGGGCAAAAGACCTCGTTCTCCCAGATTGCGGTACAGCGCGCGCACGCCGAACTGCCAGGGCGCGATCGCCGTCGAGTGGCGTACCTCGTTGACCAGCGCGCCCAGGGACGGGGTGGCGATGCTCACCCGGTCGCCGAGATGGTGGGTGAAACCGGCACCGGCCTCGCCGCGATCCTGGATCGGCGAAAACATGGTGCCGAGAAACAGCATGAAACCGTCCGGGTACTGGTGATGCTCGCCGCAGGTCTGCTCGACCAGGTTCTGCGGGTCGCGGCTGATCTCGCGCATGTGGCTGTGGCCCTGCAGGCGGAAACCGTCGTCGGCGCCGTCGATGGTCAGGCCGACTTCGGCCTGGCGCACGGTGTCCAGGTCGAAGTGCTCGTCGAACAGGCGGATGAACGGGCCGATGGCGCAGGAGCCGTTGTTGTCCTTGGCTTTGCCCAGCAGCAATGCGCTACGCCCCTCGATATCGCGCAGGTTGACGTCGTTGCCCAGGCTGGCGCCGACCACCTGGCGCCGGGCGTTGACCGCCAGGACGATCTCCGGCTCGGGGTTGTTCCACTGTGACTGAGGATGCAGGCCGACGCAGGCGCCGAAACCGACGGCCGACATCGGCTGGGATTTGGAGAACACCTCGGCGTCGGGGCCGATGCCCACTTCCATGTATTGCGACCAGGCGCCGCGCCGGCTCAGCTCTTCGCGCAGGGCCTCTGCCTCGGCTGAGCCTGGACGGATACGCGACAGGTCGTCGCCGATCAATGCCTGCAAACTGGCACGGATATCCCTGGCCTTGCCAGCATCGCCGCCGGCCTGCTCCTCGATCACCCGCTCCAGCAGGCTGACCGCGAAGGTCACGCCACAGGCCTTGATCGCCTGCAGGTCGCAGGGCGCCAGCAGGCGCTCCTCGGGCTGCGGGTCGAGGCTGCGCGTGAGCCAGTCCGTGGCTGCGCCGAGGGCTTCGCCGGGGGCGTGCCGGGCCAGTTCGAGGCGGTCGTCACGGTCGAGCAGGTCGGCCATCAGCGCCACGCTGCGGCTGATGTCGACCACCTGGCCGTCGCGCACCGCGACCAGCGCAGGGCCATGATGCGGCGCGCCACGCCAGACTCGCCCGACCAGCACGGCACGATCCAGGTCGACGGGCAGGCAGGTAGGGCTGTCAATGGGTTGCATGGGAAACCTCCGCGGCGCCGGGCAGGTTGATCGAACGCGCCCCGTGGATCGGCCGCAAACGCCCCGGGTAGAGCAATTTGCACAGTGCCTCGACGCAGTAGAAATCGCCGAACAGTGTCGCGCCGCGTTCGCCCAGGCGGTGCGGCATGGAGTAGCAGCCATCGGTGAGCAAGCCCCGCTGCGCCGGCTCCCGGGCCAAGTAGGTGGCGCACAGGCCGGTGAGCATCCACTCAGCCTTGCCGCGCAGGAAAGCGGCGCGCTGGGCGTCGTCGAGGCTGGCGGCGAGGTCGAGCAGGGCCGAGGCGACGATGGCCGTGGTGGCGGTGTCGCGCACCCGGTCATGGGGCGGCAGGGCATCGAAATCCCAGGGCGGCACCGGGTCGTCGCCGAGCCGCTCGAGGTAGTAGTCGGTCAGTTCCAGGGCGTGCTCGGCATAGCGCCGGTCGGCACTCTCCAGCCAGGACTGGGTGAAGCCGTAGATCGCCCAGGCCTGACCGCGGCTCCAGTCGGATTCGTCGCCGCTGCCCTGGTAGGTGTAGCCGCGCAGGCGTTCGCCACTGACCGTGTCGTACTCCAGGGCATGGTAGGTGGAACGGTTGGGGCGCACGAAATGGGCCCAGGTGCAATCGGCATGGGCCTGGGCGGCCAGGCGGAAGCTAGCGTCGCCGCTGTAGTCCGATGCCCAGTACAGCAGCGGCAGGTTGGCCATGGTGTCGATGGCCGAACTGCTGCGCCCGCGCGGGTCGTCCAGCGGCCCCCAGGACGACACATAGGCGCCGCCGGCAGTGGCGACGATACGTGCCCGTAGACGCTGGGCGGCGCGCAGGGCGATCTCGGCGCAGTCGCGCTCGCCGGTCAGTTGCCAGAAGGGAATCGCGCTGCTGTCGAAGATGAAACCGATGTCGTGGGTGTGCGGATCCTCGGCGCGGTGCTCAATCAGGCGCAGGCGTTCGCGGGCCAGTTCGAGGAAGCGCCGCTCGCCGGTATGGATATGGCTGGCCAGCAGCAGGCCGACCCAGAAACCGCAATGCCAGTTGCCGTGGCTCCAGGCCTCGCCCGAATAGCCGGCCGACACCGAGGCGTATTGGGTCACCCAGTTTCCATCTGCGTCGGTATAGATGGGAAAGGCCAGACCCAGGCTGCGCTCGTCCTCCAGCAGCTTGCGCGCCAGAAGATCGAGCGCCTCGCCAGCCAGACGGCCCAGCTCGGCGTCCAGGGCGGGTGGGGAAAGCGTTGCATTCGGCATAGCATGTCGCTCCTCGATTGTTGTTGTAAGCGTGCGGCCCAGCATAGGAAATCATCTGCCGGGCAGGTTAGGACGATGCCGAGAAATGCTTGTACGATTCGCCCGTCCACGGTCGTTGTCTGCCTGCGCCGCTAAAGGCCTCTTGCAAAGCCTTCGAAATAGTGGCCATCAGGTGAAAACAACCATTTTGTAGGTAGGGTGGATGGCCACCCCGTGGATCGCGCTTCATTGATCCAGCATCGCGGTGCCAGTACTGGTGGATGAAAAGAGCATCATCCACCCTACGTCCTGCCTGCGCCGTTCACGGCCTGACGCCCTGCGGCCTGAGCGCGATATAGGTGCCGAGCACCACGCACACCAACCCGGCGATGCGCCACAGCCCCAGTGGCTCGTGCAGGAACAGCACGGCGAACAGCACCCCGGAAATCGGCAACCAGTTGAGAAATACAGAAGAACGGCTCAGGCCGATGGTGGCGATGCCATAGGCCCAGGACAGATTGCCCAGGGCCGTGGAAAAGAACGCCGAGATTGCCACCAGCCACCAGAACTCGGCGTCCAGCCCGGGCAGACGCCACACCACCTGCGGCTCGGTGAGCGCGACGTGCGCCGCCAGCAACACGGCACCGACCACATGCATGTACAGCCCCAACAGCAGCGGCGGCACCGCGGCAGACACGCGGCGGATGCATACCCCGGCGGCGACATAGGTGAACAGCGCGGCGAACAGCGCCGTATCGCCGGAAGCCCCCAGGTGCAGCGCGCCACCGTGCAGCACCACCAGCGCCGCGCCGGTCAGGCCCAGGGCGATGCCCACCAGGCTGCGTCGGGTCTGCCGCTCGCCAAGCAGCAGGTAGCCGAGCAGCACGGAAAAGATCGGATTGAGGCCGAGAATCAGTGCACCATTGGTGGCCGACGACGTGGCTACGCCCTGGGCCAGGAAAATCTGGTGGGCATACACCATCAGCCCACCGGCACCGATCAGCCAGCCCCAGTCGCGCCAACCGATGCGCACCAGGCGCTGACCGCGCAGCAGGCAGATGGCGCAGATGCACAGCAGCGCCAGGATCATGCGCAACGCGGACAGGGGCAGCGCCGGCAGGTCGACCGTGAGCAGCTTGATCACCGAGACGTTGGCGCCCCAGATCAGCACCGCATAGGCCAGTACGCCGTACGCGGTGACGGTGCTCCGGCGCTGTGCGGCGAGCGCCGCTTCAGGCGTCAAGGCTGACAGCGCCGAGGGCTTTCAGGGCCGAGCGCCCCTCGACGACGCTGACCCCGTTCTGGTTGACCACCCGGCTTTCGCAGACCAGCACCTGCTTGGCCGCCTTCTTCTCCGCCACCCACACCTCCACGCTGAGGGTATCGCCGATGTGCACCGGCCCCTTGAAACTCAGGTTCTGCCCGACATAGACGAACCCCGGCCCGGTCAGCCGGGTATGCACCGCGGAAATCAGCGCGGCGGAGAACATGCCATGCACCACCCGGCGGCCGAACGCGGTGCCCGCGGCGAAGGCGTCGTCCATGTGCAGCGGGTTGTCGTCACCGCACAGTTCGGCGAACAGTGCCACATCGGCAGCGCTGATCGAGCGGCTGAGGCTGAGGCAGTCATCCACCTGCAGGTCGTCGAAGGTATTCGGCATGCTACTCATCGCGGCTCCTCCGCACCGATCACCACGGCTCGCTGCAGCAGCGCATCGATCGCCTCGGCGTCGTAGCCCAGCTCTTCGAGGATTTCCCGCGAGTGCTCGCCGTGCAGCGGTGGCGGCCGACGCAGCGGCGGCACCTCGCCGTCGTAGCGCAGCGGGTGGTTGAGCAGGCGCACCTTGCCGGCGCGCGGGTAGTCGAATTCGACGATGCTGCGGTTCCACTGCACCTGTGGATCCTGCTCGACCTGGGCGTAGTCGTTGACCGGCGCGTGCCAGATGCCGTGCTCGGTGAAGATGGCGAACCACTGCTCGGTGCCCTTGCCGAGCAACAGCTTGGCGATCCGCCCATGGATCTCCTCGCGCTTGTAGGACTGGTCATGCTTGGAATAGTCCTTCAGCTCCGGCTCGGCGAAGGCGGCGGACAACGGTTCCATGGCGCTCAGGGAAATCGCGATCCAGCCGTCCGCGGTGCGGTAGATGCCATAGGGCGCCGGGTGGAAGCGCGAGCCCATGGCCGGGGTGCTGCGCGGCCACAGTTCGCCCTTGTTCAGGTAATAGTTGAAGGGCTCGATCTGCAGGTCGAGGGCGGCATTGAGCAGGTTGCTCTCCACCCGCCGGCCCAGGCCGCTGTGCTGGCGCGCCAGCAACGCGGCAGTGACGCCGAAGGCGGCGAGGATCGCCGCGTGCTGGTCGACGATCGCCGAACCGACCCCGACCGGGGCGCGATCGCCGTCGCCACTGAGCATCGCCAGGCCGCTCATCGCCTGCAGCAGCAGATCCTGACCGGGCCGCTGCACATAGGGGCCGTCGCTGCCGTAGCCGGTACAGGAGCAGTAGACCAGGCCGGGATTCAGCGCCTTCATCGCCTCGTAGCCGAACCCCAGCTTGTCGAGCACCCCGGGACGGTAGTTCTCCACCAGCACGTCGGCCTCGCCGATCAGCTTCAGGGCGATGACCTTGCCCTCCTCGCTGCGCAGGTCGAGGGAAATGCTGCGCTGGTTGCGGTTGGCCAGCAGGAAGAACACGCTGACCCCGTCGAGAAAGGCATCGTGACCTGACCAGTGGCGCTCGAAGGCGCCCTTCGGCGGCTCGATCTTGACCACCTCGGCGCCGGCGTCGGCAAGCATCTGCACCGCCGAAGGCCCCTGCAGGTAATGAGTGAAACTGACGACCTTGATTCCCTTGAGCATGTTCAACCCTCCTGTGCCAGGCCCATGGCCCGGGCAATGATCTGTCGCTGGATTTCCGAGGTGCCCTCGACGATCTCCAGCACCTTGGCGTCGCCGAAAGCGCGGGCCACGGCGAATTCGCTGCAGATGCCGTAGCCGCCGTGGATCTGTACCGCCTGGTGCGCTGCGCGCATCGCACATTCGCTGGCGTGCAGCTTGGCCATCGAGGCCTCCAGGGCGTAGGGCTGGCCGGCGTCCTTGCGCCGCGCCGCGTCGTAAATCGCCAGGCGCGCGGTGTAGGTGTCACGGGCCATGTCGGCGAGCTTGAATTGCAGGGCCTGGAAGAATTCCAGGCGCGAACCGAAGGCGCTGCGTTCGCGCAGGTAGGCATGCGCCCGATCCAGCGAACCCTGGAGGATGCCCAGGGCCAGCGCGGCGATCAGGATGCGCCCGCCGGTGACCGTGCCGAGGGTCTGGCGCAGCCCCGCGCCTTCGACACCGAGCAGGTTGCCGGCAGGGACGCGGCAGTCGTCGAAGAACAGCTCGCAGGTGCTCGAGGCGCGCCAACCGATCTTCTTCAGCTTGCGCCCATAGCTCAGGCCCGGCGTGCCATGGGGCACCACCAGGTTGGAAATCGCCTTGCGCCCGTCCGGCCGGGTGCCGGTGACCGCCGCCACCACGATGGGCCCGGTGATCTCGGTGCCGGAATTGCTGATGAAGGTCTTCGCCCCATTCAGGCGCCAGCCGTCGCCATCGCGCTCGGCGCGAGTACGGATGGCCGCGGCATCGGAACCGGCGTCCGGCTCGGTGAGGGCGATCGCGCCGATCGCCTCGCCCTGCAGGATTGGTCGCAACCAGGTGGCTTTCTGCGCCGCGTCGCCAAACTCGGCGAGCAGGGTGGCGACGCTGGAATTGGCCATGAAGGCATTGGCGATGGCGCAGTCGATGCGCGCGAACTCCTCCAGCACGATGACGAACGACAGCCAGTCGCCGCCGCTGCCGCCGTCCTGCTCGGCATAGGGCAGGCCACTGAAGCCATGCCGCGCCGCCTCGCGCCAGACGGCGTAGGGAAAGCCCTGCTCTTCCCACAGCTCGGCGGCGACGGGCGCGATGTGCGCCTCGGCGAAACGCCGGGCGGACTCACGGATCATCCCCTGCTCCTCGCTCAGCCCGATGGGCAGCGAACTCAGCGCGCTTGTCAGTGATTCAGCCATGCTTGCGTTCTCCACTCTTGCCGAGGAAGGCGCGCAGACCATCGCGCGCCTCCGCCCGGCTGAAATTCACCCCATACAGGGCGGCTTCGCTGCCGAGGCCGTCGGCGAAGGCCCAATCCTCGGCGCCGTTGCACAGGCGCTTGGCCAGGCTCAGGCAGGTGGCGTCACGCTCGATCAGCGTGGCAACCAACGCCAGCGTTTCTTCGTGCAGGTGGGCGGGCTCGCAGAGGCGATTGACCAGGCCCATTTCCCAGGCCTCCTCGGCGCTGTAGCGGCGGCCGCTCATGATCATTTCCTTGGCCCGCGCCAGGCCGATCGCGCGCACCGCCAGTTGCGTACCGCCCCAGCCGGGAAAGGTGTTCAGGCGGATCTCCGGGAAACCGAAGCTGGCCTGGCGCGAGGCGACGATGAAGTCGCAGGCCAGCGCCAGCTCCAGACCGCCCCCCAGGGCGTAGCCATTGACCATCGCCACCACCGGCTTGGGGTAGTCGCGCAGGCGGCTGACCAGGCGCTGGCCCGCTTCCATCAAGGCGAACGCCTCGTGAGCATCGACCCGGGCCAAGTGCTCGATGTCGTTGCCGGCGATGAAGGCGCGTTCACCTTCGCCTGTCAGCACCAGCGCACGCACCTCGGTAGCCGCCTGCAACAGCGTCAGCTGCGTGTCGAGCTGCTGCAGGATCGCCGGACTCAGGGCGTTGTGCTTGTGCACCCGGTCGATGGCCAGCACGGCCACCGCCCCTTCGCGGCGCACACTCAGCCCGCCGCCGTCGTTTCGCGGATCGTTCATCGGTTTTCGCTCACAAGACTTTCAGATAGGTCTGCCCATCGGCGACGGTGACGCCGTCCTGATTGAGGACGGCGGCCTTGAAGATGCAGATGCTGCGTTCGAGGTTCTTCTCGATCAGCTCCAGCTGCGCGGTCACCGTCTCGCCGATGAACACCGGGGCGCGGAAGGTGATGTCGTAGCGATAGGACACCGCCCCCGGGCCCTCGGCGCGCGCCGCCAGATAGCCCATCACCGTGGCGATGAAACCGATCGACAAGGCGCCCTGGGCGATGCGTTTGCCGAAGCGGGTCTGCTTGGCGAACTCCTCGTTCAGGTGCACGCCGTAGAAGTCGCCGACGATACCGGCGAACAGGTAGACGTCCGATTCGCCGACGGTCTTGGAAAAACGCTCGATATCGCCCATGGCGTAGCGTTCCATGTTGGCTCTGGCTTGCATGATGGCGCCCTCCTTCACGGTTGCGCGGCCTGGGTGGAGGTTTCCAGCAGCTCGAGCAGCTTGCGGCCCTCGGGAACCTGTTCGATGAGCTGCTCGCGCACCTTGGCGCTCTTCTCGCGCAGCGGGGCGACATCGGTCTCGACCACGGTCACGCCACCCGCCTGCATGCGCTCGATGGATTCGTCGTAGGAGCGTTTGTAGTACTCGATGCCGTAGGCCAGGGCTTCGTCGGCGGCTTCCTGCAGCCAGCCCTTCTGCTGGTCGTTCAGCGAATCCCAGCGGCGCTTGGACATGATCAGCAGGCCCGGAAGGTAGTGCACCCGGGTGATGCTGTAGAACTTGCTGACCTCGGTGAACTTGTCCATGACGAACTGATCGGGCGAGGTATCGCCACCGTCGATCACCCCCTGCTGCAGGGCAATGTACAGCTCGCCGTAGGCCATCGGCGTGGGCTGCGCGCCCAGCGCCTCATAGGTTCTGACATAGCCGGGCGACTGCATGACGCGCAGCTTGAGGCCGTGCATGCCTCGCTCGCTGTCGACCGGCTTGGAAGCGAACACGTTGCGCTCCATGGCCGACAGCCAGCCCAGGCCGACCAGGTTGTAGTCCGGCAGCATCTCGAGGAAATGCTTGCCCAATGGCCCGGCCAACGCAGTGTTGGCCTGGTCGACGCTGTCGAACAGGTAGGGCACGTCGAAGAAGCTGAAGGCCTTGACCGTCGAGGTCAGCGGCGCCTGGGCGGTGACGAACATGTCCAGGGTGCCGCTGCGGGCCGACTGGATCATCTTCACCTCGCCGCCCAGTTGCGACTGCGGGAAGGTGTTGATGGTGATCTCGCCGGCGGACTTCTGCTCGATCAATTCACCGAGCTTTTCCGCCATCACCTGGTAATGGCTTTCCGGCGCCAGGGTGTGGCCGAGGTTGAGGCTCAGCGCCGAGGCTGAGCCGGCGGCGAGCAGCAGCGCGGGGGCGCACAGGCAGGTCGCGAGCGAACGGATGATGGGTTTCATGGTGACTCTCCTAATTGTTGTTGTGTGGAGGACTCAGGGCAGGAACCAGGTGGACAGCGCCGGCACGTAGGTGATGATCATCACGTCCATGATCAGTACGCCGAGGAACAGCAGCAGCGGGCGCATCAGTTGCTCCATGCGCACGTTGGCCACTTGGCAGGCGACGAACAGGTTGACGCCGACCGGCGGGGTGACCATGCCGACCGCCAGGTTGACCACCATGATGCAGGCGAAGTGCACCGGGTCGATGCCGAACTGCATGGCCGCTGGCGCCAGGATCGGCGCGAGGATGATGATCGCCGCCAGGGTCTCGAGGAACATGCCGATCAGGAACAGCGCCACGTTGACGATCAGCAGGAACACCAGCGGGTTGTCGGAAATGCCGGTGATCAGGGTACCGAGCATGTGCGGCACGCGATTGATGGTCAGCATGTAGGCGAAGATCGCGGCGAAGGCGACGATGATCAGGATGATCGCCGAGGTCACCGCCGAGCGGCCGAACACATCCAGCAGGTCGCGCCAGCTCAGTTCGCGGTAGATGAACAGCCCCACCACCAGGCCGTACACCACCGCCACCACCGAGGCTTCGGTCGGGGTGAACATGCCACTGTAGATACCGCCGAGAATCACCATCGGCATGAGAATCGCGAAGAACGACTGCTTGAGCGCGAGCAGTACGCCCAGCGTCCACTGGCGCAGGGTGATCGGCTCGATCATGTCGTAGTTGCGCAGCCGGGCGATCAGGCAGGTGCAGACGATCAGCGAGAGGCCGACCAGCAGGCCGGGCAGAATGCCGGCGAGGAAGATCGAGGCCACCGAGACGTTGGCGGTCAGGGCGTAGACGATCATCGGGATCGACGGCGGAATGATCGCGCCCAGCTCGCCGGAACTGGCCGCCACCGCGGCGCCGAAGGGGCGTGGATAGCCCTTTTTCTCCATCGCCGGGATCAGCACCGAGCCGACCGCCGCGGTGGTCGCCGAGGACGAGCCGGACATGGTCGAGAAGAACATCGAGGTCAGTACCACCACACCGCCGAGGCCACCGCGGATCCAGCCGAGGATGGCGTTGGCCAGGTTGACCAGGCGCTTGGCGATGCCGCCGGACTGCATCAGGTTGCCGGCGAGAATGAAGAACGGAATGGCCATCAGGCTGAACGAGTCGAGGGACTCGAACACGCTCTGCGCCACGGTGACCAAGGGCATGCCCTGGTAGCTCAGCACCACCATCGAGGACGCGCCGAGGGCGATGGCGATCGGCACGCCGACGAACATCAGCACCAGCAGGGAGATGAAGAGAATGCCGATCATGCCTTGCCCTCCGCCAGAGCGGTGACGATTTCATCGTCCTCCTCGGCGCCGAGGATGCCGTCCTGCGAACGCCAGGCCTCGTAGACCAGCGCCAGGGTATTGAGCACGGACAGGCTGAAACCCACCGACATCGCCGAATAGGTCGCCACCATGGGCAGCTCCATGACCGGAGAGCCCTGAGTACGGCCGAGCTCGGCCCATTCCAGGCCGACCCAGATGAGGATCAGGTAGAAGCCCAGCGAGAGCAGGATCGACAGGTACTTGAGCCCGGCGCCGAGCTTGCGCGGCAGGGCGTAGATCAGCACCTGCACGCCGATCAGCTTGCCTTTGCGCGCGGCCACTGCGGCGCCGAGGAACACCACCCAGATCATCAGGTAACGCGACACTTCCTCGGTCCAGGGCAGGGCCAGGTCGTATTGCAGGTGACTGAAGACGAAGCGGGTCAGGATACCGGCGACCACGCAGAGCACCATGACCAGCATGGCCAGGCCGCACAGCCGGGTGACGAGGTCGTTGAGACGATCGACGACGGCCAGCGGGTCGAAGCGCGGTCGCGCCCCTTTCCCTCCTGTCTCGTCGAATGCCAATGTCTTGTTCTTATTATTCATCGCTGTTTTCCCTCGCGGGGTTTTCGTGGGCGGAGACAGCCGGCCGGATGGCAGCTTCCAGTCCCGGCGTCGTTCTGGATCAGGGCACCTTGGAAGGTCGATGGAGGCGAGTATAGGAAGGCCGCCACGCACGTCGTTAGGACAATAGACACGGCATTCTTGGACTTTTTTCCAGGGCGGTTTTTTGCCTGTACTAATTGTCCAAGTCTGTGTTCAACTCATCGTCAGTCGGCGCTGAAAGCCCCCGGGGCTGGCGCTCGTATAGCGACACTTTCCTAACAAGAACAAAAGCCCGAAGGGCAGGAGAGCGAGCCATGTATGCCTGCAATTGCTGCAGCATTCCCACGTACAAGATCAGGGATTTCGGCGACTCGGTGAAGTCGGCGACATTCGATTTCGCGCGCATGCAGCACCGCATGAATATCCTGCCCTACCCCCATCGACACGATTTCTTCCATGTCATCTGGGTCACCCAGGGTTCGGGCACGCACGTCATCGACTCGGTGCGTTATTGCGTGAAACCCAACACCCTGTTCTTCATGATGCCGGGGCAGATCCACGACTTCGAACTGTCCGACGACACCGCCGGCTACAACCTCAATTTCAGCGCGGAGTACTTCCTGCTGAACATGCGCAACGACGTGGCGATCAGCGACATCCCGTTCTTCCGCATGGCCGACCCGATCCAGGCGCTGTACCTGACCGACGAGGTCGCCATCCAGCTGCAACGGGTCATCGACCGCATCGAGGAGGAATACCGCGGCGAGCGCACCGGCTACCACGACATCATCCGCTCCTACCTGCACATCTTCTTCCTGCACGCGGCGCGGCTGATCAGCGTGACGGACATCCAGGATCATGCCTCGCCGAACATCGTGCTGGCGCGACGCTTTCGCAAACTGCTGGAAAAGGAACCGATCACCCTGGTCAGCGCCGGGCGTTTCGCCTCGATGCTGCACATCACCGAGCGCAGGCTCTCCGAAGCGACCAAGGTCGCCGAAGGGTTGACCGCCACCGAAGTCATCCAGCACCGCCTGGCGCTGGAGGCCAAGCGCCTGCTGGCGCATTCCGAGTTCAACATCGCCACGGTGGCGACCCGCCTGGGCTTCGACGACCCGGCGTATTTCAGCCGCTTCTTCAGGAAGAAAGTGGGACTGTCGCCGTCGGAGTTCAAACGCAGCATGCATGCCGACGAAGCGCTGAACGCCTGAGCCGGGCCAACATGCGTAATGGGGATGGCAGCCATAAGGCGATAGCAGCCATTGAGCTGCAAGCCGCAAGCTTCAAGCTAGAAGCGAGGCAGCCTGTAGGATGGGTGAAACCCATCAATTGCCGATGGGTTTCACCCATCCTACGAACGGCCGCTATCGCCTTGATCCTGCAGCTCATACCGAAACGAGAGCCTAGGCCTCAACCGCCAGTCGTAGGGTGGATGACGCTCTTTTCATCCACCATTGCGATTGCAGAGCGGTGGACGGATAAAGCGTCGTCCACCCTACGAAAGGCCGCTCTTGCCCGTGCACCCAAGCCTGACCGTTCCCGTGCAGCCTGTACGGGAATGCTCGGCCCGAGCAAGCGCTCAGCGCATCACGATACCGCGACTGGCCATATAGGCCTTGGCTTCCGGCACCGTGTACTCACCGAAATGGAAGATGCTTGCCGCCAGCACCGCCGCGGCCTTGCCTTCGATGATGCCGTCAGCCAGGTGCTGCAGGTTGCCGACACCGCCGGAAGCGATCACCGGAATGCCGACCGCCTCGCTGATGGCACGGGTCACGCCGAGGTCGTAGCCACTCTTCACGCCGTCCTGATCCATGCTGGTCAGGAGGATCTCGCCAGCGCCCAGACCTTCCATCTTCTGTGCCCAGACGACGGCGTCGAGGCCGGTGGGCTTGCGCCCGCCATGGGTGAAGATTTCCCAGCGCGGCGTTTCGCCGGGGCCGGAGACCTTCTTGGCGTCGATGGCGACGACGATGCACTGCGAGCCGAAGCGCGAAGCGGCCTCGCCAACGAACTCGGGGGTGAACACCGCAGCCGTGTTGATCGATACCTTGTCGGCGCCGGCGTTGAGCAGGTTGCGGATGTCCATCACGGTACGCACGCCGCCGCCCACGGTCAGCGGGATGAACACCTGGCTGGCCATGCGCTCGACGGTGTGCAGCGTGGTGTCGCGACCGTCGACGCTGGCGGTGATATCGAGAAAGGTGATCTCGTCGGCGCCCTGCTCGTCGTAGCGCCGGGCGATTTCCACCGGGTCACCGGCGTCGCGGATGTTCTCGAACTTGACGCCCTTGACCACACGGCCATTGTCCACGTCGAGGCAGGGGATGATGCGTTTAGCCAGTGCCATGCTTTTTCTCCGAAAAAGAGCTGCAAGCTGCAAGCCTCGAGCTTCAAGATGAAGCCAGAGCCGACAGCGCCTTAACTTGTGGCTTGAGGCTTGCCGCTTGCCGCTGCATCACAGAAGGCCTGGGCCTCGGCGACGTCCAGGGTGCCTTCGTAGATGGCCCGCCCGGTGATGGCGCCGATGATGCCCGGCGAACGGGCCAGCAGCAGCTTCTCGATATCGCCCAGGTTGTGGATACCGCCCGAGGCGATCACCGGAATGCGGCTGGCGGCGGCCAGGGCCGCGGTGGCCTCGACGTTGCAGCCCTGCATCATGCCGTCCTTGGCGATGTCGGTATAGACGATCGCCGAGACGCCATCGGCCTCGAAGCGGCGCGCCAGGTCGACGGCCTGCACGCTGGACACTTCAGCCCAGCCGTCGGTGGCGACGAAACCATCCTTGGCATCCAGGCCGACGATCACCTTGCCCGGAAAGGCCTTGCAGGCCTCGGCGACGAACTCGGGCTGCTTGACGGCCTTGGTGCCGATGATCACGTAGCTGACCCCCGCCTTGACGTAATGCTCGATGGTTTCCAGAGAGCGGATGCCACCGCCGATCTGGATCGGCAGGTTCGGGTAGCGCTTGGCGATCGCGGTAACCACCTCGCCATTGACCGGCTTACCTTCGAATGCGCCGTTGAGATCGACCAGATGCAGACGACGGCAACCGCCCTCGACCCACTTGGCAGCCATGCTCACCGGGTCATCGGAGAACACCGTGGAATCTTCCATACGGCCCTGACGCAGACGCACGCAGGCGCCGTCCTTGAGGTCGATAGCGGGGATAATCAGCATCTGCACACCTTGTTCAGTTCAATCAGCGTTGGCTGGGATCAATCTTTCTCGAGCGCCCACAGGTCGACTTCGAGGCTTTCGAAGCGCTCGCGCAGCAGGGTGTGCGCGTCGGTGACCGCCCGGTTGTAGTAATGCGGCGCGACTTCGCGTCCAAACAGCTCGAGCAGCTCCAGCACTTCGAAGGAGCCCAGCTCCAACTCGAACCGATCGGCCAGGAAGCGCTGCAGCTTGTGCACCGCATCGCTTTCCTGCTCGGGCGTGAGCGTGAGGATCGGGCTCTTGAGCCTGGCCATTACCAGCGACCGTCCCAGGCGGCGAAGTTCTGCAATAGCTGCAGGCCGTGGGTATGGCTCTTCTCAGGGTGAAACTGCACGGCGAAGCGCGAACCATCGGCCAGGGCCGCGGCGAAATCCTTGCCGTAGTGCCCACGGCCAACGACCTGCTGCGCCTTGCCGGCTTCGATGTAGTAGCTGTGCACGAAGTAGAAGCGCGCCTGATCCGGAATGCTGTGCCACAGCGGGTGGTTGATCGCCTGGCTCACCTCGTTCCAGCCCATATGCGGAACCTTGAGCGGCTCGCCGTCCTCGACCATGTTCTTGCCGAAGAAACGCACCTGGCCGGGGAACAGGCCGATGCAATCGACGCCGTCGTTCTCTTCGCTACGTTCGAGCAGCGCCTGCATGCCAACGCAGATGCCCAGAAACGGACGATCCTGACTGACTTCACGCACCAGCTCATCGAAGCCCAGGCGGCGGATCTCGGCCATGCAATCACGGATCGCGCCGACACCGGGGAATACCACCCGGTCGGCCTCACGGATCACCTGGGCATCACTGGTCACCAGCACCCGGCCAGCACCAACGTGCTCCAGGGCCTTGGCCACCGAGTGCAGGTTGCCCATGCCATAGTCGATGACTGCAACCGTCTGCATCAGAGCACGCCCTTGGTCGATGGCATCTGCCCGGCCATGCGCGGATCGAGCTCCACGGCCATGCGCAACGCGCGGCCGAAAGCCTTGAACACGGTTTCGATCTGGTGGTGGGTATTCACGCCACGCAGGTTGTCGATGTGCAGGCTGACCTGGGCGTGGTTGACGAAGCCCTGGAAGAATTCCTGAAACAGGTCGACATCGAAGCCGCCGACTACCGCGCGGGTGAACGGCACGTGCATCTGCAGGCCCGGACGACCGGAGAAATCGATGACCACGCGCGACAGCGCTTCATCCAGCGGCACGTAGGAATGGCCGTAGCGGGTCATGCCCTTCTTGTCGCCGACCGCTTTGGCGAAGGCCTGGCCGAGGGTGATACCGACATCCTCAACGGTGTGGTGATCGTCGATCTCAAGGTCGCCCTTGCAGAAGATGTCGAGGTCGATCAGGCCGTGGCGGGCGATCTGGTCGAGCATGTGCTCGAAAAACGGCACGCCGGTATCGAACGAGGCCTTGCCTGTTCCATCCAGATTGATCGAGACCTTGATCTGGGTCTCCAGGGTATTGCGCTCGACGGATGCCGTACGTTCGGCCATCACCTGCTCCACAAAATCGTTGGGCGAAAGGGCGACCATTATAGGCCGATAAGCGGCGAACCTAGAAAGCCGCACTGAAAAAATGGTTGGTTTTGTGCTCGACCGGTATACCGGCAAGATGAACAGGCACAAAAAATCCCGCGGGCGCACCAGGCGCCGGCGGGATTGTGCTGACGAAGACCTGTTACTGGAACAGTACGACGGTCTTCTGCAGGGTGATCCACACACCCCAGGCCAACGGCAGACCCACCGCCAGCCAGGCAGCGATCACCATAGGCTTGGTCGACGGATCGGCAGCCCACTCTAGCTCGGCAGCGCTCGGCGCGGACTTCTCACCATAAGCGCGCTCGGCAGCCAGCTCTTCAGCAGTCATGAAGTACTTGTCAGCCACCGGACGTACCAGCAGGTTGCAGATGAAGCCCAGCACCAGCAGGCCGGCGAGGATATACAGGGTGATGTCGTAGGCTGCGGCACGCTCGACGCCGATGCTCAGCTGATACTCACGCAGGTAGTTGACCAACACCGGACCCAGTACGCCAGCAGCAGCCCAGGCAGTCAGCAGGCGACCATGGATGGCACCGACCATCTGGGTACCGAACAGATCCGCCAGGTAGGCCGGCACGGTAGCGAAACCGCCGCCGTACATGGACAGGATCAGGCAGAAGGCGAACACGAACAGCGCCACGCTGCCCAGGTGACCGGTCCACGGAACCAGCGCGTACAGGGCGAAACCCAGCGCGAAGAATACGAAGTAGGTCGCCTTACGGCCGATCAGGTCGGAGAACGATGCCCAGAAGAAGCGGCCGCCGATGTTGAACAGGCTCAGCAGACCGGTGAAACCGGCAGCGATGGCGGCGATCTGCCCCAACTGCGCAGCATTCAGTTCGCTGAAGGACAGGTTGACTCCGATCAGCTTGCCGCCGAACACTTCCTGCAGCATGGGCGAAGCCATGCCGATGATGCCGATACCGGCGGAAACGTTCAGGCACAGCACGGCCCAGACCAGCCAGAACTGCGGGGTTTTCCACGCGGTATTCACGTGTACGTGACCCTTGGTGATCATCGCGTTGTTGGCCTTGGCTGCCGGAGCGACCCAGCCAGCCGGTTTCCAGCCAGTCGGCGGAACGCGGTAAGCCAGAGCACCGCCGACCATGAAGATGAAATAAATCACCGCCATGACCACGAAGCTTTGCCATACACCAACACTGGTTTCGCTGGCGAAGTGGCCCATCAGCAGTGCAGCCAGGGGAGCACCGACCATCGCGCCGCCACCGAAGCCCATGATGGCCATACCGGTGGCCATGCCGCGCTTGTCCGGGAACCACTTGATCAGGGTCGACACCGGGGAGATGTAACCCAGGCCCAGACCGATACCGCCGATCACACCGGAACCGACCCACATCAGCCAGATCTGATGCGTGTAGATACCGAACGCGGAAATCAGCAGACCGCCGCACCAGCACAGCGCCGAAACCAGACCGGCCTTGCGCGGGCCCGCGTGTTCCAGCCAGCCGCCCCACACGGCAGCCGAACAGCCGAGGAAGACGAAGAACAGGGTGTAGATCCATCCCAGCATGGAGATCTGCCAATCGCAGTTGCTGGCGAAGATCTGCTCGAAGAAACCGATGTCCGGTGCACAAGAGACAGCAGCATCGATACCGATGGCTTTCGATAACGGCAGCCAGAATACGGAGAATCCGTAGGCCATGCCGATGCACAGGTGGATGGCGAGGGCAGCTGGCGGAACCAGCCAGCGGTTGAAACCGGGCTTAGCGATGATACGCTCCTTGGACAGGAACGCAGGGGTCGCTGAAGCACCGTCTAGAACGATGGCGTCAGTCATTGTTTTCTTCTCTGAATTTAGGTTGGCAAACAAAACGATTACTTGCGAAGCCCAAACTAGAGCCTCGCCAAACAGCAAATATATTTCAGCGAGTCATTCGCGGCTAGCAGAACGCTAGAGATCCCGCGGCATTGTGTCACATCGCCATAGTGCTTGTGCAACCACCAGAACAGCACACTTGCCCGCCTGCGACGCCTTTCTCAGCCTTACAACGAAATTTGTCGACTGCTGGTAACTATCGTCACTCGTGGTGCTCCAAGCGTTGCCCTCCTAAATAGTGCCAAGGCGCTATGACGGCGAATGACACTTCACACTTGCTACGCTCAGCACCTCACCCGACCGGACGGTAGCCATGGATAGCATCGACACCCTGATAATCGGCGCTGGCGCACTTGGCCTCGCCTGTGCCGCACGTCTGGCGGAGCCTGGGCGCAGCACGCTGATCGTCGAGCAGGAAGCGCTGGTGGGCAGCCACACCTCCAGCCGCAACTCGGAAGTCATACACGCCGGCATCTATTACCCGCCGGGCTCACTGAAGGCAGAGCTCTGCCTGGAAGGCCGCGAGCGTCTGTACGCCTGGTGCGAGCAATGGCAGGTGCCCTACCGGCGCTTGGGTAAGCTGCTGGTAGCGGTGAGTGACGAGGAACGCGGCAAGCTCGACACGCTGGCCAGCAATGCGCGGGCCAGCGGCGTGGATGAACTACAGCCCATCAGCGGCGCCCAGCTCGCCGCCCTCGAACCCGCAGTGCGCGGCGTCGCCGCCCTGCTCTCGCCCAACACCGGCATCATCGACAGCCATGCCTTTCTGCAATCACTGCTCGCCTGCGCTGAACGCCAGGGCGCCGAACTGGTGCTGCAGACCCGCGTCGAAAGCCTCACCCATGACGGCGATGGCTGGATCGCCAGCGGTACCAGCGCTGGCGAGCCGTTCAGCCTCAAGGCCGGGTGGGTGATCAATGCCGCCGGGCTGTTCGCCCAGCAACTTGCTCAGCACACCCAAGGACTGGCGCCACGACAGATCCCGCCGCTATATATGTGCCAAGGCAATTACTTCAACTACAACGGGAAATCGCCGTTCAGCCATCTGGTCTACCCAATGCCGGAGGCCAACACCAGCGGTCTCGGCGTACATGCCACCCTGGATCTGGCTGGCCAGTTGCGCTTCGGCCCCGATATCCGCTACCTCGACAGCATCGATTACCGCGTCGACGAAACGCTGCGCGACGCCTTCGCCAGCGCCATCAGTCGCTATTTCCCCGCGCTCGACAGCACGCGCCTGGTACCCGGCTATGCGGGCATCCGGCCAAAACTCAGCGGCCCAGGTGAAACGGCGGAAGATTTTATGCTGCAAATGCCGGTTGACCATGGTCTACCAGGACTGGTGAATCTGTTCGGCATCGAATCGCCTGGCCTCACGGCCAGCCTGGCCATCGCCGAACGCATCGCCCACAGGCTTTAGCCGCGGAAGCGCCGTCGGCGTTATACTCGCGAATTCAATTTCTCGTCACTGCATAGGATTCGTCCATGAAAGCGCTCGGCAAAATCCTGGGTCTGTTCTTCCTCGGACTACTGCTGATCATCGTGGCGTTGGGCTTTGCCCTGACTCACTTGTTCGATCCCAACGACTACAAGGATGAAATCCGCCAGCTGGCACGGGACAAGGCCAACCTCGAGCTGACTCTCAACGGCGATATCGGCTGGAGCCTGTTCCCATGGTTGGGCCTGGAGCTGACCGATGCCACGCTCGCCAGCACCAGCACACCGGACAAACCCTTCGCCAACCTGCGCCTGCTCGGCCTGTCGGTGCGCGTACTGCCGCTGCTGCGCAAGGAAGTGCAGATGAGCGACATCCGCGTCGATGGCCTCAATCTCGACCTGCAGCGCGACGAGAATGGTCACGGCAACTGGGAAGACGTCGGCCGCCCCGCCGCCAAGCCGGGCGAAACCCCGGCCCAGCAGACGGCTGCAAACGACTCGCAGCCGCCAGAATCCAAACCCGCCCAGGAAAGCAGCGCGCAACCGATCAAGCTGGACATCGACAGCCTGATCGTCAACGGCGCCCGCGTGAACTACCACGATGCGCAGAAGGGCCAGCAATTCAACGCCGAAAGCATCCAGCTCACCACCGGCGCGATTCGCGAAGGCGCCGGTGTGCCGATCAAGCTCAGCGCCTTCTTCGGCAGCAACCAACCGGTAATGCGCGCACGCAGCGAACTGCAGGGCGAACTGCGCTTCGACCGCGCGCTCAAGCGCTATCAACTGGAAGATGCGCGCCTGTCCGGTGAAGCCTCCGGAGAGCCGTTCAACGGCCAGACCCTGACCTACGCCGCACAGGGCCAACTGCTGGTCGACCTGGCTGCCCAGGTTGCCGAGTGGAACGGTCTGAAGCTCTCGGCCAACCAGCTGCGCGCACTGGGCGAGTTGAAAGTCCGCGACCTGGAAAGCGCTCCGAAGCTGTCGGGCGGTCTGTCCGTCGCACCGGTCAATCTGCGCGAATTCCTCGCCAGCCTCGGCCAGAAACTACCACCGATGGGCGACGAGAAGACCCTGACGCAGTTCGAACTGGTGACCCAGCTCGGCGGCACGCCGAATAGTGTGTCCCTCGATGAGCTGACCCTCAAGCTCGACGAAAGCACCTTCACCGGCAGGATTGCCGTCGCCGACGTCGCCAAGCAGGCACTGCGCGTGCAGCTCAAGGGTGATCGCCTGAACCTCGACCGCTACCTTCCGGCTCCGCCCAAGGACGCCAAGGACAGCGATACCGCACGCAAGGCCGAAGTACGTGAAACCGTCGCCAACGCCGGGCAAGCCGGCAGCACGCCAGTGCCCAATGCTCCGACCCAGCAAGCCTGGAGCTCGAACGAAGTGCTGCCGATCACCACACTGCGCAAGCTCGACCTGCAAGCCACCCTGAACCTCGACCAACTGACACTGCAAAAACAGTCGCTCGACAAGGTCAGCCTCAAGGCTCGCGCTCAGGGCGGCGCACTGAATCTGGAAGAGCTGCGCGGCAATCTCGGCAACGGCAATTTCACTCTCAAGGCCGATGCCGACGTGCGTCCAGCCGTGCCGGTTCTCAGTCTGCATACGCAACTGAGCAACATCCCGGTCGAGCCCTTCCTCAAGGATGAGCAACGCCCCTCGCCGATCAAGGGCCTGCTCAATCTGAAAAGCGACCTGACCACCAGCGGCAACAGCCAGAAAGCCTGGGTAGACGCCCTCAACGGTACCGCCAGCTTCTTGCTCAACGACGGCGTGCTGGTCGACGCCAACCTCGAACAGCAGCTGTGCCGCGGCATCGCCACCCTCAACCGCAAAGCGCTGAGCAACGAACCGCGCAGCAAGGACACTCCGTTCGAGCGCCTGCAAGGCAGCCTCAACATCCGTAACGGTGTGGCCAGCAACCCGGATCTGCAAGCGCGCATTCCGGGCCTTAGCGTGACCGGCGAAGGCGCCCTCGACCTGCGTGTGCTGGGCCTGGACTACCGGGTCGGCATCACCATCGAAGGCGACCAGCGTGCAATGCCCGACCCAGCCTGCGAGGTCAATCATCGCTATGTTGGCATCGCCTGGCCGCTGCACTGCCGCGGCCCACTGGAACTGGGCGCCAAGGCCTGCCGCCTGGATCAGGAAGGCATGGGCAAGGTCGCCGCCAAACTGGCCGGTGACCGCATCAACGAAAAACTCGAAGAAAAGCTCGGTGACAAAGTCAGCCCCGAGCTGAAAGACGCACTCAAGGGTCTGTTCAACCGATGACATCCGAGCAATTCTCCAGCGCGGTACTGCACTGGTACGACGTGCACGGACGCAAGGATCTGCCCTGGCAACAGGACATCACACCCTATCGCGTGTGGGTGTCGGAGATCATGCTGCAGCAGACTCAGGTCAGCACCGTGCTCGGCTACTTCGACCGTTTCATGGCCGCACTGCCCACCGTACGCGACCTGGCCGAGGCCCCCGAAGACGAAGTGCTGCACCTGTGGACGGGCCTGGGCTACTACACCCGCGCCCGCAACCTGCAGAAGACCGCGCAGATCGTCATGCGCGACCATGGCGGCGAATTCCCCCGCGATGTCGAAGCGCTCACCGAACTACCCGGCATCGGTCGCTCTACCGCAGGCGCCATTGCCAGCCTGAGCATGGGCCTGCGCGCGCCGATTCTCGACGGCAACGTCAAGCGCGTGCTGGCCCGCTATGTGGCTCAGGAAGGTTATCCGGGCGAGCCCAAGGTAGCCAAACAGCTGTGGGCCGTGGCCGAGCGGTTCCTGCCCGAGGAACGCGTCAACCACTACACCCAGGCGATGATGGATCTCGGCGCCACGCTGTGTACCCGCAGCAAGCCCACCTGCCTGCTCTGCCCGGTGCAGAACGGCTGTGAAGCGCACCTGCTCGGCCTGGAAATCCGCTACCCGATCGCCAAACCGCGCAAAGAGCTGCCACAGAAACGCACCCTGATGCCGATCCTCGCCAACCGCGATGGCGCCATCCTGCTCTACCGACGCCCGTCGACCGGACTATGGGGCGGCTTGTGGAGCCTGCCCGAACTGGACGACCTCGATGCCCTGGCAACGCTTGCCGATCAGCACCAGTTGCGCCTCGGCGAACGCCGTAAGCTCGACAGCCTGACCCACACCTTCAGCCACTTCCAACTGGCCATCGAACCCTGGCTGATCGAAGTCGACGGAATTCCCGGTTACGTGGCCGAGGCCGACTGGCTCTGGTATAACCTCGCCACCCCGCCGCGCCTGGGGCTCGCCGCACCGGTGAAGAAACTGCTCAAACGCGCGGCCGAAGCACTGAACACAGGAGAAATGGCATGACCCGCACCGTGATGTGCCGCAAGCACAAAAAAGAACTGCCCGCACTCGATCGCGCGCCCTACCCTGGCGCCAAAGGCGAAGACATCTACCAGAACGTATCCAAGCAAGCCTGGGATGAGTGGCAGAAACACCAGACCCTGCTGATCAACGAACGTCGCCTGAACATGATGAACGCCGAAGATCGTAAATTCCTGCAGGCCGAGATGGACAAGTTCCTCTCCGGCGAAGACTACGCCCAAGCGGAAGGCTACGTTCCACCCAGCGAATAAGGCCTGAGAACGTAAGCGCCCGGAATATTTAAATATTTTCCAAAAACTCGCTTGACACCAAAAAGCTAAAAACGTCTAATACGCCCCGTTGCCCAGGTAGCTCAGTCGGTAGAGCAGGGGATTGAAAATCCCCGTGTCGGCGGTTCGATTCCGTCCCTGGGCACCATTATTATATTTCCACATGCTCATGCATGAACCGGAAAGCCAGAGAAACCGCCTTCTAGGCGGTTTTTTTGTGTCTGCATGATTTCACATGCATCTACACAACCCCACCAAGCTTTAGGTATATGTTTCGGTATACGGCCCGATTCGATATAGAGCGTATACCTATGGCGCGCCCCACCACTCCGCTGACAGACCCGAAGTGCGAGGCTGCCAAGCCGCGCGACAAGGACTATTCGCTATTCGATGGTCAAGGACTGTTCCTGCTGGTAAAGACCACAGGCACTCGAGTGTGGCGCTTCAAATTCACGCGCCCCACCGGAAAACAGGGGCTAATGACCTTCGGCCAGTATCCGGCGCTATCGCTCAAGCTGGCTCGCCACAAACGCAGCGAAGCCAAGGAGCTGCTCGCCCAGGGAATCGACCCTATCGAACACGGCAAGCGCGCCCAAGCTCAGACCAACAACATCACCAGTTTCGAGAAGGTGACCCGTGCATGGCACGCGGCTCAGCTAAAGCGCGGCAAGTGGTCGCCAGCCCACGCCGAACGTATCCTGCGCGAGATGGAAGTCGATCTGTTCCCCACCCTCGGCAACCTGCCGGTGGAAAGCCTCAAGACCCGCGATCTGCTGGTTCCTTTGCATGTCGTTGAGGCACGCAATGCCTTGGACATGGCCGCACGGCTCAAACAACGCACGTGTGCCGTCATGCGTCATGCGGTACAGACCGGCCTGATCGACTACAACCCAGCCCAGAACCTCACTGGTGCGATTTCAACGCGAAAGACGAAGCATCGCCCCGCTTTGCCATTGGAGCGCCTTGGAGAGCTTCTGGAGCGCTTGCAAGGCTATTCGGGCAGGCCTCTAACCAGGCTCGCCATGCTCCTGAGCCTGCATGTTTTTATCCGCTCCAGCGAATTACGCTTCGCACGCTGGAAAGAGATCGATCCCGACCGTGCTTTGTGGATTATCCCTGCGCAACGGGTCGCCTTACCCGGCGTGAAGCATTCCACTCGCGGCAGCAAGATGGGGGATGAGCACTTAGTACCATTATCACCCCAGGCCCTGGCAATTCTGCGCGATATTCAAGCCATGACCGGAGACGGCGAGCTTGTATGTCCCAGCGACTCGGTGGCCAGTAAACCGATGAGCGAAAACACCATCAACGCCGCTCTTCGTCGCATGGGTTATGACACGCAGAAAGACATTTGCGGCCATGGCTTTCGCACCATGGCTTGCTCTGCCTTGGTGGAGTCCAACCTGTGGTCGCGTGACGCCGTTGAGCGACAGATGAGCCACAAGGAACGCAATGGTGTACGAGCTGCGTATATCCATCGAGCAGAACACTTGGAGGAGGGTAGGTTGATGCTCAACTGGTGGAGCAGTTATTTGGTCGCCAACCAGCAGAAGGCAGTTACCCCGTTCGATTATGCCCGTCCAAAAGGTGCGAACATTGCTCGGACTAAGCAGGCATGAGCGTCAACGAAGAAGTCCCAGAAAAACAGCCATCAGAAGCAATATCTTTTCTAGTCGATGAATTTCTAGAGTCTGTGAAGCTAGAACCGCTGCCCTACAAATTTGCTTATTCGTTCATCGGCCCAAGGTTGCCCGACCATAAAACAGTCAAGGCTTGGCTCGAAAAACCAGAGGTGGGGAAAAGCCCTATCAGATATATCGCTTCTGGGGTGGGGGAGACAGGGCTGGCTGGAGGGATCCCCCCACACGCCGCGGCCCCCCCTCCGGCAGCCGCCCTCCGATCAAAAAACGCACTCCATCATCAAGAGGTCACAAAGCCTTCCTAGGCTGAAACCAACCGGTTAGCGACAGTCAGGCCGCCAGGAGGTTGGGTTGCCTTCTTCATCTGAAAACCTTTTACTTATCCACCCGCCCAAAAGTTCGGATTCTTAATTCAGCATAAGTCGAATACCAGATTCAGATCTGACCGCGCCCGTGTACTGGCCTTGGTACTGCCGACGCGGAGTGGTCAGTGCTGCAATCTGTCCTTACCTTCTCCCCTGCGCATCAGTCGCCACTCAATGTCACCATCATGTCGATGAAGGCTGCCCCATCAAGGGCTCCACCTGGAACAGCAGATTGTAGGGATTAGTGCCAATGTGGCGTGCCACCTCCAGAAACTCGATGACATCTAGCCGGCGTTCGCCACGCTCGAATTTCGACACGAACGACTGTGGACGTCCCAGCCTCGCCGACAATTCCTGCTGCGTCATGTCCGCGTCCCTGCGCGCTTCTATCAGCAAGGCGAGCAGCCGCTGGTAGGGCGCGGAGTGAATGGTTTTCATGGGGGATACCGGATCGTGAGCCGGCAATCTAGATAAACCTGTTTTAGGTTTATCCCAAAACGGGTTTTAGGTAGCATGTGCGATCCAAGGGAGATCGCACATGCTGCAGTTAGGGAAATGGGTGGCACGACGACTACGGGAGTCCTACCTGGTCGATACCGTCTCGGGACTAATCGATATATGCCGGCCTGGTGCTCGGTATGCGGTTAAACGTTCTGCCTCAGGGCGCTTGAGGATTTGCTTCGACGGAGGCCCCTTCTATCCTGCTATGGTCAGTGACTTGGAGAGGGCCTTCGAGCGCTTCGGTCATCTGGTCGAGCGCGGCGAGGAACTGGGCGGCGCCCAGTGGGCTGACAGGATCGTAGCCAGCGGCCAGGCTGCGACCGCCGCCGAGTTGGCCGCCATTCGTACCCTGTTGCGGATTGCCTGAACGGCCTATCCAGAGATAGTTTGGGTAATGTCTGCTGGTAGAGCGCGAACTATTTTCGTCATCACTGCGGTGACGATGGCGAATGGGTTTCGCCTATAGGGCGGAACCGTTCAAGCCCCGCGATGAAACCCTTGCATCAGTCGCTTGGCAATGCTTTCTTCGCTTCCAGGCCGCGCTGGTGGTCATAAGCGGCTGCGTATAAGGCAGCCGCATCGTCCAGCAACAACCGCATGGCGTCAAAAGTACCGGCCAGGTTGGTGGTTGCAGGGCTACCCAGGTCATCGGCCCCCGCAAGTAGACTCAGTACGTCGAGTGCGAGTTGGTGCCGGTTCGAGGCGGCGTCGAATAGTTGAATGCTGTCCAGATCGGCGCGGATGGCAAATGCTCCATCGCTTGTAAGTGATTGGCTACTGGTCATGGAGACCTCCTGCAGCGGCGGCCATCGCCTTTGTTGGACGCAGGGCGAAGGATTGGCCAAGCTGCACAGACGTATGCCCAGCATGATGCGCTCGAGAGGTGGATTACGGATTCGTTTCATGGGTGAAGCTCCTAGAGTTGAGGAGCCGCCACCGCTTGCGGCCAAGCAAGTGAGGGTGGCGACTGTACGCGGGTTGGCCGACCGGGACTCTAGGCACCCGGCACACACGAAGGTGTCCCGCGCACAGCCGCCATAACGAACAGCGGTCAGAGCGCTTGCATTCGCATGATGGGCGCTATGCACCTAGAGAGATGCGACCGGCCAAGGTCGGTCGCCGGATTGACGGCAACGAGCGGATGGTAGGCCGGTAGCCGTAGAATGGTCAATCGCTCGGCCTGCACCGGCAGGGCGCAGTGATCTATAGTGCTCCCCACTGGGCAATCTGTTCCGCAGAGTCCCGTGCCCCCTTACCAGCGCTGCCTGGTGCCGCCAGCGGCTAGCGAAAGATTTCTAGCCTTCGCTAACGGCCAGACAAAGGCCCGAGGTATATGGATCGGGCCATGCCGGCAAGTGCTTCCCCTTCAACCTTATTGTTACTTCGCCATGTTCCTGTAGTCAGGACGGCCATCAGGATAAGGATGCTTCCATGAAAGGCTTTCCAGCAGCCAGCCAAGCTGTTTATGACGCCGCAGTGCAGGGCGACTTTGCACACGTCAAGGAGCTCGTTGCCACGGGGGCCGAACTTAACGTGACCGGCCGCTTTGGCGATACCTTGCTCCAGGAAATCGTGTCTTCTCTGCTGATCGAGTCGCCGGCTCCTTTCCGGGTGGCTATGACGCGCCTGCTGATCGAGCTAGGTGCCGATCCGAATTACCTCGGGGAAGATCGCCACTCGGCGTTGGTTCCGGCCGGCCTTGCGATGGACATGGATCTGCTTCAGCTCCTACTGGAGGCGGGCGCAGACCCAAACGGGGTAGGTGGTTTCGGAGAGGAAGAAATTTTCTACGACTGGGCCGAGTTCGACTATCGCTACATGACATGGATGGTGAACAACCCTGAAGTGGATTCAATCTATCCACCGGAAGAGCCATCCGAGACCGACAAGGCTTCCGAAGACGCTTGGTTGACTTGGCTGGATCGCATGGCGATCAAGTACGGTGTGCGTAGGCCGGATCATCTGTTCCTGCTTCGACGGTACGGTGCAAAGACAGCTCAGGAACTGGGTCAGGCATAAACGAAACGGGTGGTACTACGCCCGCTAGGCCGCCAGTAGCGGGCGGTTTCTGGCAGGCTGTTCTGCGCAGATTGAAATGGCGTTCGTACCTGAGAACACCTCGGGGTTTGTGCTGCTGAGCCGCTATGACCACTTATCAAAACTTAACAATTAGCCGTTGAAAAGGCGTGACTGAAGCATCTCAGGCACAACGCGCAAGGTTCAGAAAACCTAATGTTTCACGCCGCTGATATGGCTTAAGACCTTATCATGATTTAACAACGACGCTGCCTGGCGTGTCTTTCGATGCGCCGGCCAGAAGGCCCACCGCAACCTACTTCAGCGCGTTTCGATCTGTAAACAGTCTGTTTACATAGATGCCTTGAATTAGCGTAAACACGTTGTTTACAATCCCCTCATGATCAAGACATTCAAACACAAAGGGCTTGAGGTCTTTTTCACGACCGGCAAGACGAAAGGCATCCAGGCTGACCATGCCAGACGCCTGTCTCGCCAACTGCTCGCGCTGAATGACGCGACCCAGGCCGCCGACATGGATCTGCCCGGCTGGCGCTTGCACCCTCTGAAAGGCGAGTTGGCTGGCCACTGGTCGGTGCGCGTCTCCGGTAACTGGCGGTTGACCTTCCGCTTCATCGGTGAGGACGCCGAACTGGTCGATTATCAGGACTACCACTAGAGGACTTGCCATGCGTATGCACAACCCACCGCACCCTGCGGAAACCCTGCGCGAGGACGTGCTCCCCGAGCTGGATATCACGATCACCGACTTCGCCACGGCCTTGGGCTATTCGCGGGTTCAACTGTCCAAGGTGCTCAACGGCCACGCCTCGATCACACCCGACCTGGCCGTACGTCTGGAGCGCGCCGGTATTGGCCAGGCTCGCCACTGGCTGGCCATGCAGGCGAGCTATGACCTGTGGCAGGCCGAGCAGCGCGACCAGCCAGTCGTCAAGCGCCTCTATCACCACGCAGCGTGACCGTATCACCGACAAGGAGTTGATCGAGTGAAGCATATCGCCGCTCTAGGCTGAACGACTTTTGCCCTGGGCGCGGGCATGGATGCCTCATTTGACAGCGGCGGGGCAGGTAGCAGAATAATCCTCTTCAGCGCTCAGAGAGAGATCGCACCGGGGTAAGCATCCGTTTAGGTATACGGAAAGGTATACAGCCGACAATTACATCGAATAGAACCCTATATATAAGCAGTCTACGGCTATTTTTTAGATTCCGTCCCTGGCACCACCTTCCTTCTCAGGTGGTGCCAGCATCATCAGAGAAAATTAAAGAACCGGCCTTGAGCCGGTTTTTTATTGCCTGTCAAAAAGTACCGTCCAGCCGACAGCCTGAACACGCCAGCAAGGTGCCCCTCAAAAATGGACAGGCCTCGCGCCCTTCGTGCCGAGCCTGAACGTAGCAGGAGCCAGCCATGCATATTGTCTCGAGCGCCGCCAACGACCCGACGTTTCCACCGGTCGACCCCCAAGAAGACCCGATCAACGATCCGGGCAACGAAGATCCGGGCTCCGGTATCGACGAACCGGACACCCCGATTCGGCCCACTGTACCTCCCCACGAACCGGATCGTCCCCAGCGCCCCGTACAAGACCCGGGAAGATCCAATCCAGAGAAACGTTAGTCATCCTGCAGCGACACGTAGGCTGCTTGAGCGAAGCGATACCCAGGGCGGGGCCGGAGATGGCGAGCATTCGAGCGCGCGTGGAGCCGCACTCCCACGGCGAGGAGGCTGACGTGACTTCGCGCAGTGGCCCACAGCCGGGTCGCCTTGGATTCCCTGTGTGGGCGCGTCGTATTTTGCGATGGAACGGTGAGATCACCTGGTGGGTTACAGCGCGTTGGGATGGATGGCAACCGCCCTGACCCACCCTACGGGAATGCATACGCCGTCGCTCGGGTTGTTTCACAAGGCCCGTGGTGGATTAATCTGCATACTCAGAACGGTTCTTGTGGGTTGGCTCACTGCCCGGCTTCCGGCTTTTTACTCCTTAGCTTCGACCTTGCCGGCAGAGTGAGCGCAATCCATATCTGCATGCTTGCCGCGCGGCAGCCACAAGCTGAACAGCGAGCCCTGCCCCAGACTGCTTTGCACCTCGATACTCCCACCGTGCGCCTTGACGATCTGCTCGGAGATAAACAGCCCCAGACCCAGCCCCGCCACCGATTCGCTGCTCACGGCGCGCTCGAACTGCTGGAAGATGCGCCGCTGGTTCTCCAGGGAGATACCGATACCGTGGTCGCGCACGTCGATACGCACACCATCATCCTCGGCCCTCGCGCGCACTTCGATGGGGCGGCCCGCGCCGTAACGCAGTGCGTTACTGAGCAGGTTGCTGATGACCTGTTCGACCCGGAACTGATCCCAACTGCCGCACAGTACTTCGTCACAGTCGAGCTGCAATTCGCAGCCGGCCACTTCCATCTGCTGGGCGAAGTTTTCCGCGACGTTGCGTACGGTCTGCGCCAGATCGAAATCCACCGGACGGATCGACAGCTTGCCGGTGCGGATACGCGACACGTCGAGCATGTCCTCGATCAGGCGGATCAGGCTGTGGATCTGTCGTTCGTCACGATCGAACATGGCCTTGAGCTTGTCGTCGCTGAAGGCCGCCATATTGCCCCTGGAAAGGTGCATCTTGCGCAACTGGGTATCGAGGATCAGGCCGTTGAGCGGGGTGCGCAGCTCGTGGGAGACGATCGACATGAAATCGTCGCGCATGCGCACCGCGTGCTGCAGTTCGCCCTGGGTGGCACGCAGTTCGCCGAGCAGCGCATCCTGCTCCTTGCGTGCCTGCTCCAGGGCCTCCAACTGTCGCGTCATCACTTTGCGCTGACGGTACAGGTCGACGAACACCGCGACCTTGCTCTGCACCGCCTGGATATCCAGCGGTTTGTAGAGAAAGTCCACCGCACCACTTTCGTAGCCCTTGAAGGCGTAGTTCATCTCCCGGCCGGCGGCACTGACGAAGACGATGGGAATGTGCTTGGTCTTTTCCGTACCGCGCATCAGTTCGGCCAGCTCGAAGCCGTTCATGCCGGGCATTTGCACGTCAAGGATGGCCAGGGCAAACTCGTGCTCGAGCAACAGCACCAGCGCGTCGTCGGCACATTGCGCCTTGAACACCTCGCGACCATCACGGCGGATCAGCGCCTCCAGGGCCAGCAGGTTTTCCGGCAGGTCATCGACGATCAGTAGTTTGCATCCGGTGCTACTCAGCATGGGCGTGAGTCCAGTTCGGCTAACAATGCGAGAATCCCCCGCAAAGAAAGAATGTAATCGGGACGATGCAGTGCCAGCGCCGCTTCGGGCATGCTCGGAACCTGTGCCTCCTGCGGATCTTGCACCACGGTCACACCACCCCGCTGTTTTATTGTGCTCAGGCCGATGGCGCCGTCCTGATTGGCGCCGGTCAGCAGTATGCCCATCACGTTGGCGCCGTAGGTATCGGCGGCCGATTCGAACAGGTAATCGATCGACGGCCGCGAATAGTGCAGTGGCTCATCGCGACTGTAGGAAAAGCACCGATCGGATTCGATGCCCAGATGGTAACCGGGCGCCGAGAAATACAGCGTTCCCGGCTGCAGCGCTTCCTTGTCCTGCGCTTCCTTCACCCGCAGAGCCAGACGCTGGCCGAACAGGACAGGCAACAGGCTTTCACGGCTGTCGGGCAGGTGCAGCACCACCACCAGCGGTAAACCGTAGTCGGCCGGCAGCCCCTCGAGCAGCGTCAACAGCGCTTCGACGCCGCCTGCCGATGCACCTATCACTATCGCGTCGAGTGTCTGTGCTTGCGTATTCATAGCTTGCGAAACAACCGTTCCTGCCGGTTGAGCGCTTCGAAGCGCTCGGCATAGGCCGAGAAATCCAGGCTTTCCTTACTGCCCAGGCCGAGAAAGGCACGGTGGCCGAGGGACTCGTGGAACAGCCCGAAGGCACGATCCTGCAGGGCCTTGTTGAAATAGATCAGAACATTGCGGCAGGAGATGAACTGGGTTTCCGAGAACACGCTGTCGGTGGCCAGGCTGTGGTCGGCGAACGTCACGTTGGCACACAGGAAGCGATCGAACAGCGCACCGTCGTAAGCCGCCGTGAAGTAGTCGGAAAGCGAACCCTTGCCTCCTGCGCGCTGATAGTTCTCGCTGTACAGGCGCATGCTGTCGATGGGGAAGATGCCCCTCTTGGCCTTGTCCAGCGAGTGTGGGTTGATGTCGGTGGCGTAGATGATCGAACGCTCCAGCAGCCCTTCCTCGTGCAGCAGAATGGCCAGGGAATACACCTCCTCACCCGTGCTGCAGCCAGCCACCCACAGTTTGAGCGACGGATAGGTGCGCAGGAACGGCACCACTTCCTGGCGTAGCGCCAGGAAGTAGGACGGGTCGCGGAACATCTCGCTGACCGGGATGGTGAGGAACTGCAGTAGCTGCATGAACGCTGCCGGGTCGTGAATGATCCGTGCCTGCAAGGCGGAGATGCTCGAACAGTCGAACTGGCGCATGGCGTGCACCATCCGGCGCTTCAGCGAAGAGCCGGAGTAATCACGAAAATCGTAGCTGTATTGCAGGTAGATCGCTTCGATCAGCAGACGCAGCTCGATATCCTGCGTACGGTTGTGCATGTCAGATGCGCTCCAGCTTCGGCAACCAGACGCGGATCAGCGAGAACAGGCGATCCAGGTCGATGGGCTTGGCCAGGTAATCGTTGGCACCGGCTTTCATGCACAGATCCTGATCGTCCTTCATCGCCTTGGCAGTCACCGCGATGATCGGCAGTTTGCGCCAGCGCGGGTTTTCGCGGATGCGCCGGGTGGCTTCGTAGCCGTCCATCTCGGGCATCATCACGTCCATCAGCACCAGGTCGATGTCGCTCACCGCGTCCAGCTTGTCGATGGCTTCGCGGCCATTGCGCGCCACCTCGACCTGGGCTCCCTTGTGCTCCAGAGCGCTGGTGAGGGCGAAGATATTACGCACGTCGTCATCGACCAGCAGGATGCGCCGGCCCTCGAACACCTTGTCACGGCTGCGCGCGGTCTTGAGCATGGTCTGCCGTTCGCTGGACAGCTCCGACTCGACCATGTGCAGGAACAGGGTGACTTCATCGAGCAGCCGCTCGGGTGAACGAGCGCCCTTGATGATGATCGAGCGCGAATACTTGAGCAGCTCGGCTTCCTCGATACGAGTCAGGTTGCGCCCGGTGTAGACGATCACCGGCGGGAAGGAACGGATGTTCTCGCTGCCCATGCGTGCCAGCAGCTCGTCACCCTGCATGTCCGGCAGTTTGAGGTCGATGATCATGCAATCGAAGATGTGGTGGCGCAGTTGCTCCAGGGCCTGCTCGCCACACTCGACGGCGACGATTTCGATGTCGTCATCACCGATCAGCCGAGCGATGCTGTCGCGCTGCAGCTTGTCGTCCTCGACCACCAGCACGCGTTTCATCTTCTGTGTCAGGCGTGCCTCGAGTTTGCTGAATACACCCTTGAGCTGGTCGCGGGTAGCGGGCTTCAACGCATAACCGACGGCACCCATTTGCAGCGCGGCCTCGGCCATGTCCTCGACGGAAATCACGTGCACCGGAATATGCCGGGTGCCCGGGTTCTCCTTGAGGCGCTGCAATACCGACAGGCCGGAAACGTCCGGCAGACGCATGTCCAGCAGGATGGCGTCGGGATGATGGGTGGTCGCCAGGTTCAAGCCGTCTTCGGCGCAGTGGGCGACCAGGCAGCGGTAATCCAGCTCATGGGCCAGGTCGTAGAGGATGTGGGCGAACTGCGGTTCGTCCTCGATCACCAGCACGCAACGGCCACCCAGTACCGACATGCCGCGGTCGTCGGGAAAGGTCGGGATGCTTTTTTCCACAACATCCTTAACCGGCTCGGGCGCACGCGGTGCGTAACTACGAGCGACAGTTGCCGGCTCTGCAGGCACCATCTCGCTCTCGGTATCCAGCGGCGAATAATTCTGCGGCAGTACCAGGGTGAATACGCTGCCCTGCCCCGGCACGCTGGAAACACTGATAGAGCCGCCCAGCAGCACCGCCAGATCGCGGGAAATCGACAGGCCCAGACCGGTGCCGCCGAAGCGTCGGTTGGTGGTACCGTCGGCCTGGCGGAAGGCCTCGAAGATGTACTCCTGCTGATCGTCGCGAATGCCGATGCCACTGTCGTGCACGGCGAACGACACACCATCGTCGACACGACTGACTCTCAGGCTGACCGCCCCCTGCTCGGTGAACTTGATGGCGTTGGATAGCAGGTTCTTGAGGATCTGCTCGACACGCAAACGATCCGTGTACAGCGAGCGCGGCACGTCTTCGGCGACCTGCACACTGAAACCCAGATTTTTCTCTCCGGCCAGCGGCTGGAAGGTGCTCTCGAGGCTTTGCGCGAGGCGCAGCACGTTGGCATTTTCGGGACGCAGGTCGAGCTTGCCGGCCTCGACCTTGGAGATATCGAGGATATCGTTGATCAGGTTGAGCAGGTCGTTGCCGGCCGAGTAGATCGAGTCGGCGAACTTGACCTGCTCGGCGTCCAGGTTGCCCTTGGGGTTGTCGGAGAGCAACTTGGCCAGAATCAGCGAGCTGTTCAGCGGCGTGCGCAGCTCGTGCGACATGTTGGCGAGGAATTCGGACTTGTAGCGGCTGGCGCGCTGCAGCTCTTCGGCGTGCTCTTCCAGCTGTTCCTGGGCAACGCGCAGGGCACTGTTGCGATCGTCCAGGGCATCACGTTGCGACGACAGTTGCTCGTTGGTCTGTTCCAGTTCCGCCTGCTGGGTTTCGAGGTACGCCTGGGACTCCTTGAGCGCCCGCGACTGCTCTTCCAACTCCTCGTTGGCGGTCTTCAATTCTTCCTGCTGTACCTGCAGCTCTTCGTTGAGCTGCTGGGTTTCGGCGAGGATTTCCTGCAGACGATGACGGTAGCGGGCAGCCTCGACCGAGGCACCGACACTCGAAGCGACCTGCGTCAGGAACTCGCCATCACGTTCGGTCAGCGGGCGCAGGAAGCCCAGCTCGATCACGCCATTGACCTCGCCATCGTTATCGATAGGCAGCAGCGCCACCGTCAGCGGCTCGCCGTGGCCCAGACCCGAGCTGACCTTGAGGTAATCGGCAGGCAGTTGATCGAGGGTCAGCAGGCGACGACTCTGAGCCACCTGGCCGACCAGGCCTTCTGCGCTGTAGAACGACTGCTCGGCCTTCTCCTGTTCGCGGGAAAAACCGTAGGACGCGACGCGGCGCAAACCGCCATGCTCTTCACGCACATAAAGAGCACCAACCGCCGCTCCCAGATGACTGGCCAGAAACTCCAGCATGTTGCGGCCAAGCACTGGCAGCGCCTGCTGGCCAATCAGCCGCTCGGCCATTTCGGTCTGGCCACTGCGTAACCAGGCCTGGGCCTGCAGGCGCTCGTTGTGTTCGTCCTGCTTCTTGAGGATGGTGCCGTAGGTGTTCGTCAGGCTCAACAGTTCACGGCGCCCGAACAGCGCGAGCCCACCGCTGAACAGCAGGGTGAAGAGCAGGAACAGGCCGATGGTGATGGTGGCCGTGTTGGTGGCGGCGTCATTGCGCTCTTTGCGCAGGCGCTGCTCATGGACGACGAAATCCGAGTACTCGGCGCGGATGGCGTCGGTCAGCTGCTTGCCGCGGCCATCGCGTACCGGATCGAGGAAATTGCCGCCTTCGCGCTTGGCGGCGATCGCCGTTTGCGCAAAGACGTTCCACTCGTCCTGCAGCGCCGCGATACTGCGCAGGCGGTCGATCTGCAGCGGGTTGTCCGCGACCAGCTCGGAGAGAATTTCCATCTCGGCCTTGATACGTGGCCTGGCGACTTCGAAAGGCTCCAGGAAGCGCGCATCGCCAGACAGCAGATAACCGCGAAAGCCGGTCTCCTGGTCGATCGACAGCTTCAAGCCTTCATTGGCGTTGTTGAGCACCCGGTCGGTGTGCTGCACCCAGCCAAGCACATTGAGCAGATAGCCGATCAGCATCACGAAGAAGATCGCGCTGATCACCCCCACGCCAAGCGGCAAGGCGACGTTACGCCTGAGAATGCGCTTGAAGCTGTTCTCATCGATGGAAGAGGTGTTGGTCATCTGAAATCCCTGGCCACGGTTGGCTTATGCATGGAACTGCACGGTTATTCGCTAAACGGCCGATGTTAATGCGCTGGCTGAACTTTATCCAACGCTCAGAGCTCGGCGGCCCGCGCGCTTGGATAGCGCTTGCGGATGCAGGGTTCGACTTATTTTTTTCTCGAGCGCGGCAGAGACTTCGCCCACCCACGCCAATCTGTAAATACGATAATTTTCAGCCCAGCGGCACGCTCTCGGTGCATATCACGCACCCGATTCGTGCCATGCTAATCGGCCCGCCGTCCCATGCGGCTTCGAGACTCGATCGAACACAGGGCTAACCGCTCCGCTACCTCGATCCACAGTTTCACCATCCTTTACCGAGGTAACGCTGTGTCAGACCAAGCTCCCAACGCATCGCCTACCGGCCAGCGCATTCTGCTGGTGGAAGATTCCGATGTGGTGCGCATGCTCACCGTGGAAGTGCTCGAAGAGCTCGACTACAGCGTGATCGAAGCCAGCGAGGCACAACAGGCGTTACAGATATTGCATAGCGATGAGCACATCGACCTGCTGATGACCGACATCGGCCTGCCCGGCATGAACGGCCAGGAGCTGGCCATCGCGGCCCGCCAACTGCGCCCGGATCTGAAAGTTCTGTTCGCCAGCGGTTATGCGGAAAGCGTCGAGATCGACAAGAGCGAGCCGGCGACCCGCACCGACATCATCGGTAAACCTTTTTCTCTCGATGCCCTGCGCGACAAGGTTCAGGGCATGCTTGGCATCTGACAGTCCTGCCCCCAGATCGGCCAAACAGCCCATTGGCACTGGAATTGCGAGGCGGATATGAGTAGGGTTCGCGTCTTTTTGAAAATGTAGTCTGCATTGCCCTGTTTTTGCGGCGGGGCGACAAGCAACTGCGATGATGCGACACCCCCGTAACCGTAGCGGCAGCGGGCCAGCAGCACCCTTGGCGCCCTCTGGAGCCTATGCTAGGTTTGCAGCCCAAAGCCCTGCCGCTCACGGATCCCATCCGCATAAGAATTAAGAGGACTGCTTGATGGCTGAGGCCCCGCCCGCGCTGGAAATCCGCAATCTGCACAAACGCTATGGCGCCCTCGAAGTGCTCAAAGGCATTTCCCTTACCGCCCGTGACGGCGACGTGATCTCCATCCTCGGCTCGTCCGGTTCGGGCAAGTCGACCTTCCTGCGTTGCATCAACCTGCTGGAGAATCCCCATCAGGGTCAGATCATCGTCGCAGGTGAAGAACTCAAGCTGAAAAGCCAGAAAAATGGCGAGCTGGTCGCCGCCGACAGCAGACAGATCAACCGCCTGCGCAGCGAAATCGGTTTCGTCTTCCAGAACTTCAACCTCTGGCCACACATGAGCGTGCTCGACAACATCATCGAGGCGCCACGCCGCGTGCTCGGTCAGAGCAAGGCCGAGGCCACCGCCATCGCCGAGGCCCTGCTGGCCAAGGTGGGGATTGGCGACAAGCGTCATGCCTATCCCAACCAATTGTCCGGCGGCCAGCAACAGCGTGCCGCCATCGCCCGCACGCTGGCCATGCAGCCCAAGGTCATCCTGTTCGACGAGCCGACTTCGGCCCTCGACCCGGAAATGGTACAAGAAGTGCTTAATGTGATCCGCGCGCTCGCCGATGAAGGCCGAACCATGCTGCTGGTCACCCACGAAATGAATTTCGCCAGGCAGGTCTCCAGTGAAGTGGTGTTCCTGCACCAGGGACTGGTGGAAGAACAGGGGTCGCCCGAACAGGTGTTCGATAACCCCAAGTCGGTGCGTTGCAAACAATTCATGTCCAGCAATCGTTAAAAACGGAGCAATCACGCATGCATAGCTATAAAAAGATTCTGCTGGCAGCTGCCGCCACTCTGGCTTTCGGCACCAGTGCCGTCGCTGCTGACAAACTGAAGATCGGCACCGAAGGCGCCTACCCGCCCTTCAACCTCATCGATGCCAGCGGCCAGGTCGGCGGCTTCGACGTGGAAATCGCCCAGGCCTTGTGCGCCAAGATGCAGGCCGAGTGCCAAGTGGTCACCTCCGACTGGGACGGCATCATCCCGGCCCTGAACGCCAAGAAGTTCGACTTCCTGGTCGCCTCCATGTCGATCACCGAAGAGCGCCAGCAGGCCGTCGACTTCACCGATCCGTACTACACCAACAAGCTGCAGTTCATCGCGCCGAAAGACAGCGACTTCAAGAGCGACAAGGACAGCCTCAAGGGCAAGGTGATCGGTGCGCAGCGCGCGACCATCGCCGGCACCTGGCTGGAAGACAACATGGACGGCGTGGTCGACATCAAGCTCTACGACACCCAGGAGAACGCTTACCTGGATCTGTCCTCGGGTCGTGTCGACGGCGTACTGGCCGACACCTTCGTCAACTGGGAATGGCTCAAGAGCGACGCCGGCAAGAACTTCGAGTTCAAGGGCGAGCCGGTATTCGACGACGACAAGATCGGCATTGCCGTGCGCAAGGGCGATGCCCTGCGCGAGCGCCTGAATACCGCCCTGGCGGAAATCATCGCCGACGGCACCTACAAGAAGATCAACGACAAGTACTTCCCGTTCAGCATCTACTAAGCAGCCTGCCCGCACCGCCTCTGGCGGTGCGGGCGCTTGAGTTTCCATGAATTTCGACCTTTCCGGATTCGGCCCGGCCCTGGCCGCCGGCACCCTGATGACCGTCCAGCTGGCGCTGACCGCGCTGTGCCTCGGTCTGGTGCTCGGCCTGCTCGGCGCCCTCGCCAAGACATCGCCCTACAAGCCGCTGCAATGGCTTGGCGGCACCTATTCGACCATCGTGCGCGGGATTCCCGAACTGCTCTGGGTTCTGCTCATCTATTTCGGCACCGTCGGCCTGATGCGCAGCCTGGCCGATCTGCTCGGTATCGACAGCCTGGAGCTGTCGCCCTTCGCCGCGGGCGTCATCGCCCTGGGAATCTGCTTCGGCGCCTACGCCACCGAAGTGTTCCGCGGCGCCATCCTGGCCATTCCCAGGGGCCACCGTGAAGCTGGCCAGGCGCTGGGCCTGTCCAAGCCGCGGATCTTCTGGCGCCTGGTCATGCCGCAGATGTGGCGCATCGCCCTGCCCGGCTTGGGCAACCTGTTCATGATCCTGATGAAGGACACCGCCCTGGTCTCGGTGATCGGCCTCAACGAGTTGATGCGCCGCTCGCAGATCGCCGTGACCGCCAGCAAGGAACCCTTCACCTTCTACCTCGTCGCCGCGTTCATCTACCTCGGCCTGACCATTCTCGCCATGATCGGCCTGCACTTCCTCGAGAAGCGCGCCAGCCGCGGCTTCATCAGGAGTGCGGCATGAACTGGGACGTCATCATCAAATGGCTGCCACGCCTGGCCGACGGTGCCCTGCTGACCCTCGAATTGGTCGCCGTCGCCGTCATCGCCGGTCTGATCCTGGCCCTGCCCATGGGCATCGCCCGTGCCTCGCGGCACTGGTACGTGCGCGCCCTGCCCTACGGCTACATCTTCTTCTTCCGCGGCACGCCGCTGCTGGTGCAGCTGTTTCTGGTCTACTACGGCCTGGCCCAGTTCGACGCGGTGCGCCAGGGGCCGCTGTGGCCCTACCTGCGCGACCCGTACTGGTGCGCGGTGATCACCATGACCCTGCACACCACCGCCTATATCGCCGAGATCCTGCGCGGCGCGATCCAGGCCGTGCCGCCAGGCGAGATCGAGGCCGCACGCGCCCTGGGCATGTCGCGCGCGCAATCGATGCTGCATATCGTGCTGCCGCGCGCCGCACGTATCGGCCTACCGGCCTACAGCAACGAGGTGATCCTGATGCTCAAGGCCAGCGCCCTGGCCAGCACCGTGACCCTGCTGGAACTCACCGGCATGGCCCGCACCATGAACGCCCGCACCTACCTGCCGGTGGAAGGCTTCTTCGCTGCCGGGGTGTTCTACCTGCTGATCACCTTCGTGCTGATCAACGCCTTCAAACTGCTGGAACGCTGGCTGCGCGTCGACGCCTGCCAGGGCCGTTGAAGTGACGGGGCCAGTGCCCCGTCGCCTTTCGCCATGACCTCATCCCAACCTCTCCAGCCGCTCAGTGGCGATGCCTTGCTCCAGCGCTTCCAGGCGCTGGACGCCTGTCTCTGCGCGCACCAGGCACTGTGGAAACCGCAGCCCTTCACCCATCAGGTGCTGCCCTGGGAAAGCCAATACCCCGAGCTGGGCAACTGGCTGCGCGGTCGTACGCTTGAAGAAGCCGAAGCCGCCCACAATCAGCCAACGGCCCTGCAGGCCGCGCCTGCCCCCTTCCCAGAGCTGGCCGCCCAGGCTGCATTGCTGAATGAAGTTGGCGACCTGCCCCAACGCGAATCTCACGCGTTGCCGCCGCGATTTTCAGTGGATGTACCGGGCCGCAAATGGCAGCAGATACGCGCCTTCACCGACAGCCTGCAATTCCATCAGGCTCCGCAGCACTGGCTGGACTGGTGCGCAGGCAAGGGCCACCTCGGCCGGGTGCTCGCCCACAACGGACAGGCGCTGACCTGCCTGGAATACGATCCCGCCCTGGTCGCCAGCGGCAGCGACTTGAGCCAACGCCTGGGGATAACTGCACAGCACATCGGGCAGGACGTGCTCGCCAGCAATGCCGCTGAACGGATACTCGCAGAGCACAGCCCGGTAGCCCTGCACGCCTGCGGCGACTTGCACGTACGCCTGATGCAGCTGGCCAGCACAGCGGGTTGTCAGCAGTTGGCCATCGCGCCCTGCTGCTACAACCGTACCGCTGCCACCACCTACCAGGCGTTATCCACAGCAGCCCTCGGCTCACGCCTCAGCCTGTCGCTGGATGACCTGGGCCTGCCAATGAGCGAAACGGTCACCGCCGGCAACCGCGTGCGCCAGCAGCGCGACCACTCCATGGCCTGGCGCCTGGCCTTCGATCTGCTGCAGCGCGAGTTGAGAGGCGTGGATGAATACCTGCCGACTCCATCGCTGCCATCAGCCTGGCTGAAGAAAAGCTTCGCCGATTACTGCCATGCCCTGGCCGAGCTGAAAGGGTTGCCGCCGCCTGGCGAGCGTGACTGGCCAAGCCTCGAAACAGCCGGCTGGCAGCGCCTGGCCGAAGTGCGCAACCTGGAATTGCTGCGAGGCCTGTTCCGCCGCCCACTGGAACTCTGGCTGGTGCTCGACCGCGCGCTCTACCTGCAGGAACAGGGTTTCGATGTGCGCCTCGGCCAGTTCTGCCCCACGCACCTCACGCCACGCAACCTGCTGTTGCTTGCCGAACGCGACTGAGTTGCGCACACAATCTGTGGATAACTCTGTTAACAGATTCTGAGCAAGCGCCGCCAAGCCCCCTCCCGCAAGGCTCAACGGCAGCTGATCATTTTTTGTTCACAAATAAAATTCATATAAAACAGTCGCTTGCAAAATACGTGAAGCGCTGCGTAGAAAATAACTAAAACGGCTTAGCCGCCCTGAATTTGTGCATAAGCCGCGCCAGAGCGCCTCAAAAAGGGCAGCAAAAAACCTGCCGTAACCGGCTTTACTCATGCAAACGAATGGATATAATGGCGGCCCTCAAATGCCGGTATAGCTCAGCTGGTAGAGCAACTGACTTGTAATCAGTAGGTCCCGGGTTCGACTCCTGGTGCCGGCACCATACGAAACAACGACTCAGGCTCACCGCAAGGTGGGCCTTTTTCGTTATGGGATTTTGGTCATCTCCTCTTTCCCTAATCTTGCGCTTCTCTGAGATCAGATGGCCAGACGCCAAGCATCCTTACAGCCATGCAGGGTGAGAGCTAGATCAAACGGCCTCGCCATTCCTCTATCGGCGAATTGGCGCGGCTGGGTACCGGTACAGGTGATCCATGAAGGCATATCGAGTAGCCTTGCGGATCTTTTTGGTTGGATCGGTCGGTAGGGAGTCGAGCATTGAGTCACAAGAGCAAAGCGATCCTCTGGGCCGGCATGGGCCTAAGCCTGTTGCTGTCGGTTGTCGTGCTTCGTCTGTTTTCTGTCTGGGCGACGACGCTTCCGCTGGACGTGCCGGTTCGGCTCGACGAGGGAACCACCCTGGATTTACCGGTCAAGGCCCGAACGCTTGAGTTCGATACGCTGGCGGTAGTGTTTTCCACCGGTGAGCTGCCGCTGTATACCGTGCGCAAGCTGTCCGGTGGGCCGATCTGGGAAAACGAACAGTGGGTCGAGTATCCACCGGCACCGATGACATTGGGCTGGAAGCTGCTGACGCCGGCAGGTGAGCTGTTGTCCGCAGGGCAGGCAGACGTAGGCCAGGAACTCACCAGCTATGGCAGCGATGAGATCACTCGCGCCGTGGCGCGCATTCCGATGGAGCCTGGGGACTATCGTCTTCAGGTGACCGCGCTGACACCTGATGCGCGCTTTGCCGAAGTGGCCACGCGGCTGGTGTTCGTGGCGCAAGGCAAAGGCGAGACCTGGCAATCGGGCGTCGCATGGTGGGGTTCGATAATCTCGGGCGTGCTGCTGATCCCGCTGATGGTCATCTGCGGATTATTGACCCTCCACCACTTCACGCGCTGGCGTTACGGAGCACCAGCCGCGGATTGAATATCGAGCGAGCCGATGTGCCGGATCGCCTTCGGCTTACACACGATAGCGATCCAGCAATGCCTCGGTGGGATGGCAGAACAGAGAGCCAATGCCGAGCATGCCGATATGCACACCCTCGCACACCAATTCCTCTTGAAGGCATTGCAGATAACTGCGCGATGCTGCCGCAGGGCCTGTGTCACACAGGCTCGATACTCCTGTGGTTTCAGCCGCTGCGGTCTGGCAGATCGAAAATACGCGCAGAAGAGCAAATGAGCGCTGAGGATGAAGCAGCATGGCAGCCATTAAAGGAAGTATTAGCGTGTCAGCAATCTGGAAGCCAAAGCATCGCGGGCTGCTCATGACCGTCGTTCTCGTTCTGCCTGCGTGCTCGGCGATCGGCCCGTTTTCGGAATATGAAAAGAGTCTGATCAACAGGCCAATGCCCAAGGACGTAACCCAGGCAAAACTGGAGTGTAATATCCGCCGAGCGCACTACGACATGCTGCTGTTCACCCTCAAGCAGCGAGACGAAAACGGATGGGATGACGACGCCGAAAAGGACGTGATGATCTCGGACGCCTGGGCGGATTATCACCGCGCCAGGCGGATAGGGTGTAGCGGATGGGAGTGATGGAAAACGCCCCCCTGGAAGGTGCCGCCTACCACCCCCTATTCACGACGATGCCAGCGCCTCGCCTCAGCTGCCACAACCCGGGAAAAATACGATGAAGACGTCACAGCGCGGATCTGGCCACCTGTTCAGCCTGATAGTCATCGCGCTCATTGCGTGGGGTGGTTACGTAACCTTCTACGTGCCGTACGAACACAGAAAATCGATGGATGAGTTCCGCGGCAAACCGCCTGCGGTGAGCCCGGCGAAGCTGGCGATAGTCGAGGCGTACAAGCCAAAGCCGACCCCAGCCCAACTGCCTCGCGGGCTGTACACCGGCACAGTGGAGCAAGACGGTTACCCGATGAGTATCAGCTTCGATTTCGGCGAGGATCAGGTCATTACCAAGAAGGCCTACATCAAGAACTATGAGTTCACTGGCTCAGCGGTTTATGAATTCGTTGGCTCGGTGATGACCTTCAGGAACGTGAAGGGCGACGCCGTTCTTTTTGCAGAGTCTGGCGAGCCGATTGACGTGATCAGCCCAACCGAAATCCATGTGCCAGGGCCTGATACGACACTGGTGCTGACGCAGAAGTGAACGCGCCTGCACGCATACGGATACAGCTTCTGAGCTGCCTCGGCGCAGGGACGCGCCGCGCAGTCAGTAATCAGAAAGGGGACAGATTCAACATCTGTCCCCTTTTTTGCCTGCTGGTTTGTCAGTTCTCCCTTCCCTGAAGCATCAGGCCCGCCCGGCCGCCTCTATCCGCGCGATCTCGTCGGGTTGCACGTAGTAGTCGGTGTTTTCGTCGTAGCTGCGCACGATGAAGCAGGCGACGCTGGCCACGAAGGTCACGCCCACCAGCCACCAGATGTGCCAGATCAGAGCGAAGCACATCAGGGTCATGAACGCCGCGGCGATCAGGCCGATGCCGGTGTTGCGCGGCATATGGATGGGCCGGAACCTGGTCGGGGCAGGCTTGAGGCCGTCGCGTTTCATTTCGTGGAATTCGTCGATGCGGTCGCCACGCGGGGTCACGGCGAAATTGTAGAACGGCGGCGGCGACGCGGTCGACCATTCCAGGGTGCGGGCATTCCAGGGGTCGCCGGTGTGGTCGGCCAGTTCCTTGCGCTTGATGATCGACACGGCGAACTGAATCAGCGTGCAGGCGATGCCCAGGCCGATCAGCACCGCACCGATCACGGCCACGTTCAGGTAGGGCTCCCACTCCGGGTTGGTGGTGCTGTTTAGGCGCCGGGTCATGCCCATGAAACCCAGAATGTAGAGCGGCATGAAGGCCAGGTAGAAACCGCTGATCCAGAACCAGAAGGACGCCTTGCCCCAGCCTTCGTGCAGCTTGAAGCCGAACACTTTCGGGAACCAGAAGGTGATGCCGGCCATGTAACCGAACACCGCGCCACCAATGATCACGTTATGGAAGTGCGCCACCAGGAACAGGCTGTTGTGCAGCAGGAAGTCGGCGCCCGGCACCGCCAGCAGCACACCGGTCATGCCGCCGATGGAGAAGGTGATGATGAAGCCCAGCGTCCACAGGATCGGCGTGGTGAATTCCAGGCGGCCACGGTACATGGTGAACAACCAGGTGAAGATCTTCACCCCGGTCGGAATCGCGATGATCATCGTGGCAATGCCGAAGAAGGCGTTGACGCTGGCCCCCGAGCCCATGGTGAAGAAGTGGTGCAGCCAGACCACGAACGACAGGAAGGTGATGGCGATGGTCGCCCAGACCATCGAGGTATAGCCGAACAGGCGTTTACGAGCGAACACCGCTGTCACTTCGGAAAACACCCCGAAGGCCGGCAGTATGAGGATGTACACCTCCGGGTGGCCCCAGGCCCAGACCAGGTTCACGTACATCATCGGATTGCCGCCGCCGGTGCTGGTGAACAGGTGGAAGTCCAGGTAGCGATCCAGGGTCAGCATCGCCAGGGCCACGGTGAGAATCGGGAAGGCCGCGACAATGATCACGCTGGTACAGAAGATCGTCCAGGTGAAGATCGGCATCCTGAACATCGTCATGCCCGGCGCACGCATCTTGAGGATGGTGACCAGGAAGTTGACCCCGGTGAGCAGCGTGCCCAGGCCGGAGAGCTGCAGGCTCCAGATGTAGTAATCGACGCCGACCCCAGGGCTGTATTCGATACCCGACAGCGGCGGATAGGCCACCCAACCGGTCATCGCGAACTCGCCGACGAACAGCGAGATATTGGTCAGCAGCACACCACCGACGAACAACCAGAAGCTCAGCGAGTTGAGCAGCGGATAGGCGACGTCACGGGCACCGATCTGCAGCGGCGTGACGATGTTCATCAACCCCACCACCAGCGGCGTGGCGACGAAGAAGATCATGATCACGCCGTGGGCGGTGAAGATCTGGTCATAGTGATGGGGCGGCAGGTAGCCCCCATCGCCACCGGTGGCCACGGCCAGCTGGGTGCGCATCATGATGGCGTCGGCGAAGCCACGCAGCAGCATGATCAGCGCGACGATGATGTACATCACGCCGATCTTCTTGTGGTCGACCGAGGTCAGCCATTCGCGCCACAGGTAGCCCCATTTCCTGAACCAGGTCAGCGCAGCGAACAGGCCCAGGCCACCGAACGCCACGGCGATCATGGTGGCGACGAGGATGGGTTCGTGCAGGGGTATCGCGTCGAGGGTCAGTTTTCCGAGCATGTGTCGAATCGGTGCCGACTGGCGGCACGCGGGCTCCTTGGGTCAGTGGGAATCGGGTATGGCGCGGCCAGCAACAGGCCCTAGCTGCGGCGGCGAAACAGCGGACGCGGTTCGATGGCCGAGCGGCCGTACTGCACGCTCATGCCGGCGAGGCCCTTGAGGGCGTCGTGCACCGATTTGTCCTCACGCACCGCGAAGCTGTCGAAGCCGCACTGGCGCATGTGGCTGAGCTGGTCACGCAGCACCTCGCCGACCGCGCGTAACTCGCCGCGCCAGCCCAGGCGGGTACGCAGCAGGTAGGCCTGGCTGTAGCCGCGGCCATCGCGAAAGCTGGGGAAATCGATGGCGATCAACGGCAGCACGGCGAGCCAGGGCTGCAACTCCAGGGGCTCGTCATCGGGACTCAAACACAGGCCATCGCGGCTGGCCTCAAGGCCCTGCAGCACGGCCTCGCTCTGCCGTTCGAGCCAACGCGCCAGGGGCAATATCGTCGGGCTGTCTACCGGCACATCGGCTTCGCGCAGCAATGCCCAGGGATCGTCGCTGGCGATACGTGCCACGCCATCGCGCAGGGTGATCAGGTTGTTCATGCCGGCTCCCCCGCCCTGCGGTAGACCCGTGCCTTGAAGGGCTCGATGCCGACACGTAGCACGGTGTCGATGAAACGTTCGTCGCCCTCGCGCTGCTCGCCGAAGGTCTCGACCAGGCGCTCGATCACATCCGGTACTTCGGCGGCGCTGAACGACGGGCCGATTACCTTGCCCAGCGCACTGGCCTTGCCCTGGGCGCCGCCGATGGTCACCTGGTACCACTCGCTACCATTCTTATCGACGCCGAGGATGCCGATATTGCCGATGTGGTGATGGCCGCAGGCATTCATGCAACCGGAGATGTTCAGGCTGATGTCGCCAAGGGCGTGCAGTGCTTCTGCATCCTCGAAACGCTGCTGAATGGCCTGGGCAATGGGAATCGACTTGGCGTTGGCCAGGGAACAGTAATCCCCACCCGGGCAGGCGATCACATCGGTGAGCAGACCGATATTGGCGCTGCCCAGGCCGATGCTCGCGGCACGCTGCCAGAGTGCGTGCAGGTCGGCCTTGCGCACGTCGGGCAGTACCAGATTCTGTTCGTGGGCGACGCGAACTTCGCCGAACCCGTATCGCTCGGCCAGCTCGGCAACGGCGTCCATCTGCCCGGAGGTCACGTCACCTGGCGGCAGGCTGGCGCCGGGTTTGGTGGACAGCACCACGCTGGCGTAGCCAGGCACCTTGTGTGGCTGCACGTTACGCGACACCCAGCGGGCGAAGGCTGCATCAGCGGCCAGGGCGGTGCCGAAGTCCAGGTCTGCATGGGGCAGCGCGGCATAGCCTGGTGGCGCGAAGGCCGCGGCAACCCGCTGATACTCAGCGTCGGTCAGTTCGGCGGGGCCATCCTTGATGTGCTGCCACTCGGCTTCGACTTCCTCGGCGAAAGCGTCGATGCCCAGCGCCTTGACCAGGATCTTGATGCGCGCCTTGTACTTGTTGTCGCGCCGACCGTGGCGGTTGTACACGCGCAGGATCGCCTCGACGTAGGACAGCAGGTGCCGCCACGGCAAGCCATCGCGAATCGTCTGGCTGAGGATCGGCGTGCGCCCCAGCCCGCCGCCGACCATCACCCGCGCCAGCAGCTCGCCGGCCGCATCGCGATACAGGTACAGGCCAACGTCGTGCATGGGCACCGCGGCGCGATCCTGCTCGGCCGCGCACAGGGCGATCTTGAATTTGCGCGGCAGGAACAGGAACTCCGGGTTGACCGTCGACCACTGGCGGAGGATCTCGGCCAGCGGCCGTGGGTCGAGCAACTCATCGGCCGCGACACCGGCAAAGGCTTCGGTGGTGATGTTGCGCACGCAGTTGCCCGAAGTCTGGATGGCGTGCATCTCGACGTCGGCAAGGCGTTCGAGGATATCCGGCACCTGCTCCAGCTCGATCCAGTTGAACTGGATGTTCTGCCGCGTGGTGAAGTGCCCGTAGTCGCGGTCGTAGTCCCGCGCGATGGAGGCCAGGGTGCGCAGTTGCCGCGCCGACAGGGTGCCGTAGGGTATCGCCACGCGCAGCATGTAGGCGTGCTTCTGCATGTACAGACCGTTCTGCAGGCGCAGCGGGAGAAATTCCTCCTCGCTGAGCTCGCCGCTGATGCGCCGCTGCACCTGGTCGCGGAATTGCGCGACCCGCTCGCGCACCAGGGCGTGGTCGTACTCGTCGTAGTGATACATGCAAGGCCCTCATCGCCGCCACACACGGCATACAGGCCAGCACTATGGACAAGCAGGACATTTCGAAACAGTCGCAGATAAAACGTAAAAAACCCTATCAGAAGGAGAACCTGCTACCTTTTCGAGCTTGATAGCCTTAGAACCTGTTCACGATCTTTCGAGCAATGACAGCAGAAAGGCGGAAGCGGCCATTCGTAGGGTGGACGACGCTTCACCCGTCCACCGTTCTGCGATCGCAATGGTGGATGAAAAGAGCGTCAGCTACGCGCCCCGATCCACCCTACGTCTGCTTGCGCCACATTGCCGCCGATCTATAGGGATACGGGTTCCTGTTTGCCAAGTGCACAAAGATCGTGAACAGGCTCTTAGCTGATAGGCAGGTTCAGTCTCTGATCCGCATTTCATCAAGACTCCTGAGTCTGTTACAAAAATCGTCAACAGGGCATCATCCGCGCCCATGCCATAGCGGACAGCGGTGATGCCCTCCTCCCACAACTGCCAAGCCAGGACAGCATGAAGCGTTACGAAAAATTCGCCGATGAAATAGCCGGGCTGATCCGCACCGGCGTACTGGCGCCCGGCGAAAAGGTGCCCTCGGTGCGCCACGCCAGCCGCACCTACGGGGTAAGCCCGTCGACCGTGTTCCAGGCCTATTACCTGCTGGAAGACCGTGGCCTTATCCACGCCCGTGCGCGCTCCGGCTATTTCGTCCGCGAGCACGCCCAGCGTCCGTTGCACGAGCCGGAGGTGCGCGCGGGAACGGCACAAACCACCGATGTCGATGTCAGCGAACTGGTGTTCTCGGTGCTCGGTTCGTTGAAGGATCCGCACACCGTGCCCTTCGGCTCGGCCTTCCCCAGCCCGGATCTGTTCCCCCTGCCGCGCCTGGCCCGTTCCATGGCGCAGAGCGTGCGCGACATGCCCAGCCATGCGGTGATCGCCGACATGACCGAAGGCAATCCCGACCTGCGTCGGCAGATTGCCCTGCGCTATATGGTCAGTGGTGTGATGCTGCCGCTCGAAGAACTGGTGATCACCACCGGCGCCATGGAAGCGCTCAACCTGTGCCTGCAATCGGTGACCGAGCCGGGCGACCTGGTGGCCATCGAGAGCCCGGCGTTCTACGCCACCCTGCAGGTACTGGAACGGCTCAAGCTCAAGGCGGTGGAAATCCCCGTGCACCCACGCGAGGGCATCGATCTGGACAGTCTGGCGAGCAGCCTGGAGCAACTGCCGATCAAGGCCTGCTGGTTCATGAGCAGCCTGCAGAACCCACTCGGCGCAAGCATGAGCGAAGACAAGAAACGTGGCCTCTATGCGCTGCTGCAACGCCATCAGGTGCCGCTCATCGAAGACGACGTGTACGCCGAGCTGTACTACGGTACCCAGCCGCCAAAGCCGGTGAAGAGCTTCGACCGCGAGGGCCTGGTGATGCACTGCGGCTCGTTTTCCAAATGCCTGGCGCCGGGCTACCGGGTCGGCTGGGTCGCTGGCGGACGCTACGCCCAGCGCATCGCCCGGCTCAAGTTGATGACCACCATCTCACCCTCGGTGCCGGCCCAGGCCGCCCTCGCCGACTACCTGCAGCACGGCGGTTACGACCGCCATCTGCGCAAGCTGCGCCATCACCTGGAAACCCAGCAGGCGTCGATGCTGGCCTCGGCAGCGCGGCACTTTCCGGCCGACACGCGAGTAACCCGGCCGAGCGGCGGCTATTTTCTCTGGTTCGAATTCGCCCAGCGGGTGGATGCGCTGCAGCTGTTCCGCCTGGCGCTGGCCCAGGGCATCAGCCTGGCGCCGGGGCCAATCTTTTCGGCAACGCGCGGCTTCGGCCATTGCGCACGGCTCAACCATGGCCATCCGTGGAGCGCGCAATGCGAGCAGGCCATGGCAACCCTGGGGCGAATCATCGATTCATTCTGAGGGCGTTGCGGAAGCGGAGGGACAGAGGCAGGTGCTCATCACGTGCGCGATGAGCACCGCGAGGTCAGAGCTGGTCGCCTTGCAAGCCGGCGTAGAGACGGGTCATTTCGTTGAGCTGGCGGAACATCGACTCGGCATTCACGGCGACGATGGTCGGCACGAAGTCCTTGGAGGCGAAGGCCTTGCTCGCGAACTGCCAGCGCGCGTCGGTCTTGCGTAGCGCTACCGCGATCTCTTCGTTCGGCGCACCGGCGGCCTGAAGCTCCTTCATGATGCTGTCGAACTCCTTCACCGAGGCGTCGAAGCTGGCATCCAGATCAGGCGCCTGCACGCCCCAGGCACGGGCCATGTAGAACATCGCGGTACGCTGGGTCAGCACACGGTTCCAGCCACTGCGGTTGATCGAGTGCGAGGCCGCGTCGCCGTTGTGCTTCTCGAACAGGTCGGTGACGTGCTGGCACTGCTTCACCAATTCCTCGGCCTTGGCCAGCATGGCCGGCGCCTGAGCCTTGTCCGGTGTGGCGGTGATCATGTCGCGATAGGCAGACCAGATCACTTCGACCTGGCCCAGTGCAGCGAGGACTTCGTCGTTGGTGGGGTGGGCCTTGAGCTTGGCGTGGTGATCTTCGAACAGCGCGATGCTGGTGTTGAGCTGCTTGATCGCGTCATCGACCTTCACGTCGGAGCCGATCATCAGGTAATCCTTGGCCATGATCTGGCCCAGGCTGCGCTGCAGGCCGGCCATGTTCATCGCTTCCAGCGGGGTCATCTGCGCCCAGCTGGCGCAACTGATCAGGCTGAGCCCCAGCAGGAGCGTTCGCATGCAACGTTTAATCAACTCGATATCCTCGTGCGCTCTGAGGGCCGACCAGCGATGCAGACACACCACTGGAGAGCGGGGCGCGCGACGATGGTTGACCTGAGTGAATACTGGAGCGCGGCGGCAGCCAGGACTGCCAACATTCCGACGCCAGCGATTGTTGAATTCTACTCCATAAGGCCCGTCGTTGACGTGTCGCCGGTGCGCGATAGGTTGCCGTCTGGCGGGTGAAAACAGAGATTGGTGACGCCCGTCACATTGCCCGATGCTCGCCTGCCCTGCTCCACCACCTCAATACGCTCGCAGGACGAACAGGCAGCCCTGAAAATACGCGCGACCTTGCGCCTCGAGCTGCTCGAACCGGGCTTCGGTTTCCACGTCTTCGGCGGGTCTTTAGCGCGCAAGATAGCACAGAGCCATCAGGCCATGACCGAACGGTCAGCCTGCCGAGGGCGAAGCAAGCGGGAAGCGGAGGCAAGCAGCCACCTCCCCTGCCGTGGCAGGAGGAGGTGTGCAGGGTCAAGACGCCTTGTTGACCTCGGCGGCCGCCTTGCGGCGGGCGCGGCGAGACAGCATGTTGAGCGCCTCGATCACCGCCGAGAACGCCATCGCTGCATAGATGTAGCCCTTCGGAACATGGGCGCCGAAGCCTTCGGCGATCAGCGTCATGCCGATCATGATCAAGAAACCCAGCGCCAGCATCACCACCGTCGGGTTGTTGTTGATGAAGCGCGCCAGGGGCTCGGCGGCCAGCAGCATCACGGTGACGGCGGCGACCACGGCGATGACCATGATCGGTACATGGGGCGTCATGCCCACGGCGGTGATGATGCTGTCGACCGAGAACACCAGGTCGAGCAGCAAGATCTGCACGATGGCGGCGCTGAATCCCAGAGTCGCGGCACGCCCGACGAACATGTCGCCTTCCGGTTCAGGATCCATGGAGTGATGGATTTCCTTGGTTGCCTTCCACAGCAGGAACAGGCCACCGGCGATAAGGATGATGTCCTTCCAGGAGAAGGCCTGGCCGAACAGCTCGATCACCGGCTCGACCAACTGGACGATCCACGCCACCGTACCGAGCAGCGCCAGGCGCAGGATCAGCGCCGCACCAATGCCCAGGCGCCGTGCCTTGGCACGCTGATGCTCGGGTAGTTTATTGGTGAGGATGGAGATGAAGATCAGGTTGTCGATGCCCAGTACCACTTCCATGACCACCAGGGTGGCCAGGGCGATCCAGGCAGTGGGGTCGCTCGTCAGTTGCAGGAGATAGTCCACGGTCACGCACTTCATGGCTGAACGGAATGCGCATTCTCGACCTTTGCAGAACCGACAAATACGACAAGTTGAAACAATTTATTTCAGACCTATATAGGGCTGTAACCCCCGCAGTACGGGTGCTTAGCGCGCCAGCAGAACAACCACGCACACCGCCAGCACCGCACTGATCACCTTCCAGAACAGCAATGGATTGCGCTCCATCAACGGCGGCCGGCGACTGTCGAGAAAGGCCTGGCTGGGATGACGCAGTTCGTGAACGAATTCGGCGGGTTCGTCGTAGCGCTTGAGCGGGTTGGGTTGAGTGGCCTTGCGCAGCACATCGTCGATCCACGCCGGCAGCTCGCGCTCGACGTGGCGAATCGGCCGGTAGCGCAGGCGATTCTGCGCTGCTCGGGTACGCGCCCTGGCCACCTCGGCGCCGAAGGGCAGTTGCCCACTGAGCATCTGGTAGGCGATCACTCCCAGGGAAAACACGTCGGAACGCACCGTGGCGGGCTCAGCGAGAAAGTACTCCGGCGCCATGTACTGCACGGTGCCCAGCATTTCACGCTGCGCCAGCGGTGCGGCGAGTTCCTGCAGGCCCGCCACGCGGGTGGCGCCGAAGTCGATAATCTTCACCGTGCCGGTAGTGTCGATCATTACATTGGCCGGGCGCAGATCCTGGTGCAGCATTTCCAGGCGGTGGAAGGCGCGTAACCCCCGGGCGATCTGTTCGACGATGGCGCGCACGGTTTCCAGGTCGGGAGCTGGATGATCGATCATCCACTGCGCCAGGGTCTGGCCTTCGACGAACTCGCTGACGCAATACAGATAGTTGCGTTTGCGTGTCTGCGGGCAGGGCTTGAGCACATGGGCGCTGTCGATGCGCCGGGCGATCCACTCCTCGGTAAGAAAACGCTCCAGATAGCGGGAGTCGTGCTGCAAATCGAGCGATGGGGTCTTGATCACCACCGCGCCGCCGCTTTGCTCGTCGGTGGCCAGGTATACATGGCTGCGACTGCTGGCATGCAGAGACCTGACGATGCGATAACCGTCGAAAGGCATGCGCGCCTCGAGAATCGGCGGACAAGGCCATTCACCCAGGCGGTGCCGCACATCATCGGCCTCGGCCTGGGGCAGTTGATCGACGCGCACGATCTGCAGGGTCAGATTGTCATCGCTGCCCTGCTCGTAGGCCTCGGCGACGATGGTGCGTGCGGCCTGGGGCAGATCCTCGGCGTGCTCGGCGATGCACTCGATGATCTGCCGCGCACCGACGTACTCGTAGACACCATCGGTGGCCAGCACGAAGACGTCCCCCGGATCGACGGCCAGCGCCTGGTAGTCCACCTCCAGCTGCGGCTGGATACCCAGCGCCCGGCTCAGGTAGCTCTTGTCCTGGCCAAGCCACAGGCGATGATCCTGGGTCAGTTGCTCCAGGGCGCCATCACGCAGGCGATAGATACGGGTGTCGCCGGCGTGAAACAGGTGCGCCGTGGTGGACTTGATCACCAGCGCACTGAGGGTGCACACATAGCCACGATCCATGTCGTAGCGATGCAGGCCTTGCCGGGTCTGAGCGTAGAGCCAGGCATTGGTGGCGCTGAGCACGCGCATCACCGACTTCTTCACCGACCAGGCTTCGCTGGTGCTGAAGTAGTCGGAGAGGAACGCCGCCATCGCCGTTTCACTGGCGATGTGGCTGACCTCGCTGCTGCTGATGCCATCGGCCAGGGCGATGGCGATACCCTTGCTGCTCAATTGCGGCTCGCATGGCACGTACAGGCCATGGAAATCCTGATTACGCGCCTTGCGACCCTTGTCGGAATGCTGGCCGATGCTGACCTGCAGTTGGCCCTTCATCCCTGCCCGCAGCACTTCAGCGACAGCGTCCATCGATGATGGCTCAGCTGAAGGAGCGTTTGGGCGCGGTTCTCACATGGGTGGTGTACAGCGTCAGGCCGGTGAAGGCCAGGCCGCCGACCAGGTTGCCCAGGGCTGTGGGAATCTCGTTCCAGAGCATGTAGTCCATCACCGAGAAATTGCCGCCCAGAATGATGCCCGAGGGGAACAGGAACATGTTCACCACCGAGTGCTCGAAGCCCATGAAGAAGAACAGCATGATCGGCATCCACATGGCGATGGTCTTGCCGCTGACCGTGGTGGAAATCATCGCGCCGACCACGCCCATGGACACCATCCAGTTGCACAGCACGCCGCGCAGGAAGATGGTCGCCCAGCCGGCCGCGCCATACTCGGCGTAGCCCAGGGTGCGGTCTTCGCCGATGTGCGAGATCTTCTCGCCGATCAGACCTGGGTCGGTGGAGAAACCATAGGTGAATACGAAGGCCATCATGAAGGCCACGGTCAGCGCGCCGGCGAAGTTACCGAGGAACACCAGGCCCCAGTTGCGCAATACACCACCCACGGTCACCCCAGGGCGACGATCGAGCAGCGCCAGCGGGGTGAGCATGAACACCCCGGTGAGCAGGTCGAAGCCCATCAGGTAGAGCATCACGAAACCGACCGGAAACAGCACCGCGCCGAGCAGCGGCGAGCCCGTCTGCACACTGACGGCGATGGCGAATACCGCCGCCAGGGAGAGGATCGCCCCGGCCATGAAGGCGCGGATCAGGGTATCGCGGGTCGACATGAAGATCTTCGACTCGCCGGCATCCACCATCTTTGTGACGAATTCGGCAGGAACCAGGTAGGACATGGAGATGCTCTCTTTTCAGAAATTCAAACGGGAAATGAATCAATCGTGCAGGGTGGATCTGGGGCGCGACTCACGCTCTTCTCCACCTTCGCAGCCAATCGGTTGAGGCGATCAACCCGCCAGGCCGATTTCCACGGTGTCACCATTGAGCCGCACCGGCCACACCCGCAGGCGCTGCTCCGGGTACTCCAGGCAGCTGCCGTCGACCAGGCGGAAATGCTGTTTGTAGAGCGGCGAGGCGATCACCAGATCGCCCTTGATCTGGCCGATCAGGCCGCGGCCAATGACGTTGGCGCCGGATTTCGGATCGCGGTTTTCCACGGCGAACAGCTGCTCGCCGGCCTCGCTCTGCGGCAGATGGAACAGGGCGATCTGCGCACCCTCGAGCCAGGCCACCACGCCCGAATTGGCGACCAGATCCTGGCTGCGGCAAAGTGGTCGCCACTCGGTGGCGGGAAGAGATTGGGCACGCACGGCGTTGGACTGGCTCATCAGAGCACCTCCTCGGTAACGGGGATCAGGTGTAACTCACTGGCGGAAAGCGGACGGCGCTGGCCACGCTCCTTGACGAAGTGGATGTCCGGATCGGCGCGCTTGTCGTTGACGAAGGTGCGGAAGCGCTTGAGCTTCTCCGGATCCTTGAGGGCGCCGGCCCACTCGCATTCGTAACGGTCGACCACCAGCTGCATCTGCGCTTCCAGCTCATTGCCCAGGCCCAGGCTGTCGTCGAGGATCACCGCCTTGAGGTAATCCAGGCCACCTTCCAGGGACTCGCGCCACACCGAGGTACGCTGCAGCTTGTCGGCGGTGCGTACGTAGAACATCAGCACACGGTCGATGGTGCGGATCAGCGCCGCGTCATCCAGGTCGGTGGCGAACAACTCGGCGTGCCGTGGGCGCATGCCGCCGTTGCCACACACATACAGGTTCCAGCCCTTGTCGGTGGCGATCACGCCAATGTCCTTGCTCTGCGCCTCGGCGCACTCACGGGTGCAGCCGCTGACCGCGAACTTGATCTTGTGCGGCGAGCGCAGGCCCTTGTAGCGATCCTCCAGACGCAGCGCCATGCCGACGCTGTCCTGCACACCGTAGCGGCACCAGGTGCTGCCCACGCAGGACTTCACGGTGCGCAGCGACTTGCCGTAGGCATGCCCGGTCTCGAAGCCGGCAGCGATCAGCTCGCTCCAGATCTCCGGCAGTTCGTGCAGTTGCGCACCGAACAGGTCGATACGCTGGCCGCCGGTGATCTTGGTGTAGAGATCGTATTTCTTCGCCACCGCACCGATGGAGATCAGCCCGTCCGGGGTGATCTCGCCGCCGGGAATACGCGGTACCACCGAGTAGGTGCCGTTCTTCTGCATGTTGGCCATGAAGGTGTCGTTGGTGTCCTGCAGCGGAATCAGCAGCGGATCGGTGATCGGCTGGTTCCAGCACGAGGCGAGGATCGAACCGACTGCCGGTTTGCAGATATCGCAGCCGGTGTGGCCACGACCATGACGGGCCAGCAGCTCTTCGAAACTGAGGATGCCTTCCACCCGGACGATGCCGTACAGCTCCTGGCGGGTGTGGGCGAAGTGCTCGCAGAGGCTCTTGTCCACCGCCACGCCACGGGCGCTCAGCTCATGCTCGAAGACCTGCTTGAGCAAGGCGCTGCAGCCACCGCAACCGCTACCGGCCTTGGTGATGGCCTTCAGCTCGCCGAGATCGGTGATGCCGGCGTCGACCTGGCAGCACACCGCGCCCTTGCTGACGTTGTGGCAGGAACAGATGGTCGCGCTGTCCGGCAGCGCATCGGCGCCCAGGGTCGGCGCGCCGTCGGAGAGCGGCAGGATCAGGCTGGACGGATCCTGGGGTAGCTTGATGCCGTTCTGGGCGTACTGCAGCAGGGTGTCGTAGTAACTGTTGTCGCCGACCAGCACCGCGCCGATGACGTGCTGGCCATCCGCCGAGACCACCAGGCGGCGGTAGCTGGCATTGGCTTCGTCGATGTAGCGGTAGCTCTTGGCACCTGGCGTGGCGGCGTGGGCATCGCCGATGGAGCCGACGTCGACGCCAAGCAGCTTGAGCTTGGTCGACATGTCGGCGCCGGTGAACTGTTCATGGGCCTGACCCGCAAGCAGCGCGGCGACATTGCGGGCCATCGAGTAGCCCGGCGCGACCAGGCCGAAGACCATGCCATTCCAGGATGCGCATTCGCCGATGGCGAAGATCGCCGGGTCGCTGGTACGGCAATCGTTATCGACCACCACGCCACCGCGCGGCGCTATCTCCAGGCCGGCGGCGCGGCCAAGGGCGTCCTGCGGGCGAATACCGGCGGAAAACACGATCAGGTCGGTTTCCAGATACTCACATTTACCATCAGCGCCATCGCTGAATTTCATGCGGTAGGCGTATTCCTCACCGATGACGATCTCCTGGGTGGCGCGCGACAGGTGCACGCCCACACCAAGGGCCTCGATGCGCGCCCGCAGCGCGTCGCCACCGTCGGCATCCAACTGCACTGGCATCAGCCGTGGTGCGAACTCCACCACGTGGGCTTCCAGGCCAAGGGACTTGAGGGCGTTGGCCGCTTCCAGGCCGAGCAAGCCGCCGCCGACCACCACGCCACGCCGGGCGCTGGCTGCTGCGGCGCGAATACCATCGAGATCGTCCAGAGTACGGTAGACCAGGCGCGAATTGCCCTCGGCGCCAGGAATCGGCGGTACGAAAGGGTAGGAACCGGTGGCCAGCACCAGGCGGTCGTAGTGGCGGCGGCCGTGGGCGGTGACGACCTCCTGGGCCTCACGGTCGATCTCCAGCACCTGTTCGCCCAAGTGCAGGTGCACGCCATGACGGGCGTACAGGTCAGGCTCGCCAAGGGCCAGGGCTTCGGCGTCCTTGCCGGAGAAATACTCGGACAGGTGCACGCGGTCATAAGCGCGCTGGCGCTCTTCGCCATACACGTGCACCTGATAGCGCTGCAGGGCGCCGCTGGCGATCAACTGTTCCACACAGTGGTGGCCGACCATGCCGTTGCCGATGACGATCAGGCTCTCGCGCTTGATCGATGTGACGATGGAGTTCATAGCCTGCCCTCTGTCTGCTGCGCTATCACGGGTTTCTGCAACGCAAAAAAAAGACGCCTGGAGCTGCTAGCAGCTTCAGGCGTCTTTGCCTTGGATTCAGTCATGTAGTTTTGGGTGGATGGCGGGCTACGCTGCCCAGGCTCATCGCCCCAGCAGCCGAAGCGGCCAGGGCACCTGCAGGGTTATGGCAGGTCACGCAGAATGGATAGCAGGTTGCATGCCAACGCCTGGATAAACGCTAGAGCGCAGGAGTGGCGAGGCTTTCAGGCAGGCGAATAGAAGATACGCAGCATGAAATACAGGAATGCAGCGAACCAAAATGAAGCATATCGCCCCTCAAATCACCGTTTCGGGGCATACCGCAATTCCCAACACGGCAGCATGTGGCTCTGATCGATCAGGCATAGAATCCGTTCACGCTCACCAGCCAGAGCCAAGCGTTGACCGTAAGATGCGACAAGGCGGAAGCGGCCTGTCGTAGGGTGGACGACGCTTTATCCGTCCACCGCTCTGCAATCGCGATGGTGGATGAAAAGAGCGTCATCCACCCTACGTCTGCTTCCGCCTTTTTGCGGTCGTACATGAAACATCTGCAGGCGATGCGGGCAGATCGTGAACAGGTTCCTAGCGCTCCCAGGGTGGCGGCGGTTCCTGATCCTTGGGTTCGTCCTCGGCGTTGAGCACTGCCTGACGACGCGCTTCATCGGCCAGGGCGGCCTTGATCTCGCGCATCACCGCATCGACGTCGGCATCTTCCTCGGGGTCGTCGAACTCGCCGGTCAGCACGCTATCGGGGGTCAGCTTGCCGTCCTCGTACAGCGCCCACATTTCCTTGGCGTACTTGCTGAACCTGAGCTCCGGCGCGAACTGGCCGAAATAGGCGGCCATGTTGCCGACGTCACGTTCGAGCATCTTGAACGCGTGGTTGTTGCCCGCCGCGTCCACCGCCTGGGGCAGATCGATGATCACCGGGCCTTCGGGGCCGAGCAGCACGTTGAATTCCGACAGGTCGCCATGCACCAGGCCGGCGCAGAGCATCTTGACGATCTCGTCGATCATGAAAGCATGGAATTCGCGGGCGTCCTCGGGGTGCAGGTCGACGTCGTTGAGCCGCGGCGCCACACCACCCTCGCCGTCGGTGACCAGCTCCATGAGCAGCACACCTTCGAGAAAGTCGTAGGGTTTGGGCACCCGAACCCCGGCATTGGCCAGGCGAAACAGGGCCGCCACCTCGGCATTCTGCCAGGCGTCTTCCTGGCCTTTGCGACCATATTTGGAGCCTTTGGCCATGGCCCGTGCGTCACGGCTGTTGCGTACCTTGCGACCTTCCTGATACTCGGCGGCCTGGCGGAAACCACGCTTGTTGGCCTCCTTGTAGACCTTGGCGCAGCGCAACTCGTTACCGCAACGCACGACATAGACCGCTGCTTCCTTGCCGCTCATCAAAGGGCGAATCACCTCGTCCACCAGGCCGTCCTCGACCAAGGGCTCAATGCGTTTTGGCGTCTTCATCAGCTTTTATCGTTGTTCCTCAGTGGCCTATGCGGCCCTTTTATACGGCAATCCTGAGGCAGCGCCCAGTCTCTGCCGTAATTCACCGCGTTCGTCGCTTCAAAAGCGCGATTCGGATTGGCTATGGCTCGATCAGAGCCGACAATCTTTCCATCGTCTAAACGCGAACCACCCATCCCAGGAGTTGACCATGCTCGATCAGACAGGTTGCTGGCAGGCCGTGTGCGACCGCGACGCCACGCAGGATGGTCACTTCGTCTTCGCCGTGCGTTCGACCGGCATCTATTGCCGCCCCAGTTGCCCGGCCCGCCGGCCGCGCCGCGAGAACGTCAGTTTCCACGCGGATAGCGCGGCAGCCGAAGCGGCGGGCTATCGCCCCTGCAAACGCTGCACACCCCAAGGCCCCAGCCCGGCCGAACAGCTCGATGCACTGGTTACCGCAGCCTGCCGCCTGCTCGACGAAACCGACAAGCCACTGACCCTGGATCGGCTTGCCGCGCGCATCGGTCTGTCGCCCTCGCATTTGGCAAGGGCCTTCAAGGCGCGCACCGGGATGACGCCAAAGGTCTGGGTCAGCACCCGTCAGCGTGAGCGCCTGGAACAGGCACTACCCCAGGCAGACTCGGTGCTCGATGCAGCGCTGGCCAGCGGTTATTCCGGCACACGAGCGCTCTACGAACAAACAGACGGATTGAGTCCGGCCAGAAGACGTCAGGGCGCTGCGGGAGAAATGCTGCGCATCGCCGTTGCCCCCTGCGCGCTCGGCTACCTGCTGCTGGCGAGCAGCGACAACGGCCTGTGCGCCTTGCTGTTCGGCGAGTCCGAAGCGGCGGTGGAAACGGAGCTGCGCCAGCGCTTCCCGGCAGCGACGTTGCAACGCAATGACGCGGTGCTGCAGGATTGGTTGCATGAGGTGCTGACGCAGATCGAGGAGCCGACTCGCGCAGCCAACCTGCCGCTGGATCTACGTGGCACGGCGTTTCAGCAACGAGTATGGCAGGCCCTGCGAACCATCCCCATGGGGCAGACGCGCACTTACGGACAACTGGCCGCCACTCTCGGCAGCCACCCACGAGCCATCGCCCGAGCCTGCGCCAGCAATCCCCTGGGCCTGCTGGTGCCCTGTCATCGCGTCACCGCAGCCGACGGCAGCCTGGGCGGCTACCGTTGGGGCGTGGCGCGCAAGGCGGCATTGCTCAAGGCCGAAGCCGGGACGACCAGCCTCGAAGATTGATCCTGTACCTAGGGGCCATTGGTGGAACGATGAAGCGGGTTCCACCCTACGAGTCACCGCTCAAGAATCGCGGTAACGCCCTGGCCGCCAGCGGCGCAGATGGAGATCAACCCGCGACCCTCGCCCGCAACGGATAGCAGCTTGGCCAGGTTGGCGACGATCCGCCCGCCGGTGGCGGCGAACGGATGGCCGGCGGCCAGCGAGCTGCCCTTGATGTTGAGCCTGGCCCTGTCGATGGTGCCCAGCGGCTGCTCCAGCCCCAGCCGCGTGCGGCAATAGTCGGCGTCCTCCCAGGCCTTGAGGGTACAGAGCACCTGGGCAGCGAAGGCTTCATGAATTTCGTAATAGTCGAAGTCCTGCAGGGTCAGGCCGTTACGCGCCAAGAGCCGGGGCACGGCATACACCGGCGCCATCAGCAGACCCTCGTTGCCTTTGACGAAGTCCACCGCCGCCGCCTCGCCATCGCGCCAGTAGGCAAGAATCGGCAAGCCGCGGGCCTTGGCCCACTCTTCGCTGGCGAGCAGCACCAGGGACGCACCATCGGTCAGCGGCGTCGAGTTGGCGGCGGTCAAGGTGCCGCGTTCGCCGCGCTCGAACACCGGCTTGAGGGTGGCCAGCTTGGCCAGGTCGATATCGGGACGCAGGTTCTCGTCGCGAGTCAGGCCGAGAAACGGAGTGAGCAGATCGTCCTGCCAGCCTTCGGCATAGGCGGCAGCGAGTTTGCGATGGCTCTCCACCGCCAACTGATCCTGTTCGTCACGGGGGATGGCCCAGTGCTGCGCCATCAGCTCGCAATGCTGGCCCATGGACAAACCGGTGCGCGGCTCACCATTGCGTGGCAGCGACGGCGCCAGGTGCCGCGGACGTATCTGCAACAGCGCCTTGATCTTGTCGCCGGTACGCTTGCTGCGATTGGCTTGTAACAGGATCTTGCGCAACCCCTCATTGACGCCAATCGGTGCATCCGAGGTGGTGTCCACGCCACCGGCGATGCCGCTTTCTATCTGCCCCAGGGCGATCTTGTTGGCGACCAGCAACGCGGCCTCCAGCCCAGTACCGCAAGCTTGCTGCAGGTCGTAGGCCGGCGTCTGGGGCGACAGGCGCGAGCCGAGCACACATTCTCGGGTCAGGTTGAAATCCCGCGAGTGCTTGAGCACGGCGCCCGCGACCACCTCGCCGAGGCGCTCGCCATGCAGGTTGTAGCGCTCGATCAGGCCTTCCAGGGCACTGGTGAGCATGGCCTGATTACTTGCGGTGGCATACACGCTATTGGAGCGGGCGAAGGGAATGCGGTTGCCGCCAACGATGGCGACCCGGCGCGGCAGGCTCATATACGGCTCCTTGCGGGTAGTATGGCTCGGTACTTTAACGCGGTTGATCGCCGCATTGGCTGCTCAACCGGCTGCTGGCGTCACCCTGTCGATGCATGAAACGAGCGATGGCGTACAGTGGTCAATACCTTTGAGTTTCAGCCCTGGAGTCTGTTCCATGTCCGATCGCTACCTCAACTTCGCCAATACGCCAACCGGACGCCGCCTGGTCGGCGCGCTCGGCCTGCCCGCACCGCTGCCCCTGGAACGCTGGGTGGCGGGCCGCAACCGGCCCCTGGAAGGCGCATTGCTGATCGGCGGTGACGGCGAGCTGGGCGCAACAGTGGCGAGCTTCGCCACCCGTCTGACCGACGAACATTTCTCCGCCCGCGATGACCAGCTCGGCCTGCCACGCTGGACAGCCGAGCACGGCCCCAAGCTCAAGGGCCTGGTGTTCGATGCCAGCAGCCTGAGCCGCTTCGAGGAGCTGGACGCCCTGCGTCAGTTCTTCCAGCCAGCCTTCAAAGGCCTCGACCGCTGCCCGCACGTCGTCGTGCTCGGCCGCGCACCGCAGACCCTCGACGATCCCCAGACCGCCAGCGTGCAGCGGGCCCTGGAAGGTTTCACTCGCTCGCTGGCCAAGGAAATCCGCCGGGGCGGCACCGTGCAGTTGCTGCATGTCGATCAGGGCGCCGAAAACCAGCTCGAAGGCGCGCTACGTTTTCTGCTTTCGCCTAAAAGTGCCTATGTGTCGGCCCAGGTGCTGCGCCTGCAGCCCTGCGCCCAGTTGGTCAGTGACTGGACGCGCCCGCTGGCCGGCAAAACGGCCCTTGTGACTGGCGCCAGCCGTGGCATCGGTGCAGCCATCGCGGAAACCCTGGCCCGGGACGGCGCCGAAGTACTGTTGCTGGATGTGCCACAAGCCAAGGACGCGCTCGATGCTCTCGCCTCACGCCTTGGCGGGCGTAGTCTGGCCCTGGATATCTGCGCCGAGGACGCGCCCGGCAAACTGGTCGAGGCGTTGCCCGAGGGTGTGGATATCGTCGTGCACAACGCCGGCATCACCCGCGACAAGACCCTGGCAAAGATGAGTGAAGGACTCTGGGAGTCGGTGATCGACGTCAACCTGCGCGCGCCACAGCAGCTCACCGAGGCCCTGCTACAGGCTGGTACCTTGCGTGACAACGGCCGCGTGGTGCTGATCGCTTCGCTCAGCGGCATCGCTGGCAACGTCGGGCAGACCAACTACGCGACCAGCAAGGCCGGGCTGATCGGCCTCGCCCAGAGCTGGGCGCCGAAGCTGGCCGAGCGCGGCATCAGCATCAACGCCGTGGCACCGGGTTTTATCGAAACCCAGATGACAGCCGCCATGCCCTTCACCATTCGCGAAGCCGGCCGGCGCATGAACGCCATGAATCAGGGCGGCCTGCCCCAGGATGTCGCCGAGACCGTGGCCTGGTTCGCCCAGCCGGGCTCAGGCGCAGTCAGCGGCCAGGTATTGCGAGTGTGCGGGCAGAGCCTGCTGGGCGCTTGAGCACAAGCCGCCGCGATCGCTTTCCAGCGGGCGATCGCGGCGGCGAAACTCCACTGGCGTTTCGCCGCCCCTGCGCCGCCGGGGCGCGGCCGATCACTTGCGCAACGGGCACCAATGCGCGCTGGCTAATGTCCTAAATCTCGACGAGAGTACGCTGAACCTCATTCTGCACCGGAGCGCACGATGGCAACCGAATGGCTCGATCTGCACACCCCACCGTCCCTGCCCGGCTTGCTCCTGCGCGCCGCGCTGCGTCGCGGCATCACCGGCAAAGTGCTGCCGCACCAAGGGCTGCGCTGCTCGGTCACTGTCGACACCAACCATCTGGCTCGCTACCGCAAGCTGTGCGGTTTCACGGACGACGCCCGGCTGCCGGCCACTTATCCCCATGTGCTGGCCTTCGCCCTGCAGATGAAGCTGCTGACCGAGCCCGACTTTCCTTTCCCGCTTCTCGGCCTGGTGCACCTGGAAAACCGTATCCGGGTGATTCGCCAGCTCGCCGGGCTCGGCCCCTTCACCCTGAGCGTGGAGGCCAGCAACCTGGTACCCCACGACAAGGGCGCGGTATTCAGCGTCATCACCCGTCTCGAAGACCAGCTCGGCCCGCTCTGGGAAGGTGACAGCCGCCTACTCTGCCGGGGCATGAAGCTGGACGGCCCGACGATTGGCCGCAGCGAACCCGACCGACCGCCGATGGACGATCTGGCCCAATGGCAAGCGCCAGCGAATATCGGCCGACGCTATGCGCGAATCTCCGGCGACTACAACCCTATCCACCTTTGCGCGCTGAGCGCCAAACCCTTTGGCTTTCCCCGTGCCATTGCCCATGGTCTGTGGAACAAGGCGCGCGCGCTGGCGGCGTTGCAGGCGCACCTGCCCGCGTCGGGCTACAGCGTCGAAGTGCGTTTTCAGAAACCGGTGCTGCTACCGGCCCATATTCGCATGCGCGCCAGCATGCCGGCGGCCCAGGGCCAGTTCGAGCTGCTCGGCAAAGAGGATGTGCCGCATATGGCCGGCCACTGGCAGGTCATATAACCCGCATGAAACAATGTGCGGCTACCGCCTACGGGAAACCGCATGAACATCGCCGAACTCACCGCTCGTCTGCACGCCATTCGTGATCGCAACGACTGGCGCCAATTCCACAGCCCGAAGAACCTGGCCATGGCCGCCAGCGTGGAGATGGCCGAGCTGGTGGAGATTTTCCAGTGGCTCAGCGAGGATCAGTCGCGCACGCTGCCGGCCGACAAGCTCGAACACGCCGGACAGGAAGTCGGTGACGTGGTGCTTTACCTGCTCCTGCTGTGCAGCGAGCTGGGCCTGGACATGGAACAGGTGGTGCGCGCCAAGCTGGCCGACAGCGAACGGCGCTTCAATTGATGAACGACCGTCACTTCGATGAACTGGCGACCCGCTTCGCCGAGAAGATCTACGGCGGTGCCAAGGGTGCGATCCGCCTCGCCGTGTTGCAAGCCGATCTCACCGAAGCGCTGCCCGAACGCCCGCTGCGCGTGCTCGATGTCGGCGCCGGGCTTGGCCATATGGCCCTGTGGCTGGCCGAACGTGGCCACCAGGTAACCCTGGCCGAACCGGCCGAACCCATGCTGGCCGGCGCCCGCGAGCGCTTCGCCGCAGCTGGTGTTGCGGCAACCTTCATCCACGCGCCGTGGCAGGAACTGCCGGAGCGTTTCGACGCACCATTCGATCTGGTCATCTGCCATGCCGTGCTCGAATGGCTGGCCGAGCCGGCCGCCATCCTCCCTGCCCTGCACGGTCTGACGGCGCCGGATGGCTGGCTGTCGCTGGCGTTCTACAATAAGGACGCGCTGATCTACCGCAACCTGCTCAAAGGCCACCTGCGCAAGTTGCGCAAGGAAGAATTCGCAGGCGAAAAGCACAGCCTGACACCCCAGCGCCCCCTCGATCCGCGCGAACTGGCAGCGCAACTTGCCGCCCACTGGCAGGTCGAACGGGAAAGCGGCGTACGGGTGTTCCATGATTACATGCCACGGGAATTCCAGGCCAAGGCGCAGCTCGCCGACCTGCTGGAAATGGAATTGGCACACCGCCGTCACCCGGCCTTCGCCGGGCTCGGGCGCTACCTGCACTGGATCTGTCGGCCACGCTGAACGCCTGCTCTGACAGGAGAACCGTCATGAAACGCATCACGCTGTTGCTGCTCGCTACCGCCCTGGCTGCCTGCCAGAGCCAGAACCCGTACACCACGGACTCGGTGCCGCTACCACCGGCGCCGCCAGGGGCGGCCAACCACTTCGATCGCAGCGCCTACCCCGCAGCACCACGCGACTATGCGGCCTATCGCAGCTGGGCCTGGCAGCAACAGCCGGCCGGTAGCGCCTGGGCCAGCGCGGATCTGGTGCAGGACGCTCTCAACAATGCCCTCGACCAGCGAGGCCTGCGCCCAGCTCAGGGCAATGCTGCGGCCGACCTCAAGGTTCGCACCGACACCCGCCTGGAGCGCCGCGTGCGCCAGGTCGCCGACAGTTACGATCCCTACTACGGAGGTGGCTATGGCAGCTACGGCAACCGCGGCTATTACGGCAATGGTGTCGGCGTGGGCGCTCGCGTTCCGCTGACCCGCTCCTATGAGGAAGAGGTCGTGGTGGTGCGTATCGACTTCTTCGATGGCCGCAGCGGTGAACAGGTGTGGAGTGGCCAGGCGGAAATGCGCAGCAGCGGCAGTCAGGCCGAACGCGCCGAGGCCCTGCGCAAAGCGGTAAGCGACGCACTCGGCGAATACCCGCCTGCGTGACCCCACAACTCGATGGATTCAGGAGAACTCTTATGCGCCGCCTGCCTTTGTTACTGATTCCCGCCCTGTTGCTGCTCGGCGCCTGCCAGAGCCAGCAGATCAACCGCGACTTCGATGCCAGCCGCGACTTCGCCGGCTATCGCAGTTGGAGCTGGCAGGAGCCCGCGGTGCAATACAGACCCGATGACCCGCGCATCCGCAGCGACCTCACCGAACAGCGCCTGCGTGGCGCGGTGAGCGGGCAGCTCGACCAACGTGGCCTACGCCCGGCGGCAACCGGCACCTCGGGCGATCTGCACGTGCAGGTGTGGTTGATCGTCGAGCAGCGCCAACAGCAGGTCAGCACCGGCTTCGGGGGCGGCTTCGGCGGCTACTGGGGGAATTACTGGGGCGGCCCGGCTTACAACGACATCCGCACCGTCGACTACAAGGTCGCGACCGTGCAGGTCGACTTGTTCGATGGCAAGGACGGCAAGCTGGTCTGGCGCGGCAGTGACGAAAGAATCATGCGCAATAAAGGGGGCGCCCCCACCCAGCGCGAGGCAGAAATCCGTGAAACCGTAGCACGAGTGCTTAGCCAGTATCCGCCGCGTTAGGGCGGACGACCTTGCGGCGATTGATGAGCACAACGCCGTTTCACAGGATGACCACAATCGCTTCGGCCCGAAAGCGGGGCTCCACCGGTGCGCAATTCAGCGCGGTTATGTAAGAACCTGTTCACGATTTTTCGACGAGCCCCCACGTGCAATGGCAGCAAAGTGGCGGGAGCTGCGTAGGGTGGACAACGCTCTTTTGTCCACCATTGCGATCACAGAGCGGTGGACGGATAAAGCGCCGTCCACCCTACGAGTATCCGCTTCTGCCTTATTGCCGTCGATCCATAGGGATACGGTTCCTATTTGCCAAGTACACAAAGATCGTGAACAGGTTCTAAGAGTCGGGAGGGCGCCTAGCCCTTTCCGACGATTATCGGCTATGGCGCCGTTGCGCGGGATGACGCGGTCGTTCAGCCGCGGCCGAAGCGATAGAACAGGTTGGGTTCGCTGACGATGTAGAGGTTGCCTTCATCGTCGAAGGTCATGCCTTCGCCCTGGGGCACCGATTTGCCGAGGCCGGCGAAGTCGCTGTCCAGGGTACGGAAACCGATCAGCTTGCCGCTGTCGCCATCCAGTTCCATGATCCGCTTCGACTCGTCGCTGAGCAGCGCAAGATGGCCGGTTCGCTCGTCGAAATGAACCGACGACAGATCCGAGGCGAATACCGAATCACGAATCCAGTCGTCATGATCGATGATTTCCAGGCCGAAATTGCCGTTCACACTGCTTTTGAAGCCGCGGATTTCGTAGAGTTTCATCGGCGAGTGCTCCTTGACCACGAACAGCCGATCCCGCGCCCGATCGTAACCCACACCTTCGAAGCCCTGGTTGCCATCGAGCTGGATGCCCAGGGTCAGGGCGCGGTAGTCCTCACGAAACAACGCTCCGGAACCCTCTGGCACCGGCACTACCACCAATGCGTGATCGCGCTCCTCAGCGAGCAGCAGCAGGCCGTCTCCCAGGTAGGTCACGCCCTCGACATCGCTGAAGCCGCTCAGCGGATAACGCGCCAGCACTTCGCCGTCCTTGCTCATGGCCAGCAGTTCTTCGGGGTTGTTGAGCACCGCCCAAAGCTGGTCGCGCTGCTCGTCGTAGCTCAGGCCCGAGAGGTTGTCGCTGACGCCGCTGACCACCTTGGCGTCCAGCTGCACCTTGTAGTCGCGGTTCAACAGGCTGTCCGGTGCCCATTCCGAGATCGCGGGCGTGGTCAGCCAGTAATAAAGGCGGTCGTCCAGGTGCAGGGCGCGCATCTGGTAACCGGCAACGAGCAGGCTCAGCAACAGCAGCCACGCCCACGGGCGCAGGACGGGCAGATGGGAAAGGGCCCGCTTGGCGGCAGTTATCATGGCGATTCTCGTGTTCACAAAGGCGGGCAGTGTACCCGGGGGAATGTTGCAATCCGTCGGCACGACATAGCGCCTTTGAGAACGTGCCTCCGGGCAAAGTTCCTCAACGCCGGGCATTCAGCCGCAATGGCCCCGCGCAGTGATGATGCCGTCTTACGGTTTACCCGCCCTGCGAGAGCGTGCAGACTGCCCGCGCCGGAAACACACTCACGGAGAGGATTCCAACATACCGTTGTCTTAGGGTCTGTCGACCTTGGACTGTAACGCCTCAGCCTCCCGCCGCATCCGCCCTTGAGCTTGCTCATGATCGGCCTGGAACCGAAGGAGAACATCTTGGCACCCCGCGAAACCATCACCTCATTGAGCGGCGCAATCGCCAACTGCGCCAAAGAACCCATCCATATTCCCGGCAGCATCCAGCCTCAGGGATTCTTGATGGTGTTCGACGAGCAGGCGCTCACGGTGCTGCAGGTGAGTGAGAACGTCGCCGAGTGGCTGGGGCTCGACCCTGACCGCCTGCTGGGCCAGCACCTGGGGGAGATTCTCGAAGACAGCGCCTTGCTGAGCGAACGTCTGGCACAGCTTTCCCACGATGAGACCACGCCGTTCCACATCGGCGATGTGCGTTTCCGCGAAGGCGACCGCCGCCAACTGATCGCCATGATGGTGCACCGCCACGATGGCGTGCTGATCGCCGAATTCGAACCGACCAGCAACGTGGTCGCCGCCTACAACAACCTCTATCCGGTGGTGCGCACCTTTATCGGCCACCTGCAGGATGCCGACGACATCGATGAGCTGTGTCGCCTGTCGGTGGACGAAGTCAAACGCATCACCGGCTTCGGCCGGGTCAAGATCTACAGCTTCGATGCCGAGGGCAACGGCCTGGTGCTCGCCGAACGCCTTGACCCGGATTATCCCAGCTACCTGGGCCTGAGCTTTCCCGCCGCGGACATCCCGCCCCAGGCACGTGCCCTGTACGTCGCCAATCGCATCCGCGTGATCGAGGACGCCAACTACCAACCCTCGCCCCTGCGACCGACGCTCAACCCGCTGACCGGCAAACCGCTGGATCTCAGCTACGCAGCACTGCGCAGCGTGTCGCCGGTGCACCTGCAGTACATGCGCAACATGCAGACCATCGCCTCGATGTCGATCTCCATCGTGGTCAAAGGGCAACTCTGGGGGTTGATTTCCTGCCACCATGCGCAAGCGCGTTCGGTGGGTTTCCAGACTCGCACCGCCTGCGAACTGCTCGGCCACATGCTGTCGCTGCAAATCGAAGCGAAGATCGCCCAGGCCCGCACTCAGCGGCTGCTGCAGTTGCGCCAACACATCGTGCAGATGCTCTCGGCCATGGCCGACCGCGACAGCGTCAGCGAAGGCTTGCTATCGCTGCCGGAGACCTTTCTGAGTTTCACCCAGGCCAGTGGTGCGGCGATCATTTCCGCATCCCGCTGCGACCTCCTAGGGCAGACACCGCCGCGTGACCAGGTCAACGCTCTGGTGCAATGGCTAGGCGCACGAAGCGGCGAAGTCCTGTTCCAGACGGACAACGTCAGCCTCGATATCCCGGAACTGCCAGAGCTCGCCAAGCATGTCGGCGGTGTGCTGTCCGTGGCCATTTCCGAGTTGCACTCCCACTATCTGATCTGGTTCAAACCGGAGCAGACGCGCATCGTCCACTGGGCCGGCAAGCCGGAGAAATCCATCAACGCCAGCGGCGGGCTCAACCCGCGCAACAGTTTCGAGCGCTGGCAGGAAGATATCCGCGGCTTCTCCACGCCCTGGCACGCGCAGGAGCCGGAAAGCGCCCTGGAGTTGCGCAACGCGGTGCTCGGCATCGTGCTGCGCAAGGCCGAGGAACTGGCCCAGCTGGCCAGCGATCTGAAGAAATCCAACAAGGAACTGGAAGCGTTCTCCTACAGCGTGTCCCACGACCTGCGCGCGCCACTGCGGCATATCGCCGGCTACGCCGAGCTGCTCGGTGATTTCGAAGGCGCCAATCTGTCAGAGCGCGGCGTGCGCTTTCTCGAGCATATCGGCGAGTCGGCACGCTTCGCCGGCACCCTGGTGGACAACCTGCTGAGCTTCTCGCAGATGGGCCGCTCGGCATTGCGTTTCTCCGACGTCAACCTGCAGGCCCTGGTCGACTCGATTCGCGAAGAAATGCAGCCGGACTACCAAGGGCGCAACCTGGAGTGGCACGTGCAGCCGCTGCCAACGGTGATCGCCGATACCGTGTTTCTCCACCTGGCGCTGCGCAACCTGCTGGCCAACGCCATCAAGTACAGCCGTGGGCGCGACCCGGCGGTCATCGTCATCGGCGCCCAGGAAACCGCTGACGAGGTCGTGGTATTCGTTCGCGACAACGGCGTCGGCTTCAACATGGAGTACATCGACAAACTGTTCGGCGTCTTCCAGCGCCTGCATCGCATGGAAGAATTCGAAGGCACCGGCATAGGCCTGGCCAGCGTACGGCGTATAATCGAGCGCCACGATGGCCGGGTCTGGGCAGAGGGCAAAGTCGATCAAGGAGCCACCTTTTATTTTGCGTTACCCAAACGCCACCACCCCGTTCTTTCATGACGAGACGAGGACTCGAATGCTCAAACCGATTTTGTTGGTCGAAGACAATCCCCACGATCTGGAACTGACGCTGATCGCTCTGGAGCGTAGTCAACTGGCCAATGACGTGATCGTCATGCGTGATGGTGCAGAGGCGCTGGATTACCTGTTTCGTCGGGGCAGCCATGCCAATCGCCTGCCTGGCAACCCGGCGATCATGATGCTCGACCTCAAGCTACCCAAGGTGGACGGCCTGGAAGTGCTGAAGATCGTCCGCGAGTCACCCGAATTGCGCAGCATCCCTACCGTAATGCTCACGTCTTCGCGTGAAGGCCCCGATTTGCAGCGGGCCTACGAATTGAACGTGAACGCTTACGTGGTCAAGCCGGTCGAATTCAAGTCTTTTGTCTCGGCCATTTCCGATCTTGGGGTGTTCTGGGCGGTGCTCAACGAGCCGCCACCTGGTTCGTTGCGCCTGCACCGACGCAGCTCAGAGACCGAGTCGGAATCCGACAGCGACTGACGACCAACACGGTTTCGCTTGAAGCGCGGGCCTACTCCAGACAGTAACCGACGACCCTTTCCATGCCGCTCGAGCCACTCAAACTACTGTTCATCGAAGACAGCCCACGTGATGCGGAACTGGCCCTGCTCGCGCTGGAACGCCATGGACTGTTGGTCGACAGTACCTTGGTCTATGACCACCAGGCAGCCGAACTCGCACTGCAGAAAGACCGTTTCGATCTGATTCTCTCCGACTACCTGCTGCCAGGCTCTTCCGGCGCCCAGGCACTGGAAGTGGCACGTCGCCTGGCACCGCAAACCCCCTTCATCTTCCTGTCCGGCATGTTCGGTGAAGAACATGCGGTGGAGATGATGCGCCTGGGCGCCGTCGATTACGTGCTCAAGCAGAATCTGCCATTCCTGCCCAAGGCCATCGACCGTGCCATGGCCGAGGTCAACGAGCGCCATGAACGGCGTCGTGTCGAGGACACACTGCAGGCGGTCGAGGCACGCGCCCGCCTGGCTATCGGCGCCGCACGCATGGGCATGTGGGATTACGTGCCGGCAACCGGCACCATGATCTGGGACGAACGCTGCAGGGCGCTCTACGAACTGGAGCCCGGTGCAGACGTCAACATGGAAATGTTCTACGGACGCTGTCATCCGGACGACCTCCCGCACCTGCGCCAACGCATCAACGAAGCCCTGGCGTCGGACACCGGCAACGAATTCCAGGCGGAATTCCGTCTGCCGTTGAGCAATGGCAGCGAACGCTGGATTTCCGCCCGCGGCCAGGCCTTCTTCGAAAAAGGCCAGTGTTCGCGGTTTCTCGGCGTGCTGCACGACATCACCGAGCAGAAGCAGGCCAACGAAGCCTTGCTGCGCCTCAACGATATGCTGGGTGAGCGCGTCGAGAAGCGTACTCGCGAGCGTGACCGCAACTGGGAACTGTCCCGCGATTTGCTCGCCGTTCTGCGTTTCGACATGCGCCCCAGCGCGCTCAACCCGGCCTGGGAACAGACCCTCGGCTGGTCACGCCAGCAACTGACCCAGGGGCCGCTCTGGGAACTGGTGCATGCCGACGACCTGACCGACACCCTGGCGCAGATCGAACGGGTCACCTCGGCGAACGTTTCGGTGCGCTTCGTCAACCGCATGCGCCACGCCGACGGCGACTACCACTGGCTGTCGTGGATTCTGGTGCGCGACGACGACCTGCTCTACGCCGCGGTGCGCGACATCACCCACGAGCGTGCCGTGGTCGAAGAACTGGCGGCCACCAACCAGCAACTACGCGAGCAGATCAACGAGCGCGAGCGGGTCGAGGCGACCTTGCAGCAGATGCAACGTCTGGAAGCGGTCGGCCAACTCACCGCGGGCGTGGCCCACGATTTCAACAACCTGCTGACGGTGGTGCTGACCAGTACCAGCTTCCTGATCCGCGACCTGGAAAAGGGTAACCTGGACAAGGCGCGCAGCCGCCTGCAGAACATCACCGACGCCGGCGAGCGCGGCGCCAAGCTCACCGGCCAGTTGCTGGCCTTCTCGCGGCGTCAGCGCCTGGTACCGGAAGCGGTCAACCTCGGCGAAACCGTCCACGGCATGCTCGAGTTGCTGAAGAGCACCCTGGGCGGCAGCGTGCTGATCGAAACCGCCACAGAATCCGATCTGTGGCACGCGCGGGTCGACCCGACGCAGATCGAACTGATCATCCTCAACCTGGCGATCAACGCCCGCGATGCCATGGCGGTGGGCGGTACGCTACGCCTGGGCACCAGCAACGAGGTGATCAGCAAGGTGCCACAGCGCCCGGAAGACCCGGAGCCCGGCGATTACGTGGTGCTGTCGGTGCAGGATTCCGGCAGCGGCATGAGCGAAGCGGTACTGGCCAAGGCCTTCGAGCCCTTCTTCACCACCAAGGAGATCGGCAAGGGTTCGGGTCTCGGCCTGGCTCAGGTGTTCGGTTTCGCCAAGCAGTCCGGTGGCGGTGCGCGCATCCTGACGGAAATGGGCGTCGGCACCACGGTCAAGGTGTACCTGCCGGGGCTGCGCAGCGTCGTCCAGGCGAGCGACGAAATATCCAACCAGCCGCTACCCGTTGCCGAGCATGGCGCGCAGCGCACCATACTGTTGGTCGATGATGACCCGCGGGTACGCGAAGTCACCGCGCAGACGCTGGACGCCCTGGGTTACCAGGTACGTGAAGCCAACAGCGGCGCCGAAGCGCTGAGCAAGCTCGACGACGAAATCGACCTGCTGCTGGCCGACTTCGCGATGCCCGGCATGAACGGCGCCGAACTGGCCCAGGTCGCTCGCCAGCGCTACCCGGAGTTGCCCGTGGTATTCGTTACCGGCTATGCCGAACTGGGCGGCCTGGACGCCGACGAAGTCTTTATCGTGCAGAAGCCCTATCGCAGCGAAGAGCTGGCGGAAAAGCTGCAGTACGCCTTCGCCGGTAGCAAAGCCACCTGAATCCAGGCACCGTGGCCGGCTCCATCGGTCACGGCGGATCAGCAACCCATGCAAGCGCCTAGCCGTTACGGTTACCTCTGCCGATAATTGCCCACGACCTAGATCATTCCGGCGCAGTGTTCGGCACCTGGATATGGATCATCCCAACGACAGTGGCCTTTGCCTGACCCGCAGTGATGTCCAGCGGTTACGCCGACGGCGCGCCATACGCAAACACGGGGAACTCCATTCCCTCCTGACAGCCCAATAGGGTCTGTTGACGTTTCAGCGCAAGCCGCGTTGCCGCGAGACAGACCCTAGGCCTGCATCCCGATTTTATTTTGCCTCTTCTGTTTTCCAGGACTGTTTCCATGCGCGTAGAAGGTTTTTTCGAATCCCTCGGTGAGGCGTTCGGCTCGTTCATCCGCTTTATCGTCGATGCCCTGAGCGGCGTGATCGGCATGCTGGGCGGTGCCGTGGCGGGCTTTATCGACGGCATGGCCGGCGCTCTGGGCGTGACACCTTCGCTACTCAGCATTGCCGTGCTGCTGATCGGTCTGATCCTGCTCTACAGCGCAGTGCGCTCGTTCATGCGCGGTTCGGTGATCGGCGGGTTGATCTGGCTGTTTCTCGGCCTGTGGCTGCTTAGTGGCCTGATTCACTAAGGCGCGCTGCGCCCTTTACCTGGAATCCGTCGGCATCCAGGCACAACCCACAGCTTCTTGCATCCAAATGTTACAGCGGACGTGCTAGTCTGGCCGGCCGTTGTTAGCCGCCTAAGTATTCCAATGTCCGTTCATGGTCAGTTGCTGCTGCGTCACCACACGCCTTTCATTCGTTTCTGGCTGGCGCGCGTGTTCACCGCCAGCGGCTTCCAGATGCTTACCGTGGCCATCGGCTGGCAGATGTACAGCCTCACCGGCAATGTGCTCGACCTGGGGCTGGTCGGCCTGGTGGAGTTCCTGCCGAAAATTCTCTTCATCCTGCTGACCGGGCATGTCGCCGACCGCTTCGATCGCCGCAAGGTGGCCGCTCTGTGCCAGTGTGGCCAGGCCGTGGTCGCCATTACGTTGCTGATCGGCACCAGCACGGGCAGCCTGACCCGCGAAATGATCTTCGTCATCGCCTTCATGATGGGCACGGCGCGGGCCTTCGAAATGCCCACTACCCAGGCGCTGTTGCCGAACATCGTGCCGCCCGGCCTGTTCCCTGCAGCGGTGGCGGCGTCCAGTTCGGCAATGCAGACCGCCACCATCGTCTCCCCTGCCCTTGGCGGTGTGCTGTTCGCCATCGCGCCGGGCTGGGTCTACGGCCCGGCCGTGGGGCTGTATCTGATCGCGCTGAGCCTGATGCTCAGCCTGCCGTCGCAGCAGAAACCGCTGAAGCAGAAGATTTCGGTGGAGTCGCTGCTGGCCGGTTTCCGCTTTATCCGTAGCCGCCCGGAAGTGCTCGGCGCGATCTCCATGGACATGTTCGCCGTCCTGCTCGGTGGCGCCACCGCGCTACTACCGGTGTTCGCCAAGGATATCCTGCTCACCGGCCCCTGGGGCCTCGGCCTGCTGCGCTCGGCGCCAGCGGTGGGCGCGCTGCTGATGTCGATCTGGCTGGCACGTCACCCCATCGAACGCCGGGTCGGCCCGGTGATTCTCGGTTCGGTGGCGATCTTCGGAGTGGCGACCATCGGTTTCGGCCTGTCCACCTCGCTGTGGTTCAGCCTGGCGACCCTGGTGCTGCTCGGCGCGGCGGACATGGTCAGCATGGTGATCCGCGGTGCCTTCGTGCAGTTGCAGACGCCGGACGACATGCGTGGCCGGGTTGGTGCCGTGAACGGCCTGTTCATCGGCGCCTCCAACCAGCTCGGTGATTTCCGCGCCGGGGTCAGCGCCGCCTGGTTCGGCACCGTGCCGGCCGTGTTGATTGGCGGCTTCGGCGCCATCGCCATCAGCGCCCTGTGGATCAAGCTGTTCCCGGCGCTTTCCACCCGCGACCATATGCACACGCCACTGGTGGAAAGAGAGAAAGCGTAGGGTCGATTCGCGGTAACGGATTGCTGCGGATATCCCGCACGACGGGCGTCGTAGCGCGCCATGCCGCGCACTAGAAATGCGCGCTCCCGGTAGCGCCGGAGAAAAATTGAAAGCGCTCTATCCGGTCATATATTCACCGAGCCTGAACGAGCGGCTATGATGCCGCGCTTGCGCGATCTGGCACATGATGTGCTTTGCTTGCCCCCTGCCATTCAACGCGCGTCGCTGCCATCGGGAGCCCCGGCATGCTGGAAAGACTGTTCCAACTCAGAGCACACAACACCACGGTTCGCACGGAGATTCTCGCCGGGGTCACCACCTTCCTGACCATGGCCTACATCCTCTTCGTCAACCCGAGCATTCTCGGCGAGACGGGCATGGACAAGGGTGCGGTGTTCGTCGCCACTTGCCTCGCGGCGGCCTTCGGTTCGGCCGTCATGGGCCTGATCGCCAACTACCCGATCGCCCTGGCGCCCGGTATGGGCCTCAATGCCTTTTTCACCTACACCGTGGTGATGGGCATGGGCCACACCTGGCAGGTCGCACTGGGTGCGGTGTTCCTGTCGGCGTGCCTGTTCTTCCTGCTGTCGATCTTCAAGATCCGCGAGTGGATCATCAACAGCATCCCCCTGGAACTGCGCTCGGCGATTGCCGCCGGCATCGGCCTGTTCCTGGCGCTGATCGCCCTGCAGAACGCCGGCATCGTCGCCGCCAACCCGGCGACCATGGTCGGCCTCGGTGACCTGGGCTCGCCTGCGGCGCTGCTGGCGATCCTTGGTTTCTTCCTGATCATCGGCCTGGAAGCGCTGCGCGTGACCGGCGCGGTACTGATCAGCATTCTGCTGGTCACGCTGTTGAGCATTCTGCTCGGTGTCAGCGAGTTCGGTGGCCTGGTGTCGATGCCGCCGTCCCTGGCGCCGACCTTCATGCAGCTGGATATCGCCGGTGCGTTGGACGTCGGCCTGATCAGCGTGATCTTCGCCTTCCTGTTCGTCGACCTGTTCGACAACTCCGGCACCCTGATCGCCGTAGCCAAGAAAGCCGGGCTGATGCGCAAGGACGGTCACCTGCCGAAGATGGGTCGCGCACTGATCGCCGACAGCACCGCGGCCTTGGGCGGCTCGCTGCTGGGCACCTCGACCACCACCAGCTACATCGAGTCGGCGGCTGGCGTCAGTGCCGGCGGCCGCACCGGCCTGACCGCCATCGTGGTTGCCGTACTGTTCCTGCTCGCCCTGTTCTTCGCCCCGCTGGCCGGCAGCGTGCCAGCCTTCGCCACCGCACCGGCATTGCTATTCGTCGCCGTGCTGATGGCCTCGGGGATGGCCGAGATCGAATGGAGCGACATCACCGTGGCCGCGCCCGTGGTGGTCACCGCCCTGGCCATGCCGCTGACCTATTCCATCGCCACCGGCATCGCCTTCGGTTTCATCACCTGGGTCGTCGCCAAGAGCCTGGCCGGCCGCTGGCGCGAGCTCAACGGCATGCTGGTGGCGCTGGCTGTCTTCTGCGTGATCAAGCTGGCGCTGTTCTGAACAGAAGGCTGCTGCGCGTCGGCCCTGCTGCGTTAAAAACAGACTCTAGCTCGCGAGCCTTCACCAGCAGGAATTGATCGTTCCCACGCTCTGCGTGGGAACACCTCCCCGGATGCTCCGCGTCCCGTGGCACCGATGATCGACGGTGACGGCACTCTGGCAACGGAATCGCTACAATGGCGCCCCGTTTTCCTGCCGCACGAGTGACCGATGAGCCGTCCCGCATTCGACCCCGCCGCCTACGACGCCCAACTCGCCGAGAAGAAGGCCCGCCTGGTGGAGCTGCTGGCGCCCTTTGCCGCACCAGAGCCCGAGGTGTTCGAGTCGCCACGCGAGTACTACCGCCTGCGTACCGAGTTCCGCCTGTGGCGCGAAGCCGGCAGCGAGAATCGTCACTATGCGATGTTCGAGGCCGGCGACAAGCACAGCCCGATCTTCTTCGAAGACTTCCCCATCGCCAGCCTGCGCATCAATGAGCTGATGCCGCGCCTCAAGGCCGCCTGGCAGGCCAGCCAGACGCTGGGTTTCAAGCTGTTCCAGGTGGAATTCCTCACCACCCTGACCGGCGATGCGCTGATCACCCTTTGCTACCACCGCCCTCTGGACGACGCCTGGGAAGCCGCCGCCCAGGTGCTCGCCGATGAACTGGAAGTGAGCATCGTCGGCCGCTCGCGGGGCAAGCGCATCGTGGTCGGACGTCCCTACGTGGAAGAGCGCCTCGAAGTGGCTGGCCACACCTTCCGCTACCGCCAGCCTGAAGGCGCCTTCACCCAGCCCAATGGCGAGGTGTGCCAGAAGATGCTCGGCTGGGCCCACGACGCACTCGGCCAGCGCGACGACGACCTGCTGGAGCTGTACTGCGGCAACGGCAACTTCACCCTGCCGCTGGCCACCCGCGTGCGCAAGGTGCTGGCCACCGAGATCAGCAAGACCTCGGTCAACGCCGCCCTGGCCAACCTGGCCGACAACGGTATCGACAACGTCACCCTGGTGCGCCTGTCCGCCGAGGAACTGACCGAGGCGCTCAACGAGGTACGCCCGTTCCGCCGCCTGGCCGAGATCGATCTGAAGAGCTACGACTTCGGCAGCGTGTTCGTCGACCCGCCCCGCGCCGGCATGGATACCGACACCTGTGAGCTGACCCGCCGCTTCGAGCGCATCCTGTACATCTCCTGCAATCCGGAAACCCTGGCGCAGAACATCGCCCAGTTGCACGACACCCACCGCATCGAGCGCTGCGCCCTGTTCGACCAGTTCCCCTATACCCACCATATGGAGTCGGGTGTGTTGCTGGTTCGGCGCAATTAAGGCGTAAGCGGCCGCTCACCTCGTAGGGTGGATGACGCTCTTTTCATCCACCATTGCGATCGCAGAGTGGTGGACGGATGAAGCGTCGTCCACCCTACGAATGGCCGTTTGCGCCTTTAAGACCGTAGAACGTAACCTGGATTAGCCGCAGGCGTAATCCGGGGCCGAAGGCCGTGATCCATGGTTCAACGCGAGTCACCGACCGGCCGCTTCCGCCTTGAAACAGCCATAACCCCCTATCAGCTCACCTGCTCCAGCCACTTGTCGACGTCCTTGCGACTGATCTTGCCGTCGGCCTTGGTGTTGTTGGGGTGGAAGCGGATGGTGTCGAGGAACTCGAAGAATTCCTTGTTATCCATCAGGAACTGCACGGCTTCGATGTCTTCCTTGGAGTTGTCGAAGCGGTCGTCGCCCTTGAGCAGCTTGTTGAAATCCTTGTCGCTGACGATATCGTCGCTGCCCTGCCACTGTTCCCAGTTGTCGACGATGCGGTCGATCTTGTCCTTGTTCTCGCGATAAAACTCGGCGTCGAACTTGCTGTTGTAGGTGACCAGATCCTTCATGTTGTCGCTGAACCAGTCATCGTCGATACGCCCGTCCTTCTCGACCTTCTCGGTGAACTCCTTGAAGTGCTCGGGCTGGGCTTCCCAGACCGGGATATCCTCGGGGTACCAGGCGTCGAAGCGATCCTCGTACTTGCCTTCGTAATACTTGTACTCGTAGCTCATGTGGATCAGGTAGTTGAGCTTGTCGCCCCATTCCTTTTCCAGTACGCCATCCTTTTCCAGCTGCTGGAAATGTTCACGGACTTTCTTGACCGTTTCCTCGCTCTTCTTCAGCGCAATCACTCCGCCGATGATCGCGCCGATAAAGCCCAGCACCGCGCCTACGGCACCGGCAGCCGCGCCAACGATACCGGCGGTGACCGCCGAGCCGACACCGATCGCCGAAGCCAGCCCTGCGCCACCCATGACCAACCCGGAAACCCCGGAAACAATCTGCAGGCTCTTGGCGGCGAACTCCTCGGGTGTGCCGCCCTCCTTGCGCAGTTTGTCGATGCCCATACCGCCAAGCACCAGGTCGAGCACCCCGCCAGCCACATCGGCCATGCCGCCGATGGTCGACAACGCACCACCGACCCAGCGCAGTCGATCGGCCTTGGGCACCTTGGCAAGCTCCGGGTTGGCTTCGGCGACCTTGTCGATATTCTTCAGCACCTGCTCGCGGCTTTCCTCCGGCAGCTCCTGGATCAGATCCTCCACCGACGGCCGCGAACCCCGCGTGGTACTGTCGAAGTCGGCCCAGAAATTATCTGCGGTGAAATTCTTGCCGAGATCGATCTCCGGCAGCTCCTTGAGCTCAATGGAGGGTGGCGTGCCAGCGCTTTCCTTGGGTGGGAAATGCTTGTCCCAGACGGTTTCCTTGAGGCTCTTGCCCAGACCTAGGGAGTCGGCAACGCCCGGCTTGCGGAATATTTCCTCGTACGCCCCGGTGACCATGGTCGCCATCGGCGAGATGACGCTGATGGTGGTGACGAAATTCTTTGCCGCTTCGATGCGCTCCGGTGCCGTCTCGCCGAAATTCAGCCCGCCATCGGCCAGCTTGTAGATCCCGGAAATCATCGAGATCAGGCCGACGGTGGAACTGAGCACGCCGGTCTTGGCCAGCTTGCCGATCATTCCGGCGACACCCTCGCGCTTGTCCAGCGGCACCTTGTCCAGGGCCTTGTCGATATCCTTCTTGGTGATCGCCCCGGACTGCCCGGAAGGATCGTTGATCATCTCCGTGGCCTTGCCCTTGAGCAACTGCGTCAGTGGCTCGCGAGAATCCTGGGCAGCCGTGACGACCTTCTGCTCCTCGGCGCTCAGCTCGGGCTTGGCCTGCCCCTTTTCCTTGCCGCCACCGAAGTAGTAATTGAAGATATCGGCGCCGCGCTTGGCCCCGGCAACGTTGGTCAACAGCGTCGTCAGCACGGTGGTGACGGCATCGCTGGTGGCCTTGTCGACGGCTTCTTCGCCCACCCCCTCGACACCATCCTTGTACAACTCGTTGAGCTGCTCGATGGGAATGCCGAACTTGAATTCGGTGTCGACCTGCGCGGCCAACTCCGGGTCGAGCAGGCTCAGCGACTGCATATCGGAGGAATAGCGTGCCGCAGCACCCTCGGGGTTGTCCTTCTCCAGCGCTTCCAGAGCCTTCTTGTACTCGGGGTCACGTAGTGTTTCGGCCAGCTTGTCCTTGAAGCCTTCCTTGTCCTCCACCTTGTCGATCGCTTCCTTGAGCAGGCGATCGTTGTCGGCGGCGATATCCGGATCGGTCATCAGTTTGAGCAGTTCCTCACCCAGCGCACCCTCGTCGACCAGGCCGCGCATGTCGGCCGGGCTCATCTCCTTGGGATCCTTGCCATAGCTGGTGGTGGTGCTGTTGAAAATGCCGTTCTGGGTGATGTAGGGCAGGAACTGGAAGCCGCCATTGAGCATGGCCCGCGCCTCGAGCAGGCGCAGGTACTTGGCCTCCTTCGAGTCGTCGGGCTTGTCCTTGTATTCCTCCTTGAGCTTCTCGTAATACAGCTCGCCCACCGACTTCGGCTTGCCATCCTTCTTTTCGGAGGTCTCGGCCTGCATCAGGTCGGTGTCTTTCGCCGGTGGCAGGTCACGATCCTCGAAGGCCTTGTCCACGGCGCCCTGCTGCTTTTCCACCTGAGTGCCTTCGAGGTTGGCGAAATGCTCGGGGGTGACGCTCTCGATGACGATGAACTTGCCGCGGCGCGGCGTCTCCACCGCCTTGACGCCCGGCGCCAGGGTTTCCACCTTGGTGTCGTCGGTGACCACGGGAATATCGTCGCGGGCGTTCATCACCTTGTAATCGCCGTCTTCGAGCTTCTTCTCGATCTTGTCCCGCGTTTCAGCAAGCTCCTTGACCTTTTCGTAGGCCTCCGGCGACAGCTCCTTGGAAACGGCATAACCCTTGCCGTCCGCCGTGGTGAACAGCGCCGTGCCGTTCTCGACGTAGATGCCATCGTGGTCGACGGTCAGTTGGAAACCGTTGGATGGGTAATACACCGCAGCGCTCTGGTCGAGATAGCCTTCTTCGATGAAGCGCAGATCACCCAGTTCGGGTATCTGATCCGCCGAGGTGACCACGGTGAAGCCGCCGGCCTCGCGCTGGCCGAGCCAGAGCTTCTGCTCGTCGGACAGATCCTTCTCCGTCCAGGCCGGTGGCCCGCTTACGTCACCGCCATCCATCTTCTCCTTGGCCACCTGGTGCAGGCGTGGATTGACGCCGGCATGTACCAGTACCTGATCGCCGTTCTTCATGGTCACCAGCAGCAGGTCATCCCACAGCATCAGGCGATGGCCGCTGGAGGACAGCCATTCGCTCTCGACATTGGTGATGTCTTCTTCCTTCCACTGGTGATTGCTCTCGGCCAGCGGCGGCTTGCCGTCCAGATAGGGGCCGCGGTGCTCCTTGTAGGCGGCGATGCCTTCCTTGTCGAGCTGCCCACCCTTGCTCTGAGCCTCGCGCAGCTTGTCGTCGAAATCGCTATTGCCGGTCTGCCCGGTTACGCGTTCTGGTGTTGTCGTATCGATGGTGCTCATCGGCGTCTGCGCTCCGGCTCGATAAGTGGACAAGGTCGCAAAACCGGATGGCGATCCTTGTGCGAAAGAGAGTGGCTATGGCACTTGGTTGAACGGCGCAGGCATGCGCGTGCCGACTCGCTGATTGACGAAAACGAGAACGGTGCACGCAAAAAGGCGTCACCTGCGATTTCCTCATTCAAGCAATCGTCACATTGATGTAACAACCTGATCGCCACGGATTTCGCAGCTTTTCACAGCGCCTCATGCCCCTTAACAGGAAACGTGGACGGCGCTGAACGAACCTTCAGGAGTACCGCGACATGCATCCTTATCCAGGTTCCGCCGACCTTGCATCGCACGGATTTCCGAACGGGCTTCCAGGCTCCATCCGATTTACCGAACGCCCGCTCGTTGCTGAACTGTACCCGCCATTGACAATCAATCAGTTAGCGACCATCCAGTCACGACTCATCGCGGCACGCTAATTGCGAGGTATACCCCTGCCTCTGATCGACACCGCTTTGTAGCGATGCGGTGATATACAAAAACAAACAACGTTTTGGGGGATTCTTTCTTGCCTATTCAAACTGCCGTACTGGCACGCTTCGTCAGCACCCGCTTCGTCGGGCCGCCACACGAGCCGAACCCGAGCATGACTTGGCGCGCTTACGCGCAGCCTGTGCAAGTGCGTACAACAACCATAACCCTCGAGGGACTATAGGCATGTATTCGACCACTCTCGGCGCCACCACGCCGACCGATACGCCTTATGACCATGCACCATTCAGCAGCGAAGGCGCCTTGCGTTTCGGCGCTTTCACCCTCTATCCGCGCCAGCATTTGCTGTTGAAGAATGGTGAGCCGATAAGCCTGGGCAGCCGCGCACTGGACTTGCTCATTGCCATGGCCTCGCGCTCTGGCGAGTTGCTTGAAAAATCCGAACTGATCGCCTGCGCATGGCCCAAGGTCATCGTCGAAGAATGCAACCTGCGAGCGCAGATCGTCGCGCTGCGTCGGGTGCTCGGCGAAGACGAAAACGGCTTCGAATACATCGTCACCGTTCCTGGCCGTGGTTATCGCTTCGTGGCGCGCACAGAGCTTTACGAAGCCTGCAACGAGCCATCCGTGGAGCGCTTGCAGTCGCTGCCCAGCCTGATCACCCGGCCGCTGGGCCGCGATGCGGTGATCCAGCGCCTGAGCGAGCAACTGCAGCAGACTCGCCTGATCTCTCTGGTCGGCCCTGGCGGCATCGGCAAGAGTACCGTCGCCCTGGCGCTGGGCAACCAACTGGCCAGTGAGATGCCCCACGGCACCTGCTTTGTCGACCTCAGTGAAACCGAGGACGACAACCGCATCCCCCATGCCCTGGCCGAGGCGCTCGGCCTGCGACCTGGCAGCGACCCATTGCGTGACGTCGTGCAGCACCTGCAGCAACGTCGTCAGTTGCTGATCCTGGATAACTGCGAACAGGCGCTGGATGGCACCGCCCTGGTGGTGGAAACCCTGCTCAAGTGGACGCCCGACTGCACCATCCTCACCACCAGCCGCGAACCGCTGCGCACCGCAGGCGAGCAGGTCGAACGCCTGCTGCCATTACAGTTGCCGGCGGCCAGTGAACAGCCGAGCAGCGAGCAGGCTCTGGCCTACCCGGCCATCGAACTGTTCGTCGAACGGGTGCAGGCCAGCGATACGGCCTTCAGCCTCGACGACGGCAACGTGGCGGACGTGATCAGCATCTGCCGCAAGCTTGACGGCATCCCCCTGGATATCGAAATCGCCGCGACCCGCGTCAGCGCCTTCGGCCTGGCACCGTTGGCCGAACTGCTGGATGGCGATTTCCGCCTGCAGATGGAAGGCCGTCGTACCGCACCATCGCGGCACCGCTCGTTACGGGCGACGCTGGACTGGTCGTACCAGACATTGCCGCCCGCCGAGCAGGCGATGCTGCGCCTGGTGGCGATCTTCAATGGCACCTTCACCCTCAATGCCGTGCGCGCCATCGTCGAGGGCGACGAGCAACTGGCCGGCGACCCGTTGCCACTGATCGAAAGCCTGGTGGATAAATCGCTGCTGATCGCTCACCGCGACGACACGCTGAAGTACTACCAGATGCCCAAGACCGAGCGCCTCTATGCCCTGGAAAAACTCGAGCAGACAGGCACGACCCAACGCATCGTCGCCCGGCATGCGGCCTATGCCCTGGCGGTGGTGAAAAAGGCAGCGAGCCAGCTCGATGCCGTGGTGCCCGAGGCCTGGAAGAACCTCTACGGCGCGGAAAGCGACACCATCCGCTCGGCGCTGACCTGGGCCTGCTCCACCGAAGGCAACCAGTCGCTGGGCCTGGAGCTGACCCTGGCGGCACTCGGCCTTGGCCCTTACCGGGATCGCTCATCGCGCCCGCGGGTGGAACAACCAACGCAACCGGAAACACTGCGCTACCAGGTACGCTGAGCGGAAAAAGATCGGGACATCGTGGCCGGAAGGCGGCCGCCACGACAGACCTGACAGTACCGCAGCCTCCCGGCGTACCTATCAAATCCCTGGCTAATCCTCGTAACCAGCTCGGGCGGCTCAGCGCCGCGAATTCTGGTGAAAATCCCCTCCCCAGCGGCCGAACCACCCATCGTTTGTCATAACCTACGGCAAGACACACTCCCTTCTATACGTCCTGCAACTGACGCAATCACGGTTCCAGTTAGTAGGGTGGAAGACGCTTTACCCTTCCACCGCTCTTCAATCGCAATGGTGGACAAAAAGAGCGTTGTCCACCCTACGGCCGCTTGCGACTTTTTCAGCCATCGCTGGCAACGCTGATTGCGAGGTCACACCCTGGCCTTCAGATCAATCGCGCCGCAACCAGAGCATCGGCCACCGGCTGGAAGGTATTGGCCGGGATCGGCTCGCCCTTCACCGCACGTTTGGCGATCTCGGCAGCCAGTTTGGCATCGGCGCTACGCGGCACTCCCAGGCTCACCGACTGGGCCAGCAAGGCTTTCGCCTCCTGCGCCGGGGCGATGCACACCAGCACCGGCACCGGGGTTTCACCACGCACATAGCGCACGCCGACCAGCCAGCCCTCCTCGCTGCCGATCATCAGCGTGGCATGGGCGATACCGACCTTGCGGCTGCTCAGGGTCTGCATCTCGCGGCGTTGGCGCTGGCGTTCGCGCTTGATCAGCGGGTCACCGTCCATGTCCTTGCGCTCGCGCTTCTGCTCGCTGCGGGTCATGCGCATCTCGCGTTGGAACAGCCAGCGCTGCAGCAGCACGTCGACGATGCCGATCACCAGGTAAGTGACGATGACCGTGGCCACCAGCGGTTTGAGCAACAGGAAGAACACCGACTCGATGCACCCCGCCCCACAGCGCGACGACTCCATCAGCGCCTGCAGGGCGATGCGCCCGACCACGTAGAAGGCGATCGACAGCATCAGCACCTTGAACAGGCTCTTGAGAAACTCGATGACGTTGCGCATGGAAAAGATGCGCTTGGCCCCTTCGATCGGGTTGATGCGTGCGATATCCGGCTTGATCGGCTCGCCGGAGAACAGCACGCCGCGCATGGTCACGATATTGGTGAGCACCACGCACACCACGGTTACCCCGAGGATCGGCAAGGCGGTGCGCAACAGCACCTGCTGGGCACTCTCCAGCAAGCGCGGCCAGACCGTGGCGAAGGGTTCGACATAGATGGTCGCCGCCAGATCGAGCAAGCCGCGCACCCGCGACTCGGCGATACCGGCGAGAAAGGCGATGCACACCGTGCAGCCGAGCAGCACCACCGCCGAGACCATGTCCTGGCTCTTCGAGACCTGGCCCTTCTGGCGGGCCTCACGCAGTTTCTTGTCGGAGGCCGGCTGAGATTTTTCCTCGCTGCCGCTATTGCCCGCCACTAGGGTTCACCAAAGCCGGAGAGGGTCTTGAGTACCTCGACGGTGCCGCGGAACTCGGCCAGTTGCTCGAGCATCAGCGGGATCAGGAAGCCGCAATAGAGCACCATCAGGAAGGTGAAGATCAGGTTCTTCACCGACAGCGAGAGGTCGAAGATATTCATCTGCGGCGCCATGCGCGACAGGTAGGCGAGCATCATGTCGGCCACCAGCAGGGCGATGATCAGCGGTGCCACCATCAGCACGCCGATGCGCATCACCTGGTCGAGAATCGCCAGCACCGCCTCCAGCGCCGAGCTGGCGATCACCGGGGTGAACGCGGTGACGGGCCATAGCTGGTAGCTGTGATAGAAACCGTCGACCATCAGAATGAAACCGCCGGACATGAAGAACAGGGTGATCAGGGTGACGCTGAGCAGGGTCGCGGTAACCCCGGACTCGCCGGCACCGGATGGATCCACCAGTTGCGCCATGGTCGAGCCGCGCTGCAGATCGACCAGTTCGCCAGCTACCTCGGCGGCCCAGAACGGAATACCGAACAGCAGGCCCACGGTCACCCCGATGAGGAACTCCTTGACCATCAGACCGGCGAGAAAGAAGCTGCCGTAATCCTCCAGTGCGGTCAGCGCGGAAAAGGCCGGCAGGAACATCGGCGCCGAGATCGCCACGGCCACGCAACTGCGGATCATCCCGGTCAGCCCCAGGCGGTTGAACGCCGGGGTGATGAACACCAGGCCCAGCGCCCGACATACCGCCAGGGCCGCCGCCGAGATCACCGGGTAGGCGATCTCGGCGATACCCAGGCCGATGTCGGCATCCATGCCCTAGCGTGTCCAGGCGGGGAAGTTGTCCAGCACGTGACTGGCCAGCGCCGCCACCTGGGTCGCCAGCAACGGGCCGATCAGCACCAGCACCAGCAGCACGGCCACCAGCTTCACCGCCTGCGGCAGGGTCTGATCCTGAATCTGCGTCAACGCCTGCAACAGGCCGACGCCCAGGCCGATGAGGATCGCCACGCCCAGCGCCGGCGCGCTGAGCAGCAGCACGGTCATCAACGCCTGCTTCATCAACGAGAGAAATACATCCTGACCCATGCTTCATCCTCCTCCGTAACTGAGGATCAGGCCGTGCATCAGCCGTGACCAGCCGCTGACGGCGACGAACAGAAAAATCTTCAGGGGGATCGAGATCAGCGTCGGCGACACCATCATCATGCCCATGGCCATCAGCACGTTGGCCACCAGCAGGTCGATCACCAGAAAGGGGATGTACAGCAGAAAGCCGATTTCGAAGGCGCGGGTCAGCTCGGAGCTGACGAACGCCGGAATCAGCACCACCAGATCATCGTCGCGCAGATCGGCGCGGGCCTCCTCGGACCAGACGGTCTCCGTGGCCTGCACGAAGAACGCGCGCTCGGAGGGGTTGGCGAAGCGTGACAGGTGCGTCTGCAGGGGTGCATGCAGAGCGTCCCCCAGCTCGCGCAATTCCTCGGCGTTCTGCAGACTGATCGAGCGGCCCTCCACCTCGCGATACATCTCGCCGATCAGCGGCGTGGTCACGTACACCGCGAGGATCAGGGCGATGCCGTAGAGCACTAGGTTCGGCGGCGTCTGCTGCACGCCCAGGGCGTTGCGGATCAGGAACAGCACCACGGATATCTTCAGGAAGCCGGTCAGGGTCACCACCGCCAGGGGAATCAGCCCGATCGTGGTAACGACCAGGATGATTTCCAGCAGGTTCGGCTGGTAATCCGTCATAGCAGGCTACTGAAAAACGTAGGCGAGGCAGCCAGCGCAAGGCAAAAAGAGGTGAGGAAGCGGAGTTTACTGGTGTAAATGAGCATTTCGAGCCTCTTTTTAACGCCGCGATGGCAACGCAGGTAGTTTTTTCAGCAGCCTGATAGGCTGGCAAAGCGGGTCAGGCGCACACCCAGGCCATCACCGATGGCGACCAGCTCGCCGCGCCCCACGCAGCGGCCGTTGACCATCAGCTCGACCCGCTGCGAATCGCCTTCCGGCAGGGCCAGCACACTGCCCTCGCCCAGTTCGCGCAGTTGCCCCAGGGGCATTTCCAGGCTGCCGATCTGACAGATCACCGTCAGTGGCACATCGTCCAGTTGCGCATCATCGGCGTCATGCCCCATGGGGTTCTCCGTGTTCGGGTTGATCGGTTGCAAGGCTTCGAGCAGTTCCAGGCGGGACTGCTGGCGTTTGAAACGGGCCTGACGGCGGCCATCGGCGAGCACCAGCAGGCCATCGGCGCCCGGCGGACAATCGAGCATCAGTACATCGCCCGGCTGCAGGCTGCGCAGCTCGGCCAGGCTCAACGATTGCCAACCGCGCTGCAGCGACAAGCCCAGATGCAGCGCCGGCAGCGGATGGCGCGCCGGCTGCAGGTGGCGCTCCAGCAACCTGGCAACGGTTTCGCCGGCAACGGCGCTCAGCCCCAGGCCCAGCACGCCCAGCCGCGTACCCTGCTCGCTCAGTTGCAGGGTCAGCATGAAGTCCCAGGGCTGCGCGTCGGCACCCAGACTCAGCGCCTCGCCCAGCTCCTGTTCGAGTGGTTCGATCCAGGGCAATAACGCCTGCTCGAGCAGTACGCTCTGCAAGGGCTGCGGCAGGCTGTGGAAATCCCGCTGCAGGTCGAGGGGCGCCAGCAGTCGTTCGAGCAGTGGCGCATCCAGGTGCAGTTGCATCGCCGCCGGGCCGAGACGCGCCGGCAGCACGATGGCCGCGTCCGTTTCTGGCAACTGGCTGATGATGCTGACCTCGAACCGCTCACCATTCACTTGCCCCTGCCAGGCCTGGCGACGACGCAGCAGGCGATTGTGCAGGGCCTGCCGAGCGACATCGAGCTGCGGCAACGACGGCAACAACGGCGCCGGTAACGACGACTGAAGACAATTCATCGACGTGTGGCTCCATGGGGACGGTCTTCGGCCAGGCTTTCCTCGACCGCCTCGGCAGCCCGCTGCTGAGTGCGGTAATGGCGTTGCAACAAGGGCTCCAGCGCCTCGCATTGCAACTGGCGACGCAACCACAGCTGGTGAGCCTGATCGCGGCTGGCCTGCACGTCGGCCAGGTGCCGCGATGCCTCGTTGGCCCGCTCCGCCAGATGGGCCCGCTGCGCCTCCAGCGCGTCGAGCAGATCCAGCGCACTGCGGTAACGCCCCACCGGCAGCGCACCGGCGCTGAGCAGGGTCTGCAGTTGCCGGGCTTCATCTTCGAGCAGTGCCAGCGCCTCGTGAACCTCCGCTTGCGCCCCGGCCAGCCGCTCGGCCGCCTCCTGGCAACGCACGCGCCAACTGGCCAACTGCGCTTCGGCACGGCGCTCACGCAAGCGACGCAGCTCATCCAGTTGCTGCACGGCGTGGGCGCTGCTCATGCCAGTACCTTGCGCAGGGCGCGTAGCGTATCGTCGAGGCTGCTCGGCTCGCTGGCATCCTGGCGCAGGAACTGCTCGATGGCAGCGTGCCGGGCGATGGCTTCGTCGGCCAGAGGATCGCTGCCGGGCACATAGTCGCCGGTGCGCAGCAGCAATTCGATGTCGGCATGCCGCGCCATCAATGCACGCAGGTGGCCAGCCAGTTGCCGCTGCTCGGGCTCGACCACGCGATCCATCAGGCGGCTGCGGCTCTGCAGCACATCGATGGCAGGGAAATGGTTGCGCTGGGCCAGCTCGGCGCTGAGCACAAGGTGGCCGTCGAGGATCGAGCGCACTTCCTCGGCCACCGGGTCGAGGGACGCATCGCCTTCGGTGAGAACCGTATACAGCGCAGTGATGCTCCCGGTGGCCGCTGGCCCGGAGCGTTCCAGCAAACGCGGCAAGGCGGAAAACAGTGACGGTGGATAACCACGGCGGGTCGGCGGCTCGCCGATAGCCAGGCCGATCTCGCGCTGGGCACGGGCGAAGCGGGTCAGGCTGTCGAGCAACAGCAGCACATGGCGGCCCTGATCACGGTGATACTCGGCGTGGGCGGTGGCCACCAGCGCCGCCTTGACCCGCTCGGTGGCCGGGCGATCCGAGGTGGCGACCACGGCGACGGTGCGCGCACGGGCCTCGGCGCCCAGATGGACGTCGAGCAGCTCGCGTACCTCACGCCCGCGCTCGCCGATCAAACCAATGACGATCACTTCAGCCTCGCTGCGACGCACGATGCTCGCCAGCAGCGACGACTTGCCCACACCGGGCTCGCCGAAAATACCCATGCGCTGGCCGCGCGCCACGGTGAGCAGACCGTCGATGGCGCGGATACCCAGCGGCATCGGCCGTTCGATCAGTTGCCGGGAAAACGGCGCAGGCGGTTCGGCCTGCAGCGGATAGCGCTGCAAACCACTGACCGGCGAGCCGCCATCCAGACAATCGCCCAGCGGCCCGATCACCCGGCCAAGCAGGGCATCGCCCACCAGCACGCTCTGGTTCTCACCGGTGGCGACGATTTCGGTACGGGTCGACAGCCCCTCCAGGGAACCGACCGGCGAGAGAATCGCCTCATCGCCCTCGAACCCCACCACCTCGGCAGTCAGCACTCGCCCACTGGCCGGATCGCTGAGGCGGCACAACTCGCCGATACCGACGTTGGGCACGCTGGCCTGAATCAAGGTGCCGCGAATGCTGCGGATGCGCCCGCGCAACGGTCGCGGCTGCGCATCGTCCAGCCGGGCGGCCAGGGTCGGCAACAGGTCATGCAGGGGTGCGTTCATGCGCCGCCCTCCAGCACGCCGGGCAACAACGCCTGACGCAGCCCCTGGAGCTGGGTGTGCAGATCCAGCTCGACGCTGGCCTGGGGGCTGCTCAGGCGGGCATGACCGGCAGCAAGGCTGTCATCCGCCTCCACCTGCAGACGCTCGCCGAGATCGACCAGTTGTCCGCGCACGGCTTCGAGCTGAGCGGGGCGGACGTGCAGGCGCAGCCGCTGCGCCTCACGAAAGGCCGACAATGCCTGCCGTGTGCACAGCGCCAGGCGGGTGCCGTCATCCAGCTCACCGATCACCCGGCGGACGATGCCCAGGGCCAGATCGGTCATCTGCGCTTCCAGGCCGGCCAGGTAGTCATCGACCTGCACCGCCGTGCGCGCCAGCAGCTCGGCGGCCTCGCGCTGACCTTCCGCGCGCCCGGCAGCCAGGCCCTCTTCTCGTGCCTGATCACGCAGTTGCTGCAATTCACCCTGAGTTCGCTCGGCTTCTTCGCGGGCGGCCTGCAGAAAGGCATAGCCGTCGATCCACTGCGCGGCCTGCTCGGCACGCACGATACGCTGACCCGGTTTGCTCGGCAGCGTGCTCATGCCGCGCCCTGCTCTTCATGGGAGGTCAGTGCGCAGGCCACCTGGCGTACCCGCTGGATGTCCTCGGCGCCGCCTGTCGACAGCGGCGCGGCCAGATCGAAGCGCAGGCGCAACCAGGCCTGCAGCGGAGCAGGCTGTGCGGCCAGCCAGGCATCCACGCAACGCTGTCCATCACGATCGATGGCTGCCAGCAGGGCATCGTCTTCGATGATCGCCTGCTGGCCGACCACTGGCTCGCGCCAGCTCACGGCCAGGTCGTACACCTCATCACCGAGATGCGCACGCAGCTTCTGCACCACCGGGCCGCGAATTTCCCGGGCCAGGGAGTCGGCATGCTGGCAGGCACCACAGGACAGGACGAGACGAGCGAAGCGCTGCCGAGAGAGGAGCAGCACCGGCAGATCGTCGTCCGCAATCTGGCCGACGCCCGCCAGTGGTTCCAGCCCGTAATAGGAGGCCAGCAAGCCGCCGATGCGCGCCTCGAAGCGTGGCTGCCTGGCCAGATCGATCACTCGCTCACGCGGCACGGCACCGAGCAGCGCGGCCTCGAGGCACTCTTCAGCGACGAATTGCATCGGTTGAGCCAGCAGCGCGCGCCAGGCGTCGCGCAACGCCTGGCTCATTCGCTTTCCCTCAATACGTAGGTGCCCTGCCCTTGGCGCTCACGCCACAGGTACCAGGCGAACGCCCCGGCCACGCCGAGCAGCAGGAGCAGCCCGCCGAAGAACAGCGCACGTGCCCGCGACACGCTTTCATCGAGCATCCAGATGCCCAGGAACGAGCTCAGCGGCGGCCGCGCATCGTCACGCAGGTTGCGCATCGCCGCCTTGATCGCGGTCACCGAAACGCCGTCGTAATTCAGCCCGGAGATACCGTTGGCCACCAGGGTCTTGATCTGCGGGATCAGTTGGTCGACATCGGTATCCGGCTCATAGCGGATCAGCACCGAAGCCGATGAAGGTGAGATCACCCGCTTGAGCAGGTCATTGTCGGGCAGCACCACATGTACCCGTGCCGAGAGCACGCCGTCGATCTGCGACACGGTGTGCGACAGCTCCTCGCTCAGGGCGTAAACCATCTGTGCCCGCTCCTGCACCGGCGAGGACACCAGACCGTTGTTCTTGAACACGTCGCCCATGTTGGAAAACTGCTGCTGCGGCAGGCCGGCCTCGTCGAGCAGGGCCACGGCGTCGGACAGCCGCTCCTGAGGCACGCTGACGGTGATGCGGCCATCTTCCTGCACCTGACGCTGAGCAGCGATACCCTCGCGCAGCAATGCGGCGACCATGCTGTTGGCTTCACGCTCGCCAAGGTTGCTGTACAGCACCATGCCGTCACAGGCCTGCAGCAACAGTGTCAGCATCAACAGCGCGACCAAGCGAAGAGGATGCCCGCGCATGTTCACTGGCCCCTTAGCAGGGTGTTGGCAGAGCCGGAAATCTGCGTGGCGCCACGCACCACCATCTGGGTTTCGATGGAGTAATCGAAGACCCGGCTGAGGGAGCCAACCAGGCGGTCGATCTGCTGCTCGTTGACCTTGCCCGGTTCGACACCCGCGCCCTTGTCCACCGGCGAGCTGCTGACGTAGGGCGTGCGCTCCACGCTGGCGCTGTCGGAAAAGCCGCGCGAGCGGTCGATGAAACCGTTGAGTCGTTCCATCAGGTTCTCGCCGATCTGGTTCGGGCTGGCGCCCTGGGGCATGCCCTTGGCCTGGCTGGCCATGTGCTCGAACAGGTTCTGCGAGACCTGGGCGACATCCTGGCCGGCCGCCGTGGCGACTGCTGCGCTGACTGTCATGGCCGATCCCCGTGGTTATTCTTCGTCGTCCGCGGTGGCTTCCTTGAGTATCTCCTGGGCCCTCGGCATGACGATGAACTGGCCGCCGAGGATGATCGCCTGGGTGATCATGTCGTTGGTGAGCTCGTCCTCGGCCTGGGCGTTTTCCAGCGCCTGGTCGAATTCGGCCTCGGGGGTGTTCTCTACCGTGCTGTTGCCATCTACCGAACTGACTGCCATGGGATTTCTCCTTTCACCTGGATTTATCAGACCGTTGAAAAACACCCTGCGTTTTTCAACGATCCGTCATTCGTCCGCACCCTTGACCACCTGGATGCCGGCACTACCGCGAAACACCCGCACCCCCCGCTCGCGAACCACTTCGGGTTCCGCCACCACCGGGCTCTGCAACTGATCGATACGTTGCTGAACCAGCGCCATGTAGGGCGGTGGCCCGGAAATCAGCATGCCGTCCCCGTGAAAACTGCTGCGCAGGGACAGGTGCTTGCCTGCCACTCCCAGCTCGTCCAGGGATGCCTGCAACTCGTCGAGCTGAAAACCGCTGGGTTCGAACTGGCGGATCTCGATTTCTTCCTCACTGTTCACGTGCAGCATGTTGCCGTCGAAAAACCAGGTCAGGCCGCTGTTGCCACACAGCGCGTCGAGAAACTCGCCAGCGCTGGAAGCACGCAGATTGCTCTGTGCACGCCCCTTGACCCGACTGGAAATCGCCATCGGCAGACCGAGGTTGCGCCCGAAGGCCTCCAGTGCACTGCGCAGATCCTGATTGATCACCACATAGGCATAGGGCTGCTCGTACCACTGCGGCGGCGCCTCGGCGCGTGCCAGCCCTGAACTGCCCGCCAGCAACAGCAGGGACAGCGCCAGGCCGCGCCTGACGGAACCACTATCGGCGCAGGCAGGGCGATGAAACAACCGCCGGCCGGCAACAATCACAAGATTTCGCAGCCGCTTCACATACCCCACTGATGATGGCTCTATAGAATGCCCGGCACGTGCCGGATCAACCCAGGAGCACCGCCTTTGCCGTCGATTTCCTCCCGCCGCATCCTGCTGCTCGCCAGCTTCGTCCTGCTGGGCGCCTGCAGCAGCAACGCGCCCAGCAATGCGTCCGCGCCAGCGGGCGATGACGCCTACCAACGCCTGATGAAACTGGCCAACGACGTCGAGGCACGCGGTGACCGCGGTACCGCGGCGACGCTTTACCAGCGCGCCGCCGAACAGCCTGGTGCCGGTTTCGAGGCCTGGCAGCGGCTGGGCCGTGCACGGCTGGACAGCGGCAACGCCCGCGGCGCCGAACAGGCCTACCAGAAAGCCGTCGCCCTGGAGCCGGACAATCCGGTCGGCCTGCTCGGCCTGGGCACCGCGCAGTTGCGTCTGGGTTATCCGGAGCGCGCCCAGCCGCTGCTCGCCAGCGCCGCCGAGCAGTTGCCGAACGAGGCCCAGGCCTTCGCCCGCCTGGGCGCCGCCGAAGCCCAGCTGGGCAACATCAGCGCCATGCAGAGCGCCTTCGCCACGGCTCGCAAGCTGGCGCCCGGCGATCTCGATGCGCGCAGCAACCTGGCGCTGGCCTATGCCCTCAATGGTGACAGCGATAACGCGCTGCGCGAGATCGACGGCATCGACCGCGCGCCCACCGCGCAACTGCGCCACCAGCGCAATGCGCTGCTGATCCAGGTGCTGGCCGGCAAGCGTGGCAAACCGGCCAGCGTGCAGCTCGACGACACCAGCCCGGCCGAGCGCCAGACGCTGATCGCCGAAGCCCGGCGCATCGCCGCCATCGAGGATCCCGCCGAACGCGCTCGCGCCCTGGGGCTGAGCGCCGATCACTAGGGTCTGTTCCCGTTTCAACGCGAGCCGCGTTGCCGCGAGAAATCTCGCCAGGCTAGGCGGAGGACGCAGGGAATGGTTGTTCCCTTGCCAAGTCCTCCAACGACGCATGGCGAGATTTCCCGCGCAACCCGCAGGGCCGGGCCCGTTTTGTCGCGATGCTGCGTTTCTCGCCGGCTCATTTAGCCCGCTAAACTTCGCGGCTCGTGCCTTGCCTCGCGGCAAAACGGGCTCCGGCGCGGCCGTGCGTGAAACGGCAACAGACCCTAGGCTCTGTTCCCGTTTCATCACGAGGCTCATTGCCCGCCTCCGGTATCGCTCTGCGCCGCCTGCTCCTGCCGGCGGCGGCGCTTCTCGTCGGTTTCGAAACCTTCCAGATACGACTGCGCCGCCCGACCTACCGGCGCGGCCAGCGTCGGCCCGGTCTGCCGGCCACGCAGCAGATCACCGCGGCGCTCGACCATCTGCAGCAGATTGGCGTTGTTGGCGCAGCCAGGCGGCAGTGGTAGCAGCGCCTGTTCATCGACCGGCTGGCCCTCATCCGAAACGCGACGACAGGCATCCGGCACCAGTAGAGTCTGGCCATTGCCGTCGACTATGGTCTGGTAGCCATGGGAATAGCTGGGCGCCTGCAATTCGGTCTGGCAGGCGCCAAGCAGCAGGCAGATGGACAGCACGCTCAGACGAGTCATCGCGGTACCCCCGTTCATTGCACGTGAAACCCGAAGGAACTGCTACGCGCGGGCGCATCGGCGCGCCCCCCCAGGGTGCGGTCGAGGGGCGTGAGCATCGCCTGGGTCTGCACCGGTTCGACCAGATAGGGCGTGATCAGGATCACCAGCTCGGTTTCGTTCTGCTGGAAGCGCTTGGAGCGGAACAGGTTGCCGAGGATCGGCATGTCACCGAGCAGCGGGACTTTCTCCAGATCCTGGGAGTTCTCGCGCTGGAACAGACCGGCGATGGCGAAGGTCTGGCCGCTGCCCACCTCGACACGGGTATCCGCGCGGCGCACACGGAACGACGGCACGCGGAAGCCTGACACCTCCAGGGTGCTGCCGCCCATCAGGCTGCTGACCTCCGGGCGCACCTGCAGGCCGATACGGTCGTTGGGCAGCAGTGTCGGGCTGAACAGCAGCGACACGCCGTAGGACTTGTATTCGATGCCGACCAGGTCGCTGTTCACCGGCACCGGTACCGGTACTTCACCGCCCGCCAGGAAGCTCGCCGTTTCACCGGTCATGGCGGTGATGTTGGGCTCGGCGAGAATCTCCAGCACGCCGTTGCTCTGCAGTGCTTCGAGCACGGTGTCGATATTGAAGTGGCCGCTGTCCAGGCCCACGCCGATCAGGTTGGAAGCGCCAGCGGCGGCTTCCGCCGCCAGATTGCCTCCCGTGAGCAGGCCGAAGGAGAAGGTGCCATTGTTGAACAGCGCGTTCCAGCTCACCCCGTAACGCAGCAGCTCTTCCCGGGACACTTCGGCGAAGCGCACGCGAATGTTCACCTGCGCCGACCCCGGGTAGGTGGCGGTGTTCACTGCGCTCTGCCATTCCTGCCCGGTGGGATCGAGCATGGCGTTGAGATCCAGCGCCTCGCCGACGCCGCTGACCTGGCCGCGGGCCGCCAGGCGGTTGCCCACGCCTTTCACTTCGGTAGCGCTTTGCGGATGGCTGCTGCGCAGCGCGCTGCTGATCGGCCGGCCATTGCTGCCGACATTGATCTGCAGCGAGGCGATCTCCCGCTCGTCGCTGCCCAGGGCCACCAGCGTGGTGTGCCCGGCGCGCTTGCCGAACAGGTAGATGACGCCAGGCGACACCACCTGCAGATCGGCAATGCCCGGTTCGGCGACCATCACCGCATCCACCGGCTCGGCGAACCGCATGATGCGCCCCTCGCCTGCCGCCAGATCGATGCTGCCACCCAGCGGCGACTGCGCCATGGCCAGTAACGGCATGCAGCAGAACATCAGCAACAGCCCGCGCATCATGTGGCACCTGCCAGAGCGGGTGCGGGTTCGCTTCTTTCCGCCCGCGCGGTGGCCGGTGAGCCGATCACCTTGATCGCCTGCAGGCTGTATTCCGGAGCCAGTTCGGTAAAGGACAGCACGGCCATCTCCAGTTCGTCACGAATGCACAGGCGCAGGATTCGGCGGCGCAATTCCGGGTGCACCACCAGGGTCGGTCGAACCTGCTCGGGCAATTGCGCGCACTGCTGGCGCAGCGCCTTGAGCAGGCCGCGGGTGGCTTCCCGGGCACGGATTTCACCGCGTCCGGTGTCTTGCTGGCGCGCGGCCTCCAGCAATTGAGCTTCCAGGGCCGAGCCAAGCACGAAGGCGGCGATCACCCGTTTCTCATCGGCATGCTGGTGGCTGATCTGCCGGGCCAGGGCCATGCGCAGGTGATCGGCGAAGCGCCCGACATCCCCCTCGCGGCCGCCCCACTCGACCATCGCCTCGAGCAGTGCGCGGCGATTGCGGATCGATACCCCTTCGGCCACCAGCCGGCGCAGGGCATCGGCGACACGCTGCAAGGGCACAGCACGCAAGGCTTCCTTGACCAGCTCGCCGTGGCTCTCTTCCAGATGCGCGAGCAACTGGCGGGTTTCCTGGATGCCGAGAAAATCCCCGGCGTAACGGCGCAGGGTGCGCGCCATCACGTCGCGGAGGATTTCGTCCGGGCGCAGGTAGACGATGCCCGCATCGCTCAGGTCGGCCTGCTGCTCGCCAGCGATCCACAAGCCCGGGCGGCTGCTCAGCGGCGATGCGCGTTCCTCGCCCTGGATGTCGAGCAGTTGCAGATGCACGGGATCGTCCTGCAGCAGCACCTGGGCAGGGTTCAGCTCGCCCTGATCCACCGGCACGCCTTCCAGCTCGACACGGTAGCTGCCAGTTGCAGCGGCCATGTCGACCAGCACCGACGGCATCGGAAATTCGATGCCCAGCTCGTTGTGCAGATCGTGGCAAAGCACCTCGAGGCGCTGTTTGAACGGCTGCAGGGGCACCGCCTCGGCCAGGCCGGGGCCAATGGACAGCAGCACACGGGAATCCGCGGCGGCGGGTGATGGCTCGGCTTCGTTTTCGGGTTCCGCCTCGATAGCCTCCTCGACCACGTCGGGCGCTGACGCCTCGACTTCCTGTTCCCGGCGCTGGCGACGCCTCAGCATCCAGGCGCACAGCCCCAGCACGGCCGACAGACCGAGAAACACCGGCGCCGGAAAACCGGGAATGAACGCGACGGCGGCGAGGATCAGCGCCGTGAGCGTCAGGGCCCGCTGGCTGTTGCCCATCTGGCGGATGATCTCGGTGCCCAGGTCGGACTGTTCGGCCTCGTTGTTGACCCGGGTGACCACGGTACCGGCCGCCACGGCGATCAGCAGCGCCGGGATCTGCGCGATCAGCCCGTCACCCACGGTGAGCAGCGAGTAGGTATGCCCGGCCTCGGAGAAGGACATGCCGCGCGACAGCATGCCGATCAGCAGGCCGCCGATCAGGTTGACGAAAAGGATCACCAGGCCAGCGATGGCGTCGCCTTTGACGAACTTCATCGAGCCATCCATGGCACCGAACAGCTGGCTCTCGCGCTGCAGGTCGGAACGCCGACGGCGGGCTTCGTTGGAGTCGATGTCGCCGTTACGCAGGTCGTTGTCGATGCTCATCTGCTTGCCGGGCATGGCGTCCAGGCTGAAGCGCGCCGCCACCTCGGCGACCCGTTCGGCGCCCTTGGTGATCACCACGAACTGCGCCACGGTGATGATCAGGAAGATCACCAGACCGACCACCACTTCGCCAGCGATGACGAATTTGCCGAAGGCTTCGATGATGTGCCCGGCATCACCATGCAAGAGGATCAGCCGCGTGGTGCTGATCGACAGAGCCAGGCGGAACAGCGTGCTGAGCAGGATCAGCGCCGGCAGCGCGGACAGCTCCAGCGGCTTGCTGATGTAGAACGCGACGATCAGCACGAGGATGCTCAAGGCGATGCTGATGCCGATCAGGGTATCGACCAGGTAGGTCGGCAGCGGGATGATCATCATCACGATGGCCATCATCATGAAGGCGACGATCACCACCTCGGTACGTTGCGCGGCCATGCCCGCCAGGGCGCTGAGGCGCGCCATCATGCTGCACGCTCCTGGCGCATCTGCCGGTAGCGGGCGAAACAGCTGCGCGCCTCGTGGTGCTGGCCGGCGCACCACAGGGCACGGCTGCGCAGCAACAGCCAGGCGGCGGACTCGCCTTGCAGCGCGCGCAGATGATCCAGCGTGCGCAACGCCCGCTCGCCATCGCCGCTGGCGGTGAAGGCAGCGGCCAGGCGGGCCAGCAGCACCCGGTCATCCGGGTTCAATTGCACGGCCAGTAGCAACAGCACCAGGGCGCGCTGCCCCTGACCGACCCGCAGGTAAAGATCGCCCAGGCCCTGCAACAGCTTGGCGGCATCGTGATCGTCGCGCTGCATCATTCCCCCGTCTCGGTTTCGACCCGCTGCCGATCCAGGGCCTGACGGGTGTCGAGCTCCTCACGGACGAGGGCCATGGCCAGTGTTCTGGTTTCACCGTCGAGCAGCAGCGTCGGCAGGATGCGTTCGAGAATGTCCTCGAGAATTTCCGCGGGCCGCGAGCCGGCGAACAGCCCAGGCTCCACACCAGCGGCCAGTTCCAACGCCTGCAGGTCATCCTGTATCGACGGCAGCGGCGGCGTGCGCGGCAGGCTGGGCTGGCGAACGGCGGGTGAAGGCGTGGATGAAACGGGGAGCAGCTCATCCGGGCGGGTACGAACCTCGGACGCTGCATCCGAAGGCGCCAGCGGGGCGCGTGAATCGATCTTCATGCTAACGCCCGAGCGTGAGGGCGAAACGCTCGTCACCGAGCGCCAGCACCACCTGACCGTCCTCGATGCGCTCGAGTTTCCAGCCACCTTCCAGCGGCGCACCGGGATACAGGCGCGCGCCTGATGCATTGATCACGTAGGGGTTGTCGCCGAACCACACGGCCTGGAAATTGACCCGAGGGCGGGCGGCGCTTTCGCGCACGCGGACATCGCCGCGCAGCACGTACTGGCGCCCGTACCGGCTGTCGAAGTACTGCTGCAGGGCCAGCCAGTCCTGCTCCTGGCCAGGCTCCACGGTACCACTGACGCGCACCTGCCCGGCGCTGACGTCGAGCTTGAGATTGTCCAGGCCGGCGGCCTTGGCCTGGCTGGCCAGGTCGGCGCGGGCCAATTGCAGCGACGCCGCCCTGGGCGCCTGTGCAGGCTGCTCCTCGGCGATACTCAGGCGCTGCAGCGATTCGGGCTCGGAAGCGTACATCGGGGTGTCGCGCAGCATTGCCAGGGCGCCCGCACAGATGAACATGAACAAGGCGGCGATGGCCCACTGCGCCTTGCCGTACCACACGGGATTCACAGCGGGGCCATTGCGTTCGGGTACGGCGAGGCGCAGGGTCGCTTCGCCGATACGGATATCCACAGGCAGTCGACCGCGGTAGCCGTGCCCGCGCGCGATCGTCGTTTCACGCCCGGCGCGGATCACCCGTACATCGCCACCGGTGGCCTCGACGCCGACGTGGCGAGCGCTGAAACGCAGGGTCAGATGACGCTCCACGACCCCGGCGTCGCGCAGCATCAGGTTCGTCGTAGCGCCACTGCCGATGCTATACACCGCTTCATCCAGCGACAGGGAAACGCCGCGGTGGACGCCAGCGGTCACATCCAGACGGGGCAGGTCGCCGCTGTTCGGCAGGGCGGAACTAGAGGCTATCGCAGTCATTTGACTCACCGGGTTCGCGGCTCGCGCCAAGGCTCAGGGATCGCGTTATCGAGCGACGCAGCTGGCCAGAACGACCCTGCCACGCACTCGATGGAAAAGCTGCCGATAACGGCGCAGACACAGGTTGCAGGCGACGCCAGGCGCCGCCTGCAGCCCGGGTCAGTTCTGCGGACGCTGTTTGGTAGCGTCGAGCTCGGCTTTCTTGGCCGTGGTGATCTCGGTGATCTTGGCGGATTTCTCGATCGCCATATCGAACACCGCGGACATCTTGTCGATGGCGGCGTCTGCGTTGCCACTGCTTACTGGAGGAGTCTCAGCCATGGGATATCTCCGAACGAATCAAGGGGTAATTGGCGGCACCACCACCGGTGATAGCCGGTTCCAGGAAAACCACCTCGATGAGCGGGCTTTCCTGCAACGACTCGAAGCCTAGGGAGGGATCGCCAAGCGGTGTTGTTAAAGGTTGTTAAAGCTTGTTGAGCAACCGTTAACAGATGCGTAGAGCCGCGCCACTGGCCAGCTGCAGCGCAAGCATGCAAAATGCTTAACACGCTTAACCGAAGAAGAGTCCCTCGCATGAGCAGCCCCTCCAGTCAGATCGATACAGCCCCCAGCACCTCGCACGAGGCCGCCGCCCTCAGCGACAACTGGCTGGACACGCTGGTCGGCTATGCCTTGCGCCGCGCCCAGTTGAAAGTGTTCCAGCATCTGGTCGGCAACCTCGCCGAGCATGACCTGCGCCCCGCACAATTCACCGCCATGGTGATCATCGAGAACGAGCCCGGCCTGATGCAGGCGGATCTGGCCCGCCAACTGGCCATCGAACCACCGCAACTGGTGCCGCTGCTCAATAAACTGGAAACCCGCGGCCTGGCCCAACGCGTACGCGGCGTACAGGACAAGCGCGCCTACGGCGTGTTCCTCACCAAGGCCGGGCTGGCTCTGCTGGAACAACTCAAGGCCATCGCCGTGGCCAGCGACGAAGCGGCCACCGCCGCCCTGGACGACGACGAACGTGCCCAGTTGCTGCGCCTGTTGCACAAGGTCAACGGTTGAGCCGGACTGTCAGGTTGTAGGGTGGATCGGGGCGCGTAGCTGACGCTTCACCTACGCGGCCCGACCCATCCACCGTTCTGCAATCGCAATGGTGGACAAAAAGAGCGTTGTCCACCCTACGGGAACGACCGGCCGCTTACGCCACATTGTTTCCATTCCTTTGCACATCACGCATCTGCGGATCAAAAGCGCCCGTCAATCCAGAAACGGTAGCGGTGCCCGCGCGGCATCGATCCGGGCAGTTCGCAGCTCGATCTCCGGAAGCAGATAGCTGAAGAAGAACGCCGCACTGTCGAGTTTCTTCTGATACCAGCAATCCTCGGCCAACAGCGGTTGCACCAGCCGTGCCGAGCGAGCCCAGGCGAACGCCAGCAGCGACCAGCCGATCAGATGGAGAAAATCCCCAGCGATCCGGTACGGGTATTCATCGTCGTTCTGGGCATGCGCAAAGATGTCCTTCACCAAGCCCCGAAACCTCACGCACAACGCTTTCAACTGCTCGGCATATTCACCGCCCGCCGCCACTTCCTGCTCGAACACCGCCAGCAACTCATCCAGAGCCGCGCCGCCATCGCCGAGCACCTTGCGCAGCAGCAGGTCGTTGGCCTGAATCTCGTTGCTGCCTTCGTAGATCATGGCGATGCGGCTGTCGCGCAGGGTCTGTTCGATGGCGTACTCACCGATGTAGCCATAGCCACCGAAGACCTGCAACGCTTCGCTGGCAAGGTGAAAACCCTGGTCGGTGAAGAAGGCCTTGATGACCGGCGTCAGCAGGCTAGCCAGACGCTGAGCCTGCTGACGCGCACCCGCGCTGGCGGCGTGCTCGGCCTGATCCAGCAGATGCGCCCCCCAGTAACCGATGACGCGCAGGCCCTGACTGACCGTACGCAGGCGCAGCAGGGCCAGGCGCATGGCCGGGTGATAATGGATCGGGTCGGTGCCAGCGGCGGCCACCCCGGCAGGGCGAGCGGGCGCGCGCATCTGCTGGCGCTGGCGAGCGTATTCGGCGGCGTTCTGCCAGGCCGCCTCGGCATGCCCCAGGCCCTGCAGGCCGACGTGCAGGCGCGCCGAATTCATCATCACGAACAACGCTGCCAAACCATGATTGGGTTCGCCAATCAACCAGCCCTGGGCACCGTCGAAACTCAGCGAGCAGGTGGCGCTGCCCTTGATGCCCAGCTTGTGTTCGATGCCGTCACAGCGCACGGCATTGCGGCGACCGTCATCCAGCAGCTTGGGCACCAGAAACAGCGACACACCACGGCTGCCGCTCGGCGCATTCGGCAAGCGTGCCAGCACCAGATGCAGGATATCGTCGGTCAGGTCGTGCTCGCCGCCGGAGATGAACAGCTTGTTGCCGCTCACACGGTAGCTGCCATCGGGCTGCCCTTCGGCACGGCAGCGCAGCAGACCGACATCGCTGCCGGCCTGGGGCTCGGTCAGGCACATGGTTGGCAGCGCCTGACCGTTGACGATGGATTCCAGGTAGCGCGTCCTGATTCCTTCCGGCGCGTGGGCCTGCAGGCACAGGTAGGCACCATGGGCGATGCCGGTGTACATGGCCCAGGCATGGTTGCTGGCGTAGAGCATTTCCTGCAGCGCCGCGTCGAGCAGTTGCGGCAGGCCCTGGCCGCCATGGGCAGGATCACAGGCCAGCGCTGGCCAGCCGCCCTGCACATAAGCGCGGTAGGCCTCGACGAAACCATCGGGCGTGCTCACTTCGCCGTCTTGCCAGCAACAGCCCTGCCGGTCACCGCTGGCATTCAGCGGCGCCAGCACGCCTGAACTGAAACGCCCGGCCTCCTCCAGCACCTGCAGCGCCAACGGCAGATCGAGGTCAGCGAAAGACGGCAGCTCGGCCCAGGCCGCAGGCGCCTGCAGCCAGTGTTCGAGGACGAATTGCATATCGCGCAGAGGCGCTTGGTAGTGCCACATGATCGGTCTCCCAGCAGGCAGTGAAGGCGTCAGGCGTGATAGCCAGGGTTTTCGATCAGCAGCGCCATGCCCTGGCCGCCACCGATGCAGGCGGCGGCGATGCCGTAGCGCAGATTGCCGTCGCGTAGCTGCCGCGCCAGGGTCATGACCAGGCGCAGGCCGGTGGCCGCCAGTGGATGGCCCAGGGCGATGGCGCCTCCGCGGCGATTGAGACGCCCAGGATCCAGCTCCAGTGTCTGGGCCACGGCCAGCACCTGGGCGCCCTGGGCTTCGTTGATTTCCAGCAGGGCGATGTCGTCCAGTGCCAGGCCGCTGCGCTGCAACAACAGGCGGATCGCCGGCGCCGGGCCGATGCCCATCGCTTCCGGCGCCACACCGACCACGCTGGCGGCCAGCAGCCGGGCCAGCGGCGGTCGTCTGCACGCGGATGCCCGCCCCACCAGCGCGGCGGCGGCGCCATCGACCACCGCGCAACTGTTGCCGGCGGTCTGCACGCCATCGGTGTGGATCGCTGACAAGCGTGCCAATGCCTCGACATCGGTGGGCCGTGGGTGGCTGTCCTGCTCGACGCTCTCGACCCGCCGCGGTAACCGAATGCCGCGATTCCGATAACCCTCCAGCACGAATGTCTCGTTGCCGACGGCGACGATCTCCTCGGCCAGCCAGCCCGTATCGCGGGCCTGCAATGCACGCCGATGGCTGTCCAGCGCATAGGCATCCACCTGCTCGCGGCCGATGCCGTAATCGCGGGCCAGGCGCTCGGCGGTAGCGATCATGTCCAGATCCGGCGCCGGGTCGTGCAGCGCCTCCCAGAGGAAATCCTTGAACGCCACCGGCGCGCCGAGGCGGAAACCGCCGCGATGATCGTAGGCGGCGATGGGGTTACGCGACATGGACTCGGCGCCCACGCACAGTGCCAGTTGCACACCGTCACACAGTTGCGTGCCGGCCTGGCGCAACAGCTCCAGGCCGGTGCCGCAGATGCGCTGCACGGCTAGCGCCGGCACGGTCTGCGGCACACCGCTGTAAAGGCCGATATGCCGCGGCAGCAGGTAGGCATCGAAACTGGCCTGGGCCATGGAGCCGGCCAGCACGCTGTCCACCGCTCGCGAATCGAGGCCGGCGCGCGACAGTACGGCACGCCCGACCTTGATGCCCAGGTCGATGGGCGAGACCTGGGCCAGCGCGCCGTTCAGATCGACCCAGGGGGTGCGCAGCGCATCGATGATCGCCACATCGTCGAAGGCCGTGTACTGGCCGCCGCTCATGGACGTGGCTCGGCACGCAGGATCGATGTGTCTCGGCCGCGGTACAGCGCCTCCACCTGCTCCGCCCGCCACTGCAGCACGGCACGCTGGTTGATCGAGCCCTTGTCGGTGATCTCGCCCCGGTCGATGGACGGCGCCTGCTCCAGCAGGGCGATCCATTCCAGACGCGTGGCATTGCCGGTAGCCGCCTGATTGAGGCGTTGCAGCCAGCCGGCGAACCAGTCGCGCACCGGGGCGCTGGCCAGCACCTGGGCATCGCTGGCCGATGCATCCAGCCCGGCCAGTTGCCGGCACTCGTACAGGCGCGGAAACACCAGCAGGCCCAGGCATTCGCGATCCGGCGCGGTGACCACCACATCCTGCACATAGGGCGCGCCCTCCAGCACCGCGCGGTTGCGCAGCGGGCCGACGCTGACGAACACTCCGGAGGACAGCTTGAAGTCCTCGGCGATACGCCCGTCGAACATCAACCCCAGTTGCGGATCCGCCGGGTCGGCCAGCTTGAGGGCGTCGCCGGAGCAGTAGAAACCATCCTCGTCGAACACCTCTTCGCTCTGCTGCGGCGCACGCCAGTAGCCGGGCATGATGTGCGGCCCGCGAAAACGCCCTTCCAGCTTGCCGGCCACCGGTACCAGACGCACTTCGCAGCCCGGTGCCGGCAGGCCGATGTAGCCGGCCATGGACAGCGGCCCGGTGGTGAAGGTGCAGGACGGCGCGGCTTCGGTCATGCCCAGCCCGGCCATCATGCGGATGCGCTCGCCACAGTGCCGCTCGGCGACCCGGTCGAGGCGATCCCAGACGCTTTGCGACAGCCCGGCAGCGGCGAAGAAGAACAGTTTGATGCGGGCGAAGAAGGTCTCGCGCAACGCGGCGTCCTGCTCCAGGGCGCTGACCAGTTCCTCCCAGCCCTTGGGCACGGTGAGGTAAGCCGTGGGCGAAATCTCGCGCAGATTGCGCAGGGTTTCGGCCATGCCCTGGGCGGTCGGTTTGCCCTGGTCGAGGTAGAAGGTGCCGCCGTTGTACAGCACGATGCCCAGGTTGTGGCTGCCGCCGAAGGTGTGGTTCCAGGGCAGCCAGTCGACCAGTACCGGCGGCTCTTCGCCGAACACCGGGAAGGTCTGCAGGAGCATCTGCTGATTGGCGCAGAGCATGCGCTGGGTGGTGACCACCGCCTTGGGCAGCTTGGTCGAACCAGAGGTGAACAGGAACTTGGCGATGCTGTCCGGCCCGGTGGCGGCGAATGCCGCCTCGGCCTCGGCGCCGCCGGGCTGTTGCAGCAGGCTGGCGAAGTCGATGCGCTGACGTCCGGCGATCTCGCCGCGCACGGAGACCAGCGGCACCTCGGCCGGCAGCACCGCATCGATGGCGCGCTGGAAGGGCGCGGCATCGCTGACGAACAACAGCCCCGGGCGCAGCAGATCGCAGACGTGGCGCAGCTTGGCGAAGTCCTGGGACAGCAACGAGTAGGCCGGCGATACCGGGCAATAGGGAATGCCTGCGTACATGGCGCCAAGAGCGATCTGCAGATGCTCCAGATCGTTGCCGGAGAGGATCGCCAGCGGCCGGTCGGCACTCAGGCCGAAGCCGAGCAAGCCCTGCGCGATGGCGCGTACCCGGCTGAGCATCCGCGCATAGCTGATGCGCTGCCAGTCGCCGCCCTGGTCGCGGACGGCGATAAAGGTCTGTTGCGGGCGCACCTCGGCCCAGTGCAGCAAGCGGTCGAGCAGGCGCTCGGGCAACGGCGCCAGCGGTTCCAGCGAGCGCATATGCAGAACGCCATGATGTTCACTGACCTCCACTGGCGGGCGGCCAATGGTTACCGGGCGATACTGCGGTCTGATATCGGAGTTCACCTTGCGTTTCTCCATCCGGGCGGATCTGTCCGCCGCTGTTGTTCTTGTTCTATCGGTGCGCCGCCGCCCCTCCTTCGAGGAAGGGCGGCAGGCAGGCGCAGAGACTGGATCGGCTGCTGCTAGATCGGATAGTGGCGTGGGCCGTTCTGCAAGGTTACCCAGCGCAACTGGGTGAACTGCTCGATCGCCGACCTGCCGCCAAAGCTGCCGTAGCCACTGGACTTGACCCCACCAAAGGGCATCTGCGCCTCGTCGTGCACGGTCGGCCCGTTGATATGGCAGATACCCGACTCGACGCGCTGGGCCAGGGCCAGTGCGCGAGTGGTATCGCGGCTGAAGATCGCCGCCGACAGGCCGAACTCGGAATCGTTGGCCAGGCGCAGCAGTTCTTCGTCACCATCGCCGCGCAATACCACGGCCACCGGGCCGAAGGACTCCTCGGCGTACAGACGCATGGCCGGGGTCACACCGTCGAGCAGGGTGGCCTGCATGACACTGCCCTCGACCTGGCCACCAGCGACCAGACGTGCACCTTTATCCACTGCATCATCGACCAGCGCCTTGATGCGCTCGCCAGCCGACACATCGACCAGCGAACCCAGTACAGAGCTGCTGTCGGCCGGATCACCGGCATGCAGGGTGGCGATCTTTTCGGCCAGCTTGCCGACGAAGGCGTCGGCCACCCGGCTGTCGACAACCAGGCGTTCGGTGGACATGCAGATCTGCCCCTGGTTGAAGTAGGCGCCGAAGGCCGCAGCTTCGACCGCGGCGTCCAGGTCGGCGTCATCGAGCACCAGCAGCGGTGCCTTGCCGCCGAGTTCCAGCAGTGCCGGCTTGAGGTGGCGTGCCGACAGTTCGCCGACGATACGCCCGACCTTGGTCGAGCCGGTGAAGTTGACCCGTCGCACCGCCGGGTTGGCGATCAGCCGCTCGACGATGGCCGCGGCATCGGCCGGCGCGTTGCTGATGACGTTGACCACGCCATCACCCAGGCCGGCATCCTGCAGCACCTGGCCGATCAGGCGATGTACCGCCGGGCTGAGCTCGGACGCCTTGAGCACCACGGTGTTACCACAGGCCAGCGGCATGGCGATGGCGCGGGTGGCGAGAATCACCGGGGCGTTCCAGGGCGCGATGCCCAGCACCACGCCGCAGGGTTGACGCAGGGCCATGGCGAAACTGCCGGGCACGTCGGAAGGAATCACCTCGCCGTTGATCTGCGTGGTCAGCGACGCAGCCTCGCGCAGCATGTTGGACGCCAGGTGCACGTTGAAACCGTACCAATTGGCCATCGCTCCGGTTTCCCCGGCGGCGGCGATGAACTCACCGGCCCGCGCCTGCATCTGCTCGGCCGCCTTGAGCAGCCGTGTACGCCGCTCGTTGGGCGCCAGCGCGGCCCAGACGGGAAAGGCAGCCTGGGCCGCGGCAACCGCCACATCGGCATCCTCCAGGGTGGCGGCTGCGACCCGCGAGACCAGCTCGCCGGTCACCGGGTTGCGGCGCTCGAAGGTTCGTCCATCACCGGCGGGGCACGATTGGCCGCCGATCAGCAGGGGCACGTCCAGCATGATGATTCCTCATTCTTGTCTTTATCAGGAGCTGTCTTTATCGGGAATACCGTGGCGCTGTCAGCAGCGCCACCTAACGCCAGGCAGAGCGATCAGCGCTTGTAGGCCTGCAGACCGGGCTTGATGCTCTTGTCGTCGAGGAACTGCTTCATGCCCTGCTCGCGGCCGCCCTCTTCGTCGAGCAGGCGCGACTGATCGAGTTTGGCGTACAGATAGTCTTCGTTCTGCTCCCAGGTCAGCTCGCGGCAGCGCTTGAAGCCATGCTTGGCCGCGCGCAGCACCACCGGATTCTTCTCCAGCAGATTGCGCGCCAGCTCCAGGGTGGTTTCACGCAGTTGCGCCAGAGGCACGCTCTCGTTGACCAGCCCCATCTCGGCGGCTTTCTGCCCGCCGAAGGTTTTGCCGGTCATAATGTAGTACAGCGACTGGCGGTGGCCCACGGTGTCGGCCATCGCCTTGCTCACCAGGTTGCCCGGCGGGATGCCCCAGTTGATCTCCGACAGACCGAAGGTGGCTTCGTCGGCGCAGATCGCCAGGTCGCAGGCCACCAGCGGGCTGAAGCCACCGCCGAAGCACCAGCCATTGACCATGGCGATGGTCGGTTTGGCATAGAAACGCAGCAGGCGCCATTGCCATTGCGAGGCCTCGCGGCGGATCTTCTCCTGGAGGATTTCCGGGCCGGCATCCACTTCGCGGAAGTATTCCTTGAGATCCATGCCGGCGGTCCATGACTCGCCAGCACCGGTCAGCACCAGCACGCGGGCCTCGGCATCCTGCTCCAGCACCTCGAGAATCTCGACCATCTCGCGATTGAGGGTCGGGCTCATGGCGTTGCGCTTTTCAGGACGGTTGAGGGTGACCCAGGCGATGCCTTCTTCGACATCGACCTTGACGGTTTGCCAGCGGCCTTCGTACTTGCTCATCGAATTGCTCTCTTGTTGTCTGTTATCGATGAGCAGAAGCTAACCCTGAAAAATAGTTATGTCAATTAACTATTTATCAGAATCATCATTTCTGCTTGATAGGGACAAGGTTCAAAGCTCGATTCGCGCAGCGTTGGGCGCTGATAACCCCGATCAGTACACATGGCCACTGCGCTATAGCGAAAGGCTTACACGACAGTGCGCCGGTTGGCTCTGGTGACAAACTCAGGCAGCGCCGTAATCTAACCCCATTCCTGCAGCACAGGACGTGCTCAGGGTCATGGATGACGTGACCATAGCCAGGATGGCAGCCGACAGGATGTTGGCATTGGTCAATGAAAACCCGCTTCGGCGGGTTTTTTATTGCCTGTGGAAAAGTGCAGCGGCCAGAGGGCCACGCACCTTTCTCTCACGTCACCAGAAAAGCGTCATGCACCACGGCCTTCTGCAAACGCCGATCAGGCTAAGAAGCAGTGCCAGTGTGCGCGTCAGTCTGTCCATCGGCACAGCCTTCTCAGCGGGAAGTCGTCGAAACCACGGGCGCATTGGCAGGCCGCCGACGGCTCATGCCCAGGACCACCAGCGCGGCGATCACCAAACCGGGCGACGCTGCCAACAACACGCCAGCGGTACCCGCTCCTGCGGCAAGAATCTGCCCAGCCGCCAAGGGGCCGGAAACCGAACCCAGGCGGCCTACCGCCACCGCAGCGCCGACACCGGTAGCGCGCACCGAGGTCGGGTAGGTCGGTGGAGCCAACGCATAGAGCACCAGTTGCGCAGCGATGACGAACAGACCAGCCGCAAACCCGGCTACCGCCATGGCCAGCATGCCCGAGGCCAACCCCAGGCCTGCCAGGGATGCCAGCACGCCGCCATAAACGAACAAGACCACGCCTGTACGGCCACGACGATCCAGCAACACCCCGCCAAGCAGCGAGCCGATGGCGCCGCCGATGTTGAACAGCATCTGGATGGTGCCGGCCTGGGACTTGCTGAAGCCCTGTTCGAGCAGCAGAGAAGGCAGCCAGTTGAGCAGCATGTACATCACCGTGAGGGTGAAGAAATAGCTGATCCACAGGGCCAACGTCGCACCTGCGCGGTTTTCGCCAAACAGCGCATGCACGGTGGACTCGCGAACCGGCGCAGCGCTCTGATGCTGTTCGCGGAAATCCCGCGACTCGGGCAGCAGGATCATCAGCAGCGGCGTCACCAGCAACGGCGCCACGCCACCAACGATGAACACCGTCTGCCAGCTTTCACCACCGAGCATGCCCACCACCGCCGCGATGGCACCACCCAGCGGCACACCGCAGTACATGATGCTGATGGCGGTACCGCGGCGACGCTCGTCGACCGCTTCGGCGCACAGCGCGATCAGGTTCGGCAATGCAGCGCCGAGCCCCAGGCCGGTCATGAAACGCGCCAGCAACAGTGCGTTGACGCTACCGACGTAGGCCGTCCACAGCGAGAAGATTCCGAAGATGATCACCGCGCCGATCAGCACCCGCTTGCGGCCGATACGGTCGGCCAGCCAGCCACCGAAGAAGGCGCCGGGCAGCAGGCCGATGATGCTGGCACTGAACATCCAGCCCATCATTTTCTGATCGAGTTCGAAGGCCTGGCGAATCCCGGCGGCGGCGATGCCTGCCGATTGCAGATCCAGCCCCTCGATGAGCGCGACGATAAAACACAGCGTGACGGTCAGCGTCGAGCGACGCGATGGCGTGTCCATGGGTAACCTCGATTTTATTGTTGTTGTCTTCGCTCCCGGCAAAACGGCCGATAACCGCCCGGGACTGTCGGCCGTCTGACGACCTTGGAAAAGATTAACAAAGATAATGAATAACGAAAGTAATCTTTATCAAAGGCGGATTTCGCAAATTATCCGATACGAATCAGCGGCTTACTCTGCCGAAACCATTAACATCAAAAATAATTAATGTTTTTAACGTTCGATTATCGAACAATCTGGATTGACCACTCCTCATTGCCTTTCCATTCTCGCCACGCAGCAGGCAAGCAATCCTGCACCAGCGGCCCCTCCGGGAGCGCTATCGCAACGCGCCAACAACAAGAACAAAAGGACAATGACATGCAGACCCACCGGGTGAACACCGCCACAATTCCCTCTATCAGCCATTGCCGCTACAGCGCCCCCCTGCTGGGACTCCTGCTGGCGCCCTGGGTGCTGGCCGGTAATGCGCTGGCGGAAGGCTTCATCGAGGACAGCACGGCCAAGCTGACCACGCGCAACTACTACATGGATCGGGACTACAAGGATGACGGCGGCAAATCCGCGGCCCGCGAATGGGCCCAGGGTTTCATCCTGAAAATGGAGTCGGGCTACACGCCCGGCGACATCGGCTTCGGGCTGGACGTTACCGGCCTGCTGGGCGTGAAACTGGATTCGTCGCCAGGTCGCAGCGGCACGGAGCTGCTGCCGGTATCGGCCAGCACTGGCCGGGCGGCGGACGAATATTCACGCCTGGCGCCTACCGCGAAGATGCGCGCCGGCAAAACCGTACTGAAGGCCGGCGACCTGTCGCTGTTCCTGCCCTCCGTCGTTGCCAGTCCGGCACGCCTGCTGCCACAGACGTTCCGCGGTGCCCATCTGCAGTCCATGGATATCGACGACCTGACACTGCACGCCGGCTATATCGACCGCATCAACCGCCGCGACTCCACCGACTACCAGGCCATGACCGTCGCCTCGCCGAACCGGCGCTTCGACCCGACAGCGGAAAGTTCGCACATGGTATTTTTCGGGGGCGACTATCAAGTCAGTCAGAGCCTGAAATTGCGCGCCTACCACACTGAAGTCGCCGACCTGTATCGCCAGGAATACCTCGGCCTGCTGCACGAACAGCCTGTGGGCCCCGGCGTGCTGAGCACCGACCTGCGCGCGTTCGACAGCGGCGAGGATGGCAGCGCCAAGGCTGGAAAAGTGGACAACCGCAACCTGGCGGCGCAGTTCGCCTATGCCATCGACGGTCATCGTTTCACCCTCGGTTACATGCACCAGAGCGGCGACAGCGCCAAGCCCTACATTTCCGGCACCGAATCCATGGTGATCAGTGAAATGGCGATGAGCTCGGATTTCGTCAATCCGAAGGAGCGTACCTGGCAGGCGATCTACGATTACGACTTCGCCGCTGCGGGCGTTCCCGGCCTGAAGACTCGCCTGCGCTATTTGCGTGGCGACAATATCGAGCTGGTCGCCCTGGGCGGCAACGACCTCAAGGAACGCGAACTGCAGATGGAAGTGGGTTACGTCATCCAGAGCGGTACGTTCAAGGGGGTGGGCCTGAAGGCGCGGCACTCGATCTACCGCAACGACTTCCCCGCCGCCGCATCGTTTCGCGACGAAAACCAGACCCGCCTGCACATCGACTACACCCTGGCACTCTGGTAACGCTCAACGGAGCGCAGGGTATACCCTGCTCTCCGCATCGAGTCACGCCTGAGCAGGCTTCAACTCACGGGCTTTCTGCGCCGGCAGCAAGGTCAGCAACAGCAACGCGGCGGCAACGAATACCAGGGCGAACCATGTATACAACTGCAGCGGTTCCCAACCGCCATCGAGCATGAAGCCCGCCACGGTCGGCGACAGGATCGCACCGCCGCGACCGATACCAATGGCCCAGCCTACACCCGTGGCGCGCACCGAAGCGCCGTAGATCATCGGTGACAAGGCGTACAAACCCGCCACGCAACCATTGGAGAACAGGCCGATCAGCAGCCCCATGCCCAAAGCAGCGGTGAAGGACGAACCGATACTGGTGAACACCACCAGCAGCACTGCGGTGATCAGCATGAATGCCGCCAGCACACGGGCCAGGGAAAAACGTGCCGAAAGCAGGCCGAGCAATGCCGCACCGAAGATCCCACCAATGCTCAGCAGCACGCCGCCAGTCACGCCCTGTTGCACCGACAGACCGGATGAGGTGAGCAGTTTGGGCGTCCAGCTCATGATGAAGTAGAAGCCGAACATCACCAGAAAGAACAGCAGCCAGATCAGTAGCGTGCTGCGACGCAGATCCGGGTCGAACAGGCGCGCGAAGGTTCCGCCCTTGCTCTGCTCGCCCACGGCCAGTGCAGGCAGCACCGCAAGATCCGGCTGACCCAGCTTGGCTGCCAGGCTATTGACCCTGAGCAGCGCCTTGGCAGGTTGTTTGGACAGCAGGAAATCCAGAGACTCTGGTAGCCACATCAGCACCAGCGGAATGGCCGCGAAGGTCATCAGTCCGCCTGCGAAAAACACCGAACGCCAGCCCCATTGCGACAACAGCCACACCGCCAGCAAGCCGCCGAGGGTCGCCCCCAACGCATAACCGGTGGACTGCAGGCTGACCGCCAGGCCGCGCCAGCGCTTGCACGCGTACTCACTGGCGATCACGTTGCTGCTGGCCAGAATGCCGCCAATACCCAGGCCGGTGAGCCCACGCAGCAATGCCAATTGGGTGGGCGACTGGCTCAGCGCCGAGAGCAGCATGCCCGTACCGGACAGCACCAGACACAGCAGAATCAGCGGGCGCCGGCCAATACGATCCGCCCAGGGCGCGATGAACAGCGACCCGGCCGCCATGCCGAGCAGCCCGGCGCTGAGCAGCAGGCCGATTTCGGCACCGCTGAGGTTCCACTCCGCAGCGACCGACGATGCCGTGAAGGCCATCACCAGCACGTCGAAGCCATCGATCATGTTGAGGACGATGCACACCCCGACGGCGACCCACTGAAAGCCGCGCATCGGCCCCTGATCGACGATATGTCGAAGATCGCTCATCGCATACCTCCCGCATCAGCGAGGGAGAACGCGCGGTCGTGAGGCGCAGTTGCTTGCAACAGGAAGCGGCCTACGGGGGCGACGTCCTGAACGGGAAGAAAGTGGTTCATCAGCGCAAACCCTTGATTGTTTTTATGGGAAACAGCTGAGCCACGCTCGCAGAAATGGATCCAACTCTCAATCCACGAAAATCACCTGAAAAGCCCCTACCGATCCATTCGGATGGAGACAACGCCCGAAAACAGGCGCCGCAGCGCGTATGGCGCGCCTAAATATTACGTTCGCTGATCGGACAGTTTGTTTTGTTAATTATTTTCCCGACCAGTCATTGACAATTGTCTGTTTAAAAATCAACCATTGGATCCAATAACACCAACAATAACAGAGGTCACTCATGTACCCGAAAAATGCCTGGTATGTCGCCTGCACCCCCGACGAAATCGCCGACAAACCTTTGGGCCGGCAGATCTGCGGGGAGAAAATCGTCTTCTATCGCGGCGCCGACCAGCAGGTCGTGGCGCTGGAAGATTTCTGTCCGCACCGCGGCGCGCCCCTGTCTCTCGGCTATGTCGAGAATGGCAACCTGATCTGCGGCTATCACGGCCTGGAGATGGGCTGCGAAGGCAAGACCGTGGCCATGCCCGGCCAGCGCGTGCGAGGCTTTCCAGGCATCCGCCGCTTTACGGCGGTGGAGCGCTATGGCTTTGTCTGGGTGTGGACGGGGGATCAGGAGCTGGCCGATCCGGCCACCATCCACCATCTGGAGTGGGCGGAAAACCCTGAGTGGGCGTACGGCGGCGGACTGTTTCACATCAACTGCGACTACCGCCTGATGATCGACAACCTGATGGATCTGACCCACGAGACCTACGTGCACGCGTCGAGCATCGGCCAGAAGGAGATCGACGAAGCGCCGCCCGTCACCAAGGTGGAAGGCGATGAAGTGATCACCAGCCGCCATATGGAAAACATCATGGCACCGCCCTTCTGGCGTATGGCCCTGCGCGGTAACGGCCTGGCCGACGACGTGCCGGTGGATCGCTGGCAGATCTGCCGCTTCAGCCCACCCAGCCACGTGATGATCGAAGTGGGCGTGGCCCATGCAGGCCATGGCGGCTACGAGGCGCCGGAGAACGTCAAGGCAGCCAGCGTGGTGGTGGATTTCATCACCCCCGAGAGCGACACCTCGATCTGGTACTTCTGGGGCATGGCGCGCAGCTTCAAGCCCGAGGATCAGGCACTCACCGACAGCATTCGCGAAGGCCAGGGCAAGATCTTCAGCGAAGACCTGGAGATGCTCGAGCTGCAGCAGCGCAACCTGCTGTGGCAACCCGAACGGCAGTTGCTCAAGCTCAATATCGACGCCGGCGGCGTGCAGTCACGACGCATCATCGAACGCCTGATCGCCGAAGAACAGGCCGCAGACGCCCAGAAGATCGACGTCCGCCAGGTCGGCTGAACCATCGTCCGCCGTGCTCGCCGCCAGTGCGGCGAGCGGATCGCCTTTTCGTGAGAACACCATCATGATCGACGTTGTCGTCAAAACCATCGAGCAGCAGGCCCAGGACATTCTCAGTTTCGACCTGGCCCGTGAAGATGATGCACCCCTGCCGGCCTTCAGCGCCGGTGCCCATATCGACGTACACCTGCCAGACGGGCTTATTCGCCAGTACTCGCTGTGCAACCACCCGGAAGAGCGCCACCGCTACCAGATCGCCGTGCTGCAGAACGCCGATTCCCGCGGCGGCTCCAGAGCCATGCACGGGCTGCAGCAAGGCGTCAGGCTGAGCATCAGCGAACCCCGCAACCTGTTCCCGCTGCAGCACGACGCCAAGCGCCATCTGCTGATGGCCGGTGGAATCGGCATTACCCCGATCCTCTGCATGGCCGAGCGATTGAGCCATACCGGCGGCGATTTCACACTGCACTACTTCGCCCGCTCGGCGCAGCAGGCGGCGTTCGTCGAACGCTTGCAGCAATCGCCGTTCGCCGACCGCGTGCACCTGCATTTCGATGAAGGCGACCCGAGCAAACGCCCGGATACTGCCGCCCTGATCGGCTCACCCCAGGCCCGGGCGCACCTCTACGTCTGCGGCCCCGGCGGCTTCATGGAGCATGTGCTCGACAGAGCCCGTAACCTGGGATGGGGGGGCGACAACCTGCACCGCGAATACTTCAGCGCTGAAGCGGATGACCAGCCCCAGGAAGGCTTCGAGATTCAGCTGGCCAGCAGCGGCGATGTGCTGCAGGTACCGGAAGGAGTCAGCGTGGTGGAGGTGCTGCGCGGTATCGGCGTGGAGATTCCGGTGTCCTGTGAGCAAGGCATCTGCGGTACCTGCCTGACCCGCGTGCTGGAAGGCGAACCGGATCATCGCGATCTGTTTCTCACCGAGGACGAACAGGCCGCCAACGACCAGTTCACGCCCTGCTGCTCGCGCTCGAAAAGCGCGCGACTGGTGCTCGATATCTGACCTGCTGCGGGTCTTCCGTGGCTGCAAAGTAGCGCAAGCGGCCTTTCGTAGGGTGGACGACGCTTCACCCGTCCACCGCTCTGCAACCGCGATGGTGGATGAAAAGAGCGTCAGCTACGCGCCCCGATCCACCCTACGAGGTGAGCGTCCACTATCGCCTTGACGCTGCCAACAGCAGCTGAAATCAGCCACTGAGCACGCGAGCCATCACCTGAGTTCGCTCGTCGCCTTCGACGACCTCACGTATCACGCTATAGCCCAGTGCCGCGTAGAAGCTCACCGCGGTCAACGAGGCCGGCACCAGCAGTCGCTGAACGCCGGCATCACGCGCCACGCTTTCGACATGCCTCATCAGCGCTTTACCCAAGCCACGCCCCTGTACGACAGGGAGGACGAACACCGACCTCATCACATCACCCGTCAGGCTCGCGGTGGCCACCACCCGCGCCTTATCGAGCAGCACGAACACCTGACGCGAGGCCATGAGCTGACGCACGCCGGCTGCATCGAAATTACTCGCCACCCGCTCGATCACCTCGGGCGGATAATCCTGGGCATTGCCAGGGTCTGCTCCCGCTTCAGCGCAAGCCGCGTTGCCGCGAAAAATCTCGCCAGGCTAGGCGGAGGACGCAGGGAATGGCTGTTCCCTTGCCAAGTCCTCCAACAACGCATGGCGAGATTTCCCGCGCAACCCGCAGGGCCGGGCTCGTTTTATCGCGATGCTGCGTTTCTCGCCGGCTCATTTGGCCAGCCAAACTTCGCGGCTCGTGCCTTGCCTCGCGATAAAACGGGCTCCGGCGCGGTCGTGCTGAAACGGGAACAGACCCTGCGCCGCAAGGTCTGCACGATGATCTGACTGATCGCCTCGGCGTCGCTCTCCAACGCGCGGCGGATCGACCAACCCGCCCCGTTCTCAGCCATGCCGCAATACCGTCATCGCCGTCTCGGCCGAATCGCCCAACTGCGCCGTGCGCGCGTAACGCAGGGTGGCGTTGGCGTGCTCGCGCATGATCCCTTCGGCGCGAGCGCCCTGGCCGTTGATCAACGCATCGTAAACGGCGTGATGCTGCATATGGGCGAAGCTGAAACGGCGGTATTCACGGGGCATGTCGTTGCCATCCACCGCCAGGGAGCTGACCGAGGCGAACGGCAAGTGATCGTTGCGCGCCAGGGCCACGGCGATGGCGCTGTTACCACTGGCCTCGATGATCGCCTGGTGAAAGCGCTTGTTGAGGTCGTGATAGATTTCCAGCTCCTCCATCACCACATGGCCTTTTTCGAACAGACGATCGCCCTCCACCAGGCAATCGTGCAGCCGGTTGCGAATAGCTTCGGACAAGCCGCGCTCGGCAGCCTGGCGCGCCGCCAACCCTTCCAGCACACCCCGCACCTCGACGGCGCCCGCAATATCGTCGTCGGTCACCGCACGCACCGTGTAACCGCGGCCGGGGGCCTTGCACAGCAGCCCCTCCTGCTCGAGCGTGCGAAAGGCAATGCGTATTGGCGTGCGCGAAACCTGCAGACGCTCGGCCGTGGGAATCTCGGCGATACGTTCGCCGGCCACCAGCTCGCCGGAGGCAATCATCTGTCGCAATGCTGCCAGTACCCGCTGTCCGGATTTGTACATCATGCCCTCGTCGCCACCATCGGAAGTCGCATCATACCGCCCGCCAGCGCTGCAGCGCCCAGCCAGCAAGACCGGCCGACACCACTTCGAACAGCGCAGCCCAGAGATTGAAGGTCTGCTGCGCGCCGCCATCGAGCCACAGGCCGGCGATACGCCCCAGCACCAGGCTGACATAGAGCACCAGCAGCAGGATCAACGCCGGGCGGGTCAGATCACGCGACCACAACCCCAGCCCGAGAAACACCGCCATACCGACCTGCAGGGTGCCGTAATAGGCACGCACATCCGTCACCGCGGCCGCCTCCATCAGCAACATGCCGCTGACGGCGCCCATCTCGTGAGGGCGCAGGAAATAGGCGAGGCCAAAGCCGGCGAGTACCAGAATCTGCACAGCGAGAAACACACGGGCAAACAGCATGGGCGTAGTCCTCCAAATAGGTTGAGCATAGGTCACTCAACGCTGCAGCCGGAAGGCGCTCGGCGTCTGGCCGGTCAGGCGCTTGAAGAAGCGCGAAAAATACGCCGGTTCGGAGAACTGCAGGGCGTCGGCGATCTGGCTGAGGGTCATCGACGAATACACCAGCAAGCGTTTGGCTTCGAGCAATTGCCGCTGGTGCACCAGCGCCTGGGCGCTTTGACCGGCGTAACGGCGGGTCATGCCGTTGAGGTGCGCGGTGGTGATGCCGAGCCGCTTCGCGTAACACTCGATCGACAGCTGCTCGCGGAAATGTTGTTCCACCAGGCGGGTAAAGGCGGCCAGATGTTGCTCGCCGCGCGCCGGCCGATCAGCGGCCTGACGCACCAGCACCTGACGCCCGAGCCAGACGGCCAGCACGCCGACCAGCGACTGCAGCAGCAGATTACGTGCCGGCGCACTTTGCCCGTACTCCTGGTCGATAGCGTCGAACAGGGTGTCCAGATACCCCTGGTCGGCACCCACCGGATACAGCGCCGGCGCGCTGAACACCGGGTGCTGAGCGCCCAGATGCGCCTCCAGTTGCGCCACCAACGGCGCGGCCAGGGTCAGCACGTAGCCATCCACATCGTCGGAAAACTGGAAGCCGTGCACACACAACGCCGGCAGTACCTGCAGCGCCGCTTCTTCGATGCGCGTCTGTACACCTTCCACTTCGATCAGCGCCCAGCCGCGACGTAGATAAAGCAACTGCAGCAGATCCGGATGGCGATGGGGTTCGATCACCCAGTCGTGCAGGCGGCTGCGCTTGGGAATCGACTCGCAGTGCAGCAGGTCGGGCGTCGGCCACTCCAGGGCGTCGCCATACAGCTTGAACACCGGCACGGCGATTTGCTGCTGGGTCATGGCGCCTCCTTCAAGAAATGGCCGATAGGCGAACGGAGTTTATAAAAGTCCAAGTAAACGACGTGAATTTGCCTTATCCGCCGGACAAGTCCAATCAAAAATACAAACACAAGCGTCCATTACAACAAGCAGAGGACAATCCATGAAAACCTCCGTCGCCATTATCGGGGCCGGCCCGTCCGGCCTGCTGCTCGGCCAGTTGCTGCACAAGGCCGGTATCGACAACGTCATTCTCGAGCGACAAAGCCCCGACTACGTGCTCGGCCGAATCCGTGCCGGGGTGCTCGAACAGGGGATGGTCGATCTGCTGCGCGAGGCCGGCGTAGGCGCACGGATGGAGCGTGAAGGATTGGTACACGATGGCTTCGAGCTGGCCTTCGACGGCCGTCGCGAGCGCATCGACCTCAAGGGGTTGAGCGGCGGCAAGACGGTGATGATCTACGGGCAGACCGAGGTCACCCGCGACCTGATGGAAGCCCGCACGGCCAATGGCGCACCGATTCACTACGAAGTCAGCGACGTGCAATTGCACGACCTGAAGGACGGCACTCCCCACGTCACCTATCGAAAGAACGGCAAGGAACATCGCCTCGACTGCGACTACATCGCTGGCTGCGACGGTTTCCATGGTGTGTCGCGGCAATCGATTCCAGCCGAAGCTCTGCAGGTTTTCGAGCGGATCTATCCATTCGGCTGGCTCGGCGTGCTGGCCGACACCCCGCCAGTGGCTGAGGAGCTGATCTACGCCAGCCACCCACGCGGCTTCGCCCTGTGCAGCATGCGTTCGCCAACACGCACCCGCTATTACGTGCAGGTAGGACTCGAAGAGCAGGTAGAGGATTGGCCCGACGAACGCTTCTGGGACGAACTCAGGTCGCGCCTGCCAGCCGACACCGCGGCCAGCCTGGTGACCGGCCCATCCATCGAGAAGAGCATCGCGCCGCTGCGCAGCTTCGTCGTCGAGCCCATGCAGTACGGCCGCCTGTTTCTGCTCGGCGATGCCGCCCATATCGTCCCGCCGACCGGTGCCAAGGGCCTCAACCTGGCCGCCAGCGACGTCAATACCCTGTACCGCATCCTGCTCAAGGTCTACCGCGAAGGCCGTACCGACTTGCTCGAACGCTACTCGTCGATCTGCCTGCGTCGCGTGTGGAAAGCCGAGCGCTTCTCCTGGTGGATGACCGGCTTGCTGCACAACTTCCCGGATACCGACGCCTTCACCGCGCGCATGCGTCAGACCGAACTGGATTACTTCGTGGGCTCCGAGGCGGGGCGCACCAGCATCGCCGAAAACTACGTGGGTCTGCCCTACGAAGCCATCGAATGAGGTAAATGCTCTCTCGCAGCGCTATGCTCGCTCAACGTTCATCGAGGATCCCAGCATGCGCCCACTGCTTCTGCTCGCCGGCTTGTTCGCCGGCATCGTCCAGGCCGCCGAGCCACTCACCATCGACGTGCACCGCGATGCCAATTGCGGCTGTTGCAAGGGCTGGATCAGCCACCTGGAGGCCAACGGCTTTCAGGTCAACGATCACGTTGAAACCGATATGCACGCCGTCAAGCAGCGCCTCGGCGTGCCCGAGCACCTGGGCTCCTGCCACACCGGCGTGATCGACGGCAAATTCGTCGAAGGTCATGTACCGGCGGCGGACATTCTCGCCCTGCGCCAACGTCCGGATCTGCTTGGCATCGCCGCCCCTGGAATGCCCACCGGCTCGCCGGGCATGGAGCGCGGCGACATCCGCGATGCCTATCAGGTCATCGGCCTGGACGCACAAGGCGGCGAAAGCGTGGTCAGTAGCTACCCGGGCAACTGATTGAAAGGACTAAAGCATGCGCTGGAAACGAGCACGACGCAGTGACAATGTGGTGGATGCCCGCGGCGGCGGATCGCGTTTTGGTGGTGGCCGCGGCCTGAGCCTGGGCGGTATCGCCATTGTCGTGGTGGTCGGCTTGCTGATGGGCCAGGATCCGCTGCAGATCCTCGGTCAGTTGGCGGGCCAATCAGACTCCTACTCCACCAGCCAGACGGATCGCCCCGCCACCAACGACGAGCAGTCGGAGTTCGTGCGAGCGGTTCTTGGCGACACCGAAGACACCTGGCGCGAGATATTCCAGTCCGCCAATCGCCAGTATCAGGATCCAACCCTGGTACTGTTCGATGGCGGCGTGAATTCCGCATGCGGCTTCGCCAGTTCGGCGGTCGGCCCCTTCTATTGTCCGGGCGACAAGCAGGTCTACCTGGATCTGAGCTTCTTCCGCGATCTGGAACAGCGCTACGGCGCGGCTGGCGACTTCGCCCAGGCCTATGTGATCGCCCACGAGGTCGGTCATCACGTGCAAACCCTGCTGGGCGTCTCCGCCAAGGTCAATGCGGCACGCCAGCGGGGCGAAAATCTGGAGGGTGCCAATGGGCTGCTGGTGCGTCAGGAGCTGCAGGCCGACTGCCTGGCCGGCATCTGGGCGCATCACGCGCAACGGCGCCTGGACTGGCTGGAACCCGGTGATCTGGAGGAAGCCCTGAACGCCGCCAACGCCATCGGCGACGACCGTCTGCAGCAGCAGGCCCGTGGTCAGGTGGTGCCGGACTCCTTCACCCACGGCACCTCGGCGCAGCGCGTGCGCTGGTTCACCACAGGCTTCGAAGGCGGCCAGGTCAACGCCTGCGACACCTTTTCAAGCGCACGGCTGTGAGCGTCTAGACTGAGTGGGCATGCGGGTACAGGCGCATGCCCAACCACGGTAGCCAGGGTCGGCAACCGCCCACCCCACGGACAAGGAATGTACCGATGCCCATTCGCAATGACAGCGTTCTCCACGACACCGAAGACAAGGGCTGGTGGTGCCATCACGGCCTGCATCTGGAGCGCAGCTTCGTCGAGCTGTGTAGCCGTCATCTGCGGCTACACGCCATGGAAAACCCGGAAAAGACGCACAACCCCTACGCTCCGGATCTTCTGGTCGAGGGTCGGCTGGCCGATCTCAAGGTGCAGAACACCCCCTTCTTCGTCAGCGCCCGCTATGGCCTGGATCCACGACGTACGGTGACCTTCAACCGCAAGGACTACGAACGCTATTCGCGGCTTTATCCACAGATCGACATTTATTACTGGGTCGACTGGACGCAGACCGAATCGCGCTTTGGCCGTGTCGACTACCTGGCAGGCATCTATCGCCTGCCCTTTGCCGAACTCGTCAAACTGATCGAAGCACCCGCACCAGAGCACCACTACAGGCATCGCCTCCAAGACACTCAGGGCAACGCCCGCTCATCCTTCCTGCTCGATCTGAATCGATTCGAAACCCTGCTGGAGCGCGATACGGCTACCGCACCGAGTATCGGCTAGGGCTGGCCGGCTGTACGCAAAACCCTGTGGACAGGCATACTTTGCGTTTTTCCAACGTCGGGCTTTCTGAAATGCGCATTCTTGTCACCGGCGGTGCGGGCTTCATCGGCTCCGCGCTGATTCGTCACCTGATGAACGACACCGATCACGAGGTGCTCAACCTCGACAAGCTGACCTACGCCGGCAACCTGGAATCCCTGAAGCAGGTCGCGGAAAATCCTCGATACAGCTTCCTGCAGGCTGATATCGGCGATCAGCCCGCGGTGGCCGATGCGCTGCAGCGTTTTCAGCCCGACGCCATCATGCATCTGGCCGCCGAATCCCACGTCGACCGCTCCATCGACGGCCCGGCAGCGTTCATCCAGACCAACATCGTCGGCACCTACGCCCTGCTCGAAGCCACCCGTGCCTACTGGCTGGGCCTGGACGATCAGCGTCGTCAGGCGTTCCGCTTCCATCACATCTCCACCGACGAGGTGTATGGCGACCTGCACGGCGTCGACGACCTGTTCACCGAGCAGACGCCCTACGCGCCCAGCTCGCCCTATTCGGCCAGCAAGGCCGCCTCGGATCATCTGGTACGCGCCTGGCAGCGCACCTACAGCCTGCCGGTGCTGCTGACCAACTGCTCGAACAACTACGGCCCGTATCACTTCCCGGAAAAGTTGATCCCGCTGGTCATCCTCAATGCGCTGGATGGCAAATCGCTGCCGGTGTATGGCAACGGCCAGCAGGTGCGCGACTGGCTGTTCGTCGAGGATCACGCCCGCGCCCTGCTGCAGGTGGTCACCCGCGGCGAGGTTGGCGAGACCTACAATATCGGCGGCCACAACGAGCAGAAGAACCTCGATGTGGTGCACGCCATCTGCGACCTGCTCGACGAGCTGCAGCCGCGTGCAGCAGGCTCTTATCGCGCCCAGATCACCTTCGTCACCGACCGCCCCGGCCACGACCTGCGCTATGCCATCGATGCTGGCAAGATCGAGCGCGAACTGGGCTGGACGCCGCAGGAAACCTTCCCCAGCGGCCTGCGCAAGACTGTGCGCTGGTACCTGGACAACCTCGACTGGTGCCGCCGCGTCCAGGACGGCAGCTATCAGCGTGAGCGGCTCGGCGCCCCCATGGAGCAACAACAATGAAAGGCATCATCCTCGCCGGAGGCTCCGGCACCCGCCTGCACCCGATCACCCTGGGCGTGTCCAAGCAACTGCTGCCGATCTACGACAAGCCGATGATCTACTACCCGCTGTCGGTGCTGATGCTTGCCGGCATCCGCGAGATCCTGATCATTTCCACACCCCACGACCTGCCGCAGTTCCAGAAGATGCTGGGCGACGGCAGCCAGTTCGGCCTGCAGTTGAGCTACGCCGAGCAGCCCGAACCGGATGGTCTGGCGCGTGCCTTTATCATCGGCGAGCAGTTCATCGGCACTGACCCGGTGTGCCTGATCCTCGGCGACAACATCTTCCATGGCCAGCACTTCACCGAAAAACTGCTGCGCGCCGCCCAGGCGGAAAAAGGTGCCACCGTGTTCGGCTACTGGGTCAAGGATCCCGAACGCTTCGGCGTGGTCGAGTTCGACGACCAGGGCCAGGCCATTTCCATCGAGGAAAAGCCGGCCCAGCCACGCTCCCACTATGCGGTAACCGGGTTGTATTTCTACGACAACGACGTCATCGAGATCGCCAAGGCAGTCAAACCCTCGCCCCGCGGCGAGCTGGAAATCACCGACATCAACAATGCCTATCTGCAGCGTGGCGACCTGCGCGTGGAGCGCTTCGGCCGTGGCTTTGCCTGGCTCGACACCGGCACCCACGACAGCCTGCTGGAAGCCTCGCAGTACGTGCAAACCATCGAGCACCGCCAGGGTCTGAAAGTCGCCTGTCTGGAAGAGATCGCCTACGGACAGGACTGGATCGACCGCGAATGCCTGCTGCGCCAGGCCAAGGCGTTCGGCAAGACCGGCTATGGCCAGTACCTGTTCAGCCTGGCCGAGGACAATTGATGCAAGTCATCCAAACCACTATCCCCGATGTACTCATTCTCGAACCCAAGGTGTTCGGCGATGAGCGCGGCTTCTTCTTCGAAAGTTTCAATGCCCAGGCCTTCACTGACGCGACCGGCCTGCAACGCCAGTTCGTTCAGGACAACCATTCGCGCTCGCAGCGCGGAGTGTTGCGCGGCCTGCACTATCAGGTGCAACAGGCCCAGGGCAAGCTGGTGCGGGTCACGGCTGGCGAGGTGTATGACGTCGCCGTGGATCTGCGTCGTCAGTCACCGACGTTCGGCCAGTGGGTCGGCGCGCACCTCTCTGCCGACAACAAGCGGCAGATGTGGGTGCCGGAAGGCTTCGCCCATGGTTTTCTGGTGCTCAGTGAATACGCCGAGTTCCTCTACAAGACCACCGACTACTACGCGCCCGCCCATGAGCGCTGCATTCGCTGGGATGACGCCAAGCTGGCCATCGACTGGCCGCTGCAGGAACAACCGCAATTGTCGGCCAAGGATCAGCAGGGCCGGGGCTTCGACGAGGCCGAGCTGTTCCCATGAAAATCCTTCTGCTCGGCCAGCACGGCCAAGTCAGCCGTGAACTGCAACTGCTGCTCGGCAAGCAGGACGAACTCACAGTTCTGGGCCGCGAACAGCTTGACCTAGGCAACCCGCAGCGCATTCGCGAGTGCGTACGTCAGGTACGCCCACAGCTGATTGTCAACGCTGCCGCGCACACCGCGGTCGATGCAGCGCAAAGCGAGCCGGATGCCGCTTTCGCCATCAATGCAATCGCGCCCGGCGTGCTCGCCGAAGAAGCTGCCGACCTCGACGCGCCGCTGATCCACTACTCCACCGATTACGTGTTCGATGGCAGCAAATCCGCGGCCTACAACGAGGATGACGCTCCCAATCCGCTGAGCGTCTATGGCCGTAGCAAGCTGGCCGGCGAGCAGGCCATCGCCGCGGTTGGCGGCAAGCATCTGGTCCTGCGCACCAGTTGGGTGTATTCGCTGCACGGACGCAACTTCCTGCTGACCATGCAGCGCCTGCTGCAGGAGCGCGAGCAGCTCAGCGTGGTCGCCGACCAGATCGGCGCACCGACCTGGGCCGGCAGCATCGCCGCCGCCACCCAGCAGCTGATCCAGCGCTGGCAGACGGAGCAGGTCGCGGCCTGGGGCCTCTATCACTTCACCGCGCGTGGTGAAACCTCCTGGTTCGGCTTCGCCGAGGCCATCGCCGTGCAGTTGCAGGCGCAAGGTAAATCCGTCGCGCAACTGACGCCCATTGCCACCACGGACTACCCGACGCCGGCACAGCGCCCACTCAACTCGCGTCTCGACGGAACCCGCCTGGAGCGTGACTGGGGCGTACGTCTGCCGGATTGGCAGGATGGCCTGGAACAGTGCCTGAACAACCCACGCTAGCAAAATGCAACGGCGGATTACGCTTCGCCAGACTACGCGCCCCGATCCGCCCTACGCCCGGATCACGGCACAACGCCAACCGTAGCCTGGATTAGCCGCAGGCGTAATCCGGGTTGGGCTTATCGGCCTCAGACTTTTGCCGTCATAATGCGCAGGTCTCTCTGGCGTCCATTTCATGAACACGATTCCCACCACCATGCCCAAACGCCCACGCTGGCGCAGTCTGGCCCTGCTGGCGCTACTGCTGGCGCCGCTGCTATGGCCGTTGCAACACCTCGCCGAGCGTTACTACCGTGCCGAACTGACCGAGCAGAATCGTCAGACCCTCGACCTGTACGTGGCCAACCTGCTGGGTACCCTGCGGCGCTACGAAGTGCTGCCGCCGATTCTCGGCGACCTGCCGGGTCTGCGCACCGTGCTGGCGACGCCAGGTGATGCCAGCGCTCAGGCAGCGGCCAATCATCTGCTCAAGCGCGTGCGTCAGCAGACCGGTGCCGACGTGATCTACCTGATGAATCCCTCCGGCGAAACCCTGGCGGCCTCCAACTGGGATCAGCAGGACTCCTTCGTACGCGGCAACTTCGCGTTCCGCCCTTACTTCCAAGAGGCCCTGGCCGGCCGTCTGGGACGCTTCTTCGGCCTCGGCACCACCTCCGGCAAGCGCGGTTACTACTTCGCCTCCGCCGTTTACGACGGCACCCGGAAGATCGGCGTCATGGTGATCAAGGTCGACCTCGACCACACCGAAAGCCTGTGGGGCAATACCCCGGAACAACTGCTGGTAACCGATGCCAATGGCGTGGTGATTCTTACCTCGCGCCCGGACTGGCGGTTTCACGCCAGTCGCCCGCTGGACAAGGCCGAGCGCGCCTCCATCGCCGCCATCCAGCCGTATCCGACCCAGTCGCCACCGCCCCTGCAGCTCGATGCCGATGTCTGGCTGACGCAAAGTCGGGTGCTCGACGAAACCGGCTGGAGCGTCAGCATCCTCGCCCCACGGGTGATGCTCGACCGCTCGGTACGTACCGTGGTGGCCATCGGCGGCGCCACCCTGCTGGTGCTGATTCTGCTGCTCGGCCTGATGATGCAGCGGCGCCGCCACTACCTCGACCGCATCGCCCTCAACACCCGCGCCCGCCAGGAGTTGGAGCAGCGCGTACAGGAGCGTACCCAGGATCTGGAGCGCCTCAACAGCCGCCTGAAGCAGGAAGTACTGGAACGCGAGCAGGCCCAGCAGGAACTGGTTCAGGCTCAGGACGAACTGGTACAGGCCGGCAAACTGACTGCCCTGGGTACAATGAGTGCCAGCATCAGCCACGAACTCAATCAGCCGCTGGCGGCCATCCGCAGCTATGCCGAGAACGCCGGCGTGCTGCTCGACCACGAGCGCACTGAAGATGCCCGCGGCAACCTCAGGCTGATCAGCCAGCTGACTGAACGCATGGCCTCGATCATCGCCCACCTGCGCGCCTTCGCCCGCCGCGACCGGCATGCCCCGGAAAGCGTGGCCCTGCAGCCGGCCCTCGACGACGCCCTGGCGTTGCTGGCCAAGCGCCGTCGCGCCATGGATGTGGAGCTGATCCGCGACCTGCCCGACGCCACCCTCTGGGTACAGGCCGGCGAGACGCGCCTGCGCCAGGTGCTCAGCAACCTGCTGGCCAACGCCCTCGATGCCCTCGGCGAACGTCCGCAGCCGCGGCGCATCTGGATCAGCACCGAACTGCACGACAATCTGCTGGAATTGCACCTGCGCGACAATGGCCCGGGCTTCTCCGAGTCAGCCCTGGCCCACGCCCGTGAGCCCTTCTTCACCACCAAGACCAGTGCTCAGGGCCTCGGCCTCGGCCTGGCGATCTGCGACACCCTGATGCGCGCCCTGGGTGGCGAGTTGCTGTTCAGTAACCATCCCGAAGGGGGCGCTCATCTGATCCTGCGCCTGCGCACCGCTGAAAATGGCGTGAACATCCAGCCGCCCGAGGACTTCGCCGTATGACCACCATCGACGCCCGTACCCAGGTTCTGCTGATCGACGACGACCCGCACCTGCGCCAGGCCCTCAGCCAGACCCTCGACCTCGCGGGTCTCAAGGTCACCACACTGGTCGATGCCCAAGGCCTGGCCGAGCGCATCGACCGCGACTGGCCCGGCGTGGTGGTCAGCGATATCCGCATGCCCGGCGTCGACGGCCTGCAACTGCTGCAGCAACTGCACGAACAGGATCCGGAGCTGCCAGTGCTGCTGATCACCGGCCATGGCGACGTGCCCCTGGCCGTGCAGGCCATGCGCGCTGGCGCCTACGACTTCCTGGAGAAACCCTTCGCCAGCGAGGATCTGCTGGAAAGCGTCCGCCGTGCCCTGGCCCTGCGCCGCCTGGTGCTGGACAACCGCAGCCTGCGTCTGGCCCTGGCCGACCGCCAGCAACTCTCCGGGCGGCTGGTTGGCAACTCGCCTGCCATCCAGCGTCTGCGCGAACAGATCGGTTCCCTGGCGAGTATCAGCACCGATGTGCTGATACTCGGCGAGACAGGCGCCGGCAAGGAAGTGGTGGCCCGCGCCCTGCACGACCTGTCAGGCCGCCGCGACGGTCCTTTCGTGGCGATCAACGCTGGTGCCCTGGCCGAATCCGTGGTCGAAAGCGAGCTGTTCGGGCACGAGCCCGGTGCCTTCACCGGTGCGCAGAAGCGCCGTATCGGCAAATTCGAATTCGCCAATGGCGGCACGCTGTTTCTCGACGAGATCGAGAGCATGAGCCTGGAGGTGCAGGTCAAGTTGCTGCGTCTGCTGCAGGAGCGGATGGTCGAACGCCTCGGCGGCAACCAACTGATCCCTCTGGATATCCGCGTGATCGCCGCGACCAAGGAAGACCTGCGCACCGCTGCCGACCAGGGCCGCTTCCGTGCCGACCTTTACTACCGTCTGAACGTCGCTCCGCTACGCATTCCACCGCTGCGCGAGCGCGGTGAAGACATCCTGGTGCTGTTCCAGCACTTCGCCAATAACGCCAGCACCCGCCACGGCCTGACCCAGCGCGAGCTGCAGCCCGGCCAGCGGGCCATGCTGTTGCGCCATCCCTGGCCGGGCAACGTGCGGGAACTGCAGAACGCCGGCGAGCGCTTCGCCCTGGGGCTGGATCTCGGCCTGGAGCTGTCGCTCGACAGCCAGTTGCACAGCGCGCCGCTGGCCGGCAGCCTCAGCGAGCAGGTCGAGGCCTTCGAACGCGCATTGATCGCCGCCGAACTGACCCGCTCTCACGGCTCGTTGCGCAGTCTGGCCGAAGCTTTGGGCGTGCCGCGCAAGACCTTGCACGACAAATTACGCAAGCATGGATTGAACTTTGCCGACGCTGGCGGTATTTCGCCAGATGACATCGAATAAATGAGCGGATTATTGCCGACTATTTCATCTACCCTGCAGACCTCTTGTAAAAGCCGGCAGCCGCAAGGGTTGCCGGCGCCTGTCGGGAAATCCAGCAAGCCATACCTGATAAGGCTTTGCGCTTGACGCAAAACTGCCCTGCGCGTTTTCGTCGCAGGCTGGCACAGTGCTTGCTCTAGTCCCCATCAGCGAAAAACAAGTACAAGTCCAGGTCTAAATCGCGGCCAACCGATCCTGCCGTTTCTGCGGCAATCCTCGACTCGCTCTTGTTCGCTCGTTTCAGCGCCCCACCAAAGGGGTGCGCCGTCCAACAACAAGATAGGCAACAAACAAGAGGAAGCATCCCCATGTTCAATTTCACTGCCAAAGCGCTGGTCTGCGCTCTGTCGCTGAGCATCGCCGGCCTGGCCCAGGCTGCCGACCCGATCTCCATCAAGTTCTCCCACGTGGTTGCCGAGCACACTCCGAAAGGTCAAGGCGCACTGCTGTTCAAGAAGCTCGTCGACGAGCGTATGGACGGCAAAGTGACCGTGCAGGTCTACCCGAACTCCTCGCTGTTCGGCGACGGCAAGGAAATGGAAGCGCTGCTGCTCGGCGACGTACAGATCATCGCCCCGTCCCTGGCCAAGTTCGAGCATTACACCAAGCAGATCCAGATCTACGATCTGCCGTTCCTGTTCAACGACATCAGCGCTGTGGATCGCTTCCAGCAGAGCCCGGAAGGCAAGTCCCTGCTCACCAGCATGGAAAGCAAAGGCATCACCGGCCTGGGTTACTGGCACAACGGCATGAAGCAGCTGTCGGCCAACAAGAAACTGGTTGAGCCGAAAGACGCCCGTGGCCTGAAATTCCGCGTACAGGCCTCCGCCGTGCTCGATGAGCAGTTCAAAGCCCTGCGCGCCGCGCCGCGCAAAATGAGCTTCGCCGAGGTGTATCAAGGCCTGCAGACCGGTGTGGTCAACGGTGCCGAAAACCCCTACTCGAACATCTACAGCCAGAAGATGCACGAAGTGCAGAAGTTCATCACCGAGTCCGACCACGGCGTGCTGGACTACATGGTGATCACCAACACCAAGTTCTGGGAAGGTCTGCCGGAAGATATCCGCACCGAACTGACCGAGATCCTCGCCGAGGTCACCGTCGAGGTGAACAAGCAGGCTGAAGCCCTGAACCAGAAAGACAAGCAGCGCATCATCGATGCCGGCACCACCGAAATCGTCACCCTGACTCCCGAGCAGCGTGAACTGTGGCGCGAAGCCATGCGTCCGGTGTGGAAGAAGTTCGAAGGCGAGATCGGTGCTGATCTGATCAAGGCTGCAGAGAACTCCAACCAGGCCAACTAAGGCCGGGCCAACGGCCTGATCATCCGGCCGCGCCTATCTGGCGGCGACTCCAGAGCGGAGTCGCCGCCCGCTTTACCGATAACGACATTCATCGCATGGCTGCAGCTTCGCTGCCGAGCCCTGGGTGTCGCTGTCCCTTACGTCGCTTCGCGACCGCTCTATTGACGGAGATAATCCCATGCACGCTGTCGCTCGTGTCTGGAACCAGCTCGAGGAAGTAATGGTGGCATTCCTGCTTGCAGGCATGACCCTGGTCACCTTCTCGTACGTGATATTCAACAATCTCTACGGAATTTTCTATTCCCTGGGCGATGCGCTGCCCTTCGCCAACGATGCCATGTTCAGCATCGGCGACGGCATCCTCTATGTCGCCCAGGAAATGACCTGGAGCGTGGCCCTGACCAAGGCCATGTTCGGCTGGCTGATCTTCGTCGGCCTGGCCTGGGGCGTACGTATCGGCGCGCACATCGGCGTCGATCTGCTGGTGCGCCTGTTCAAGCCCTCCCTGCAAAAGGCCGTGGCGATCCTCGCGCTGGTCATCTGCCTGGCCTACTGCGTGCTGATGGCCTACTCCAGCGAGCAATGGGTCGCCACCCTGATGCGCGCCGGTATCGGCGCCGAGGATCTGGATCGTTTCGGCGTCCAGCAGTGGCACATCGTGATCATCGTGCCGATCGGTTTCACCCTGATGTTCCTGCGTTTCGCCCAGGTGCTGGTGCGTGTGATTCAGAACAAGCAACTGGGTTTTGGTGGCCACGGCGAAGTCGAAGACGCCATCAAACTTGCCGAAGAAACGGAGGCTAAACGATGACCATCGCATTTCTGTTCGTCGCCCTGTTCGCGCTGATGTTCATCGGCATTCCGGTGGCGATTTCCCTGGGTTTGTCCGGGGCCATGACCATCCTGCTCTTCAGCAACGACTCGGTGCGTTCGCTGGCGATCAAGCTGTTCGAGACCAGCGAGCACTACACGCTGCTGGCGATTCCGTTCTTCCTGCTCTCCGGCGCCTTCATGACCAGTGGCGGCGTGGCCCGCCGGCTGATCGATTTCGCCAACGCCTGCGTCGGTCACATCAAGGGTGGCCTGGCCATTGCCGCGATCCTGGCGTGCATGCTGTTCGCCGCCCTGAGCGGCTCGTCGCCGGCCACGGTGGCGGCGGTCGGTTCGATCGTCATCGCCGGCATGGTGCGCTCGGGTTACAAGAAGGAGTTCGCTGCCGGCATCGTCTGTAACGCCGGTACCCTGGGCATCCTGATTCCACCGTCGATCGTCATGGTGGTGTACGCAACGGCAACTGAAACGTCCGTAGGCAAGCTGTTCATGGCCGGTGTGGTGCCGGGCCTGCTGCTGGGCGTGTTCCTGATGGTCACCATCTACATCATCGCCCGCGTGAAGAACATGCCGTCGCTGCCGCGTGCCTCCTTCGCCGAGATCATGGTGGCCGGGCGCAAGGCTGGCTGGGGCCTGGCGCTGATCGTGATCATCCTCGGCGGCATCTACTCGGGCATGTTCACGCCGACCGAAGCCGCTGCAGTAGCCGCGGTGTACGCGGCCTTCGTGGCGATCTTCATCTACAAGGACATGACCGTTCGCGAATGCCCGAAGGTGTTCATCGAGGCCGGCAAGCTGAGCGTGGTGCTGATGTTCATCATCGCCAACGCCATGCTCTTCGCCCACGTGCTGACCACCGAGCAGATCCCGCAGTCGATCACCGCCTGGGTGGTGGAGCAGGGCTTCAGCCCGATCGAGTTCCTGATCGTGGTGAACATCGTGCTGCTGGTCGCCGGTACCTTCATGGAGCCGTCGGCGATCATCCTGATCCTCGCGCCGATCCTGTTCCCGATCGCCATGCAGTTGGGCATCGACCCGATCCACTTGGGCATCATCATGGTGGTGAACATGGAGATCGGCCTGATCACGCCGCCGACCGGGCTCAACCTGTTCGTCACCTCGGCGGTCACCGGCATGCCGCTGACCCGCGTGGTGCGCGCGGTGTCGCCATGGCTGCTGGTGATGCTGGCGTTCCTGATCCTGGTGACCTACGTGCCGTTCATTTCGCTGGGCCTGCCGAACTGGCTGGGCATGTGATCTGACGTTCGTTGCGTAAACGAAGAAGCCCGGCCTCAGTGCCGGGCTTCTTCATTTCTACCCATAGGGTCACTGGCGATAGCCATCCGGGTCGTGCCGCGATCGTCGATAACGGGTAACCTTGTATCAAGTCGTGACTTGTGGGTCATGGATCGCGTCAACATAGGCATCCGAATAGCCGTCATGGCGCCTTTCTTCGTCAGAATTGCGCGCCTCGCCTCGATCCGCTGACCCGGCACCCGCTCGATAATGGCGCGTGTCGATCTAATTAGTTGAAGGAGTGTCCGCGTGAAGTCTCGTTTGCCTGTGATCGTCGGTTTCGGTGGCTACAATGCCGCTGGCCGCAGCTCCTTCCATCACGGTTTCCGCCGCACGGTGATCGAATCGCTGGACGACCAGGCACGCCGCGAAACCCTCATCGGCCTGGCCGTGATGACCAAGCTGGTGCGCGTGGTCGACGGCGCCTATCAGAGCCACGATGGCGAGCCGTTGTCTGCCGCCGACATCGAGCATCGCTACGGCGAGAAGGTACTCGCTTCAACCCTGGTACGCCGCATCGAGAAACAGCACCTCGACCCCGACGCTGCACACTGGCACAAGAGCATCGCCCTGAATGGCGAAGGCGGCAGCCTGACGTTCGTCAGCAACCGCAAGCAGCTGCCGGAGCCGCTGCCGGCCAACTGGTTCGTCGAGGAACTGGATGGCAACGAAGTGCGCGTCACCCTGCATGACAGCTGCGAATTCAAGGTCGACAGCTACCGTGCCCTGCCGGTGAAATCCGCCGGCCAGCTGCCGACCGGCTTCGAGCCCGGAGAGCTGTATAACTCGCGCTTCCATCCGCGCGGCCTGCAGATGGCCGTGGTCGGTGTCACCGATGCCCTGCGCGCCACCGGCGTGCCGTGGCAGACCATCGTTGATCAGGTAGCGCCGGACGAAATCGCGGTATTCGCCGGCAGCATCATGAGCCAGCTCGACGAGAACGGTTTTGGCGGCCTGATGCAGTCACGCCTCAAGGGCCACCGCGTCAGCTCCAAGCAGTTGGCCCTGGGCCTGAACACCATGCCGGCGGACTTCATCAACGCCTACGTACTGGGCAGCGTTGGCACCACCGGCAGCGTCACCGGCGCCTGCGCCACTTTCCTCTACAACCTGCAGAAAGGCATCGAACAGATCAATGCCGGCAACGCGCGGGTGGTGATCGTTGGCAACAGCGAGGCGCCGATCAATGCCGAATGCATCGAGGGCTATGGCGCCATGGGCGCACTGGCCACCGAAGACGGTCTGCGCCTGATCGAAGGCAAGACCGAGCCGGCCCAGGCTGAAGTGGATTTCCGTCGCGCCAGCCGCCCATTCGGCGACAACTGCGGCTTCACCCTGTCGGAAGCCTGCCAGTTCGTGGTGCTGATGGACGATGAACTGGCCCTGCAACTGGGTGCCGACATCCACGGCGCCGCCACCGACGTGTTCATCAACGCCGACGGCTTCAAGAAATCCATTTCCGCGCCTGGCCCAGGCAACTACCTGACCGTCGCCAAAGCCGTGGCCAGCGCCGCGCAACTACTCGGCATCGACGCCGTGCGCCAGCGCAGCTTCGTGCATGCCCACGGCTCCAGCACCCCGGCCAACCGGGTGACCGAGTCCGAGCTGCTCAATCGCGTGGCTAGCGCCTTCGCCATAGACAGCTGGCCGGTGGCCGCGGTCAAGGCCTATGTCGGTCATTCCCTGGCCACCGCCAGCGGCGACCAGGTGATTTCGGCCCTGGGCACCTTCAAGTACGGCATCATTCCCGGCATCAAGACCATCGATGCGGTGGCGCCGGACGTACACCAGCAGCACCTGAGCATCAGCAAAGTCGATCGTCCGGATCAGCGCATGGATGTGTGCTTCATCAACTCCAAGGGCTTCGGCGGCAACAACGCCAGCGGCGTGATCCTCGCTCCCCACGTGGTCGAACGCATGCTGCGCAAGCGCCATGGCGAGGCCGCGTTCAGCGCCTACCAGCAGCGCCGTGAACAGACCCGCGCCACTGCACGTGCCTATGACGAGCAGGCCCTGAAAGGTCAGCTGGATATCATCTACAACTTCGGCAACGACCTGATCGACGACACGCAGATCGATATCGACAGCGAGCAGATCAAGGTACCGGGCTTCGCCCAGCCGCTGGTGTTCAAGCAGGATGACCGCTACCGCGACATGCTCGACTGACAGCAACGTCCGGAGGCGAAGCGTTTAGAGCAAGCGCTTCGCCTGCTCGACCAGCAGCTCGCGCCATTCGGCATCGGCTGGCAGCGCCAGAAAGAAGGGATTGAGCAGCGATTCGCGGGCGTCATAGCGCAGCGGCTCGCCTTGCAAGGTCAGCACCACACCACCAGCGCCCTCGAGTACACCCTGGGCAGCGGCAGTGTCCCACTGCGAGGTCGGTGCCAGGCGTGGATAGCAATCTGCACTGCCTTCGGCTAGCTGGCAAAACTTCAGCGAACTGCCAACGCTGATCCGCTCCAGCTCACCGAAACGTGCAGCCAGAGCCGTAAGCAGTTGCTCCTGCTCGACGCTGCCATGGCGGCGGCTGGCGACCACGGTCAGGCCGCAGGCCGGCGTTTCACGCACGAAAATCGACTGGGATTCGCCATTCGCGTCGACACGCTGGGCCCCCAGCCCGGCGCCGCCGTAGTAGCAGGCCCCGGTCGCGGGAATGCCGACCACGCCGAAGACCACCTGACCACGCTCGATCAACGCCACGTTGACCGTGAACTCTTCGCTGTCGGCGATGAACTCCTTGGTGCCGTCGAGCGGGTCGACCAGCCACCAGCGTGTCCAGCCGGCGCGCTCCGCCAGAGAAATGTCCGCCGCTTCCTCGGACAGCACCGGAATGTTCGCATCGAGTGCCTGCAGGCCTTCATTCAGCACATGATGCGCGGCCAGGTCGGCAGCAGTCACTGGCGAAGCATCGGCCTTCTCGATAACCCGCACGCCCGTGCGCCAGTAGGGCAGGATCGCCGTGCCCGCCTGCTGCACCAGCGCCAGCACGGCTGGCAGTAACGGGTGGCTCATCGGCTCAGCTCCCCACGTTGCTCCAGCAGGTCGCGCACCAGATACAGCGCGGCCAGGGCGCGCCCCTCGCTGAACTGCGGGTGCTGAATCAGGCTGGACAGCTCGCGAAGACTGATCTTGTCGACCCGCAGCGGCTCCGGCTCGTCGCCAGGCAGGCTCTGCGGATACAGATCGCGGGCCAGTACCACCTGGATCTTCTGGCTCATGTAGCCAGGCGACAGGCTCAGCTCAGTCAGGTGCTCAAGCTTGCGAGCGCCGAAACCGGCCTCTTCCTGCAGTTCTCGGTTGGCCGCTGCGAGCACATCCTCGTCCGGCTCGATCAGCCCCTTGGGCAGGGACAATTCGTATTCGCCGGTGCCACCGCAATACTCCTCGACCAGCAGCACGTGCTCCTCGTCGGCCAGCGCCACGATCATCACCGCGCCATACCCGGTGCCGCGCCCCACCAGACGCTCGTAGGTGCGCTCGGCGCCATTGGCGAAGCGCAGCTGGAGCTCCTCGACGCGGAACAGGCGGCTACTGGCGACGATCTCTCGGGCGATGACGGTGGGCTTCTGACGCATGGGGCAAGTCCTGCTGCTGGGCTGACCGGAACGGTTATCATACCGCGGCTGCCTAGGGTCTGTTGACGTTTCACGCACGGCCGCGCCGGAGCCCGTTTTGCCGCGAGGCAAGGCACGAGCTGCGAAGTTTAGCTGGCTAAATGAGTCAGCGAGAAACGCAGCATCGCGGCAAAACGGGCCCGGCCCTTCGGGTTGCGCGGGAAATCTCGCCATGCGTCGTTGGAGGACTTGGCAAGGGAACAACCATTCCCTGCGTCCTCCGCCTAGCCTGGCGAGATTTCTCGCGGCAACGCGGCTTGCGCTGAAACGTCAACAGACCCTAGCTGTCTGCGCCCTAAAGTGCGCATTTGACGACCAGCATACGCTGCAAGACTCAACCTCCCCTGCTCAGGAAGCTGCCCAGCCATGAACCTGCCCTGGCCCGAGATCGATACCGTACTGCTGGACATGGACGGCACCCTGCTCGACCTGCATTTCGACAACCACTTCTGGCTCGAACACCTGCCGCAGCGCTATGCCGAACACCATGGCGTCAGTCGCGCCCTGGCCGATGCGGAACTGCAGCCGTTGTTCATCAAGCATGCCGGCCAGCTGAACTGGTATTGCACGGACTTCTGGAGCCGTGAGCTGAACCTGTCGATCCGTGACCTCAAGCGCGAGGTCGCCGACCTGATCGCCCTGCGCCCGGACGCCGACACCTTCCTCGCCGCCATCCGTAAGGCCGGCAAGCAGGTGGTGATGATCACCAACGCCCACCGCGACTCGCTGTCGCTGAAAATGGAGCGCATCGAACTGGCGCCCTACTTCGACCGCCTGATCAGCTCCCACGACTACGGTTTCCCCAAGGAAGACGCGCAGTTCTGGTTCGCCCTGCAGCAGGATCTGCCCTTCGACCCGGCGCGCAGCCTGTTCATCGACGATAACGTGCCGATCCTGCGCAGCGCCCAGCGGTTCGGCGTGAAACACTTGCTGGCGGTGCATGAGCCGGATAGCCGCAAAGGCGTGAAGGACACCGAAGAATTCGAGGCAGTGCGGGATTATCGAGCGCTGTTGAACGGGCTGTAGGTAGCAAGAGCAGCTGCTCAAAGGCGATAGCGGCCGCTCAAAAACTGTATTGGATGTGCCGGCCAAATGTCGGATTACGCTTCGCTAGGCTACGCGCCCCGATCCAACCTACGGGATCCATGGCACGAATGTAGCCTGGATTAGCCGCAGGCGTAATCCGGGGCCGAAGGCCGTGATCCATGGTTCAACGCGGGCCACCGACCGGCCGCTTCCGCCTTATTCCTGCCCCTTATCCCATCTCACGCCTCCGCACCAAAAGGCTTCACCTCGGCCCCGACACGGTGCAAGAACCGCTCAAAAATCCTTCAAAAATAAATTAAATACATAAAAATCAATTACTTAAAAACTGGCACCGCTCTTGCTCTAGCAATTCCAACTTGGATACAAGATGGAATCTCAGAGCATGTCCAACGCCCCCATCGCCTTCACCCTCGCCGACTGGCAACAGGCTTACCGTGACGCCACGCAGCCAGCAGATCTGTTGCATAGCCTGCTCGCGCAACTGAGCCACGACGACAACGCCTGGATCAGCCTGGCCAGCGCTGTACAACTCGACGCCCAGTTGAACCACCTGCAGGCCCTGCTCGATCAGGCCGAAGGCCAACGGGACAAGCTGCCGCTGTACGGCGTGCCATTCGCCATCAAGGACAATATCGACGCCGCGGGCTGGCCGACCACCGCCGCCTGCCCGCAGTTCGCCTACAGCGCCGAGGCCGATGCCACTGTGGTCGCGCGTCTGCGGGCCGCTGGTGCCATCCTGATCGGCAAGACCAATCTCGATCAGTTCGCCACCGGCCTGGTCGGTACCCGCTCGCCCCATGGCGCCGTCAGCAACAGCTTCAACCCCGATTACGTCAGCGGCGGCTCCAGCTCCGGCTCGGCCAGCGTGGTCGCGCGCGGCCTGGTGCCGTTCTCTCTGGGTACCGACACGGCCGGCTCGGGTCGGGTACCGGCGGGCTTCAACAACATCGTCGGGCTCAAGCCGACCAAGGGCTGGTTACCGAACACCGGCCTGGTGCCGGCGTGCCGTACGGTCGATTGCATCTCGGTGTTCGCCCTCACGGTCAGCGACGCCGAAACCGTCGCCCGTCTCGCTGGCGGGTACGACACAAAGGACGCCTACTCACGCATCAACCCCAACAGCGCTCCCGTCGGCATGAAGTCCGCACCGACTTTCGCCGTGCCGGACAGCCTGGAGTTTTTCGGCGATACGCAGACCCAGGCGGTATTCGAGCAGGCGCTGGAAAAACTGCGTGCCCTGGGCGTCACCCTGCAGCCCATCGATTTCAGCCCGTTCCGTGAACTGGCCGAGCAGCTGTATTACGGCCCCTGGGTCGCCGAGCGCACCGTCGCGGTGGAGGGCGTGGCGCCGGAGCATCTCGACCCGGTGGTGCGTGGCATCGTCGACAACGGCCACAGGTACAGCGCCTGCGACGCCTACAAGGCCGAGTACCTGCGCGCTGAACTGAGCCGCAGGATCAACGATGCCCTGGCGGGCTTCGATGCGCTGGTGGTGCCCACCTCGCCAACCATCCGCAGCCTCGCCGAGATGCGCCAGGAGCCGGTGCTGTTCAACAGCCAGTTCGGCATCTACACCAACTTCACCAATCTCGCCGATCTCTGCGCCCTGGCCGTACCGGCTGGCCTGCGCGACGACGGCCTGCCCGCCGGCATCACCCTGCTCGCGCCAGCCTGGCATGACCTGGCTCTGGCGGCCTTCGGCAAACGCTGGCAAGCCAGCCTGGAGCTGCCGCTCGGCGCCACCGGCCGTGCCCTGCCGACGCAGACGCCTTCAAAAACGGTACCTGCCGGCAGCGTGCGGGTAGCGGTAGTGGGCGCGCACCTGACCGGTATGCCGCTGAACTTCCAGCTGACCACCCGCAACGCGGTGCTGGTCGAGCAGACCCTGACCTCTCCGGACTATCGCCTCTACGCCCTGGCCGGCACCGTGCCGCCCAAACCGGGGCTGGCGCGCAGTGCGGACGGCACCTCGATCATCGTCGAGCTGTGGGACATCCCCCTGGCGCGTTTCGGCGAGTTCGTCGCCGAGATCCCCGCGCCTCTGGGTATCGGCAACCTGACCCTGGCCGACGGGCGCAGCGTGAAGGGCTTCATCTGCGAGCCCTGGGCGCTGAGTGATGCCCGTGACATCACCTCTTTCGGTGGCTGGCGCGCCTTTATCGCCAGCACCAAGGCCTGAAGCCTTTTTCCTGCCGCCAATGAACACGCCGGTGGAAAACGCTTCGCGGTTTTCCACCCTACGACGAGGCAACGAACATGTTCCAGACCGTACTGATCGCCAATCGCGGTGACCAGCCGCGCAGCGGCGCAGCGACGAAGTCAAAGTGCCGGGCGGGCGTAGCCCGTCACGGCGATCTCGCCACGGAGAACCACCATGTTTGAAACAGTCCTGATCGCCAACCGCGGGGAGATCGCCGTCCGCGCCATCCGCACCCTCAAGCGCCTAGGCGTGAAGAGCGTGGCGGTGTATTCCGACGCCGACCGCAATGCCCAACATGTAAGTGATGCCGATGTGGCCGTGGCCCTGGGCGGTGACAAGGCCGCCGACAGCTACCTGCGTATCGACAAGATTCTCGCGGCGGCCAGGGAAACCGGCGCTCAGGCGATCTATCCCGGTTATGGCTTCCTCTCGGAAAGCGCCGAATTCGCCGAGGCCTGCGAAAGCGCCGGGATCGCCTTCGTCGGTCCGACGCCCACGCAGATCCGCGAGTTCGGCCTCAAGCACCGGGCTCGCGAGCTGGCCGGCGAAGCGCAGGTGCCGATGGCGCCCGGTACCGGCCTGCTGCAGGATCTCGACGAAGCCCTGGCCGCGGCCGAAGGCATCGGTTACCCGGTGATGCTCAAGACCACCGCGGGCGGTGGCGGTATCGGCCTGACCCGCTGCGCCGACGCCGTAGCCCTGGCCAGCGCCTATGACGGCGTCAAGCGCATGGGCGAGCAGTTCTTCAGCGATGCGGGCGTGTTCCTCGAACGCTTCGTCGATCAGGCGCGCCACGTCGAAGTGCAGATATTCGGCGATGGCAAAGGCCGCGTGGCCGCCCTGGGAGAACGCGACTGCTCGCTGCAGCGGCGCAACCAGAAGGTGGTCGAGGAGACCCCGGCACCGAACCTGCCACAGGCGACCCGCGAACGCCTGCATGCCGCCGCCGTCGAGCTGGGCGAGTCGGTGAGCTACCGCAGCGCCGGCACCGTGGAGTTCATCTACGACGCCGCCCGCGACGACTTCTACTTTCTCGAAGTGAACACCCGCCTGCAGGTCGAGCACCCGGTGACCGAGATGGTCACCGGCCTGGATCTGATCGAATGCATGCTGCGCGTGGCCGCAGGCGACGAGCTGGACTGGGTCGCCCTGAGCCGCGCCCCGCAGGGCGCCGCCATCGAAGTGCGCATCTATGCCGAAGACCCGCTGAAGAACTTCCAACCCAGCCCGGGCGTGCTGACCGACGTGCACTTCCCGGACGATGTACGTGTCGACGGCTGGGTCAGTACCGGCAGCATCGTGTCGGCCTTCTACGACCCGATGATCGCCAAGCTGATCGTCCACGCCGCCACTCGCGACGAGGCCATCGTCAAGCTGCAGAAAGCGTTGGGCGAAACCCGTCTGCACGGTATCGCCAGCAACCTCGATTACCTGCGCCAGGTGGTCGCCGAGCCGCGCTTCCACGACGCGCAGATCTGGACACGCCTGCTCGACACCTTCAGCTATGCGGCCCAGGTGGTCGAAGTACTGGAGCCCGGTACCTACAGCAGCGTGCAGGATTTCCCCGGCCGCCTCGGTTACTGGGACATCGGCGTGCCGCCGTCCGGGCCGATGGACGATTACGCGTTCCGTCTGGCCAACCGCATCGTCGGTAACCACGAGAGCGCCGCCGGGCTGGAATTCACCCTGCAGGGCCCGAGCCTGCGCTTCCACAGTGATGCGCTGGTCGCCCTTGCCGGTGCTGACTGCCCTGCCGAGCTGGACGGTGAAAGCGTGCCCTACTGGGCGCCAATCGCCATCAAGGCCGGCCAGGTGCTCAAACTCGGCCGCGCAACCAGCGGCTGCCGCACCTATCTGGCGGTGCGTGGCGGCTTCGATGTGCCCGTGTACCTAGGCAGCCGCTCGACCTTCGCACTCGGCCAATTCGGCGGCCACGCCGGGCGTACCCTGCGCACCGCAGACATGCTCGCCATCTCCCAGGATCTGCCCGCCTGCACCACGCCAGCGCCGGTCAGCGAGCCCCAGGCGCTGGATGCCGGCCTGGTTCCCGAGTACGGCACGACCTGGAACATCGGTGTGCTCTATGGTCCTCACGGTGCGCCGGATTTCTTCACCTTTGATGCGATCGAGCAGTTCTTCGCCGCCGACTGGCAGGTGCACTACAACTCCAACCGCCTGGGCGTGCGCCTGAGCGGGCCGAAGCCGAGCTGGACACGCGCCGACGGCGGCGAAGCCGGCCTGCATCCGTCCAACGTGCATGATTGCGAATACGCCATCGGCGCCATCAACTTCACCGGCGACTTCCCGGTGATCCTCACCAAGGACGGTCCGAGCCTGGGCGGCTTCGTCTGCCCGGTGACCATCGCCAAGGCCGAGTTGTGGAAGGTCGGCCAGGTCAAGCCGGGCGACACCTTGCGCTTTCACCCGATCAGCTTCGAGCAGGCTCAGGCGCTGGAACAGGCGCAACTGGGCAGCCTCGAACGGCTGAGCGCGGTCAGCGCCGTACAGCTGCCGGTGCCCAGTCTGCAGCCGGGCGACACCGTGTCGGCCAGCGTACTGGCGGAGCTGCCGGCCGATGGTAGCCGCCCGCGCGCGGTCTACCGGCAGGCCGGCGATGCCTACATCCTGCTGGAGTACGGCGACAACGTGCTCGACCTGGCGCTGCGCCTGCGCGTGCATCTGCTGATGGAAGCGCTCAAGGCGACACCACTCGCCGGCCTGGAAGAACTGGCGCCGGGTGTCCGCTCGCTGCAGTTGCGTTACGACAGCCGCGTACTGCACCAGCAGGCGCTGCTCGATCATCTGCTGCGTCTTGAGCGCGAGCTGGGCGACGTCAGCACGCTCAAGGTGCCGACCCGTATCGTCCACCTGCCCATGGCCTTCGAAGACAGTGCCACGCTCGCTGCCGTCACCCGTTACAGCGAGACCGTGCGCAGCCAGGCGCCCTGGCTGCCGAACAACGTCGATTTCATTCAGCGCACCAATGGCCTGGCCAGCCGCGAGGAAGTACGCGACATCCTCTTCGCGGCCAGCTACCTGATCCTCGGCCTCGGCGACGTCTACCTCGATGCGCCCTGCGCCGTGCCGCTCGACCCGCGCCACCGCCTGCTCAGCTCCAAGTACAACCCGGCACGTACCTACACTGCAGAAGGCACCGTGGGCATCGGCGGCATGTACATGTGCATCTACGGCATGGATTCGCCCGGCGGCTATCAGTTGGTCGGCCGCACCCTGCCGATCTGGAACAAGTTCGTGAAGAACGCCCAGTTCGCCAACGGTCAGCCCTGGCTGCTGCACTTCTTCGACCAGGTGAAGTTCTACCCGGTCAGCGAGGCCGAACTGGACGAGTTCCGCGATGCCTTCCGCGAAGGCCGTGCGCAGATCCGCATCGAGCAGAGCACCTTCGACTTCGCCGAATACCAGACCTTTCTGGCGGATAATGCCAGCAGCATCAACGACTTCCAGCAGCGCCAGAAACAGGCCTTCGATTCCGAAGTGCAACTGTGGCGCGACGATGATGCCGACAGCCACACCGCGCCAGCCGCCAGCACCGAGGACGATGAAGCCGTTGACGGCCAGGTGGTCAGTGCCGACATGTGCGGCAGCGTGTGGAAGGTGCTGGTCGAGCCCGGCCAGTACGTCGAGGCCGGCATGCCGTTGCTGGTGGTCGAGGCGATGAAGATGGAGCTGGCCGTGCTCGCACCGCTGGCGGGTACGGTCAAGGCGGTGCGCTGCCAGCCGGGCAAGGCGGTCACCCCGGGCGATGTGCTGCTGATCCTCGACCCGAACGAGGCGGCCTGACATGCAGCTGGTCGACCCGATCAAGCGTGGCAAGGAGCGCCCGGAGAACCTCGCCGAGCGCATCTACCAACAGCTCAAGGACGACATCTTCGAGTTTCGTCTGCTGCCGGGCGACCGTTTCAGCGAGGGCGAAGTGGCCGAGCGCATGGCCGCCAGCCGCACGCCGGTGCGCCAGGCGCTGTATCGCCTGGAGCGCGAGGGGTACCTGGAGGTGTATTTCCGCAGCGGCTGGCAGGTCAAGCCATTCGACTTCCACCATTTCGAGGAGCTTTACGACGTGCGCATCGTCCTCGAACTGGCGGCGGTCAAGCGCCTTTGTGATCGCAGCGCCGGCGAGACCCCCGAACCGCTGGAGGAGCTGCAGCGCATCTGGATGGTGCAGCCCGAGCAGCGCCTGGACGACGGCCGCGAGGTTTCGCGGCTGGACGAACGCTTCCACTGCCAGTTGGTGGAAGCCACCGGCAACCGCGAGATGGCCCGCCTGCACGGCGAAGTCAGCGAGAAGATCCGCATCATCCGCCGCCTCGACTTCACCAAGACGCCGCGGGTGGAAGCCACCTACGAAGAGCACGCACGCATTCTCGGCGCGATCCTGTCGCGCCGTTGCGAAGAAGCACAGCTGTTGCTGAAGACCCATATCGAGGTCAGCAAGGCGGAAGTGCGCAAGATCACCCTGCACATGCTGCACAGCGCCCGCCAGCGGGCCGTGCAGGCACAGGGCTGATCCGATGTCCCTTGACCAACTGCCCAACAAAAAACGCTGTCACTTAACCCGTTAGTGAATGGAGATCGCCCTATGCAACGTCGCAGCCTGATCAAGGCCTTCACCCTCTCCGCATCCATCGCCGCCATGGGCCTGAGCTGGAGCATCCAGGCAGCCGAGACCATCAAGGTCGGCATCCTGCACTCGCTGTCCGGCACCATGGCCATTTCAGAAACATCGCTCAAAGACATGGCGCTGATGACCATCGACGAGATCAACGCCAAGGGCGGGGTGCTCGGCAAGCAGCTCGAGCCGGTGGTGGTCGACCCGGCCTCCAACTGGCCGCTGTTCGCCGAGCGTGGCCGCCAGTTACTGACCCAGGACAAGGTCGCGGTGACCTTCGGCTGCTGGACCTCGGTATCGCGTAAATCGGTACTGCCGGTCTACGAGGAACTCAACGGCCTGCTGTTCTACCCGGTGCAGTACGAGGGCGAGGAAATGTCGCCGAACGTGTTCTACACCGGCGCCGCGCCGAACCAGCAGGCGATCCCGGCGGTGGAATACCTGCTCAGCGAAGACGGCGGCGCCGCCAAGCGTTTCTTCCTGCTCGGCACCGACTACGTCTACCCGCGCACCACCAACAAGATCCTGCGCGCCTTCCTGCACAGCAAGGGCGTACAGGACAAGGACATCGAAGAGGTCTACACGCCGTTCGGCCACAGCGATTACCAGACCATCGTCGCCAACATCAAGAAGTTCTCCGCCGGCGGCAAGACCGCGGTGGTTTCCACCGTCAACGGCGACTCCAACGTGCCGTTCTACAAGGAACTGGCCAACCAGGGCATCGAAGCCACCGACGTCCCGGTGGTGGCCTTCTCGGTGGGCGAAGAAGAACTGCGCGGCATCGACACCAAGCCGCTGGTCGGCCACCTGGCCGCGTGGAACTATTTCCAGTCGGTGGAGAATCCGGTCAACGAGCAGTTCGTTGCCAACTGGAAAGCCTACGCCAAGGCCAAGAAGCTGCCGAACGCCGACACCGTGGTCACCAACGACCCGATGGAAGCCACCTACGTGGGCCTGCACATGTGGGCCCAGGCAGTCGAGAAAGCCGGCACCACCGACGTCGACAAAGTGCGTGAAGCCATGGCCGGTCAGGAGTTCGCCGCACCGAGCGGCTTCACCCTGAAGATGGACGAGAAGAACCACCACCTGCACAAGCCGGTGATGATCGGCGAAGTCCAGGACGACGGTCAGTTCTCGGTGGTCTGGGAAACCGACGGCCCGGTTCGCGCCCAGCCGTGGAGCCCGTACATCGAAGGCAACGACAAGAAAGGCGACACCCCGGTGAAGTCGAACTGATCCACAGCGCTACCTATCGGTAGGAGCCCGCTTGCGGGCGATCGATCTTCAGAGCAACTCGCTATTCAAGACTGATCGCCGGCAAGCCAGCTCCTACAGTTCCCCGGTTCTGCCAGGCAACCTAGGACATCCCCATGCACAACACCTTTGTCCGACTCTTTCTCAGCCTGCTGCTCCTGCTGCCGTTCGCCGCTCAGGCCGGCGACGCCAACGACTTCGTTGCCGCCAGCCCGGCGCAGCAAGCCAAACTGCTGGAAAGCTGGGCCGCCGCACCCGACCCGGCGCGTCAGCCACTGATCGACGCCCTGCAGCAGGGCCGCGTGGCCGCGGATAGCGACAAGACCGCCTTTATCGAAACCGAGGACGGTTACCAAGCCGCCGAAGGCGAAGCAACGCCAACCGACACTCCGCGCAAATTGCGCCTGAACAATCGCCTGCGTGGCCTGGTCGCCAACGCCCAGGCCAGCCACCAGTTGCTTGCCGAAGAGCCGGCGCTGCGCCTGAGCGCCGCGCGGCAACTGCAGAGGAGCGCCCAGCCAGCGCAACTGCCGCTGCTGTCCCAGGTGCTCGCCGCCGAAGAGGAAAGCAGCGTACGCGACGCCCTGACCCTGGCCCTGGCCAACCTGCAACTGGTCGACCCCAACCCCGCGGTACGCCTGGCTGCCGTGCGCCTGCTCGGTGAAACCGGCGAGCCACTGGCGCGTACCCGCCTGGAGAACCTGCTGGAGCCCGGCGTGGAGAGTGACGCTGGGGTGCGCACAGCTGCGGAAACCAGCCTGGCCCAGGTCAAGCGCAAGCTGCTGATCGGCGAGCTGCTCGGCCAGGCTTTCAGTGGCATGAGCCTGGGCTCGATCCTGCTGCTCGCCGCCCTTGGCCTGGCCATCACCTTCGGCCTGCTCGGGGTGATCAACATGGCCCACGGCGAGATGCTGATGCTCGGCGCCTACTCCACCTACATGGTGCAGATCCTCTTCCAGCGCTTCGCCCCCGAGGCACTGGCGCTGTACCCGCTGGTGGCACTGCCGGTGGCCTTTGGCGTTACCGCCGTTATCGGCATGGCGCTGGAGCGCACGGTGATTCGTCACCTCTACGGCCGCCCGCTGGAAACCCTGCTCGCCACCTGGGGCATCAGCCTGATCCTGATCCAGCTGGTGCGCGTGCTGTTCGGCGCGCAGAACGTCGAAGTGGCCAATCCCTACTGGCTGTCCGGCGGTATCCAGGTGTTGCCCAACCTGGTGCTGCCATACAACCGCATCGTCATCATCGGCTTCGCCCTGTTCGTCGTCGTGCTCACCTGGCTGCTGCTGAACAAGACCCGCCTCGGGCTGAACGTCAGGGCGGTGACGCAGAACCGCAACATGGCCGCCTGCTGCGGCGTACCCACCGGCCGCGTCGACATGCTCGCCTTCGGCCTCGGCTCGGGTATCGCCGGCCTTGGCGGCGTGGCCCTCAGCCAGATCGGCAACGTCGGCCCGGATCTCGGCCAGAGCTACATCATCGATTCGTTCCTGGTGGTGGTGCTCGGCGGCGTCGGCCAACTGGCCGGTAGCGTCATGGCGGCCTTCGGCCTGGGCATCGCCAACAAGATCCTGGAGCCGCAGATCGGCGCCGTGCTCGGCAAGATCCTCATCCTCGCGCTGATCATTCTGTTCATCCAGAAGCGTCCGCAAGGCTTGTTCGCCCTGAAAGGGAGGGTGATCGATTGAACCGGATCATCGACCGCAACACCGTGGGAGCTGGCCACGTCAGCGACTGCATCGCCGCCATCGTTCGCGCGCATGGCGCGCTCCCACAGGCCTGCATAGCGGCCTCAACTGGACGGGTGATCGACTGATGAACGCCGCCAACCAAACCCTGCTGGCCCGCGCCAGCGCCAAGCTCGGCCCGCAGGTCTGCATCGTCATCGGCCTGCTGGTGCTCGCCGTGCTGATCGCCATGCCGCTGCTGCACCTGCTGCCCGGCGACCACGCCCTGCACGTTTCGGCTTACACGCTGACCCTGGTCGGCAAGATCCTCTGCTACTGCATCGTCGCCCTGGCGCTCGATCTGGTCTGGGGTTACGCCGGTCTGCTGTCCCTCGGCCACGGGCTGTTCTTCGCCCTCGGCGGCTATGCCATGGGCATGTACCTGATGCGCGAAGCCGCCGGCGACGGCCTGCCAGCGTTCATGAGCTTCCTCGCCTGGACGGAGCTGCCCTGGTACTGGTACGGCACCGACAATTTCCTCTGGGCCATGTGCCTGGTGGTGCTGGCGCCAGGGCTACTGGCATTGGTGTTCGGCTTCTTCGCCTTCCGCTCGCGGATCAAGGGCGTGTATTTCTCGATCATGACCCAGGCGCTGACCTTCGCCGGCATGCTGCTGTTCTTCCGCAACGAGACCGGCTTCGGCGGCAACAACGGCTTCACCAACTTCCGCAGCATCCTCGGTTTCGAGATCACCGCGGCGAGCACCCGCGCCACCCTGTTCCTGGCCACCGTGGTGCTGTTGGTAGGCAGCCTGTACCTGGGTTGGCGCCTGGCGCGCAGCAAGTTCGGCCGGGTGCTGACCGCCCTGCGCGACGCCGAGAACCGACTGATGTTCTGCGGCTACGATCCGCGCGGCTACAAGCTGTTCATCTGGGTGCTTTCGGCAGTGCTCTGCGGCCTGGCCGGTGCGCTGTACGTGCCTCAGGTCGGCATCATCAACCCCAGCGAGATGGCGCCGACCCAATCCATCGAGGCCGCCGTGTGGGTGGCGCTCGGTGGGCGCGGCACGCTGATCGGCCCGCTGCTCGGTGCCGGTCTGGTCAACGGCATGAAGAGCTGGTTCACCGTGGCCTTCCCCGAGTATTGGCTGTTCGCCCTCGGCGCGCTGTTCATCGTGGTCACCCTGTTCCTGCCCAAGGGCGTAATCGGCCTCATCAAGCGAGGGGATAAATCATGAGAATCGCCCCCATCCCGGAAGCGATGATCGATCCAGCCGGCAGCAGCCGCGATGCCATCGGCCTGGGCCAGAGTGCGGGCAGTGGCCTGAACGTTCGCCATGGCACCATCCTGACCCTGGAGGACATCAACGTCGCCTTCGACGGGTTCAAGGCGCTGACCGACCTGACGCTGTACATCGGCGTCGGCGAACTGCGCTGCATCATCGGCCCCAACGGCGCCGGCAAGACCACCCTGATGGACGTGATCACCGGCAAGACCCGGCCGAACAGTGGCGTCGCCTACTTCGGCGAAACCTTCGACCTGACCCAGATGAGCGAAGTCGAGATCGCCCAGGCAGGCATCGGTCGCAAGTTCCAGAAGCCAACGGTATTCGAGGCACTGAGCGTGTTCGAAAACCTGGAGCTGGCGCAGAAGACCAACAAGTCCGTGTGGGCCAGCCTGCGCGCCAGACTCAGCGGCGAGCAGCGCGACCGCATCGACGAGGTACTCGCCACCATCCGTCTCGACGCTTCACGCCAGCGCCCGGCAGGCCTGCTGTCCCACGGCCAGAAGCAGTTCCTCGAGATCGGCATGCTGCTGATGCAGGATCCGCAGTTGCTGCTGCTCGACGAGCCGGTCGCCGGGATGACCGACGCGGAAACCGAATTCACCGCCGAGCTGTTCAAGTCCCTGGCGCGCAAGCACTCGCTGATGGTGGTCGAGCACGATATGGGCTTCGTCGGCACCATCGCCGACCACGTCACCGTGCTGCACCAGGGCCGGGTATTGGCCGAAGGCTCGCTGGACAGCGTGCAGGCCAACGAACGGGTGATCGAGGTTTACCTAGGCCGGTAAGGGATTCGTAGGGTGGATGACGCTTTTTTCATCCACCAATGGCATCGCACGGTGGATCGATAGAGCGTGAGCTACGCGCCCCGATCCACCCTACGCAAAGGACATCGACATGCTCCAAGTCCAACAGCTACACCAGTACTACGGCGGCAGCCATATCCTGCGCGGCCTGTCGTTCGAGGCCAGGGTGGGTGAAGTCACCTGCCTGCTCGGGCGCAACGGCGTAGGCAAGACCACCCTGCTCAAATGCCTGATGGGCCTGCTTCCATCCAAGGAAGGCCAAGTCAGTTGGGAAGGCAAACCGATCACCGGCTTCAAGCCGCACCAGCGGGTACACGCCGGCATCGCCTACGTGCCCCAGGGCCGCGAGATCTTCGGCCGCCTTACGGTGGAGGAAAATCTGCTGATGGGCCTGTCGCGCTTCCCCGCCAGCCAGGCCAAGGAAGTGCCGGCCTTCATCTACGAGCTGTTCCCGGTGCTGCTGGAGATGAAACACCGCCGCGGTGGCGACCTCTCCGGCGGCCAGCAGCAACAGCTGGCCATCGGCCGCGCCCTGGCCAGCCAGCCACGCCTGCTGATCCTCGACGAACCCACCGAAGGCATCCAGCCTTCGGTGATCAAGGAAATCGGCGTGGTGATCAAGAAGCTCGCCGCCCGTGGCGATATGGCCATCCTGCTGGTCGAGCAATTCTACGACTTCGCCGCCGAGCTGGCCGACCAGTACCTGGTGATGAGCCGCGGCGAGATCGTCCAGCAGGGCCGTGGCGAGACCATGGAGGCGGATGGCGTGCGCGGGTTGGTGGCGATCTAAGCCCCGCCATCATGTCGGCGTAAAGGCGAAAGAAGCCGGTCGGTGACCCGCGTTGAACCATGGATCACGGCCTTCGGCCCCGGATTACGCCTGCGGCTAATCCAGGCTACGTTCTACGGTCTTAAAGGCGCAAACGGCCGTTCGTAGGGTGGACGACGCTTCACCTACGCGGCCCGACCCGTCCACCGCTCTGCAATCGCGATGGTGGATGAAAAGAGCGTCATCCACCCTACGTCTGCTTGCGCCTTACAGCAGCCCTTCAATCGGTGAAATCCGGCTCCAGCCGGGCGATCTGGCGCTTGATGCTTTGCAGATGCAGATGGGCGCTCTCGGCATTGCCTTCGAGCATGATCCGACAGGCCTTGCGCGCCTGTTCATGGGGCACGGCTTTCAGGGGCCGGCCGCTGGCCATGGCCTTGAGCTGCACCTCGGCGGCACGCTCCAGGTAGTAGAGATCGTCCCAGGCTTCGGCGATGGAGGCACCCAGCACCAGCGGGCCGTGATTCTTCAGCATCAGCACATCCGCCTCGCCCACCGCGCCGGCAATACGCTCGCCCTCGGCATTGTTCAGTGCCAGGCCGTTGTAATGCTCGTCCACCCGCATGCGGTCATAGAATTTCAGAGCCGTCTGCCCCGCCCAGATAAACGGGTCGCCTTCGAGCATGCACAGCGCCGTGGCGTTGGGCATATGGGTGTGGAACGCCGCCTTGGCCCGCGGGTGCAGGCGATGCAGCTGCGCGTGGATGAAGAACGCCGTGGCTTCCGGTGTGCCCTCCCCAGCCACCACACGGCCGTGGAAATCGCAGATCAGCAGCGACGAGGCGGTCACCTCGGCGAAGGCCAGCCCATAGGGATTGACCAGGAACAGGTCGTCATGGCCGGGCACCACGAAGGAAAAGTGATTGCAGATCCCCTCGCCCATACCGAGCCGCGCGGCCATACGAAAACAGGCCGCCAGGTCGATACGCGCCTGACGGATCGACGGGCTGTCCAGGCTGTCGGCGAGACGCCGGTCAAGTGGCGTGGCGTTGACCTCGAATGCATGTGCCATGGTGGGATCTCCAAGTACGTAGATCACATCACCCTAGCAAGTTGCCCCAACGGCGCCAGGGACAGTTACCGGCGGTCGACGGGCCAGATGCTGACTCAGCGACTCCAGGCATCTGGCACTACGGAAGCACATCGCTTTATTCCTATGGTGAGTGACCTGTCATACCACGCCGACCGCACGGCCGGCCCCACTTCGCACTCACGAGGTCGCCATGAGCAGCCCAACGCAGATCAGCAACGACTATGTCCACGCCCTGGATCGCCAGTACGTTTTCCACTCCTGGTCGACCCAGGGCGCGCTCAACCCGCTGGTGATCGCCGGTGGCGCCGGGTGCACCTTGTGGGACTACGATGGGCGCGAGTACCTGGACTTCAGCAGCCAGTTGGTCAACACCAATATCGGCCACCAGCATCCCCGGGTGATTGCCGCGATCAAGGCCCAGGCCGAGCAGTTGGTGACCATCGCCCCGGCTACCGCCAACCTGATGCGCGGCGAGGCGGCCAAGCGCATCCTTTCCCACGCACCGGCCAACTTCAGCAAGGTGTTCTTCACCAACGCCGGTGCCGACGCCAACGAAAACGCCATGCGCATGGCGCGTACCTACAGCGGTCGCGACAAGATCCTCTCGGCCTATCGCTCCTACCACGGCAGCACCGGCTCGGCGATCGTCGCCACCGGCGATCCGCGCCGGGTGCCCAACGAATTCGCCCGCGGCCATGTGCATTTCTTCAATCCGTACCTGTTTCGCAGCGAATTCAATGCAACCAGCGAGGAAGAGGAATGTGCCCGCGCGCTGCAGCACCTGCGCCGAGTCATCGAATGTGAAGGCCCGGCCTCGATCGCCGCGATTCTGCTGGAAACCATTCCCGGTACTGCCGGCATTCTGGTGCCGCCGAAAGGCTACATGCAGGGCGTACGCGCCCTGGCCGACGAGTTCGGCATTCTGGTGATTCTCGATGAAGTGATGGCCGGTTTCGGCCGCACCGGCAGCTGGCTGGCACTGGACAACTTCGAGGTGGTGCCGGATCTGATCACCTTCGCCAAGGGCGTCAATTCCGGCTATGTACCGGCTGGCGGGGTGATGATCTCCCAGCCCATCGCCGAGTACTTCGACAGCCACTTCTTCCCCGGCGGCCTGACCTACTCCGGTCACCCCCTGGCCATGGCGGCGATCGTCGCCACCCTCGACACCATGGCCGAGGAAGGCATGGTCGACAACGCCCGGCAGATAGGCCAGGAACTGCTCGGCCCGGGCCTCAAGGCACTTGCCGGCAAATACCCGCTGATCGGCGAGGCACGCGGCATCGGCCTGTTCCAGGCGCTGGAATTCGTCGCCGACCCGGTGAAGAAAACGCCACTGGCGGCGCCAATCATGGCGCAGATGAAGGCCGCGCTGCTGGATCACGGGCTGCTGGCCTTCGTGGTGGAAAACCGCATCCACGTGGTGCCGCCGTGCATGGTCAACGCGGCCCAGGTGCAGCAGGCCCTGGCGATCTTCGACGAAGTGATCGGCGAGTTCAGCGCCAAGTACCTGTAACAGACGAAAACCGGATGGGCCGGACTGCGCAGCTTAGGCGCCGAGCACAGATCCCGTAGGGTGGGTTAGCGGCGCAGGGCTCTGTAAGCCCTGGCAACACGGTGATGGAGCGCCGCGTAACCCACCGAGCGATATCCGTGGCGGTGCAGATCGTGGGTTATCACAGATTGCAGCGGCATCACTGCCCCTGCAGCACCTCATTGAGGATACGGATGCCCGGCTCGATCAGCGGCACGTCGATGGCGTGAAAGCCCATTCGGAAATAGCGCTGCGGAGGCTCTTCGTTGAAGAAGAACTGCGCGCCCGGCTCGATCAGCACACTCTGCTGAGCGGCTGCCCAGGCCAGCCTCTGGCTGTCGACGCCTGCTGGCGCGCTAAGCCAGAAGGCGCCTGCACCAGCGCTGCTGACATGCCGACAGCCATCCAGAACGCTATCCAGCGCGCCATGCAGCGCCTCGCGACGGCGCCCGTACTCCTCGCGAAAACGCCGCAGGTGCGCATCGTAATGCCCCTGGGCAAGAAACTGGGCGAGCATGCGCTGATTGTTCAGCGGCGGATGGCGATACATCAGCCGGCGCAAGGCACGCAATTCCTCCACCAGCTCGGCATCGGCGACCAGATAGCCCAGCCGCAACCCCGGTGAAAACGCCTTGGACAGGCTACTCATGTACACCACCCGACCGCTGCTGTCGCTGGCCTTGAGAGCCGGCTGCGCGTGGCTGTCGAAATTCAGCTCGGCGTCGTAGTCATCCTCGATGACGATCTGATCGTGCTGGCGGATTTGCTGCAGCAACTGGCTGCGCCGCGCTGCGCTCATGCTCACGCCAGTGGGCACTTGGTGGCCAGGTGTGACATAGAGATATTCGCAGTCGTTGAGGCGCTCGTCGACGCGCATGCCCTGCTCGTCGACATCCTGTAAATGGATGTCCGCACCCTGCAGGTCGAAAACGTTCCAGGCATCGCCGAATCCCGGATTTTCCAGCGCCACGCGGGTGCCCTTGCTCATCAGCAGGGTCGCCAGCAGGTAGAGAGCGTTCTGCGAACCGAGGGTGATGAGGATTTCATCGGCGCCAGCCCAGATGCCGCGCTTGGGCAGCACCCGGGTACGCAGTTGCTCGATCAGCATGGCGTCGTCCTGGTCGTGGCTGTCACGCAGCCACTCCGGGTTGCGCTCGTTGCGCATGCTGCTACGCGACACCTCGCGCCAGCGCTCCAGGGGAAACAGGTCGGCAATCGGCTGGCCGTAAATGAAGGGGTAGGTGAAACGCCGCCAGTTGCTAGGGCGCAGCACGCCATGCCTCAAACTCGGCTGCATCTTGAAGCGACCGCTCCATCCTGGTGCGCCGACGGCGTGCGGATTGGCATCGCTATGGGCCGGCGCCAGACGTGCCAGGGCGACTTCGCGCTGGCTGCCGCAGTAGTCAGGGTGCAGGTAATAGCCGCTGCGCGGTCGGCTGACCAGATAGCCGTTGTCGAGCAGGCTTTCGTAGACCAGCGCCACGGTGTTGCGGGAAATCGACAGTTGCTGGGACAGACGTCGGCAGGACGGCAAGGCCTCGTCCTGGGGGAAGCCGCCCGCGAGGATGGCGGACACCAGTGACTCACGCAGCTGCTCCTGCAATCCGCGCTGCTGGTCGAAATCCAGATGGAAGAAGTGGTCGATCATGGTCACTGCCGCTCCATGCGATGTGCTCACCACGAAGCAATTAGTGAGCCATGGCCCCCGTTCCAGGCTGGCCAGGCGAATGCGCCAAACTGCACCTATTGCCCGAGGCATTGCGCTCTCTATGGTGAAAAACAGCCACCTGGCACGCCCATCGCAAGCCAATCGATATGTCGACCTCTGGAGCGCTCACCATGACCCACACCGGCAACCCAACCCCAACGAACGGATTCGCCCAATTGCGCAAACTGGCGCTCGCAGGTCTGGCAGGTTGCCTGCTGGCCAATAGCATGATCGTCCACGCCGATATCGCCGACGTGGAAAAGCGCGGCTACCTGAGCGTGGCCACCGAGGACGACTACGCGCCGTTCAATTACATCGTCGACGGCAAGCCCGAGGGTTTCCACAAGGAGCTGCTGGAAGACCTCAAGGCCTACGCCAAGGAAAAAGGCTTCGACGTACGCCAGGAAATCCTGCCCTGGACAGGTCTGCTCGCCTCGGTATCTTCCGGTCAGTACGACATGGCCTTCACCGGCGCGCTGGTCACCGATGACCGCCTGCGCGTATTCAACTTCGCCCCGCCATTCGCTTCGGCCCAACACTTCTACGTCAAGCGTGCCGGGGACGACCGCCTGGGCGACATCGCCAGCCTGTGTGGCAAGACCGCCGGTCTGCAGGCCGGCAGCGCCCTGCTCGCACGCCTGCCGGAGCTGAAGAAAATGATGGCCGATGCCGACTGCAAGATCGGCGAAGTGGTCGAGTACCAGTCCTATCCGGAAGCCTATGCGGATCTCGCCAACGGCCGCCTGGACTACGTGATCAACGCGCTGATCTCGGTCAACGACCTGGTCAAGACCCGCGGCGATACCTTCGCCAAGGGCATCGCGGTATCCGGCGACGGTTTCGCCGCCTGGCCGGTGCCGAAGAAGAGCCCCGAACTGTTGAAGCTGGTCACCGGCTTCATGGATCAGATCCGCGACAGCGGCCGTCTGGCCGAGCTGCAGACCAAGTGGTTCGGCGAGTCCTTCCCGGCCATGCCCAAGGAACCGATTACCGATGTCGAGCAGTTCCACACCCTGGCCGGCATGAAGTAATCCCGGCGCGTCACGGCAGACAACGAGCAGGCGCGGGGATTGCCAACCCCGCCTGACTCGCTCGCCTCATTTATCTCGCCCCAAAGGAGCCGCCATGAACGGACAAGCCTGGCTATTGCTGCTAGAGGGCGCCTGGACGACCCTGTGGATATCCGGCATCGCCATTGCCATCGGCGTGCTCACCGGGCTCGGCATCGCCTTGCTGCGCATGGCACGCACCCCCTTCCTGGAACAGCTGCTGATCCTCTACACCAGCCTGGCCCGCGCCACACCGCTGGTGACCCTGGTGCTGTTCATCTTCCTTTCCGCACCGATGTTCGGCGTCAACCTCGATCGCAACACCGCAGCCATCCTCGCCCTGACGCTCAATACCACCGCCTTCAACGCGGAGATCTGGCGCTCGGCATTCATCAGTTTCTCCCGCGACCAGAAGGAAGCGGCACTGGCCTGCGGCATGACCCAGGGCGTGTTCTTCCGCCGCATCATGCTGCCGCAGATGCTCACCAGCAGCCTGCCCGGCCTGGTCAACGAAATGTCCTTCCTGATCAAGGGCAGCCCGGCCATCGCCATCATCGGCATCGTCGACCTGACGCGGGTGACCAACCGCATCGCCGCCGTCACCTACGACCCACTGCCGCCGATTCTCGCTGCCGCGCTGCTGTACATGCTGATCATCGGCGTACTGCTCAAGCTGCAAGCGATTGCCGAGAAGAAAGCCAACCGGCTGGCCATGTAAGGAAATTTCAGCATGACCGAATGGAGCATTATCTGGGACGCCCGCGAAGCCTTCTTCAACGGCTTCCTCAACACCCTGGCGCTATTCGCCCTATCCATCGTCTTCGCCTTCGTGCTTGGCTGCGCGATGCTCTACAGCCTGGAAGAACGTACACCGCTGTCGATCCTGGTGCGCTGGCTGGTCAACGGCATGCGCATGCTGCCGTTCCTGATCCTGGCGTACCTGCTGTACTACGGCCTGCCGCGCCTGGGTTTGCGCCTGGACGCCTGGACGGCCGGCCTGATCGCGCTGATCGTCTACCATGGCGCCTACTTCGCCGAGATTCTGCGCGGTAGCCGCCTGGTACTGCCGGCGGGCTATGTCGAGGCGGCCAAGGCCCATGGCTTCACGCCGTTCAAGCTGTTCATGCGCATCATCCTGCCGCAACTGGTGATCAAGACCCGGCCGCTGCTGGGCAACCAGTTGATCATCGCCCTCAAGGACACCGCCTTTCTGACCATCATCACCGTGCAGGAGCTGACCGCCGCCGCCAACTCGGTGCAGGCCACCTATTTCATTCCCACCGAAGCCTTCGTGGTGGTGATCGTTCTGTACTGGCTCATCAGCATCTGCCTGGAACTGGCGCTCAAATGGGCCGCACGCTTCGGCGCGAAACGAGGATTCGAACATGGCTGACATCCCGGCGGTACGCATTCACAACCTGTCCAAGAGCTTCTCCGACATCGAGGTACTGCGCGATATCGAACTGACCGTGAACAAGGGCGAGGTGGTCAGCGTGCTGGGCTCCTCCGGCTCGGGCAAGTCGACCATGCTGCGCTGCATCAACTGGCTGGAGGAGCCGGATCGCGGCAGCATCTACATCGCCGGCCAACGCATCGGGGTCAACGAAGAGGCCGGGCGCAGGATGACCAACCGAGAACTGGCGGCGATCCGCGCCAAGACCGGCATGGTGTTCCAGGGCTTCAACCTGTGGCCACATCTCAGCGTGCTGCAGAACGTCATGGAGGCGCCGGTACAGGTCAAGGGCATGGCCAAGGAACAGGCCCGTACCATTGCCATCGAATTACTGGAAAAAGTCGGCATGGGCGACAAGCGGGACAGTTATCCTTATACCCTCTCCGGCGGCCAGAAGCAGCGTGTGGCGATTGCCCGCGTACTGGCCATGAGTCCGGAGGTGATCCTGTTCGACGAGCCTACCTCGGCACTCGATCCGGAGCGCGTCGGCGAAGTGCTGACGGTGATGAAGAACCTCTCCGCCGAGGGCTACACCATGATCGTGGTCACCCACGAAATGGAGTTCGCCCGAGCGGTATCGGATCAGGTGGTGTTCCTGGAAAAAGGTAAGATCATCGAAAAATCCGCCCCGGAGAAATTCTTCAGCAACCCGGAGACCGAGCGGGTACGCAAGTTCCTCGAGCTCGAAGCCTGACGAACCAGGTCAGCTGCCTGACGCAGCGGCCGTTACTGACATTCTGAAAAGAGGCAGAACATGACCAAGGTAGTTTTCATCACCGGTGCAACCTCCGGTTTCGGCCGCGCCACCGCCCGCCGTTTCGCCGAAGCAGGCTGGGCACTGGTACTCAGCGGCCGGCGCCTGGAGCGCCTGGAGGCGCTCAAGTCCGAGCTCGAAGGCAAGGTGCCGGTGCACATCGCCACCCTCGACGTGCGTGATTCCAGCGCCGTCCAGGCCCTGGTCGACAGCCTGCCTGCACCATTCGACAAGATTCACGCGCTGATCAACAACGCCGGCCTGGCCCTGGCCCCGGAACCGGCGCAGAAAGTGGCGCTGGAAGACTGGCACACCATGATCGACACCAACATCACTGGCCTGGTCAACGTCACCCATGCCGTGCTGCCCAAACTGCTGGAAACCGGCAAGGGCGCCAGCATCGTCAACATCGGCTCGGTGGCCGGTGAATGGCCGTACCCGGGCGGCCACGTGTATGGCGCCAGCAAGGCGTTCGTCAAACAGTTCAGCTTCAACCTGCGCTGCGACCTGGTGTCCACCGGCGTGCGCGTCACCGACATCGCCCCAGGCATGGCGGAAACCGAGTTCACCCTGGTGCGCACCAAGGGCAACCAGGCCGCTTCCGACGCGCTGTACGGCAGCACCACGCCGCTGACCGCCGAGGATATCGCCGAGCAGATTTTCTACGTCGCCACTCTGCCCGACCATATCAACATCAACCGCCTGGAAATCATGCCCAGCCGCCAGGCCTGGTCGGCCTTCGCCGTCGACCGCGACAAGTGATGGTTAGGGCCTGTTGACGTTTCAGCGCAAGCCGAGTTGCCGAAACGTCAACAGCTCCTAGGCCGGGCGCACCCTGCGCCCGGCCTCTCGCGGTCATGGCTTGAGCAGGCTGGCGCATAACGACACTGCCGACAAAACCACCAGCAACACGCCAACCGCGCGGTGCAAGGCGAACGGCTGCCAGCGCGGCTGCAGCCACTGCCCCAGCAGGTTGCCGACCAGCGCCGGTAGCAACAGGGTCGCGGCCAGGTGCAGATGAGCCGTGCCGACCAGGCCAAACGCCCACATGCCAAGCAATGCCGTGGCACTGCTGGCGGCGAAGAACAGGATCGCCGTGGCGCGCAAGGCCAGCGGTGCAAGCCCGCACCTCAGCAGATAGAGCATCAGCGGCGGCCCGCCGGCAGATGCCAGGGTAGTCGCCAGGCCAGAGCCCAGGCCCGCCCAGAACGCCGGGCGCAAAGCCGGCATGCGCGCAGCCAACCGTGCCTGCGGCTGGCGCAGCACCAGCACACCGCCGATCAGGCACAGCAAGGCAATCACCGGCGCCAGCCAGGCCGCCGGCACCCAGGACAACGCCAGCACGCCGATGGGCACCGCCAGCCACATGCCGGCTATCAGGCGCGCCGCCAGCGGCCGCTGCACATCGCGCAGCGCACGCGGCCACAGACTGGCACTGCACAGCAGGTCGAGCAGCAGCACCACGGGAAGCACCTCGGCCGGAGGCTTGGTGATGAGCAGGCCCAGGGCCAGGATCATGGCGAAACCGAAACCGCTATAGCCGCGAACCAGGCCGGCGAACGCGGCCAGAAGCATGAACATGGCGGCCTCTCCAGGAAAACTGCCGCCACTCTATCCAGCACCTTTCAATCACGGCAGGGCCAGATGCCGCAAGCATCCGGGCCACGGCGAATCAGCCGTGGCGGCTCATCCGCGCCAGGCGCTGGGACAGTTCCTCGATAGTGCGCCCCAGCTCACGCAGAACCCCGGAGTCGCGCGCGCCTTCCTCGCTGGCGCCATGAATGCGTACCGCCAGTTCGCTGATCTCGTGGGTCACGTGGCTCTGTTGCTGAGCGGCCACCGCGATCTGTTGGGCGCGCTGGACGATATCCTCGAAACCGCTCACCGTCCCCTCCAGGGTGACCGCAACGCCGTTGGCCTGCTCGACCGCCTCCTGGGTTCGCCTGACACCGGCCTGCATGGTCGCGACCGCCTGTACGGAGGCATCGCGCAACTGGCCGATCATCACCTGGATCTCGTTGGCCGAGGCCTGGGTTCGCCCGGCCAGCGTGCGCACCTCGTCCGCCACCACGGCGAAGCCACGACCCTGTTCTCCGGCACGAGCCGCCTCGATGGCGGCATTCAGCGCGAGCAGGTTGGTCTGCTGGGAAATCGAGGTGATCACGGCGAGCACACTACCGACGCGCTCGATATCCGAGCCCAGCCGGCTGATGGCCGACTCGGCCTGGCCGATCTCCTGGGCCAGTGTCTGGATCGACTCGCTGTTGCCGCGCACGTTGCCCTGGCCCTGGCGCGCCGATGCCAGCGAGCGATCCGCGGTGTCCGAACAATCGGTGGTATTACCCGCCACTTCCTGCGCGCTGGCCGACATCTCGGTAATCGCAGTGGCCAGCAGGGCATTGTCCTCACGCTGGGTCTCGGCACGCTCGGCGATCATCACCGACAGGTGAGCCAGCTCCGATGCCTGGCGTTCCAGTACCCGCGACTCCCCGGCGATATCGAGCAACATGGCCCGCAGGGAACCGGCATAGCGGTTCACCGCGCCGCGTAGGGCGCCAATCTCGTCGGCCCGCTGCACCTGCAACTGGGCGCTGCCACCACCCTGACCGAGCTGCTCGATCTGCCCGGTGGTTTCCTCGATCTGGGTGAGCAGGCGACGGCCCGCCAGCCAGGCCAGGCCCAGCAACAGTGCCAGCAACGGCAGCAGGAACAGCAGGATCTCGCCGGTCAGGCGCTGGGCCAGGCCGGTCACCTGACGCTCCGGCGTGACCAGGCCGAGCTGCCAGCCGGTATCGCCAAGGGCCTGGAAACTGACGTAGGCGGGCCCCTGCAACTGCCCGTCATGCTCCAGCATGGTGGTCTGCTGCCCGGAGCGAGCAGCCTGCAATGCCACCTGCAACGGCCCGATGGCCGGCTGCCGGGCGATCAGGCCCGCCAGGGTCGGCAATTCGCTGCTCGCCTCGACACCAGGGAAGAACAGCAGGTTACCCGCCTGGTCGACGACGAAGGCATAACCACCAGTGACGTTACCTTCGCGCTGCAGGAACTGCGCAAGGCCATCGAGGCGCAAATCGAGCGTCGCCACACCGGCGAACTGCCCGGCGATCCGGTACGGCACGCTGCAGGTGGTCATGGCCACGCCAGTCACGCTGTCGAGATAGCCTTCGGACCAGACGCAGCGCCCTGGAGCGGCCGAGCGGGCGTCGCTGTACCAGGATTCATCCTGATAGGCAGCGGCTTCGGCCGCGTTGTAATCATCGCTGTAATCGAGGCGGCCACCTGCGTTACGCGCCCAGAAGAAACTGCGCCGCTGCACGTCTGGCTCGAATGCCCCCGGCTCCGGCCAAAGCCCGCCCCCTGCGATGGCCTGGTCTCCCTGGCTGTCGATAACGCCAGGCAGGCTATCACGCACCAGTTGCTCGTCACGCGGCAACGCTTCGGCCAGATGCGCCAGGGCCGCAGTGGTGCCCTGTATCTCGCTCAGCTGCAAGGCGAGCTGGCGCGCCAGCGCAGCAGCCGCCTGCTCGGCGGCGGTGACCCCCACCGCCATCAATTGCGGCTTGCCGCGCAAGGTCATCACCGAATACACCGCCAGGCTGGTCAGGATCAACAGCAGCAAGACTCCCCATGTCATCCGTTTGGCCACGCTCACAGGTAGTAATGCCATGACAGGCCCTCGCTCGGTTGATGGGTAACACCTTCCAACCATCATAGCCGGGCAAGCGGCATCGCAAACGGTTTCGTACGGGCGGCGCCCGCCATAGAGCCTTCGGCGATCAGCGGTATACCTCGACCAACGCAGGCACGGGCGGATCGATCCGAACGTTGTCCCGGGATGCCCCGCCGCGTGATACTTCAGTTGCTCCAGACCACACCCGCCAACCGAGACCGTCCATGCCCACCACCATCCGCAACGCCACGCCCGCCGACCTGCCCGGCATCCTCGCCATCTACAACGATGCCGTACTCAACACCACCGCGATCTGGAACGAGCAACCGGTAGACCTGGCTAATCGCCAGGAGTGGTTCGATGCGCGCGCGCGCCAGGGCTATCCGATTCTGTTGGCGGTGAACGAACGGGAGGAGGTGCTGGGCTATGCCTCCTTCGGCGACTGGCGCCCGTTCGAGGGTTTCTGCAATACGGTCGAGCACTCCGTGTACATCCGCAGCGATCAGCGCGGCCAGGGCCTCGGCCCGCTGCTGATGCAGGCGCTGATCGAACGGGCGAGAGGCACCGGCAAACACGTGATGGTAGCCGCCATCGAAAGCGGCAACAGCGCCTCGATCCGTCTGCATGAGCGCCTGGGCTTCGCCATCACCGGGCAGATGCCCCAGGTCGGCTGCAAGTTCGGCCGCTGGCTGGATCTGACCTTCATGCAATTGCTGCTGACGCCACAGCGCAGCACACCATGACCCTGCAGATCCGCCAGCTCGAGGAAGCTGACTTCAGCGAACACCGACAAGGGCTGATCGCACTGCTGCTCGATGCCGTGGCGAACGGCGCATCGGTAGGCTTTCTCGCCGATATCGACGCGGCGGAGGCTGACCGCTACTTCGGCGAGGTTCGCCATAATCTGAGCAGCGGCGCGTTGGCGATCTGGATCGCCGAGGACGAGGGGCAGCTACTGGGTTCGGTGCAGCTCAGCCTGTGCCTGAAACCCAACGGGCTGAATCGCGGTGAAGTGCAGAAGCTGCTGGTACTGAACAGCGCCCGGCGCCGGGGCATCGCCCGCCTGCTGATGCAGCACCTCGAAGCCCATGCCGATACGCTGCAACGCGGCCTGCTGTACCTGGACACCGAAGCCGGCAGCGAAGCGGAAAACCTCTATCGCCACCTTGGCTACACCTGCATCGGCGGCTTGCCCGACTATGCCTGCGGGCCGGACGGCCAGTATCGCGCCAACGCCATCTACTACAAGACGCTGTTTCGCCCGAGCTAACCGGCGCGCTCATCAGCGCAGCTGGCTGTCCTTGCTGCCGCGGCGATTGAAACCGCCGGCCTTGGCCTGTTCCTTGTCTTCCTGCGCCTGGCAGTTCACGCACAGCCGCACACCGGGAACGGCCTTGCGTCGCGCTTCGGGAATCGGCGCATCGCACTCTTCGCAGTGGCTCAGGCTCTCGCCCTTGGGCATCTGGCTGCGCGCGCGCTGCACCGCATCCTCGATGGTACTGTCGATCTGTTCCTGCACGGCGCCGTCTTGCGCCCAACCGGTAGCCATATCGCTCTCCCAATTAGTGGTGCTGACTGGAAGATAGGAGCACTCGGGCGCGATTGGCAAGCAGTGGCCGACGGCGGACGAATCGGCTCACGTTGCGCGGCCGCTGTCCGGCGTGGCGGGTGAAGCGGGGGCTATTCCTTGACGTTCATGAACTCGTCGGCCCAGGCCACGTAGTCTTCGGGCTGGGTATATTTGTGCGCCAGCTCGGAGGCGCTGAGGTCGCTGGCGATCGCACTGCGCTGCTCGCGCAGGCAATCGTAGGTGGCCTTGATCGCGGCGAAATAGGCGGCATGCCCGTTGACCACGATGCGTACGCCCAGCTTGGCCAGACGCGCGTTGTCACGTAGTTGTGGGTTGCCGTAGGTCACCAGCATCAGCGGCACGCTGAGGTGCTCGGCGATCTTCTCAAGATGGTCGAAGTCTTCGACGCCAACCATGCAGATGCCATCGGCACCGGCCTTCTGGTAGGCGACGGTACGCTTGATCACTTCATCGACGCTGAGCACGCCGGCGTTGGTACGGGCGATGATCGCCAAGTCCGGGTCGACCCGCGCCTCGAGGGCTGCACGTACCTTGCCGACGCCTTCGGCGACACTGATCAGATCCGTCGACTTGCGGTTGAATTGTGCGGGCAGCAGGGTGTCTTCGATGGTCAGCGCGGAGATACCGGCGCGTTCCAGCTCGACCACGGTGCGCATCACGTTCAAGGCATTGCCGTAGCCATGGTCTGCATCGGCGATTACCGGCAGGTTGGAAACACGACCGATGCGGGTGGCCTGCTCGACGAATTCGCTGAGGGTGATCAGTGCGAAATCAGGTGCGGCAAGCACCTGCAGCGAGGCCACCGAGCCGCCGAGGATGCCGACCTCGAAGCCGAGGTCGCCGGCGATCCGGGCGGACATCGGGTCGAAGACCGATGCGGTGTGGTAGCAGGAATCCGAGGCCAGCAGGGCACGGAAGGCACGCCGCAGTTCATGATGGGAAGCACGTTGCATGTTCGGCATAAGGCATTGTCCAGAACGTCAGATGAATCGGGTGCTCAGCGGCCTTGTGCCGGCCACCTCGAGCGAATTCTCGTGTCTTGCAGCTACCGGCACGAACACGGGCGGGCAGTCGCTTGGGCTGCCTGCGCGCCATTCGGGAGGTTTCATGCCGCCGGCCAGCGACGGATCCTCGCACCCAGCAGCAATTATCCCGCCAACTCAGCGCAGAGCGTCAGGCAGCTCTACATCAGGCAGCCACTGGCGGAAAATCGCCGAAAAGCTGCCGTCGCGGCGCATTTCCGCCAACTCGTTCTGCCAGGCGGCAACGATCGCCGGGTCGGTATCCAGGGAAAAGGCGATGTAATACGACGATTCCATGAACACCATCTGCGGCTGTACATCCGCCGGCGTCAGCCCTGCCGGGGCGAGCATGTCGCGCAGCAGGATGTCTTCCAGCATGATCAGACTGACCCGCCCATGGCCAAACATGGTGACCATGGTCTCCGGCGTCGGTACGCCATAGAGGTTCTGCAGGCCCTGACCTTTCAGCACTTCGTAGCTGTACCATTGCTTGGGCACCGCCAGCGGGCCACTGGCCGCGACATCTTCGATGCTCTCTATCTGCAGGTTGCTCGACTTCAGCGAGTAGAACCGCACCTTGCCATGCAGGATCGGCCCCACCCACTGAAAGCGCTTCTCCCGGTCAGGTGTACGCACCATGGCGAACAGCCCTACATCCGGCTCACGTTGGGCGATGGTGTAGGCCCGCGTCCAGGGCATCATCTCGATCTGCGCCTGCGACCCGGTGCGGGTGATCAGCTCGCGCACCACGTCGACACCAAAACCCTGCAGCTCGGCGTCCTTCATGAAGGCCGTGGGTGGCCCCGGCTCGGTAAGGATGCGCAGCTCAGCGTCCGCACGTGCACAGGACAGCAACGCGAGAAACAGCACACCGTAGCGACGCAACAGGCCCATTGGCCATCCCCATAAATACTGCAACGAGATCAGTGAACCCTGTACCGAAGCTCGGCACCTCGGTTTTGTCGACGCAAACCTGACGGCGATGACCGTCAATTTTACCGCAGTGCCTGGCTAATTTCAGCTAGCACCGTATTAAAGCTTCTACAAGCGGACAAATTGTCGCTCACGGCACCGTTGAGCCAGGCAGTGGCGACGCCGAAGGACTTTGTGGTGATTGCGCCGACAATCGGGCTGGCGCCCGAGCGTCAGGCAGGCGATCATCGGGGCTCGTCCACCTACGCGCAATGACATGACCGACACCACGCAGACGCCCCCCGCTACACACAAACCTCGCCCATTCATCGATCTGCTGATCAGTATCCTGATTCCTTCGCTGATCCTCATGAAGCTCAGCGGCGAAGCCCGACTGGGCCCGGATGGCGCACTGGTGCTGGCTCTGGCCTTCCCACTGGGCTGGGGCGCGTTCGAGCTGCTCAAGTACCGCAAATTCAACTTCGTCGCCCTGCTCGGCCTGGTCAGCGTAATGCTCACCGGCGGCATCGGCCTGCTGCACCTGGACAACCAGTGGCTGGCGATCAAGGAAGCGGCCATCCCCGGCCTGATCGGCATCGCCGTGCTGGCGTCGACGCGTACCCGTTACCCGTTGATCCGCACGCTGCTGTTCAACAAGACGGTACTCAACGTCGACAAGATCCATGATCGCCTGGAACAGAGCGGCCATACCGAGCGCTTCGAATCGCGCCTGATGCTCGCCACCTACTGGCTCAGCGGTACCTTCTTCTTCTCGTCGGCAATGAACTACATACTGGCCAAGTGGATCGTCACCAGCCCGGCCGGCAGCGAAGCCTTCAACGACGAGCTGGGGCGCATGACGCTGCTCAGCTATCCGATGATCGCCATTCCGTCGATGATCATGCTAATGACCATCTTCTACTACCTGTGGCGCACCATTCATGGTCTCACCGGCCTCAAACTGGAAGAGATCATGGCCAACACCGAGCAGGACAAGAAGTCCTGACGCCGCCTCGTCTTGCTGGATATCTACGCCTACCTGGGGCTGTTCGTCGCCGCGTTCGGCGCGGCGACGCTGCTCCCTTTGCAGTCAGAGGCGTTGCTGGTGGCGCTGCTGCTCGGTGCCGCCCAGCCGGTCTGGGCACTGCTGCTGGCCGCCAGCGCGGGCAACGTGCTCGGTTCGCTGGTCAATTGGTGGCTCGGCCGCTATCTGGAACGCTTTCGCGGGCGTCGCTGGTTTCCGGTCAGCGACAAACGCCTGCAGCAGGCCCAGGCCTGGTACGGCCGTTACGGGCGCTGGTCATTGCTGCTCAGCTGGTTACCGGTGATCGGCGACCCGCTGACGCTGGTGGCGGGCATCATGCGCGAACCACTGTGGCGTTTCGTGCTGATCGTAAGCCTCGCAAAAACTACCCGTTATGCCGTGCTGGCCGCGCTGACACTGGGTTTGAGCAGTTGAAAGGACACACTCGGTAACGGCCTGTAAAGCGGTGCCAGTTGAGCAACCGGCCCGCCTCCGGGATACTGCGCACCCTGTACACCTACATCGCGACGGGATATACCCTCGGGATAAGGTATGAACGATGGCTGCGACAGCTCATCGAATGCAGAGCCAACTGTCCGTAGAGACGTGAAACAGGGGATCGCAGTTGCAAGGTACCAAACCCACGATGAAACGCAGTGACCTGATCTGGACGCTGATCGGGTTGTGTGCCGTGGTGGCGTCCTGCTTCTTGCTCTACCGCGAAGTACGCAACATCTCCCTAGACGAGATCGCTGAAAGCCTCAGGGCCATTCCGCACCTCAACTGGATGCTCGCGGGTGCCGCCACCTTCGGCGCCTATTGCGCCCTGGCCTGGTACGACCGCATCGCCATCGCCCACCTGGGCAAGAAGATCTCCTGGCGCTTCATCACCCTGTGCTCCTTCACCACCTACGCCCTTGCCCACAATATCGGCGCGTCGGTGTTCTCCGGTGCAGTGGTTCGCTACCGCGCCTATCGCACCAAGGGCCTGACGCCCCACGAAATCGGCATTCTGATCGTCTTCTGCTCGTTCACCTTCGCCCTCGGCACCTTGCTGGCCAGCGGCTGCGTACTGGTACTTCAGCCGAATCTGATCCACCGCGTGCTGGACGTCACCCCACTGGTTTCCATCGCCGTCGGCTCGTTCCTGTTGCTGCTGGTCGGCCTGTACGTGCTGGGCTCGTGGCTGCAGTTCAAACCCTGGAACTTCGGCAAGCTGCACGTCGAATACCCACGCCTGCGCATTGTTGGTCGCCAGTTGCTGGCAGGCCCGCTGGAGCTGGCCTGCGCCGCGGCGATCATCTATTTCGCGCTGCCGGAAGCCTACAATCCCGGCTACCTGGTCGTTCTCGGCGTGTTCCTCGCGTCCTTCTCGCTTGCCCTGCTGTCCCACGCTCCGGGCGGCCTGGGCGTGCTGGAGGTCAGCTTTCTCGCCGCGCTGCCAGAGATCCCCCCTTCGGACGTGCTGGCCGCGCTGATCGTGTTCCGCGGCTTCTACCTGCTACTGCCCTTCGCCCTGTCGCTGATCGTGGTGCTGGGCTTTGAATGGGGCCAATGGCGCCTCAAGCGTAGCGAAGCACAAAATCCTCCATTACCCTGACGAAGCGGCAGCACTCCAGCTGCATTTCGCCTAGAATGCGCGGCCGTTTTTTTTCAGGAGCCGCGCGTCAATGTCCTTTTCCACACCTGCCCGCGCCTGCGGTATCGACTTCGGCACCTCCAACTCCACCGTTGGCTGGTTGCGCCCGGGCGGCGAAACGCTGATCCCGCTGGAAGACGGCAAGATCACCCTGCCCTCGGTGGTGTTCTTCAACCTCGAAGAGCGCCGCCCGGTCTATGGCCGCCTGGCCCTGCACGAGTACCTGGAAGGCTACGAAGGCCGCCTGATGCGCTCGCTGAAGAGCCTGCTCGGCTCCAAACTGCTGAAGAGCGAAACCGCGGTGATGGGCAGCGCCCTGCCGTTCAAGGATCTGCTCGGTTTCTTCATCGGTGAGCTGAAGAAACGCGCCGAAACGGTTGCCGAGCGCCCGTTCGACGCCGTGGTACTGGGCCGCCCGGTGTTCTTCGTGGATGACGATCCGCAAGCCGATCAGGAAGCCGAAAACACCCTGATCGCCGTGGCCCAGAAGCTGGGTTTCAAGGACGTATCCTTCCAGTACGAGCCGATTGCCGCGGCCTTCGACTACGAATCCACCATCGAGCGTGAAGAGCTGGTGCTGATCGTCGATATAGGCGGTGGTACCTCGGACTTTTCCCTGGTGCGCCTGGCACCGGAACGCCGGCAGCAGGCCGAGCGGCAGAACGACATCCTGGCCACTGGCGGTGTGCATATCGGTGGTACCGACTTCGACAAGCAGCTCAGCCTGCAGGGCGTAATGCCGCTGTTCGGCTACGGCAGCCGGATGAAGAGCGACGCGCTGATGCCCACCAGCTTCCACCTCAACCTGGCGACCTGGCACACCATCAACGTGGTCTATTCGGCCGCCTCGCAGCGGGCGCTGCAGAACATGCGTTACGACATCGTCGACCCGACCGGCATCGATCGACTATTCCGCCTGATCGAGCAGCGCGCCGGCCACTGGCTGGCGATGCAGGTGGAAGACAGCAAGATCGCTCTGACCGAGCATCTTCAACATCCCATCGACCTGCAGCGCATTGAGGCCGGTCTGGTCGCCGAGCTGACTCGAGAGCTGTTCGAAGGCAGTATCGCCCCGCTGCTCGAGCGCGTCCGCGCCAGTGTTACCGGGTTGCTCGCCGATGCAGGCGTGGGGCTGGAGCAGGTCGACACGGTATTCTTCACCGGTGGCTCCAGCGGCGTGCCGGCCTTGCGCCAGAGTGTGGCCGCCCTGCTGCCCAATGCCCGACACGTGGAAGGCAATACGTTCGGCAGCATCGGCAGCGGGCTGGCCATCGAGGCGAAGAAACGTTACGGCTGACGCTGAACGAATGGGGACAAGGGGTCGCGGCTGCTTTATATTTCGCGATATTTCTCCATGGAAGGTCAGCCGTGCACACACTCGAACGTATCTACCCGCTGCAGATGGACGAAAGGCTGGCGGCCGACCAGGCAACTCTCGACCTGCATATGCAGCGCTACGCGTTCGCCAGCCGCTCACTGCATGGCCAACGCGTGCTCGACATGGCCTGCGGCTGCGGCTACGGCAGTGCGCTGTTGGCCGAACAGCACCCTGACAAGCAGATCACCGGCATCGACATCGATCCCGAAGCGATTGCCTATGCCCAGGCAAACTACCAGAAAGCCAATCTGCGCTACCTGTGCGCGAACGCAGAAACCTTCACCGACAGCGAGGGCTTCGACAGTATCGTCAGCCTGGAAACCATCGAGCATCTGCCCGACCCGGTTCGCCTGGTGGAGAACTACGCCAGCCTGCTGGCCAAGGGTGGCCGCATCATCGCCTCGGTGCCGACCACGCCGACCCTGGATGGCAACCCCCATCACCTTCACGATTTCAGCCCGCGCAGCTTCTTCGCGCTGTTCCGCCACCACGGCCTTGAACCTCAGGAACGTTTCGAGCAGATCCAGCGCTGGGAGTTTTCCGGGTTGTTCAAGAAGCCCAGAAAAGCCGCCCGTCAGCACCGCTCGGAAGGCGTCGGCAACGCCGTGCTGGCGTACTACCGCAGCCACCCGCTGTACTTGTTCAAACGGCTTTTCTCGATCCTGCGCTATGGCGCCAGCAACCGCTATCTGACCTGCCGTTTCAGCGTCGACTGAGCGTGCAACGTAAGCGGTCGCTCGTAGGGTAGACGACGCTTTACCGTCCACCACCTTGCGATCGCAATGGTGGACAAAAAGAGCGTTGTCCACCCTACAACTCATGGCCGATTGCAAAGGGGATATCGCGATTGGGTGGGCCGAGGCCCACCATAGAGATCACAAACGGTGATTGCCTGGCAGGAAAGCGCCAGGCAGCGCGATCAACGCGGAACGGCGGGCTTCTTCGCCGGCTTCTTGCCTTTGCCCTTGCCGGCCCCCGCGCGCTCGCGGGCGGCCTGCTGGTTGCGCGCTTCGGCAGCCGCCTTGGCCTGCTCACGCTTGTCCCAGGGCTTGCTGCCGTCGCTGCCACGCGGCGGCAGACCGGTGTGCTGGGTGAGGATGCGCCCACCAGCAGGCTTGCTGCCGGAATTACCCGCAACCTTCTTGCTGCCGGCAGGCGTGGAGTTCTTGCGGCGGGCACTCTGGTACTCATCGGCCTTCGGCTGATAAGTCGGGATCAAATGCTGCTTGCCGTCACCGATCAGGTCGGCACGCCCCATGCGCTGCAGCGCCTCACGCAGCATCGGCCAGCCCTTCGGATCGTGGTAACGCAGGAACGCCTTGTGCAGACGACGCTGTTCCTCGCTCTTGACGATGGTCACCCCGTCACTCTTGTAGGTGACCTTGCGCAGTGGGTTCTTGCCCGAGTGGTACATGGCCGTGGCGGTCGCCATCGGCGACGGGTAGAACGCCTGTACCTGGTCGGCGCGGAAGCCGTTGCCCTTGAGCCACAGGGCCAGGTTCATCATGTCTTCATCGGTGGTACCGGGGTGGGCGGCGATGAAGTAAGGGATCAGGTACTGCTCCTTGCCCGCTTCCTTGGAATACTTCTCGAACATGCGCTTGAACTTGTCATAGCTGCCAATGCCCGGTTTCATCATCTGGTTGAGCGGGCCTTCCTCGGTATGCTCCGGGGCGATCTTCAGGTAGCCACCAACGTGGTGGGTGACCAGCTCCTTGACGTACTCCGGCGACTCGACAGCAAGGTCGTAGCGCAAGCCGGAAGCGATGAGGATCTTCTTCACCCCCGGCAAGGCGCGGGCGCTGCGATACAACTGGATCAAGGAGGAGTGATCGGTATTCAGGTTCGGGCAGATGCCGGGGAACACGCAAGACGGCTTGCGACACGCGGATTCGATTTCCGGGCTCTTGCAGGCAATGCGGTACATGTTCGCGGTCGGGCCGCCGAGGTCGGAAATGACACCGGTAAAGCCCGGCACCTTGTCGCGAATTTCCTCGATCTCACGAATGATCGATTCTTCCGAACGGTTCTGGATGATGCGGCCTTCATGCTCGGTGATCGAGCAGAAGGTACAGCCGCCGAAGCAGCCGCGCATGATGTTCACCGAGAAACGGATCATCTCGTAGGCCGGGATCTTCTCCTTGCCGTACGCCGGATGCGGGACACGCATGTACGGCATGCCGAACACATAGTCCATTTCTTCGGTGGTCATCGGAATGGGTGGCGGGTTGAACCACACGTCGATTTCGCCGTGCTTCTGCACCAGGGCACGTGCGTTGCCCGGGTTGGTCTCCAGGTGCAGCACACGGTTGGCGTGGGCGTAGAGCACCGGGTCGTTGCGCACCTTCTCCATGGACGGCAGGCGAATCACCGTCTTGTCGCGGGTCATTTTCGGGCTGGCGAGGATCTGCACGACTTTCGCTTCGTTCGGATCCTCGACCGTACCGGAGCCGGCCGCACCCTTGTCCTGCTCGATGGCACAGGCCTGGGTGTCCTGGGTGTTGACGTACGGATTGATGATCTTGTCGATCTTGCCCGGACGGTCGATGCGCGTGGAGTCGACTTCGTACCAGTCTTTCGGCGTGTCGCGGCGAATGAAGGCGGTACCGCGGATATCGGTGATGGTTTCGATATTCTCGCCATAGGACAGGCGCTGGGCGACCTCGACGATGGCACGCTCGGCGTTGCCGTAGAGCAAGATGTCGGCGCTGGCATCGATCAGGATCGAGTTACGCACCCGATCCTGCCAGTAGTCGTAGTGGGCGATGCGGCGCAGCGAGGCTTCGATGCCACCGAGCACGATCGGTACGTGCTTGTAGGCCTCCTTGCAGCGCTGGCTGTAGACCAGGCTGGCGCGATCCGGGCGCTTGCCCGCCAGACCGCCAGGCGTGTAGGCGTCGTCGGAGCGGATTTTCTTGTCCGCGGTGTAGCGGTTGATCATCGAGTCCATGTTGCCGGCTGCGACGCCGAAGAACAGGTTCGGCTCGCCCAGCTTCATGAAGTCGTCTTTGGACTGCCAGTTGGGCTGGGCAATGATCCCGACGCGAAAGCCCTGGGACTCCAGCAACCGGCCAATGATCGCCATCCCGAACGACGGGTGGTCGACGTAGGCATCACCGGTAACGATGATGATGTCGCAGGAATCCCAGCCAAGCTGATCCATCTCCTCCCTGCTCATCGGCAGGAAAGGCGCCGGGCCGAAGCACTCGGCCCAGTATTTTGGATAGTCGAACAGCGGCTTGGCGGCTTGCATGGCGATAACCGATTTAATCAGGAATTTCACGGGGCGCGGAATATAGCACAAATTTTAACCAAACCCGACTGTACCGCTGGGGTAAAACGTCGCTTGGCGGTCTATCTGACGGCATGCTGGCCCAGCCATTTTCTGACCTCGCTATTGATGCGCCCAGACCTGAGCATTGGCGCCTGGGCCGAAGTCATCACTCTTGAGCCAGTAGCACTGAACTGGAGCTCAACTCGCATCTCAAACGGCAACATTCGTTCCAGGCAAACACCGGTCAGAGTTCCAACCGTACAAGCTGGAGTTCGCAGCTTGTGCCTTGTCTAGCGGCAGAACGAACCCCGGCGCGAGCGTGCTGAAACCCTAAAAACCACGGTGAGGGTTATTCGTCCTCAAACTGGTAGCTGCCCGGCGCCAGGTTCTCGAAGCGCGAGTATTTGCCGAGGAACGCCAGACGTGCCGTACCCAGTGGGCCGTTACGCTGCTTGCCGATAATGATCTCGGCCACGCCCTTGTATTCGGTCTCGGGGTGATAGACCTCGTCCCGGTACACGAACATGATGATGTCGGCGTCCTGCTCGATCGCACCGGACTCGCGCAAGTCGGAGTTGATCGGGCGCTTGTTCGGGCGTTGCTCGAGCCCCCGGTTGAGCTGGGACAGCGCGATCACCGGGCAGTTGAACTCTTTGGCCAGCGCCTTGAGCGAGCGTGATATCTCGGAAATCTCGTTCACCCGGCTGTCGCCACTGGAGCCGGGAATCTGCATAAGTTGCAGGTAGTCGACCATGATCAGGCCGATCTCGCCATGTTCACGCGCCAGGCGCCGGGAACGTGCGCGCATCTCCGAAGGCGAGATACCAGCGGTATCGTCGATGAACAGCTTGCGGTCGTTGAGCAAGTTGACCGCCGAGGTCAGCCGCGGCCAATCGTCGTCATCCAGGCGACCGGCACGCACCTTGGTCTGATCGATACGACCAAGGGACGCCAGCATACGAATCACGATGGATTCGGAGGGCATCTCCAGGGAATACACCAGGATCGACTTGTCGCTGCGCATCAGCGCGTTTTCCACCAGGTTCATGGCGAACGTGGTCTTACCCATCGACGGACGACCGGCGACGATAATCAGGTCGGCTGGCTGCAGGCCACTGGTCAGATCATCCAGATCGGAGAATCCGGTGGACAAGCCGGTAATCGCATCGCCGTTATTGAACAGCTCGTCGATACGGTCGATGGCCTTGACCAGAATATCGTTGATGCCCACCGGACCACCGGTCTTCGGTCGCGCCTCGGCGATCTGAAAGATCAGTCGTTCGGCTTCGTCGAGAATTTCCTCGCCCGTACGGCCTTCCGGCGCATAGGCGCTGTCAGCGATCTCGTTGCTGATACCGATCAGTTTGCGCAGCGTGGCGCGCTCGCGAATGATCTGCGCGTAGGCCTTGATGTTGGCCACCGACGGCGTGTTCTTCGCCAGTTCGCCCAGGTAGGCCAGGCCACCAACCTGAGGCAGTTGCCCTTCCTTGTCCAGTTGCTCGGACAGGGTCACCACGTCGAACGGTTGATTGCGCTCAGCAAGCTTGTGAATGGCGCGAAACACCAGGCGGTGATCGTGGCGGTAAAAATCGCCATCGGAAACCTGGTCGAGTACCCGCTCCCACGCATTGTTATCGAGCATCAGACCACCGAGCACCGCCTGCTCGGCCTCGATCGAGTGCGGCGGCACTTTCAGGGCAGAGGTTTGCAGGTCGTACTGTTCAGTGATGCTGATGTCGTTCATGGGAGCCTGGAAAGAATGCTTGCGTTGAAAAACAAAAGGCACGGCATCGCTTTCGCAATGCCGTGCCCGATGTTAGCGGGAACGCACCGGAGTGCAAACCCGCTGAGCAGCGCGATTAAGCGGCTACTACGATTACCTTTACGGTAGCTTCGACATCGCTGTGCAGGTGCACGGCTACGTCGTATTCGCCAACCTGGCGAATGGTACCGTTCGGCAGACGAACTTCAGCTTTGGCCACTTCAACGCCGGAGGCGGTCAGGGCATCAGCGATGTCGTGAGTACCGATGGAACCGAACAGCTTGCCTTCATCGCCCGCGGTAGCGGTGATGGTGACTTCCAGCTCGGCCAGCTGAGCAGCACGCGACTCGGCCGAAGCTTTCTTGTCGGCAGCGGCTTTTTCCAGGTCAGCGCGACGAGCTTCGAAAGCAGCGACGTTGGCTTCGGTGGCAGCGGTAGCTTTGCCTTGCGGCAGCAGGAAGTTACGGCCGTAACCGGCTTTAACGTTCACTTTATCGCCCAGGTTGCCCAGGTTGGCGATTTTTTCCAGCAGGATGACTTCCATTTGGGTGTTACCTCTTAACTTTTAACCTTCACCGTTGGCGGGGCCCGAACCGGGTTTGTCCGCCAGACGACCACGAAAATCAAACAGACTGTCGACGATGGCTAATACCACCAGCAAGGGAAAGATCAGTTGCATGAACAGCAGCAGCGTGATGTACAGCCCGACCAGCCAGAACTTCGACAGTCGGCCCTTGGCCACCAACCCATGCAACAGGGCGATGGCCGCGAACGCCAGCGGAACACTGCACAACGGCGTCAGCATTGCCATCTCGACACCCAGACTGGGCCCGAGCAGCATACCGACCAGCAGTAACATCGCCAGCATCGGCGGAAATCTCAGTTCGCGGAATTCGGAACCGAAACCTCCTGGGTTGTACAACGCCGCCTGCCAGAACCGCCCAAGCATCAGGCTCAGCAAGCTGACCACCTGCAGCAAAGCTGCCAGCAATCCGGTCAGAACCGGTGCAATAAGACTCTGGAGACGCGCCTGATCATCCACCGACATCTGTTGGTGAACGCCATCGAACATCTGCGGCAGCAGCTTACTCAGCTCCTGCGCCATGGCTTCGATGGGCTCGCGGAACGTCGCCCCCAATACCAGTCCATACACCAGGCCCAGTGCGATGCTGAACAACAGCACCCGTCTCCAGGACTGATTGGCGCGCAACACACACGCCAGCCCCAACGCGCCCAACAGCACCAACAAGGTGCGCGGCTCGCCGAAGTACCACCAGCCAATGGCCGGCAGCAAAGCCCAGGCGAGGATGCCAATGGCATCACTCAGACCACGCCGCAGAAGCACCAGGCATCCCGCGGCAGCACTCAACCAGAACAGCAGCGGCAATGCCGCAGAACCGACCACCACGAGGGTGGCCTGCATACGGCCGCGCATAATGAATTCTGCCAAGGCGCGCATGCGATTTATCCCTTACTACTTGTCGATCGTCCGATCTTATCGGCCGTGGCTGTCGGTGTAGGGCAGCAGGGCCAGGAAGCGGGCACGCTTGATAGCGGTAGCCAGCTGACGCTGATAACGAGCCTTGGTACCGGTGATACGGCTAGGAACGATTTTGCCGGTTTCCGAGATGTAGGCTTTCAGAGTGTTGAGATCTTTGAAATCGATCTCTTTCACGTCTTCAGCGGTGAAACGGCAGAATTTACGACGACGGAAGAAACGTGCCATGGGATTGGCTCCTCAAAAGATCCGTGGATTACTCGTCAGCGTTGTCGCTGTCGTTGTTGTCACTGTCATCGCCGTCATTGGACTCGGCATTTTCAGGACGCTCACGACGCTCACGGCGCTCACTGCGGTTTTCTTCGGCCTTGAGCATCTCGGATTGGCCGGTAACGGCTTCTTCACGACGGACGACAAGGTTACGGATCACGGCATCGTTGTAGCGGAAGTTGTCTTCCAGCTCGGCCAGGGCCTTGCCGCTGCACTCAACGTTCAGCATCACGTAGTGAGCCTTGTGAACGTTGTTGATGGCGTAGGCCAGTTGACGACGGCCCCAATCTTCCAGACGGTGGATTTTGCCACCGTCTTCTTCGATCAGCTTGGTGTAACGCTCGACCATGCCGCCGACTTGCTCGCTCTGATCCGGGTGAACCAGAAAGATGATTTCGTAATGACGCATGAATGCTCCTTACGGGTTGTAGCCTGCCGCGAAATGCGGTCAGGCAAGGAGTGAATGACACTATTGACTTGCTGAAACGAGGAGGCGCACAGGCGCCTGCCATAACGGCAAGGGGCGACATTCTAGAGAAGCCCCCCACCGCACGCAAGGTGAACTGGTGAAAATTTGAGCAAGAAGCTCCAAGCTCCAGTGGCTGACGCCTCACCATCGCGGTCAAGCACCGCAGCCTCGTAGCCTGGGTTGAACGCAGCGATACCCGCACCTTCCCGGGTGCCGCCTCGCTCGACCCGAGCTACCTGGGTGCAAGCGTCAAGCTTTTGCTCTTACTTGAGGCTTGTAGCTTGCCGCTTGCGGCTGCTCCGCTGGCGCAGCGCTTCGAACAGGCAGATACCGGTGGCCACCGACACGTTGAGGCTGCTGACGCTGCCGGCCATGGGCAGCTTCACCAGGTAATCACAGTGCTCGCGGGTCAGGCGACGCATGCCTTTGCCCTCGGCGCCCATGATCAGCACGGTCGGGCCGGTCATGTCCTGCTGGAACAGCTCCTGCTCGGCCTCACCCGCCGTACCGACGACCCACAGACCGCGCTGCTGAAGCTTTTCCAGGCTGCGCGCGAGGTTGGTCACCGCCACCAGCGGGATGACTTCGGCAGCACCACAAGCCACCTTGCGCACCACCGGCGTCAGCGTCGCGGATTTGTCTTTCGGCACGATCACCGCCAGCGCGCCCGCCGCATCGGCGGTGCGCAGGCAGGCGCCAAGGTTATGCGGATCGGTCACGCCATCGAGCACCAGCAACAGAGGCGGGCCTTCGCAACGGTCGAGCAGCTCTTCGAGCATCGCTTCGCCCCACACCTGACTGGGGCTGACTTCGGCAACCACGCCCTGGTGCACGCCCTCGACCCAGGCATCCATCTCGCGACGCTCGCATTGGCCGACGGCAACACGCGCCTGCCCAGCCAGTTCGAGCAGCGGCTGAACGCGAGGATCACTGCGGCCGTCGGCCAGCCAGATCTGCTTCACCCGCTTGGGGTGATGACGCAGCAGCGCTTCCACGGCATGCAAGCCGTAGATCTTTTCCAGTTGACTCATGACTTGGCCTTGCTCTTCGATGGCCCCTTGCGATGCCGGCTCGGCTTGCCGCCCTTGTCCGCTGTCTTGCTGGCGCCCTTGCCAGACGACTTGGACTCGGCGAGCAGCGCCTTCTTGACATCACGGCTTTTCTGCACATCGGTGTTGCTGGCTGCACCGCCGCGCGAACCCTTGCCGCTACGACTGTCGCTGCCGGAGTCGCGACGCTTGCGTGTCGCCGGTGCTTCCTCAACGCCCTGAGCCATCTCGAAATCGATCTTGCGCTCGTCCAGATCGACGCGCATCACCTTCACCGAGACGCTGTCGCCGAGGCGGAAGCTGCGGCCGCTGCGCTCACCGGCGAGGCGGTGATGCACAGGGTCGAAGTGGTAATAATCGCCCGGCAGCGCAGTGACGTGCACCAGACCTTCGACATAGATGTCCTTGAGTTCGACGAACAGACCGAAGCCGGTCACTGCGGTGATCACGCCCGGGAAGGTTTCGCCGACGCGATCCTTCATGAACTCGCACTTGAGCCAGTTCACCACGTCACGGGTGGCTTCATCGGCACGCCGTTCGGACATCGAGCACTGTTCGCCGAGCTGCTCGAGGGTCGGCTCGTCGTACGGATAGATACGCGCCTTGGGCATGCTGACGGCACCGGCACGCTGAACGTGAGGCGTATCCTGCTTGGAGCGGATCACACTGCGAATGGCACGGTGGATCAGCAGATCCGGGTAACGGCGGATCGGCGAAGTGAAATGCGCGTACGCCTCGTAATTCAGACCGAAGTGACCCTGATTGTCGGCGCTGTAGACGGCCTGGCTGAGCGAACGCAGCATCACGGTCTGGATCAGGTGATAGTCCGGGCGCTCACGAATGCTTTCCAGCAGGGCCTGGTAATCCTTGGGCGACGGGCCGTCCTTGGATTTGCCGCGGTGCAGGGACAAGCCCAGCTCGGTGAGGAAGGCCTTGAGTTTTTCCAGGCGCTCCGGCGGCGGGCCGTCGTGCACGCGATACAGCGCAGGAATGCCGTGCTTCTGCATGAACGCCGCGGTGGCCACGTTGGCCGCCAGCATGCATTCCTCGATCAGCTTGTGGGCATCGTTGCGCTGAGTCGGGCGGATCTCCGCGATCTTGCGGCCGGAACCGAAGATGATGCGGGTTTCCTGGGTCTCGAAATCGATCGCGCCACGCTCATGACGTGCAGCGAGCAGTACCTGATACAGCGAGTACAGTTGATTGAGGTGCGGCAGCACTTCCTTGTATTCGCTACGCAGGGCCTTGCCTTCGCTGCTCTTCGGCTGCTTGAGCATGGCGCTGACCTTGTTGTAGGTCAGCCGTGCATGGGAGTGGATCACCGCCTCATAGAACTGATAGTCGGTCATTTTGCCGGTCTTGGAGATGGTGATCTCACAGACCATGGCCAGACGGTCGACTTTCGGATTCAGCGAGCACAGGCCGTTGGACAGCTCTTCCGGCAGCATGGGGATGACCCGCTCCGGGAAGTATACCGAGTTGCCACGCACCTGCGCCTCGGCATCCAGCGCCGAACCGACTTTCACGTAATGAGAAACGTCAGCGATGGCGACATAAAGCTTCCAGCCGCCGGAGAACAGCCGCCAGTTGCTGCCGTTTTTCTCGCAGTACACCGCGTCGTCGAAATCCCGCGCATCTTCACCGTCGATGGTGACGAAGGGGATATGGCGCATGTCGACGCGATGCTCCTTGTCCTTCTCTTCGACTTCCGGCTTGAGCTTGCGCGCTTCCTTGACCACGGCCTCGGGCCAGACGTGAGGAATATCGTAGCTGCGCAGCGCCACGTCGATTTCCATGCCCGGCGCCATGTAGTTGCCAACCACTTCGGTCACGTCGCCCTGGGGCTGGAAGCGCGGCGTCGGCCAGTGAGTGATAGCCACTTCGACGAACTGCCCCTGCTTGGCGCCACCGTTGCGTCCCGCCGTGACCAGCACTTCCTGCTGGATCTTCGGGTTGTCGGGAATCACGAAGCCGATACCGCTCTCTTCGTAATAACGACCGATGATGGTCTCGTGACCACGGGAGATCACTTCTACGATAGCGCCCTCACGGCGACCACGACGGTCGAGACCGGAAACCCGGGCCAGCGCCCGGTCGCCATCGAACACCAGACGCATCTGCGCCGGGCTGAGAAACAGATCGTCACTGCCGTCATCCGGCACCAGGAAGCCGAAGCCATCGCGGTGACCGCTGACGCGACCGAGGATCAGATCGAGCTTATCCACCGGCGCGTACGTGCCACGACGGGTGTAGATCAACTGGCCATCGCGCTCCATGGCGCGCAGTCGGCGGCGCAGCGCCTCGGCCTGATCTTCGGTAGTCAGTCCGAACTCGTCGAGCAGCTCCTCACGGTTGGCGGGCGAGCCGCGCTCGGCCAAGTGCTGAAGAATCAGCTCGCGGCTAGGAATGGGGTTGTCATACTTTTCCGCTTCACGAGCGGCCTCGGGATCGAGGGATTGCCAATCGGCCATTAGAACCTGTTCACCTTATCTATAGAGTCGGTTTTGCCATGTGTCTATTGAAGCGCGAAAGCGCCCTTCGGGTCAGCTTTCGACGCGAATAATTTTTCGCTGACGGGGGTTTACAAGGTAAAAGCACGACCGTATAGTTCGCGCCCACAGCGTCGAGCAGACGTTGTAACACGGAACAGATGAGCAATCATCCGTTTCAGTGCCCAGGTGGCGGAATTGGTAGACGCGCTGGTTTCAGGTATCAGTGATCGCAAGATCGTGGAAGTTCGAGTCTTCTCCTGGGCACCAAATTTAGAAGCATGATCTGATCGTGCTTCGGATAACGGACGCAATGCTCCGTGTCGGAAACGACGAAGATTGCACGCCCAGGTGGTGAAATTGGTAGACACGCCAGCTTCAGGTGCTGGTGACCTTACGGTCGTGGAAGTTCGAGTCTTCTCCTGGGCACCAATTCAAAAAACCGAGCCAATGGCTCGGTTTTTTATTGCCTGCAATAAAGCTGCAAGCTGCAAGCTGCAAGCTAGCATGCAGCGCCCCGCAGCCCGTCAGTCAAGCCTCTGCTTTCACTTGAAGCTTATGGCTTGTAGCTTGCCGCTGCCCTTTCAGACCTTGAACTGCCCCAGGCTGGCCTTCAGTTGCCCCGCCAGACCGTCGAGCACACGACCACTGTTCGCCGTTGCCGCCACCGCCTCGGCCGCGCGCTGAGCTTCGGAATGAATCACCTCGACCCGCCCGCGCACCGCATCGGCGCCTTCGGCCTGATGAGCCGCCGCCTGAGTCGCTGCATTGATCGCACCGTGTACATCCTCCACCGAACGCTGCACCGCCTGCTGGAGGCGCGCACTCTCACGCAGCGCCGCCAGGCCCTGATCAGCCTGCTGACCAGCCTGACCAATCGCGCCGACCGCCTCACGAGCCCCCTGCTGCAGGGCAACGATGTGCGACTGGATATCGCCGGTCGACTGCTGGGTCTTGCTGGCCAACGCCCGCACCTCGTCAGCGACCACGGCGAAACCGCGGCCGCTCTCCCCTGCCCGCGCCGCCTCGATGGCGGCATTCAGCGCCAGCAGATTGGTCTGCTCGGCAATCGAGCGGATAACGGTCAGCACCACCTCGATCTGCTCACTCTGCTTGGCCAATCGCTCGATCACGGCTGAACCGGCATCGACACGCTGCACCAGCTCTTCAATGGAGCTGCCCACACGATTGGCGATGGTGGCATTTTCCTGGGTCGCCTGGCGGATCGCCTCGACCCGCTGCAAGGCCTCCTGCATGGCGCGACTCTCGGCTTGCGCCTCGTCCGCCATCGCCGCCAGCGCCTGCAGGCTGGCGGCCACTTCATCACGCTGCCTCTTGGCCGCCGATTCCGCCGCAGCACTACGTGTCGTCAACGCACTGATTTCCTGGCCGGTACGCACCGCCACTTCGCCAGCCTCACGCACGATGGGTTGCAATTTGGCGACGAAACGATTGACCGCCGAGGCCATTTCACCGATTTCGTCGCGACTGTCGATCTCGATACGCCGGGTCAGGTCACCCTCACCCGCCGCCAGATCGTCGAGGGCCGCGATCAAGGTGCGCAGGCGCACCACCACGCTGCGACCGAGCACGATAGCCAACGCCAGCAGCACACCGAAACCGACCACCGCCAACCCCAGGCCAATACGCCAGCGCAGGTTCGAGGCCGCCGCATCGACCGCCGCCCCGGTATTGGCCGACATACCTTGCGCCGCCTGTTGCGCCGCCGCCAGGCGTGCCGACAACGCCGCGGCACTTTCGGTGGACGCACCCGCCAGACTATCGGCGACCAGTTGCCCGCCACTGGCCAGCAGCGCCTCGAAGCGCGAATCGATGGCCGCCAGTTCTGCATCGATGGCTGAGGTGGACACGCCCATCAGCACCTTGCCGATTTCCACGCCGTTGGGGCTGATACCGGCCTCGACGAAGTACACGGTGGGATCGCTTTTGGCAGCGTCGATGACCTTGTCCAGCGCGCGCTCACCCGCACCCTTCTCGAGCATGGTCTTGATCTGCTCGTTCTGTCGGTTGAGGTAGCGGGTCAGATGGTTACCTTCGGCATCGTCGTAGACGACGAACAACACATTGGGATTACGCTGCGCACGTCGGGCGAATTCGGACAGCGCCGGAGTATCGGAATCCCACATGGCCCGTGGCGCGACAGCCGCGAGCAACTGCGCCAGATCATTGGCGGAATCCTTCAGGCTCTTCTCCAGACTGGCGCGCATCTGCACGCGCTCTTCACCCAATCGGCTCGACAGGCCCGCGGAGAGGCTTTCACGGGTGCGCACCGAAAGACCACCCAGGCTGGCGGAAACTTCCTGATTGGCTTGCTCCAGCTCGCTGGAAAGGCGCCCGGCATCGTTGCCCAACTGCCGCTCCAGATCGGTCACCAGGCCGTCTACCGTACTGCGGGTCAGCGCCAGCACCAGCAGCACCTGAACGAACAGCGCAATACCCAGCGCAATGAACACTGGCAGCAACAGACGACTACGAAATAGCGACAGAACAGCAACCACGGGCAAATCCTCCGACCGCCAGGGGAGCGGCAACTTCAAGGTAGGATCAAGACAAAGCAAGGCGCGTGCCGAATGACGGCACATTGCCAGATTGCGCCCGAGCAAGAGTGCCCGTCAAATGAAAACGGGCCGCACAAAGGCGACCCGTTTTCGTTACCCACTCACGGCTCCATGGGGAGCCGCCATTGCTCAGGCAAAAGGATGACGCAGTACGATGGTCTCGTTGCGATCCGGCCCAGTGGAGATGATATCGATCGGCGCACCGACCAGCTCTTCCACACGCTTGATATAGGCACGAGCGTTGGCTGGCAACTCTTCCAGAGTCTTGGCACCCAGGGTCGACTCGCTCCAGCCCGGCATCTCTTCGTAGACCGGCTCGAGGCCGATGTAGCTGTCGGCATCGGTCGGCGCATCGATGACCGCGCCGTTCTCGTTCTTGTAACCCACGCAGATGCGGATGGTTTCCAGACCGTCGAGCACGTCCAGCTTGGTCAGGCACAGGCCCGAGATGCTGTTGACGTCGATGGCGCGACGCAGGATCACGGCATCGAACCAGCCGCAACGACGGGCGCGGCCAGTGGTGGCACCGAACTCGTGACCACGCTTGGCCAGAAAGACACCGATATCATCGAACAACTCGGTCGGGAACGGACCCGAACCGACGCGGGTGGTGTAGGCCTTGGTGATACCCAGAATGTAATCCAGGTACATCGGGCCAACGCCAGAACCGGTAGCAATGCCGCCCGCAGTGGTGTTCGAACTGGTGACGTACGGGTAGGTACCGTGGTCGATGTCCAGCAGCGAACCCTGGGCACCTTCGAACATGATGTCCTTGCCGGCGCGACGCAGGTTGTGCAGCTCGGCGGTGACGTCGAGCATCATCGGCTTGAGCAGTTCGGCGTATTCCATGCACTCGTCGAGAGTGGTCTGGAAGTCGATGGCCGGCTCTTTGTAGTAATTCACCAGCTGGAAGTTGTGGTAGTCCAGCAGCTCGCCCAGCTTGGCGGCGAAACGCTCGCGGTGGAACAGATCACCGATGCGCAGGCCACGACGTGCGACCTTGTCTTCGTAGGCCGGGCCGATGCCACGACCGGTAGTACCGATCTTCAGTTCGCCACGGGCTTTCTCGCGCGCCTGATCCAGAGCGACGTGATAGGACAGGATCAGCGGGCAGGACGGGCTGATACGCAGACGCTCGCGCACCGGCACGCCTTTTTCTTCCAGCTTGTTGATCTCGCGCAGCAGCGCATCGGGCGCAACCACCACGCCGTTGCCGATCAGGCATTGCACGCCTTCACGCAGCACGCCCGACGGGATCAGGTGCAGCACGGTCTTCTCACCGTCGATCACCAGGGTGTGACCAGCATTGTGGCCGCCCTGGTAACGCACTACGGCGGCAGCATGCTCGGTCAGCAGATCGACGATCTTGCCTTTGCCCTCATCACCCCACTGGGTGCCCAGGACGACGACATTCTTACCCATAACACTTGTCCTCTTCGCGCAAGCTTGAGCCGGTCACGGCCGGCGAAAGTAATTCAGAATAGACGACCACAGCGGTCGATCAGTCCAGCGCCAGCACTTGCCAGCGACCGTCACGCAATAACAACTGGCGATCACAGCGAGCGTCTGCAGCCTCGGCCAGCGCCTGCCCCGGCAATGCCTGCACCACTCGCTCACCTTCGGCACGCAGACGGCGAACCGCCTGCCACAGGTAAACGTCATGGCTGTCCGGCGCCCAGATGCCTGCTGGCTCTTCGCCGAGCGGCATACGGCCGAGACTCACCAAGGTTTTCAGATCAGTGGAAAAACCGGTGGCCGGACGCGCCCGCCCAAAATCGGCGCCGATGTCGTCATAGCGGCCGCCCTGGGCAATCGCCTGCCCGACGGCCGGTACGAACGCGGCGAACACCACGCCGGTGTGGTAGTGATAACCACGCAGCTCACCGAGATCGAAGTACAGCGGCAGCTCCGGATAACGCACGCTCAGCGCATCGGCGATGGCCAGCAGGTCATCCAGCGCTTCATGCACGTCATCCGGCGCCTCGACCAGACAGGCCTGAGCCAGATCCAGCACTTCACGACCGCCACACAACTCGCCAAGCGAACGCAGCATGCGGCGCAGTGCGTCGGGCAGGGCCTCGGTCAGCGCATCGATCTCGTCCATGGCCTTGCGCTGCAGCGCATCGAACAGCTGCTGCTCGACCTCGCCAGATAGCTCGGCGGCACGCGCCAGGCCACGGTAGATACCGACATGGCCAAGATCCATGTGCACATCCGGCACCTCGGCCAGCTCCAGCGTATCGACCAGCAGGCTGATCACCTCGACATCGCTGGCCGGGCTGGCGTCGCCATACAACTCGGCGCCAAGCTGGATCGGACTGCGCGAAGTGGTCAGCGCACGCGGCTGCGCATGCAGCACGCTGCCGGCATAACACAGCCTGCTCGGGCCTTCACGACGCAGCGTATGCGCATCGATGCGTGCCACTTGCGGGGTGATGTCGGCGCGAAAGCCCATCTGCCGGCCGGACAGTGGATCGGTCACCTTGAAGGTGCGCAGATCCAGATCCTGGCCAGCACCGGTCAGCAGCGACTCCAGGTACTCGATATGGGGGGTTACCACGAATTCATAGCCCCAGCGCTGGAACAGATCCAGCACCTGACGACGCGCGACTTCGATGCGCGCCGCCTCCGGAGGCAATACTTCTTCGATCCCATCTGGCAGCAGCCAGCGGTCTACCGTTGCCATTTCGCCATTTCCCTCTTGATTCGGGCGGCACAAGCCTTCAGTGAAGCGGATGGAAAGCCGAACCCGGCAACAGGCCAGTCAGCTCCAGGAACGGGCATCGAGACGATCAGTGAATTGATTGCACGAAGCCCCCACGCCAGGGGCGCGGAAAGAGGCAAGGTCATGAACCTTGAAAGACAGAACGTAACGCTCAGTTCGTGCCGCATGATTCCCACAGGCGCAAAAAAGCCGGGATTTTCCCGGCTGCTGCATCATACCACGGCTGAGGCCACAGGCCACAAGCTTCAGGCTACAAGCGGTCACCCGCCCTGTTTGTCGCCTGTTGCCTGTGGCCCGCGGCCGTCTTGTCAGGGCCGCGATTTTTCCAGGTAACGGAAGAAGTCGCTGCTCGGATCCAGCACCAGCACGTCACGCTTGTCGGAGAAGCTCTCGCGATAGGCGTTCAGACTGCGATAGAAGGAGTAGAACTCCTGATCCTGACCGTAGGCCCTGGAGTAGATAGCAGCGGCTTGGGCATCACCCTCACCACGCAGCTCCTCGGCCTGCCGATAGGCTTCAGCGAGCAGTACACGCTGCTGACGATCAGCGTCTGCGCGAATACCTTCTGCCAGTTCCTTACCCTTGGCGCGATGCTCACGAGCCTCGCGCTCACGCTCCGAACTCATACGATCGAATACGCTGCGGTTGACTTCCTTGGGCAGGTCGATGGCCTTGACGCGAACGTCCACCACTTCGATGCCCAGCTCACGCTGCGCCGCACGGTTGAGCGATGCCGTCACGTCAGCCATCAGCGCATCACGCTCGCCGGATACCGACTCGTGCAAGGTGCGTTTACCGAACTGGTCACGCAGCGATGCCTCGAGACGACGCGACAGGCGCTCATCGGCGATCTGCTTCATACCCGACGTCGCGGTGTAGTAACGCTCGGCATCCAGCACACGCCATTTGGCGTAGGCATCGACCATCAGCGCTTTCTTCTCAAGCGTCAGAAAGCGCGAGTTGACGGTATCGAGCGTCAGCAGACGGGCATCGAACTTGCGCACCTGGTTGACGTACGGAATCTTCATGTGCAGACCAGGCTGCACGTCCGGCTCGACAATCCGACCGAACTGCAGCAGCACTGCACGCTCGGTTTGCGCCACGATATAGAAGCTGCTCCAGGCGATCAGCGCCAGCACCACCCCTACGATCAGGGTCACCAGTGATTTATTGCTCATCAACGGCTCTCCCTTGTGCGCAGGTCGGTCTGCCCCAGATTGTTACCTACGCGCGCGCCGAGATCAGCCGCGCCAGCGCCAGAAACGCTACTGGACGAGCTGCTGCCACCACGACTATCGATCATCTTGTCCAACGGCAGGTAAAGCAGGTTGTTCTGCCCCTTGTCGCCAGTCACCAGCACCTTGCTGGTGTTGCTCATCATCTGCTGCATGGTATCCAGATACAGACGCTCACGCGTCACCTCGGGCGCCTTGCGGTACTCGGCCACCAGCGCAGTGAAACGATCCGCCTCACCCTGGGCGCGGGAGATCACTTCATCGCGGTAACCACTGGCATCCTCGATCAGGCGCTGAGCCTGACCACGGGCTTCCGGCACCACGCCATTGGCATAGGTTTCCGCCTGGTTCTTCTCGCGCTGCTCGTCTTCACGGGCACGAATCACGTCATCGAAGGCTTCCTGCACTTCACGCGGCGCCGCAGCGCTCTGCAGGTTCACCTGAGTCACGGTGATACCGGTGCGATAAGTGTCGAGGAAACGCTGCAGACGCTCGCGCACATCACCAGCCATCTGCTCACGGCCTTCGGTCAGCACCTGATCCATCTCGGTGGAACCCACCACGTGGCGCACGGCACTGTCGGTCGCGTGCTGCAGGCTGGTTTCCGGCATGTCGACGTTGAGTACGAAGTCCTGCAGGTTGCTGATCTTGTACTGCACCGTCAGCGGTACTTCGATGATGTTTTCGTCCTCGGTCAACATCTGCCCTTGCTTGCTGTAAGCACGCTCACGGGTGACGCTTTCCTGGAACTTGCGATCGATCGGCGGGAAATAGATGTTCAGACCCGGACCGACCGTCTCGTGGTATTTACCGAAACGCAGCACGACGGCCTGTTCCTGCTCATCGACCACATAGATAGCGTTGTACAGCCAAAAGGCGCCCACTACGGCCAGCGCAACGAACAGCAGGCCGAAACCGCCCCCCTTGCCTCTGGAACCATTGTTGTCACTGCCGCGTTTCTTGCCGCCACCGAACAAACCATTGAGGCTGTCCTGCAGCTTGCGGAAGGCTTCGTCGAGATCCGGTGGTCCCTTGCGGTCACCGCCGCCACCGCCGCCGTTACCACGACGGCCGCCGCCACCCCAGGGATCCTGATTGTTCGAATTGCCACCCGGCTCATTCCAAGCCATAGCGCTCTCCATACTGATAAAGCAAAGACGCGCCAACGGCGCGCCCACCAATGCTACAGAATGCCCGCTTCCAGCGGCAAAATCACCGCTGCAGGCTTTATTGCAAAGTGTGTTGCTCGATGAATTCTAGCGGTTGCAGACCTTCTCGGCTGACCAATCGGTTCAATTCGACTCGTGGAATGCGCACCTGCAAAAGACTGCTGCCGTCATCGGCGTAAGACTCTTGCTGCACCGCACCCAACTCGAAGAACTGTGCCCGCAACCGGGCCAGTTGCTGCGGCAACTGCAAAGTAGCAACGAACAGATCATCGCCCAGCAGCTCGGCTACGGCCTGCCTGAGCAACGGCAAACCACGCCCATCACGGGCAGACAACCAAACCCGCTCCGGCCGACCGTCGGCATTACGCTGAATCTGCGGCTCGACACCTTCCAGCAGATCAAGCTTATTGTAAACCTCGAGCACCGGCAGATCCTGCGCGCCGATTTCCCCCAGAACCGCCAGCACCTGTTCGATCTGCGCCGTACGCTCGGGCTCGTGAGCATCGATCACGTGCAGCAGCAGATCGGAATTGCTCGACTCTTCGAGCGTGGCGCGGAAGGCTTCAACCAGCTTGTGCGGCAGATGACGAATGAAACCTACGGTATCAGCCAGCACCACCGGCCCAAGATCGTCGAGCTGCAAACGACGCAGGGTTGGATCCAGGGTGGCGAACAGTTGGTCGGCAGCGTACACGTCCGACTCGGTCAGCGCATTGAACAGCGTGGACTTGCCAGCGTTGGTATAGCCGACCAGAGATACGGAGGGAATGTCCGCACGTCTGCGCCCACGGCGTGCCTGTTCGCGCTGGCTGCGTACCTTCTCCAGTCTCTGTTTGATCTGGCGAATGCGCACGCGCAGCAGGCGCCGGTCGGTTTCCAGCTGGGTTTCACCCGGGCCGCGCAGACCGATACCGCCTTTCTGCCGCTCAAGGTGAGTCCAGCCACGCACCAGACGCGTGCTCATGTGGTCGAGCTGAGCCAGCTCGACCTGCAGCTTGCCTTCGTGAGTACGTGCGCGCTGGGCGAAGATATCGAGAATCAGCCCCGTACGATCCAGGACACGGCACTCGAACACACGCTCGAGGTTACGTTCCTGACTGGGCGTAAGGACATGATTGAAAATGACCAGGTCGGCTTCGTGGGCCTTGACCTGATCACGCAGCTCTTCCACCTTGCCGCTACCGATAAGGAATTTCGCAGTGGGCCGACTGTTCGGCACACTGAAAAAAGCCACTGCATCGGCACCAGCGGAAAGAGCCAGCTCTTGAAACTCCTGGGGATCCTCGCTCGCCTCGGTGTTTTGGCTATCCAGATGAACCAGGATGGCCCGTTCACCCCCTTCATGGCGCTCGAAGAACAATGCAGCCCCCTGGGTTAAGGTTAAGCGTTGCCAGGCTCGGACTCAGCCTGTTCGGACTCGGAAGCACTTGGCAGACGAACCGGGCGGCTCGGTACCACAGTGGAAATAGCGTGCTTGTAAACCATCTGGCTGACGGTGTTCTTCAACAGGATGACGAACTGATCGAAGGACTCGATCTGGCCCTGCAGTTTGATACCGTTGACCAGATAGATGGAAACCGGGACGCGTTCCTTACGCAAAGTGTTGAGGTAAGGGTCTTGTAGCGAATGCCCTTTTGACATGTGCCGCACTCCTTAATGGATCGATAATAGAATAGTTTTTGAACGATTTTGGTTAACCAGCAAACGGCTTTGGCACGCCTTCCCCCAAGGATAGACGGCCCGCGGCAAGATCTCAGGTCAATATGGAGACCGCCGCCAAGTATTTCAAGGCACGCGGCAGATTGTCGCAATCGAGACTGTTCAGCCAGTGCACATTTTCCCAACTACGCAACCAGGTGAACTGTCGCTTGGCCAGCTGACGAGTGGCGATGATACCCCGCTCACGCATCAACGACGTACTCAGACGCCCCTCCAGATGTTCCCATACCTGCCGGTAGCCCACTGCCCTTATAGACGGCAATTCCGCGTGCAGGTCACCTCTTCGATGCAGGCGTTCGACCTCGGCAACGAAGCCCTGTTCCAGCATCAGATCAAATCGTTGCGCGATTCGTTCGTGGAGAATTTGCCGCTGGGCAGGCGCTATCGCCAATTGCGCCACAGTATAGGGGAAACGGCCCTCTTCCGAGCCGACTTCACTCTGCCGCAGGCGCAATTCGGTCATGGTCATGCCGCTGACCCGGAATACCTCCAGAGCACGCACCAGCCGCTGAGGATCATTGCGGTGAATGCGTGCCGCCGACTGCGGATCCACCGCATGCAGCTCCTCATGCAACACGCCCCAACCCTCGCGCTGTCCACGCGCCTCGAGTTCGGCCCGCACCTCGGCATCGGCTCCCGGCATATCGGCCAGGCCATCGAGCAAGGCCTTGAAGTAGAGCATGGTACCGCCCACCAGCAGCGGAATACGTCCACGGGCGGTGATATCGGCCATGAGGTTCAGGGCATCGCGGCGAAACTCGGCGGCCGAATAGGCTTCAGCGGGGTCGCGGATATCCACCAGATGATGGGGAAACGCGTCCAGAGTGGCCTTGTCCGGCTTGGCCGTGCCGATATCCATGCCCCGATAGACCAGCGCGGAGTCCACACTGACCAGTTCGCACGGCAGAACACGAGCCAGCGCCAGCGCCAGATCGGTCTTGCCGGCTGCGGTCGGCCCCATCAGAAAGATGGCGGGAGGAAGGGAGGACATCGGCAAGGCTCGGATAAACGGCCGCCCATTTTCAGGGTATGGGCCGCCACTCGCAAGCGCGGCCCGCTCGTTACTGGCCGCGCATGAACAATTTGTCCAATTGATCCATGCTCATTTGCGTCCAGGTCGGTCGACCGTGGTTGCACTGGCCGCTGCGTTCGGTCTGCTCCATGTCGCGCAGCAGGCCATTCATCTCCGGCAGCGTGAGGCGGCGATTGGCGCGCACCGCACCATGGCAGGCCATGGTGCCAAGCAGCTCATTGAGATGAGCCTGAATGCGATCGCTGGTGCCATATTCGAGCAGATCGGAAAGCACGTCACCGACCAGGCGCGTCGCCTCGGCCTGCTTGAGCAACGCCGGAATCTGCCGGATCGCCAGGGTTTCCGGGCCGAGCCTCTGCAGTTCGAAGCCCAGTTTCTGGAACCACAGCCCATGCTCCTCGGCACAATCCGCTTCGCGTTGGCTCACGGCGATGGATTCGGGCACCAGCAATGGCTGGCCGCGCAGCCCCTCACTGGCCATGGCCACCTTGAGACGCTCGTAAGTGATGCGCTCATGGGCCGCATGCATGTCCACGACGACGAGGCCATGGGCGCTTTCGGCGAGGATGTAAATGCCTTTGAGCTGAGCGATGGCGTAGCCCAGAGGCGGAATATCGCCCTGTGCTTCCGGCAACGAGGCCGGGGCACTGCCCGCAGGCATTGGCGCAAAGAACTCCCGATAGATGCCCTGAGCTTCCGCCGCTGGCAACGACGACTCGCTGCGCTGCCCCTGATAACCGGAGCCCGGCGAGCGCCAAACGGACTCGACAGGCCGTTCCAGCACGCTGGCCGCCAAACCCATTTCGCCCTGCGGGCCAAACTCGCCCGCGGCCTGGCCAGTGGGTCGCAGCATGGTTTCGACAGCAGCCGGCGTCGCCAGCTGATCTTCCGGCCGCACTTCACCCAGAGCCCGATGCAAGGTGCCGTAGAGGAAATCATGAACCGTACGGCCTTCGCGGAAACGTACTTCGTGCTTGGTCGGATGCACGTTCACATCCACCGCAGTCGGGTCGATTTCCAGAAACAGCACGAAGGTCGGATGACGGCCGTTGAACAGCACGTCGCGATAGGCCTGACGTACCGCATGGGCGACCAGTTTGTCGCGCACCATGCGGCCGTTGACGTAGAAATATTGCAGATCCGCCTGGCTACGGGAAAACGTCGGCAAACCGACCCAGCCCCACAGGTGCAAGCCATTGCGCTCGATATCGATGGGCAGCGCCTGCTCCAGAAAACCCGAGCTACAGACCGCCGCGACCCGTCGAGCACGACTGATGTCATCGTTGGCCTCATGCAGCGAGAGCACATTCTTGCCGTTGTGGCGCAGGTGAAAGGCCACGTCGAAACGGGCCAGCGCCAGGCGTTTGATCACTTCCTGCAGATGATCGAATTCAGTCTTCTCGGCCTTCAGGAACTTGCGGCGGGCCGGCGTGTTGAAGAACAGGTCGCGCACTTCCACCGAGGTACCGACCGGGTGCGCGGCCGGCTGAACACGCGGCTGCATGTCACGACCTTCGGTCTCCACCTGCCAGGCCTGATCGGCATCGGCGGTACGCGACGTGAGGGTCAGGCGAGCCACCGAACTGATCGACGCCAGGGCCTCCCCACGAAAGCCCATGCTCATGACCTGTTCGAGATCCTCCAGCTCGCGGATCTTGCTGGTGGCGTGACGGGCCAGGGCCAGGGGCAGGTCGTCCGCCGCGATGCCGCGGCCATCGTCGCGAACGCGCAGCAGCTTCACACCGCCTTGCTCGACATCCACCTCGATACGTTTGGCACCGGAATCCAGGCTGTTTTCCAGCAGCTCCTTGATGACCGAAGCCGGCCGTTCGACCACCTCACCCGCGGCAATCTGGTTCGCCAGCCGCGGACTCAGCAGCTGGATGCGCATCACTTCGGTCATGGCTGGCCTGCCAGCGAGGTCGCGGGGATGTGCAGCGTCTGGCCGACCTTGATCACATCGGTTTTCAGCGAATTGGCGGAACGCAGCGTCGCCAGGCTGATCTGGTAACGCTGGGCGATCAGCGCCAGGCTCTCACCCGAGCTGACCACGTGCTCGCGAGGCCCCTGAACGATCTTGCCATTGTCACGCAGCCAGGCAATGTAAGTACCTGGCGGCGGATTCTGCTCGAAGAATTGCTTGACGCCTGTGACGATCGAGCGCGACAGCGTGCGCTGATGAGCCGCGCTAAACAGCTTGCGCGCTTCGGTCGGATTGGAAATGAACCCGGTTTCCACCAGGATCGACGGAATATCCGGGGACTTCAGCACCATAAAGCCGGCCTGTTCGACACGGCGCTTGTGCAGCGGAGTGATCTGCCCCATCTGCCCCAGCACTTTCTGGCCGACGTTCAGGCTGGATGACAGCGATGCCGTCATCGACAGATCGAGCAGCACGCCGGCAAGCATCCGATCCTTGTCTTCGAGGCTGACGTTGCCGGCACCACCGATCAGGTCGGACTGGTTTTCGGTATCGGCCAGCCAACGTGCGGTCTCCGAGGTCGCACCACGATCCGACAAGGCATACACCGAAGCACCGAACGCCGCAGCGCGGGGGGCGGCATCGGCATGGATGGAAACGAACAGGTCGGCGCCTTTCTTGCGAGCGATCTCGGTGCGTTTGCGCAGCGGGATGAAATAGTCGCCGGTACGCACCAGCTCACCACGGAAGCCTTTCTCGGCGTTGATCTGCCGTTGCAGTTCCTTGGCGATGGCCAGGGTCACGTGCTTCTCGAATTGCCCCTTGGTTGGGCCGAGGGCGCCCGGATCCTCGCCGCCGTGACCGGCATCGATGGCAATCACGATGTCGCGCTTGCCGCCTGGCACGGGTGCCAGCCTGGGCGGCGCCTGGGTCGGCGTGACCGGCACCGGTGGTGCGCTGGCCGTTGTCGTCGAAGGCAGGCTTGGCGCGGCGTCCGCAGCCTGATCGAACAGATCGACTACCAGGCGATGACCGTACTGCTGATTCGGTGCCAGGGTGAAACTCTTCGGCGTGACCTGAGACGACAGATCGATGACCACGCGCAAGTCGTCGGCGCTGCGCTGCGCCGAACGCAACGCGGTGATCGGCGTATTGCTCAGCGCGAGTTGATCCAACGGGGTCACCAGTTTGGCGCCGCTGATATCGATGACGATGCGATCCGGGGCAGACAGGGTGAACACACTGTGCTGCACCGGCCCGGAGAGGTCGAAGACCAGGCGCGTGTTGTCCGGCGCGCGCCAGAGGCGAACGCTGCGCACATCCGATGCGGCCCACACGTCGGCTGCCATGACCGCCAACATCAGTCCGACCGCGATCAATCGCGCGCCTATGCGCATACCCGCCCCCACTTTCTTGTTCATGCCCCGGCAGCCAACACGGCACACCAGCTATCACCCTTCGCACCATGACTGCGAAGTAGCAGCGAACGGCCACCCGCTCGCGGGGTAATGGTAATGTCCAGGTCGGCCTTTGGCAAAACGCCGGTACCGCGCTGCGGCCACTCGATCAGGCACAAGGCATCGCCCTCGAAGTAATCGCGAATCCCCAGAAACTCCAGCTCCTCCGGATCGACCAGCCGATAGAGGTCGAAATGAAAGGCGCGAATCGAGCCGATTTCGTAGGGTTCCACCAGGGTGAACGTCGGGCTCTTGACCGCGCCCTTGTGCCCCAACCCTTGCAGCATGCCGCGTGAAAGCGTGGTTTTGCCCGCACCCAGGTCGCCTTCGAGGTAAATCACCCCGCGCCCTTCGGTGACGTTGGCGATACGCGCACCGAGCGCCAGCATGGCGTCCTCATCGGCGGCGAACAGTTCTATTTCGGACAAGCGGCTCGCTCCTGCAACAAATGGCGGATAGCGTCGCACAGATCGCTCGCCGCCAGACCATTTCCTTTACCTGCCAGGTACTCACCTGCTCCGGCATGCAGCCAGACACCCAGGCTGGCGGCCTCCCATGGGGTACAGCCCTGGGCGATCAGCGCACCGATCAGCCCGGCCAGCACATCCCCCAGGCCGGCGCCGGCCATTACTGGGTCACCACGATCACAGACCAGCAGGTGGCCAGCCGGGTCGGCGATCAGCGTACCAGCACCTTTCAGCACGCAAATCACTCGGTAGCGTTGGGCCAGCGCCCTGGCCGCGGCCGGGCGATCGGCCTGCAACGCCTGGGTCGAGATGCCCAGCAGGCGCGCCGCCTCGCCGGGATGCGGAGTGATCACGTTACCCGGCTCGATGCTCACGACACCCGCGGCGAGCAGATTGAGGGCATCGGCGTCCCATACCTGGGCGGCGGACGACGCCGATGCGGCCGACAACAGACTGCGAGCCCAGGCATTCTGGCCGAGGCCCGGCCCAACCACCCACACCGTGATTTTGCTACCAATATCATGCAATTGATTGGCCGAGGCGACCGCCAGGCTCATCACTTCCGGCAGTCGGGTCTGTGCAGCGCCGACATGCTCGGCGCGAGTCGCCAACGACACCATGCCGGCACCGCCACGCAGCGCGCTCTGCGCTGACAGCAGCGCGGCACCGCCAGTGCCATGATCGCCACCCACCACCAGCACATGACCAAGCCGGCCCTTGTGGGTGGTCGGTTGCCGAGCGGGTACCCGCGGCAGAACATGGCCTGCCAGACGCTGCGCAACGGATTGCTGATCGGCGACGGTCGCCGCGTCGGCCTGCAAGTCGTCGAACGCCAGACGGCCGACATGATCGAGCGCCTGGCCGACGAACAGGCCGATCTTCAGGCCAATCAGGGTCACGGTGAGCCGGGCCTTTACCGCCACGCCCAGCACCTGGCCGGTATCGGCGCAGATGCCCGAGGGGATATCCACCGCCAGCACGGGGCAGTCACTGCCATTGATCCAGCGAATCGCGTCGGCATAGGGCTCACGCACGGTGCCCGCCAGACCAGTACCGAGCAACGCATCGACCAGCACGCCTTGTGGCTCGAGCTCTTTCTCCCAGACCAGAACTTCGACTCCGGCGGCCAGGGCCTCATCGCGCGCCAGGGCGGCGTCGCCCTGCAGGCGCTGCGGTTCGGCCACCGCCAATAGCCTAACCTGCCACCCGGCACGGAGTGCCAGTGCAGCCACCAGGTAACCATCGCCGGCATTATTACCGTGCCCGGCCAGCACGGTGATCGCGCCTGCGTCAGGCCAGTTGCGGCGCAAGGCGCGCCAGATGGCGTGTGCGGCGCGCTGCATCAGCACGAAACCTGGCGTGCCAGCGGCGATCAGCCGGGCGTCCAGCCCACGCACCTGGGCGGCGCTGTAAAGCGCGATGGGAAGATCATCTGATGAATGCCGCATGCCTGTGCTCCGATGTCTGGCAGAATTATACGTCGACTATCCCAGATTTCCGCCCAGCATGACTGATGCCACCCCCGACCTCACCAGCCTCGCCCAGTCCATAAAGGACTGGGGGCGCGAACTGGGCTTCCAGCAGGTTGGCATCAGCGGCCTGGAGCTGGGCGAACACGAGGCGCACCTGCAGCGCTGGCTGGATGCCGGCTATCAGGGCGAGATGGACTATATGGCCGCGCATGGCCGCAAACGTTCACATCCGGACGAACTGGTGCCCGGCACCCTGCGAGTGGTCTCGCTGCGCATGGATTACCTGCCTGGCGACACACAGATGGCGCAGCGCCTGCAGGAGCCGGAAAAGGCCTATGTGTCGCGTTACGCCCTGGGCCGCGACTACCACAAGCTGATCCGCAAACGCCTGCAACAATTGGCCGAGCGCATTCAGCAGGCCATCGGGCCATTCGGCTACCGAGCCTTCGTCGACAGCGCGCCGGTGCTGGAAAAGGCCATCGCCGAACAATCGGGCCTGGGCTGGATCGGCAAGAACACGCTGGTGCTCAACCGCAAGGCCGGCAGTTACTTCTTCCTCGGTGAGCTGTTCGTCGATATCCCGCTGCCCGAGGACGCGCCCCACACCAGCGAACATTGCGGCCGCTGCAGCGCCTGTCTGGATGTCTGCCCGACGGCCGCTTTCGTCGGCCCTTACGTGCTGGATGCGCGGCGCTGCATTTCCTACCTGACCATCGAGCTGAAAGGCCCGATTCCCGAGGAACTGCGCGCGCCCATCGGCAATCGCGTGTTCGGCTGTGACGACTGCCAGATGGTCTGCCCGTGGAATCGCTTCGCCAAAGCCACCGAGCAGAGTGACTTCCAGCCACGGCACAGCCTGGACAACGCCGAGCTGGCCGAGCTGTTTCGCTGGAGCGAGGAAGAATTTCTCAGCCGTACCGAAGGCTCACCGTTGCGCCGCGCCGGTTACGAGCGCTGGTTGCGCAACCTGGCCGTCGGCCTGGGCAACGCACCCTCGAGCATTCCGGTGCTGGAGGCGCTGGAAGCCCGTCGTGAGTACCCATCGGAGCTGGTGCGCGAGCATGTGCAATGGGCGCTGGAACAACATGCGAGGCGTGCCTAGCACCACTCTCCCTTAGCCTGGGTTGAGCGCAGCGATACCCAGGACGTTACCAGCCCCGGAATCCCCGGGTTACGCCTTCGGCTAACCCAGGCTACGGGCTAGCCACTGCAACTGATGTTTGAAGCTTGTGGCTTGCAGCTTGACGCTGCGGCCCTCAGACCTTGAGCAGGTGCTGGCGATAATACTTGAGCTCGGCAATCGACTCGCGGATGTCGTCCAGCGCCAGGTGGCTGCCCTTCTTCAGGAAGCCATCCTTGATCTCGGGCGCCCAACGCTCGGCGAGGATCTTCAGGGTCGAGACATCCAGGTAACGGTAATGGAAGTAGGCTTCCAGCGCCGGCATGTACTTGTAGAGGAAGCGTCGATCCTGGCCGATGCTGTTGCCGCAGATCGGCGACTTGCCCTTCGGCACCCATTTTTCCAGAAACGCGATGGTCTGCTCTTCAGCTTCAGCCTGGCTGATACGGCTCGCGCGCACGCGCTGGGTCAGACCACTTTCGCCGTGGGTGCGCGTGTTCCACTCGTCCATGGCCGCCAGGCGCTCGTCGCTCTGGTGCACGGCGATCACCGGACCTTCGGCCAGCACGTTGAGCTCGGTGTCGGTAACGATGGTGGCCATTTCGATGATGACGTCCGTCTCGGGGTCAAGCCCGGTCATCTCCAGGTCGATCCAGATCAGGTTCTGTGGATTCTGCATGCTGCGCTCCTCTGTAGAACCGCCATTCTAGCCAATCTCCCAAAGGAGCAGGCGCGAATCGCGCCAGTCTTTCAGCTCGACCACCCGCTGCGCCGCCACGCCAGGAATCTCGAAGGTATTACTGATAAGCCAGGCGCCTGCTGGCAGCTCGGCACGGGCCTTGCCCCACAGCGCGGACATGGGCGCAGGCGACAAAAAGCAGTAGGCGACATCAACCACTGCGAGATCGCTGCGCCAGAGGTTCTCGTAACGAATCCGGCAATTGCGCTGACCGATACTGCGCAGGCGCGCGATGGCATAAGACAACGGCGCGGTCTCCACCCCGGTGAACTGTGCCTGGGGAAAACGCCGCGCCAGCCACAGTAGAGTGCCCGCCGGGCCACAGCCGAGGTCGACGAAAGCGAAATGCTCGCCACGCTCCTCGAGCAACCGCGCCAGCTCGCGTCGGCTGCCGGCGCCGGTAAGGTACAGCGGTACCCGTTCAGCAAAACTGTTCCAGTTGAGCAGCAGTAGCAGTACGAAACCAACCAGGAACAACCAGGACGGCAGCGGTGCGCCACTGGCCAACAGCAGGCACGGCACGAACGCGAGGTTCAGCCACCACCACCAGCGCGACAACCCCAACCTGCGCGCCAGGCTTGCTGCCAACAAACCGTGCAGCAGGCCGGCCACCAGCGGGCTGGGCCGCCAACTGGACAGATGGGCCGCAGCAATGATCGCCAGCCCTATGCACAAAGTGACAACCAGCTGGATCAGCAAGGCCAGCAACGCCGGGTAGCGCTCACCCAGACGGCATAGCGCGCGATGAAAAACAGCCATGCCCAGGAGGCTCATAGGGAGACGGACGGCCAGTCTAGCGCGGGGAACAGGAAATTGCCGCTGCTGCGGGCATGCTAGACTCGCAGCCATTTTCAGCGCATCACAAACTCGGAAGCCCCATGGCCAAACGCCAACTCAACCGCCGGCAAAACTGGCGCATCGAAAAGATCCAGGGTGAACGCGCCGCACGTGCGGCCAAACGCGAATCGCGCGTGGTGGAGACCCTGGAAGGCGGCGACCTGGGCCCGGAACAGACCGGCCTGGTGATCGCTCACTTCGGCGTACAGGTGGAAGTCGAGGCCACGGACGGCGAGCTGTCGGGACAGGTATTTCGCTGCCATCTGCGCGCCAACCTGCCGACACTGGTCACCGGTGACCGCGTAGTGTGGCGCCCTGGCAATCAGGGCATTGGCGTGATCGTCGCGCAACTGCCACGTGATACCGAACTGTGCCGACCGGACACCCGTGGCCAACTGAAGCCGGTGGCCGCCAACGTCGACCTGATCGTCATCGTCTTTGCGCCACTGCCCGAACCTCACGCCAACCTGATCGACCGCTACCTGGTCGCTGCCGAACATGCCGGTATCCGTCCGCTGCTGCTGCTCAACAAGGCCGACCTGATCGATGCGCAGAACGAAACAGCGCTGAATGCCCTGCTCGGCGTGTATCGCCAGTTGGGCTACCCGCTGCTAGAAGTGTCCGCCCTGGAGGGCGATGGCATGGAACAGCTCAAGCAGCAACTCGACGGCAATATCAGCGTATTCGTCGGCCAGTCCGGCGTGGGCAAATCCTCGCTGGTCAACAGCCTGCTACCGGGCGTCGACACCCGGGTTGGCCCGTTGTCCGAACTGACCGGCAAGGGCACGCACACCACCACCACGGCGCGGCTGTTCCATTTCCCCGGCGGCGGCCAGCTGATCGACTCACCGGGTATCCGTGAATTCGGCCTGGTGCATGTCAGCCGTGACGACGTGGAGGCGGGCTTCATAGAATTCGCCGAGTTGCTCGGGCATTGCCGTTTCCGTGACTGCAAGCATGACCGCGAGCCAGGCTGCGCGCTGCTCAAGGCGCTGGAGGATGGGCGCATTCAACCGCAGCGGATGAACAGCTACCGGCATATTCTGGCCAGCCTGCCGGAGTCGGAGTACTGAGCAACCAACGGGATCACCTTCAGGAGCATGAAAGGACGCCAACTACGCGCCTGATCACTCCTCCGGCTGATCCATTTGCAACGCGCCGTCATCGAAGATATTCAACCGCTCACGCACCTGCTCATTGGATAACGGCTCGACAACCGACGCGCCGCCGGTGCCGCCAGCAGGAGCGTCCGGCGCCTGCTCGGGCGCTACCTCGCCACCGCCCTGCTCGCCTTCGATGGTGCGCTGGGCCTTCTTGGTCAGCACCACGATATCGATGCGCCGGTTTACCGGATTGAAGGGGTCGTCACGGTCGAAGAGTGCCGAGGACGCGTAGCCGACCACCCGCGCGACCTGCGCATCGTCATAGCCGGCGGCGATCAACACACGGCGCGCGGCGTTGGCGCGGTTGGCCGACAACTCCCAGTTGCCAAAACCACCGGCACCGGCAAAGGGCTTGGCATCGGTGTGGCCGCTGATGCTGATCTTGTTCGGCACCGCCTTGATGGTGTCGGTCAGCGCAAACAGGATGTCCTCGAAATACGGCTGCAACCGGGCGCTACCCAAGGCAAACATCGGCCGGTTCTCAGCGTCGACGATCTGGATGCGCAGACCATCCTGGGTGATTTCGAAAAGAATCTGATCCTTGAAACGCTGCAATTGCGGATCCTGCTCGACCTTGTTCTGCAGTTCCTGCAGCAACAGTTCGAGGCGTTCGCGCTCCAATTCTTCGGCCATGGCCTCGGCTTTCTCGGCATCCAGCTCGGCCGGATCCTTGGGATCGACATCAGCCTGCTCCCCCGGCGATACCTGCGGCTGATCGTTTAAGGTGCGATCCGGCGAAGGCGTGGGTGAACCGCCGAGGTCAATCACATAGGGGCTGGCACTTTCGGAAAAGCCGACGGGATCCTTGAAGTAACCGGAGATCAGCTTCTTCTGCTCAGGCGTAGCCGACGACATCAGCCACATCACCATGAAGAAGGCCATCATCGCCGTGGCGAAGTCGGCGAAGGCAATCTTCCAGGCACCACCGTGGTGGCCGCCAACGACCTTCTTGACTCGCTTGACGATGATTGGCTGGTTGTTTTCCATGGTGCCTAGTTCCCGCGCATGGCCTGTTCAAGCTCGCTAAAGCTCGGGCGGTGCGCCGGGTAAAGAGTCTTGCGCGAGAACTCCACCGCCAGCGACGGCGGCATACCGGAGGCCGAAGCCACCAGGCCGGCCTTGATGGCCTCGTAGACGTTCAGTTCTTCCTTGGCATCGTGCTCCAGCGCCGCGGCCAGCGGGCCGAAGAAACCGTAGGCGCCAAGAATGCCGAGGAATGTACCGACCAGCGCGGTACCCACTTTCTCGCCGATCTGCGCGTTGTCCGCCTCGGCGAGGATCGACATGGTGAGCACGATACCCAATACCGCTGCGACGATACCCATGGCCGGCAGAGCGTCGGCAACCTTCGAGATGGCATGGGACGGGTGCTCGAGCTCGTCCTTGAGGCTGGTCAGCTCCATGTCGAACAGGCCTTCCAGTTCGTGCGGTGCCATGTTGCCCGAGGACATGATGCGCAGGTAATCGCAGATGAAGGCGACCATGCGCTCATCACCCAGTACCGCCGGGTACTTGCTGAAGATCGGACTGGCGGCGGGCTCCTCGAGGTCGGCCTCGATGGCCATCATCCCCTCGCGTCGCGCCTTGTTGAGAATCTCGTAGAGCAGACGCAGCACCTCCAGATAATAGTCATGGGTGTAGCGCGACTTGAACATCTTCAGAGATTTCTTGAGGACGGTCATGAACATGCTGCCAGGGTTGGCCTGCAGGAACGCGCCCAGCGCGGCACCGCCGATGATCAGCACCTCGAAAGGATGCGCCAGCGCCATTAGCTGACCGCCAGATAGAACGAAACCGCCGAACACACTGGCGATGACAACGAGGATGCCGATGATTTTGGCCATAGAAAAAACTTACGAAAGTGAAAAGAAAGGGAAGACGTGCGAAACACCCCTTCTACTTATCGGAAGAGATGCGCGAGACTATAGTCAGTTAAGTCTAAAAAAAGCCATTTTCGCATATCCCCATGGTCGCAAGCACACCGTTACCGCGCACACTCGATGCCTGGCTCAAGCAGCTGGATGGTCAGGTGCTGCCCATCCCGACCCAATATCACCAGCAGGTACGCCAGGCGCTGGGCGATAGCCGTCGTTCGTTGCGCGAGATCGCCGAGCTGATGCAGGACAGCCCGGCGCTGGTGCTAAGCGTACTGCGCGAAGCCAATCGTAAAGACAGCAGCCTCGGTGAAGCGGCGGAAAGCCTGGAAACCGCACTCAATCGCCTGGGCCTCAAACGGGCCGAAGAACTGCTGGTACGCATACCGGCCAGGGCCGTTGCCGATATTCCCCAGCCACTGCGGCAGATCCAGCTGATCAGCCAGCACGCCGCACAGCAGGCCAATGGTCTGTTCGCTGCACGCCTCGCTCGTCTATGGCAGGAAATCCACTGGGGCAGCCTGCTGTTCCTCTCCCCGGTATGGGCATTGCTGGCGGCTCATCCGCAACTGTTCGAGGCATGGGAGCAACGGGTACTGATCAAGGGCGAGTCGCCTGCACGGGTCGAGCACGACCTGCTGGGTATTTCCCTGTTCGAATTGTGCCTGGCGCTGGCCAAGCACTGGCGCCTGCCTGTCTGGATCATCAAGGGCTATCAGTTGCTGCTCAACGACCGGCGCCTGCTGGCCAAGGCACTGCGCCTGGCACGCCGACACGATGATCCGCTGCGCCAGCAGCAGGAACTGGACGCCGACCCGACGCTGCAGCGCTGGCTTACCCAGCCGGCCAACAGCATTCTGCTGGCCAATGGACTGGCGGTCTCGGCGCACAACGCCTGGAGCGGTAGCCACACCCGACGTTGGCAACGACTCAACAGCCTGTACCTGCAGATGCCATTGCCGGAGCTGCACCAGCACATTCACCAGAATGCCGCGCAAAGTGCGCGGCAACTGGACACCACCGGCCTCTGGCACCCCGCCGAGGCGCTGCTGTGGCCCTGGGATACGCGGCACTTGCAGACGCCCGAACCGGCACCGCAAGCCACCGACTGGCGCCAACTGTGCACCCAGCTGCTTGCCCAGCCAACGACGTTCACCAACGTGCAACAGCTCACCCGTTGCGCCCGCCAGGCGCTGCAGGCGACCGGCCTGTCGCGCCTGGTCATGCTGCTGGCCGACCGCAACCACGGCCGCCTTCAAGTACAGCAGCATGCCGGGGTCGATGCTGGCACCAACGGCCTGACTCTCGACCCGGCGCAAAGCCAGGTATTGCGCCGCCTGCTGCAGGCACCGGCACAGTTGCACCTGACGCCGGCCAATATCGCCCAGTTTTCCGCCCTGCTCCCAGGCAACCTGAAAGCCCTGCTGCCCAGTGAACATCTGCTGATTCGCTCCCTGGCCAGTAATGATCGTGTAGTGATGATCCTGTTCGCCGACCTGCACGGAAAACCGATCAGCGATACTGTCCTGCAAGCCTTCGCCAAGACCGCGCAATGCATAGAGCGCGCCCTGGACACGTTCAGCAAACACAACCGCTGAGCGACGGCTCTTTTCCCCGGCCTTGCCTGCGCTACAATCCCGTTCTTATTTCTGCCAACGAGGCCTGCATGACTGCCTTCGACGAACTGCCGCTGGTCATCGAGCCAGCGGATCTCGCTACGCGACTGGAAGAGCCGAGCCTGATTCTGGTCGATCTCAGCAGCAGCGCCCGTTATCAGGCCGGCCACATTCCCGGTGCCCGCTTCGTCGACGCCAAACGAACCCAGTTGGGCAAGCCGCCAGCACCCGGCCTGCAGCCCGGCCGAGACGCGCTGGAGCAATTGTTCAGCGAGCTTGGCCATCACCCGGATGCCACCTACGTGGTCTATGACGACGAGGGCGGCGGCTGGGCCGGGCGCTTCATCTGGCTGCTGGATGTGATCGGCCACCAGCGTTACCACTTCCTCAACGGCGGCCTCGGCGCCTGGGAGGCGGAGCAGCGCCCGCTTAGCCAGGATGTCCCGGAAGAGAAAAACACCTCGGTGTCCCTGTCCCTGAGTGATGAGCCGACCGCCAGCCTGGATTACCTGAAGTCGCGCCTGGGCGCCGACGACCTGGCCATCTGGGATGCCCGCTCGCTGGAGGAGTATCGCGGCGAGAAGGTGCAGGCAGCCAGGGGCGGACATATTCCCGGCGCCATCCATTTCGAGTGGACGGCCGGCATGGATCCCGCCCGCGCCCTGCGCATCCGTGAGGATATCGGCCAGCAGCTGAACCAGCTGGGCCTGAGCGCCGACAAGGAAATCATCACCCACTGCCAGACCCATCGCCGCTCCGGCTTCACCTACCTGGTCGCCAAGGCCCTGGGCTATCCGCGGGTCAAGGCCTACGCCGGTTCCTGGAGCGAATGGGGCAATCATCCCGATACACCTGTCGAACAGTAAGTGTGACTTGACTGTCCACTTGTCATTCGCCCGGCAAGAGACGTCGGGCTGCCAAGGAATAAAGATGAAAGAACGCCTGTTTATCCTCAGCCAGTACCTGACCCCGCATCACCTGCTGTCGCGCCTGATCGGCTGCGCTGCAGAATGCCGGGCGCCCTGGTTCAAGAACCGCCTGATCACCTGGTTCGTCAAGCAGTATCAGGTCGACATGAGCGAGGCGCAGGTCGAAGACCCGACCGCCTTCGAACACTTCAACGCGTTCTTCACCCGCGCCCTGAAAGAAGGCGCCCGCCCGCTGGACAACCTGCCCGGCGCGGTGCTCTGCCCTGCCGACGGCGCCGTCAGCCAGCTCGGCCGTATCGAACATGGTCGCGTGTTCCAGGCCAAGGGCCACAGCTACAGCGTGACCGAGCTACTGGGTGGTGACAGCGAGCGCGCGGCGCCTTTCATGGGCGGCGACTTCGCTACCGTCTATCTGTCGCCCAAGGATTACCACCGCGTCCATATGCCGCTGGCGGGTACACTGAAGGAAATGATCTACGTACCTGGTCGCCTGTTCTCGGTGAACCAGACCACGGCCGAAAACGTTCCCGAGCTGTTCGCCCGCAACGAACGCGTGGTCTGCCTGTTCGATACCGAGCGTGGCCCCATGGCCGTGGTGCTGGTTGGCGCGATGATCGTCGCCTCCATCGAAACTGTCTGGGCCGGCCTGATCACGCCACCCAAGCGGGAGCTGAAAACCGTACGCTACGACGAGGCCGCGCGGGCACCGATCAGTCTCGACAAAGGTGCGGAGCTGGGCCGCTTCAAGCTCGGCTCCACTGCCATCGTGCTGTTCGGCCCCGAGCAGGTGCAATGGGCCGAGGAGCTGGGTGCCAACAGTCCGGTGCGCATGGGCCAGTTGCTGGGTAAATGAGCCAAGAGCCTGTTCACGATCCTTGTGTACTTGGCAAATAGGAACCGTACTCCTATGGATCGACGGCAATCAGGCAGTAGGGTGGACGACGCTTCACCTACGCGGCCCGATCCGTCCACCGATTCACGATCGCAATGGTGGACAAAAAGAGCGTTGTCCACCCTACGTCCGCTCCCACCACGTGCCGCCACTACACGTGGAGTCTCGTCGAGAAGTCGTGGGCGGGCTCCAAGAGCGCGACGTGCAGCCTTTGCCATCAGCGCCGCAAGGACTGCGATGATGGCGTTATGATGCTAGAGTTGCCTCCGATAACCGAACGATTCGCTCGCAAGCTGGCGCTGGAGTAACGAAGTTAGATGGATAAACAGAGCCCCCACCTTTTGCTCCGCGTTCCGACGCCGACCAAGCAGGGCCTGACTTTCTGCGACGCCACGCCACGCGACCTGAAACGCTGGATTGCCGGCCTGCCCAAGGCCAATATTGGCGAAACCGCACGCCAGCTGTATCAGGCGCTGATCGAGCTCAATCAGTTGCTGACGCCCTCGGATAACCGCCTGCAACTGCTCGAGCTGCTGCGCCCCGAGGTGTATTTCGTCTGCCAGCATCTGGAGCGCCACTTTCTCAACCAGGCCATCGTCCTCGACGAACGCCCGCGTAAAGTGGCCAACCTGTGCCAGGCCCTGCAGAACCACCTGGCCATCGGTTACAAGCTGATCGTTTCGCGCCTCGCTTCGCAGCCGAACCGCGAACGCAACCAACTGCTCGGCATCGCACTGCAACGTGCCGTTCACAGCCTCAATGGCCCACTGGTTCGTACCAGCCAGCTGTATTGCCCGGTTCCCGAAGGCTTGTGGCTGGAGCTGCACCAACTCTATCTGATCGCTCGTCAGCAGAATCTGCACAAGGTAGTAATCCGCGACCCTCTGGCTCGCCATACTCAGGGGCTGAGTGTCGAACAAAGCTACATCGTGGCCCTGCTGATCGGCTGCTCGCGCTGCAACCAGATGCGCCAGAGCGCCATCTCCCGCCTGGCCGAGGCACTGGAGCCCTGGAGCGCGCTGGTCAACCTGCAGGCGGACGGTCATCCATCAAGCATCTTCGCCGTGGCGCCGCAACTGGATGGCCCGCTACGCTATACCTCGCTGTTCCAGCCGAGCGAACTGCAGGGCGCGCTGGGTATCGACCCGACGCTGCTGGTCGACACCATCAAGGATCATCTGCAGTTGCTGCCCGAGGAGCGATCCCGATCCCGCCTGCAGGTGCCGGACGGTTTCACTGTCGACATGCTGCAACACGCAGCCACCGCCTGGGGCGACATTTCCGAACGTACCTTTCAGCGTACCCAGGGCACAGGCAGCATGACGCTGTGCATCGGCATGAGCGCATTGAACTACTACCTGGCCAACGGCCGGGCATTCAGCGAGATTCTCAAGCAACCGCTAAAGACCACCGCCTCGTTCAAGCCGGTCAGTAGTGAACCGGACATCTGGTCCAGCGCCCACGACGCCCAACGCATCAACGATTGGGAAAACGGATTCCCGTTCGAAGAAATCGAATACCACAAGCCCGCCGAGAAGCAGGAGCTGTCGACGTCTGACGCCAGCGAAAGCTACCCGAGCTACGCGTTGTCGATCGTCAACCACAGCCCAGGCGGCTATTGCCTGTCCTGGCCCAAGGAAGTCCCCAACCAGTTGCAGGCCGGTGAACTGCTGGGCATCCGCGACACCCCTCAACAGGGTTGGAGTGTCGCGGTGGTGCGCTGGATTCGCCAGGTACGTGGTGGCGGCACGCAGATGGGCATCGAACTGATCGCCCCATACGCACAGTCCTGTGGCCTGCAACTGGTGCGCAAGGCCGAGCAGAACAGCCAGTACCTGCGTGCGCTGCTGCTGCCCGAAATCGCCGCCATTTCCCGGCCGGCCACACTGATAACACCGCGCCTGCCCTTCCAGGAAGGTAGCAAGGTGCTGATCAACACCAACGGCAAAGAACACCGCGCCGTGCTGAGCAAAAAGCAGACCAGCACCAGCAGTTTCAGCCAGTTCGAATACCACGATCTCGAGCAGAAAACCGCGGATCACGCGACCTCTGTCACAGCCTCCGGAAGCCAGCGGCCGGCCGGGGAGGAAGACTTTGACTCACTCTGGAAGTCACTGTAGATTGCGGGAAATCCTTTATTTCCTGCTTTCTTCTGCTGTTTTATCGCAGATTCGACTTCGCTAATGGCCATCGAAAAGAAAACCATCCGCCTGCTGATTCTCGAAGACTCGCAGAACGAGGCCGAGCGTCTCGTCAGCCTGTTCCGCAACGCCGGTAATGCGACTCGCGTACACCGCCTGACCTCCAGCGAGGATCTGCTCGAAGCCCTCGAGAACAACTGGGATCTGCTGATCTGCGCACCGCTCAGCGAATGCCTGGAACCTCATGAGGCCCTCGCCTCCATTCGCCGTCAGGGCAAAGACATTCCGGTCATCCTGTTGCTGGCTGACAACGAGCCCGACAGCGTTACCGAAGCGCTCATGCTGGGTGCTCAGGATGCCCTGCCCCAGGGTGAAGATGAGCGCCTGGTGCTGGTCGCTCGTCGCGAACTGGTCAACCTCGAGGAACGTCGCGCACGCCGCGCCGCCGAGGTAGCCCTGCGCGAGGCGGAGAAGCGCTGCCAACTGCTGCTGGACAGTTCGGTCGATGCCATCGCCTATGTGCATGACGGCATGCATATCTATGCCAACCGCGCCTATCTCGAATTGTTCGGCTTCGACGACGCCGAAGAGCTGGAAGGCCTGCCGATGATCGATCTGATCGGCAGCGCCGACCAGAGTGCCTTCAAGGATTTCCTGAAAAACCACCAGCATCTGGACAACACCGAGCTGGCCTGCGCGGGCGTGCGCACCGACGACAGCACCTTCTCGGCGCGCGTCACGCTGTCTCCAGCGGCGTACGACGGCGAACCCTGCATTCAGGTGGTGATTCGTGCCGAAAGTGGCAACGCCGAGCTGGAAGAGAAGCTACGGGAAATCAGCAGTCAGGATCTGGTGACCGGCCTGTATAACCGCGCCCACTTCATCGAGCTGATGGACACGGCTGCCCACCGCGCCGTCAACGACGAGCAATCGGCGAGCCTGGCCTACATTCGTGTCGACCGTTATGCCGCCCTGCTCGCTGAAATGGGCCTCGGGGCCATCGATCTGCTGCTTACCGACCTGGCCACCCTGCTCCGCGCGCATTTCCCGCAGGATGCACACCTGGCGCGCTTCGGGGACGATGTGTTCGCCGTTTTGCAGACGGGCATGTCGCCACAGCAACAGCGCCCGCAGCTCGAAGCCCTGCTGAAAAAAACCGAAGGACATCTGTTCGACATCAACGGGCGCACCGCACAGACCACCCTGTCGATCGGCGTTGCGGGTCTCAACGAAACCACGCCCAAGGCCGGAGAAGTCATCGACCGCGCCCAGCGCTGCGCCGACCAGATCGACGAGCCCGGCACCCTCAAGCTGTTCGACCCGGCTGAAGAATTGGCTGCGGCTGCAAGCCGCGGCAGCGTGGTGGCCATGGTGCAGCAAGCCCTTGAGCAGAACAGCTTCCGCCTGCTGTTCCAGCCGGTCATCAGTCTGCGTGGCGATGAACACGAACACTATGAAGTGCTGCTGCGCCTGCTAAGCCCTTCAGGGCAGGAAGTCCCGCCCGGACAATTCCTCGCCGTGGCCAGGGAAGCGGGAATGGGCGAAAGGATCGACCGCTGGGTGATCCTCAGCTCGATCAAACTGCTCGCCGATCACCGCTCCAAGGGGCACGCGACTCGCCTGTTCGTGCATCTTTCCAATGCCAGCCTGCAGGATCAGACGCTGCTGCCGTGGCTCAGCGTTGCCCTGAAAGCCGCGCGCCTGCCATCCGATGCGCTGGTATTCCAGTTCAGCGAGCCGGACGCCATCGCCTATCTGAAACAGGCAAAAGCGCTGGCCCAGGGCCTCAAGGATCTGCACTGCCATATCGCCCTGAGCCAGTTCGGCTGCGCACTGAACCCATTCAACACGCTCAGGCACCTGCCCGTCGATTTCGTCAAAATCGACGGCTCCTTCTCCAAGGATCTGACCGACCCGGCCAACCAGGAAGCCCTGAAAACCATGCTGGCCAGCCTGCACAGCCAGGCCAAGCTGACCATCGTGCCGTTCGTGGAATCCGCCAGCGTGCTCGCCACGCTGTGGCAGGCCGGCACGAACTACATCCAGGGCTACTACCTGCAGGGCCCGAGTCAGTCGATGAACTACAACTTCTCGGCCGACGAATAAGCGAACGGAGCGAAAGGGTCTGTTAGCGCTCCGGCGCGGTCATGCCGAAGCGTTAACAGACCCGCGTCACCCGTCTTATTCCTGTCCGTCGCGGTCGCGAAAACCCAGCAGATAAAGGATGCCATCCAGCCCCAGGGTGGAAATCGCCTGCTTGGCCGACTGTTTGACCAGTGGCTTGGCGCGGAACGCCACACCCAAACCGGCGATGGCCAGCATCGGCAGGTCATTGGCGCCATCGCCGACAGCGATGGTCTGCTCCAGACGCAGCCCCTCTTTATGCGCCAGCTCGCGCAGCAGATCCGCCTTGCGCTGCGCATCGACGATGGGCTCGACGGCTACGCCGGTGACCTTGCCATCGATCACTTCCAGCTCGTTGGCGAATACGTAATCGATGCCCAGCCTGGCCTGCAGCTGCTTGGCGAAATAGGTGAAGCCGCCGGACAGGATGGCCGTCTTGTAGCCCAGGCGCTTGAGCTCGGCGAACAGGTTCTCGGCACCTTCGGTCAGGCGCAGCGACGCACCGATCTCGTCCAGCACGCCGACATCCAGGCCCTTGAGCAGCGCCAGGCGCTCCTTGAAGCTGGCACGGAAGTCCAGCTCGCCGCGCATCGCCCGCTCGGTAATTTCCGACACCTGCTCACCAACGCCGGCAGCCTTGGCCAGCTCGTCGATCACTTCCGCCTCGATCAGCGTGGAATCCATGTCGAACACCGCCAGGCGGCGGTTACGGCGGAACAACGAATCGGCCTGGAAGGCGATATCGACATTCAGCTCCTGGGCCACGCTGAGGAATTCGGCACGCAGGGCAGCCGAATCGCTGGGCTCGCCACGCACGGAAAATTCGATGCAGCCCTTGCCCTGCTCCGCCGGCATGTCCAGCGGCATGCGCCCGGACAACCTGTCGATATGATCGATGTTCAAGCCGTACTTGGCCGTGATCGCGCTGACGCGCTGCAACTGCTCGGCGGTGACCTTGCGGGTCAACAGCGTCACGCTATGCCGCGCCTTGCCCTGGCCGGCGACCCAACTCTGGTAATCGTCTTCCGATACCGGCGTGAAACGCACCTGCTGGTCGAGCTTGTAGGCGGTGAAGAGGATGTCCTTGAGCACCGAGGATGCGCGCTCGTTATCGGGGATTTCCACCAGGATGCCGAACGACAGGGTGTCGTGGATGACTGCCTGGCCGATGTCGAGGATGTTCACGCCACCTTGGGCCAATACGCCGGTAATGGCAGCCGTGAGGCCAGGCCGATCTTCACCGGTAATGTTGATCAGGACGATTTCGCGCAAGGCGTACTCCGGAGCTCGCAGGACAATGAACGGTCTGCCGAACGGCGATGTGCAGCAGGGCCGGTGAAAAGCGCACATTCTAACCACTTTCAACACATCCCGAACACGCGCGGCGCTTTGCCCTGCGCGGGTCGCTCGCTATACTGCGCGGCACCTACAGTCGACATGAGCCGAGCTCTGTGAACCGGCCCGCCCCCGTAAAGCCCGATAATTTCTTCCTTCTGCTTTTCCGTGCACTGCGCCAACGTCGCGTGCCGCTGGCATTGCGCATCGTCAGTCACAGTTTGCTGCTGGTGGCCATGGCGCTGGTGATCTATGCCTGGGTGATTGGCATGCAGTTCAAGCAGGCCATGCAGCAGCAGGCCGAAGCCCTGGGCAGCAGCCTGATCACGCAGACGGCGGCCTCGGCTACCGAGCTGCTGGTGTCCAACGACATCCTCAGCCTCAACGTGCTGCTCAACAACCTGGTGAAGAACCCGCTGGTGGCCCACGCAGCCATCTACAGCGTGGATAACCGCATCCTCGCCGAAGCCGGCACGCGCCCGAGCAAGAGCATGCTCGGCGAAACCGAAGGTTTGTACTCCACCCCCATCACCTTCCAGGAAGTGATGGCCGGACAATTGCGCATCAGCCTCGACATGCAGCAATTCCAGCAGCCGATGACCATCAGCCTGCAGAGCATGGGCATTCTCAGCCTGATCCTGCTGGCACTGACGCTCTCCCTGAGCCTGCGCCTGGGCCGACAGATCTCCACGCCACTGCTGCAGCTGCGCGTCTGGTTGCGCGACCCGGATGATCCTGCCCCGGGTGCCGGTCGCCAGGACGAAATCGGCGAGCTGGCGCGCCAGCTGCAAGCCCGCCTGGTGCCGGAAAAGCCGGAACCGGAGCCTGAGTTCGACGACCTCGACGACCTCGACGATCTGGACGAGCAGTTCCTGGATGACGCGGATGAAGACGAAGACGATCGCGACGACGAGCCGCACTTCGAGGTTCGCGACCTGCGCGACACCCGCTTCGACGCCGACGATTACGATCCACCGAGCCGTGGACGTGACGAGGACGCTGACGACGATGCGTTCGCCGATTTGTATGACAGCGACGAAACGCCTGCTCACATCGCCCCGATGCCACCTGCAGCGCCACAGAAAAGTGCCGTGCTGGCCGTCCAGCTGGGCGCCCAGGAACAGCTGCGTCGCCTGCCGCGCACGCGCCTGATGGAACTGCTGCAAAGCTACCGCGACTGCCTGGATAAAGCCGCGACCCTGTACAAGGCCGAGTTGCACACCCTGAACGATGGCAGCAGCCTGATGCTGTTCCACCATCAGGACAGCCAGGACGATTACCTGACCCACGCCATCTGCTGCGGCGAACTGCTGCGTGCCCTGGGCCACGCCCTGCAGATCGAGGTTGCCGACAGCGGTATCACCCTGCATCTGCAGCTCGGCCTGACCCTGGGCGAAGACCTGCAGGATCTCGGTCAAGGCGACCTGCTGCTGAGCGAAACCGCGCAGGATGCCCTGGCGCTTTCCCAGCACAGCCGTAATCTGCTGCTGGTCGAACGCCGCGTGGGCGAAGATGCCACGCTACGCCAGCGCGCCCGCATCCGCGCCATCGCCAGCCCCGAGGGCGCCAGCTGCGTCGAACGTCTGCTCGATCCCTATCCGGCGTTGCTCGAACGGCAAATGGCCCGGCTGCGCGAAGAGCGCTAAGAACCTGCTCACGATCTGCTGCGTGTCACCTGCAGACGTATCATGTTCGACCGCAAGAAGGCGGAAGCGGCCTGTCGTAGGGTGGACGACGCTTTATCCGTCCACCGCTCTGCAATCGCAATGGTGGATGAAAAGAGCGTCATCCACCCTACGTCCGCTACCGCCTTGTAGCGTCCTGTCAGGCATTACGCAACGCCCACGAAAAGGCCGGCGCAAGGCCTAATGCCAGTCAGTTAAGGCATTGACTCCGAGGCTGCGGTCATAGAAACAGGCTCCTGGATTTCCATGAGCCTGTTTTTTTATGTCCATCCAGCAAGCACTCCGGCAGACCGCCGAGCTCAATCCAGCCTCCTTCGAGCGGTTCTCGCAACTGATTGATCCGTTATGGATCGAGGAGGCCTTGAGGCTGACCGGAACGGTTTCGCTTCGCCGTCGGCGCCTGCCGGCTGAGCGCATTGTGTGGCTGGTCGTGGGGATGGCCTTGTTCAAGAACGAACCCATCTGGCTGATCGTGCAGCAACTGGGCCTATCCGATGGACAGGGGTTGGCTCCTGCGCCCAGTGCAGTGGTGCAGGCGCGGCAGCGCTTGGGCGAGGCCCCGCTGGAGGCCTTGTTCGAGCAATTGGCGCAGGCTTGGCTGGCGACCGAGCCTCCCGCCTGCGCCCGTTTTCATGGGCTACGCAGTTTTGCCGTGGATGGCGTGGTCTGGTCGATGCCGGATACACCGGAGAATCGCGAGGCCTTCTCCAGCGGAAAGAACCAGCACGGTGTCAGTAACTGGCCCCAGGCCCGTGGGGTCTGCCTCATGGACACCTATAGCCACCTGATCCGCGCCGCACGCTTCGGCAGCTTTGCGGTGGGGGAACTCAGTTTCGCCCGGGAGTTGGCGCAGGCGGTGGGTGACCATTCGCTGACCATTTTGATCGTGCCTACTACTCGGCCACCTTCCTTCTTGATTGGCAGAGGCAAGGCGCCGAGCGTCACTGGTTGATGCGTGCCAAATCAACACTGCGCCATGACATCGTAAAGACCTTTGGGCCGGGTGACTGGCTGGTACGTCTGCCGGTCTCGCCTAAGGCCCGTCGACAGCAACCACAGCTCCCCGAGTACTGGCAGGCCCGTTTGATTGAGCGCAGGGTCGATGGTAAGCCCAGGCGCTACCTGAGTTCGCTCTGTGATCCGCACCGCTACCCGACCGATCAGGTGGCGGCTCACTATCGCGAGCGCTGGGAGATCGAACTGGGTTACCGCGAGATCAAGCAAGGCCTGCAAGATGGCGGATTGCTGCGCAGCAAACTCCCTGAACTCGCTCGGCAGGAGTTATGGGGAACCTTGCTGGCCTACAACCTGATCCGCCAGGAAATGCACCTGATGGCCGAGGAGCTGGAAATACCCCCACAACGCCTGAGCTTCCAGTGGTTGGCCATCGCCATCGCGGGGGCTCTGCGTTATTGCCCCACGCAAACACCGGCGACTATCCCGCAACGGCTGGCAGAGCTGAGAATCCAGGCCCGTCACTTCGTCCTGCCACCCAGGCGAGAACGGCACTATCCCCGCGTCGTGAAACCTAAACCGATCAAGTACCCCAAAAAGAAAAATGCCAGTCAGATTAACTGACTGGCATTAGGCGCAAGGCCGGCCGTTTTCCCACGTCAAGCGATCAGAGCTTGGCGATGGATACTTCCGTCGACTTCACGAAGGCGATCACTTCGCTGCCCACGCCCAGCTCCAGCTCGCGCACGGAACGGGTAGTGATCACCGAAGTAACGATGCCTGCAGCGGTCTGCACGTCGATTTCCGATAGTACGTCGCCTTCGACGATTTCCTTGATGGTGCCTTTGAACTGGTTACGAACGTTGATGGCTTTAATGGTCATGTCAAATTTCTCCTGGGGTCGAATTTAGCGGCAAGCTTCAAGCTGCAAGCGACAAGAGAGCGCTCAGGCTTTTACTTGCAGCTTGTGGGGGGCGGCTATCCGCCTTGAAGCTTGTCGCTGCTTTTAAAGCGCCCAGCGCAGTTGCGTCGGGAGCGGCGAAACGGGATCGGGCTGCGGTGGCAGCTCGGGCAGTTGCAGAACGCGGTTGAGCACCTCGGCCTCCAACGAGGCGAGGCGTGCCGAACCCTTGTTGCGTGGGCGCGGCAGGTTCACTTCCAGATCCAGGCCGACCTGACCGTCTTCGATCAGAATTACCCGGTCAGCGGTCGCGACGGCTTCGCTGACGTCGTGGGTGACCAGCAGCACGGTAAAACCGTGCTTCTGCCACAGGCCTTCGATCAACTGCTGCATTTCGATACGGGTCAGGGCATCCAGTGCACCCAGCGGCTCGTCGAGCAGCAACAGGCGTGGTTCATGAATCAGCGCACGGGCCAAGGCCACGCGTTGTTTCTGGCCACCGGACAGCGCCGCCGGCCATTCGTTGGCGCGCTCGCCCAGGCCGACAGCTTCCAGCACCTGCTGAGCCTTGGGGCGCCAGTCACCGGTGAGGCCGAGGCCGACGTTGTCGATCACGCGTTTCCACGGCAGCAGACGCGCTTCCTGAAACATCAGACGGGTGTCGTCGCGGGTCGCGGCCAGGGTGCCGTTGCCGGCCAGCAGCTCGCCGCCAGTGGGCTGATCGAGGCCGGCGAGCAGACGCAGCAGGGTGCTCTTGCCGCAACCACTGCGCCCAACCACGGCAACGAACTGACCGGAAGGAATGCGCAGGTCGATGTCCTTGAGTACCTGGCGTTCGCCAAAGGATTTCTGAATGCCGCGGATAGTCAGCGGCGTGCCCCGTTTGAGGCTATGCAAAGCGGTCATTTCGCACCTGCCTTGGCCTGATAGGCCGGATGCCAACGCAACCAGGCACGTTCAAGTCCACGGGCGGCAACGTCGGCCAGCTTGCCGAGCACCGCGTATAGCAGAATCGCCAGCACCACCACGTCGGTCTGCAGGAATTCACGGGCGTTCATCGCCAGGTAACCGATGCCGCTGCTGGCGGAAATGGTTTCGGCGACGATCAGGGTCAGCCACATCAGGCCGAGGGCGAAACGCACACCGACCAGAATCGATGGCAGCGCACCCGGGAGGATCACCTGCCGGAACAGCGCGAATCCGGACAGACCATAGCTGCGCGACATCTCCACCAGCGCCGGGTCGACGTTGCGGATGCCGTGGTAAGTATTCAGGTAGATGGGGAACAGCGTGCCGAGGGCGACCAGGAAAATCTTCGCGCTCTCATCGATACCGAACCACAGGATCACCAGCGGAATCAGTGCCAGGTGCGGCACGTTGCGGATCATCTGCACCGAGCTGTCGATCAGGCGCTCACCCCATTTCGACAAGCCCGTGATGAACCCCAGCGCCAGGCCGATGCCGCCGCCAATGGCGAAGCCAACGCCAGCGCGCCAACCGCTGATCGCCAGGTGCGTCCAGATTTCGCCACTGGACAGCAGTTGCCAGCCGGCCTCGAATACCGCGCTGGGCGCCGGCAGAATACGCGTGGACAGCAGCCCCAGGGCTACCGAACCCTGCCAGGCGACCAGCAGCGCCACGGGCAGAGCCCATGGCGCCAGGCGCAGGGCCAGGTTATGGAAAGACGTGTTGCTCATTGCATACCTCAATCATCACGGGATGGCCGGGCGTCCAGGCCCGGCAGCGTTTCAACTGGCCGAAGCCGCCTTGGGCAGGATGTCGTTGGCGACCATTTCACCGAACGGGCTGACATAGTTCGCACCTTCCGGCAGCGCCGGGCGGTTCACATCCAGGTGCGGGAACAGCAGCTCGGCGACCCGATAAGATTCTTCGAGGTGCGGATAACCGGAGAAGATGAAAGTATCGATGCCCAGCGCGGCGTATTCCTTGACCCGCTCGGCGACCGTAGGGCCATCGCCGACCAGCGCGGTACCGGCACCACCGCGCACCAGGCCGACGCCTGCCCACAGGTTGGGTGACACTTCCAGATTGTCCTTGCTGCCGCCGTGCAGGGCAGCCATGCGCTGCTGGCCGACCGAGTCGAAGCGCGCCAGGGAGGCCTGGGCACGGGCGATGGTGTCGTCGTCGACATGAGCGATCAGCTTGTCGGCGGCTTGCCAGGCTTCCTCGTTGGTTTCCCGGACGATCACGTGCAGACGAATGCCGAAGCGCACTTCACGGCCCTGGGCCGCGGCTTTCTTGCGCACTGCGGCTATCTTCTCGGCCACCGCAGCCGGTGGCTCGCCCCAGGTCAGGTACAGCTCGACCTGCTCGGCGGCGAGATCCTGCGCCGCTTCCGAGGAACCGCCGAAATACAGTGGCGGACGCGGTTGCTGGATCGGCGGGTAAAGCAGCTTGGCGCCCTTCACCTGGATGTGTTTGCCGTCGTAATCGACCACCTCGCCTTCCAGCACACGGCGCCAGATGCGGGTGAACTCGACGGACGCTTCGTAACGCTCGGCGTGGGACAGGTTCAGACCGTCACCCGCCAGTTCGTCCGGGTCACCGCCGGTAACCAGATTGAACAGCGCACGGCCGCCAGACAGACGATCCAGAGTCGCGGCCTGGCGCGCAGCCACGGTCGGAGAAATGATGCCCGGACGCAGGGCAACGAGGAACTTCAGACGCTGGGTCACCGGGATCAGCGAGGCGGCGACCAGCCAGGAATCCTCGCAGGAACGACCGGTGGGAATCAGTACGCCGCCGAAACCGAGGCGGTCGGCAGCCTGGGCGATTTGCTGCAGGTAACCGTGGTCAACGGCGCGGGCCCCTTGCGAGGTACCGAGATAATGGCCGTCGCCGTGGGTCGGCAGAAACCAGAAAATGTTCAGACTCATGGAGTGGTCTCCTTGGGATTGGGTCGCTGCGTGGCCGCCGGCCACGCAGCTGGATGTCTTACTGCTGGGTTTTCTGAGCAGCCGCGAGCGATGCTGGCGGTCCATCTGGCCGAGTCCAGATCACGTCCTTGATGCTCAATTTCTTGGGAATCAGTTTCAGCTCGGTGAAGGTGTCGGCGATCTTCTGCTGCGCCGCCACCACTTCCGGAGTAAGCGTCGCAGCGCCGTAGCCCTGGCGCTTCACTGCGATCGAGGTGATGTCCTTGGGCAGACCAAGCAGTGGTGCCACCAGATCGGTGACCGCATCCGGGTCGGCCTTGGAGTCTTCACCCACGGCACGCACTTCCTCGATCAGCACGTTGAGTACCGCTGGGTTCTTCTCGGCGTAGGGCTTGGTCGCCAGGTAAAACTGATGGTTGTCGACCAGGCCTTCGCCATCGCGCAGGGTGCGCGCCTGCAACTGCTGCTCGGCGGCCGCCTGGAAGGGATCCCAGATGACCCAGGCGTCGACGCTGCCACGCTCGAACGCCGCGCGGGCATCGGCGGGCGGCAGGTAAACGGGCTGAATGTCGCTGTATTTCAGGCCGGCATCTTCCAGGGCACGTACCAGCAGGTAGTGCACGTTGGAGCCTTTATTCAGGGCAACCTTCTTGCCTTTGAGCTCGGCCACCGACTTGAGCGGCGAATCCTTGGGAACCAGAATCGCTTCGCTGTGCGGTGCTGGTGGCTCGTAGGCCACGTAGAGCAGATCGGCACCGGCCGCCTGGGCGAATACCGGCGGCGTTTCACCGGTTACGCCGAAGTCCACCGAGCCGACGTTCAGACCTTCGAGCAGTTGCGGACCACCCGGAAACTCCGTCCATTTGACGTCCACGCCCTTTTCGGCAAGACGCTTCTCCAGCGTGCCCTTGGCCTTGAGAAGCACCAGGGTGCCGTATTTCTGATAGCCGATACGCAGTGTCTCGGCTTGAGCGTGAGTAATGGCGCCGAAGGAAATGGCCGCGGCAAACAAGGCGACCAGACTCCGACGCAAAGTGATAGTGCGCATGGCGCTCTCCTCTGCATTGAGTATTTGGCCACCTGCCGCCTCGTTGTCGGGCTAGTAAGGTGGGTAAGGATGGAAAACCACCCATGGGAATGTGTGTGAATCGTTGCCTCAGGCGCTCCAGCGCCCGCTGATCAGGCGTTCGTTCAACAAGCCCGGCTCGATCGGTTGTGGCCGGCGGTTGAGCGCCTGAATCAGGTGTTGCAAGGCGTCATCCAGACGCTGTTCCAGTACCGGTAGCAGATCGGCCCCGGTGTCGGTGTAGGCGATCTGGCTGTCATCGGCGAAAACGCCGTGCAGCACTTCCTGAGCCTTGAGCGCGGACAGCACCGGCTTCAGGGCGTAATCCACGGCCAGCATGTGTGCGCTGCTGCCGCCAGTGGCGATTGGCAGCACCACCTTGTGGTGCAGAGCACGCTCGGGCAGCACATCGAGCAGGGTTTTCAAGGCCCCGGAAAACGAGGCTTTGTACACCGGCGTCGCCACGATCAGCCCATCAGCGGCGGCCACATGGGCCTGCAGCCCCTGAATCCGCGGGCTGTCGAAGCGGGCGAAGAGCAGATCCTCAGCCTCGAAGTCGCGCACCTGATAGGTCACCACCTCGACGCCATGGGATTGCAGCCACTGCCGCGCCCTATCGAGCAGCACGTTCGAGCGCGACTTCCGGCTCGGACTGCCGCCCAGTAAAACCACCAACATGGGACGTCCTTACTTGTTCGGTTGCGGGGTGAGGCGCAGGTACGGCTTCACCGCCCGGTAACCTTTTGGGAAACGCTGCTTGATCTCGTCTTCGTCTTTCAGCGAGGGCACGATCACCACGTCGTCGCCGTCCTGCCAGTTGGCTGGAGTGGCCACCTTGTGGCTGTCGGTGAGTTGCAGCGAGTCGACTACACGCAAAATTTCGTTGAAGTTTCGGCCCGTGCTCGCCGGGTAGGTGATGGTCAGGCGAACCTTCTTGTTCGGGTCGATGACGAACAGCGAACGCACGGTCAGGGTATCGTTGGCGTTCGGGTGGATGAGGTCGTAGAGCTCGGAAACCTTGCGATCGGCATCGGCCAGGATCGGGAAGTTGACCGCCGTGTTCTGGGTCTCGTTGATGTCGTCGATCCACTTCACGTGGGAATCCACCGGGTCGACGGACAAAGCGATGGCCTTGAGATTGCGCTTGGCGAATTCGTCTTTCAGCTTGGCGGTGAAGCCCAGCTCGGTGGTGCACACCGGAGTGAAGTCAGCCGGATGAGAAAACAGGATGCCCCACTGGCTGCCCAGCCACTCGTGGAAGCGGATACGGCCTTCGCTGGAGTCCTGTTCGAAGTCAGGGGCGATGTCGCCAAGGCGGATGCTCATGCTGTGTGCTCCTTCAGTGAGTCGTTGCGTGGCGCTCACTATGCTCAGGAACACAAAATATTAAAAAGAATAAATAATGATTTATTTATAACCAAAAAAAAACAATCACACCGACAGGCCCATTGCGCATGGTCAACAGCGGGCCTGCCCAGCCTGATGGCTGTCAGCCGAGCACGCGCGCCGGATTACCCACTACCGTCGCTCCTGCAGGAATGTCGCGGGTAACCACACTGCCAGCGCCGATCAATGCGTTGTCACCGACAGTCACGCCCGGCAGGATCAGCGCACCCGCCCCAATCCACACGTTGCGGCCGATTTTTACCGGTCGGCCGAATTCCAGACCGGATTCGCGTTCGGCGGGGTCGCGCGGGTGATCGGCGGTGAGGATCTGCACACCCGGGCCGATCTGGGTCTTGTCGCCAATACTCACGGCCACCACGTCGAGAATCACGCAGTTGAAGTTGATGAACACCTCGTCACCCAGGCTGATATTGAAGCCGTAGTCGCAGTGAAACGGCGAACGCACCACCACGCCTCGGCCAATCGTAGCCAGGCGTTCGGCCAACACCTGGGTGCGCTCGGCAGGTGACAGGCCGAGGTTGCCGTTGTAGCGCGCCAGCCAGGCAATGGTTGCAGCGCTCTCGGCCTGCAGTTCGGGATCGCTGGCCAGATAGAGTTCACCGATCAGCATTTTGTGTTTTTCACTGAGTGCCATGGCTCGTTGCCCCTTCGCGAATGTTCAGTAAAGAACGTTCGGGCAACCATGGGTTCCGGCGATCAGACCACATGGTCTTTGCAAATCAATTCGCAGGTACGGCACCAGGTAGCAGATCTCTGGTGTGCGACGGCCGCTGGGGGTGCCAAAACGCAGGCAAAAAAAACCGGGCAAATGCCCGGCAAGATTCCACCACGAGGAATGGAGTCGCGCGATCGAAGCGGCTAGCCGCCGTCGCGCTGAGCACCTACCCAAACGTGGCGCAGGCAGGCTCGAATAAAAAGGGCGAGGGAAGCAACGCTTCGCCCCGCCCGAAAAACCTTACAGCAGTGGCAGGCTGTAGCTGACGATCAGACGGTTCTCGTCGGCGTCGGCAGTGCTGGTGTTGCCACGCAGCGATGCATTCCGCCAGGAGAGCCCCAGGCCTTTGAGCGAACCTTGCTGCACGGTGTAATCCAGACGGAAGTCACGCTCCCACTCTTTGCGATCGCCACCAACTGCGTCGATATTGTCGCCCTTGAGGTAAGTGACGATTGCCTTCAGTCCCGGCACACCAACAGTACCGAAATCATAACCGTACTCGGCCAGCCAGGTGCGCTCACCGGCACTGAGGAACTTGCCGATCTGACGGTCAGTGATCAGGTAGGCGGTGGAACCGTCACCCTGATTGAGGAACGGGAAGGCGCTGTCGCCAGAAACCTGCTGATAACCGGCACTCAGCGCATGGCCGCCGAGGCTGTAGGTGAACAGGGCGCTCCAGGTCTGGTTGTCGACTTCACCTGCCTTGGAGTCGCCAGCAGCCCAGTAACCACTGCTGTAATAGCCTTCGGCGCGGCCAGCAGCGCTGCCATTCTTGCCATCGGAACCGCTGTTGAAATAACGCAGGTCGGTCTTCAGGCTACCAGCCGGCAGCGCCAGGTTGTGTACCAGGCCCAGGAAGTGCTGTTTGTAGAAGTCTTCCAGGTTACCGTAGTAGTACTGCGCGGTCAGATCCTTGGTGATTTTGTAGTCGCCACCGGCGAAATAGAACTTGTTGGTATCGGCAGCCGCACCGGCACCAGCGATCTTCAGGCCAATGTCATCGGTAGAAGAACGGGTTTTGGTGTGTTCCAGCTGACCAGCAGTCAGGGTCAGGCCGTCGATCTCGTTGGAGATGACCTGGCCACCGTCGAACAGTTGCGGCAGCAGACGACCGTCGTTGAAGGTCACGACTGGCAGCTTCGGCTGCAGGGTGCCCAGGCGCAGCTCGGTCTTGGAGAGGCGGAACTTGGCGGTGGCGCCAGCCTTGCTGTAGTCGTTCACGGCGCTGCCATCGCTTTCCTGGGGAAACAGCGCGCCCGGGGCACGGCTACGAGGAGTACTGCTGTTGCCGCCGGAATCCAGGCGCAGGCCGTACAGGCCAATGACGTCAACGCCCACACCCACGGTACCCTCGGTGAAACCGGACTGGTAATTGAAGATGAAGCCCTGGCCCCACTCATTTTGCTCACTGTTGCTGTTTGCGGTGTTTTTCTGATTCAGGTCGTAATAGAAATTGCGCAGGTCGAGTTTGGCCGTGCTGTCTTCGATAAAGCCTGCGGCGCCGGCCTGTTGAGCCAGAGTGGCGATAGTGACGGCCAGGGCCAGGGTGGATTTTTTCATGTGTGATGCTCCAGGGGCATGAATCGTGAGCTGGCTCGGGCCAGACTCGATAGGCGCTAGTTATTGGCAGGTGCAAGGCTAAGCCAAGGCAGATAAAACAAAAAAGAATCAATAATTACTAACAAATTACTTTTTTGAATATGCAACTCAATCTGACAGCATTTCTGTCTGCAGCGCGTTCCGTTCGACGCATGGCTCTAACGCGGGTCACGTAGCGAAGGAAGAACGTCAGAGCAAAGATACAGGTCTCAGAAACTGTTCACGATCTGCTGCGTATCGCCTGCGGGCGTATCATGTTCGATCGCAAGAAGGCGTAAGCGGACGGTCGTAGGATGGGTGAAACCCATCGGAAATTGATGGGTTTCACCCATCCTACGGGCTGGTGGATGAAAAGAGCGTCATCCACCCTACGTCCACTTGCGCCTTGTAGCGTCCTGTCAGGCGCCCCTTGATTCTGACTCGCGAAATCGTGAGCCGGCTCTCAGAACAGCTCTAGCTGCCCACCGATCAGCGCGGTGAAATCGTCATCCACGAACGGCAGGATGGCATCGGCCACCGGCTGCAATTGCTTGGTCAGGTAGTGGCCGTAATCGATCGGCGCGCGGCGCAGCTCCAGCGGCTCGGGCCCGGCCACGCTCATCACGTAACTGATCCAGCCTCCGCTCTGATATTGCCGCGGCCGCCCCTGCTCATCGTTATGGGCATCGGCCATACGTGCAGCCCGGACGTGGGGTGGTACGTTGCGCTGGTAATCACCGAGGCGTCGGCGCAGACGCTTGCGGTACACCAGGCGCTCGTCGAACTCGCCATTCAGAGTGCTCTGCACATAGTCGCGCACGTAATCCTGATAGGGCTGGCGCTTGAAGATGCGCAGATACAGCTCCTGCTGGAACTGCCGGGCCAGCGGCGACCAGTCACTACGCACCGTTTCCAATCCCTTGAAAACCATCTCTTCGCGGCCATCGGCATGCTGGATCAGCCCGGCGTAGCGCTTCTTGCTGCCCTCTTCCATACCGCGGATGGTCGGCATCAGAAAGCGGCTGAAGTGGGTTTCGAACTGCAGTTCAAGGGCACTCTGCAAGCCGAACTCGGCCTGCAGGTGCTCGCGCCACCAGGCGTTGACCCGCTGCACCAGCCCCCGGCCGATCTGCTCGGCGTCGCTTTCGGAATGAGCGCTGCGCAGCCACACGAAAGTGGAATCGGTATCGCCATAAATCACCGCATGCCCCTCTGCCTCGATCAACTCGCGAGTACGGCGCATCACTTCATGGCCGCGCAGGGTGATGGAAGACGCCAGGCGCGTATCGAAGAAGCGGCAACCACTGGAACCCAGCACACCATAGAAGGCGTTCATGATGATCTTCAGTGCCTGGGACAGGGGTGCGTTGCCTTCCCGTTTCGCGGCTTCCCGGCCCTCCCACACACGTTCGACGATGGCCGGCAGGCAATGCCGGGTGCGCGAAAAGCGCGCGCCGCGAAAGCCCGGTACCGAATGGGTATCCTCGGGTTGGCGCAGACCTTCGACCAGTCCCACCGGGTCGATCAGAAAGGTGCGGATCAGCGACGGATAGAGGCTTTTGTAATCCAGTACCAGCACCGATTCGTACAGCCCTGGCCGCGAATCCATGACGAAACCGCCTGGGCTGGCTTCAGGCGGGCGCTCGCCCTGGTTGGGCGCAACGAACCCCTGGCGATGCATCAGTGGCATGTACAGGTGGCTGAAAGCGGCCACCGAACCACCGCTGCGATCCACCGGCAGGCCGGTGACCGTGGCCCGTTCGAGGAGGAAGGTGAGCAGCTCGGTCTTGGCGAAGATGCGCGTTACCAGCTCGCAGTCCTTGAGGTTGTAGCGGGCCAGGGCCGGCTTGTCCTCGGCGAACATGCGATTGATCTCGTCCATGCGCTGGTAGGGATTGTCGATCGCCTTGCCCTCGCCAAGCAGTTGCTGAGCGACGCTTTCCAGGCTGAAGGACTGAAAACTCCAGGTAGCCGAGCGTAGCGCCTCGATGCCATCGATGATCAGACGGCCCGGCGCACTGGCGAAGAAATGCTGCTTGGAGCCGTGCTCGCGCCAGCCCAGGGCTTCGCCGCCACGGCCGAGGCGCAGCGGCACCTGCAGGCGCTGGGCGTGCTCCTGCAGTACGCGCAGGTCGAACTGCACCAGGTTCCAGCCGATGATGGCGTCCGGATCAAAGCGTTCCAGCCAGCCATTCAAGGCTTCCAGCAACGCGGCACGGCTATCCAGATAAGCGAGGTCGAAGTCGACCTCGGTGTCGCGGTTCGGCGGCCCGAGCATGTACACCTGACGCTGGCCACAACCTTCCAGGGCGATGGAATACAGCTCGCCGCGCGCTGTGGTTTCGATATCCAGGGAGACCAGCTTGAGCTGCGGGCGATAGTCCGGCGCCGGCTTCAACTGCGCATCGATCAGCACACCCTCGTCCGTCGGCGTACCGCCGAACAGCACAGGGGCGGTGATGAAACGCTCCATCAGGTAACGCTCGGGCGGGCGGATATCGGCCTCGTAGACATCCACACCGCCCTGGCGCAAGGTCTGCTCGAGCTGGATCAAGGGGCGTTGTTGGCGGCAATACAGACCGAGCACCGGCCGCTGACGGAAATCACGCAGCTGCAGCGGGCGCAGTTCGACATCCGGCGTCTTGCCCAGCAAGACCTCGGCACGTGCGCGGTGCTCGACGGGAATGAAGGCCACCGACCTTTGCGGCGGCAGGCGGATCAGGCGCGGGCCGTCGTCGGTCGACAGCCAGAATTCCACCTGGGTACCGGCCGGCGTGTCGCGCCAATGCCGGGTCAGGACGAAGCCCCGCTGTAGATCCACCCTGTCACCTCAAATCCTGTTCAGGGTGCGATGTTATCGCGCATCGTCACGCCCCGTCCGCGCAAAGCTGGCGCAATGCGGTTAAATGGTCACCCACGTTCTGCGTTAGGGTCTGTTGACGCTTCACGCACGGCCGCGCCGGAGCCCGTTTTGCCGCGAGGCAAGGCACGAGCCGCGAAGTTTAGTGGGCTAAATGAGCCGGCGAGAAACGCAGCATCGCGGCAAAACGGGCCCGGCCCTTCGGGTGGGGCCGCCTAGGTTGCGCGGGAAATCTCGCCATGCGTCGTTGGAGGACTTGGCAAGGGAACTACCATTCCCTGCGTCCTCCGCCTAACCTGGCGATATTTCTCGCGGCAACGCGGCTCGCGTTGAAACGTCAACAGACCCTAAGGCCCGTCATGTCCCTCGACCACGATCAGCTGCAACAGATCACCACCCGCACCCTGGCTCATTACCAGGCCAGTGCCGAAGGCTTTCGCGAGGGCATCCGCGCCCATGACGTCAGCCAGAACATCGAAGCGCTGCTGCGTCACACCCGCGGCACGGCACCCCTGAGCATTCTCGATTTCGGCTGTGGCCCAGGCCGCGACCTGCGCACGTTCGCGGCGCTCGGCCATCGCCCAGTCGGGCTGGACGGCTGCCCGCAATTCGTCGCCATGGCCCATGCCGACAGCGGCTGCGAGGTCTGGCAGCAGGACTTTCTCGCCCTGAACCTACCGCCAGAACACTTCGACGGCATCTTCGCCAACGCCGTACTCTTCCATATTCCTAGCCAGGAGCTGCCGCGAGTGCTGAAGGAGCTGCGTGCCAGCCTGAAACCTGGCGGCGTGCTGTTCAGCTCCAACCCGAGGGGCGACAATCGGGAAGGCTGGAGCGGAGAACGCTACGGTGCCTGGCATGACCTGGAAAGCTGGCGCCTCCTGCTGGTTGCCGCCGGTTTCGACGAGCTGGAACATTACTATCGCCCGGCTGGCCTGCCACGCGAGCAACAGCCCTGGCTGGCCAGCGTGTGGCGCCGTCGAGATACTCCATGATGCAGGCCCACGGTCGTATCGATGAAAGCGGCCGGTGGCGCGATTGATTGGGGCAGAAGCCCAGCGGATAGCCGGCGATCACCAGCGACAGCCTCCGTTAACACACTCCGGCAGCGAGAATGCCTCTGTTAGACTGCGGCGACAGTCCCCACCGGAGAACACGATGCCCAAGGTCGGAATGCAGCCGATCCGCCGCTCGCAACTGATTGCGGCGACCCTCGAAGCCGTCGACCAGGTTGGCATGAGCGATGCCAGCATCGCCTACATCGCGCGCCTCGCCGGCGTGTCGAACGGCATCATCAGCCATTACTTCCAGGACAAGAACGGCCTGCTCGAAGCGACCATGCGCCACCTCATGCAGGCGCTGAGCGAAGCCGTGCACGCGCGCTACCGCTTGCTGCGCGAAGACACCCCGCAGGCTCGCTTGCGGGCGATCATCGACGGCAACTTCGACGAGACCCAGGTCAGCGGGCCCGCGATGAAAACCTGGCTGGCGTTCTGGGCCAGCAGCATGCACCAGCCCTCCCTGCGGCGCCTGCAGCGGGTCAACGACCAGCGCCTGTATTCCAATCTATGCGGCCAGTTCCGCCGCGTGCTGCCGCAACCCCAGGCCCGCGCCGCCGCCCGCGGCATGGCTGCCCTTATCGATGGCCTGTGGCTGCGCGGCGCGCTGTCCGGGGAGAATTTCGATACCCGCCAGGCGGCGCAGATCGCCTACGACTACCTCGACCTGCAACTGGCCAAGGCCGGCTGATTTACTCGCTGCATCCTCGCGCAATGATCGGCATCGATCACCTGCAAGCCCCCTCTTATTAAGTAGGATGGGGCGGGCCGCGCAGGTGCAACCCGTCGATTTCTGATGGGTTGCACCCATCCTACGACCGTCCGCTAAGCCAGCGGAAGCGGACGCTCACCCCGTAGGGTGGATCGGGGCGCGTAGCTGACGCTCTTTTCATCCACCATTGCGATTGCAGCCCGCAAGGCTAGGCACCCCCGCAGCTCCTACACGGCAGCATCCCTCCAAACTCAGTTCAAAGCTGATCCACATGTCGTATTCGGCTCGATGCTCGTCGCGCCTGGAATCTTTATTGATTGATCGATCAATAAAAATAAAGTAGGCTGTTTTTTAACCAAATCGGCTGACATGTCTTTTCATCTCGATCACGCCGATCCATCCGCCAGGGCGCGTGCAGCGTCCTGGCCCGATCAGGAGCACGCCCCATGGCCCGATTCGAAGACCAGAAGCTCTATATAGGTGGCCGCTATGTCGACTCCAGCAGCAGCGCGACTTTCCAGAGCATCAATCCGGCCAATGGCGAGGTGCTGGCCAACGTTCAGCGCGCCAGCCAGGAAGATGTCGAGCGTGCCGTTGTCAGCGCCGAGCAGGGCCAGAAAGTCTGGGCCGCGATGACCGCCATGCAGCGCTCGCGCATCCTGCGTCGCGCCGTGGACATCTTGCGTGAGCGCAACGATGAGCTGGCCGAGCTGGAAACCCTGGACACCGGCAAACCGCTGAGCGAAACCCGCTTCGTCGACATCGTCACCGGTGCCGACGTGCTCGAGTATTACGCCGGCCTGATCCCAGCCATCGAGGGCGAGCAGATCCCGCTGCGCGACACCAGCTTCGTCTATACACGTCGCGAGCCACTGGGCGTGGTCGCCGGTATTGGCGCCTGGAACTATCCGATTCAGATCGCCCTGTGGAAATCCGCTCCGGCCCTGGCTGCCGGCAACGCGATGATCTTCAAGCCCAGCGAAGTCACCTCGCTGACCACCCTCAAGCTGGCCGAAATCTACAGCGAAGCCGGCCTGCCGGATGGCGTGTTCAACGTGCTCACCGGCAGCGGCAGCGAAGTCGGTCAGTGGCTCACCGAGCATCCGCGGATCGAGAAGATTTCCTTTACCGGCGGCACCGTCACCGGCAAGAAGGTCATGGCCAGCGCCTCCAGTTCGTCGCTCAAGGAAGTGACCATGGAACTGGGCGGCAAGTCGCCGTTGATCATCTTCGAAGATGCCGACCTGGAACGCGCCGCCGACATCGCGATGATGGCCAACTTCTACAGCTCCGGCCAGGTGTGCACCAACGGCACCCGGGTCTTCGTGCCTCGTGCCCTGCAGGCGCGCTTCGAAAGCAAGGTGCTCGAGCGGGTCAAACGCATTCGTCTGGGCAGCCCGCAGGACGAGCAGACCAACTTCGGCCCGCTGGTCAGTTTCGCCCATATGGAAAGCGTCCTCGGCTACATCGAGAAGGGTCGCCAGCAAGGCGCGCGCCTGCTGGTCGGCGGCGAACGCGTGACGGATGGCGACTACGCCAACGGCGCCTACGTGGCACCGACCGTGTTCACCGACTGTCGTGACGACATGACCATCGTGCGCGAGGAGATCTTCGGCCCGGTGATGAGCATCCTCGTCTACGACAGCGAGGAAGAAGTCATCCGCCGCGCCAACGACACCGATTACGGCCTGGCCGCCGGCATCGTCACCCGCGACCTGACCCGTGCGCACCGGGTTATCCACAAGCTGGAAGCGGGCATCTGCTGGATCAACACCTGGGGCGAATCCCCCGCCGAGATGCCAGTGGGCGGCTACAAACAATCCGGTGTCGGCCGCGAGAACGGCCTGACCACCCTGGCTCACTATACCCGCATCAAATCCGTGCAGGTCGAGCTGGGCGATTACGCCTCGGTGTTCTGACGAAAACAGCTACAAGCCACAAGCTGCAAGTAGAAGAGAAAGCGCCTTCGGCTTTTTCTTGCCGCTTGAAGCTTGCCGCTTTCACCCAGAGGGTGCTGCTTTATGGAATACGATTACATCATCATTGGCGCCGGCTCGGCCGGTAACGTGCTGGCAACCCGTCTGACCGAGGACGCCGACGTCAGCGTACTGCTGCTGGAAGCCGGCGGCCCCGACTATCGCCTCGACTTCCGTACCCAGATGCCCGCCGCCCTGGCTTTCCCACTGCAGGGCCGGCGCTACAACTGGGCCTACGAGACCGACCCCGAACCGTACATGAACAACCGTCGCATGGAATGCGGGCGTGGCAAGGGCCTGGGCGGCTCATCGCTGATCAACGGCATGTGCTACATCCGCGGCAACGCCATGGATTTCGACAACTGGGCCAAGCAGCCCGGCCTCGAGGACTGGAGCTACCTGGACTGCCTGCCGTATTTCCGCAAGGCGGAAACCCGCGATATCGGCCCCAATGACTACCACGGCGGAGACGGCCCGGTCAGCGTGACCACACCCAAGGCCGGTAACAACCCGTTGTTCCACGCCATGGTCGAGGCAGGCGTGCAGGCCGGTTATCCACGTACCGACGACCTCAACGGCTATCAGCAGGAAGGCTTCGGCCCGATGGATCGCACGGTGACCCCGGAAGGTCGCCGCGCCAGCACGGCGCGTGGTTATCTGGATCAGGCACGCGAGCGCCCGAATCTGACCATCGTCACCCACGCCACCACCGACCGCATTCTGTTCGACGGCAAGCGCGCCAGCGGCGTCAGCTACCTGGTCGGCAACGCCAACGAGGCCACTACCGCCAGCGCGCGCCGTGAAGTGCTGCTGTGCGCTGGCGCCATCGCTTCGCCGCAGATCCTGCAGCGCTCCGGCGTCGGCCCGGGCGAGCTGCTGCGCGACCTGGACATCGAAGTACTGAACGATCTGCCCGGTGTCGGCGCCAACCTGCAGGATCACCTGGAAATGTATCTGCAGTACGCCTGCACCCAGCCCGTGTCGCTGTACCCGGCTCTGAAGCTGCTCAACCAGCCAGGCATCGGCGCCAAATGGCTGCTCAAAGGCGACGGCATCGGCGCCAGCAACCAGTTCGAGGCGGGCGGTTTCATCCGCTCCCGTGCGGGGTTCGAGTGGCCGAACCTGCAGTTCCACTTCCTGCCGGTGGCGATCAACTACAACGGCAGCAACGCGGTGAACGAACACGGCTTCCAGGCCCACGTCGGCTCCATGCGTTCGCCGAGCCGCGGGCGCGTGCAGCTGAAGTCCAAGGATCCGCGCCAGCACCCGAGTATCCTGTTCAACTACATGTCCCATGAACAGGACTGGCAGGAATTTCGCGACGGTATCCGCCTGACCCGCGAGATCATGAACCAGCCGGCCCTGGATCCGTACCGCGGCCGCGAACTGAGCCCCGGTGCTCATGTGCAGACTGACGACGAGCTGGACACCTTCATCCGCGAACATGCGGAAACCGCCTTCCACCCCTCCTGCTCGTGCAAGATGGGCGAAGACGACATGGCGGTAGTCGATGGCCAAGGCCGTGTGCACGGCCTGCAGGGCCTGCGCGTGGTGGACGCATCGATCATGCCGGAAATCATCACCGGCAACCTCAATGCCACCACCATCATGATCGCCGAGAAGATCGCCGACCGCATTCGCGGCCACGAGGCCCTGCCACGCAGCACCGCGCCGTACTACAAGGCCGCTGGCGCGCCAGTACGCGGCACGCCGCAACGTATGGCCGAAGCGATGCGCTCTGCATCCTGAGGCCATCGCCGCTTCGAGCTCCCCGGGGACTCGAAGCGGCCGCTGCAATCGCTGAGACATTCCCGCCCATCATCGGTCAAACTGCGCTACCACTTGCCGACCGCCGATCACCATGACCCTGCTCGACGCCCGCACTGCCCGCCTGCTGCCCTGGATCGTCGCCATCGCATTCTTCATGCAGACGCTGGATGGCACCATTCTCAACACCGCCCTGCCGAGCATGGCCGCGGATCTTTCCGAAGACCCGCTGCGCATGCAATCGGTGGTCATCGCCTACATGCTCACCGTGGCACTGTTGATTCCCGCCTCCGGCTGGCTGGCCGACCGCTTCGGCACGCGGCATATCTTCTTTGGCGCCATCCTGCTGTTCAGCCTCGGCTCGCTGCTGTGCGCCGTCTCGCAGTCGCTGAACATGCTGGTGATCGCACGCATCATCCAGGGCCTCGGCGGTGCGCTGATGATGCCGGTGGGTCGCCTGGTGGTGCTGCGCGCCTATCCGCGTAGCGAGCTGGTGCGGATCATGAGCTTCATCACCCTGCCCGGTCTGCTCGGCCCACTGATCGGCCCGACGCTGGGCGGCTGGCTGGTGGAGTACACCAGCTGGCACTGGATCTTTCTGCTCAACCTGCCGGTCGGCGCCCTCGGCTGCTGGGCCGCGTTTCGCTTCATGCCGGACTTGCGCGGCCCCGAGCGCACCCGTTTCGATCTGGTCGGTTTCCTGCTGTTCGGCGCCGCCATGCTGCTGATCACCCTGTCGCTGGAAGGCCTCGGCGAACTGCATCTGCCCCATGTGCGGGTGATGCTCCTGTTGCTCGGCGGCCTGGCCTGCCTCGCGGCCTACTGGCTGCGCGCCGGGCGTACAGCCAACGCCCTGTTCCCGCCCAGCCTGTTCCATACCCGCAGCTTCGCCGTGGGGATTCTCGGCAACATCTTTGCCCGCCTGGGCAGCGGTGCCCTGCCGTTTCTCACGCCACTGTTACTGCAACTGGGTATGGGCTACTCGCCAGCCCAGGCCGGCATGAGCATGATTCCCCTGGCCCTGGCCGCCATGGCGATGAAGCCCCTGGCCAAGCCGCTGATCGACCGCCTCGGTTACCGACGTATCCTCACCAGCAATACCGTGCTGCTCGGCCTGCTGATCGCCAGCATGGCCCTGGTCGACGGGCAGACCTCCCACGTGCAATTGGTCATTCAACTGGGCCTGATCGGCGCCGTCAATTCACTGCAGTTCACCGCCATGAACACCGTGACCCTGATCGACCTGCGCGATAGCGAAGCGAGCAGCGGCAACGGCCTGCTGTCGGTGGTGGTACAACTGTCGATGAGCCTCGGCATCGCCGCTGCAGCCGCGCTGCTCGGTGGCTTCAGCCTGGACAGGGGCGCGACGGATGGCGTGCTGGGTGCCTTCCAGGCCACTTACCTGTGCGTGGGTCTACTGTCGATACTGGCCGCGGGGATCTTCCTGCAGTTGTCCCCGGATGACGGCCGCAGCGCCCGGCGGGTCAAGGTCGACATCGACGAGTAGCGATAGGAACGGAAGCTGGCACGGCGCCTGTTACACTAGGCGCCTTTAGACCTAGGCCTTGTACCGTGACCGCCACCGCTTTTTCCTCGCTTGCCCTGTCGCCCGCCATGCTGGCGAACCTCGAGTCCCTCGGTTACGCGCAGATGACGCCGATCCAGGCGCAAAGCCTGCCGGTCATGCTCAAGGGCATGGATCTGATTGCCCAGGCCAAGACCGGCAGCGGCAAGACCGCCGCCTTCGGCATCGGCCTGCTGGCGCCGCTCAACCCGCGTTACTTCGGCTGCCAGGCGCTGGTGCTGTGCCCGACCCGTGAGCTGGCCGATCAGGTCGCCAAGGAACTGCGCCGCCTGGCGCGGGGTGAAGACAACATCAAGATTCTCACCCTCTGCGGTGGCGTGCCCTTCGGCCCGCAGATCGGCTCCCTGGAGCACGGCGCACAGATCATCGTTGGCACGCCGGGTCGGGTACAGCAGCATCTGGCCAAGGGCACGCTGAAGCTGGACGGCCTCAATACCCTGGTGCTCGACGAAGCCGACCGCATGCTCGACATGGGCTTCTACGACAGCATCGCCGAGATCATCGGGCAGACCCCGGAGCGCCGCCAGACCTTGCTGTTCTCGGCGACCTACCCGGCCGGCATCAAGCAGTTGTCCGCGACTTTCATGCGCAACCCGCAGCAGGTCAAGGCCGAGGCGTTGCACGACGACAGCCAGATCGAGCAGCGCTTCTACGAAATCTCGCCGGAGCAGCGCATGCAGGCCGTGGTCGATGTACTGGCCAGCTTCCGACCGCAGTCCAGCGTAGCCTTCTGCTTCACCAAGCAGCAGTGCCAGGAAGTGGTCGATCATCTGACCGCGGCGGGCATCTCGGCCTCGGCACTGCACGGTGACCTGGAGCAGCGTGACCGCGATCAGGTGCTGGCGATGTTCGCCAACCGCAGCCTGTCGGTTCTGGTGGCCACCGACGTCGCAGCCCGCGGTCTGGATATCGATGCCCTGGACATGGTGATCAACGTCGAGCTGGCGCGTGATGCCGAGATCCACATTCACCGCGTCGGCCGCACCGGCCGCGCCGGTGAGAAGGGCATCGCCGTCAGCCTGGTGGCGCCACCCGAGGCGCACCGTGCCCAGGCCATCGAAGCCCTGCAGAAGAGCCCGCTGACCTGGCACCCGCTGAACAGTCTCAAAGCCCGTGCCGGTGAGCCGCTGCAACCGCCGATGATCACCCTGTGCATCGGCGCAGGGCGCAAGGACAAACTGCGCCCTGGCGACATCCTCGGCGCTCTCACTGGCGAGGCGGGTATCCCCGGCAGCCAGGTCGGCAAGATCGCCATCTTCGACTTCCAGGCCTATGTCGCAGTCGAGCGCAACGTCGCCAAACAGGCGCTCAAGCACCTTAGCGAAGGCAAGATCAAAGGCCGCTCGTTACGCGTGCGCACGTTATAGACTCAAGGCAACCGCAGATCGGCCACAGGGGGTTCCGTGCGCAATATTCTGGTCATCGAAGACAGCCCGCTGGTACTGAAAATCCTCGAACACCTGTTCCGCCAGGAAACGGATCTGCAACCGGTGTTCTGTGCTTCTCTGGCTGAAGCCGAGGTGATGCTGGAAACCTCGGCGGAGCTGTTCTTCGCCGCCATCGTCGACCTGCATCTGCCGGACGCGCCGGATGGCGAAAGCGTCGATCTGGTGATGCGCTACGCACTGCCGTGCATCGTGCTCAGCGGCTCGTACAACGAAAAGCGCCGCGACGACCTGCTGCTCAAGGGCGTGGTCGATTATGTACTCAAGGAAAGCCAGCACTCCTACGAGTACGCCTTCCGCCTGTTGCACCGACTGGAGAGCAACAGCCAGGTGAAGATTCTGGTTGCCGAGGACTCCGAGGCCACGCGCCACTTCATTCGTCATGTGCTGGCGCCGCATCGCTACCAGATCATCGATGCCTGCGACGGCGACGAAGCCCTGCGCATCCTCAAGGAACAACCGGATATCGACCTGCTGGTGGTCGACCACAGCATGCCCGGCATCAGCGGCTTCGAACTGGTCAAGCTGCTGCGCCAGAAGATGAAACGCAACGAACTGATCATCCTCGGCCTGTCCGCCGACGCCAAGGGCTCGCTCAGCGCCATGTTCATCAAGCACGGCGCCGACGACTTCCTGCGCAAGCCGTTCTGCCCTGAAGAACTGAACTGCCGGGTGATCTCGACCCTGGAGCGCCGCGACCTGATGCGCGCACTGAAGCAGGCCGCGCAATTCGACGCGCTGACCGGATTGAATAACCGCCGAGCCTTCTACGAGCAGGGCATTCAACAGTTCCAGCAGGCCCAGCGCGGTGGCCGCAACCTGAGCGTGGCGATGCTCGACATGGACTTCTTCAAGCAGATCAACGACGAGCACGGCCACGCCAGTGGCGACGCCGCCCTGATCGCGTTCTCACGGGCGCTGAGTGCGGCCTTCCCCGATGCCCTGCTCGGCCGCCTGGGCGGCGAGGAGTTCGCCATGGTCAGCCAGCAGGACGCCGAGCAGTTGAGCCAGGCACTCGATCGCCTGCGTGAGCAGTGCGGGCAACTCAAGTACGCCATCGGCGCACCGCCGCTGTCATTCAGCGCAGGTGTCTACCATGGCGCACCGGATGACCTGGAAAGCCTTCTGCACCTGGCCGACCAGCGACTCTATCAGGCCAAGCGTCAGGGTCGCGCACGTACGCTCTGGCAGTAGCAGCCACGTTCCTACAGGCCGTGACGCTCCATGATCGCGGCATAGCTGCCATCGGCGCGCATGGCTGCGATCGCGGCGTCGAAGCGCTTGGCGATCTCGGCATGCTTGCCATGACTGAGGCGGATGAGAATGTGCAGGCCGTTCTCGCTCAAGGGCGTTGGCAGCAATTCCAGTTGATCGGCCATGCCCTTGAGCTGGTGGTTGAACTGAAACCGCACGACGTATTCATCTTCCAGCGCCAGGCTCACCCGGCCACGCTGCACCATGTGCGCGGCGCTCTCGAAACTGCTGACAGCGACCTTGCGCAAATTGTTGTCGGCACCGAATTCCTGGGAATAGGCGTAACCACGTAGCACGGCGATCCGATAGGGATACAGGTCGGAGAGCTGTGTGAAGGCAATGACATCGCCCTTGCGCTGCACGAGACGGATTCGATTGATCAGGTATGGCTCGGAAAAGTAGCCGAACCCGGAACGCTCGTCGCTGTACCAGGCATTCACCAGCACATCGTAGTCAGCCCGCTGCAACCCCAGGATGGCACGCGCCCAGGGCACCTCACGGTAATCGCTGGTGTAGCCGGCGCGGCCCAGGGCGGTCGTCACCAGTTCTACCGCAACGCCATTGCCAGGTAACCGCTGATCGGTGAACGGCGGCCAGGTATCGGCGACCAGATGCAGGTGCTCAGCGGCCGCGGCCCAGGGCAGCAGGAACAGCGACAGGAACCACGCTCGCCAGCTTTTCAATGGTCTTGGGCTCCGAAAACCAAGGGTGAACGCACTGCGTGCGCCACCCGACGGCGCGGCTGAGATGGTGGCAGGCAAATAATGGCAAATGGCTACCCTTCACTCATTGAGCATAATCGCTAGACCAGCCAAGGCAATGTGCAATTCGTAAAAAAGTCCGCCATCAAAGCATGGCGGCGGCGACTGAAACCCGGCCAACATTCGCCGCTCGCCTGTAAATGCCCACAACAGCGCCCCGAGCCCGAGCCGGCGGATCAGGCGCTATCACAGCGTCAGCTGCCGACAGCTGAATCACGCCTTCAGGTAAACTGCGCCGTTTCGCGTCAGCCCGCAGCGATGCCTGGCGCCTAGCGTATGCGAGGACATTGCCGTGCTTTCACCCCAGGTTGTCATCATCGGTGCCGGCGCGGCCGGGCTGATGTGCGCCATGAGCGCCGCCGCGCGTGGCCGCAGCGTGCTGCTGCTCGACCACGCCAACAAAGCCGGCAAGAAGATCCTCATGTCCGGCGGCGGGCGCTGCAACTTCACCAATATGTACTGCGAGCCGAGTAACTTCCTCTCGCACAACCCGCACTTCTGCAAATCAGCCCTGGCGCGCTTCACCCAGTGGGATTTCATCGCCCTGGTCACCAAGCACGGCGTGCCCTACCACGAGAAGAAACTCGGCCAGTTGTTCTGCGACCACAAGTCCAGCGACATCCTCGGCATGTTGCTGGACGAATGCGAGCAGGCCGGCGTCGACCTGCGCCTCGACACGTCGGTGAGTACCATCGAGCGCGGCGAAAATGGCTACCGGTTGAGCACCAGCCTCGGCCCGGTGAGCTGTGAATCCCTGGTGGTCGCCACCGGTGGGCTGTCGATTCCGACCTTGGGCGCCACTGGCTTCGCTTATCAGATCGCCCGTCAGTTCGGCCACACTCTGTTGCCGACCCGCGCGGGCCTGGTGCCATTCACGCTGACCGATCCGCAGCTGAAAATGTTGTGCAGCGAGCTGTCCGGCACCTCGGTAGAGGATTGCCGGGTCAGTTGCAATGGCCAGAGTTTCGTCGAGAACATCCTGTTCACCCACCGTGGCCTCAGCGGCCCGGCGATCCTGCAGATTTCCTCTTACTGGCAACCTGGCGACAGCGTCAGCATCGATTTGCTGCCACATATCGACCTGCCGCAATGGTTGCAGGAACAGCAAGGCGAGCGCCCCAACAGCGAGCTGAAGACCCTGTTGGGCGAGCTGTTCACCAAGAAGATGGCCGGCCTGCTGGCCGAACACTGGTTCGCCTCCAAACCGATGAAGCAGTACACCCCGGCCGAGCTCAAGGCCATAGCCGAGCGTCTGGCAGACTGGCAGCTGGTACCCGCCGGCACCGAAGGCTATCGCACCGCGGAAGTCACCCTCGGCGGCATCGACACCAAAGAGGTGTCGTCCAAGACCATGGAGTCGCTGAAATCGCCGGGACTGTATTTCGTCGGCGAGGCGCTCGATGTCACCGGCCATCTGGGCGGCTTCAACTTCCAGTGGGCCTGGGCTTCGGGGTATGCGGCGGCGCAGTATGTGTAGTCGTTAAGCCAGCCTTTCGCCCAACAAAAACGCGCCCTGACAGGCTGTGTGAAAACTACTGCGCTCGGTCATGCGGCGTTAAAAACCGGCTCAAAATGCTCATTTACAACTCGTAAACTGCGCTTTTTCGCCGGTTTTTGCCTTGCCTGACCTTCGCTCGCTACGTTTTCACACGGCCTGCTGAGGCGCGTTTTTTCTCATGCAGAGGCTTTCAGCTACGGGACGCCTGAGTATCGATGCGGGTGGCCTGCTCGGCAGCACCACGCTCTTCACCGGCGTAGGACACCGCCGCGGTGAAGACCACATCGGTGTGCGAGTTCAGGGCGGTCTCGAAGGAGTCCTGCACCACACCGATGACGAAGCCGATGGCCACGACCTGCATGGCGATGTCGGTATCCACCCCGAACAGGCTGGTCGCCATCGGGATCAGCAGCAACGAACCACCGGCCACGCCGGACACACCCGCGGCAGCGAGAGACGACACTACGCAGAGCAGCAGCGCGGTCGGCAGATCGACGCTGATACCCAGCGTGTGAGTGGTGGCCAGGGCCATCACGGAAATGGTGATCGCGGCGCCAGCCATGTTGATGGTCGCGCCCAGTGGGATGGTGATCGAGTAGGTGTCCCTGTCCAGCTTGAGCTTCTCGCACAGACGCAGGTTGACCGGAATGTTGGCCGCCGAGCTTCGGGTGAAGAAGGCAGTCACCGCGCTCTCGCGCAGCACCGTGAACAGCAACGGATAAGGATTGCGGCGCATCTTGATGTAGGCGAGCAGCGGGTTGACCACCAGCGTGACCACCAGCATGCAGCCCACCATCACCAGCAACAGGCGGGCGTAACCATACAGCGCTTCGAAGCCGGAGGCCGCCAGGGTACTGGCAACCAGGCCGAAGATACCGATCGGCGCCTGCTCGATGACAAACCGCACAACCCGTGTGATGGCATCGGACATGTCGCCCAAAAACACTCGGGTGGTAGGCGCGGCATGCCGCAGGAATAAGCCAAGTGCTATTGCCCAGGCCAGGATGGCGATGTAGTTGGAGGTGTTCAGCGCCTGCACCGGGCCGACGAAGATGCTGGTCAACAGGTTGTGCAGCACGTCGATGATGCTGCCCGGCGGATTGCCTTCAGCCGAGCTGATATCCAACGACAGTGTGGTGGGAAACAGGAAACTGGCGCATACCGCCAGGGCCGCGGCACTGAAGGTACTGATCAGATACATCATCAGCACTGGGCGAATGTGGGTGGGCTGGCCACTCTGGTGGGCCGCCAGGGAGGACATCACCAGCACCAGCACGAGTACCGGCGCGACCGCCTTCAGAGCGAGGATGAACAGTTCGCCAAGCAGGCCGACCTTGAGCGCGGAGGCCGGCGAGAAATAGGCGAGCAGAATGCCCAGCACCAGGCCGATGAAAATGCGGAGCACCAGGCTGGTATTGGAATAGGCGGAGGCAATGCGTTTTAGAGTATTCATGTAGTAGACGCTGTCCAGAATTCTAGGCTTGATGGCATTGGGGGACAGGTCAGCAGGGGCATGAGCCACGCCAACCGGGCAGGTCACCCCACGACATCACGCGATTATAAGGGAGGGGGATGGGATCAGCGCCATTTAGATGGTATGGGTGGTCATGCAGGTAGGTCTCGCTTGTTATTGTTGTGGGACTTTCAACGCAGAATGCGGGCCCGTCAGGCCACGCATCCCATGGGATTCAGGCTGACGAACGGCTCAGCACTCGATGATGTTCACGGCCAGGCCGCCGCGTGCGGTTTCCTTGTATTTGGTCAGCATGTCGGCGCCGGTTTCGCGCATGGTCTTGATCACCTTGTCCAGGCTCACGTGGTGCGAGCCATTGCCATACAAAGCCATGCGCGCCGCATTGATGGCCTTGACCGAGGCGATGGCGTTGCGCTCGATGCAGGGGATCTGCACCAGCCCGCCGACCGGATCGCAGGTCAGCCCCAGGTGGTGCTCCATGCCGATCTCCGCAGCGTTCTCGACCTGTTCGGGCGTACCGCCCAGCACCGCGCACAGCGCGCCGGCAGCCATCGAACAAGCCACGCCAACTTCCCCCTGGCAGCCGACCTCGGCACCGCTGATGGAGGCATTCTCCTTGTAGAGAATGCCGATGGCACCGGCCGTGAGCAGGAAATCGATGATGCCCTTGTCGTCCGCTCCGGCGATGGCCTGGGCGTAGTAATGCAGCACTGCGGGAATGATGCCCGCCGCGCCGTTGGTGGGTGCCGTGACCACGCGCCCACCCGCGGCATTTTCTTCGTTGACGGCCAGCGCCCAGAGATTGACCCAGTCGAGCATGCGCAACGGGTCTTCTTGGGGACTGCGCTGGAACACGCCAAGACGTTCGGCCAACTGCGCAGCACGGCGCTTGACCTTGAAGCCGCCAGGCAGGATGCCCTCGGTACGACAGCCGCGGTCGACACAGGCCTGCATCACACGCCAGATCGCCAGCAAGCCGCTGTCGATCTCTTCGTCGCTGCGCCAATGCCGCTCGTTGCGGCGCATCACCTCGGCGATGCTGATGCCGTGCTCCTGAGCCAGATTCAGCAGGTCGACACCGGAGCGAAACGGCAGTGGCAGGCTGGTGGCGTCCGGTGCGATTTCCTTGTGTCGCGAGCCGTCGGCCAGCACCGACTCATTGACCACGAAACCGCCACCGACCGAATAGTAGGTGGCCTCATGCACCTGCAGGCCGGCCGCATCGAAGGCAGCGAAGCGCAGGCCGTTGGCATGCAGCGGTAGCGCCTTGCGAATCATCTTCAGGTCGGTCTTTTCGTTGAAAGCGATGTCATGCCCGCCAGGTAACGTGATGCGCTTATGGCTGCGAATGATCTCGATATAGTCGGCTACCTGATCGACATCGACGGTATCCGGCTCATGGCCGCTAAGGCCAAGCAGCACCGCCTTGTCACTGCCATGGCCCTTGCCGGTTGCGCCCAGCGAGCCGTACAGCTCGGCCACCACCCGCACGACGTGGGGCATGTGGCCCTGGTTTTCCAGAGCATGGGTGAACAGGGCGGCGGCGCGCATCGGCCCGACGGTGTGCGAGCTCGATGGGCCGATGCCCACTTTGAACAGGTCGAATACGCTAATGGCCATGGCGGTGTTTTTCTTTTATGAGGTGAAGACAGGTGCCCGGTTACGCACCGTCGATGGGAAAAATCTAAGACCCTATTTTCATTATGTATACTGATTTATTCTTACCATATTGATTAGAAAATCTTACCTATAGAGCCTACCCATGGATCTGATCCGTTTACGCACCCTTCGCGAGCTGGCCCGCTGCGGCACCATGGCGGCTACCGCCGAGTTCCTGCACCTCACGCCCTCTGCGGTTTCCCAGCAGATCACGCAGCTGGAGCGCGAGGCCGATGTGGCACTGATCGAGCGGCGGGGTCGTGGCGTGGTGCTGACGCCAGCAGGTGGTCGGCTGGTGGCACACGTCGAACGTATCCTGGTGATTCTCGACGAAGCTCGTTCGGAACTGGCGCAGATGCGCAGCGAAATCGCCGGTGAACTGCGAGTGGCCGCGTTTCCTTCGATCGCAGCGGCGCTGGTCGCCCCCATCGTGCGCAATCTGCGTGAGGCCTATCCGCGCCTGGACGTGGTGGTGGCCGATCTGGAGCCGCAGGAGAGCCTGAGTGCCCTGAGTGCCTGGCAGATCGATGTGGCGGTAGTCGATGACCTGGCCGGTGCGGCCAAATCGCGTCAGGAGCACTACGAGCTGATCCCGCTGACCGAAGACCGCCTGCACGTGCTGCTACCGACGAGCCACCCGCTGGCATCGCGCAGCACCCTGACCATCGCCGACCTGCAGGACGAAGCCTGGGCGCTGGACTCCACCAACAGCTCGTTCGGCGAGTTCATCGGCAACCTGTGCCGACGCTCCGGCTTCGTGCCACGCATCAACGCGCACTGTGCCGGTTTCGAAATGGTCGCGGCGATGGTGGCGTCCGGCAATTCGATTTCGGTGGTCTCGGGCTTGCGTCTGGTGCGACCGCTGGAAAACGTCACGGCCGTGCGTTTGGCTCCGGCCATTCAGCGCAAGATATTCCTCGCCTACCGAAAGGGCGAGCGCAAGCACCCGGCCGTAACCGTATTCCTCGACGAGGCGATACGGACGGCAGGAGTGCTAGGGTCTGTTGACCTTTCAGCGCAAGCCGCGTTGCCGCGAGAAATCTCGCCAGGCTAGGCGGAGGACGCAGGGAATGGTCGTTCCCTTGCCAAGTCCTCCAACGACGCATGGCGAGATTTCCCGCGCAACCCGAAGGGCCGGGCCCGTTTTGCCGCGATGCTGCGTTTCTCGCCGGCTCATTTAGCCAGCTAAACTTCGCGGCTCGTGCCTTGCCTCGCGGCAAAACGGGCTCCGGCGCGGTCGTGCTGAAACGTCAACAGACCCTAGAGGGGTACCAAAGGATCGAAGTCCAAGACGAGCCAGGCAAAGCCTGATTCGCCTCGGAACCTGCTCCCGGGATCAGAAGCGGAATACTTCCGCGTCGATCCGGATCGGTTCGGCTACCGGCATTTTCGGCGGTTCCTGGCGCGCGGCCGGGACCGGCGCTTTCTTGCGCGGCTCCTCGGTAGCGATCGGCGTGTTAGCGTGACTCTTCACAGCAGTAGCCAGTTGCTCGATCAGTTGCTGCACCACAACGCTCTGGGCGCGCACCTGATCAGCTACAGCACCTTGGTGCTTCTCTTCCAGGCGTACCAGCCGGCTATCGAGCAACTGCCCTTCCTGACCAACCAGGCGCCATTGCGCTTCAAGCACTGCAGGCTGGCGTGGGCCGGAATCCAGGCGAGTCACGGATAACAGTACTTGTACCTGGGCCTTGAAGCTTGGGTTGTCCGAAGCGAGCACCAGACGCTGGCTGTTGATCCGGCCCGACAACTGGCGCAACACCTGGCGATCCAGATCGGTAGCCAGGCTGCCTGCCCAGCGGGCATTGCCGGCGGTGCTCAGGCTGCCGTCGTCCTGGCGCTGCAGCAGCGCTTCACGCTGTAGATAATCCGCGACAGTGATGGGGCCCAGCAGTACGCTCATCCCGTCCTTGTCAGCGGTTTTGGTGGCGCTGGTGCCACCATCGAGCTGATAGAGCGAGACGGGCATGAAATGCGAACAGCCGGTCAGCGTCAGCAGACCAGCCAGGAGAAGCGTGAGAGGAAGCCGCTTAACAATCATCAATGTCTTCCAGCTGGCACTATCGCCAGCGACCATGGCTACAGGTAAAGGGTCAAAAAACAAAAAATAGGTAAATCACCGCGTCGACAAACCCCCGGCGAGGTGTCAAATAATCCCTGTCCATAAGCAATGTGCTTGCCATCGAGCGCCTTGATCCGAAAAAGACGGTATACGTCCCACCACAAGGCGGGCACGCAAGAGCGATATCATCCGTCAAACCGGCCTGCAACTCCAGTAGCAGGCCACTTGCCAGTAGGCGTTTACTCGACCAGCAAAGCGTCGACGCGCTGGAAGCCACGCGGCAATTTGTTGCCGCGTCGACCACGTTCGCCCTTGTAATGCTCAAGGTCATCGGCCTTCAGGGACAGGGTACGCTTGCCGGCCTGCAATACAAGCGTCGCGCCCTGGGGCAGCACGGCCAGGTCGGTAAGGTACTCCTCACGACTGGCGACGCGCTCACCGGGGATACCGATGATCTTGTTGCCTTTGCCCTTGCCCAGTTGCGGCAGGTCGGCGACCTTGAACAACAGCAGACGACCTTCGGTGGTGACTGCCGCCAACCAGTCTTCCTCGCGATTGGCCAGTGGCCGCGGTGCCACTACCCGCGCGCCATTGGGCAGGCTGAGCAGGGCCTTGCCGGCCTTGTTCTTGGCCTGCAGGTCTTCGCCCTTGACCACGAAGCCGTAGCCGGCGTCCGAGGCGATCACGTACAGCGCCTCATCATCGGGCAGTAGTACGCACTCGAAGGTGGCGCCTGGCGGTGGCGTCAGACGACCGGTCAGCGGCTCGCCCTGGCCCCGTGCCGACGGCAGCGAATGCGCCGCCAGCGAATAGCTACGCCCAGTGGAATCGATGAATACCGCGTATTGATTGGAACGCCCCGGCGCCGCTGCCTTGAAGCCGTCACCGGCCTTGTAGGAGAGCCCGGTGGCGTCGATGTCGTGGCCCTTGCCGCAGCGTACCCAGCCTTTTTCCGAGATCACCACGGTGACCGGCTCGGTCGGCATCAGCTCGGTTTCCGAAAGCGCCTTGGCTTCAGCACGGGCAACGATCGGCGAACGGCGGTCATCGCCATACTTCTCGGCGTCTTCGATGATTTCCTTGCGCACCAGCTTCTTCAGCTTGGCTTCGCTGCCCAGCAGGGTCAGCAGCTTGTCGCGTTCCTTGGCCAGCTCATCCTGCTCGCCACGGATCTTCATTTCTTCCAGGCGGGCCAGTTGGCGCAGGCGCGTGTCGAGGATGTAGTCGGCTTGCACCTCGCTCAGCGCGAAACGCTCGATCAGGCGTGCCTTGGGATGATCCTCGGTGCGGATGATCTGGATCACTTCATCCAGGTTGAGGAAGGCAACCAGCAAGCCCTCCAACAGATGCAGGCGCTTCTCGACCTTGTCCAGACGGAATTGCAGACGGCGGCGTACCGTATTGACGCGGTACTCCAGCCATTCGCGCAACAATTGCCGCAGGTTCTTCACCTGGGGCTTGCCATCCAGGCCGATGACGTTGCTGTTGACCCGGTAGCTCGACTCCAGCTCGGTGGTGGCGAACAGGTGCTGCATCAGCTCATCGGCATCCACCCGGTTGGAACGCGGGATGATGACGATGCGGCAGGGATGTTCGTGATCCGACTCGTCGCGCAGGTCGGCGACCATCGGTAGCTTCTTGGCCTGCATCTGGCCGGCGATCTGCTCCAGCACCTTGGCACCGGACACCTGGTGCGGCAGCGCGGTGACCACGATGTCGCCGTCCTCGACGCTATACACGGCGCGCATGCGTACCGAGCCGCGACCGGTTTCGTAGATTTTCAGCAGATCGGCACGCGGGGTGATGACCTCCGCCTCGGTCGGATAGTCCGGGCCGAGCACGTGCTCGCAGAGCTGCTCCACCGTGGCGTTGGGTTCGTCGAGCAGGCGTACGCAGGCGGCCGCGACTTCGCGCAGGTTATGCGGCGGCACGTCGGTGGCCATGCCCACGGCGATGCCGGTTGTGCCATTGAGCAGCAGGTTGGGCAGCCGCGCCGGCAGGGTCGCCGGCTCGTTCAGGGTGCCATCGAAGTTCGGCACCCAATCCACCGTGCCCTGACCGAGCTCGGTCAGCAGCACTTCGGAATAGCGCGACAGACGCGCCTCGGTGTAACGCATGGCGGCGAAGGACTTGGGATCGTCCGGCGCCCCCCAGTTGCCCTGGCCATCGACCAGGGTGTAGCGGTAACTGAACGGTTGCGCCATCAGCACCATGGCTTCGTAGCAGGCCGAGTCGCCGTGCGGGTGGAACTTGCCGAGCACATCGCCGACGGTACGCGCCGATTTCTTGTGCTTGGAATCGGCGTCCAGCCCCAACTCGCTCATGGCATAGACGATACGACGCTGCACCGGTTTGAGACCGTCGCCGATATGCGGCAGCGCGCGATCCATGATCACGTACATCGAATAGTTGAGATAAGCCTGCTCGGTGAAGTCGGCAAGGGAGCGGCGTTCGACACCGTCCAGGCTCAGATCGAGGGTTTCGCTCATGCGTGCCTCATTGCAAGGTTGATTGGCGCAACATCAAGGTGCCGTCGCGCTGACTGAATTCAAGTTGTTTCAAGGCGCTCATGCCCAGCAGGACTTCATCGCCGTCCATGCCCGGCGCGATGAGCGCGGATACGTCATGCAGGACGATATCGCCAAGCTGCAGGCGCTCCAGGCGCGTGCGGTGCGCCGTGGCGCGGCCATTGGCGGTACTGATCTGCACGGGCGCGCCAGACTGCAGGCCGAGACTGCGGGCGACCTGACTGGGTATGGCAACCTGGGTAGCGCCGGTATCGAGCAGGAAAGTCACCGGATCGCCGTTGATCTGCCCATCGACCAGATAATGCCCGCCGCGGCTGCTGGCCAGACGCACTTCGACGTAATCGCTGCCATGCACCGACTGCGGCTGGCGGTTGGGATGGTTCTTGTCATCTTCCCATTTGCCGAAGAAATGCGTGGCCAGCAGCAGCCCCGCCCCCCAGGCCAGCACCAGCATCACCCGGCCGGCACGACGGCCGGCGGTCTGTTCGCTCACCGCGTCACGCCCCAGCCACCGGCAGGTGCGGCGAAGCGCCAGACCACCGGGCGCTTCTCGCCATCGCCACGCGCATGGCCGCCATTGTCGACACCGACCCAGGCGCCCTCCTCGTCGATCGACAGCGCCTCGGCCACACCGTAGCTCATGGGATAGCGACGTTCGTCGGTCAGCGCCTCAGCGGCGAATGACCAGCAGCGCTCGGCGTCGCCGGTCGCTGGCGTACGGCGGCAGATGCGATGGGCCTGACGCTCCAGGGTAAAGAGTTTTTCGTTGTGAAAAGCCAGGCCGGAGAAGTCCACCGGCGCTGGCGCCCCGCCCAGCGCCTCGGGTGAGGCTTCCTGGCCGCCCTCGCTGAGCAGCACGCAACCGCCTTCGCAGAGCCAGGTAGCGCGACGATGATGCAGCACCACCAGGCCGCGCCGCTGTTTTTCCGCCGCCAGCCACAGGCGCTCGCCTGCCGGATCGACGGCGATGCCTTCGAACAGCGAGTTGAAATGCAGCAGCATGCCGCTGGCGCGCGCCTGGCGCACCATGCCTTCGGGCAGGGTCAGCCACTGCGCATCGGCGGCTGGCGGCACCTGCAGCACCGCGGCGCGGCTTTCACTGACCAGATAGCGATTGCCCTTGGCGTCGCAGGAGATGCCTTCGAAATCCAGATGGCCACCGCGCACCAGGCCGGACACCCAGGCGCGCATGCGCAGGCCCCAGGGCAGCGGCATCACCGGCGCCGGTGGCGCCACGAAATGCTCGACCTCGGCCTGCCAGATACGATCGGAAGAATCGAGGCGATAGAGGCGATCGTCTTCGCGGTCGGATACCGCCCACAGCGCGTCGCCGCACCAGGCCAGGCCGGACAGATTGCCGGCGTCCATCCCGGCGACCGGGTGTTCGCTGAGCAGCTTGAGTTCCTCGAGCGCTGGCGTATCGGCGAGCAGCGGCGTCACTGACGCCAGCAACAGGGCGCCGAGCAGGTGCCGCATCAGAGCAGTACCTCGGCCAGGTTACCCTTGGACTCCAGCCAGGACTTGCGGTCGCCGGCACGCTTCTTCGCCAGCAGCATGTCCATCATTTCGCGAGTACCCTCGAAGTCCTCGAGGGTCAGTTGCACCAGCCGCCGAGTATTGGGATCCATGGTGGTTTCGCGTAACTGCGGCGGGTTCATTTCGCCCAGGCCCTTGAAGCGGGTGACCTGCGGCTTGCCGCGTTTCTTCTCGGCCACCAGACGATCGAGAATGCCGTCGCGCTCTGGTTCGTCCAGGGCGTAGTAGATTTCCTTGCCGAGATCGATGCGATACAGCGGCGGCATCGCCACGTACACATGACCTGCATCCACCAACGGACGGAAATGCTGCACGAACAGTGCGCAGAGCAGCGTGGCGATGTGCAGGCCGTCGGAGTCGGCATCGGCGAGGATGCAGATCTTGCCGTAACGCAACTGGCCCAGATCGCTGGAGCCGGGGTCGAGACCGACGGCCACGGCGATGTTGTGCACTTCCTGGCTGGCCAGCACTTCGCCGCCGTCCACTTCCCAGGTATTGAGGATCTTGCCGCGCAACGGCAGGATCGCCTGAAACTCCTTGTCCCGCGCCTGCTTGGCCGAGCCACCGGCGGAGTCGCCCTCGACCAGGAACAGCTCGCAACGCATCGGGTTCTGCCCGGCGCAATCGGCCAGCTTGCCGGGCAATGCCGGGCCCTGAGTGATCTTCTTGCGCTCGACCTTCTTGCCGGCCTTGAGACGGCGGCTGGCGTTGCTGATGGCCAGCTCGGCCAACTGCTGACCGAACTCCGGATGGGCGTTGAGCCACAGGCTGAAGGCGTCCTTGACCACACCGGAGACGAACGCAGCAGCCTCTCGGGAGGACAGCCGCTCTTTGGTCTGCCCGGAGAACTGAGCATCCTGCATCTTCATCGAGAGCACGAAGGCGATACGCTCCCAGACGTCTTCCGGGGCCAGCTTGACCCCACGGGGCAGCAGGTTGCGAAACTCGCAGAATTCGCGCATGGCGTCCAGCAGGCCCTGACGCAGACCGTTGACGTGGGTACCGCCCTGGGCGGTAGGGATCAGGTTGACGTAGCTTTCCTGCACCGAGTCGCCGCCTTCCGGCAGCCACAGCAGCGCCCAATCCACCGCCTCCTTGTTACCGGCCAGGCTGCCGCAGAAGGGTTCGTTGGGCAGGCGCTCGTACTCGCTGACCGCATCGACCAGGTAGGAACGCAGGCCGTCTTCATATAACCACTCGACCTGCTCGCCGCTCGCCTTGTCATGAAAGCTCACCGCCAGGCCGGGGCACAGCACGGCCTTGGCCTTGAGCACGTGCTTGAGGCGGCTGACCGAGAACTTGTGGGAATCGAAATATTTGCCGTCCGGCCAGAAATGCACGCTGGTGCCGGTGTTGCGCTTGCCGACCGTGCCGATCACTTCCAGGTCGCTGGCCTTGAAGCCATCGGCGAAGGCCATGGAATATTCGTTGCCGTCGCGCTTGACCCGCACTTCGACACGGGTCGACAGGGCGTTGACCACCGAGATACCCACACCGTGCAGACCGCCGGAAAACTGGTAGTTCTTGTTGGAAAACTTGCCGCCGGCGTGCAGCTTGGTAAGGATCAGTTCGACACCAGGTACGCCCTCTTCCGGGTGAATGTCCACCGGCATACCGCGACCGTCATCGCTCACTTCCAGGGAGTTGTCCTCGTGGAGGATTACCTGAATGGATTTGGCGTGACCCGCCAGGGCTTCGTCGACACTGTTGTCGATGACTTCCTGGGCCAGGTGGTTGGGGCGGCTGGTGTCGGTATACATCCCCGGCCGCTTGCGCACCGGATCAAGGCCGGAAAGGACTTCGATGGCATCTGCGTTGTAGGCGTTTTGCTGGGCCATAGGTCTCTGAAATGCTCTGATTGATCGGGGTTCGGGCGCGGCCGGTCAGGACACGGGCGCGATGCCGGCGAAGGCGAACAGCATGGGCAGGCGCTCTGCGAAGCCCTGGAAGCCATGATCACCGCCGGCCTCGATGCGCAGCGCGCAATGCCGGTAGTACGCCTGGGCGTGCCGGTAATCGAGGGTTTCATCGGCGGTCTGCAGCCATACCTGATAACGGGCCGGATCCGTGGGCGGCGGAGTCTCGAGTTCCGCCAGTGCCGCCACGTGATCGGCAGTCAGATCCCAGGTTTCGCCACTGTAATGGTTGCATTGCGGGCCGAGGTAACCGTCGAACAGCCGGTGCGGGCACACCGCCGGGTTGATCAACAGCGCCTTGAGGCCATGCCGTTCGGCCAGATGGGTCGCATAGTAGCCGCCCAGGGAGCTGCCGACCAGAGTGGGGCGGCCGAGTTCAGCGATCAGCGCCTCGAGCTCGGCAATAGCCTGGCGCGGGTGATGATGCAGGACAGGAACCCGCAGTTGCGCTTGCAGCCCCATGGCGGTCATGGCGACGGTCAGTTGGCTGGCCTTGGTGGAAGCCGGCGAACTATTGAGCCCATGGATATAAAGAATGCCTGTAGTCATAACGAGAGGCTACTAGCGCCGCCCTATAGGCCGCAAGCGTTGCTAGTGTAGCGTCACCCATCAAATGTGGTATCCGAGCGATTAGGCTGAGTGGTCGCTCAAAGGCGTAAGCAGACGTAGGGTGGATGACGCTCTTTTCATCCACCAGCCCGTAGGATGGGTGAAACCCATCAATTTCCGATGGGTTTCACCCATCCTACGACCGTCTGCTATCGCCTTATGGCTGCCATCCCACATTACGATATCCCGTTCGCCGCCTCGGCTCATCGACCACCCTGGCCGACATATGACCGTTGTCGCGACACCAGGGTCTGATGACGTTTCAGCGCAAGCCGCGTTGCCGCGTCAACAGACCCTAGTACCCGCCAACACTGTAGTCAGGCTCGAAAACGATGCCACTGACCCTCGATATCTCGGTTTCCAGCCGCCCATCACTGTGCAGACGCAGCCAGCGGTAGCCGGGCGCCGTGCTATCGACCTGAAAATCCTCGCTGCCTGGCGTGAACTGTACGCAGGTCGACGGTGAGGCCAGAAGCCGCACCTTGCCGCGCATCTCATCGATCGCCTGGTGGACGTGCCCCCAGAGAATCGCCCGCGCCTGGGGAAACCGATCCAGTACGGCGAACAGCGCATCGGGGTTGCGCAGCCCGATCGGCGCCATCCACTGACAGCCGATATCCACCGGGTGGTGATGCAGGCAGATCAGATGGTGACGATCCGGCGCCTCGCTCAATGCCCGCTCCAACAGCGCCAGCTGCGGCTCCTGGAGGTAACCGGGCACCGCGCCGGGGATCGACGAATCAAGCATGATCAACCGCCAGGTGCCGAGATCCACGACCGGTTCCAGCAGATCGCTACCCACGCAGGCCGCCTGCATCGCCAGGATGTCGTCATGGTTGCCGGGAATCCAGCGGGCTGACGTTCTCAGCGCGGCGCTCAGTTCGAGAAAGCGCGCATAGGAGGCCGGGCTGCCGTCCTGGGACAAATCACCAGTGGCCAGAATCATGTCGATGGCCGGCTGCTCTTCAAGCACCAGATCGACCACCTGGCGCAGGCTGTCAGCGGTGTCCATGCCCAGCAGCTTGCCGTCCGTGCCGGCAAACAGATGGCTGTCGGTAAGCTGCACCAGCAATACCGAAGAATCAGCGGGGGTGGACGCATACGCACTCGACAAAGTGCTTCTCCATGGAGGGCAAGTGCAAATTATGGAATCGCGATGTGGCCCGGTAAACCCACTAATAGTGACTAGTTCACAGAAACCCGAAGCATTCTTATGACAAAGAATTAGCTCAAACCAGCGGCTCGGTCTCGTGCCCACATGCAAGGCAGTGGCTCAGCCATTCACCGAGAAACACGTTGAGCTGGGTTTTCTCGTCCGGTTGGTGCATGGCCGCGTTGGGATAGGGATAGATGCCGCGAAAGCGTCGCGCGCTCTGGGCACCGGTCACCTCGGCCATGCGTGCGTCGTGATAGACGCGCACTTCCAGTTGCGGTACCGGCAGCCAGGGCAGGCTGTGCTCCTGACGCACCTGCACCGTGGAGGTGTATGGGCACCTCTCCACCACTTCCAGCGCCAACACGCCAAGCTGCCGCTCGCCCTGACTGAGCGCCACGCGCCGCGCGCCCTGGGCTTCGCGCATACCTGGCAACAAACGCATCAGCCGTGCGTAATTGGCCTCGCAAGCAGCCTGCAGCTCGATTAGATCGACCCGGTAGCGCTCACGCAGCAGATTTACCCCCATAGGCCCCTTACCTCGGCGCGATTCAGCGCCAGCCACTGCAAGGCGATGATGCTCGCCGCATTGTTGATCAGCCCATCCCTGACCGCCTGCAAGGCATCCTCGAAAGGCCATACCTGCACGCGAATGTCCTCGCCCTCTTCCTCCAGGCCGTGTATGCCGCCCACCCCGGCGCTGTCGCAACGACCGAGGAACAGATGCACGAACTCGTCGGAGCCGCCCGGCGACGGGAAATAGCGGGTTATCGGCCACAACGACGTCAGCGTCAGCCCGGCTTCTTCCTCGGCTTCACGTAGCGCCACTTCATCGGGCTCTTCGTCCTTGTCGATCAAGCCTGCCACCAGCTCGACCAACCAGGGGTTGGTGGCCTTGTGCATGGCGCCGACGCGAAACTGCTCGATCAGCACCACGCTGTCGGTCACCGCATCGTAGGGCAGCACGCAAACGGCATCGTGGCGGATGAACAGTTCACGGCTAAGCACCGGCCCCATACCGCCTGAGAACTGCTGGTGGCGCAGGCGGAAGCGATCCAGGCGATAAAAACCTCGGAAGCACTCTTCACGCTCGATGATTTCCACCGCATCCGGGCCGGGGGTAAAGGTTTCGGTCATCTGCTGCTCTCTCGTTACGTGCGGATTGAATGCATCCTAGGGTCTGTTAAGGCTCTCCCGCAAGCGATGCAGCGAAAGCCTGGCCGATCCGCTCGCGTTGGCGAATAATCGCGAACTCCCCTGCCGTCAGGCAGTCGAACACCCGTCCTTCGCCAATGGCTTTTCCTGCATGAATACATCCACCATTGCCCGCCTCGGCGCTATCCTCAGCCTCGGTCTGTTGCTCGGCGCCTGCCAAAGCCTGTCCAAACCCGACACGCCGCCAGCCCTCGCCACCATCCATGAGCGCTGGGAACACAAAGCGCCGGGTTGCACCGCCCAGGACTGCCCATTGGTCAATATCGAGCTGCAGCGCCTGGCCGATCAGCCCGAGCTCAATGCGCGCATCGAATCGACCCTGCTTGGCCTGGTGAGCGCCGCCACCGATACCCGACCGCAATCGCTGGCCGATCACGAGCGCGAGTTTCTCGCCAACGGCAAACCCGGCTGGGTCAGCTATCTGCAGGCCAAGGTACTGAGCCAACATGACCGCCTGGTGGTGATCGAGCTGTCCAGCTACCACTTCATTGGCGGTGCCCATGGCGTACCCGGGCGCACCTACCTGAATTACGACCGCGAGCTGAACAAGGTACTGAGCCTGCAGGACATCCTCGTCCCCGGCGAAGAAACGGCGTTCTGGCAGATCGCCCAGCGCGCCCACCAGGCCTGGCTGATCGCTCAGGGCCACGGTGACGATGCCGACTACCGTCAGACCTGGCCATTCGAGCGCACGCCGAACATCGCCTTGAACCCTGATGCCGTGCTGCTCAAATACGATGTCGCGCGCCTAGCGCCCTACTCCGACGGCCACCCGGAGATAAAGATTCCCTACAGCCAGCTGCAGGGCATCCTGCGCCCGGTCTACGTGCCAGGTGGTGCTGCACGCTGAGTGAAGTCCGGGTGAACGGCAACCATGCCGCTCACCCGGCTGGGCTTCACACCTGTCGGTAGATCACTGACCCCTCTTCCTTGAAACGCTCGGCCTGCTCCTTGAAGCCTGCCTCGACTGCCTTGCTCTCGTCGGACAGACCATTGACCTTGGCGTACTCGCGCACTTCCTGAGTGATTTTCATCGAGCAGAACTTCGGCCCACACATGGAACAGAAGTGAGCGACCTTGGCCGAGTCCTTGGGTAGGGTTTCGTCGTGGAAGCTGCGTGCGGTATCCGGGTCGAGGCCCAGGTTGAACTGGTCTTCCCAGCGGAACTCGAAGCGCGCCTTGCTCAGCGCGTTGTCGCGGATCTGCGCGCCCGGATGGCCTTTCGCCAGGTCGGCCGCATGGGCGGCGATCTTGTAGGTGATGATGCCGGTCTTGACGTCATCCTTGTTCGGCAGACCGAGGTGCTCCTTGGGCGTGACGTAGCAGAGCATGGCGCAACCGAACCAGCCGATCATCGCCGCCCCGATGCCGCTGGTGATGTGGTCGTAGCCCGGTGCGATGTCGGTAGTCAGCGGCCCGAGGGTGTAGAACGGCGCCTCGTCGCAGCACTCCAGCTGCTTGTCCATGTTCTCCTTGATCAGTTGCATCGGCACGTGGCCGGGGCCCTCGATCATGCACTGCACGTCGTGCTTCCAGGCGATCTTGGTCAGTTCGCCAAGGGTTTCCAGTTCGCCGAACTGTGCGGCATCGTTGGCGTCGGCGATGGAGCCCGGACGCAGGCCATCGCCCAGCGAGAAGCTGACGTCGTAGGCCTTCATGATTTCGCAGATATCTTCGAAGTGGGTGTAGAGGAAGTTTTCCTTGTGGTGCGCCAGGCACCACTTGGCCATGATCGAACCACCGCGGCTGACGATGCCGGTAACCCGCTTGGCGGTCAGCGGCACATAGCGCAGCAGCACGCCGGCGTGGATGGTGAAGTAATCGACGCCCTGCTCGGCCTGTTCGATCAGGGTGTCGCGAAACAGCTCCCAGGTCAGGTCTTCGGCCACGCCATTGACCTTCTCCAGCGCCTGATAGATCGGCACGGTGCCGATCGGCACTGGCGAGTTGCGGATGATCCATTCGCGGGTTTCGTGAATATGCTTGCCGGTGGACAGATCCATCACCGTGTCCGAACCCCAGCGAATGCCCCAGGTCAGCTTGGCGACTTCTTCCTCGATGCTTGATCCCAGCGCCGAGTTGCCGATATTGCCGTTGATCTTCACCAGGAAGTTGCGGCCGATGATCATCGGTTCCAGCTCGGTGTGGTTGATGTTCGCCGGGATGATGGCGCGGCCGCGGGCCACTTCGTCACGGACGAATTCCGCGGTGATCTCCTTGGGAATGCTGGCGCCGAAACTGTTGCCGCCATGTTGTTCCTCGAGCAGACCGGCGGCGCGGTGCTCGGCGAGCTTCATGTTCTCGCGGATGGCGATGTATTCCATCTCCGGAGTAATGATGCCCTGACGCGCGTAATGCATCTGGCTGACGTTCTTGCCGGGCTTGGCACGACGCGGGTTGCGTACGTGGGCGAAGCGCATCTTGGTCAGCTCGGCATCAGCCAGGCGGCGTTGCCCGAACTCCGAAGAGAGGCCTTCGAGGCGCTCGGTGTCGCCACGATCCTCGATCCACGCCGAACGCACATCGGCAAGCCCTTTGCGTACGTCGATGGTCACGCTCGGGTCGGTGTAAGGGCCGGAGGTGTCATACACGGTGACCGGGGCATTGATCTCGCCACCGAAGTCGGTAGGCGTCACATCCAGGCTGATCTCGCGCATCGGCACGCGGATGTCCGGGCGGGAACCCTGGACGTAGATTTTCTGCGAACGGGGAAAGGGCTGGATCGACTGCTGGTCGACTTGTGCGGATTCGCTGAGATTCTGTTGTTGTTTGACGCTCATCGGTTGGCTCCTCGGCTGGATGTCGGAGCGAACCTGATCGATGCGTGATGAAGCAACGCCGCGCCAAGAGCTGTCGGAACATGCGGGAGTCATGATAGAGCGCCGGCATGATCGGACAGCCTGGGCGCGGGCACACCACAGACGCGGTGCGGGGGTATCCACCGGGCAGATCGCTGAAAAACTAGCTGCCTTGCCATCGCGGCGTTAAAAACAGCCTCAAAATGCTCATGTACTACTCGTACACTCCGCGTTTTCGCCTGTTTTTGCCTTGCGCTGGCTGCCTCGCCTACGTTTTTCAACGATCTGTAGAGGCGGATACCTCTTGTTCCCTACGCAGGCCTTAACCTGATCAGGTTCAACGGGATCCGGAACTATCCGATCTCAGCCTCCGATTCGAGGCACCCCGACAAGAACCCGGCCAGTCTACTGACAGCCGGCAACGGCGGCAACGTGGATACGACCCGCAGGTCGGATAGTGACGTTTACATAGTCGGCACCGCGCGCCTTGACCACCCCGATGGCCGGGCTTAGTCTCGCCGACTACTGCCCACTCTAGGATTCACTGACATGCTGCGCAGACTCTCCCTGGCCGTAGCCGTGACCGCCGCCTCAACCGCCACGACCTGGGCAGATCCTGCCCCACTATCGGTGCGTACCGATCTGATGTCGGTGTATCAGGAAGCCGCCGCCAACAATGCAGACCTGGCCGCCGCCCGTGCCGACTTCCAGGCCCGCCGCGAAGGCGTACCCCAGGCCCGCGCCGGCCTGCTGCCGAACCTCAGCGCCGGCGCACGGATGAACGATACCCGCACCGCACTGGAGACGCCGGCCGCGACCCTGTCACGTAGCGGCACGGTTTATCAGGCCAACCTCAGCCAGCCGCTGTTCCGCGCCGATCGCTGGTTCCAGCTGCAGGCCGCCGAGGCGGTCAGCGAGCAGGCAGCCCTGGAGCTGTCTGCCACTGAACAGAACCTGATACTGCAGAGCGCCGACGCCTACTTCTCGGTGCTGCGCGCCCAGGACAACCTGGCCTCGACCAAGGCCGAAGAGGCCGCCTTCAAACGCCAGCTCGACCAGGCCAACGAGCGCTTCGAGGTTGGCCTGTCGGACAAGACCGACGTGCTCCAGGCCCAGGCCGGCTTCGATACGGCGCGAGCCAACCGGATCATCGCCGACCGTCAGGTGGAGGACGCCTTCCAGGCCCTGATCACCTTGACCAACCGCGAGTACCGCAGCATCGAAGGCATCCAGCACAGCCTGCCGATTCTCACTCCGATGCCCAACGACGCTACCGCCTGGGTCAACACGGCCGCAGCGCAGAACCTCAACCTGCAGGCCAGCAATTTCGCGGTCAACGCCGCCGAAGAAACCCTGCGTCAGCGCAAGGCCGGGCACGCGCCGACCCTCGACGCCGTGGCCAGCTATCAGCGCGGCGACAACGACAACCTCGGTTTCACCAATACCGAAAGGCCGGGCGAGCCCCACTACAGCGGCGACGTAAGCCAGCGCAGCATCGGCCTGGAACTGAACATCCCGCTGTACAGCGGTGGCCTGACCAGCTCCCAGGCCCGCGAAGCCTATCAGCGCCTCAGCCAGTCCGAGCAGCAACGTGAAGGGCTACGCCGCGAGGTGGTGCAGAACACCCGCAACCTGTATCGCGCGGTGAATACCGACGTGGAAACCGTGCAGGCCCGCCGCCAGTCGATCATCTCCAACCAGAGTGCACTGGAGGCCACGGAAATCGGTTATCAGGTAGGCACACGCAATATCGTCGACGTGCTCGACGCCCAACGCCAGCTGTACAACGCGGTGCGCAACTACAACGACGCACGCTACGACTACATCCTCAACAACCTGCGCCTGAAGCAGGCTGCCGGCACCCTCAGCCCCGCAGACCTGGACGCCCTGGGTCGTTACCTGAAACCGGACTACAACCCGGATCGCGACTTCCTGCCTTCGGATCTGGCCAAGGCCGCCGAAGCACGCCTGCAAGGCGACGAATAAACCTGATCAGACGTAGCCCGGGTCGAGCGAAGCGACACCCGGGAAATTCGTGCTGGCCTGCTGAAAGGTGGGAGCAGATGTAGGGTGGACAACGCTCTTTTTGTCCACCACTGCGATCGCAGAACGGTAGACGGATCGGGCCACGCAGGTTGAGGCGCGAAGCGACGATACCCAGTCGTAGGATGGGTGAAACTCATCAATTGCCGATGGGTTGCACCCATCCTACGACCTGCGATTGCCCGCTTCCGCTACTTTGCTGCCTGAATACCAGAAACCTGCCTTGAAAGATCACGAACAGGTTCTATGCGAGCAGCCTTGCCAACCCATCCAGCAACCGCTGCAGCGCGCCTTGATTGGCCTTGAGCACTGCCAGGCCGGCCTCGCGCATGGCCGCCGCACGTGCAGGTTCGTGCAACAGCAACGCGACCTGGGCGCCGAGCGCCTTGGCATCCGCTACCTCGCAGAGCGCGCCACGCTCGAGCAACTGCGCGGTGATCTCCTGAAAGTTGAAGCGGTGCGGCCCCATGATCACCGGAAGCCCCAGCGCCGCTGGCTCCAGCGGGTTATGGCCGCCCGTCTCGACCAGGCTGCCGCCGACGAAGGCGACATCGGCCAGGCCATACAGAAACATCAATTCGCCCATGCTGTCGCCGAGCAGTACCTGCACATTAGGGCCAACAGCCTCGCCTGAAGAGCGACGCACGAAACTCAGGCCTGCCTCACGCAGCTGCGCGGCAGCACTGTCGAAACGCTCCAGATGACGGGGCACCAGAATCAGCAGAGCATCCGGCTGAGTAGCGAGCAATTGCTGATGCGCCTGTATCACCAGCGCATCTTCTCCCTCACGGGTGCTGGCGGCGATCCACGCAGGCCGTTGCTGCGCCTGCCATTGCTCACGCAGCGTAGTGGCACGCGCCAACACAGTTGCATCCACTTGCTGGTCGAACTTGATCGAGCCGGTCACCTCTACCGCTTCAGGCCGGGCTCCGAGGGCAATGAAGCGCTGCGCCTCGACCTGGCTCTGTACCGCGAGCAAAGTCAGCTCGGCGAGCATCGGCGCAGTGAGCTTGGCAAAGCGTCCGTAGCCTCTGGCGGAGCGCTCGGACAATCGGCCATTGGCCAGCGCGACCGGAATACCTCGACGGGCACACTGGTGGATGTAGTTGGGCCACAGCTCGGTTTCCATGATCACCGCCAGGCGCGGACGAACTCGCTCGAGAAAGCGCGACGCAGCCCAGGGCAGATCGTAGGGCAGGTAGCAATGCTGCACACGGCCAGCGAACTGCTCCTCGGGAAACAGCGCACGAATACGCTCGGAACCGGTCGGGGTCATGCTGGTCAGGGTGATCGGCAGATCCGGGTAACGCGCCAGCAGCTCACGCACCAGCGGCGCCGCCGCGATGCTTTCCCCGACCGATACGGCATGCACCCAGATACCACCAGAACGCAGCGGCGGCAGACCGAAGGCAAAGCGCTCGCCGACACGTTTGGCATAGGCAGGCGCGCGCCAGGCTCGCCAAATCAGGCGTAGACCGATCAACGGCAGGCAGAGATGGAACAGCAGGGTATAGAGATGTCGATTCATGGCGGGGAAGCTTAGGGGCTGCGACCATTGCAGCACAAGCCAGGACAAGTGCTGCCCCTGCTCATGGTTCCAACACGCACAGGCGTTCGGCCAGGTACTGCGCCAGCCACTGCGCCGCCGGCCCCAGGGCCTCATCACGACGAAACACCAGTTCCAGCGGCAACGGTGGCGCGATCCAGTCGCTGCTCAGCTCGACCAGATGCCCCTGATAGGTCGGGTACTGCGCTACGTGCCGGGGCAGGCAGGCCCAGCCCAGGTTACGCATCAGCAGCTCGGCCATCACGTAAAAACTGTCGGTGCGCCAGGCCGTGGGGCTGACCCGCTCGTTACCGGGATAGTGACTGTCCTGCAGAGTAATCAGCAGTTGTCGGTGCCTGGCCAATTCGCGACGACCGACGGAGCGCCCCTGTGCCAGCGGATGACCGGCGCCGCAGACCATGACCATATCCACCATGCCCAGGCGGCGGCGCTCCAGCTCAGCGGGCATGCCCTCGTGATGAAACAGCAGACCGAGGTCGGCACGCCGCTCCAGCAGTTGTCGCGCCACCACACCCTGCCCGCCGCTGGTCATTTGCAACTCGACCCGCGGAAAGGCCTGGGCCAGCGCCTCCAGGCTGTCGAGCACCGGCGGCATCGGCAAGGCTTCGTCCTGGGCCAGACGCAGGCAGACCTCCTCGCCTCGCGACAGCCCCAGCGCGCGCCCCTCCAGTCGCTGACACTGGCGCAGCAGCTCGCGAGCTTCTTCGAGCAACGCCTGACCGGCCTCAGTGAGGCGCGGCTGACGACCGCTACTACGCTCGAACAGGCGCACGCCAAGATCGTCTTCCAGGGCCGCTACGGCAGTACTGACCGCCGACTGCACACGTCCAAACCGTCGCGCTACGGCAGAAAACGAATTGCCCTCGGCGACAGCAACGAAGACCTCCAGCTGTTCAAGACTCCAGCGCACAACCTATCTCCATACCAGATAGGTAATGAGTTTACCTAATAAAGTGAGCCCGTAGAATTGGCGCTCTGTTAATAGGAGTGCTGCCGATGAACGGTTATCTCTATCTCGCTCTGGCCATTGCTGCCGAGGTGGTCGCCACCACTTCCATGAAGGCCGTCGATGGCCTCAACAAACCCCTGCCACTGCTGCTGGTGATCGTCGGTTACAGCATCGCGTTCTGGATGCTGATCCTGGTGGTGCGCACCATCCCTGTGGGTATTGCCTATGCCATCTGGGCTGGCCTGGGCATCGTGCTGGTCAGCATCGCGGCCATGTTCGTCTATGGCCAGAAACCGGATCTACCCGCAGTGCTGGGCATGGGCCTGATCGTCAGCGGCGTGGTGGTGATCCAGCTGTTCTCCCGCGTTACCGGCCATTGAAAGCAGCTGCAAGCCTCAAGCGGCAAGTTGAAGCAAACCGGTGCAACGCCTGGCTTTGGCTTCTAGCTTGAAGCTTAAGGCTCTCCCCTCCCTGCGGGGCTATACTGCGCACCTGTTTTCCTGAGAGGCACCCGCATGTCCCAAACTCTGAGCACAGACGTCCTGATCGTCGGCGGTGGTGTCGCCGGTCTGTGGCTGAATGCGCGCCTGCGTGCCCGGGGCTACGCCACCTTGCTGGTGGAGCGCGAGAGCCTGGGTGGCGGGCAGAGCGTCAAGTCCCAGGGGATCATTCACGGCGGCGCCAAATATGCCCTGCACGGCGCCCTGAGCGGCGCCTCCGAAGCCATCGCCGACATGCCACGGCGCTGGCGCGAAGCGCTGGACGGTAGCGGCGAATTGGATCTATCCGGCGTGCGCCTGCTCTCCGATGCGCATTACCTGTGGTCGCCCGGCACCCTGGCCGGCAACCTCACCAGCTTCTTCGCCAGCAAAGCCGTGCGAGGCCGCGTCGATCAGGTCAAGGGCGAGCAATTGCCGGCGGCCCTGCAAGACCCGAAATTCAAGGGCAAGGTCTACCGCCTGGCGGAACTGGTAGTCGACGTGCCCAGCCTGATCGCACGCCTGGCCGAGCTGGCCGGCGACAGCCTGCTAGCTGCCGACGACATCCAGCCGGTGCATGAGCATGGACAACTCGTCGGCCTGCGCGTCGATGGCCGAGAAATCCGTGCTCAGCGCATCGTGCTCAGCGCCGGTCGCGGCAATGCCGATCTGCTCACCAGCTTGCACGTCGCGCAACCAACCCAGCAACTGCGTCCCCTGCATATGGTGATGGTCAAGGGGCCGACCCTGAAGCCGCTGTATGCTCACTGCCTCGGCGGTGGCCCCAAGCCGCGGATCACGGTCACCAGCCACCCGAGTGCCGATGGCGAGTGGGTCTGGTACCTCGGCGGCGACCTGGCCGAAGCCGACGGCGTGGCACGCGACGAGGCGGCGCAGATCGAGGCTGCGCGCAAAGAGCTCGCGCAATTGCTGCCCTGGGTCGACCTGTCCGCTGCCCAGTGGGCAACCCTGCGAGTCGACCGCGCCGAACCTGCGCAAAGCGGCCTGGTGCGCCCGGACAATGCCTTTGTCAGCGCCCAAGGTGCGCTGCTGGTCGGCTGGCCGACCAAACTGGCCTTGGCGCCGGACTTCGCCGACCGCGTGCTGGCCAGCCTCGAGCATGACGGCATTCGCCCTGGCCAGCACGCCGCCACGCCCGAGTTGCCACGCCCGGTCATTGGCCGCCCCGCCTGGGAGACATCATTCTGATGCGCGATCTACACCAGCTACACCGCCCTCTGGGCTCTACAGGCCTCAGCGTTTCTCCCCTTGGGCTGGGCACGGTGAAGCTCGGCCGTGATCAGGGTGTCAAATACCCCAATGGCTTCACCATTCCCGATGATCAGCAGGTGCACCAACTGCTCGATCTGGCCCGCGAGCTGGGTATCAACCTGATCGATACGGCACCGGCCTACGGCACCAGCGAACAACGCCTCGGCCCGCTGCTACGCGGCCAGCGTCAGGACTGGGTGATCGTCAGCAAGGTGGGCGAGGAATTCGAAGGTGGGCAGTCCCGCTTCGACTTCTCCCGCGCTCATACGCGCCTGTCGGTGGAGCGCAGTCTGAAACGCCTGGAAACGGACTACATCGACCTGGTGCTGGTGCACTCCAACGGCGATGATCTGTCGATCCTGCAAAACGAAGCCGTCTACGACACCCTTGCCGAACTCAAGCAGGCTGGGCTTATCCGCGGCTTCGGCTTCTCCGGCAAGACCGTCGAAGGTGGTCTGCTGGCGCTCGAACGTGGCGACTGCGCCATGATTACCTACAACCTCGGCGAGCAGCACGAAAAACCGGTATTGGACTATGCTGCCTGTCACGCCAAAGGCATCCTGATCAAGAAGGCACTGGCCAGCGGTCATGCCTGCCTCGATGCCGGCGTCGATCCGGTACGCGCCAGCTTCGAGCTGATTTTCGGCCACCCAGGCGTCGGCAGTGCAATCGTCGGCACCATCAATCCGCTGCACCTGGCCCACAATGTCGCCATGGCCGCCGAAGTAATCGTTGGCACTAATGCCGGTAACAAAGCATCAGGAGATTAATGAATCTGGCGTACCACGCACGCCCTTGACGCCGCATATGCGGCCGACCCCGACGTAAGAAGGAGCCGACATGCCGCGTATCATTTCCCACAAGAACCCCGCTACCTTCAAGACCCTGCCGCTATTCGTCGAGGCAACCGCCGACGGCCTCGCCTACCAGAGCCTTGGCCGGCCGCTGAACTTCAGCGAAATGCTGGAGCGCCGCAAAACCGTCGAGCTGAATGACAGCCAGCGTTTTGCGGTAGAGCTGGCCAACCTCGGCGTCTCGGTACGCCTGACCCTGAACTGGCAAGGCCGCGAATATTGGCTGCTGGTGCGCCAGCGGCGTCTCGACCGCGGAGACGTAGTCCTCAAGCTGATCTCCGGTTACGTACCGGCCCACGAGCTCAACCTGCCGCTGCTGACAGCAATTCAGGAGGTGGCCGAAGAGTGCCTGCTGGAGACCAGCGAAGGCTGGCTCCACGGCCGCTTCGGTGAAACCTGGCTGCCAGCCCCTTATGAGGGCACGCTCAAGTACCGCGAGGGCGTGCACTTCCAGCTCAGCCCCTTGTCCGGCGCAGCGCGCCCCGTGCAATGCGGCAATCTGAACCTGCTGGAGCGCCCTCGCGCCTACGTGCACGTGCCGACCGCCTCACTGCAGCTGGTTTACGACCTGCGCCTGGATCTGCCCAAAGAGGTAAAACAACTCAGCCTCCTTCATGTCGATGAGCATCTGGAAGACGGTAAGCTGATCGCTCGCCTGGATCATGCGCGCCCGGATCTGTATCTGATCCCTCTGGATCAGGGCCACCCGACAGCCGAACTGATGACCTTGCGTCAGGGCCAACTGGTGCCAGCCAACACCCGCGGACTGTGGCTGGCCGAGAGTTTCGCCCCCCAGGACGGCTGGCTGGTGCGGGATGAACGCATTCGCTGGAAGGACTGGCTGGCGCAGCAGAATCTCACACCGAAGGCTCACAAGTCCGGCCCCGCCGCCACCCGCGCAGGTACGACTTCAACGCCCAGAGTGCGCCTGGATACCGCCGCAGCTGTCTAACGGACAGCAGGCACGTTGCATGGCAATCGGATGAAAAATTCAAAGTAAAACCCCGCCGGACAGCGGGGTTTGGTGTTCAGCGACTGCGAATCTTCTCGACGATGGCGGTGGTCGAGCTGTTCTCGACCAACCCCAGCACCCGTACTTCACCACCGTAGGCCAGCACGATGTCGGCACCAACCACCTGGTTGATGCCATAGTCGCCGCCCTTGACCAGCACATCGGGCTGAACCTGCTTGAGCAGACGCTCCGGCGTGTCCTCGCTGAAACTCACCACCCAATCCACGGCACCAAGACCGGCCAATACCGCCATACGCCGATCCACAGCATTGATCGGTCGGCCCGGGCCTTTGAGGCGGCTGACCGAGGCATCGTCGTTGATCGCCACGACGAGGCGATCACCCTGAGCACGCGCCTGCTCGAGATAGGTCACATGACCGGCATGTAGAATATCGAAGCAGCCATTGGTGAACACGATCTTCTCACCGTGGGCACGAGCATCCTCAGTGGCCAGCAACAGTTGCTCCAGGCTCAGTACGCCACGTTCGGAGCCCTCTTCACGCTGCACCGCACGACGCAGCTCGGGCGTACTGATCGCCGCTGTACCCAGCTTGCCAACCACGATGCCCGCCGCGAGATTGGCCAATGCCACGGCCTGGGGCAACTCCTCACCCGCCGCGATGGAAGCGGCCAGTGTCGAGATCACCGTATCCCCTGCCCCGGTCACATCGAACACTTCGCGTGCACGCGCCGGCAGATGCAGCGGCGCGTGCTCCGGGCGCAGCAGGGTCATGCCATGCTCGCCCCGGGTTACCAGCAACGCACCAAGATCAAGCTCACGCATCAAACGGGCGCCACGGCTGACCAGCTCCGCTTCGTCTTCACAACGGCCGACGATCAGCTCGAATTCGCTGAGGTTCGGGGTAATCAGGCTGGCACCGCGATAGATGGAAAAATCCTTGCCTTTCGGATCGGCCAACACCGGAATACCCCGCGCCCGGGCAGCCTGAATCAACACCTGATGGTTCTGCAGGGCACCCTTGCCATAGTCGGACAGCACCAGCACCTTGACCTGATCCAGCAACTGCTCGACCTGCCGCGCCAAGGCATCGGCATCGGTGTGGAAAGGCTCCTCGAAATCCATGCGCAGCAACTGCTGATGACGGCTCATCACCCGCAGCTTGACGATGGTCGGCTGCTCGGCGATTTGCTGGAAATAGGTTTTCACGCCAACTGCCGCAAGGCTATCGCGCAAACTGTCCGCCGCCTCATCCTCACCGGTGACCCCGACCAGCACCGCCGGCGCGCCCAACGCAGCGATATTCAGCGCAACGTTGGCCGCACCGCCGGGTCGATCCTCGATCTGCTCGACCTTGACCACCGGAACCGGAGCCTCAGGCGAAATACGCGAGGTAGCGCCGTGCCAATAACGATCAAGCATGACATCACCCACCACGAGAACGGGGGCCTGATCGAAACGGGGCATGGATAACTTCATGCGGAACTCCGGCTTTCTGAACGCTGAAAATGACAAGGATTCTAGCATAGCGACAACCTGCAACAGGCTTCACGCGTCCTGAGCTACGACATCAGGTAAACTGCCGCACGCCCTCAACGCCGAGCAAGTAGATCTGCATGTCACGCCTCAGTAACGAACAGTTTTCCGCCCTGCGCCAGCATGCTGAAGTGATCGAGGCCGACCATCATGGTGAAAAAGTCCTCAAACTGGTCGACGGCAGCTTTCTCAAACTGTTTCGCCGCAAACGGCTGATCTCCTCAGCCACCCTGGTTTCCCATGCCAAGCGGTTTGCTGACAACGCCGCAGAACTGAAACGACGCGATATCCTGTGTCCGGAGATCATCGCGACTTATCGCATCCGCGGCATCGAACGCACCGCGGTTCATTACTGGCCCCTTCCCGGCAAGACCTTGCGCCAGTTGCTCGTCCAGCCAAGCGATGAACACACACAGCTATGCCGTGATCTAGGTGCACTGATCGCAGAGTTGCATGACAAAGGTGTGTATTTCCGCTCTTTGCATTTGGGTAACGTCGTGCAGGACGAGGCAAGCCGACTCGGGCTGATCGACATTTCCGACATGGCCTGCGGCGAAGCTGCGTTGGGCCGGCTGAAGCGCTCGCGCAACTTTCAGCACCTGTTCCGCTACCCACAGGATGTGGACAAGCTGCAGGCAAACCGCGAGGCCTTCATCGACGGTTACGTAGAGGATCTGACGCCTGCTGACGCGAGTCACTTCCGCAAGCGCCTCAGATCCCTGTTCGACCAACAAGCAGCTACCAACAGCAAAACATGAGCACACTCAGCGTATTGCTGCCGGTGTACAACGCGGCGCCCTATGTCGAGGATGCGCTGAATTCGCTGCTGCAACAGAGTTGGCCGGCGGATCAGATCGTCGTGATCAATGACGGCTCCACCGACGGCTCAGCGGAAATCCTCGAACGTCTGGCCCGGCGCGAGCAGCGCATCGAACTGCACAACACAGCTAACGGCGGTGTGTCACGAGCACGCAATCTGGGCCTGCACCATTGCAGCGGTGATTACATCGCCCTGATGGATGCGGATGACCAAAGCCTGCCCACCCGCTTCGAGCAACAGCTAGCAGCCATGGACAGACTGCAACTGGACGCCTGCGGATGCGCACTGCGTACTTTTGGCCGTAGAAACCGCACCATCGTCTACCCTGGCGACGACGCTACGCTCAAAGCCAACTACCTGTTCTATGGCCGAACCATTCCAGGCCCCGCGGTGATGTTGCGACGCAGCGCCATCGCCGACACCCGCTTCGATGAAAGCCTGCGCTATGCAGAAGACTTCGGATTCTTTCTGGCCCTGATACTGCAGTCGCCGACCTTGCGCCTACACAATATCGAACAGCCACTCTACGCCTACCGCACCCATGCAGAACAAGCTTCGCAACGCCTGGCAGCCGAGAACCAGGCCAATCTCAGCGAGCTCCTGCACTGCTGGCTGCCGGTGGCAGGTATCGAATGTGGGCATCTACAGTTGGCCAGCCACTACCGTCTCTGGCATGACCAGTTGGCGTTGTCGGACGAGGAACTCGAGCACTATCTGCCTCTTATGCAAAGCTTGTGCGGCTGGCTGCAGAACCAGACTGGAAGCGACCCGATAATCCGGGCGCTATGGACGAGAGCGGCCCTGCTGCATGCCAGAGATAGCCGCGCGACAGCCCGCATCGAGCAGGCCTCAGGGCTCAGGCTGCCGCTATGGCAGCGGCTGGCTGCGCGTTTTCATCGCAGGCGTTAGGGCCAGCGCCAGGGTCAGCGGAATCCAGGTGAGAAACCAGATCTCCCGTGGCTTACTCCAGATCCCGGCACCATCGGACAGGAAAGCCACCGAAGCAAAACACCAGACCCCAAGCAGAGCGCCGCCAAGCATAGAATCGCGGGCTCGCCAACCGGTCAGGAACAGCAATCCCCAGATAGCCAGCCAGAGGATCAGGCCGACACCTCCCAGATCCAGTCCCACATTAATGAACAGGTTATGGGGATGGTCGAAGACCATACCGATAGTTTCCAAAGCCAGGCTATAAACACTACCGAGCCCCAACCCTCCCAATGGATGCTGCGCCAGCAAAGCCCACCCCTCGGCTGCAAGTTCTGGCCGATAAGACAGTCCCCGATTGGTAAGCAAGGCTGGCATCCACAGCACAAGCCCGGCAAGCGCAACAACTGCGCAAGCGACAGGAATCCGATAAATCCACTCTCGACGCAAAACCGCTGTGAACAATAAGCCGGCGGCCAGTGCGAACCAGACACCGCGACTCTGGGTAAAGAATATGAAGCCGGCCAGCGACAACAACGCCAGGCACCAGAATGCCTGATGCACCAGCCGTACCGGCTTGAGGTACAAAAGCACCATCAGGAAGAAGCCGAATACATGGGCCGCCAGGATCGGATGGCTCAGTTGCCAGAAGCTGGTCAAACGGAAACTCAGCGGCAAGTCATAGAGCACGTAAGCGGTATAGATGCAGACTCCCGCCAGCATCGCCATGAAATAGCAACTGATGCCAAGCAGACCGATCAGCCAACGCTTATCCAGACCCGCAGCCAGAACCCCAGCCCAGAGCGTCAGGTAGATCATCAAGGCATGCTTGACCTCCCTGCCCGGCTCATCGCCATTGCTCCAGAGACTACTGAGCAGCGCCCAGGCAAAAAATACCGTCAACACCACCATCAAAGGGGAAAACCAGTCGCGCCATGCTTGCCGATTGACCGTGAGCAGATAAAGCGTCGGCAGCCATAGCAATACAATGACCAACTGGTAATAGAGCCCACTGCTCGGCAACGCAATGCCAAGCACCAGGCAAAGCAACCCAGGCAACAAAATCAGCGGACTCTTGGCGTCGAGTATCTGAGCGCCTACATGACTATTCGACAAAACCCAGCATCTCCATCATCAGTCGAAGCCTGCATAGGGCTCCGTCGTTCTCATTATCAATCGCGTTCAGAGACCATCTTTATCTGACCAGCAGGGTATCGAGCAGTCCCAGGTACTGACGACGAAAGTCCTCGATGGCATGGGCGTGGCGCAAATAGGAATAGGCCTGCTGCCCTTCAGCCTCACGCGCTTCGGCAGACAATTCGAGTAGCGTGCGCAATTGCTGCGCCAAGGTAGGTACATCTGCAGGCTCGAATATCCGCCCGCCACAATCCTGAAGAATGGGCCGCAAGCTATCGATGCTGGAACCCAGAACGGGAAGCCTGCCACTCATGCCCTCCAGCAATGCCAAAGGCAGCCCCTCGCTGAGCGAGGGCATGACGAAGGCATCGAATGCCTGTACGTACTGCAACGCGTCATCCAGGGTGCCAGGCAAACACACACGTTCCTGCAACTGGTGCTGCCTGATACAGGCCTCCAGCTCTGCCCGGCAACGGCCGTCACCGATAATCACTAGACGGGCTTGGGGAAAGTCATCCTTCAGCCGTGCGAAGGCCTGCAACAGAAAGATATGTCCCTTCACCGGAACCAGCCGGCCGATCGTGCCGATGACGGTATCACCGGATCCTAGCCGCAATCGCTCCCGAGCCACGCCCCGCCCGAGCTGCAAAGACTCGGCGCGGTCGATATCGATGGCATTGTTGATCTGCAGCGTATTGTCTTGCGTCAGGTTGCATCGAGACGCCAGCAGATCCTCACGAACCGCCCGAGACACGCCGACGAAACGCCAGGCATCGGTCAGCAAGCGACGCATGATCCACTGCCGATAACCCCGATCGAATTCCCCAAGGCCATGTAGAACGCCAATACATGCGGGAATCTTCAAGCAAAGATTGAGCAACATCAGCAGATTGATCGGCTTGAACCGATGCACCACGACTACATCGTAGCGCTGCTCGCGACAATGTTTGTACAACGCCCAGAGCACTCGCAAGCGCAGCCCCTTGGTTGCCGCCTGGCTGAATCCGAAATACACCGAACGCGCGGCGCAGCTATGTGGCTCACCGTCTTCCGGACGACCACGCAGAAAAGCAGTGGTCACGTCATAACGTTCAGCAGGCAGGGACTTGACGATCTGCTCGGCCAGGTCAGCGGCACTGACGTTGTAACGGTTCTGCAATTGCAGCACCTTGAAACGTCGCGTCACGGGGAACGCCTCTTACCATTCGATCCGAGCAAGATACGCAGCACCTTACGGGTGTATGACCAGCGCAGCAGCACCATGGGGTCGGCCCTCAGCGCCTTGCGATAAAAGACCAGAGCTTCGGCATACTCCCCAGCGTTACTGAAGAGCCTGAAGAGCGATAGACAGCGCTGTCCCAAATAGCGCCGCCTCAAGTTCTGATATCGTTTCGGCATCCGCTGCGAGGAAAAAACCTCATCTACCAAGGCCAAACCGGTTTGCCGGGCGAACGCAAGATTACGTCGTAGGCTGGCCGGATGCTTGTAAATGACCGCCATAAAGGCGCCTAGCGCGGTGCACGGGTAACGCGCCAGAACCTGGGCGAAGACAGGAATGTCTTCGGCATTGCGGAAACATTCCGGATAAAGGCCATCGGCAAAAACGTCACGATGCATGGCGCAGGCACCGTTGCACAGTGAAAGCGTTTTATCGAATAAGTACGCCCGCAAGCGCTCCCCGGGCGTAGCGGCTATCGATGGCACGGGATGCACCGCACGCTGCCCATCGAACGCAACGGAGTGATGACCACCTATGACCATCCTGGTCTCGGGCTGCTCGGCTACATGCGCACTCAATGCTGCCAGAGTGCCAGGGAGCATCTCATCATCGGCATCGAGAAAAATCAGAAACTGCCCGCACGATTGGGCAATACCATAATTTCTCACCGAAGCCAGTCCACCATTTTCCTTGCGCAAGGCAGTGAAACGCTCCCCATGTGTTATCTGCAACTCAGCGATAACCCTGGGCGTTTCATCGGTCGAGCCATCATCGATGACCAGCAGTTCGGCGTCGGCATCCGACAATTGCGCCAGCACCGAGCCTACGGCACGCGGCAGTACCGCCGCGTAGTTGTAGGTCGGGATGATGACACTGATTAACTTTTCAGACATTGGGAATCCATCACGGCTCGAACGCAGCCTGGGGCGTCGACATGTAAAAGTCGCACCATCTCAAACGTCGGGCTGAATGGTCGGCTCCTCTTGTGCACCATCGCGCTCATCATCAAGTCCCATGGCATGCAAGCGCGCATAGTAGCCATTAAGAGCCAGCAACGACTCGTGGGTTCCCCGCTCGACGATACGGCCCTGATCCATGACCAGAATCAAATCAGCTTTCTCGATAGTAGACAGCCGATGCGCGATGACCAAGGTCGTGCGACCTTCCATTACTCGATCCAGAGCACCCTGGATATAACGCTCCGACTCGGTATCGAGTGCCGATGTGGCTTCATCGAGAATCAACACCGGAGCGCTTTTGAGAAGCGCCCGCGCGATAGCCAGGCGTTGACGCTGGCCACCCGAAAGCATGACGCCATTCTCACCGACCACCGTATCGAAGCCCTGTGGCAAACGCTCGATGAACTCGCTGGCATAAGCGGCGCGAGCCGCCTCCTCAACCTGCTCACGCGGTAGCTGCCGTAGATCACCATAGGCAATATTGTTCAGTACCGTATCGTTGAACAGCGAGACCTGCTGAGTAACCAGGGCAATATGTTTGCGCAGGTTCTCGATCCGATAGTCCTCCACGGGCGTACCATCGAGCAGGATCTGCCCCTCGCCGTGCTGATAGAAACGCGGAATCAGATTGGCCAACGTCGATTTACCGCTACCGGAACGTCCGACCAGAGCCACCATCTGCCCCGGCTCGACGGTGAAGCTGATGTCACTCAGAACGGTTCGATCCGTCCCCGGGTAGACGAAGCTCAACTGGCGAACCTCCAGCGCACCACTAACCACATCTTTCTCAATGCTGCCCTGATCCGGCTCAGGTGTTTCATCCAGTTGCTCGAAGATGCTCTCGGCACCCGCCAAGCCTTTCTGGATGGTCGAGCTGACCTCGGAAAGCTGGCGGATCGGCTTGGGCAATAACCCGGCGGCAGTGATATAGGCCACCAGATCCCCGACGCTGGCATCGCCACGCAGGAACAACACCAGGAACATCAGGAAAGCCATGGCGGCGTAGTTGACGAACTGCAGCGACGGCGTATAGATCGCACCAGTACGGGTCATCCTCAGTTGCTTGCGCGTGCTGTCCTCGCTGGCCTCAAGAAAGCGCTCACGCTCATAACGCTCACCACCGAAACTGCGCACCACCCGGTAATTCTGGATAGTTTCGGACGATACGTGGGTCAACTCGCCCATGGCACTCTGAATCTTGCGACTTTGGCTGCGGAACTTCCTGCTCGCGCTTTTCACCATCAGGGCGATCAGCGGCAGAATAGCGACCATGACCATGGTCAGCTTCCAGTTCATCCACAGCAGGTAGCCGAACAGGAAAATCACCGTGAGACCTTCACGCACCATCACCTTCAACGCATCCGTGGCAGCCCCCGTAACGGAACCCACGTTGTAGGTAATCCGGGAGATCAGGTAGCCCGTGGCATGGTTGTCGAAATAGCGATTGGGTAAGGTCAGCAAGTTGTTGAACAGCGCGATACGCAGATCCTGAACCAACCCCAGGGACACCCGCGCCAAGTAGTAACCACCCAGAAAGGAGCCCAGACCTTGCCAAACCGTGATCAACAGCAAGGCCAGCGGCACACCATAGAGAAGCTGCATGCTACCCAGCAAAGGCAGATCTACCGCTCCAGCATCCGGCGCGGCCAGCCCATCAACGAAATACTTGAGCAACCCCGCCATCATCGGCTGGGTCGAGGCAAAAATGATGTAGCCGATCATACTGACGCCGAACATGAACCAGTAACGCTTCATATAGCTCAGCAGGCGTATGTAGAGCTTGAAGCTGGAAAGCTGGGGGGTACGACCTGAGGTGTCAGACATCGGGATGCCATCTAGCGAACAAAGATGGTGAGTCTAACATAAGGGAAGCTTCTCTCCTAAAGACGCTATACGGACTGCGCACACCTTAAGCTCATTACCCGTGCTCGAATACGACATCAATTATTATCATCACATCAGCATTCACAAAAATGAGTGCCATGAAATATAGCACCTGACAACTATTTATAAGCCGTATAATGAACCGAACCATCGACCCGAGTCGAAACTGAGGTTTTCTTCACTCTTGTATACTCAAACACCCAAAAACCCAACAAGGTAATTTTTCTTTTCCCGCCACCCAATTTAACCCTATTGTAAATCAAACGCTGCAGTCTTCTTAAAAAACCCACTTCATTTTTGATAGACACACGGAGGCGAGACTTTATTCTCTCGTCAGAGATGAGACTTGCCGTTCGTCTATTCATCGAGAACAATGCCACACAGTCATCAAAGCGATTATCAGAAACATACGAGCAAGTCCAATCAATCAAAATTTTCGGATTTTCCCGCTCCGGCCAGTAACGCTCGAGATACTCCGTCACAATTCTTATTTGTCTGAAAAAATTCCTATGAACATTGCTCCCGTGCAACCTGTAGAAGAAGGAATTTTCCTTAAGAATCTCAAACCGATAATTAGAATTGCTCTGCAAGTATCGAAAAATTTTCGTTCTAAGGACAATATCATCCCCCGTCATATCCTCATCGAAAGCACCAACCGCATCAATAACAGCCTTACGAAAAATGGCACTCTGAATATAGAAAGACCCAAATTCTGCGTATTCAAGCTCTAACAATCCATCCACATCATTGCATTCTTGATCATAGAGTGGAAGCTGAGCGGCCTTAGTAGTTACATAGCCATCATCATCAATACTGACTGTTTTCGAAGAAGCAACAAAAGCCAGATCAGAATCAGCATTCATCATTTCAATTTGCTTCAACATAACAGCAGGATTATAAACATCATCCAATGATATGAATGCAACCAGTCCGCCACTCGCCAACCTGTAAGCATTATTAAAATTTAAACCAATATTACCTGTATTATTCTGCGCAATAACCGTCATCTTGAATGGAACAGCAGCAGACAGTGCCTCCAGCATGGCCACACTATTGTCACTTGAACCATCATCAACAACTAAAACTTCTATTCGGTCATAATCAATAGCACAAATTGATTTGATTGCATCGGACAAGTAACTCGCATGACAATACCCTAAGCAACATATTGATAGCAACCGGCCATCTTTATCTCCACCCATTCACCACCTCCACAACACGCCTAACTTCTTCATCGGCCATAACAGGGCTGATTGGTAGTGATATTGCTTCCCTATGAATCTTTTCTGTTACCGGCAGTGACATGCCAACCCACTCCTCGTATGCATGCTGCTTATGAGGAGGTGTAGGATAGTGAATATTAGTTTGAATGCCATTAAGCTCAAGATAGGACTGAAACTCATCCCGCCTCTCAGTACGCACAACGAAAACATGCCACACATGCGCCGCCTCGTCATAAATAGCAGGCAAGGCAATACTGCGATCATCTATATTACACCGATAATAATTTGCAATTTCTCTACGCCTAGCGTTAGCTGCATCAAGATACTTTAACTTAACGTCCAGCACTCCAGCCTGAAGCTCATCTAGCCTTGAGTTAACACCCTTATAAATATGGTGATATTTGTAATCAGAGCCATAGTTGGCAATTGCCTTAATACGCTCAAATAAATCTTGGTCATCGGTCGTAATACCGCCAGCATCCCCCATCGCTCCCAGATTTTTTCCTGGATAGAACGAGAATCCAGCCGCATCGCCCAAACTTCCAACCCGCTTACCTTTAAAAAGAGCACCATGCGCCTGAGCAGCATCTTCAATAATCTTGAGGCCATATTTCTCAGCAATAGCCCAAATCTTTTCCATCTGAACTGCCTGGCCGTACAGATGCACGACCATAATCGCCTTGGTGTTAGGAGTAATCTTTTCCTCTATCAAATCAAAGTCGATATTATACGTATCAATATTTGGCTCAACCAAAACCGGAACGCAGCCGCGCTGAGAAATAGCTAGAATGGACGCGATGTAAGTATTTGCAGGCACAATGATTTCATCACCATGACCAAAGCCATAAGCAGTCAGAATAAGGCTAAGCGCATCCAAACCATTCGCCACGCCTAGTGCGTAAGTGCTACCACAGTAACTTGAAAAATGTTCTGAGAACAATTGATTCTGCTTGCCCTGAAGGTACCAGCCGCTGCTCAGCACCTGTCGAACCCGATCATTAATCTCTGTAGCGTACTGCTCGTTGACCTTATGCAAATCTAAAAACTTTATCATGGGCAACCTTTAATAATAGAGCTGACTAAAGCCTAATGTTTTCCTTTTACAACCTGGCCAGGCTCAACATTTTTTGTGATGACAGCTCCCGCTGCCACCATCGCCTTTTCACCGATTAAAACCCCCGGCAAAATAGTTGCATTCGCGCCTATAGATGCACCCTTACGAACCACAATGCCGTCCAACTGCCAATTTTCGTTCTGCGAGCGAGGATATTTGTCATTACAGAACGTTACATTAGGCCCAACAAACACATCATCTTCTATTTTAATCCCGGCCCAAATCTGAACACCACACTTGATCGTGACATTATCACCAATCTCAGCACCGCCCTCTATGAAACAATGAGAGCATATATTGCAATTTTTGCCGATAACTGCGCCATCTAAAACAACACAAAACTGCCAAATTTTCGTGCCATTTCCTATATTTTTTGTCTGCACATCAGAGAGCGGATGAATCATACGCCCACCTCACGCAAGAATTCCTCATAACTTCTAATGTAATCACTATCATCGTAGACATTCGATGCTAGAACCATGACAACACAGTCATGAGAGAAGCCAGAGAACTCGCGCCAAAGGTTACCTTTTATATAAAGACCTTGGTTCGGCCTTTGAAGCCTCACTGTTTTACGCTCTCGCCCATCATCAAGAGTAAATTCGCAACTGCCAACAGGACAAAATATCAGCTGCTGTAAATTCCGGTGCGCATGCTTGCCTCTTACAGCGCTTGAGGTGGTTCCGTAGATATAATAGACTCGCCGCACATCGAAAGGAATATTCCTCATCCCCTCGATAGCAACCAATGATCCGGTTTCATCACCCATGACTTGGAAATCTATTAATTCATAATCCATAAGAGCCTCAAAAATCGAATAATTCCAACAGGCAAGTTCTCAAATCTACGAACGAACCCCGAATCTACCAAACGCAGCCCAAAAGAGAAAACGGACAAAAGGACTTTAATTTCTTATCTTCTTTATACCTAGTAAATACAATGGAATTTTCAAATACAATTTCAGGTACTTCCTGAAAAAATAGTAACGACTCTTACCAGACCATTTTCTTTCGAATACGTACTGTGATCTTTTCGTCATCAGCCACTGACGCAGGGTGCTGTGGGTCTTGAGCGTTCGACTATCAAGATGATCGACCACCGAACTACTCACTAGTCCATGCAAAAGCCCTTTCTCCTTGAGCGTGTGAGCATAGTCATCATCGGCATACCAGAAGTGAAATCGCTCATCCAACATTCCCGTGATATCGAGCATCTCGCGCCTGAAAACCAAACACCAGCCGGATATCTCCCTCAACACGCCATATCCATAATGGATACCGCTATGCAGTTCAAATCCATTACAGGGGTGATGCAGCGAGCAAATCGGGCTAGCACTATAGAGTTTGTCATCTGCCGAGAAAGCCTTAAGCAGGCTCGTAGCCCAACCAGGGTGAAAACTCAGATCGTTATTGCAGATCGCGACAAAGGGGCTGTTTCCTTTGGCGATGCCATGGTTCATATAACGATGATAGTTAAACGGTGGTGGTAGATAGACTGTTTCAACAGAAGCGAAATCATAAGCCGGCGCAGCATGATTGGACTCGACCACGATGACTCGAAAAACAACCGAATCAGGACTCTCCGACGCAAGCAATGTACTGAGGCAATGCTCGGTCATACGCCGAAGCTCTTCATTCTTGGCGAAACTCAATATGACAACGTCGATGGAGACGGGCGCTCCACTGACAGTGAATTGTGGGTGAGGCGTTGACTCAAGCATGTCGGTTCCCTGCAGTAGTACCTTTTTTCAACAGAAGATGCCTGACTCGCTTCAGAAGTTGGCGATCCCACTCACGCAGAGGAACCTGACGAAGCAGGCTCCACGCATATTTCTTGTCATCCGTGACCGCCATACGCAGGGCTTTGGTGATCAGCCGCGCTTTGGCTGATGCATAAGCCTTATGCCCTTTGTAAGGCTGAATCACCTGCAACCCATAGTCGTACTCGGATTTATAGTTTTTTGACAGGCTATCGGGATGTTTGCGATAGAGAGTCACGACGTCAGGCAGGATATCCACGAAGTACCCGGCATGGGCGACCCTCAGCGTCATCTGGAAATCCTGAACCTTGATAGCCGGATCGTACCCACCGACCTTCATCATCGCATCGCGGCGGTAGACGGCAATATTGCCGCCGACGACCAATGCAGCAGCGAGTGTCTGATCAAAGTCATAACGCCGGATCGGTCGGTTCTTGTCTTTTTTGGGCAAGATCGCGCCCCGCTCGTCGATACGCACGGCCACACCACCCAGGCAACCTACTTCCGGATGCTCCTGCAGATAGGCCGCTTGTAGCGCAAGGCGCCCTGCGGGCATCACATCATCCGCATCGAAAGTCGCAATGTATGTTCCCTGAGTCTGTGCCAACCCAGCATTAAGCGCCGCGCTGACGCCTTGATTCTCTTGCTGAATGAACTCTATTCGACGAGCCCGCGTGCTCTCCCGGAAAGCCTGTAGCGTGCGTTCGATAACCGGGACACTCTCATCACGAGAGCCGTCATCAACGACGATAAGTTCGAAATTGTCGTACTCCTGCTCCAGTACGCTACGCAGTGCGTCAGCCACGTAGGTTGCATAGTTGTAGCAGGGGACAATGACCGAGACGAGAGGTAGCTCAGTGGGTTTCATTCAATACCTCACCAACCGGCCAAGGTCGCCAGCCCTGCGCGCCCACCTGCCAGGAGTCGGCAAGGTGCAGTTCAGGCGGGCCTATCAGCGCATCGGCAGAAACACCTTTCCACTGCTCGTTCTTCCACATCATGAAATGCAGATAGGGCAACTCTAGGTTTCCCTGCTCGCTGTTGGTCAGCCGACCATTGTGGAGGAACCAGCTGTCGGCCACCACGCGTCGCCCATCCTCATGAAGAGTATAGGTGCTGTGCGCTTCAACAAATTCGCTGCGCTGGCTCCAAGCGTTGAAACGTGCCACGAATACACGCAGCGGTTCCGGCCAGTTCTTGTGGCGAACGAAAATCCGGCTGAAAGCGCCTTCGTCGAGCGCCTGATGAGCTTGATCCTCGTAGCGACGCTGCCAGTCGGGAATCAGTCGAAAGGCGTCCCGCATGAGGGGGGTATTTCGCAATAGACACAGATGCCCAGATATTCTTCTACTATGGGTGGCGAAGAGATCCTTGCTCCGCAGGCGCTCGGGCGTGAAATAGCCCCGCAGATCGCCGTACACGACGTCGATGTCGCCAAAGGCCCAGAAGTCATAACCCTGAAGATCATCGACATGCACGGCGCCCAATGCAGGTTTGATATCACACAATTTGTAAGCGTTGCGTGGCTGGAAATCGATCCCTAAACGGGACGAAACCAGAGCGCAGTAATCACTGAAACTGGTGCTGACGAACTGCACATTGGCAGGTGCGCTGGCAGGAATCGCACAGTCGGTATAAAGCAGCCAGTCGATACTGGGATTGCGCCGACATCCTTCGAGAAAGAAGTCGAACCAGAATGGCCATTGGCCGAAATAAGGGATCAGAAAACGGATGCTTGGGATTCCGCTCACCTGCTCTCGCTGCATAGCCATCGAAAAATTCCGGGTTGATTCAGTGAAAATGGCTGGTAAAAGGCAGCGCCCAGAAACGTTGCTGAACAGCCGAGTCCGAGAAGCGCTCTTGCAGCCTCTGGCTCATCGCCAGGCGACACTGCCGAACCTGCTCCACCGAAAGGGTCGAGAGCTTCACAAGGCTTTCGGCAAGGGCTGCACTATCGCCCAACGGAAACAGTACTCCGACATCCTTGACCACCTCGCGCGCCCCACCGCAGTCAGTGCTGATCAAAGGCACACCTGCCGCCATGGCCTCCAGAAGCACCATGCCGAACGGCTCGTGATCCGAGCTGAGGGCAAAAACATCGAATGCTTGAAAAAATCTACGAGCATCAGGAACCTGCCCCAGAAAAAGGGTTCGCTCGGCAATACCGAGCTCGGCACTCAGCGCCTTCAGAGAAACCTCAAGGCGCCCTTTCCCGCATATCACCAAGACGCTATTGCTCGGCAACTGCGGCAACGCTGCGGCAAACGCTCTCAACAACGTAGCCTGATCCTTATCCGCATGAAGCCGGCCCACGTTGCCCACAACCCAGGCATCACAAGGCAACCCCAAAGCCTGGCGAGCGCCTTCACGAGGTATGACACGGGCCTGCGCCTGCGCAATATCGATCCGGTTGTACAGGCTCAGAATCCGCTCCTGCGACCAGCCGGCGAGATTATTCCGGATATCGTCACGTACGGCATCGGAGACGCCCAACAACAGCAGCCTCTGACGAAAAACATTGGCGAAGAAGCGCCGGGAAAGGCGCTGGTAAACACCAAAAGCGTGGTTCACACCAATTACCGGCAAGCCAGTGCCAAGGCAGGCAATATAGGTCGACTTGAACCGGTGGGCGATGCAAAGCTTGAAATCACGCGAGCGAGCCAGACGGCTGACATCACGGATGGCGCGCACCTTAAGCCCGCGCATGTCACGCGAACCGTAGCCTAGAAAAACCACCTCATCCGAAGCGGAGCCGGCCACGACCTCGGCGTCAGCGGCTCCAGTCAGGTAAACCGTCATTACCTTGTATCGGGTACCGACGAAGAGGCTGGCGTATTGACGGGCACAGTCCAGGAAGGGCCCATCATAGCCATGACAAATCTGCAGAACCCAGGGCTCAGGGCTGCTCATTCGGTATCGTCCCGTCCTTCACCACCAGAATATCTTCCATGATCAGGTACTGCAGATCCGAGCCGAAGAACATGTTCAGCGCATCGGTCGGGGAGCAGATCATCGGCTCGCCGCGGCGGTTCAGCGAGGTGTTCAGGGACACGCCGTTACCGGTGAGCTTTTCCAGCTCCAGCATCAGGTCGTACCAGCGCGGGTTGTATTCGCGCTCGAGCACCTGGGCGCGAGAGGTGCCGTCTTCGTGGACGACTTCGCTGACGCGTTCCTTCCACTCGTCGTTGACCTCGAAGGTGAAGGTCATGAACGGGCTCGGGTGGTCGACCTTGAGCATCTGTTCGGCGACGGTGTCGAGCATGGATGGGCAGAAGGGTCTCCAGCGCTCGCGGAACTTGATCTGCTCATTGATGCGGTCGGCCACACCCGGAATACTCGGGCAGCCGATGATGGAGCGGCCGCCCAAAGCGCGCGGGCCGAACTCCATACGGCCCTGGAACCAGGCCACGGGGTTGCCGTCGACCATGATCCGGGCGATGCGCTGCGGCATGTCGTCGATCTGCTGCCATTTCGGCGCGTTCGGGTGGCGTGCGCAAGCGGCGATGACGTCTTCGTTGGAGTAGGCCGGGCCGAGGTAAACGTGCTCCATCTTCTCGACCGGCACACCACGCTTGTGGGAAACGTAGGCGGCGGCGCCGACCGAAGTACCGGCATCGCCGGAAGCCGGCTGAACGAACAGCTCCTTGACCTCGGGGCGAGCAATGATCTTCTGGTTGAGCTTGACGTTCAGCGCACAGCCGCCGGCGAAGGCGATCTTGCCGGTTTCGCGAATGATGTCGCCCAGGTAGTAATCCATCATTTCCAGGGCCAGCTTCTCGAACAGCGCTTGCATACTGGCGGCGTAGTGGATGTAGGGATCGTCGGCGATGTCGCCTTCACGCTTGGGCCCCAGCCACTCGATCAGCTTGGGCGAAAAGTAGAAGCCCTTGCCCTTTTCCTTGTAGCGACGCAGGCCGATGACGTTGGCGTAATCGGTGTTGATCACCAGTTCGCCATTCTCGAACTTGGCCAGGCGGGAAAAATCGTATTTGCTGGCATCGCCATAGGGCGCCATGCCCATGACCTTGAATTCGCCGTCGAGCATCTCGAAACCGAGAAATTCGGTGACCGCGCCATACAGACCACCAAGGGAGTCCGGGTCAAAGAATTCCTTGATCTTGTGGATGCGGCCGTTCTCACCATAGCCGAAGAAGGTGGTGGCGTACTCACCCTTGCCGTCGATACCGAGAATCGCGGTCTTCTCGGTGAAGCCCGAGCAGTGGTAGGCGCTGGCCGCGTGAGCCAGGTGATGCTCGACCGGCTCGATCTTGACCTTCTTGGCGTCGAAGCCGAGTTGCTCCAGGCACCAGACGATCTTCTTGCGGTAGCGTTTGTAGCGACGGTTGCCCATGAGGATGGCATCGAGGGCACGATCCGGCGCGTACCAGTAGCGCTTGGCATAGTGCCAGCGCGCTTTGCCGAACAGGCTGACGGGTGCGAAGGGAATCGCCACCACATCGACGTCCGATGGCTTGATACCAGCCTGCTCCAGACAGAACTTGGCCGACTCGTAGGGCATGCGACTCTTCGCGTGCTTGTCGCGCACGAAGCGCTCTTCTTCAGCGGCCGCGATCAACTTGCCGTCGATATACAGCGCAGCGGATGGATCATGGCTGAGGGCGCCGGAAAGGCCGAGAATCGTCAATGCCACGGATAAAGCCTCTTAGTGCGGTTGCCGGACGTCGACAACCGCGGTTGTTTGGTTTCGCCAAGCCCGCCTGGAGCGGACTCAGGTGATAGTTGGCAAACGCCGATCCAGTTCCTGGTACAGGGCGCTATCTGCCGGCCAGTTGCGCAAGAAACGCGCACGATCCCGGGCATAGGCAGCCGTGAAACTGCTGGCGCTGCCGTGATGCTGCATGGCATCCAGGTCGATCAGCGCCGGGCGGCCAGCCTGCCACAATATGTTGGTGCCCTTGAAGTCGCCGTGGCTGATGCGCTCACGCAGCAGCGCCGCGAACAAGGTTTCCAGCGCCTGCAAGTCCGCCTCGGGCGGCAACTCACCTGCCTGGCAGGGCGCGAAACGGGTAATTATATCCACACCCGGCGTGTGTTCGGTAATCAGATAAGCCTGGCGGCGCAGCCACAAGGTACGACGCTCCAGCACGGCCAGCGGCCTGGGTGTGGCGATGCCGAGAAAATCCAGGCGATTGCCTTCGCACCAGCTGTGCCAGGCACGGCTCGGTCGCCAGAAGCGCCTTAGCCAGTGCCCGAAGCCCTTGATGTTGTAGCGTTTGATGACCATCTGCCGGCCTGCCTGTTCGACCCGCGCCACGGTGGACGAGCCGCCCAGTTTGAGGGGCTGGCCTGCGGCAATCGCCGCATCCGGATCAGCCAGCAATGTTGCCAGCAGTGCGTCTTCCTCTCGCCTGACGACCTGCAAACGCGAGGCGCTGCGCCAGACGCGAAAGGCTGTGCACTCACGTCCGATCTTGGCCATGAACGCCTGCATGCGCGATGCCCGCGCCTTCGTCACGGCCTTCAGCAACGCCTCCAGCGGCAGCGCATGCTCGCCATTGACCAGCAGGTAATGCACCAGCAGCTCTTCGATAAAGCTGTCGATGGCACCGGGAAACTGCGCGAAGAACAGGCCCAGATTGGCCAGCACCTTGTCTCGCGACAAGGGCTGCCCTGGCGCTTCCGCGCGAATGCCACCACCATCGATCAGGTACAGACGACCCTCCTGGCGCAGCAGATTGTCCAGGTGCAGATCCTCTTGCCACAGCCCTTTGCGGTGCAGCTCGGCGATGACGGCCAAGGCTTCGCCCAGCACCTGTTGCTGAGCGTCGCTCAACCAGGGCTGGTCGGCCACCGCCTGCCAGTCATCGGCCAGGCTGCGCGCATTTTCGAGAAACTCGAACAACAGCCAGCCGCCCTCGCCAGAGGTCGAACCATGCTCGAGCAACGACGGTGTGCATAACCCCTGCTCAACCAGTAATTGGGCGCCCAGCAACTCGCGAGAGAAGTGTCGCTCGGCCTTGCTGCCGACCAGCAACTTGGCCAGCACCGCACGCCCTTGCCACTGCGCCTGCCCCACATAGCGCTGGCCAGGCAACACGCGCAGCAAGCTTTGCAGCTCGAGGAGCTGGCCAGCAGGCGTTTCGAGCAGCAGCGGCAACTCGGGGCTACGCCCCGCATCGGTCAGAGAAGCCAGTTTCATGGGCGCTGGGCCTTGTCCTTGAAGCGCGCCGTCAGGCGCTGCAACCAATGATCCACGTTCTCCTCACTCCCCAGATAGGCGGTCAGGAACCCGACTGTATCCTCGTCATTCCACGGATTGGCGCGGCGCAGCAGCGGTTCGAGATCCTTGATGCGATCACGCTCGCCGAAGAACAGCGGACGCGTCTTCTCCAGATCGATCAGTTGAGCCGCGAAACCGCTGTCGCTGGGTTGCAGGAAGATGTGCTTGGGATAGAAGCAGCCATGCAATTGCCCTTTGTCATGCACCTGACGGGCCAGCGCCCCACAGGCACTGACGATCGCCAGGCGTTGCTCGGCGGCGAGCTGCGTCCAGCCTGGCAGCAGACTGTCGAGATCCTGCCAGCCATCCAGCGCTCGGGTCAGCAGAATGGCCCGGCGCTCACCGGCGATGCGTCGCTCGGCGTAGAACGACGCACTCATGGCAGGAATGCCCAGGAGGCTATAACGGCGGATACTGCGGAACTCGCGAGCCAGGGTCGGTTCGCCCAATGGACGCTCCAGGCTGCGAGTCAGGTAATTGCTCTGGCGTTTGAGGTAGTACCCGTGGCCGTCCAGGTCGAGCCGGTACACCGAACTCCAGCCACCACGGGGCGCTTTGTTGGGTTCATCCACCGCATGCAGCTCGAGCGCCCACAGCGCTTCGAAGCTGGCCAGGCCGTGACGTTCGAGCAGCGAGCGATCTTCGCTGTCGATGAAGTCCTTCATTCTCTTCCCTCGAAATAGCGGACGATCTGGCCGATGCGCTGCTTGTCACTGTCGTTCAAGCGCTCGCGACGCCGATACTGCAGATAGAAGCGCAGCCGCTGAGTACGCGACAGATGATATTTAGCGACTTTGTCCAGACAAGCCAGATCCTTGACGATACGCCTGCGCAGAAAAGGCCCCCACCAGAAGGCCCCGGTCGGGCAATCGATGAAATACAGGCGACGGTGCTCGTCGACCAACAGGTTGCGCCACTTCAGATCGTTGTGCGTGAAGTGATGATCGTGCAGGGTGCGCGTGGCCTTGGCCAGCTGGTAGCTGACATCCTCGACCCAGGCACGATCACGCAGGCGTGCATCGCCGCTGGCGGCAAGGCGCGACATGTCCATGGTGTCGACCAGCTCCTGAGTGATCAGCGCGCCCCGACCAAAGGCGGTGCCTTTGCGCTCCAGGCCGTAGGCGGCAATGGGCGCAGTCGGAATGCCCCAGGCGGCGAAATGCTTGAGGTTCTGCCACTCGGCCTTGACCCGCGGCCTGCCGACAAACCGCCGAACGCCCTTGCCCGCGCCGTGGTAGCGCTTGACGTAATAACGCAGCCCATCGAATTCAACACGGATCACATCCGAGAGCGGATCATGGGTAATCGGCTCACCCTTCAGGGCGAACACGGCGTCAAGGGTAGCAAACGCTCTGGCAGCCCCTGGCGTCGCCAGAGCGGTGACTCGCCACTCACTCATGACTGGCCCCTGTTTCGTATTTACGTGCGTAGCGCGACAGCAACCGTTCGGCCTTGTGCTGCAACCAGGCCAGCAGCGCGGCTTCGTCGCGCAGAATCTGGCGTAGCGAACGTACACTTCCGGCTGCAGCGAAATACCCCTTGAGGAAGCGCAGAAAGTCGCGCTGGGTCAGGCCGATATTCAACGCCGAGAAATACAGGCCGGCCAGATCCTTGTCGCGCCAGCGCCGCGGTACCGCGGGACGCAATTGGGCGCGATGCAGATCGATCACCGACAGGCGGAAATCATCGGCACTGAAGGGCTTGTCGGTGTGCAGCAGGAAGTGACAAATGTAGCAGTCGCGATGATTGACTCCTGCCGCGTGCATGCGTCCTGTCATGTCAGCGACACGGAGGATCAGCGCCCACTTCAGCCCCGGCAACGGCGGCTGCTCCGGCCAGGCCTGGGTCAGTTGCTCGAGGTCGATGGTCGGCGCCAATTCTTCGGTAATGATGAAGGAATGCTGCTGCGCCGGGTTACTGCCGCGCTCGCCGTAGGCCACGGCGGTCATGGTCGGCACACCGGCTTCGCTCAGACGCTGAATCGCCTTCCACTCCTGGCCAGCACCGAGCACAGGCAAACGTGCGGTGGTCAGGTTCTTGAGAATTTCGCCCCAGCCAACGCCGCGGTGAATCTTGACGAAATAACCCCTGCCGTCGACCTCGGCACGCAAAGTGCGGCGTGCTTCCAGCTCACGGTAAACCTGCCCCTGCAGGCGCTCGACTTCCTCGAAGGCATCCTTACCGGCCCATAGGGATTTGAATGGTTCAGCAAGAATCAGGCGCATAAGCCCCCCTGTAGGAGCCGCGCCCTCGCGGCGAATGCTGAAGGCGACAGAAACCTTGTGGAACGGCCACGAGTGCATCGCGCCAAGGGCGACGCTCCTACAGGGTCGATGGTTGCCAGAGCAGCTGGATTACTCATGGGCGCGGCGCCAGGATCACATCGGCCGCGTGCTGCGGCATGCTGTACAGGTCGGCGGTGTCGGCGAATGCCAGGCCGTTACGCTGCCAAACCAGACGCTGCGCCGGGTCGCTGAGCATATCGGCCAGCGTCTGATCGAGCTCACTCTGCTCGAAGGGGCTGGGCAGCACGCGCCCGGCATCGGCATCGCGGATGTAATGGGCATAGCCGCAGACATCGGTCACCAGCACCGGCAGGCCTGCCACCAGCGCTTCCAACAGCACCGTACCGGTGTTCTCGTTGTAGGCCGGGTGGATCAGCAGATCGGCACCCAGCAGAAATCGCGGCACATCGTCTCGCCCCTTGAGAAAGGAAACCTGACCGGCGATCCCCAGAGCCTTGCTCTGCATCTGGAAGGCTTTCGGATCATCCTGGCCGATGACGAACAGACGCGTGCGCTTGCGCAGCGCAGACGGCAGTGCCGCCAGCGCTTTCAGGCTGCGATCCAGACCCTTGGTCTTGAAGCCGGAACCGATCTGTACCAGCAGCAGATCATCTTCGGCCAGGCCGAACTCGCGACGGAACGCGGCACGTACCTCGGCCGCGTTGGCCGGTGCGCGACGATCCACCGAGATACCCGGCGGCAGCAGATGGAAGCGTTCGACCGGCGTACCGTAATGTTTGACGAACAATGGCTGCTGCACCTCGGAAATCATCAGGATCTCGGTGCGCGATCCAGGCGCGAATACCGCCCGCTCGTACTCGGCAAAATGCTTGTAGCGGCCCCAGCGGCGATACACCGGATTGCGCAGGGTTTGCGCTTTGTCTTCGAAGCAACCGTCGGCGGCGTAGTAGACGTCCAGGCCGGGCATCTTGTTGAAACCGACCACGCGATCGACCGGGCGCTGACGCAGATCCGCCTCGACCCAGGCAGTGAGTTTTTCGTTGCGATGATGATTGAACAGCGCCTTGACCGGCACGACCACCACTTCGAAACCGGCGGGCACTTCGCCCTCCCATATCGGCGTGTACACGCGGATCTCATGACCACGCCGCTGACACTCCAGGGCAATGCGCATGAAGTCGCGCTGCAACCCGCCGAACGGGAAATATTTATAAAGGATGAAAGCCAGGCGCATCGCCCCTCCACTCGTCTGGTTGTGGTCGCGCCTCGAAATCTCGCCAGCCGGACGCTTGTGATCGGCCAGCGGCATCAGTCTATCCCCATATCCAGCAGCAGCGCGTGCAACTCGGTGAACACCCTCTGCGGCAGCAAATCATCGAAGCACGGCTTGTCGCGATCGCCCTTGCCGGCATCCGGGCCAGTGGCACACAGGTGAACCTGAGCACGACCATAGGCGCCGACACGACCCGGCAGCGTCGGCCCGTACAACGACACGGTGGGCACATCCAGCGCCGCGGCCAGATGTCCCAACCCGGTATCCACGGCAACACAGGCCTGGGCACCGGCGAGCACCTTGGCCATTCCGGCCAGGTTCAGCTTCGGCAATACCGCCGCCCCGTCGATGCCACTGGCGATACGCTCGGCACGGGCCTTCTCGACTTCATTGCCCCAGGGCAGGCGAATCGACCAACCCTGTTCGGCGACCCGCTCGGCCAGCTCACGCCAATAGGCCTCGGGCCAGTGCTTGCTGGCCCAGGTGGTGCCGTGCAGAAACACCAGATAAGGGCGCGCCTGCGGATCTGCAAGCTGGGCGCGGTTCAAACCATAGTCGCCCAGACCAGCGGGCACACTGTACCCCAGCGCCTGGCCGAACAGCTGACGTACCCGCTCCAGGGCATGCTGGGCGCGCGGCACGCTGTAACAGCGATCATAGAAGCGCGCAGCGATCGGTTCACGGGCCGACTTGCGATCCAACCCGGCCACCGGTGCCTTGACGTAGCGAGTCAGCCAGGCGCTCTTGAGCAAGCCCTGCGCATCGATCACCAGATCGTAGCGGGTGTCACGCAAGCGTTTCTTGAAGCGCGACCACTCGCCGCTGCGCAGGGTCTGCAGGGGGTGCTTGCGCCAGCGACGGATGGCCACAGGAATGACTTGAGACACCGCCGGGTGCCAGGCTGGAATCTCGGCGAAACCCTCTTCCACCACCCAGTCGAAGCGGATACCGGGAATGGCCCGAGCCGCGTCGGTCAGAGCCGGCAGGGTATGGATCACGTCGCCCAGCGACGAGGTTTTGATCAACAGCACTCGCATCCGGCGCTACACCTCGACCGGATGGGCGACGAGCCGATCCAGCGCATCAACGGCGACGCGCGGTTCGAGCTGCACCAGGCAGTTGTAATGGCCAAAGCGGCAGGTACGGTCAAAGCACGGACTGCACTCTATGCCCAGGCGGATGATTTCCACCTGTTCGGCCAGCGGCGGGGTGAACTGCGGCGACGTGGAGCCATAGACCGCCACCAATGGGCGGTTGAGCGCCGCCGCCACGTGCATCAACCCGGAATCGTTGGACACCACCGAAGCGGCGCAGGACAGCAGGTCGATGGCCTGGGCCAGGCTGGTTTCGCCACACAGGTTGACCACTTCTTCGCGCAGCCCCGGAATCAGCCGCGAACGGATATCTTCACCGACCGGATGATCCTTCTTCGAACCGAACAGCCAGACCTGCCAGCCCTCACGGATCTTGTGCTCGGCAACGCGGGCGTAATGCTCGCTCGGCCAGCGCTTGGCCTCGCCGAACTCGGCGCCGGGGCACAGGGCCAGAACCGGGCGATCCAGGGTCAGGCCGAAACTCGCCAGCGCCGCGTCACGGGTAGCCGGATCGATACTCAGCGAGGGCCGCGGATAAGGTTGCGGCAGCTCGACGCCCGGCGCATAGGCCAGCGCCATGAAGCGCTCGATCATCAGCGGGTAGCGTGCCTTGTCCAGGGTGCGAACGTCGTTGAGCAGGCCGTAGCGCATTTCGCCCTTCCAGCCGGTACGCACGGGGATACCCGCGAAGAACGGCACCAGTGCCGATTTCAACGAGTTGGGCAGCAGGATCGCCTGGTCATAACGGCCGGCCAGGGATTTGCCGATGCGCCGCCGAGTGGCCAGCTCCAGCACGCCATGGCCCAGGGGAAAGCTCAGGGCTTCACGCACTTCGGGCATGCGTTCGAGGATCGGCCGGCTCCACTCCGGCGCCAGCACGTCGATGGCGCAATCGGGATGGCGAACTTTCAGACATTGAAACAATGTCTGCGCCATCACCATGTCGCCTACCCACGAAGGGCCGATGATCAGAATATTCATAAGCTCAGCGGTGCAATGGATTGAGGGCATGGTGGTGAGCGACTGCCATCAGCTCAAGCCCAGTTCACGCCAGATACGCATCACGTTGCGTCGGTGCTCGTGGAACTGGTCGCCACCCACTACCCCGGGCTGCTTCTGCAACGCCTGTCGGTGGGCTGCAGAGCGGTAGGTTTTGTAAGCGTCCTGGAGCAGGGTCGCCTCGCCATCACGTAGCAGACCGAGCCGATCCAGGCCTTCCAGAATGCGGATATTATCGGTGAATTCGAGCAGTACCGGGTGCTGCTTCGACCACGCCAGGGCCGCGTATTGCACCATAAATTCGATATCGACGATACCTCCGGCGTCCTGCTTGAGGTCGAAGGCCGCGGCGGCGTCGAAGGCATTCTCCGCGGTGCCGGCAGCGGTGGTGCGGGTGCCAAGATTGTCACGCATCTTCGCGCGCATCTCGCTGACTTCGGCCTGCAACTTGGCCTGATCGCGCTCGCGGGCGAGGACGGCCGTACGCACTTCGGCGAATGCCGAGGCCACCCGCTGACAGCCGACCAGCACCCGGGCACGCACCAGCGCCTGATGCTCCCAGGTCCAGGCTTCGCTTTCCTGATAACGGCGGAAGGCACCCAGAGAACTGACCAGCAATCCGGCCGCCCCGGAAGGCCGCAGGCGCATATCGACCTCGTAAAGCTGGCCGGAGTTGGTCTGTGCCGTCAGCAGGTGGATGATGCGCTGACCCAGCCGAGTGAAGAACTGCGCACCGTCGATGGGCTTGGCGCCATCGGTCTCGGCCTGGGGATCGCCGTCATGAATGAACACCAGATCCAGATCGGAGCCATGGCCCAGCTCGATACCACCGACCTTTCCGTAGCCGACGATGATGAAGTCCGGCGCGCACAAACTGCCGTCGAGCCGCTGCGGTGTGCCATGACGGGCGACCATCTGCCGCCAGGCCAGCGCCAGCACCTGGTCGAGAATGGCCTCGGCCAACCAGGTCAGGTAATCGCTGACTTTCATCAGCGGCAACGTGCCAGTGATTTCCGAAGCCGCCACGCGCAGGCCGTGAGCCAGTTTGAAATGGCGCAGGGCTTCCATCTGCTGTTCCAGATCCTCTTCGGGGATGCGCGTCAGCCGCTCCTGCAGCTCGGCAGCCAGCTCCGGCGCCTGAGGCGGGCTGAACAGGCGTCCTTCGTTGAGCAGTTCGTCGAGCAGCAGCGGGAAGCGACTGATCTGCTCGGCGATCCACGGGCTGGCCGCACACAGGGTCAGCAGACGCAGTAACGCATTGGGGTTTTCCGTGAGCAGCACCAGGTAGGCGGAGCGCCGGGCTACCGCTTCGATCAGCGGCAATACCCGCTCCAGCACCAGATCCGGCTTTTCCTGCTCCACCGTGGCGGCCAGCAGCCGCGGGATGAAGGCATCCAGGCGCTCGCGACCGATACGCTGCATCGCCCGTACCTGATTGCCGTTGCGCAGCCCCACCAGGCGTTGCCAGGCGGCCTGGGCATCGGCGAACCCGGCTTCGGCCAATTGCCGGCAGGCCGCTTCTTCGTCCTGATCGTCGTTCCACAGCGGCAGCCAGGTGGCGCCGACCATGGGCTCTTCGCCAATGTCCTGATCTTCGTCCGGGTCGGCGATGACCTGGCGGAAGTGCCAGTCGACGCGACCACGCCACTGCATCAACTGCGCATGGAAAGCTTCCCAGTCGTCGAAGCCGAGCATGAAGGCCACCCGTGCACGATCTTCGTCGTTGTCCGGCAGCATCTGCGTCTGCCGGTCATCGATGGCCTGCAGGGCATGCTCGGTATAACGCAGGAAGGCATAACCGGCGAGCAGTTCGTCGACTGCCTGCGCTGGCAGATAACCCTGCCCCTTGAGAGTATCGAGCACCTTGAGCAGCGAACGCTGCTGCAGGCTGAGATCGCGACCGCCGTGGATCAGTTGGAAGGCCTGGGCGATGAACTCCACTTCACGGATGCCACCAGAGCCGAGCTTGATGTTTTCGGCCACGCCCTTGCGCCGGACTTCCTGCTGAATCAGCTGTTTCATGGTGCGCAGCGCGTCGATGGCGGAAAAATCCAGATAACGGCGATAGACGAACGGGCGCAACATCTCCAGCAATTGCGCGCCGGCCTCCTGGTCACCGCCGACCACCCGCGCCTTGATCATCGCGTAGCGCTCCCAGTCGCGACCCTGATCCTGGTAGTACTGCTCCAGCGCGTTGAAACTGAACACCAGCGCACCGGAAGAACCATAAGGGCGCAGGCGCATGTCGGTGCGGAACACGAAGCCGTCGACGGTGATGGCGTCCAGCGCCTTGATCAGCTTCTGGCCCAGGCGGATGAAGAACTCCTGGTTATCCAGCGGCCGCTTGACCCCCTGGGTTTCGCCGCCTTCCGGATAGCCGAAGATCAGATCGATATCCGACGACAGGTTCAGCTCATGGGCACCAAGCTTGCCCATGCCAAGGATGACCATATGCTGCGGCTCGCCAGTGCGGTGCCCGACCGGCGTGCCGAACTGCTCGCAGTGCTTGGGATAGAGCCATTGATAGGCCAGATCGATGCAGGCATCGGCCAGGTCGGATAAATCGCGGCACGTCTCCACCAGATCCGCCTGACGACTGATATCGCGCCAGATGATGCGCAACTGCTGGCGATTGCGAAAGCGCCGCAGACTGCGCGCCAGGGCATTCTCGTCAGCACATTCGCTCAGCTGTCTTGCAAGCTGCCCGCGCAACTCACCGGCTGCCAGGCGGCGCTCCAGCTCGCCACTGTCGGCCAGGTCGAGCAGCATTTGCGGGTCGCGTAGCCCCTGCTGCGTCACGAAGTCGCTCGCGGCCGTCACCCGTTGCAAATGCTCCTTGCGCAGCGGCGGCCAGGCAGCGAAGCCGGTGGCGGCCTGGGGAGACAATTCACTGAAGGTCTGAGTCAGCGACTGTTCGGCGCGCTGGGCCAGTGGCATGAGGATGGCAGGCAAAGAGACGAGCGCGGGCAAGCTCATGGTCTATCCTTTTCGGCGGGCTACTGAGCCTGTTGGAAAACCGACGAAGCCCTGCGAAGGCTCGCCGCGTATGGCTCACGCCTGATTTGATTGTAGTTTTGCTGCTAATGAATCAATCGTAAGAGCTGAAATCGCCAGCGAAATGTAGTAAAACTACACGAAGCCGGATCTACCCAACCGGTATATCCAAGAATTAATGTGCCCGCTCAAAAAGCCGGCCACGCATCCTGGCTTCCGATTCTGGAAGCCTTTCCGCTCTGGAGCAAGCCATGCAAGACCTCGATCCAATCGAAACCCAGGAATGGCTGGACGCGCTGGAATCCGTCCTCGACAAGGAAGGCGAAGACCGTGCCCACTATCTGATGACGCGCCTGGGTGAGTTGGCCACTCGTAGCGGCACGCAGTTGCCCTATTCGATCACCACACCCTATCGCAACACCATCCCGGTAACCCGCGAAGCGCGCATGCCGGGCGACCTGTTCATGGAACGCCGCATCCGCTCGATCGTTCGCTGGAACGCCCTGGCCATGGTGATGCGCGCCAACATGCAGGATCCGGATCTGGGTGGCCACATCTCCACCTTCGCCTCCAGTGCGACCCTCTACGACATCGGCTTCAACTACTTCTTCCAGGCTCCGACCGACGAGCACGGCGGCGACCTGATCTACTATCAGGGCCACGCCTCTCCCGGCATCTACGCACGCGCCTTCCTGGAAGGCCGCCTGAGCGAAGAGCAGATGCTCAAGTTCCGTCAGGAAGTGGACGGTGGCGGCCTGTCGTCCTACCCGCACCCGCACCTGATGCCGGACTTCTGGCAGTTCCCCACCGTTTCCATGGGCCTGGGCCCGATCACCGCGATCTACCAGGCACGCTTCATGAAGTACCTGGAAAACCGCGGCTTCATCCCGGCCGGCAAACAGAAGGTCTGGTGTTTCATCGGCGACGGCGAGTGCGACGAGCCGGAAACCCTGGGCGCCATCTCCCTGGCCGGCCGCGAAAACCTCGACAACCTGATCTTCGTCATCAACTGCAACCTGCAGCGCCTCGACGGCCCGGTGCGCGGTAACAGCAAGATCATCCAGGAACTGGAAGGCAACTTCCGCGGTGCCAACTGGAACGTCAACAAGGTCATCTGGGGCCGCATGTGGGATCCGCTATTCGCCCAGGACGAAGACGGCCGCATGCAGCGTCGCATGGATCAGGCCATCGACGGCGAGTACCAGAACTACAAGGCCAAGGACGGCGCCTACGTGCGCCAGCACTTCTTCGGTGCCGACCCGGAGCTGCTCAAGCGCGTCGAGAAGCTCTCCGACGAGGAGATCTTCAATCTCAACCGCGGCGGCCACGACCCCTACAAGGTCTATGCGGCCTACCATCAGGCGGTCAACCACAAGGGTCAGCCGACCGTCATCCTGGCCAAGACCATCAAGGGCTATGGCACCGGTGCCGGCGAAGCGAAGAATACCGCGCACAACACCAAGAAGGTCGATATCGAGTCGCTGAAGAAATTCCGCGATCGCTTCGACATCCCGCTGAACGATTCGCAGCTGGAAGAACTGCCGTTCTACCGTCCGGCCGAAGACAGCGCGGAAATGAAGTACCTGCGCAAATGCCGCGAGAAGCTCGGTGGCCACCTGCCGCAGCGCAACCGCGGCACCATCAGCATCCCGACCCCGCCGCTGGACACCCTCAAGGCTGTTCTGGACGGCTCCGGCGACCGCGAAATTTCCACCACCATGGCGTTCGGCCGCATCCTTGCGTCGCTGGTCAAGGACAAGGAGCTGGGCAAGCGTATCGTCCCGATCCTCGCTGACGAAGCCCGTACCTTCGGTATGGAAGGCATGTTCCGCCAGTTGGGTATCTACTCGCCTGTCGGCCAGCTGTACGAGCCGGTCGACCGCGACCAGGTGATGTACTACCGCGAAGAGAAGGACGGCCAGATCCTCCAGGAAGGCCTCAACGAGGCCGGTGCGTTCTCCTCCTTCATCGCTGCCGGTACCGCCTACAGCAACTACAACACACCGATGCTGCCGGTCTACATCTTCTACTCGATGTTCGGCTTCCAGCGTATCGGTGACCTGGCCTGGGCAGCTGGCGACGGCCAGACCCGCGGCTTCCTGCTGGGCGGCACTTCCGGCCGCACCACGCTGAACGGTGAAGGCCTGCAGCACGAGGACGGCCACAGCCACATCCTCGCCAGCACCATCCCCAACGTGCGCAGCTACGATCCGACCTATGCCTACGAGCTGGCGGTGATCGTGCGCGAAGGCACGCACCGGATGATGACCCTGCAGGAAAACGTTTATTACTACATCACCGTGATGAACGAGAACTACCAGCAGCCCGCCATGCCGGAAGGTGTCGAAGAAGGCATCATCAAGGGCATGTACCTGCTCGAAGAGGACAAGAAGGAAGCCGCCCACCACGTACAACTGCTGGGCTGCGGCACCATCCTCAACGAAGTTCGCGAAGCGGCGAAGATCCTGCGCAACGATTACAACATCGGCGCCGACGTATGGAGCGTTACCAGCTTCAACGAACTGCGCCGTGACGGCCTGGCCGTGGAACGCAGCAACCGCCTGCACCCAGGCGACGAGCCCAAGCAGAGCTATGTCGAACAGTGCCTGAACGGCCGCAAAGGCCCGGTTGTGGCGAGCACCGACTACATGAAGCTGTTCGCCGAGCAGATTCGTCAGTGGGTACCGGTCAAGGAATACAAGGTGCTGGGCACCGACGGTTACGGCCGCAGCGACAGCCGCCGCAAACTGCGCGATTTCTTCGAAGTGGATCGCCGCTGGGTCGTCCTGGCTGCGCTCGAAGCGCTGGCCGATCGTGGTGAGATCGAACGTAAAGTCGTGGCCGAGGCCATCGTCAAGTTCGGTATCGATCCCGAAAAACGTAACCCTCTGGACTGCTAAGGAGACGCATTGTGAGTGAATTGATTCGCGTACCCGACATCGGCGGTGGTGAGGGTGAAGTCATCGAGTTGTTCGTCAAGGTTGGCGACCGCATCGAGGCCGATCAAAGCCTGCTGACCCTCGAGTCGGACAAGGCCAGCATGGAGATTCCGGCCCCCAAGGCCGGCGTCGTCAAGAGCCTGAAAGTCAAGCTGGGCGATAACCTGAAAGAAGGCGACGAACTGCTCGAACTGGACGTGGAAGGCGATGCCGAGGCCGCTCCGGCCAAGCAAGAGCAGGCGCCTGCCCAGGCAGAACCTGCCGCTGCAGCGCAGCAAGCCGCCGAGCCACAGGCTCAGTCGGCGGGCAGTGCCGAGCCTCAGGAAGTCAAGGTGCCGGACATCGGTTCCAGCGCCAAGGCCAGCGTGATCGAAGTGTCGGTCAAGCCGGGCGACACCATCGAGGCCGATCAATCGCTGATCACCCTCGAGTCCGACAAGGCCAGCATGGAAATCCCCTCGCCCGCCGCAGGCGTGGTGGAGAGCGTGTCGATCAAGGTTGGTGACGAAGTCGGTACCGGCGACCTGATCCTGATACTCAAAGGCGCTGCTGGCGCACAGCCGAAGCAGGCTGCCAGCGCTCCGGCTGCCGCACCAAGTGCTGCTGCCCCTGCCGAAGCCGCCGCTCCTGCGGCTGCCGAAGAGCCGGCTGGCGAAAGCAGTGAAGAAGTGCGTATTCCGGACATCGGCGACGACGCTGCTGGCGTGATCGAAGTGCTGGTCAAGGTTGGCGACAGCGTCGAAACCGAACAGTCGCTGATCGTGCTGGAATCGGCCAAGGCCAGCATGGAGATTCCAGCACCCAAGGCTGGGGTTATCGAGAGCATCGCCATCAAGGTCGGTGATCAGGCCAAGACCGGCGACCTGATCCTGGTGCTGAAAGTCCAGGGCAAGGCAGCCGCCAAACCCGCGGCCGCCGCTCAGGCTCCAGCTGCCGCCCCGGAACAGACCAAAGCGGCCAACGTCCAGGGTTCGGCACCCGCCAAGGCTGCACCGCAGGCCGCTCCAGCGGCCACGCCAAGCCGTGACGGCAGCAAAGTGCACGCCGGCCCGGCCGTGCGTCAGCTGGCCCGCGAGTTCGGCGTCGAGCTGAGCGCCGTGGCCGGTACCGGCCCGAAAGGTCGCATCCTCAAGGAAGACGTGCAGGTCTACGTCAAGGCCGAGCTGCAGAAGGCCAAATCGGCTCCTGCCGCAGCAACGGCTGGCGCTACCGGCGGTGCAGGCATTCCGCCGATCCCGACCATCGATTTCAGCAAGTTCGGTGAAATCGAAGAAGTACCGATGACCCGCCTGATGCAGGTCGGTGCTGCCAACCTGCACCGCAGCTGGCTGAACGTGCCGCACGTGACGCAGTTCGACTCGGCAGACATCACCGAGCTGGAAGCTTTCCGCGTCGCCCAGAAGGCCGTCGCCGAGAAAGCCGGCGTCAAGCTGACCGTTCTGCCGCTGTTGCTCAAGGCCTGCGCTTACCTGCTCAAGGAACTGCCGGACTTCAACAGTTCGCTGGCTCCGAGCGGCAAGGCCGTGATCCGCAAGAAATACGTGCACATCGGCTTCGCCGTCGATACTCCGGATGGCCTGCTGGTGCCGGTGATCAAGAACGTCGACCAGAAGAGCCTGCTGCAACTGGCTGCCGAAGCCGCCGCACTGGCGGAAAAAGCGCGCAACAAGAAGCTCTCCGCCGACGACATGCAGGGCGCCTGCTTCACCATCTCCAGCCTCGGTCACATTGGCGGCACCGGCTTCACGCCGATCGTCAACGCACCGGAAGTGGCGATCCTCGGTGTCAGCAAGGCAACCATCCAGCCGGTATGGGATGGCAAGGCCTTCCAGCCCAAGCTGATGCTGCCGCTGTCGCTGTCCTACGATCACCGCGTGATCAATGGTGCAGCCGCCGCACGCTTCACCAAGCGCCTGGGCGATGTACTGACCGATATCCGCACCATGCTGCTGTAGACGAACCATTTTCGAGCGCCACGCTCGTACCCTCGACCCCGCCCGATCAGGCGGGGTTTTTTTTGCCTGTTTTCACGGTAACCGCCGCGCTCGAAGACGCCAGAACAAGCTTGATAGTCATCAAAATAAAATAATTATTTATTTAAAATCAGCACGTTAAAAGAAAGACATCACAATGCCACTAGATTTCTTGTCAGCCGTCACACCATGGTGCAACCTAGGCGCCATTACCGCCTCGCAGCGGCCAGGGAGATGCGGCAACACCCCTCGTTAGCGCTATAGTGAAAAGGCCAGGCGTTGCCTGCGCCAGCAGATGGATACAGCCATTCGATGAAAAGCCATCCCGATACCGCGAGCCGTGTAACGGCCGAGGTCGTGACGCAACTGCCTGTGCCTTCCCGGCTCGGCATGATGCGTTTCGAGCGGATGAACGAAGCGAACTGGCTTCTGCTGTTTCTCGACGCGTCCTGCGAAAAGCAGTTCGGGATTTCTGCCAGTGATCTCTGCACGCTGGTGGAAACCCCCTACGCCAGCCTGATGGAGCCGGAAACGCGCTACCGCCTGCACGATGCCATTCAGCAACAATTGTCGGAAAGTGCTCACTACCTGGTGCGCTACACCCTGCATACACCTCAAGGCCCGCTGAGGTTGATGGAGCTCGGCGAGCCGTTCAGGCAGCGCGGACGGCATCTGCTGCGCGGCTACCTGATGATCATCGGCGACGACAACGCGGATCTCTCCACGGCTGAGCCACAAGTGCCTACCGAGGCTCTGGACTCGCTGGAGCACTTCCAGCGAAGCCAGGCTGAGCTACAGCAGCATCAATTACGTTCTCTCGCCCAGCAACAACTCATCGTGCGCCTGGCCAGCCAACGCTATCAGGGCAGCGACCCGACACGTGAAGCGGCCGAGCTGATCACCCGTAGCGCCTGTGAGATCTACAGGGTCGCCCGAGCCGGCATCTGGCATATCAATGGCGATACCCTCGATCCCGTGGCACTTTACCTGCTGGATCAGAATCACTACGAAATACCGTTGCCGATCGATGGGCGTCGTTATCCGAACTACCTTCGCGCCCTGAAGGAAAGTCGCTCGCTGAATGCCCATGACGCCGAAAACGACCCGCGTACCCGTGAGCTGCGCGATGACTATCTGCGCCCCGAAGCGATCACCGCCATACTCGATGCCAGTATCCGTGTCGGCGGTGAACTGGTCGCCGTGCTCTGCCTGGAACATACCGGCGGGCCACGTATCTGGCAGGCGGACGAAATAGCTTTCGCCGGCGAGCTGGCGGATCAATATGCCAACGTGCTGAGCAATCAGGAGCGTCGCAACACCACCAGTGCCCTGTATCTGTTCCAGCGCGCCGTAGAGCAGAGCGCCAGCGCCTTCATCCTGCTCAATCGCGACGGCATGGTGGAGTACGTCAACCCGAGTTTCACAGCGATTACCCAGTACAGCGCCGACGAGGTGCAGGGCCGTCAGCTCGCCGAGCTGCCAGCCCTGGAAAATCTCAGTGATCTGCTATTCGACAGCACCTCCGGGCTGGCCGAACAGAACAGCTGGCAGGGCGAGTTCAAGAGCCGGCGCAAGAACCTGGAACCCTACTGGGGGCAGTTCTCGATTTCCAAGGTGCATGCGGACGACGGCACCCTGACCCATTACATCGGCATCTACGAAGACATCACCGTAACCAAGCAGTCCCAACAGCGCATCGAGCGCCTGGCCTACAGCGATAACCTCACGGGTCTGGGTAACCGCTACGCCTTCATCCGCGCCCTGGAAAAACGCTTCGCCAGCAGCGGCGGCTCTCCGGTCAGCCTGCTGCTGGTCGACATCGATAACTTCAAGCGCATCAACGATACCCTCGGCCACCAGACCGGCGACAAGTTGCTGGTAAGCCTGGCCAAACGCCTGCGCAACAGCTTCAGCGGCGAAGGCACCCTGGCGCGCTTCGCCAGCAACGAATTCGCCATCCTGCTCGACAACTGCCAAAGCGAGCGGGGTCAGCTCATCGCTCAGCAGGTGCTGGAAACCCTGGACAAACCGTTGTTCGTCGATAACCAGTTGATCAACCTCACGGGATCCGTAGGCCTGGCCTGTTCGCCCGAACACGGCGAGGATCCACAGACGCTGATGAAACATGCCGGCCTGGCGTTGCACAAAGCCAAGGCCAACGGCAAGCATCAGTTGCAGGTGTTCACCGACGTTCTCAATGCCGAAGCCAACTACAAGCTGTTCGTGGAAAACAACCTGCGCCGCGCCCTGACGCAGAACGAACTGGAAGTGTTCTATCAGCCCAAGCTTTGCCTGAAAACCGGGCAGTTGCTGGGCGTGGAAGCCTTGCTGCGCTGGCAACACCCGGAAAAAGGCATGATCCGCCCGGATCAGTTCATCAGCGTGGCCGAAGAAACCGGCTTGATCATTCCCATCGGCAAATGGGTGGTGCGCCAGGCCTGCCGCATGAGCAAGCAGCTCACCGCCGTGGGGCTGGGCAACCTGCAGGTGGCGATCAACCTGTCGCCCAAGCAGTTCAGCGACCCGGATCTGGTCGGTTCGATCGCCGCCATCCTCGACGAGGAGCAATTGCCGCCACAGATGCTCGAACTGGAGCTCACCGAAGGCCTGCTGCTGGAAGCCACCGAAGACACGCGCAGCCAGCTAAGCCGCTTGAAACAACTGGGCCTGACTCTGGCCATGGACGACTTCGGCACCGGCTACTCGTCGCTCAGCTACCTGAAGAAATTCCCGATCGACGTGATCAAGATCGACCGCAGCTTCATCAAGGACATTCCGGAAAATCAGGACGACATGGAAATCACCTCAGCGGTGATCGCCATGGCTCACAACCTCAAGCTCAAGGTGGTCGCCGAAGGTATCGAAACCCCGGCCCAGTTGAACTTCCTGCGCCGTCAGCACTGCGATATCGGCCAGGGCTACCTGTTCGACCGTCCCATAGCGGGACGCGATCTGGTAGAAAGCCTGAAGCGCTACCCGCGGCGCCCCACACGCTGAACGGCACATCCAGCAGACGCCGCGGTCTACCCAAAACAACGATTCGGAGAACATGCCCCATGGTCTTACGCTCGCAAATTCTCGCTCACAAACTCGAACTGCCCAGTGCCGAACAGGCTTTGCCTGGTCGCGATACGCCGATTTCGGTGCCCGAAGCCCATTACATCAACGGCAACCCGCTGCAGAGCCCATTCCCCGCGGGCCTGCAGACCGCGCTGTTCGGGCTGGGTTGTTTCTGGGGCGCCGAGCGCCGCTTCTGGCAGCAGCCTGGTGTGTGGACGACCGCCGTGGGCTATGCCGGTGGTCACACACCCAACCCGACCTACGAGGAAACCTGCTCAGGCCTGACGGGCCATGCCGAGGTGGTGCTGGTCGTGTTCGACCCGCAACAAACCAGCTATGAAGAGCTGCTCAAGGTGTTCTGGGAAGTGCACAACCCGACTCAGGGTATGCGTCAGGGCAACGACATCGGCAGCCAGTACCGCTCGGCCATCTACTGCACGGATGAACAGCAGCTCGAGATTGCCCGCCGTAGTCAGGCGCAGTTCCAGAACGAACTGGAGAAATCCGGCTTTGGCGAGATCACCACGGAAATCGCCCCGGCACCGCCCTTCTATTACGCCGAGGCCTACCACCAGCAGTACCTGGCGAAGAATCCGGAAGGCTATTGCGGCCTGGGCGGAACCGGAGTGTGCCTGCCAGCCTGAGCACCGCAGTAGTCCTATACGGCCGGTCAGCACAACACCGGCTCCGATGGAAAGGACACGCCCCATGCGCCCAAGGAAGAAACGCTGATCATCGACCTGGCACGGGAACCGGCGCTGAGCATCGCCAGCAGCTTGCGTGCTTCGCAACTGCCACCGCAAGCCCGCGAATACCTGAACCCGCGCCAACAGCTGAGCTATTACGTCGATTCTCGACGGCGTTAGAAAGTCCCGAGATTTACGTCTGATCGTGGCAGTGATAAGGCGAAAGCGGACATTCGATTTGGTGGGCTTCATGACGTAGATACCGTCTTGAATCTCACTTCGCAACAGCCAATTTAGGGTCGAAGGGATTACCTGATTTAAGCACTCCGTAAGCAATGCACAGCAGCTTGCGCATGGCCG